>NZ_CP189760.1:2648768-3973152 GCF_050215315.1 Halomonas sp. H2
AGCAAAGGCTATTTAGAAGCGGCGCAACGCTATCACGAACCGGCCCTTGCCGAGCGTGCTACCTTCGCCGCCCGCTTTGGCAATGAAGCCTCATTGATAGAGGCTTCTGCGCTGCGCTGGCGTGAGCTGGCTCCTCAAGCAGAAGCCCCCAATCGCCTGCTGGCGGCGTTTTCATTGCAGCGCGGTGATTGGCTCGACAGCCTTGAGCAGCGCTTAGCTATTGCTGAAGCTGGCGGCCATGGGGATATAACCGCCTTTGCTGAGATTGCAGTGGCTGAACAGGGACCATTAAGCTTAATTGCTGAGCAACTGCACGAACACCTGGCCCGCCCCAACGCCGACCAGTTAGCGCATCATAACGATGTATTGATAGGCACGGCCTTGATAGAGACCACTCTTGGCGACAGCGAACTTGCCCAGCGGCGGCTTGCTCAAGCCGAATTACTCGACCCCGAGTCCGCTCAATTATGGTTAGTGAAAGCGCGCTTGGCACTGGAGGTTGAGGATTACCCGACCGCTCAGCACGCGGCTCAACAAGGCCTGGAACTAGCACCTGACGACGTACGCTTTGTCTTGCTATTGGCCCAGGCGGAAATCCGCCTTAACAATATTAGTGCCGCTGAAATTCAAACCGATGCGCTACTCGCAAGCCACGGCGGCAATCAGGATCTGCGCTTATCGCTGGCCCAACTCTATCTGGAAGAGGGGCACCCGGCGCCAGCACAACGCTTACTACTGCCACTGATGGGGCAACCCGAGGCACCCAACTTAGCGTACTTCTTGCTCGGCATGATTACCCAAGAGCAAGGTGATACTGACAACGCTCTGCTTTATTACCGCCAAGTCACTGAGGGTGATGAATTTCTGCCAGCGCGCGCGGCCGCGGCGCAGTTGCTAATCAAAGCAGACCGCTTGCTTGATGCCCGTGCCTTCCTAAAAATTGAGCGAATGCGTTTCGATAGCTACTTTAGCGAGCTGGTCATGCTCGAAGTGCAGCTATTAGATGAACTCGGCCAACAACCAGACGCCAACGCCTTGTTAGACCGCGAAATCTCCCGCACCCCTGATGACCCTGCGCTACTCTATATGCGTGCCATGCGCCGCTGGGAAGCGGGAGACGTAGCGGGCATGGAACAGGATTTACGCCAAGTGCTGGACACCGACCCTAATAATGCCGAAGCACTCAATGCGTTAGGCTACACCCTGGCCGATCTCAATTTACCAGGGCGCCTGGAAGAAGCGTTTGACCTGATTGAACGCGCCTACGAAGCCGACCCTGACAATCCGGCCGTTCTCGACAGCATGGGCTGGGTCTATTTTCGGCTAGGCCAGCCGGAAGAAGCACTTGGCTGGCTTGAAAGCGCCTATATGCAATTGCCCGATCAGGAAGTCGCCGCCCATTTAGCAGAGGTATTGCAGGCACTAGGGCGCAATGAACAGGCGCGCCAGTTGGTCCAGCAAATTATGCAGCGCACAGACCAGCACCCGCTGATTGATGACCTGCTCAAGCGCCTCCCTGAACTAACCCCCTCAGGAACACCCTAACCGTCACCTTCTAAATGCAAGGGTAGCTATTCATAAGGGTAGCTATTAATAAGGGTAGCTATTAATAAGGGTAGCTATTAATAATGCTACCCTGACTGTTTAACCGTTCACTCTTCTCTGACATGGAGCCTGTTTATGTTGACACTGACGTCCCCTTCGCCCCGCCGGCCACTAACCCGCCACTCTTCGCGCCTCTGGCTTGCCGGCCTTACCGCTCTCTTACTCGCTGGGTGTGCCTCTCAGGGCCCCATGGATGAAAGTGGCCGCCAAGCAGGCCAGTGGGAACGTCAGCAGGCAGATGTAGAAGCGTTTGATACCTGGACGCTGGTCGGCAAAGCAGGCCTACGCACGCCCCAAGAGAACGTCAGCGCCAACCTTGACTGGAATCAGACCCCTCACTATTTCCGCATGCTGATCAGCGGCCCTTTTGGCGGCGGGCGCAATGTACTTGAAGGACGCGAGGGGCGCTTTTCACTCTCCAATAGCGACGGGCGCTTTGAAGCAGAAACGCCAGAAGCCTTAATGGAAGAGCAGCTTGGCTGGGCACTGCCGGTCAGCGCTATGCCGGACTGGGTACGTGGTTTACCCGGTGAGCATGATAGTTACCAGCTAGAAACTGATGAGCTGGGCTACCCAAGCCACCTATCTCAAGACGGCTGGGAAATCGACTACCGCGACTGGGAGCAAGTTGAAGATATGTGGCTACCCCGCCGCTTAGTTATGAACTACGACGATGTTCGCATCACGCTAGTGGTTAACCAATGGCAAGCCAACGACGAGTAAGGCAAACAAAAAGGTAAGGTAACCGTTGTTATGGACGCGTCGTTAACACTCCCCTCACCGGCTAAGCTTAACCGCATGCTGCATATTGTGGGCCGTCGTGAAGACGGCTACCACTCGCTGCAAACGCTCTTTCAGTTCGTCGATCTATGTGACCACCTCGCTTTCACGCCACGTAATGATGGCGAGATTCACTTAACCAGTGAGGTGGAAGGCGTTCGCCACGATGACAACCTGGTTGTGCGCGCCGCGCGCCTTTTACAGCGCCACAGCGGCACCCATTTAGGTGTCACGCTGGCTATCGATAAGCAGCTGCCCATGGGCGGCGGCCTGGGCGGCGGCAGTTCTAACGCTGCCACCGTTTTGGTAGGACTTAATAACCTTTGGCAGCTCAACCTACCGCTTGATGAATTAGCCCACCTGGGGCTAGAACTTGGCGCCGATGTACCTGTTTTTGTCCATGGCCAGAGCGCTTGGGCCGAAGGGGTTGGCGAGCAGCTCACGGCGGTAACGCTCGATACGCCATGGTTCGTGATTATCCACCCTGGGATTAGCGTCTCTACGCCTGGGGTCTTCCAGGACCCGCAATTGACACGTGACAGCCGCCCCATTACTATGGCGCGCGCACTGCAGGGGGGAGCGTCGGAGTGGCGCAACGACTGTGAAGCCGTAGTAAAAGAACGCTATCCGCCCATTGCGGAAGCGCTTTTCTGGCTTGCACAGCACGCACCCAGCCGGCTTACCGGCACGGGCGCTTGTTTGTTTGCTGGTTTTGCAACGCAGCAAGCGGCACAGGCCATCGCGCAATTAGCAGAGCAGCGTTGGCCGACATGGGTAGCACGCGGACTCAACACCTCTCCCCTACATGATGCTCTGGGCTATTATTAGCCCTGCTCTGGGCAATTTTTTAGTACCGCTCTGGGCAGTTTATAGTACCGCTCTGGGCAGTTGAAAACGCCGGGCCGTCGCAATAGGTCTTTGTTGGGGTATCGCCAAGTGGTAAGGCACCGGTTTTTGGTATCGGCATTCCCAGGTTCGAATCCTGGTACCCCAGCCAATTTATTTGCCCACTTTGGCCTAGGCATGATCTGCGTTTTCTCCCCTGATTCTTAACACTGCAAAGGTGGCTGCGCGTGTCAAAATTGATGGTTTTCGCCGGGAATGCTAACCCGGCACTCGCTCAAAAAATTGCCGAGAGCTTAGACAGCCGTATGGGTAATGCTACGGTGGGTCAGTTCAGCGACGGCGAAATCGCAGTCGAGATCAATGAGAACGTGCGCGGTAAGGATGTCTTCATCCTGCAGTCTACCTGCGCACCGACAAACGACAATCTAATGGAGCTGATTCTGATGGTCGACGCCTTGCGCCGCGCCTCTGCAGCTCGCATTACTGCCGTATTGCCGTATTTTGGTTATGCACGCCAGGATCGCCGGGTGCGCTCTGCACGCGTCCCCATCTCCGCCAAAGTCGTTGCCGACATGATGGTTAAAGCGGGCGTTGACCGTGTGATGACCATGGACCTGCACGCCGATCAAATCCAGGGCTTCTTTGATGTCCCGGTCGACAACGTCTACGGCTCGCCCATCCTGCTGGATGACATCGAGCGTCAAAATTACAGTGACCTCGTCGTTGTTTCTCCAGATGTGGGTGGCGTTGTGCGTGCACGCGCCATCGCCAAACAGTTAAACGCTGACCTCGCCATCATTGATAAGCGTCGCCCCCAGGCTAACCAAGCCCAGGTAATGCATATTATCGGTGAAATTGAAGATCGCACCTGTGTCGTGGTTGACGACATGATCGATACCGCTGGCACCTTGTGCAAAGCCGGTGAAGCGCTTAAAGATCGCGGCGCCAAGCGCGTAGTGGCCTATGCGACACATCCGATTCTATCCGGCCCAGCCGTTGATAACATTACCAACTCCGTACTGGATGAAGTGGTGGTGACCGACACCATCCCGCTGGCTGACGTTGCCCGTCGTAGCGGAAAAATTCGCCAGTTGAGCGTTGCCGGCCTGATCGCGGAAGCCATTCGCAGGGTCAGCAACGAAGAATCTGTCAGCGCGATGTTCCACTAATCGCTTGACGATACAGCCCCCTTTTGGGGCCCGGAAACGCCGCCTGTCTGGTCGCGGTCGGCGGCGTCTTCCTTACTTAAACTAAGAGGCAATTCCATGTCTGATTTTATCCTGAAAGCCAGCGTTCGTAACGACCTGGGGAAAGGTGCGAGCCGCCGCCTGCGTCGTGCGAACCAACAAGTGCCCGCCGTTGTATACGGTGGCGAAAAAGGCCCGCAGTCTATCTCTGTAGAAAAAACCTCTTTCTACAAAGCGATTGAAGACGAGGTTTTCTTCTCCTCGGTCATCACATTGGTGATCGAAGGTAAAGAAGAGCAAGTCGTTGTTCGTGATCTGCAGCGTCACCCGTTTAAGCCACTGCTGACCCACGCCGACTTCCTGCGTGTTGATGCTGCTCACGAAATCACCATGAATGTGCCGCTGCACGTGACCGGTGAAGAGAGCTGTGTAGGCATTAAAGATCAGGGCGGTGAACTGCACGTACTGGCCAACGAAGTCGCCATCAGCTGCTTGCCGAAAGACCTGCCTGACTATCTTGAAGTCGATATTAGCGCGCTCGAAATCGGCACCACGTTGCACCTGTCTGACCTTACCCTGCCGGCTGGCGTCACCTCTGTTGACCTATCCCACGGTGAAGAGCACGACAATGCCGTACTCAGCGTCACCAAAGTGAAGGTACGTGCTACAGAAGACGAAGACGGTGAAAGCGAAGGCGAAGCAGATTCCAGCGCCGAGTAAGCACTCCTATTAAGCATCCTGCTAGGGCCATGCCTACATGGCTCTAGTGATGCTAATATGCAGTTAGAATCAAGCGCCTCGGCGCTTGATTTTTTTTAGGGCCAGCGCTGACACAACGTCGAAAATTTCTTCTGGAAGTTGGTATGAGGTGGGAAGATGAGCCAGGTAACGGCCATTATTGGATTAGGTAACCCCGGCGCAGAGTATGCCGCCACGCGCCATAATGCTGGTTTCTGGCTGGTAGATGCCATTGCGCGCAGCGCCCATGCTGAACTGCGTCCAGAGAAAAAGTTTCTCGGCCATTACGCCAAAGTACGCCTTGGGGACCATGAGCTCCATCTGCTCAACCCTGCTACCTTTATGAACCGCAGCGGCGCTTCGGTCGCTGCCCTGTGCCAGTTTTTTAAACTCACTCCCGAAAATTTGCTGGTCGCCCACGATGAGCTCGACCTTCCCCCGGGGCAGGCACGCTATAAAACCGCTGGCGGACATGGTGGCCACAACGGTCTGCGCGACATCATCAGCGCGTTAGGTAATCAGAAACAGTTTCACCGGGTGAGGATTGGCATTGGCCACCCAGGTGAGGCGCGGCAGGTCACCAATTATGTACTGGGACGCCCTGGCAAAGCTGAGCAGGAAGCCATTGTTCGCGCCCTGGATGAGTGTGTCACCACACTTCCCCTAGCGCTTGCAGGTGACTGGGCCAAAGCCATGAACCAGTTACACAGCCTTAAGCCAGAATAGAGTCCGTCGCTAACTGGTTAATGACGCCGGTAGCTGACGGCTAGCACATTTCGTAGAATGGCGGTTATTTCACGCCCTACCACCTTATTCTCAGGAACATTTTATGGGTTTCAATTGCGGCATCGTCGGTCTGCCCAACGTCGGCAAGTCCACACTGTTTAATGCGCTGACGAAGTCAGGCATCGATGCAGAGAACTTCCCTTTCTGCACCATTGAGCCGAACGTCGGTATCGTTCCGATGCCTGACCCGCGCCTTGATAAGCTCGCCGAGATCGTCAAGCCGCAGAAAACACTGCCGACCACTATGGAGTTCGTCGACATTGCAGGCCTGGTCGCCGGGGCTTCCAAAGGCGAAGGGCTGGGTAATAAATTCCTGGCCAATATTCGTGAAACCCAGGCGATTGCCCATGTGGTGCGCTGCTTCGATAACGACAACGTTATCCACGTGGCCAACCAGGTCGACCCGCGCGCAGATATCGAAACAATTAATTTAGAGTTGGCGCTCGCGGACCTTGATACCGTCGAGAAAGCCAGCCAACGACTGCTCCGTTCAGTCAAAGGCGGCGATAAAGACGCCATTGCCACTAAGGCGATTCTTGACCGCATTCAGCCCCACGTTGCGGAAGGCCTGCCGCTACGCAGCTTCGGCCTGAGTGAAGAAGAGCAACGTCAGGTTAAGAGCTTTGGCTTTTTGACCCTGAAACCGACCATGTACATTGCTAACGTCAACGAAGACGGTTTCGAGAACAATCCCTACCTGGATATTGTTAATGAAATCGCCGCTGAGGAAGGCGCGCTAGTGGTGCCGGTGTGCAACCAGCTGGAAGCCGAAATCGCTGAACTGGACGACGAAGAGCGCTCCATGTTCTTAACCGAGATGGGCATGGAAGAGCCCGGCCTTGATCGCGTGATTCGTGCGGGTTATTCACTACTGGGCCTGCAAACCTACTTCACCGCCGGTGTTAAAGAAGTTCGTGCTTGGACAGTCAAAGAGGGCGCGACGGCGCCTGAAGCGGCAGGCGTTATCCACACCGACTTCCAAAAAGGCTTTATCCGCGCCGAAGTCGTCGGCTATGACGATTTTGTCTCGCTAAATGGCGAGCAAGGCGCTAAAGATGCTGGCAAGTGGCGCCTGGAAGGCAAGGAGTACATTGTTAAAGACGGCGATGTGGTGCATTTCCGGTTTAACGTATAAACGGCCACGCCAACATTCTCAGCAATAAAACATTGACTAAAACCAGTGTTATCAGTATCATTCGCCCCCGTTGAAAGGCTACGTAGCTCAGCTGGTTAGAGCACATCACTCATAATGATGGGGTCCCCTGTTCAAATCAGGGCGTAGCCACCAAAGCTTACTGAAAAGCCCGCTGACTCTGTCAGCGGGCTTTTTTGTTTTTAAACCCTCTAGTGCAACTGGCCTAGTGCTAACTCAAGGTAGCGCGGTTTAAAAACAGCGTTAGCGCGCGGGTTAGGTAATCGACATCTTTCGTGCCCGCTGTTTCCCGAATTGAGTGCATCGCCCACTGGGGTACCCCAACGTCAATCGTGGGTACGCCTAACTCCGTCGCGGTAATCGGGCCAATCGTGCTTCCGCAGCCCATATCCGCCCGCGTCACAAACGACTGCACCGGCACGTCCGCTTCGCGGCACACATCGCGAAACAGCGCACCCGTGACACTATTGGTGGCATAGCGCTGGCTCGCATTTACTTTGATCACCGGGCCGCCGTTAATCGCTGGGCCGTGGTGCTCATCGTGCTTATCGCGAAAGTTAGGGTGCAGCGCATGCGCGTTGTCACACGAGATCATCAGTGACGACTGGATCAGCTGAATCAGCGACTCCTCACCGCCCTTTTCAGCACCCTTTTCAGCACCCTTTTCACCCCCCTTGCCGCCTACCTGGCTATTGATGCGCTTTAGCACATCCGCCAGGAAAGGCCCTTGGGCGCCGCAGGCACTAGCACTACCGACTTCCTCATGGTCATTGGCTACCAGCAACGCGCCTTGGCTGCCGTCGCAAGCCAACAGCGCTTCTAAACCGATGAAGCAGGAAAGCAGGTTATCCAACCGGGCACTCGCCACCAGTTCTTGCTTAACGCCAACCAGCGATGGCGGCTGAACATCGTAAAAGCCTAATTCAAAATCAACCACTTCCACAGCTCGCAGACCGTGCTGCTCTTCTAACCACTGGGCCAGCAACTCGGCTAGCGTTTCCGTTTCGCTCTGCATTAGCACGGGGGCCATTTGCGTCTGCGGATTCAGCGGGCGGCCGTTGTTCGCATCACGGTCGAGGTGAATGGCCAGGCTTGGCACCGTGGCAATAGGCCGGTCGACATTGAGCAGCACGCTTTCTAGGCGCCCATCGGCGTGTCGAACATGCACCCGCCCTGCTAGCCCCAGGTCACGGTCAAACCACGGCGCTAATAAAACACCGCCATATACCTGCACACCTAACTGTAGCCAGCCAGCAGAGCACTGTGTGGCGTTGGGCTTTAGATGTAGCCCTGGGCTGTCAGTGTGGGCACCGATCATGCGTAGCGCAGCCAGTTGAGACTCAGGCAATTGAAAAGCAACAATCGCCGAGTCATTGCGGGTAACGTAGTAACGCTTACCCGGTGTAAGCTGCCAATTGGCCTTCTCTTCCAGCCGCTGAAAACCAGCTTGCTCTAATCGCGCGGCCATATTAAGCGTGGCGTGCCACGGGGTCGGCGATTGGCGCAGGAAATCGCATAGACGCGTTAAACGATCAGCGTTGAAAGTCTCGGACATGTAAATCCTCGTAACAGTGATGATTGGGTCTCATAGCGCAGGCGACCTGCTACAATACTCCCTCGACCTACGCAACCCATGGGTCGCTTGCGAGTCTAGGGAAGAATAAGTGTACACAAATCCGGGAGAGCTTGACTGATGAGCTTGTTTGCAACGCTTTCGCGTTCAGTCGCCCTGGCTGTCATGCTGGTTGTTACCAGCCCAGCCGCCTTAGCGCAACTTGAGCCGACCAACGAACAACGCCAGGCGGCAGTGGAAATTGCGGAATCGCTCCGCTACGGCCACTATGCTGATATTAACTTTGACGAAGCGTGGTCTCAGGACGCCTTCCAGCGTTACCTCGATATACTCGACGGCCAACGATCCTACCTACTGCGCAGCGATATTGAGCCCTATCGCCACCTAGCAACGGGCATGGCAGACGCCATTTTCGAAGGCGACCTGGACGATGTGTTTGGTCTCTATAATGCCTTCAGCGAACGTCAGCGCGCTCGCCTTGAGTCGCTGCTTGCCGAGCTTGACGAAGGCCTTGATTTTAACTTTGAAAGTAACGAGCGCCTAGAAATTGACCGCGAAGATGCCCCTTGGGCCTCCCGTAAAAGCGAGCTTGACGAGCTATGGCGCAAACGACTCAAAAATGACGCCCTGACGCTTGCCTTGACCGACCAGGACAACGAACAGATTGAAGACAATCTGCGCCAGCGCTATGAAGGCCAACTGACGCGATTGGAGCAGACCGAATCTGAAGATATATTTGGCGTACTGATGGCCGCGGTCTCCGGCAGCATCGACCCACACACCAGCTATCTCTCCCCGCGCCAGGGCGAATCATTTGATATTCAAATGAGCCTCTCCCTAGAAGGCATTGGCGCCCTGCTCCAATCAGACGGCGAGTACGTTAAGGTCGCAAGCTTAGTACCCGGCGGCCCAGCGGAACGTGCCGGCGTATTGGAACCCGCTGACCGGATCATCGCCGTTGGCCAAGAAGATGGCGACATGGTCAATGTGGTCGGCATGCGCCTGGATAACGTCGTGGACCTGATTCGCGGGCCTAAAGGCTCCATCGTCAGGCTGGATGTGGTACCTGCACAAGCGGTTGATATGACTCGCTCGCAGACCGTTGAGATCACCCGCGACACCGTCAGCCTTGAAGACCAAGCCGCTCACGGCGAAGTAATTGAAGTTGAACGCGACGGTGAACCTCATCGCCTTGGGGTCATTAATGTGCCGACGTTCTATGTCGATTTTGACGCCTGGCAAGCGGGCGAAGAGGAGTACCGCAGCACCACGCGTGATGTTGCCAAGGAAATAGAGCGCCTTAAAGAAGAGGGCGTGGAAGGCATCGTGCTCGACTTGCGTAACAACGGCGGCGGCGCGCTGCAAGAAGCCAACTCGCTGATTGGCTTGTTTATTGATCGCGGCCCGACAGTACAGGTACGCGATGCCCAGGGCCGCATTCAGCTTTATGGCGACAGCGAAGCGGGTACGCTCTATGACGGCCCGTTAGGCGTATTGGTGAACCGTCTCTCCGCCTCCGCCTCAGAAATTTTTGCCGGCGCGATTCAAGACTACGGCCGCGGCCTAGTGCTAGGCACATCGACCTTCGGTAAAGGCACCGTACAGACGCTTAACGAGCTAAGCCATGGGCAGATTAAACTGACCCGCGCCAAGTTCTACCGCATCTCTGGCGATAGCACCCAGAACCGTGGCGTTGAACCGGACATCCACTTCCCTAGCCTGATTGACCCCGAGCGCATCGGTGAAAGCAGCCTGGATAATGCGCTAGCGTGGGATACCGTTCAGAATGTTCAGTACCGCCGCTATGGCGAGCCTGAAACCCTGCAGGATAAGCTCATTGCGCAGCACGCTGCACGCGCCCAGGACAATGCTAACTTCCGTTACTTGGAGCGCCAATCCACCCTCGCCCGTCAGTTACGCGAACAGCACACCAGCGTGAGCTTGAATCGCGAACAGCGAAAGCGTGAAATGGAAGCTCAGGAAGCGGAACAGCTATCGCTGGAAAACCAACGCCGCCGCGCATTGGGCCTGGAAGAACTCGACGAGTGGATGGATGCCCGCTCTGAAGGAGTCACCGACGGAACAGAAGAGACAGAAGGCGCAGAAACCACGCAAGGCAGTGAAGACGCCAATGGAGAGGATGAAGCACTGGCCGTTGATCGTGCTTATGTGCTTGAATCAGCTGAAATCCTGCTCGACTACGCCCACCTGCAAGACACGCGTCGGCTAGCTGTGAAACGCTAATCTGTCTGGCTAATCTGTCTGACTAGTCTGTCTGAATAGAAGCACACGCCGGCCCGTTAAATAGGGCCGGCGTTTTTTGTGGAACCGAACTCAGCAAAGCGCCGCCCGACGGGCAGGCCGATCACCCATCTTGGTTAACCGCTTAGTCAACGCTGCCAGCTGAACGGCGCAGCCCTGGCTGCCGGCGCGAATAATTTCAAGCGCCCAGCCAGGTAGCTGCGGAGCAAGACGGTAATAGACCCACTGGCCTTCCCGCTGACCGCTAAGCAGCCCACATTGGCGCAACTGAGCCAAATGCCGCGACACCTTAGGCTGCGACTCTTGCAGTGCATGGGTCATCTCGCACACGCACAGCTCGCGCTGCTCAGCAATCAACAGCACCAACATCAAACGCGTTTCGTCGCTTAAACATTTAAAGACTTGCAGCGCCTCGGGCGCGTCAACGTTGCCCACCATGAACTTCCTAACTCAATGGATTTATCCGCTTAGTTTACGCCACGGCAAGCGCTGTTGGATACTCGACGCCCAGACACGAAAAACCACCCCAGATGCTAAAGAGCAGCGGGTGCCAATAATGAGGGAGGTGGGGCAAACAAAGGAAAAGCTAGATGGCTCCTCGAGCAGGACTCGAACCTGCGACCCAATGATTAACAGTCATTTGCTCTACCAACTGAGCTATCGAGGAACAACGTAAAATCTATAAAGTACTTCATAGCAGCACAACTTGGCTCCTCGAGCAGGACTCGAACCTGCGACCCAATGATTAACAGTCATTTGCTCTACCAACTGAGCTATCGAGGAATATTGTGGTGTTTAAAGCGAAGCCAAATTGCCAATAACCTTCAGCAAGTGATTGGCTCCTCGAGCAGGACTCGAACCTGCGACCCAATGATTAACAGTCATTTGCTCTACCAACTGAGCTATCGAGGAACTTCTCAAACACGGTGCGTAGTATACCCATAGAAACTTTAGGGTCAAGTATCGATTAGCGAGGAACGCTAGCCGCTGGTTTGTTGTACCCGTATAATGCGCGTATTCAGATTCTTGCGGCCTAGCCATCATAATGGCTGGTGCGCAAGACAATACTCCATTCATCCTCGTCCCCCGACGACTCATAGATGACAGGTACCGATGGCGAAGAAGCTCTTCATCAAAACGCACGGCTGCCAAATGAACGAGTACGACTCCTCCCGCATGGCGGATCTACTCGGCGAATCTCACCAGCTCGAACTCACCGATAATGAGCGTGAAGCCGATGTCATTCTGTTAAACACCTGCTCGATTCGCGAGAAAGCGCAGGAGAAGGTTTTTCATCAGTTGGGACGCTGGAAAAAACTCAAAGACGCCAATCCCGATCTGGTGATTGGCGTAGGTGGGTGCGTGGCCAGCCAAGAAGGCGAAGCGATTCGCAAACGCGCGCCCCATGTGGATATGGTGTTTGGACCGCAAACCCTTCACCGCGTACCCTCGATGCTGGATGCCCGTGGCAATAATCAGATTGCCGCCGTGGATGTCACTTTTCCTGAGATCGAGAAGTTCGACCATCTGCCCAAGCCCACCTCCGATGGCGCCACGGCATTTGTCTCGATTATGGAAGGCTGCTCCAAGTACTGCACCTTCTGTGTGGTGCCCTACACCCGCGGCGAAGAGGTCTCGCGCCCCTTTGAAGCGGTAATGGATGAGGTCATCCACCTGTCTGACCAGGGTGTGCGTGAAATTAACCTGCTGGGTCAGAACGTTAACGCCTACCGCGGTGAGAACCAGTTAGGCGACGAGATCGACCTGGCCGAACTGATTGCCTGTGTGGCGGCGGTCGATGGGATTGATCGCGTCCGTTTCACTACCTCGCACCCGGTAGAGTTTACCGACAGCTTGGTCGACGCCTTTGCCGATATTCCTGAGCTAGTGAGCCACCTGCACCTGCCGGTGCAATCAGGTTCAGACCGTATTCTCAACGCCATGAAGCGTGGTCATACGGCAGCCGAGTACGTCGAGAAGATGGAGCGTATCCGCGCCAATCGTCCGGATATCAGCTTCTCATCGGATTTTATTATCGGCTTCCCCGGCGAGACTGAAGAGGATTTCGAAGCCACGATGAACTTAATTCATCAGATTGGCTTCGACCACTCGTTCAGCTTCGTTTACTCCGCACGCCCAGGCACGCCCGCTTCTGGCCTACCCGATGAAACGCCGGAAAGTGTCAAAAAGCAGCGGCTGGCGATTTTACAGGAACGGATTATTCAGCAAACGGCCCAGATTAGTCGCCGCATGGTCGGCAGCACCCAGCGCGTGTTGGTCAACGGCTTTTCACCCCGTGACCCCGGCCAGCTTTCTGGACGCACCGAGAATAATCGCGTGGTTAACTTCCGCGCCGCTAACCCCACCGAGCTGATCGGCTACTTTGTCGATGTCGACATCACCGAAGCGTTTCCCAATTCGCTGCGCGGTGAGCTTGCCTCTCCCGAACGCTATTGATCGTTCTCTTATCACAGATCATTGCCCCGCTTCAGGCGGGGCAGTAAGCTGAACGATACACACACTAACGAGGGGTTCCCCACTCTTGAGTCAGCCAACACCTCAGGCCAATCGCATCATCACCTTAAGCCTTGAACCCAATGATCCGCAGCGCCTTGCTAGCCTTTGCGGCCAGCAGGACGAGCATTTGAAGCTGATTGAAAGCCGCCTAGATGTGACGCTGCGCAACCGGGGCAATGTGTTTCAACTGGCGGGGCCGGCCAATCGCATTAAGGCAGCCGCGAACGTGTTGGAGCACCTCTATCGCGAAACAGCGGCGAGCGAGCTTGAAGCTGACACCGTGCACCTGTTCCTACAGGAGTCAGGGCTTGAAGCGCTGGAAGAGGAAGAGGATGGCAGCAGTGGCGATGAAGTGATCATGCGCACACCGCGTACCGTTATTAAACCTCGCGGGCTTAATCAGCAACGCTACGTCACCAGCATCCGTGAACACGATATCAACTTCGGCATAGGGCCTGCGGGCACGGGTAAAACCTACCTCGCCGTTGCCGCCGCGGTCGAAGCACTCAATCAACAGGAAGTACGCCGTATTTTGCTCGTGCGCCCGGCGGTTGAAGCGGGTGAAAAGCTTGGCTTTCTGCCCGGCGATCTGGCCCAGAAAATCGATCCCTACCTGCGCCCTCTTTACGACGCCCTGTATGAAATGATCGGTTTTGAGCAGGTAGCGAAACTGATTGAGCGCCAGGTGATTGAGATTGCCCCGCTAGCCTATATGCGCGGTCGTACGCTCAATAACTCCTACATCATTCTGGATGAAAGCCAGAACACCACGCCAGAGCAAATGAAAATGTTCCTGACCCGGATTGGCTTTGGCTCCACCGCCGTGATTACCGGCGACGTCACCCAGGTCGATCTACCTAAGGGGCAGCGCTCGGGGCTGATTCAAGTGCTTGACGTACTGAAAGGTACCCAAGGTATTGGCGTCACTCACTTTGCCGCTAAAGACGTGGTACGCCACCCGTTGGTTCAGCGCATTATCGAAGCTTACGATATGTTCGAATCCCAGCAGGAAGTCGAAGAGCGTGCCCGCCGCGAAGTGCGCCAGCAAGAGCGTGACGCCCGCGTGCAGTCGCGTGAAGGCTCATGGGATAGCTCAAGATGAGCAACCTTACGGTGACCGACATCGTGATCGATCGTCAGGCGGCCATCAACGAACCGCTGCTGCCCTCACTCACACAGCTCACCCACTGGGTGGGCTGTGTGTTTGCCCACCATCCGGATGATCAGCGCCGCGAAGTCACTATCCGCTTTGTGGATGAGCAGGAAGGCCAAGCGTTAAACCGTGACTACCGCGGCAAGGACAAAACCACCAATGTGCTGTCGTTTCCCTTTGAGAGCCCGCCAGGGGTTGATGTTCCTCTACTCGGCGACCTGGTGATTTGTCACGCAGTGGTGGCTAACGAGGCCAGCGAGCAGGATAAGCCCCTTGAGCATCATTACGCCCATATGGTCGTGCATGGCATCCTGCACTTAATGGGCTACGATCATATCGACGATGAGGAAGCCGAAGAGATGGAGCAGTTCGAACGTGAACTGCTGGCCGAGCTGAACATCCCTGATCCTTACTCTGACGGCACCCACATGCCTAATGGCGATGACGCCTAAGCGCTTATATCTTTATCATTTGACCGCGGTTGCATTAAATCAGGTAACAAGGAATCTGGTACTATCCCCCTCTTGAGTGATAAAACAGCTACCTGACGATGTAGCCAATGTGATAGCAACTGTCTGCCCGCAAACGAGAGATTTGATGCATGAGCGAAGACCGATCGAGCAACTCCAATCAAAAATCCTGGCTCGAGAAACTCTTTGGTGCCCTTTCCGGAGACAATGACGAACCCAGCTCGCGCGATGAGCTGATGACGTTTTTACGCCATACCGCAGGGAAATTGAAGCTGGATCAAGACGCCATCATGATCATTGAAGGCGCGCTTGAGATCAGCGATCAGCAGGTTCGCGAAGTGCTGATACCGCGCTCGCAGGTGTCGGCCATCACACTGGATCAAACCAGCGATGGTTATTTGCCGCTGATTCAGGAAACTGGCCACTCCCGCTATCCGGTGATTGGCGAAAATCTAGATGATGTGAAAGGCATTCTGCTGGTAAAAGATTTGCTGCCGCTGCTCTCGCAAACACAGGCCCAGCGTGACGCCTTCAAGCTCGATGACATTTTGCGCCCGGCCATGTTCATCCCTGAATCAAAACGCCTTAACAGCCTGCTTAAAGAGTTCCGCGATACCCATAACCATATGGCCGTGGTGGTTGATGAGTACGGCGGCACCGCCGGCATTATCACCATCGAGGATATTCTCGAGCAGATCGTTGGTGACATCGAAGATGAGCACGATACCGATGAAGAGGACGATATCCGTGAGATTGAAAATAGCCGCTACGCTATTCGTGCACTGACGCCTATCGAAGACTTCAACGAACGCTTTGACACTGAGTTCTCCGACGACGAGTTCGATACCGTTGGCGGCCTGGTAATGCAGCAATTCGGCCATCTACCTCGGCGCGGTGAACATACCATCCTCGGTGGCTGGCGATTTGTCATTCTCAACGCCGATACGCGGCGTATTCGTCTACTCGAAGCCTACCGCGACACGCGTCGCGATGATGAAGCAGAAGACGACGAACAAGCAGACAAACCAGATTAGGCTGCGTTAATCACCTTTCTCTCTAGACACTCCTCGACCTTACCGGCAATAGGTTATCGCTATGGGTTTCCCCCCCGCATTTTTATTTCAGCTGCTTGCCGCGTTAGTGGCAGGTGGCTTCACCACCCTCACCGCTTCCCCGTTTGAGCTTTGGTGGCTGGGCCCTGTGGCGATTGGGTTACTTTATACCGGCCTGCACACACTAACCCCTGCCCAAGCCGCGCTTAAGGGCTGGTTGTACGGGGTGGCGCTGTTCGCCAGCGGCACTTCCTGGGTGTATGTCTCCATTCATGACTATGGCTATACCGGCGTTCCACTGGCGGTGTTTCTAACCGCCCTGTTCGTCTCGGTTCTGGCACTGTTCTATGCGGGCACTTTCTGGCTATACCGTCGATTCACATCAGCCAAGCTGGCAGTTATCAGCTTTGCCGGGGCCTGGGTACTAGGCGAGGTACTGCGCACCTATCTGTTTACTGGCTTTCCATGGCTGCTGCTGGGCTCGGGCTATGTCGACTCACCACTAGCCGCTTGGGCGCCCGTTGGCGGGGTGTATCTGCTTTCGCTATGGGTAGCGCTGAGCGGCGCATTTATCGCTGAATTGCTGCTGCGCCGCCAATGGTGGACACTCGCCCCACTGGCGGCTATTTGGTTAATCCCTTTGGCACTGCCCCAGCAGTGGACCACGCCGGCAGGCGAACCTACCCGTGTCGCCCTGTTGCAGGGCAATCTACCGCAGCTATTAAAGTGGACACCGGAAGGCCAGCGTGAAGCTGCCAACACCTATAGCCAACTTACCCGCGAGGTCGCCGATGAGGTCGACCTGATCATATGGCCTGAAACCGCCCTGCCGATGATGGAAACCCAAGCCCGTCCGGTTCTGGAACGGGTGCAAGCGAACCTACCCACCGACGTCGCGCTGCTAACCGGTATCGTTCAGCGAGACGAACAAGAGCGCTACTTCAATAGCGTGATTGGCGTTGGCAATGTAGCGGGCAGCTACCAAAAAGAGCACTTAGTCCCTTTTGGTGAATACCTGCCGCTGGAGAGTGTGCTGCGTGGGACGATCGATTTTTTCGATTTACCTATGTCGACCTTTACCAAAGGTGCCGCTGAGCAAACACCGATGCAGGCCTCCGGCATCAATATCGGTAATGCGATCTGCTATGAAATTATTTACCCACAGCTAGTCGCCCGCCGTGCACAAGACAGCGGAGTGATCATGACGGTGTCTAATGACACGTGGTTTGGCGCCTCTATCGGCCCCCATCAGCATCTCCAGATGGCGCGGCTGCGGGCATTAGAGAATGGCCGCTACGTGGTGCGCGCTACCAGCAACGGTATTACTGCGATTATCGACTCTAATGGGCGAATTGTTGAACGCGCGCCGCAGTTTGAAACCACAACGCTTACCGGTGAATTTTACGCTATGGAGGGCTTAACGCCGTTTACCCGCTCAGGCAGTTGGCCCGTTTGGCTGCTAGCAGGCTTGATGCTGCTACCGTCTCTACGCTTGCGACGCTAACTCCCTACAATCCATCCTCGCTAATGTCGCTTGGGAGCGAGGATGGATCCAACTGATTACCTTACGCTAGCTTTTCTGATCCCTAGCTTGTCTGATCCCTAGCTTTACTCATCTTAGCTATGCGTGACTGCATTAATTGGGCGCTGCAGCTTCTCCTAACACTTCGGGGATGGTCATCTTCACATAACGCCCTGGCGCAGGCTCAATCACCTTGAGTTCGCCATCGCCGGGTTGACGCACAGGCAGCATTTTTTGACTGTCGGCATAGCCATTATCGGTCATCCAGGTCTGCCAGTGTGGCCACCAAGAACCCTCCTGGGCAGTAGCGCTTGCCAACCACTCTTCATGGCTTTCAGGTAGTGCGTCGTTGGTCCAGTAGCCGTACTTGTTCTTATCCGGTGGATTGACGATACCCGCGATATGCCCCGAACCGCCTAGCACAAAAGTAACCGGCCCTTTAGGCAGCAGCGCTCCATAGTAAGTGCTGTTCCATTTGGCGATGTGGTCTTCTTTGGTAGACACAAAATAGCTGGGCGCGGATACCTTACGCAGGTCAATTTTTACGCCATCTAGCTCAATACCATTGGGTTTAACTAAGCGGTTCTCTAAATACATATGCCGTAAATACCAGGCGTGGGTACCTGCAGCCAGATTAGTGCCATCGGTATTCCAATACAGCAGGTCAAACGCAGCAGGCGTTTCGCCTTTTAAGTAGTTATTGATGTAGAACGACCAAAACAGATCATTCTCACGCAGCAAATTAAAGGTGTAGGCCATTGAGCGACCATCCAGATAGCCCTTCAGCTGCAGCGTCTGCTCAATGCCCTCAACCACACGCTCGTTGAGGAAGACACCGATATCACCGGGATCACGAAAATCCTGCAGCGTGGCCATGTAGGTCACCGACTTGACCTTCCGGCCGCGCCGCGTGCTGGTAAGGTAGGCCACCGTAGAGGCTGTTAACGTGCCACCTACGCAGTAGCTAAGTAGATTAACCGACTTCTCGCCGCAGGCTTGCTCGATGGCTTTAATCGCGCTAATCGGACCCATCTGCATGTAGTCAGCCCAGGTGATATCGCGCTGCTCAGGCCCGGGATTGCGCCAGGAGATCAAGAACACCGTATGGCCTTGATCTACCAGCCACTTAACCATTGAGTTATCTTCGCGCAGATCAAGAACGTAGTACTTATTAATCCACGGCGGCACCATCAGTAGCGGCGTTTTAAAGGTCTTTTCGGTTGTCGGCGTGTACTGGATCAACTGGATCAGTTCATTTTCATAGACTACGGAACCAGGGGTTACGGCGATGTTTTCGCCGACGCTAAAGGCGCCGCGATCGGTCATGCGGACGTTAATACCTTCTGCAGAATTACCCAGATCTTCGCGCAGGCGCGCCAAGCCATCGACCAGATTTTGGCCACGCGTTTCAACTGTACGGCGCATCACCTCTGGGTTCGTGGTCATAAAGTTGGTCGGCGCCATCGCATTGACCAACTGACGGGCATAAAACATCAAATTACGCTGTTGGGTTTGGTCGAGACCGCTCAAGCTGTCGATCAGCTCTTCCACCATCTGCGAGAACAGTAAGTACTGCTGCATGATGGCCATGTAGTACGGGTCTTGGGTCCAGGCTTCGTCTTTAAAACGGCGGTCGCCTTTGGCCGGGGTAATTAGCGGCGTGACTTGCTCTCCGGCCATTCCGCGCATAGCTTGCTGCCACAATAACCACTGATCTTGCAGCAAACGGGTTTGGGTTTCCCATAGCAGCGTAGGGTTTTGCATCAACGACTGCGCGCCCGCCTCAAAACTTTCACGCATATCACTGTAAATGGAGTCGGCGGCTTCGCTTGGCGCGATACGGGCAAGCAGATCCTGCATGAGCCCCTGGTACTGTTCGCCAATCTCACTAAGCTGGTTATTCCAATCCTCAAGTTCTGCTTGAGATAAGCCTTCAGGAGTCCCTTGAGCCAGCCCTTCAGAAAAGCCTTGAGATAAACCGTCGGATAGTCCCTTAGATAACCCTGTTAGGGACTGGAACGGATTCTGCCACGCTGAATGCATACTTACTCTCCCTACGCCTACCGCCAGGCGCACCAAACGCTGTGAGCTATACCAACACAGCCCATGACCGGGCTTGCAACGGCCCTAGTAACTAACGCATCGCGGCGCCCTTAGGCGCCGCGATGATGTTGCCAATCAGCTTTTGCGCGATGATTGACTAGAGGCCTTGGCAGGTTGTTGCTGCCCTTTAGCAGCAGCTTGGGCTTGCTCGGACATTTGCTGCCCGGCTTCGCTGAACATCTTTTCCATTTCGGACTTAAACTGCAGGCTCATTTCACTCATTACCCGCGCGTCTTCCTGCATCTGCTGGGAAAGGTCATTCATCATTTCGGCTTGTTTGGTGCCGAAATCACGCAGGCTTTCTGCATCTTGGACTTCAGTGGCGCTACGAATGCGATCAGTTCCCATCTGGCTATAGCGCTGCATGGATTCCAGCTGATACTGGGTCATTTTTTCCATGTTGTTGAGCATTAGCGAATTAATTTTACGCATGGGCTCAAACATTTGCTTAGTTTGGGCGTTAAAGGCATCCATCATATTGTCTTGCATAGTGTCTGCTCCTCTCTCAGTCCTTGGCATGAGCCTAGAGTGACTCATCGCGGTGTAGCCCTGCATTGCGCCAACTTGCTGCACTGCAAAAAGTGTAGTTGCTGGCATGGTGCATTGCAACATAGTTCAGCTAGTATCCTTACCAGCTACCCCTTTGCTCGGGAGCGGGACGAGGCGGTAGTTTTGCTCTTGGCACTCTTCTCGCTCGGCGACTCTTTCTTCGCCGTATCCTGACTTGAAGCGCGTTGACTTGAGGCGCGCTGACTTGATTCTTTATCACTGGCAGCAGAGTCGCTGGAAGTGCCTGCTTGACGCAGCATGTCCAGCATCATTTGCTGATAGGTACCAAAATTAGCCAACCCCTGAGAAAGCCCCTGCTTCATCATCGGCTGCTGCAGGAAAGGCTGCATCAAGCTCATAGGGTCATAGCCTTCTACACCAGACTCCATCTGCCGTTGAATGTTTTCCAACAGGTTTTTCTGAAAATCTTCGACATCTGGCAGCCCCAGCGATTGGCGAAACTCATCCGGGGTAAGATCAAACTCGACGTTAATCTTCATAGGCGGCTCCTGCACAGTTTGTCACGACCGTTCGTCATGCCGTTCATCATGCATTTGTTTGTTTTGTTTGAGTGTAGCAGCGAACTGCCAACCTCACCTCTTGCGTTAGCGCTGAGTTAAACGCGGCGTATCAACGTTAACATCGCCATTTTGGCCGCGTTGACGCAGCCAATGGTCAAGCAGCGTAATCGCCATCATCGCCTCAGCAATGGGCGTAGCACGAATACCCACGCAAGGGTCGTGGCGCCCTTTGGTAATCACCTCTACCGCCTGGCCGTGAACATCAATAGAGCGCCCTGGGGTGGTGATGCTAGAAGTGGGTTTTAGCGCTAACCGGGCCACAATGGGTTGGCCGCTGGAAATACCGCCTAACACTCCGCCGGCATGATTGGAGAGAAAGCCTTCAGGCGTCATCTCGTCACGGTGCTCGCTGCCGCGCTGAGTGACACAGCCGAAGCCTGCGCCAATCTCGACCCCTTTTACCGCATTGATACTCATCAAACCGTGCGCTAAGTCAGCATCCAGGCGGTCAAATACCGGTTCGCCTAACCCCACCGGCACGCCCTCGGCAATCACGGTAATCTCAGCCCCCACCGAGTCTTGGTCGCGGCGCAGTTGATCCATATAGGTTTCCAGTTCGGCCACCCGCTCCGGGTCTGGGCAGAAAAAAGCATTCTGGCCGACCGACTCCCATTGTTTAAACTCAATCTTGATCGGGCCTAACTGGCTCATATAGCCACGGATCTGTACGCCCTGCGCAGCCAGATATTGCTTGGCTATCGCCCCAGCAGCTACGCGCATAGCGGTTTCGCGGGCGCTGGAGCGCCCGCCGCCGCGATAGTCCCGGTGGCCATATTTATGGTGGTAGGTGTAGTCCGCGTGAGCGGGTCGAAACTGGTCTTTGATTTTTGAGTAGTCGTTGGAGCGCTGGTCGGTATTCTCAATCAATAGCCCAATCGACGTACCGGTGGTTTTACCTTCAAACACCCCTGATAAAATGCGCACTTGATCAGGCTCTTTGCGCTGAGTGGTATGCCGCGAGCTGCCCGGTCGACGGCGATCCAAATCACGCTGTAGATCGGCTTCGCTTAACGGCAGCCCCGGCGGGCAGCCATCAACGATCGCGCCAAGTGCAGGGCCGTGGCTTTCACCAAAGGTAGTGACAGTAAATAATTTGCCAAACGTATTGCCAGACATGGCGGTTAGTTCCTCACACGAAAGACGCCGCATAGGCGTCGAGTTCAGCGGCGCTCAGAGCGAATACGCCCTGGCCGCCACGCTCGAATTCAAGCCATAAGAAAGGCACGTCGGGAAACGCTGCTTCCACATGGCGATCAGAGTTACCGACTTCTACAATCAGCCAGCCCTCATCGGTTAAGTGCTGCCGCGCTTCCCGCAGTATGCGGCGTACAATATCCAGGCCGTCGCTGCCCGCGCCTAGTGCCAGGGAAGGCTCATGGCGGAATTCAGCGGGCATGGTGGCAAGATCGCGGGCATCCACATAGGGCGGGTTGGAGACAATCAAATCAAAGCGCTTGCCTTCCAGACCACTAAAGACATCAGATTCCACCGCGCGCACCCGGTCGCCCACCTCGTGGCGGGTGATATTTTGGCGTGCCACCGAGAGCGCATCTTGGCTGATATCGGCAAGTGCTACTTCGCAGGTGGGTAGGTAGAGGGCTGTGGCAATGCCGATACAGCCGGAGCCGGTGCACAGATCCAGCACGCTGGCGGGCGGCTCTTCGGGGAACCAGGCGGCAAAGCCATCTTCAATCAGTTCGGCAATCGGCGAGCGCGGAATCAGCACCCGTTCATCAACGTTAAACGGGTGGCCGGCAAAAAAACTCTCCCCTAGCAAATAGGGCAGCGGGCGGCGAGTGGTAATGCGCTCCCGCGCTAGGGTAATTATCCGCTGGCGTTCAACGGGCAACAGCCGCGCTTCCAATACCGCTGGGTCAATATTCCACGGCAGGTGCAGCGCGCCTAAACAGAGCGCTACTGCCTCATCCCAAGCGGATTCAGTACCATGGCCATAGTGCAGGCCCGCCAGATAAAACTCACTGGAGACCCAGCGCAGGTAGTCGCGCAGCGTAAACAGCTCGCTCACCAGTGCCGACCCGGGCAGGTATAGAGTGGAGTGAGAATTCTCAGCGTTAAGATGCGTGGTCACAGCGACTCCTGGGCAACGATAAGCATAGATAAGCGTGAAAACGCTTTATCTACATGATGAATAAAGATTGTACCTTTGACGCCGTCCGGTTCACAGCAACGCTCAGCTCGCTATACTGTGCTCCTTTATGTGATGGATCTTCTTTTTACACTTTTTTTGCCACCCGAGCCTGCCATGACGCGACACCGCCACCTGCCCGATGATGACGATATCAGTGCCTTCCGCGACGCGTTGAAAGCGGCGGGTGTTCGACCGATCATCACCAATCAGGCCGACCCAGGCAAGCCCAAGCGCGACGGCAAGGCCCACGAAGCGCGGCGTAACGCGGCGGTAGAGAGCAGCGCTACCCAAGCCAGCGGGCGCACCTCGGATGGTCGGGTGGAAGCCGTGCGCCCCTCTGAGTACCTTGAGTTCAGCATCCCCGACCTACCGTGGCGCACCTTTAGCCAGCTAAAGCGCGGTCAAACGGCGTGGCAGGCGGGGCTGGATCTGCATGGCTACACACTGGAAGAGGCGCGCGTGGAATTGGAGAGTTTTCTGCGCGACTCGGCGAGCCAAGGCTTGCGCTGCATACTGGTGGTGCACGGAAAAGCGTGGGGCACTACCGCTGACTTCCCGGTGCTCAAAAGCCACACCAATGCATGGCTACGAGAATGGCCTGGGGTACTGGCGTTCTGCTCGGCGATTGATGTCGATGGTGGCACCGGGGCGGTGTATATCCTGCTGCGCAAGCGCGGCCAGTAGTCCTTCACTACTTAGCCCTTCACTCGGTGGCATCAGAGGCGATACTGGGTATTCGCCGCTCTAGCGCTTCATCCGCTAAGTGGCGTCCTAAGCGGATCAAATCCCTACCGCGGTGGAATTCATAGGTACTACAGACGGTTTTAGGGATTTCAATCAGGATATCCGGCGGGTAGCCTGCCACCTTATACTTGGCCAGTGCCGCCTGGGTAATATCAAACGACTCCAAAATCATATCGAGCTTACTCCACTCGCGCTTGCCTCGTGCTTCGGTGGTCTCTTCGAGCTCCTCATCTTCAGCTTCACCACTTGTACCCAAGCCACTCCACAGTTTGCGAGTGGCCGTGCGCACATCGCCTATCCAGTTGCCCATGTGCTGTTCATTGTCGATCTCTTGTTTAGTGCGGTTATCGGTGGCCGTTTCCTGTTGGGGCAATAGCTCCTCTAGTGTGACCGGCAGCGGACTGTGCGCGGTAACGTTAACCGCCACTACAAAGTCCGCCTGATGGGCCGCCACCACCGGCATAATAGGTAACGGGTTGAGCAGCCCGCCATCTACCAACACCTGTTCACCCAAATGCACCGGCGTAATGACGCCCGGCACGGCAATCGAGGCGCGAATCGCCTGTAGTAGTGGACCGTTTTGAAACCACACTTCTCGCTGGCGCACTAAATCCGTCGCCACCGTCGTGATCGGAATCGCCAGGTCTTCAATTAAAATATCGCCCACTAGCGCTTCCAGCTTACTCATCACCTTGCTAGCGCGCATCGCGCCCATAGGGCTCCACGTTACATCGACCAGTTTGAGTACATCCAGGTAGTCGAGTTGGCACACCCAATCGCGGTACTCCGACAGTTTACCGGCGGCATAAACACCACCAATCAGCGCGCCCATTGAACAGCCTGACACAGTAATAATTTCGAACCCACGCGCCTCCAGTGCTTCAATCACACCGATATGTGCATAGCCGCGGGCGCCGCCGCTGCCCAGTACCAGGGCAACCTTATTGCCACTGTGATTATTGCCACTCTTCAATTGCGCCAATGCATTCATGCTGCGCTCCTTCCCTAGGCGGGATCTGCCTTACCCCAGTGACCGCCGATAACCAAGGCGACTTTCTCCACCGCACGTGGCTCCAAATGCAAGTGGTGACCGCCGCTAAGCACATGGCGGGTTAACGCGTTGACTGCTTGGCGCGCCTGAGCCGCCCAATCGCGCTCGCCCAAAATACCCTGCTCGCCTTCTATCAATAGTACCGGTGCGTTAATTTCTGCCAATAGAGCCAGCACCTGTTCGGGGGTAAAGCGTACCAGGGATGGTTTTAGCAGCCGGCTATCGGTACGCATTTGCACATGACCGTCAGCGGTAGGCTGGGTATTGCGTTCCACTAGCGGGGTCGCCGTTATGCTATCCACGGGCGTGACGCCGCCTGCCACGCGCGCGGCGACAGCGCTTTCGATATCCGGGTAGCGCGGTGCGCGTGAGAGTGGCCGGCGGTAGGCATTCAGCCCTTTGCGTAACTGGCTGGCGGTCTCTTCAACAGGCGTGTTGAGCGCCCCCAAGCCATCGATCAGCGTTAGCCGCTCAACGCGCTCAGGCAGAGCAGCGGCGAGCAAGCAGGCCACCGCCGCGCCCATGGAGTGGGCCAGCAAGCTGGTTTTCTCCAGACCCAAGGATCCCATGACATCTAGCACGTCGTTGCAGTAGTCCCAAAGAGCATAGTCCCAAAGAGCATAGTCGCAAAGAGCATAGTCTGCGCCTACTGGCGCGTGTGAGGAGTGCCCGTGGCCACGAAAATCTACTGCCACAATACGAATATCCAACGCCTCGACCAACCGCGGGGCTAAACGTGAAAAGCTGGCGGCGTTATCCAGCCAGCCGTGTAGGGCGAGCCACGTGGGGGCATTCGTGCGCCCCCAACTCAACGCGGCAAGGCGCCCCTGTGCAAGAGTAAGCGGCTGCGCCGCAACAGGGCGCGCAGCCGTAAAGCTAGATTGAGGCATATTTAACGATCCTAAAGAAACAGCGCCGCCCGCAAGATGACGGCGTAAGCTTCAAACGTTACCATGCTGGGCGTAATGCTTCTGCCTCTTTTCTCTCCACGCTCATTTGGTACCGTTATGAAACCACACCGCGATACCCGCGCCCGTAATCTGGTCTTTTTTGTTACTGTTATCAGCGCCATTGTCGTCGGCCTCTGGCTTGCGAAATAGCCAATTACTGACTCACCATTAGGCCTCGCCGAGCAGACCCAGACTAGCTGCTGGCGCTTGGCGACGCAGCCCCCGTGAAAGCACATGGCCGATGACACCAATCAGTACGGCGCCACCCACGGGGAGTAAAACCCACAGCCCCCAGTGAAACCGCGGGGCGAGATCCAATAAGTAGATGTAAAGCGCGGCAGTGGTCAGCTCAGCCAGTACCGCCCCCATCAGCCCACTGGCAAAACCTAACAGCGCATATTCAGCCCCTTGCACCCGTGAAATCATTCGGCTGCCTGCGCCAAATACGCGTAGCAGGCCGCTTTCGTGGGCGCGCACCGGGCGGCTTGCGGTGAGCGCGGCATACAGCACGCTAACCCCTGCCAACAGCACCAACGCGAGCACCAACTCCACTGCGCGGGTAACCTGGGCGAGCACATCGCGCACCTGGCCTAAAATGGCGTCTACATTCAGCAGCGAGACCCCGGGAAAGTCAGTGATCAGCTCACGGATCAGCCCCTGCTCTGCTTCAGGTAGGTGGAAGGCGGTGATGTAACTATGCCCAAATGGCTCCAATACACCCGGTGGAAAGATAACGAAGAAATTAGGCTGAAAGCTATCCCAATTGAGGCTACGCAAGCTGGTAATTTGGGTAGTGATTTCGTCGCTACCTACCGAGAACGACATCTCGTCACCAATATCCAGCCCAAGCCTTTCAGCCAACCCATCTTCCATCGAGATAGGCACCGGGGGCGCTTGAGGCGTCGCCTCAACGGCGCCCATCCAGCCTTGCCCCTGCTCTTCCTCTGTTGGCGCGGCTGAGAACCACTCCCCGGCGACCACCTCGTTGCCTTCGGGTAGCTCTGATTGCCAGGTAAGGTTGAGCTCGCGACGCAGCGAGTTATCGCCCCGCGCATCTGCCGGCACGGCGTCTCTGGGCGGCTGTCCATTAATGCCAATGATACGCCCGCGTACCATGGGATACAGCGTGCTTTGAGTTTCCACCCGCGGTGAAATCGCTGCTTCAAAAGGGTCGCGTTCGGAAGGCTGAATATTGATCGCGAAGTAATTAGGGGTGTTTTCAGGCAGTTGGTCTTGCCAAGTGCTGAGCAGGTCGCCACGCACCAGTACAATCATCGCCATGGCAAAGAAAGTGACCGCGAACGCGAGCAGTTGCCCCAGCCCCGCTTGCCGCCGCCGAGCCAACTGGCGACCGCCTAACCGCAGCGCCTGGGACCACTCGCTGCGCCCGGAAAACCGCTGCACGACACGTAACAAACCGCTAAGCATCAGCGCACTGATCATCCACAGCACGCCCAATAACAGCGCGCCACCGATCAACAGCGCAACAGCCAACGGCAGGCTACCGGAATACAGCCATAACAGCCCACCAAACACGATACTCGCCACGCCGACGACCAGCCAAGCCGAAGGCGGCAGCGGATCCAGCTCACGGCGCAGCACTTTTAACGCACTGACGCGCTTAATGCGCAGCAGCGTTGGCCCTGCAAACCCGACCAAAACGGCTAAAGCCGTAAATACCCCTAACCCCAGCGGCATGAGACCTGGTGGCGGCAGCATCATGGGCAGAAAGCTCACTAGCAGCCAGATCAGTACCGCTTGGCCGATTAGCCCAAGCAATGCGCCAATCACCGCCGCCACTAGCGCTAAGCCCAGCAGTTGTAGCGTAAAAATCGTCACTAGCTGGTGTTGGCTGGCACCAAAGCAGCGCAGTAGCGCGGCGGTATCCAGATGGCGCTCCACATAGCGACGGGTAGACATCGCCACCGCCACGCCCGCCAGTAACACCGCCGCTAGTCCGGCTAAGCCAAGGTAACTTTCAGCTCGCTGTAGCGCATTGCCCAGTTGTGGGCGGTCTACACGCACATCACGCACTTCTACGCCGTCGCGCCGCAGCTCTGCAAGCAGGCCTTGCACTTGATCAAGTGCGGCAGGGGCGCCTGCGGCTAAAATTTCAAACTCAATCCGCGAGCCTTGTTGAACAAGGCCAGTGGCCTCGACATCCGCCGTGTGCATCATCAAGCGCGGATTAAAATTGCCAAAACCGCCAGATTGATCCGCCTCACGCTCAATAATCCCGCTAACGGCCAGTTCGGTTTGCCCCACTTGCACGCGATCGCCCAGCGCTATATCGACCAGTTCCACTAGACGCGGATCGGCCCATGCCTCCCCAGGCGGTGGCCCAGAGGCAATTTGTTCAGTCCCATTGCCAAAGTCGACATGGGAAACGCCGTAGTGAGGGTAAACATCATCGACCGCTTTTAGGCTGGCCGGTTGAAACCGCTCGCCGCGGCTAATCATTGAGACTAGGTCAACTTGGTCGCTAAGCACAAAGCCGGCGCTCTCAAGGCGCTCCCGCAGCTCCTCTGAAAACGGGTCACGCTGCTCTAGCACCAGGTCGCCACCCAGCATCTGGCCCGCCTGGCGCTCCAAGCCGCGCTCTAAACGGTCAAGAAAAAACGCAATCATGGTAGAAGCCGCCACGGCCAATACCAGGGCAATAAAGAGTGCACGCACATCGGCAGCGCGCAGGTCTCGCCGGAGACTGCGCATTGCCAGCCGCCAGTTCACATCGCTCATGGCGTCTCCTCTTCATTGATAACCGCCTTGGGCACAAAGGGTTCCAGGCGACCATGAGCCAAGCGCAAGCAGCGGTCACAGCGCCGCGCTAAGGCATGATCGTGGGTGACCAAAATAAGCGTAGTGCCCGCCTCGCGGTTTAGAGTGAAGAGCAGATCAATTATTTGCGCGCCGGTATCAGGATCTAAATTGCCGGTTGGCTCATCGGCAAATACCAGTTCAGGGTCGGTCACGAAAGCGCGGGCAACGGCAACACGCTGCTGCTCACCGCCGGAAAGCTGTTTGGGTAGATGCTCCACGCGTTCACCCAGCCCCACTCGCGCTAACCACTGCGCGGCGGTTTGCGTTTCCCCGGCGCGGGGCGATAGTTCAAGCGGCAGCATGACGTTTTCAAGCGCGCTCAGAGTAGGTAACAGCTGAAAGTTCTGAAATACAAAACCGACCCGCCCAGCGCGCAATGCTGCACGCCCATCTTCATCCAAACGACTTAGCGCGTAACCAAATAGCGTTAGTTCGCCGTCGCTGGGTGTATCAAGGCCAGCCAGCAGACCCAGCAGCGTTGATTTACCCGCACCGCTTTTACCCAGAATAGCGACACTTTCCCCCGCCGCTACGCTTAGCGACAGGTCGTGTAAGATAGTCAGTGAGCGTTCACCGCTAGTTACTTTTTTAGACAGTTTTTCAGCGTGTAATACTGGCTGCTTAGTTATGCCGGGGGGAACGTTATGCGCCATGGGGGTGTCTGCAAGAGGGCGGCGAGCATCATGTGTAGGCTCGCCCTTTGTTGAGGCGTGTCCGGTTGAGTTTTCAGTTTGATCAGAGGAGTAAGGCATGAAGCATGGCATCCCTAAAGCTTGGTGTGGACTGAACCGTATGGTAACCGTATGGGTGCTAGTACTGGTAGCCACCTGCGCCTCGATCTCAGTCAACGCTGAGCCTGTCAGTGAAGACGGGCGCCCCACCCTGCTAGTAATGGGCGACAGTTTAAGCGCTGCTTACGGTATTGAACGTGAAGATGGTTGGGTTAGCTTACTGGCCGAGCGCTTAGATGATAAAGCACAGGTCATCAATGCCAGTATTAGCGGAGAAACAACGTCTGGAGGGCTACAAAGATTCACCGACATTATCGGACAACCGCAGCCGGATATTGTTCTACTTGAATTAGGCGGTAATGACGGCTTGCGCGGCTTAGCACCTAACCAAATGCAGGCGAACTTAGCCAGCATGATTGAGCAGAGCCAAGCAGCCGGGGCTCAGGTGCTGCTGCTGGGCATTGATATTCCACCCAACTATGGCCAAGCCTACCGTGATGCGTTTACCGGCGTATTTCACTCCTTGGCAGACGAGTACGACGTTGCTTTAGTCCCCTTCTTGCTAGAGGGTATCGCCTTGAATAATGCACTAATGCAAAGTGATGGCATTCACCCCACTGCTGATGCGCAACCGATCATTTTAGACAATGTGTGGCCTGAGCTTGAGCCGTTACTAGAAACCAACTATCAAGCAGAGGTTAATTAGGGCTGCAAATCAGTCACTTTTTTGTGCATTCTGTAGCCCTAAACCTAATAAAATCAACATTAGCCCAATCATTGTCGAAGGCAAAATTGGCTCTCCTACGACTAAAAAAAGCAGCAATAGCGATACTGGCGGCGAAAGGAAAATCAGGTTTGAAACTTTGGCGGTACGCGATACCTGATGCACCGCTAGTTGCCAGAGAATGAACGCTATGCCCATTTCGAATAGCCCGACATACACCCCAGCGCCAAAGGCTGGCCAGCCATGCCATTGCAGACCAGGGCCCAGCAGCAAGAGAACCGTTAACACGGGCAGGCCTACGCTGAAATTTTGCCATTGCCCTACTAAGGGTGGCCGAGGGTCGCGCGCATTGAGCAACCAATAAAGTGCCCATATCAAGGTAGAAGCCAACGCCAGCACCACACCTAACGGGTCAGCAAAGGCGACATTAAAAACGGCACCGCGTGTCGCAATGACCCACACGCCCGCATAAGCCACCAGCCCAGCCACGATATCCATGCGCGTTAATCGCTGCCCAAGCATTGGCACAGCTAAGAACGCCATTGCTAAAGCCCAGGTATAATTCAGCGCCATCGCCTCTTGCCCGGGGAGCCGGTCATAAGCGGCGAACAACACTAGGTAATACGCCACGGGGTTCATCAGCCCCGCCCAGGCGGCTGTTTTCCAACCGCTACGTAGCGCCGTGGAAATATTCCCCTGCTTGATGACTAACGCGCCCATCAAGGCCCAGGAAACAAGGGCTGCAAGCCACATCAACTCCAAAGGGCTCATCCAAGCGAGCGCCACTTTGAAGGCCGTTGCCACCGTCGACCATAACGCGACGGCCCCTAACCCATAGAGAACCGCCTGCCGATCCTGGCTCATCGGTCGATATGCCCTAAATCACGGCCAGGCTCTAACTGATCTCGAACACACTGCTTAAGCAATTTAATATCGGGAAAGCCACCGTCACGCTTGCGTTCCCACAACAGCACACCATCACACCAAATCTCGAACGTACCGCCATGGGATGGAGCCAATGCGACCTCGCTTAAACCTTCACCGAAGGTTGAGAGCAGTTCCTGCGCATACCAACCGCTACGCAATAGCCATTGGCACTGAGTGCAATAGCGGATTTGAATACGTGACATCCTTGATCTCCCCAACAAGTTAATCTGACATCCTTAGGTCTATTCTGTCATCTAGCGATAGCAACCGCCAAGAAGCCGCAATGGCCGCCTAGGCGACATAGTTAGTACTAGCAGCGGCGCGGGAAATTAATGGGCTGTCGTTTCTCAGCAAAAAAACTCATCAGGGCTTGCACTTCATCCCGACTGGCGTTATATAGCGGCAAGGCGCATAAACTGCGCTAGGCGCTTCACTTTGCCAGCAGCATGCACTGCATAGTTAGCATGTGGTGGCAAAGGAAGCCGTTGTTATGCCGGGTAGCCGGCTGGGTTGGAGGACATCACATGAGCCGTGACCCCTTAAGTCGTGAAACGTTTACTACCGATGCTCTCGATGCAGAAGAGTTTGAAAGCTTAGATGCCATTAATGATGATCACTACGGCAAAAACAAACCCAGTAAGGCGGACAGCTTACGTGCACGCCGCCAAGTTGAAGCGTGGTTGGAAGAGCGCCGCCTACAGCGTGTTATTGAAGATGACTGGGATGAAGAAGAGTAATCGTTAGCAAGGCCAAGCTAGCTGAGCGCCTTAAGCGACCTAGCCTTTCCTGGCCCAGACCTCTATCATCAGACTTTAGCCAGTAGCCTGCTGCTGTCGCTTACTTCCTTTCATCAACCTAACGGATCTCCATGGCGCAATACGTTTTCACCATGAACCGGGTTGGCAAAGTAGTGCCGCCCAAAAAGCAAATTCTTAAGGATATTTCGCTATCGTTTTTTCCAGGTGCCAAAATTGGTGTGCTGGGCCTTAACGGTTCGGGTAAATCAACACTGCTGCGCATTATGGCCGGTGTCGATAAAGAGTTTGAAGGTGAAGCTCGTCCGATGGCTGGCATCAATGTTGGCTATCTCCCCCAGGAGCCACAATTAGACGACGAGAAGAATGTCCGTGACACCGTTGAAGAAGCGCTCGGTGCCATCAAAGAGGCGCAAGAAAAGCTAGATGCGGTTTACTCCGCCTATGCAGAGCCAGACGCCGACTTTGATGCGCTGGCAAGCGAGCAAGCGCGGCTTGAAAATATTATTGAGGCGGCGGACGCACACAACCTTGAGCGCAAGCTTGAAGTTGCTGCTGAAGCGCTGCGTCTGCCCCCCTGGGATGCCAAAGTCGGTAACCTTTCCGGCGGTGAACGCCGCCGCGTAGCTCTGTGTCGTTTACTGCTCTCTAGCCCTGATATGCTGCTGCTTGACGAACCGACTAACCACCTTGATGCAGAGTCGGTGGCTTGGCTTGAGCGCTTCCTGCATGACTACAGCGGCACGGTAGTGGCTATTACCCACGATCGCTACTTCCTGGATAATGTCGCTGGCTGGATACTTGAACTCGACCGTGGTCAAGGTATCCCGTTTGAGGGTAACTACTCCCAGTGGCTGGAGCAGAAAGATCAGCGCTTGAATCAAGAAGCCAAACAGGAAGCGTCGCGCCAAAAAGCTATCAAGCAGGAGCTTGAGTGGGTGCGTAGCAACGCCAAGGGCCGCCAAGCAAAAAGCAAAGCGCGCCTTAATCGCTTTGAAGAGATGCAGTCGGGCGATTTCCAAAAGCGTAACGAAACCAATGAAATTTATATTCCGCCCGGCCCACGCCTGGGCGATAACGTCATTGAATTTCGTGATGTCGCCAAACGTTTTGATGACAAGCTTCTCTATCAAAACCTCTCCTTCACCATTCCACAAGGTGCCATTGTCGGCATCGTTGGGGGTAACGGTGCAGGTAAATCGACGCTTTTCAAACTCATTACCGGTAAAGAGCAGCCAGATGCAGGCGAAGTGTTGGTTGGGGAAACGGTCGATATCGCCTATGTCGAGCAGTTACGCGACGCCCTAGACGACAAGCAAACCGTTTGGGAAGCCGTATCGGATGGCCAGGACATCCTCAATATTAATGGCTATGAAGTCTCTTCACGCGCCTATGTTGGTCGCTTTAACTTTAAGGGTAACGACCAACAGAAACGCTTATCGGAGCTTTCCGGTGGTGAGCGCGGCCGTTTGCAGCTCGCTCAAACGCTCAAGCAAGGCGCTAACGTGCTGCTTCTTGATGAGCCCTCTAACGACCTGGATATCGAAACCCTACGGGCGCTGGAAGAGGCACTGCTGGCGTTCCCAGGCTGTGCGATGGTGATCTCTCACGATCGCTGGTTCCTGGACCGTATCGCCACGCACATTATGGCGTTTGAAGGTGATTCTGAGGTGGTCTTGTTTGAAGGCAACTACGCTGAGTACGAAGCAGATCATAGAAAGCGGGTCGGTAACGATACGCCTAAGCGCATGAAATATAAGCGCATTGATGCCTAATAACTAACATCACGTTAGCAACTATTAGCAACAAAAGGCCCCGCACAGCGGGGCCTTTTAGCACATGGATAATCCTTAATTTTACTAGCGACCAAAGACGACCTCTGCTACGTCACGATAACGCTTGGCGAAGTGCACCGTCATGCCCTCTTTTAAATAGTCCGGCAGCTCTTGGTAATCACGCTTGTTAGCGTCGGGCAGGATTAATTCAAAAATATCGCTGCGCCGCGCGGCAATCACCTTCTCACGAATACCGCCCACCGGTAGCACTTGGCCCGTTAAGGTGAGCTCGCCGGTCATTGCCAATGGCCGATCAATCGCATGGTGCTTGGCCAACGACAGCAGCGCAGTGGTCATGGTCACCCCGGCCGAAGGGCCATCTTTAGGCGTGGCACCTTCTGGAACGTGCAAGTGCACAAATGCTGAATCAAAGAAATCGGCATCGGCACCATACTCTTTCAGGTGGCCCAGGGTATAGCTGTAGGCGATATTAGCGGACTCCTGCATCACCTCTCCCAGCTTGCCGGTAAGTTTAAAGCCGCGATCCAGCGAGTGCACTTTGCCTGCTTCAATGGGCAGTGTTGCCCCACCCATGGATGTCCACGCCAAACCGGTTACCACTCCTTCGCCGGTGAGCACTTTTTCCTTCCGGAAGATAGGCGCGCCCAAGAATTCTTCCAGATTTTTAACCGAGATCTTGACCGTTTCTGCCTCCTCTTCGAGCAGTTTAACGGCAGATTTACGCACAATCCGATGCAGCTGTTTCTCCAGCTGGCGCACCCCAGCTTCACGGGCATAACCTTCAATCACCTGCTTTAAGGCCGCATCGGACAAGCTGATGCGTTTTTTCGTCAAGTTGTCGCGCTTGAGTAGCTTCGGCCACAGGTGGTTCTTGGCAATCGCCAGCTTCTCTTCCGCGATATAGCCGGAAAGGCGAATCTGCTCCATACGATCAAGCAGCGGCCCCGGAATCGAATCCAGCGTGTTAGCGGTGCATATAAACAGCACCTTGGAGAGATCCATGCGCACATCTAGATAGTGATCCAGAAAATCGACGTTCTGTTCAGGATCAAGCACTTCCAGCAGTGCCGAGGCAGGGTCGCCCTGGAAGGATTGGCCCAGCTTATCGATCTCGTCGAGCATGATCACCGGGTTTTCAACCTCGACCTCTTTAAAGGCTTGTACCAGCTTACCGGGCATCGCGCCCACATAGGTACGGCGGTGGCCTTTAATCTCCGCTTCGTCGCGCATACCGCCGACGGAAAAGCGATAAAACTGGCGACCTAAGGCTTCGGCAATCGAGCGGCCTATAGAGGTTTTACCTACCCCTGGCGGGCCCACGAGTAGCACAATCGAGCCACCCACATCGCCCTTGAAGGTGCCCTCGGCAAGAAACTCGACAATGCGCTCTTTAACGTCTTTCAGGCCGTCATGATCGCGATCCAGCACTTTGCGTGCATGGGGCAGATCCAACTGATCCTGACTGGTCACCCCCCAGGGCAGTGAGGTTAGCCAATCAAGATAATTTCGTGTGGTGCCGTACTCAGGCGAGCCGGTTTCCAATACGCTGAGTTTATTGAGTTCATCGTCGATACGCGTCTGGACGCGCTCGGGCACCACCAGTGACTCCAAACGCGCTCTAAAAGTATCGACATCGTTTTCACGATCATCTTTAGAGATACCCAGCTCGCGCTGGATCACTTTGAGCTGCTCGCGCAGGAAGAATTCGCGCTGGCGATCCTGCATCTGGGCGTTTACCTGCTCGCTGATTTCGCCCTGGAGCAGCGCCACATCGATCTCTTTACGTAGCAGCGGCAGCACTTTCTGCATCCGCTCTTCCACCGACAGTGTGGCCAGAACATCTTGCAGCTCGGGGCCTTTAGCGGAAGTAATGGCAGCGGCAAAATCCGTCAGCGGCCCCGGCTGATGGGGGCTAAAGCGATTGAGATAATGCTTGAGCTCTTCGCCATACAGCGGATTAATCGGCAACAGCTCTTTAATGCCGTTAATAATCGCCATGGCGTAGGCGCGGGTCTCTTCATTCTCTGCGTTTACTGGCTCTTTGGGGTAGGTAACTTCGACCAGGTAAGGCGGCTCTTTGGAGAGCCAGCGAGTAATTTTGAAACGCTGAAGACCTTGAGCGATAAACTGAATCTGCTCGTCTTCGCCCTTGAGCTTATGCACTTTGACGGCGGTGCCGATGTCAGGAAAGCCTTCGTGGTCAAGCGAGCTAACGCCCTGCTCACCCACGAAGGCAACGCCTAGCGTGTGGTGTGGCGTATTATTCACGCGGCGCATGGTCTCTTCCCAGCGCTCACGGTTAACCACCAGTGGCTGTACCTGGGCAGGGAAAAAAGGACGATTATGAATAGGTAGCAGATAGATGCGTTCAGGCAGCATGTCGCTGGCTGGCACCAGCGAGTTTACCCGCTCGCCATCTGAGCGGTACTCCTGGCTGCCCTGTTCATCGGCAGTGGTTGAGGATGACTGTTCATCTTCAGCTTGCCAGTCAAGGTGGTCATTATCGCGTTCGTAATCCTGGTCGCTCATGCATCCTCCAATGAACCGATAGCGGCGGTGAGAACCGCCTAGTGTTGTTCATGGAATGCGGGCAGTGCGCTAAAACTTCAACCCTTAGGGAGTAGAACAGTCGCTTTAAACTGCGCGCTGACCAGGGCTTAGAAGATTGTGCGGCTTTGTTCAATCAACAGTGAGCGCTGGTGACTAAGGCCACAGTTCGGGCATGGGGCGACCATTAACCCGCCATACACCGCGCACCACATCAAACTGCAGCTCGCGGGTACCCAGCGGTAGCCCTAACCATAATGCCGCCACGGCAGGCGCATCGCGCCAGGTGAAGTCGCCGTCGATGCGCTCCAGCCATTTGGCCTGCTCTTTTGGTTTATCGAGGTTTACCACGCTAAGCTCATCCAACTGACGGGCATCAAAAAATAGCGCGCCATCGGCATCTAATCGGATACCCAATAGCGGGCTATCGATGGCAATCGTGGTGACATCCAAGCGCGGCGAGTCACTGAGTATTTTGCGTAAATCCGGCTCCAGGCGTGCTAACAGCCCTTCCGCCATGGGGAGACTGGCGTCGCCCCATGCGGCTTCCTGACGTAGACGGCGAATGGCATCGCGCACCGCATCGGCGTTCAAACGCCAAAGTTCCATCTCAATTCTGCCATTGAGTAGCGGTGTGTCGGGCGCCTCAGAGGGAACCACGACATCTCCTACCTCTAAATCACCCTTGATGCGCAGTTCGCTCTCATCCAGCACCATATGGCTGTTTAGGTCGAGGGGAGAAAGCTGTAAATCGTAGTAGGGATAGCTCAGTTGCAGCGTTTCAATATGCAGATGGTCGCGTTGGGAAAAGTGGTAAGCCCCTTCAGTATAGGTATAGCGGCTCTCAAGCTCGGTGGGGCCTAATGCAAGCTGGGCCATGCCATCGGTGAGCGTTAACTGATCCAACAGAGCGCGCAATCGCCAATCGCCAAACACACCTTCAAGGCGTAGCCGGCCACCACGAACAGCTAACTCGCGGCCATTCTGTTGAACAACGAAGGGAGCCAGCGCTAGACGCAGTTCACTATGCCCACTCAGAGTGTGGTAGCGCCCTTGCCAGCGTGGCACAGAAGGGGCCGTCACTTCACCGACCGCCTGCTGGAACACGGTGTCCAGGCGAGGCAATACGGTGCCTTCGACATCCGTGCTTAAAATGCCGTGGCGCGCGTGATAGGTCAGCTCAAGACGCCAAGGGCGACCCAGCAGCGGAGAAAGAATTAGCCTACCTTGGGAACTTAGCCAGCCTTGATGGCTCTCAGTACGGTTGACGCGCCACTCTCCGCGCGCTTCCAGGTCTTCTAGCGCTTGGCGCAAACTGCGTTCGAATAGAACGCTTGAGAGAAGCTGCGCTGCCACCCACAGCACGGCGATGATCGCCAGGGTAGGCACGATCAGACGTTCCTTGCGCATGCCACCTCCTTGAAGCCAACGCCTTGCAGTCAACGCACTCGAAAAAAGTTATCAACCGCTCCTGCTCTCTATTTACCACTCACTACTCACCACTTACCACTTACCACTTACCACTCACCACTCACCACTCACCACTCACCACTCACCACTCACCACTCACCACTCACCACTCACCCAGTTTAGTGCAACCAGAACCACAGGTGCATAATACTCCAGGCGTAGACCCCTGCCATCACATCATCGATCATAATACCAAAACCACCGGCAACCCGGCGGTCAGCCCAACGTATTGGCCATGGTTTAAACACATCGAAAATGCGGAATACCAAAAACCCCCAGAGCGCAGCTTCCCATGAAAAGGGCACTGCCGTCATGGTCAACCAATAGCCGACAAACTCATCCCACACGATACCCGAGTGGTCGTGTACGCCCAAATCATGGGACGTTTTATCACATAGCCAAACGCCGATAACAAAAGCGACAAAACAAATACTTAAATACCAGCCTAGAGGCAAATCCGCCATCATCCAGTAGAACGGAATCGCCGCTAGCGTACCGAAGGTACCGGGCGCCCAGGGCACCGCACCACTGCCTAAGCCAAACGCAAAAAAATGTGTTGGGCGACGCCAGACACTTTTCGGTGCACGATTCATGGCGCTTCCCCACTAAAATGCTGCCAACCGGCATAGCCACTGACATAACCACTCAGATCACTCTGGTCAGAGGCACTAACGCCTAGCGTCTCGCAACAGTGACCAATCACCGTTAGCGTTAAACCTAATGACGCCAGACGCTGTTGGGCCTTGGCTATATCGTCAGCGCGTAACGTGACTAGCAGTTCATAATCATCGCCACCGGAAAGCGCTGCCTTCAGGGCCGCCTCCCGGCCCAGCATGCCTTCCAAGCCTTCCGCTAACGGCAACGCCTCCAGCGAGATTTCGGCACCTACCTGTGAGGCTTCGCGAAGATGCGCTAGGTCGGCCATTAAGCCGTCAGAAATATCCATCGCCGCGGTGGCTAACCCACGCAGTGCCACGCCCGCCGCCAAACGCGGTTCAGGCAGCAGGTAGCGGCGCAACAACGGGTGCGCCAAGTCACGCTCACCCTTATTCCAGAGCGCTAGCCCACCTGCCCCGCCGCCTAATGCACCGGTAACGGCAATCAGGTCGCCAGGCTGAGCACCGCTGCGGGTCAGCGCTTCGCCTACCGGCACTTCGCCCATGACAGTAACGCCGATGGCCAGCTCGCCGGAGGTGACATCGCCCCCCGCCAGCGTTGTAGCGTGCTGCTGGCTGAGGGCATGAAAACCACGGGCGTAGTCAGCCAGCCAGGCGTGAGCCGCGTCGTCATCGGCAAATTGATGCTGGTCGAAGGTTAACGCCATCAAACACCAACGAGAAACAGCGCCCATGGCCGCCAAATCGCTAAGCGCCACAGCCAGCGCACGGTGGCCCACCGCAAACGCTGGGGCTTCGCGGGGAAAGTGAACATTTACGACAGAGGTATCAACGCTCACGGCCAGGTGCTGGCCCGCGGTCGGTACCAGTAGCGTGGCGTCGTCTCCACATCCAAGTGTGACGCCATTGGACGTAGCCGCCTCCTGCGACGACATGAAGTAGCGTCGGATCAAATCAAATTCGGCAAGCACAAAGGCCCCTTAAACGCATTGTCAAACCGCTCGCGTTCAGAGACGACGAGCGCTGACTTCGGCACTGCGCAAGCGAATCGCCAGCTTATCGAGAATACCGTTCACGTATTTATGGCCATCGGTGGCGCCAAATGACTTAGCCAGCTCAACGCCTTCGTTAATGACTACACGATAGGGTACTTCCATGCGGCGGGAAAGCTCGTAAGCGCCTAACCGTAGGATAGCCAGCTCTACTGAGTCGAGATCTTCCAAGCGGCGGTCTAACAGCGGAGCAATTTCACGATCCAGCTCGGCTTTGAAGCGCACGGTGTTGTGCAGCAGGTCGTGAAACAGCGCTTTGTCGGCGATTTCCATCACCTTCACCCAGTTTTCATGATCTTCCAAGTCGTCATCGGCGACTTGGCTACGAAACTCGGCTTCAATGGTAGTGATCGACTTGCCGGTCATTTGCCACTGATAAAGCCCCTGCACGGTTAATTCGCGCGCCGCGTGGCGGCTCTGCTGCGCGGCAGATGGTTTACGCTCGCTCATTGACTCTCTCCTGCCGGCAGCGCGCGTAGCAAAGAGACCATTTCCATGGCCGCCATAGCCGCTTCGGTGCCTTTATTACCGGCTTTGGTGCCTGCGCGCTCAATGGCCTGCTCAATGGTTTCGACGGTCAGTACGCCGTTGGCAACCGGGGTATCAAACTCAAGCTGCAAGTGGTTAATCGCCGTATTACAGCCACCTGCCACGTACTCAAAGTGCGGCGTTCCACCGCGAATGACCGCGCCGAGCGCAATCACCGCGTCAGGCTTCATCACCTTCAGCACGCGCTTAACCGCCAGCGGCAATTCCCACGCGCCCGGCACGTGAACAATGTGGATCTGTTCAGCGTCGACACCATGACGGGTCAAGCTGTCGACGGCGCCTTCCACTAGGCTGTCCACCACGTGATGGTTAAAACGGCCCACCACGATGACATAGCGGCCATCGACATCAACAAACGTACCTTCAACTTGAGTGAGGGATTGCATCAAATTTAGTCCTACTGATTAGTCCTGCTGAAAGGTTGGCTCATACGCCGTGTCATTCGGGCCCAGACGCTCGACGACTTCGAGATCAAAACCAGATAGTGCCGAGAACTTCCATGGTGAACTCAGTAGTCGCATTTTACCTACGCCCAAGTAGCGCAGGATTTGCGAGCCGGTACCAATGGTTAGATAGTTGCCAGCGCCATCGGAGTCGCTGGTACGCGGCTGGCGTACGCGATCCAAAAAGATATCCAACTGATCTTTTAAATCCTGGTGCGGACGGCCGTCATCAATTAACACAAACACGCCCGCCGACGCATCAGCAATCTCTTCAAGTGCGCGATGGGCATCCCAACGGCACTGATCGCCCTTCATCAGGCCCATCACATCACGCAGTGTATCGGTAAGATGCACGCGAACTGTGGTGGACGCTTCCGCCGTGGGCTGGCCCTTGACCAGCGCCAGGTGATGGGCGCCTTGAATCCGGTCGCGGAAAACGTGCAAGGTCAGCTCGCCGTGGGAGGTCATGACCGTTGACGCTTCCAGGTGGTCGATCGTCTGCTCGTTAACGATGCGATAGTGAATCAAATCGGCGATGGTGCCAATTTTAATCCCGTGCTCGTGGGCAAACGCCTCTAGCTCCGGGCGGCGCGCCATACTGCCGTCATCGTTCATGACCTCGCAGATTACGCCGCTAGGATCACAGCCTGCGAGTGCTGCCAAATCACACGCGGCTTCAGTATGCCCTGCACGGCGCAAGACGCCACCGGGCTCTGCCATCAGCGGGAAAATATGCCCTGGTTGAACAATATCGGACGGTTTGGCGTGCGGGGCCACCGCTGCCTGCACCGTACGTGCGCGATCTGCTGCGGAAATACCGGTGGTGACGCCTTCGGTAGCTTCAATCGAAAGCGTGAACTTGGTGCCAAAGCCTGAGCCATTATCGCGCACCATGAGCGGCAGGTTAAGCTGCTCGCAGCGAGTACGGGTCATCGGCATACAGATAAGCCCACGGGCGAAACGGGCCATAAAGTTGATATGCTCGGCCTGCACTTTTTCGGCGGCCATGATGATATCGCCTTCGTTCTCACGATCCTCATCGTCCATGAGAATCACCATTTTGCCCTGGCGGATGTCGTCCACCAGCTCGGCGATAGGGGCTAAGCCTCTAGAGGAGGAGTGCACCATGGAATCTCCAATAAGTGTTGTCGCGCTAATGTATCGCGAAGGGTTGTCGCGTAAGCTGCGATTTCGCGCGTCAGGGTACCTTGCTATCACCTGTTGCGCTAGTCGCCTGAGGGGAAGCGATAATGCGCCAGTCGCGTCCCACCGCCCGCATATCATGAATCGTTAAGCGCCGCTGGTCAGCCATACGCGCAAGCCCAGGCAGCGCAAACAGGGGGCGTGCTTCGCCGCCTAATAACGTGGGCGCGACAAACAGCTGCAGCTCGTCAATCAGCTCCGCATCGAGCATGGCGCCCGCCAGGGTCGCGCCGGTTTCCACCAACAGTTCGTTAACCTGCTCATTTTCCGCGAGCCACGCTAACATCAACGCAAGATCAATCCGGCCTGTGTCACTGGCTGGCAGTACCTGCACTTCAGCCCCCGCCAAGGTCAGCCGTTGGCGCTTTTCATCTGAGTGGTCGGGCGTGGTGATCACCAAGGTACGGCCCGGCTCAGTTAAACAGGCAGCCGCTAACGGTAAGCGCAAATGGGTATCTAGAATCACGCGTAGGGGCTGGCGGCGAACCACCTCTTGTGCATTTTCGAGGTCTAGCTGATCGGCCCGCAGCGTCAATCGTGAGTCATCCATAATAATGGACTCAACGCCGCTCAATATCGCGCTGGAGCGCGCTCGCAGCCGCTGTACTTGAGCGCGCGCTTCTGGGCCGGTAATCCACTGCGACTCCCCTGACCCCATAGCGGTACGGCCGTCTAAACTCATCGCCATTTTCAGGCGTACAAAGGGCCGCTGCTGGGTCATACGGGCGATAAAGCCGGGGTTCAGTGCGCGCGCCTCGCTCTCTAACAAACCCACCGCGACTTCAATACCGGCTTCTTCAAGCAAGTGGATACCACGACCGCTAACGTGAGGATTAGGATCCACCATCGCAATCACTACCCGCGCGACGTTGGCATCCTTTAACGCCACCGCACAGGGGCCGGTGCGCCCGGTGTGCGAGCAGGGTTCAAGGGTGACGTAGGCAGTGGCGCCTTGGGCCTGCTCACCGGCGGCGTTTAAGGCGTGGATTTCCGCGTGGGGTTCACCGGCACGCAGGTGATAGCCCTCACCGACAATGTGCCCACCACGCGCAATCACACAGCCAACCCGCGGATTGGGATCAGTGGTGTAGAGGCCTTTATTTGCCAGCTGTAGCGCCCGCGCCATATGGCGATAGTCGGCTTGACTAAAATCGCCACTCATTTTGACGGCCCGCTCTTGTGTGAGGGCTCTTGGGAAAGCCGATCAATTTCAGCGCGAAACTCATCCAAATCCTGAAACTTGCGATACACCGAGGCAAAGCGGATATAGGCCACGTGATCGAGGGTTTTAAGCGCTTGCATCACCGACTCGCCAATCTCTCGGGCGTTAATTTCGCGGTCGCCACGCGCCCGCAGGGTTTGACGGATGCGCTCCACCGCGGCTTCAATGGCCTCAGCACTGACTGGGCGCTTTTCAAGCGCGCGCAACATGCCCGCTCGCAGTTTGGCTTCATTGAAGCTTTCCCGCGAACCGTCTGACTTCACCACCCGAGGCATCACTAACTCAGCGGTTTCGTAGGTGGTAAAGCGCTCTTGGCAGCTGGCACATTGACGACGCCTTCGCACTTGGTCACCATCGGCCACCAACCGCGAATCTGTCACTCGTGTATCGTTTGCACCACAAAAAGGGCAATGCATAGCGGTCAACCTATTGTCAGCCCGTGCTGGCGTGCCGCACGAAGTAGCGTGTTATAACCTATCGATAGTGTGTGCTATTAATGGCGTTGAAAACGGTATCAGCCACGCATTGTAACGATTTGGCACACATGCTGCAGCGTTTGTGGCAGATTGTTTATCAGGCGTCGCCCATGTCACTCTTTGAAAAGTCGCTTCACGACTGGCTGAACCGTTACGCAGCCTAGCCTACCAGTAACGTTTGGCTGCGACTTAACGCCCCAGGTATAACCCACATAATCTTTAAATAATGTCGGGATGTGATAATCCCAGCTCAGCACGCTTTTATGAATAGCCTTCAGAATTGCTTTTGGGATTGTGTTTCTTATGTTGCAACAGAGTATTGCCCTTGGGCCGATGGGCTTTAGCCTTCATCAGCTATTGATCGGCCTAGCCTTTTTATTGGCACTGCTGGCTGGCGCGCTGTTGGGAAGGCGCCACCGGGTAGCTGTCAGCGATACGCTGTTTACCCTGCTGCTGGTTGCCCTGGTCGGCGCGCGCTTAGTATTTGTCCTGCATTACTGGGGCGAATACGAGGGTCTACTCTCCCGCCTGGATATTCGAGATGGCGGCTTTGATATTGTCGGTGGCCTTGTTGCTGCACTTGCGTATGCTGGCTGGACGCTGTGGCGCTCCCCTCGCCAGCGGGTGCCACTTTCGGGTGCCCTACTGGCGGGCGGCCTTGTCTGGGGCCTGACCGCCGCTAGCGCCACCTTGATAGAGCATCAATCCCGGCCGTTGCCGGAGGTGGCGCTGACTACCCGTTCAGGCGAGCCCATTGACCTTCCCCACCTGTCACGCACGACCCAGCAACCCATGGTGGTCAATTTGTGGGCTAGCTGGTGTCCACCCTGTATCCGTGAAATGCCGGTGCTTGAGCAAGCTCAGGATAATGAACCCGGCATCACCTTTGTGTTCGTTAACCAAGGGGAGTCGCTCGGCCAGATTGACGCTTTCATGGATGAATACGGCTTTTCTCACGATAACGTTTGGCAAGACCCACACAATGCCGTTGGCCAGGCCACTGGCGCCAACGCGATGCCTACCACACTTTACTATAATGCCGACGGCCAACTCGTCAGCACTCATTTTGGCGAACTTTCCAGCGCCACCCTGCAGCAAGGATTGGAGCGTTTACGCTGATCGCTGCACGAGCCGACCACCTTTTATCGCCTGGCTAACGTCATCTCACTCAAACAGGATGTTGCAATGCGCTTGAACCACTACACCACTATCAGCAGTTTTGTTCTCCTGGCAGGGCTGGGAGGAGTAACCACAAGCTACGCCGATGATCTCCCTGCCCCTGTTCAGGCACTGGCCGACCAGGGCCTGGAAATTCATGGCCAGTTTGACGCCCCTGGCGGTTTGCGCGGCTACGGCGCCAGCGTTCAGGGCCAGGACATGGCCATCTACCTGACCCCAGATGGCGAGCACGCGGTGGTGGGTACACTGATGGATAGCGAGGGTAACGACCTCACTGAAGCGCAACTGGACGAGCACGTACGTGCGCCTTTAGAAGCACAGACTTGGCAGCTTCTGAGCGAAAGCCATTGGATTCAGGATGGTGACGTGGATGCGCCGCGTGTGATCTATACCTTTACGGACGCCAACTGCCCCTATTGCCAGCAGTTATGGCAAGACGTTCGCCCCTGGGTAGAGGCCGATGAAGTGCAACTGCGTCATATCATGGTGGGTATTTTAGCGCCCGACAGCCCTGGCAAGGCCGCCACCATACTCGGCGCTGACGACCCAGCGGCCACGCTACTTGGGCATAATAGTGGCGAAGAAGTTGAAGCCAGCGCACAACCTCGCGAGATCGAAGAGCAGGTGTACGCCAATAACCAGCTTTTTGAAGAGCTGGGACTGTACGCAACCCCCACCAGCGCCTTTCAGCGCGAAACAGAAGACGGCACGCTGCGCATCGACCGTATCCAGGGGCTACCCAGCGATGAGCGCCTGATCGACATGATGGGCAGTGAAGCGCCCTGAAGCCGCGGCGTCACTCTTCAACGTCAGCTCGCGACACCATGGTCGCGAGCTGACGCTACTTTTGCAGTATTGCCTACTCCTCCTCCGTCAGATTTTCAAACCTCGGCATGCCTACGTTCCAGGGTTTGATATCGCCCTTCTCTCCGAAGTTGTTATGGTCTCCCAGCACATGGCCATCATGCTCGCGGGTTTGACCATACAGTGAACGACCATGGAACCGCTCAGCCGTCTCGGCGACATCGCCCGTATAGCGGGGATCCTGAGGACGCTCCTGGCTGGTTATGTAGTAGGCAATATCCCAGGCCTGTTGATCACTGAGCGAGCGGGGCTGGCCAAGCGGCATGTTCTGATAGATGAAACCCGCCATGGTTTCCAGCCGTGCGATGCCTGCTCCCCAGTTATTAGAGCCGTCACCCCAAGGCGCGGGAAACACGTACTCATCATTTTCATAGTGCCCGGCACCATTTTCCTGGTGGCATAGGGCGCAGTTTTCCTGGTAGGCAGTTTCCCCTCTAACATAGCTGGGGCCTTCGGCTGGCTCTTCTGGCGCCGGGAAGCCTCGACCATAAATCGGCTTGTCGGGATACATCGGCGCACCGGTGGCCAGCCACTGGTGATAGGCACTGAGTGCCAACATTTCATCACTGCCATACTCCGGTGGTACGCCGTTCATGGAGTAAGCAAAGCAGCCTGCGATGCGCTCTTCCAGGTTATTCACATGCTGATTCTTACCACGGAAGTCCGGCAGCGTGATGGCGGCTGCCCATACCGGCGCGCTGAACGGTACCCGCCCTTCTCCCAAATGGCAGCTTGAGCAGTTCATATCGTTATACACATACTCATCGCGCAACTGTTGCGTATTGGTGAATAAATCGTGACCGTAGCGAATGACTTTCTTTAACTCAGGATGAAGGTCTGAATTTTCTAAGTCTTCCATGGTGGGCGGTTCATGGACCAGCATATTCAGCGCCGCGTCTGGCCGCTCTTCTTGCTGAGCGAAGGCACTGGTTGCATAAACGCTGATGCCGACTCCTACCGCAAGCGAACAGCCCGTCAGAGCTAATACGAGTGGGTGACGATAGGTGGTCATTGTGCTGTCTCCTGCTCTACAGTCTCTGGTTGGGTGGCGTACCAGGCAGATACGGCTTGGATGTCGTCATCACTCATGCGCTTGGCAATGGCGCCCATGAGATTCTGTGGGTCGTTGCTGCGTACCTCGTTTTTCCACGCCGTCAGTTGAGCGCTGATATAGCCCGCGTGCTGGCTGGCAATACCCGGGAAAGTGCTCCCTACCCCCGTGCTGCCAGGGCCGTGGCAGCTTTGGCAGGAAACAATGTAGGCGTTCCAGTCGCCACGTTCGGCGAGCTGCCGACCACGTCCCAGTAGCGCCTCATCGGCCTCATCGCCCCCCTGCCCTTGTGTTACCGGTAATTGGCTAAAGTAGGCGGCCACATCAACAATTTGCTGCTCGTCAAGCATGGTGGCAAAAGGCATCATCGTTGCGTTTTCACGCCTTCCCGCTTGAAAATCTTGCATCTGCTTAACGATATAGCCCGCATCAAGTCCGGCTAAACGCGGCCAGGACTCACCACCTGGGACATTCATCCCACTACCATCCGCCTGGTGGCAGGCACTACAGACAGCGGCGGCGGCTTGGCCACGCTCCGCGTCGCCGTCTTGTGCCAGTGCGGCGGCTGTTAGCAAACAGCCGCCCAGCAGAAGCCCCAACCGGCTTACGCTTTTTTTATTCATATCGGTTTCTCCCTTGCGTTATCGTTATTCGGCATACGCTGCTGGCGCTTGCCCCACCGGTGTGTTCACGGGTACCACTAGCCGAGCGGTAAAGCCACCCCCAGCCGGGCTAGCGAACGTTACTTCACCACCGAAGCGCTCAGCGATCGCCGCAACAATAGCCAATCCCAGCCCGCTGCCCTGCTGCTTGCTGGCGCGCCAAAAACGTTGCGTTAATTGCTTAAGCGTCGCTTCGTCAATACCCGGTCCTTGATCGCTAACGCTGAAGGCAAGGTGATGCCCTCCCGGCTCCCACTGTGTACTCAGCGTAACTGGGGTTTCTGGCGGCCCATGCCTGAGCGCGTTATCCAGCAAATTACGCAGTGCGATGATGGCCAGCTCACGGGGCATGGCAAGCGTTGCCTCGGGCCAACTGGGCGGTAACACAAAGCGCTCTGGGATACTGTGCTGGCTATCCGCAAGGGCACATTCGACTACGTCGGCAACGCGACTTGCCTCGCCATCATCAAAGCGCACGCGCCCCTCAACGCGAGCTAGAGTGAGTAGTTGATCAAGAGTCGAGCTCAGCCGCACCACGCCTTCTTCGGCATAATTGAGCGAGGCAATAGCCGCTTGCCCCTCAACGCGACGGGCAACCTGCAGATGGGTTTTGATCGCGGTCAATGGGGTTCGCAGCTCGTGGGCTGCATCGTTGGTAAAGCGTTGCTCGCGCATAATGGTTTGCTGAACACGCGCTAGAAGTCCGTTGAGAGTTTCGAGTAATGGCCGAATTTCTTTGGGCAGGCCATAGGTAGCGACGGGCGCCAGCGCATCCGGATGCCGACTGGCGAGCGATTCGCGTAGCCGTGTTAGCGGCGCTAATCCTCGCCAGATGCCCAGCCAAAGCGCGACCATACTGCCTACTAATGCCACCACAAATGGCACAACGACTACCCGTATCACGCCGCTGAGCAGCATATCGCGCTCGTCCATGCGGTCAGCGGTGGTAATAACAATACCATCGCGTTCGTAGGTAAATACTCGCCACGTCACACCTTCCGCCTGGCGATAAGCGTGACCGCCTTCTCCTGGCGCAAGAACAGCACCCATATCCGCATGGGTGCGCGCCATGATTTCGCCCTGAGGCGAATGCACTTGGCAGGCAAGCCCTTCAATAGAAGGAATAGAGAGTGCCGGCTGCTCGGCGTTTTCCCACACTTCAAACGGTAGCTGTAAGACTAGTCCCGCCACCATCCGCGCCGACTGCGCTAAGCGCTGGTCCAGGGTTTCCACAAACTTATCTTCCAGGTCGCGCATCAACCATGCCGCCGCTATCCCCCATAGCAACGCCAGGGTTAAACCCAAGGTGAGCAGTAAGCGCGCACGTAAGCTCATAGCCTCCCCTTATGTAGCTGTCCCTTATAAGGTGTGCCCGCTAAGTGAACCGCCTCTGGCTTTCCCAACCGATAACCCAGCCCGCGTACCGTTTCAATAACACCACTACCCAACTTACGGCGCAGATGGTGGATATGCACATTCAGCGCATTGCTCTCAACATCATCGTTCATGCCATAAAGACTATCTTTGAGCTGGTCAGCCGAAAGCACGCTACGCGGCGCTTGCAGAAAGGTTTCAAGTAGCACCAGCTCACGGCGGGACAACATGACCAGTAGGCCAGCCACATATACCTCTCTGGCGACCGGGTCTAATACGAGCGTGCCATGGGAAATTATACCGCTGCTGCGCCCTGCTGCCCGGCGCAGCAGGGCGTGCAAACGTGCTACCAGTTCATCTAAATCAAAGGGTTTGACCAGATAGTCGTCGGCACCGTTCTGCAACCCATCTACGCGGTCACGCACCGCATCTCTTGCGGTTAGCACCAGTACGGGAACATTGACTCCTTGTTCACGCCACTCGGCCAACAGCTGCAGACCGTCACCATCGGGCAAGCCGCGATCAAGAATGACCACGTCACTGGAAACCGTGCGCAGCGCTTGGCGCGCGGCGCTCAGCGTGGTGACGTGGTCAACCACAAAATCAAAAGTCATTAACCCCGAACGAATCCCCGCTGCGACAAGCGGGTCATCTTCAATCAGCAAGACGTGCATAACGGTTTCCTTTTTATTACCTATCAGTGTGGCCGACGTGCATTACCCCAGCATTAAGGCAATAAAAAAAGGCCCTGCAAACCGCAAGGCCTTAGATCCAACTAACAGCAATTAGCGTTACTTATAAACAGGCAGACGCGTACAAACCTCAGCGACTTTATCCAGCACTTTCGCTTCAATGGCGTTAGTGTCTTCGCCTTTGGCCAGCACATCCAAAATATCGCAGATCCAGCCAGCTAGCTGGGTGCACTCTTGCTCACCGAAGCCGCGCGTGGTCACCGCCGGAGTGCCAATACGCAGTCCTGAAGTGACAAACGGGCTTTGCGGATCGTTCGGCACGGCATTTTTATTAACGGTGATGTGAGCACGGCCTAGCGCTGCATCGGCATCCTTACCTGTTACGCCCTGCTTGATCAGCGAAAGCAGAAAAAGATGGTCTTCGGTACCGCCAGAAACGATGTCGTAACCGCGGTCGATAAATACCTTGGCCATTGCCTTGGCGTTCTTGACCACCTGCTGCTGGTAAGTTTTGAACTCGGGCGCCATGGCTTCTTTGAAGCACACCGCTTTGGCCGCAATCACGTGCATCAAGGGGCCGCCCTGGCCGCCGGGGAAAACTGCTGACTGTAGCTTCTTCTCAATATCAGCGTCCTTTTCCGCAGAAAGGATTACGCCACTACGCGGGCCGCGCAGGGTTTTGTGCGTCGTTGACGTCACCACGTGGGCATGGGGCAAGGGGCTGGGATAAACACCTGCGGCGACTAGGCCGGAGACGTGGGCCATATCGACCAGCAAGTAAGCGCCCACTTCATCGGCGATCTCACGGAACTTGGCCCAATCAACAATTTGTGAATAGGCTGAGAAACCGGCAATGATCATTTTAGGCTTATGCTCACGGGCAAGCTGCGCTACCTGGTCATAATCGATCAGCTCTTGCTCGTTCAGGCCATACTGAATAGCGTTGTAGTGCTTGCCAGAGAAGCTCGGTTTGGCACCGTGGGTCAGGTGGCCACCGGCGTCCAGGCTCATACCTAAAATGGTGTCACCGGGTTTAACCAGCGCTTGAAAAACCGCGCTGTTTGCTTGTGAGCCAGAGTGAGGCTGAACGTTAACGTAGGTCGCGCCGAACAGCTCTTTAGCGTAATCAATCGCCAGGTTTTCAGCGATATCGACGAACTCACAGCCACCATAGTAACGCTTGCCAGGGTAACCTTCGGCGTACTTATTGGTCAGTTGGCTGCCCTGGGCTTCGAGCACTCGAGGGCTGGCATAGTTTTCGGAAGCAATTAGTTCAATATGCGCTTCTTGACGCTTTACTTCTTTCTGCATGGCGTCAAACAGCACATCATCGAATCCGGCAATTGACATATCGCGGCTGAACATCGGCGGAAAACCTCGTAACGAGAAAGGGTCGATCATAGGAGTAATCAGGCCGCTATCATACCGCAGCCTGACATGGGTTTCATCGCATCCGCGTCAGGTTGTTGATGAACCGCATTCATATGGGATGTCATCACGAACGAAGTGTGTCGGTCTTGGGGTTGCTCGCTCATTTGCATTTTCCTTACCCTGAAATAATACTGTATGTTTATACAATATTTCAAAATCAGGATGCCGACGATGCCGGGCCAGTTAGCTCACTTTTCCCCTGCCTTGCCGTTAACCTCCCAGCCGCTGCCTTATTTAACGTTTATGGGCCGGGCTGGCTTTAGCGGTTTTCCTTCGCCTGCTCAGGATTACGAACCGTGCACGCTGGACCTCAATACGCGGCTGGTCAAAAACCCTACCGAGACGTTTTATGTCACCGCAACCGGCGACAGCATGGAGGGCTGGGGTATTTTTGAGGGTGATTTGCTCATTGTCGACCGCGGTATTGAGCCACGCCTGGGGCATATTTTGGTCGCCATGCTGGAAGGCGAAGCGCTGATCAAACGCTACGCGCTTTACCGGGGAACACCGCACCTCTGTTCGGCCCACCCACACTATCCACCCCTCCCTCTTGAGGGCAGTGACTGCCAACTTTGGGGCGTGGTGCGCGCCGTCATACACGAGTACGTGCGATGATTGGCCTGGTCGATGCCAACAACTTTTATGTCAGCTGCGAGCGAGTTTTTCAGCCCAAGTTGGAAGGCAGGCCTGTGGGGGTTATGTCGAATAATGACGGCTGTATTATCGCTCGCTCCGCCGAATTGAAAGCACTGGATATCCCTATGGGTACGCCCGCATTCAAGCTTGAAGGGCTGCGCCAGCGCGGCGAGATCCATCTGCTGTCGTCCAATTACGAGCTTTACGGCGATATGTCGTCGCGACTGTCCCAACTGCTGCGCGATGCCTGCCCGGAGGTCGCGCCCTACTCCATTGATGAAATGTTCGTCTATTTAGACGGATTAACCACTGAACAGTGCGAAACGCTAGGGCGTCGCTTACGCCAGCGTATTCGTCGCCACTTGGGGTTGCCAGTGTGTGTGGGGTTGGCGCCTACCCATACGCTAGCCAAACTCGCCAACCATCTTGCTAAGCAGGACCCGCACTTCCAAGGCGTTTGCCTACTTAATGGGCAGGATCACACTAGCGAGATGCTGCTTAAACGTACCCTGGTGGGCAGCGTGTGGGGCGTTGGTCATCGGCTTGCCGAACGGTTAACGGCCGGCGGGATTACTACCGCCTGGGATCTGCGTGAATGCGATGAAAAGCAGCTGCGCAAGCGCTTCTCGGTAGTACTCGCGCGCACCGCGCTTGAGCTGCGCGGCACACCTTGCATGGAGATGAATGCCCTGGATCAACCGCGCCAGCGCATTATGACCTCGCGCTCTTTCGGCCAACCCAGCGACGTTTTTGCAGAAGTGCATAATGCCCTGCGCCGCCACGCCCAGCGTAGCGCTGAAAAACTGCGCGAGCAGCACAGCCTGGCCCGTGCGGTAATGGTGTTTCTTAACACCAACCGCCACCGCCGCGACCAGCCGCAGTACTTCCCCCAAGCACTGATCGCCCTGCCCTCACCCAGCGACGATACCCGAGTGATCCTTGATGCCGTGCGCCAGGGGCTTGAGCAGGTTCATCGCCCTCGCTATCAGTTTATGAAAGCCGGTGTGATGCTGCTCGATTTAGTCGATGCTGAGCACCACCAGCTTGCGCTACTGCATCCGCCCACCCGTGAACGTCACCCTTTTTTGATGGCAACGGTGGACCAGATTAACCGGCGCATGGGGCAAGGCACGATCAACTTTGGCATGACAGACGCGCCTGCGGCCTGGCAGTTACGCTGTGCCCATCGCTCAGGCCGCTTTACCACGCGCTGGGATGAGCTTATGAAAGTGGGCACTCACCCCGGCGCAGTCGCCGCCGCCGAGGCGCAGCAACAACACAAGCAGCAAGCGTTAACCAGCGCGCAGCCGCGGGCTGAGGGTTTCCCCCAGTGCCGCCATAGCGACTAGAATCGCCAACAGCCACGGCCAGTGTGCAGCAAATGAGACTTGATAAACGCCCAGCGCATCGACAAAAATCACCACAATACCGAGTGGGCTAACGTAGCGCACCATAGCCAGCCACAGCGCATACGGCAGCGGCGCTAGACCCAGCTCATCGCGGAAGGTCTCGCTCTTCAACACAAAGCCTGCCAGCACCACCATGCCCAAACCACCCAGCGGCATCATGAAGCGTGAGGTGAGGTAATCTAACCAGTCAAAAAAGCTTTTGCCGGCCAGCGTCCAGTCAGCCCCCAGGTTAAACGACAACATCGCCAAGGTGCTGATCAACCACAGCACAATACCCGTGCCCCAAGCGGCGGTGGGGCGCGAAAAGCCTTTGTTATCACACAGCCACGAGACTGTCGCTTCGACCATGGAAATTGAGGAGGTCAGCGCCGCCATGGAGAGCATTAAGAAGAACAGAATGCCAAACAGCGTGCCCAACGGCATCGCCTGGAAGGCCAACGGCAGGCTCATAAAGATCAGCCCTGGGCCCTCGCCGGGGTCCATACCGTTGGCAAAAATCACCGGGAAGATCGCTAGCCCCGCCATCAGTGCGACAACGGTATCGGCAATGGCCACGCTTACCGTGGTACGGCCAATGGAGGTCTCTTTGGGTAGGTAGCTGCCATAAGTCAGAATCGCCCCGGAGGCGAGGGAAAGGGTAAAGAATGCATGGCCCAGCGCAGCCAACAGCCCCTCGCTAGAGAGGCTTCCGGCATTGAACGAGAATAAGAAATTGACCGCCGCGCCAAAACCACCGGAAAACATGCCAAAACCAATCAGCACCACCAGCATGATCACCAGCCCCGGCATCATCCAGCTCACACTTTTCTCAATCCCCTGCTGCACGCCTTTGCCTACGATTAACATCGTCAGCAGCGTGACTAAAGTGCTCCAAAAACCGAGATTCAGCGGATTGGCATTGTTGGCGCCAAACACGGCGGCCATATCGTCGACGCTGCTGCCCTCCAGGCCGCCGGTAAGCATCTTCCACAGATACGAGAATGACCAACCCGCTACCACCACGTAAAACGACAGAATCGTAAAGCCGCAGAGCATCGCCATCCAGCCGATTAGCGACCAAGCAGACGAGCGCCCCGACTCATTGATCACACGACGAATCGCATCAACGGGGCTACCGCGGCCACGCCGCCCGAGGGCAATCTCGGTCATCATCACCGGTACGCCCATGGCAAAAATACACGCCAGATAAACTAGCACGAAAGCGCCGCCACCAAACTCCCCAGTGATATAGGGGAATTTCCAAATATTGCCCAGCCCCACCGCCGAACCAGTGGCCGCTAACATAAATCCCCAGCGGCCTAGCCACTGAGTGCGAGGTTGCCCAGAAGAGGTCATTTGCCCAGTATCCCGTCCGTCAGAAAAAGGCGCTATCCTAGAGGATTTAGCGGGCAATGCCCACTAGGCCCTAGTTCCTAGGCGTACACCGTCGCTTTGGCAGCGGCATCTAAGCGCTGGGCAGTTTGATCTACCCGGCGTAAACAGGCCAGCAGCACGGCGCCCAACGTCACAAAGCCGCCCGCCAACCACAGTCCCACGCCATAATGGCCGGAGGCTTCGGCCAACATGCCGGTTAGCGCCGGGGCGCATATTTGGGCCGCACCATAAGCCAGCGTCATCTGCCCCATTAATCGCGCGGGGCTTGAAGGGTAGAGCCTGCCCGCCATAGTCAGCACCAGGCTGACGCAACCAAGGAAGGTGCCGCCGTAGAGCACGGCGCTGAGCAGCACCGCTACTGCGTTCGAGGTAATGGCAGGCAGTACGATGCCCACTACCTGAATGCACATGGCGATAATCAGCGCCCCCAGATACCCTACTCGACGGGCGACTAAATCCCACAGCATCACCGCAGGTGCAGCAGCCAAACCGGCTAGAGCAAAAGTCCAGTTACCCATTCCCGCCAGCAGTGGCTCACGCTCGACAATGGCCACAAGAAAGGTAGCGCTGATCACATAGCCGTAACCCGCGCAAAAATAGGCGGCCAGCATCCAGCGCATAAAGGTTCGCGTGGGCGGCATCGAGGTCTGGCTATGTGTTTCGTGCGCTCTCTCCAACGTTTTTTCCGGGCGTGGCAGCCAGCGCCAGGCAGGCACCAGCAGCACTGCCCCCAGCAGGCTAAAGCCCCACCACTGGGTCTGCCAGCTAAACGACAGCTGCAGCATCATTTCTACCGCTACAGCGACCACCACCATGCCAATGCCCAAACCAGAAAAGTGAATGCCCAGCTCGCCGCGCTGGCGGTGTTGTATTAGCCAATGAAGGATCAGCCCCGACGCCAGGAGCATCGACGCGCTGCTGGAAAGTCCGGCCAGAAAACGCAGCCCCGCCCATACCCAGAAGTGCTCGGTGAGCGCCATACCTGCTGTGGTCAGCACCGCCAGTATTAGCCCGCAGCGAAACAGCATGTCTTTGCTATAAATACTGTGAATAGAGGCCGCTAATACCGCCCCCAACATATAACCCGCGTAGTTAAGCGCCGCCAGCCAGCCACCATCGGCGTCCCCCATCCAGGTCTGCTGCTGCATCACCGGCAGTAGCGGCGTATAGGCAAAACGGGCGACGCCAACACACAATATCTGGCTGAAGACGCCCGCCAGTAACACTTTAAAGCGCTGGGCACCTAGTGTGGGTGCGGTCATTGAACTGCTCCAACATCGTCGTATTATGTTTGTTATATGCAACTTTATTGAATCAATAGTACGACGTTTTTGCTCCCGCAGCATCGTCCAAACGCGGCGCGCCTTATCAGCGCATCTAACTTCATAATCTGGCAGACTAGAGGCGATTAATATCCACCTTAATAAGTGAGTGATAACGATGAGCGATAGTGCAAAACCCTGGACACAACCGATGCCCGACGCGCAGTTTAAACTGATGCGCGATATTCTTGCCGCTCCTAGCCCCGTAGGCCTGGAAGCGGCGATGACCTACGGCGTGTTAAAGCCCCACTTTGAAAGCTTTGCGCCCAAAAGCTGGCACCTTCACCAGTTCAAGGGCAATGCAGGCGTGGTTCTCGACACCCATCCTGACCGCGACGATATGTTCAAGGTCATGCTGATCGGCCATGCGGACAAAATCCGCATGCAGGTGCGCTCAATTGGTGAAGACGGCAAGATCTGGATCAACACCGATTCGTTCCTACCCACCGTGCTGATCGGCCATGAAGTGAAGCTGTTCAGCGAAGACCCCGAGAAGCCCGGCAGCTACCGCTGCATTGAAGGCGGCACGGTTGAAGCACTGGGCGCCATTCACTTCTCTGATCCTGCCCAGCGCGATGGCAGCAAAGGCCTGAAAAAAGAGCAGATCTACCTGGATCTACAGATCCACGGCGAAAACAAAAAGCAACAGGTGCTGAACCTGGGTGTACGGCCCGGCGATTCGATTATTTTCGACCGCCCAATCCGCCCCGGCTTCAGTCCCAATACCTTCTACGGTGCCTACCTGGATAACGGATTAGGCTGCTTTGTGGCCGCCGAAGTGGCGCGCTTGATTGCTGAAGCAGGCGGCACTAAAAACGTGCGCGTACTGTTTGCGATTGCCAGCTACGAGGAAATTGGCCGTTTCGGTAGCCGCGTGATGGCGGGTGAAATGAAGCCGGATGCTTTGATTGGCGTCGATGTAAACCATGACTACGTGGCCGCGCCGGGTATCGGCGACAAGCGTATGCAGCCGCTAGAGATGGGCAAAGGCTTCACTATGGCGGTGGGTTCGATCGCTAGCGAGCAGTTGAACCGCATCATTGCTAAAGCCGCTAAAGAGCAGGATATTCCGCTGCAGCGCGATATCGTCGGCGTGGATACGGGTACCGATGGCATGGCAGGCGTATTGGCGTCTATCGATAGTGCCGCTACCTCGATTGGCTTCCCTATCCGCAACATGCACACCATCTCAGAAACAGGCCATACCCAGGACGTGCTGGCGGCTATTCACGCCCTCACCCATACCCTGCAAGCCTTGGATGCCATACCTGACCTACAGCGTGAATTCCTGGATAACCACCCGCGCTTAGACCAAGCGAGCCCGCTCACTCATCAAGGCGGCGACAAGCCTGACAGTGAGAAGGATGACAGCAACGACGAGAGCAGCGAAGGCAAAACAGTTAGCCAAGGCAACGACATTAAGAAAAGTAAGAAAAAAGCGAAGAAATAAAACAAGCGTATAAAAAAGAAGCCCCGGCCACTCCCTGGCTGGGGCTTTATTAAACCTTCCTTGATTCGTCTTCACAAACATCCTGTTTGTGCTTCTATGAGCGTAAGCTTCCCTCGCTTGATCTTCCCTATTGCCACTTTCTTATGCTGTGTACTCACAGTGAACCTTAAAACACTCTATTTATCTAACCTATGTTATTAAACCGGAAAAATTTATCTTTTTTTATTCAGATTAACTGCACCTATTTAAAGCACGCTTTTTTATATGGCACATATGCCTTGCAGCGCTATACTCTTAAAAGTATCGGCAACGATGCTACTCTACACGGACGTTACCACGCCTGAACCATCATCTAACCTACTGGTAGGAGGTCAGCGTGCGAGACATTATTATTAGCAGCAAAGTCAACGGGCTGGATGTCATCTGTCGTCATTGCGGTAACTCAGAGTCACCCAAAAACCCGTTTTTGAACCGCTTCCGTTTAGAAGGCACCGGTAAAAACAGTACCACCGTACGCTGCCTGAACTGTCAAACAGCGGTTGAAATACCCTTGAGTGAATTAAGCTCGCTTTATTATCACTATGCTTGCTAAAGTAAGCACTTGCTAACTTTCACGCTTGTTATAAAAAGGCTTATGTCATCACCACTGTCCTTTTATTATCACAAGCAATGCATTGTTAATAAAAGCGTCAAAAGAGCTTAATTAACTTGTTATTTATTCCAGGGTAAAAAAACCCGGCCACTCCTTGGCCGGGTTTTCATCAGCTCTTCTCTGATCTTGTCCTGTTTGTGCATCCTTGTGCTACACAAGCAATCCTTGCTTGTTCTTCCCTGTCGCGAGTTCCCTACGCTGTGTGTGCACAGTGCGCTTTATAACAGCGGGTTTAATCTAACCTGTGATACGCGGTTTCGGATAATAAGTGCAATTGGTAAGAGGGCGGCCAGCTGGTAGAGTCGGCGCTCCTCCCGACCAAGAGAAAAGCACTGATGAGCTACAACCAGCTGACCGAAAACGAACGATACCAGATTTACATTCTAAAAAAAGCAGGCCACAGCCAATTGGCGATAGCGGAGAAAATGGAGCGGAGTCCGTCCACGATCAGCCGGGAGCTTCGCCGTAACAGAGGGCTTCGAGGTTATCGGCCTGGGCAGGCACAGAAGCTGTCGAGCGCTAGGAGGCATGATGCCTACAAGGCACGGAAGGTGACGGACGAGGTGCGAGGTGAGATAGAAACCTTGCTTCGTCAGGAGCTGAGTCCGCAGCAGGTTGCCGATTACCTGAGAAGGCACACAGGCGTATGTCTGCACCACGAGACGATTTACCAGTTGATTTACGCAGACAAGGCCAACGGTGGCGATTTGTATAGGCATCTTCGGGTAGCGTCAAAGCCCTATCGCAAGCGCTATGGCAGCTATGATCGGCGAGGGAAGATCAAGAACAGAGTGAGTATTGATGAGCGCCCTGCGGTCGTTGACCGGCGTAGCCGAATTGGTGACTGGGAAGGCGATACGATCATCGGCAAGGGTCGCAAGGGCGTTCTGCTGACGATGGTTGAGCGTAAGACGCTGTATACGGTCATTGTTCGCCTGACGGGCAAAAGAGCCGACCTGCTGGCGGCTGCAGCGATTGAGCATTTGGCGTCGCTCAAAGCCAGAATCAAAACCATCACCTTGGATAATGGTCTTGAATTTTCTGGGCACGAGGATATAGCGAAAGGTCTGGAGGCGGATATTTATTTTGCCCACCCTTATGCATCATGGGAACGAGGGATCAATGAGAATACCAACGGCCTTATCCGCCAGTACTTCCCCAAGGGAACAGACTTAAGCAAGGTGACGGATGAGCAGGTTCAGTTTGTTATGGATCGACTGAACAGCAGACCCAGAGCGACCAGAGGTGGACGATCACCGAATGAGTTATTTATAGGGCGGCGAGACGATTTACTCGCCGCGTAATGAAATTGCAGTTATTACTTGAAACCAAGATATGTAGCGGCAAATAAATTGTTTTTTAATGGATTTTTGGATTTTAAACAGCCTTTTAGCCAAGCAAGTTTTTAATGACTATTTTTATAGCAACATTTTCAGCGGCATCCATAGCCCCATCAGCACCATGGCGATATTTTCTGTCAGCGATACAAACCCTAGTGGCACATTGCTGCTTCCGCCAACGCAGGCGCATTTCAACTCACGCTTATCCACGTACACGGCTTTAAAAACCGACACCGCGCCCACCGTGCCGATAAACAGCGCCAGCGGTGCTGCCAGCCAAAGCATGGCACCGGCCAGCATTAGTATCCCTGCCAGGGTTTCTGCGTAGGGGTACACATAGCTGTAAGGGACATAGCGCTGAGCCAGCAGGTCGTAGTTAAGGAACATCGAGCTAAAGCTCTCTACATCCTGCAGCTTCTGCAAACCCAGCAGCACCATGGCCGTGGCCACCGCATACTCAGGCATTCGTGCCGCCACTAAGGTGCCATTGGCAACCCAGCTAACCGCCAGCCCAATGAGCAAAGCGGTCACAAATATGGCGATCACCGGCCGATAGAAAGTCTCTTTTGCACTCGGCACACTCATGCCTAAATACTCACGCACCTCTTCATAGCCACCAATACGTTTATCACCGATATAGGTTTGCGGGGTGGTATCGACATTCTCCTGGGCCTTGAACGCCTCAATTTCATCTCGGGATGTAAGCGGATGGTCATCGACCTGGTAGCCTTTGCGTTTTAACAAATCGACTGTTTTCATACCGAATGGGCAGAGATGTTCCGCGGTTTTCATCCGATAGACGCGTGCGGTCTCCATGTTAGTCGCCTCCTTGTTGCGCTGCTGAGAACTGCGCTGTTGAGAACATAGCTACTTAAAAATAAATAACCTATCTCCCTATAAGCATAGTCAGAATCTAATCGGCACCAAAAATACAAACGGCGAGGAGAGCCTCGCCGTCGTCACCAAACGCGGTATTAATACCGGCGGGTTATTTCGTCAGCCACGCCATTAGCGTTTCAGCCGTGAGTGCTGAGGAAGGCGGGTTTTGCCCGGTGATCAGTTGGCCATCCTCACGTACGTAAGGGGTGAAATCATCCGCTTTGCTATAAATCCCGCCGCACTTTTGCAAGGCATCTTCAACGAGATGCGGCACGATATTGGTCAAGCCAACGGCCTCTTCTTCTCCGTTGGTGAAGCCTGTTACCTGGCGGCCTTTGACCAGCGGCTCACCAGTGCTGTCTTTAGCATTTACCAACACTATCGGCGCGTGACAAACCGTGGCAACCGGCTTGCCTTGGGCGATAAAGGTTTCGATCAAGCGAATCGAGTCCGCGTCGTCAACGAGATCCCATAGCGGGCCGTGGCCCCCGGGGTAGAATACCGCATCGAAATCATCAGCCTTCATGTCACTCAAACGGTGGGTGGCGGCAAGCTCCGCGTTAGCTTTTTCATCTTGCTTAAAGCGGCGCGTTTCATCGGTTTGGCTATCGTCTGCGTCACTTTTGGGGTCAAGCGGCGGCTGCCCACCCTTGGGCGATGCCAACGTTACTTCAGCACCCGCGTCTTTAAAGACATAATAAGGGGCTGCCAGCTCTTCGAGCCAAAAACCGGTTTTATTACCGGTATCGCCCAACTGATCGTGAGACGTCAGTACCACTAAAATACGCTCGCTCATATCTCTCTCCTGGCGGTGGAAAATGAGGCAATTAAAATGCGTTACGGTTAGTTAGTGGGGGTCTGGATGGCGGAATGCAAGGAGAAACGACAAGTGAGCATCGAAGCGCGGGATTTTTATCGCAGTGGTCCTGACCATCGCCAGGGGCAAGCCAGCAGTTTTGCGCTGGCCAAAAACGCAGGCCCCGGCAGCATCGCCCATGAGTGGTTTCACGCTTTCAACCACTATGTCGCCACTAAGTGTTTCCGTGGCATCCCCAACGGCCTGTTCGCCTCTACCGCGTGGTTAGCCGATGCGACGCCCATCTCCCACCCGCTTAATCAATTATTGATGGAGTGCTTCAAGGCTATTCTGCTGCAGCCAGCAGGTGAACAGCCTAGCGAGCTGTTTCAGCACTCGGTGCAGGTGGATAAAAAGCTCGGTCAGCTCTACTACAGCAAACCCGAAGAGCTCTGCGCCCGCGCTTTTGAAGCCTTTGTGCAGGATGCGACCATCACCAATCACTTTCTGGTCAAAGGCACCAAGGCCTCTCCTGAAGCGGAAAGAGGTCTTTACCTACTGGGCGCACAGCGGGAGCAGATCAATGCAGCGTTCAGCGGCTATTTTAGTGGGCTTGGGAAAGCGTTAGATCGTGAAAATTTAGTCAAATAAATCATTTTCAGTACTGATATCTACCTTACTTTCATTGCGAATCGTTTCCAGATACTCAAGAAGCTCAGGTACATTGTCTTGAATAATGCTCCATACAGTATCTTCGTCAATACCCAAATATGCATGGATAAGTCTATTGCGTGTCGCAATGATCAAGCGCCAGGGCACTTCTGGATACCGTTGGCGTACTTCATCTGGAATTCTGGTGGCTGCTTCACCGATAAGCTCTAAATTACGCAACGTAGCATCGTAGGTGAGATCATCATTGAGGAAAGCAATTTGATCTAGTCCCTCTGTGTAGGAAAGCACTTTCTCACCAAAACCGACCATATCATCAATATAGAAGCGCCATTCACGCTTCACGCCTTTCTCAGACATGTAGCGCCTCGCTCTCGATGTATGGCCTCAATTCATTCCGAAGGGCTTTATCTGTCACTAAATCGACTGGAGACCCAAGCAGATCTTCTAAATAAAATTGAAGACCAAAATAGCGTGCGGAGGTTGCTGGGCCATCGAAACTGACAAGAATATCAATATCGCTTGTGTCTTTAGCGCTCCCACGAGCCATAGAGCCAAAAAGAGCAAGCTTCTTCACATCGAACTGCGAAGCCAATATCGACTTGTGCTCATGTAATAGTCGCAATGTTTCGTCTTTGTTCATTTTGATCCTCTCCTTGCCCACGGGCACACCATATATGGAGCAGTCATATGTGCGCCGGCTTCCGCCCTACTTCAGCAAATTTTATATCATCAAATCCAGTATGGCATGCTTACAAAGGTTCTGGTTCAACTACTCATCCAAATATCCAATGTTGCACTCCTAACAGGCAACAGGATATGGAAAATAAGTCCGTTACTGGGGGTTTTCTGCTATTTTGTTAACGCTCGACAGCTGTTGATTTCAAACCTCGTTGTCGGGCTTTCTGGCAGGAATTTTTCTGCCACCATGGAAAGGTTGCTCAGTTGTCGCCTACGTGCGAAATAGCGCTTTCGCGACTACGCTATAGCAACGTTCACTACTCAAAGGAAGAGAATATGTCTACTACCACTATCGTCGTTATCGTTGCCGTGCTGGGTATTGGCTTCGGCGGAGTGCTGCCTTTTTAAACAGCTTTCTTTATTTTTCCCAAGACAATTCCAGACAGCCAAAAACGAAAAAGGCCGTCGAGCTAAGTGCTTGACGGCCTTTAAAATTTTATGGCGGTTAGGTGAGATCTCTCAACTCCACATCCAACGCGGCCGCAATACGGGTCAGCACACTCAACGAGCCGCTCTTCTTTCCTGACTCTATTTCGGAAAGATACCCCTGGCTGATCCCTGCTTTTTTCGCCAGTTCGCCCGCGCGTAGGCCACGGTATTCACGGTACACCTTCACGGGTGCCAGGCCGTCCAGCAGCGCATCCACAACCGCTGCGGGAAATGACTCTTCACCACGCGCCACAACCGAGTTGGCAGCGTCGATATCGTCCTGGTCTTCCAACCGCGCAAGCAGTACGTGGTACTCCTGCTCGGGCAGTACCACCAGCCGCTCGCCAGTGGGCGTTTGAATAATCTGAGGTGCGCTCATGCCGCCTCCTGTTAATTGCCGGGTACATTATTGATGCTTTATTGATAAATAGCGCCACGGGCACCGATGTTAATGATATCTAACACATCACCTTGCTCGTCAATGATCACCCGCCAGTCGCCCACCCGCAGGCGAATATAATCGCTCCCCTTCAACGCCTTCACATTATTGCGTTGGCTTTCCGGGTCTCCCGCGTAGGCCTTGATTTTACCTTGTATGCGCTTCGACTCAGGCCGCGGCATTCGCTGCAGCACCTTTAGCGCACTTTTACGGTAAGTGATCGTCTTCATTACCATCATTATAGCCAATAGAGAATAAATATCGAAATTTTTTTAGCTGTAAGCTAACAAACACCACAAAGGGTCAATATCGCCATGGTGACCAGTGGGGCTAACTCGCCAGTTGGATCCAATAGCTCGCCCTTTTACGCGAACGCCATCCGCGAGCGCTTCTGGAAAACCCACCTGAAACGCGTAGGCGTTCGCTACCGCGGCCCCAACCAGTGTCATTACACGTTCAGCCAGCTGCTCTCTATGGGTGTAGTGCCGCTGCACTGGATCTCAAACCACGTTGGCCACGCCACGATCACCATGATCCAACAACGTTATGGGCAAGTGGATTCGCAACGACGGCCCAAATGTTCCAGCGCCATTGAGAAGCAATTAGATCTGGAGCACTCCCAAGCTAGTCCCTGAGAGCCAGAAACGAAAAAGGCCGTCAAGCATTTAGCTTGACGGCCTTTAAAATCCTATGGCGGAGGGGGAGGGATTCGAACCCTCGAAGCCTTGCGGCTTACACACTTTCCAGGCGTGCTCCTTCGACCACTCGGACACCCCTCCGCGTTTTGGCGCTGTTGAAAGGCGTTACCTTTCGCGACAGAACGGCGCATATACTATGGGCTAAGCCTCGAAATAGCAAGCCTTTTCAGGCTTTACGAACCTGACGGCTAACGCTCCGGCAATACAGCGTAGCTGCCGCTAGCTTCCAGGCAAAGCGTGTCACCACAATAGAGCTGGTGAGTCAGCGCGATACGCCCTTTGCCGCGTTCAGCAAGCTTGTTGGCAAGCTGATCGGGGACTTCTAGCTCGGCTGGGGTGCAAACTAAGCGGTAGTCGCCCGTGACTGGCGCAAGAAAGCGCTGAGTAGCTTCGGCGACCACTACGTCCCTTGCGATACCTCGCTCGCGTAGCCATAGGGTTACCCAGCACCAGCCTTGCAGCGTGGTTTGCGCCGTGAGCGCGCCGCCAAACCCGGTGCCTTTATCGTTTAGGTTAGGCGCTAGCGCCAATTGCCACGTTAGAGTGTCGCCTTCGCGCGTTACCTCATTAATGCCTAGCGCGCTTACTATGGGGATAGCGTCACCCAACCATTGCTGAAAAGCGACTAAGTCTTCTGGCTGGCCTTCCGGCCGGGCTTCTGGCAAAGCCAAGCGCGGGTACGGCACCCCTGGCTTACGAGAGATATTCATACGTACGTATACCTAGTCCCAGCGTTCGACAAAGTCAGCAGCGTTATGCTGCGCTACCGGTTTATGGCGGCCACCTAGCGTCCCCAAGTAGATAAACGCAACGACTTCATCGTCTTCATCCAGACTCAACCCTTTGCGTACCACGGGGTCAAAAGCGTACTTACCACTTCGCCACATGGCACCCAGTTCCAGCGCATGGGCGGCCAGTAGAATGCCATGAGCGGCGCAGCCAGCGGAAATCACCTGCTCCATTTTGGGCACTTTGTCGAGCTCTGGCGTGACCTTGGCGATCACGGCGATAACCATCGGCGCCCGCAGCGGCTTCTTGCGCGCCGAGTTGAGCGTTTCGTCATCGGCGCTAGGGTCCTCCTGAAACTCCGCTTCGGCGAATAGCTCACCCAAGCGTTCTCGCCCTTCCCCGCTAAACTCGATAAAGCGCCAGGGGCGCAGCTCTTTATGGTCGGGAGCCCGCAGCGCGGCCTGATAAATGGCGCTGAGCTGTTCGCCGCTGGGCGCTGGCTCCATCAGCTTGCCCATTGAGCTACGCTCGTGAAGAAGCGTGAGTGCGTCCATTGATGACTCCAAGTCCAATTGTGTGAGGCTACTTTAGCACCGTCATTTATAGCATTGTCATTTATAACATTGCCGCTTACTGCCTTGCTAGGCGCAGCGGCGTGGGGGGCGTTAACCCTGGGGTTGCGCGCCAGGGACTGATATCTAACCCGCCGCGACGCACATAGCGCGCCAGTACCAGCAACTGCGTGGGCTTTGCATGGGTCATTAAATCGCAGAAGATATGCTCAACGCAGTGCTCGTGAAAATCCTGGTGCTGGCGAAATCCAATCAGGTAGCGCAGCAGCCCTTCGCGGTCTATTTTCGGGCCTTTATAACGAATCAGCACGCTGCCCCAATCTGGCTGACCGGTAACGGGGCAGTTGGATTTCAGCAGGTGGGAGTAGAGCGTCTCCTCGACGACCTCTTCTCCTACCGATAGGTGGCCACTGCTAGGCGTATAGTCGCTTACTGCGATATCTAAATCGTCCAAGCATTCGCCCGGCAAGAGCTGAGGTGAAAGCTCTGAAGCATCCACATCAAACAGCTCGACACTCACCTCAGCCCCCGCCGCAACAGCAAGGTCATTGGCAAGCGTTTCCATCACGTCCTGACGACTATAGAAACGGGTTTGGTTGAGGCTATTGAGGTAGAGCTTCCAGGATTTGGACTCAATCAGATTGGGTGAGGCCGCTGGCAAGCGAAAGCGCGCCACGGCCACAATAGGCTTACCGCGCGAGTTGAGCCAGGAGACTTCAAAGGCGTGCCACTCATCTTCCCCCGCAAATGGCAGAGCCCCCTCTTCAACCCCCAACGGCACTCGATTAGCCGCGCGGGGAATAGGATATAGCAGCTCCGCGTCATACTGCTCAGGGTAAGCGGAATCGCGCCCTAACGGCGCGTGCTCTAACGTGTCTGGGCGGTGTGCCATTGTATAAAAGCTCTCTCTTCTCAAGCGGATTGATACATCTAGCTGCGGATACCTTTGCCGCGCTCTAGCATCGCCAGTGCAATACTAAACAACACAATGATGAAGGCAAAAATGGCAGCGAGCGCCCAGCCAACGGGAATATCCGAAACACCCAAGAAGCCATAACGGAAAACGTTGACCATGTACAAAATTGGATTGAGCATGGAAACGCCCTGCCAGAAGTCAGGCAACATTGAGATAGAGTAAAACACTCCACCCAAATAGGTCAGCGGCGTCAGGATAAACGTCGGCACGATAGAAATATCGTCGAACTTATTGGCCAGTAACGCATTAATAAAGCCGCCAATAGAGAACAGCGCAGACGTGAGTACTACGACTAATACCGTGAGCAGCGGGTGTTCCATGGTTAGGCGGGTAAAGAACAGTGAAACGACCGTCACAATCAGCCCGACGCCTAACCCACGTGCCATACCGCCTAAAATAAAACCAGCCAGTATCACCCAATTGGGCATGGGAGACACCATCATCTCTTCGATCGAACGCTGAAACTTATTGGAGAAGAAACTCGACGCCACGTTGGAGTAGCTGTTGGTAATCACCGACATCATGATCAGCCCAGGGACGATAAAGTCCATATAGCTGAAGCCGTCCATGTCACCAATCCGCGAACCGATTAGGTTACCGAAGATAATGAAGTACATCGCCATGGTGATCGAGGGCGGCAGCAGCGTTTGTGGCCAAATACGGGTGAAACGTTTGATCTCTTTTAGCACCAGCGTCCACAGGGCGATCAATGTTTGCGTAGCATTCATACGCGTTCCTCCGTCTTCTCAACGCGCTGATCAATCGCCCCTTGGCCACTGCCCTCCACCATCGACACAAACATCTCCTCAAGGCGATTGGCCCGGTTACGCATGGAAACGACTTGAATACCCTGCTCGCTCAATGCATTGAAAACATCATTTAATCGCTGGCCGCGATGCACTAATAGCGCAAGCTGGGTGGGTTCTAACTGCTGTAGCTCGAAGCCTTCGATTACGGGCACTTCTGCTACCGGCTCAGCCAAATCGATCAGGAACGTCTCGGTATCAAGCTCAGCCAGTAACTCGCGCACACTGGTATTCCGGACAATGTCGCCATTGTTGATGATGGCCACATTGCGGCACAGGCTCTCGGCCTCTTCCAGGTAGTGAGTGGTAAGGATAATGGTGGTGCCTTCGTCTTGGTTGATCCGCCGCATGTACTCCCACATGCTGCGCCGCAGCTCGATATCCACACCCGCCGTCGGCTCATCCAGAATCAATAGCTTGGGGCGGTGCATCAGCGCCCGGGCGATCATCAGGCGGCGCTTCATGCCACCGGAGAGCATGCGTGCGCTGCCGTTGCGTTTTTCCCACAGACCAAGATCAGTTAGCAGCTGTTGAGCGCGGGGCAAGGCTTCGCGGCTGGTCATACCGTAGTAGCCCGCCTGAGCGAGCACGATATCGAGCACTTTTTCAAACTGGTTGAAGTTGAATTCTTGAGGCACTACGCCTAATTGATACTTAGCTTTGGCGAAGTTTTTATCAACATCGATACCAAATATGGAAACCTTGCCCGCTGTTTTTTGCACCAGCGAGCAGACCACCCCCAAGGTGGTAGATTTACCGGCGCCATTGGGGCCCAACAGAGCAAAAAAATCGCCCTGCTGGACGTCGAGATCAATACCTTTAAGTGCCTGAAACCCATTGCCATACACTTTGGTAAGACCACGGATCGACAATGCCGGTTCGGCCATGAACATGTCCTGTCAGCAAAATAAGAAGAGAGTGTGAAATATTAGGGCGCAAACGACTTTTTTCAAGGTGGCTAAGACCACCGAACGCCAGACACGCAAACAGTGACACCCAGCCGTTAGCTAGCGCGTCAAGAAAATAGGAGAGAAACAAATGAAAACAACAAGCGCTTGGAGCGGGAAAGGAGATTCGAACTCCCGACCCTCGCCTTGGCAAGGCGATGCTCTACCACTGAGCTATTCCCGCAACGCTAACAAAACTGCTTGCACTACTACTAGATGGCGTCCCATAGGGGGTTCGAACCCCTGTTACCGCCGTGAAAGGGCGGTGTCCTAGGCCACTAGACGAATGGGACTATATAAGTGCATCAAAACTGGAGCGGGAAAGGAGATTCGAACTCCCGACCCTCGCCTTGGCAAGGCGATGCTCTACCACTGAGCTATTCCCGCTTATTATAGAGTTCTTGCTATCTAACGCTTTAGCTATCGGATATGGCGTCCCATAGGGGGTTCGAACCCCTGTTACCGCCGTGAAAGGGCGGTGTCCTAGACCACTAGACGAATGGGACACTGTAAGCATTTGATGCTTGGAGCGGGAAAGGAGATTCGAACTCCCGACCCTCGCCTTGGCAAGGCGATGCTCTACCACTGAGCTATTCCCGCATTCCGACAAACCTGACGACCGCTTACCTTAAGAAAACATATTCCTCAAAATAAGTGGCGTCCCATAGGGGGTTCGAACCCCTGTTACCGCCGTGAAAGGGCGGTGTCCTAGACCACTAGACGAATGGGACGTTGCAATGCCTCGTCGAGGTGGCGCGTATGTTACTCAGACCGCCTTAAGCTGTCAAGCACTCTGCCGCTGCCAGATTTGCATTGGCCACAACGAACCCGATCTCATCTTTACTTTGATTGTAAGCGGGCTGGCGGCTTTCTCAGCTTTCCCGCAGGTTGAATTTGGGCCGATTGCTAGCTGTCACTTACACAAATGATAAGCTAGTCTGCCTAATAAGCCTCTGAATGATTGAAACCAGAGGGAAAGGAGAACCCCATGGCGAAAATAGAAAAATCCCCCGACGAGTGGCAACAGCAGCTCACCCCAGAGCAGTACCGCGTGGCGCGTGAGAAAGGTACTGAGCGCCCCTTCAGCGGCGACTACCAGGTACGCGATGCGCAAGGTATTTACCACTGTGTTTGCTGCTATGCGCCGCTGTTCGAAAACGAGCACAAGTTTGACGCTGGCTGCGGTTGGCCAAGCTTTGACCGCCCGCTAGGCACCCGCTGTGTAGGAGAGCATACCGATACCACTCACGGTATGCAGCGCACCGAGGTGGTCTGTTCCCACTGCGACGCCCACCTGGGCCACGTGTTCCCCGACGGGCCACCAGAGACCACCGGCTTACGCTACTGCATTAACTCGGTATCACTGGAATTCCACCCTGACGAGTAATCGCCACTAAATCCTAGCAAGGAATCACAGCAAGACGGGCACCATCTGCTAGAATGGTCGCCCGCTTTTTTTGTGCTTGCAGGAGAGACCCATGCTCGGCTGGTTCCCCGGACATATGAACAAGGCCCGCCGCCAGATTCAGGAGGTGCTGCCTGAAATTGACGTCGTGATCGAGGTACTCGACGCGCGTCTACCCTACTCCAGCGCCAACCCGATGCTGGCCGTGCTAACCCGCCACAAGCCGGTGCTGAAAATTCTCTCCCGCGCAGATCTCGCTGATCCAGAGCGGACGGCCGAATGGGTGGCTTATTTCGATGCCCAAGAGAACATGCGCGCCCTAGCGGTGACCACCACCAATACCCGCGAGCTAAAGAAAATCCCCAAGCTTTGCCATGAGCTGGCCGGTGCGGTGCGCGCCGACCGGGATGTTCGGGTGATGGTGATGGGTATACCGAATGTCGGAAAATCCACGCTGATTAACGGCTTGGCGGGGCGAAAAATTGCCAAAACCGGCAACGAACCAGCGGTGACCAAGCGCCAGCAAAAGGTGCGTATCGATGGGCGCGTAGCGCTTACCGACACGCCTGGCGTGCTGTGGCCAAAAATTGAGGATCAGGCCAGTGCCTATCGTCTCGCTGCCACCGGCGCCATTCGCGATACCGCTATCGAGTACGCCGATGTGGCGATTGTGACCAGCGCAGAGCTAGCCAAGCGCTACCCCGAAGCGCTCACCGAGCGTTATAAGCTCAAAGCGCTGCCGCCCTACGCCGCGCCGGACACTCCCCACGATATTGATGCGGATGGCCCGAAAAAGCCTGACTTTCTCGCTATTGCAGGCTTCGATGGTAACGCCATCTTAAAAGATATTGCCGCGCGCCGTGGCGGCCTGCGCCCCGGCGGCGCGGTGGATCTGCATCGCGGCGCGGAAGTGCTGCTTCACGAACTGCGCGATGGCAAGCTGGGTAGGCTAACGCTTGAAACTCCCGCTGACATTCCACCGCCGCCCGTGCAAAACGACGAAGACAATCAAGTACTTTCCGACGCATAATGGTTTGACAGCCCTTTAGCCGATGACGGCTTGTAGGCGCTTACCTTTTGGACACTTTGGGCCTCTAGCTACTTTTGGACAGACACCTCATGGATACCCCGCAGTCGCACGAATCACAACCGCTAAAAAAATCTCATAAACTGCACAATGTCTGCTATGACATTCGCGGCCCGGTACTCGACCATGCCAGGCGCCTGGAAGAGGAAGGTCAGCGAGTTCTCAAGCTCAACATCGGCAACCCGGCGCCGTTTGGCTTTGAGGCGCCGGAAGAGATTCTCCAAGATGTGATGCGTAACCTGCCCACGGCCCAGGGCTACTGCGACTCCAAAGGCCTCTACTCCGCCCGAAAAGCGATTATGCAGGAGTGCCAACGCAAGCAAATTCCCGGCGTAGGTATTGAAGATATCTTCATCGGCAATGGTGTCTCTGAGCTGATCGTGATGGCCATGCAGGCGTTGCTCAACGAGGGCGATGAAGTGCTGATTCCCGCCCCGGATTACCCGCTGTGGACAGCGGCTGCCCATCTTTCCGGTGGCCACGCGGTGCATTACCTGTGCGATGAGCAAGCGGACTGGACGCCCGACATGGCGGACATCCGTGCCAAAATCACCAGCCACACCCGCGCCATTGTGCTAATCAACCCCAACAACCCTACCGGCGCGGTGTATCCGCCAGCCGTGGTGAAAGAAGTGCTGGCGATTGCCAAGCAGCACAACCTGGTGGTGTTTTCCGATGAGATCTACGACAAGATTCTGTATGACGGCGTCGAGCACACCGCCACCGGCGCACTGGCGGACGATGACCAGTTAGTGATTACCATGAACGGCCTCTCCAAAAGCTATCGCTGCGCCGGCTTTCGTTCAGGGTGGATGATTATTTCCGGCACGTTGGCCAAGCTAAACGCTCAGGACTATATCCAGGGGCTGAATATGTTGGCCTCCATGCGGCTATGCGCCAATGTGCCCGCCCAGCACGCGATCCAAACCGCGCTGGGGGGCTATCAGTCAATCAATGATCTGATCCTGCCCGGCGGGCGGCTGTTGGCCCAGCGCGATATCACGGTAGAGAAGCTCAATGCGATTCCCGGGGTTTCCTGCGTGAAGCCCAAAGGCGCCCTCTACGCGTTTCCGCGCCTCGACCCTAACGTTTTCAATATTAAAGACGACCAGCAGATGGTGCTGGATCTACTGCTGCAGGAAAAAATCTTGCTGGTGCAGGGCACGGCCTTTAACTGGCCAGAACCCGACCATGTGCGCATTGTGACGCTGCCCTGGGCCGACCAACTTGGCGATGCACTCGACCGCTTTGCCAATTTTTTATCGCGCTATCGGCAGTAAGCCTAGATAACTTAAACACCGCCATGACTTGAAACTGCCATGAACAGTACATATCTCAGCCATTAATCTAGCTATGCCTCGACGCGCTTTTAGGGAGAACCTGCACCATGATGCGAATTCTGCTGTTTTTAGGCACCAATATAGCGGTCTTGTTGGTCGCCAGTATTACCCTGCGCCTGCTGGGCGTAGAGGGCTACCTGCGCGGCCAGGGGATCAACTTCACCAGCCTGCTGATTTTCTGCTTTATCTTCGGCATGGCGGGCTCGATTATTTCGCTGTTCATTTCCAAATGGATGGCTAAACGCAGCACCGGCACAGTGATTATCGAAACGCCCTCCAACTCCACCGAGCAGTGGTTGCTGGACACGGTCGCGGAGCTTTCCCGTGAAGCGGGCATCAAAACCCCGGAAGTGGGCATCTTCCCCGCCCAGCAGTCCAACGCTTTCGCTACGGGTTGGAATAAAAACGATGCGTTAGTAGCTGTTTCAGCGGGCTTAATGAACCGTATGCGCCCAGAAGAAGTGCGCGCGGTTTTAGCCCACGAAATTGGCCACGTGGCCAACGGTGATATGGTAACCCTGGCGCTGATTCAAGGCGTGGTAAACACCTTTGTAATGTTCTTTGCCCGCGTGGTGGCGCAGTTAGTTGATAACTTCCTACGCAGCCGTAGCGATGGTGGCGGCGGCCTGGGCTTTATGGGTTACTTCGCGGTGGTCATGGTCGCTGAGATTGTATTTGGTATTTTGGCCTCGGCTATCGTTGCCTGGTTCTCGCGCTACCGCGAATACCGCGCCGACGAAGCAGGCGCCCGTTTGGCGGGCACCAACGCCATGGTCAGCGCGCTGGCACGTTTGAAAACCGAAACCGAAATGTCCGACCAAATGCCTGATACGCTACGCGCCATGGCCATCACCAAAGGCCAAACCCGTTCGCTGGTGGAAAAACTATTTGCCAGCCATCCGCCACTGGATGAGCGCATCCGCGCGCTGAAAGAAGCCGCTTACCGTCAGTAAATATTTAAAACGGCTCTAAACGTTTAAGGCCCGCAGATGCGGGCCTTACTGTTTTTTGCTAGCTGTTTTTCACTACCTATTTTTTGCTACTTTTTCCTCTACCCAGCTAGCGTTACCGCAAACCCCGCCCCACGCAATACGCCCTCCAGTTCAACGGCCTGCCCTGATAGCTGCACGTTGAGCGTGGCGAATTCGCGGCGTAGCGGGTAATTGACGCGGCAGTCGTCAAAGCCCTTACGCATGCCTTGTTGTAGCGTTTGGCGCTGTAGCGCATCGTGGTCGCGGCGCACGTCATACACGGCGCGCATGCACAGCCGTAGAGCGTCTTCGGGCGGAAGCGCTTGCTGTAAATGTAGCCAAGCCAATGCGGGTGGCGGGCAAATATCGGCGAACGTTAATTCACTGAGTTGGCTGCAGTGGCGGGCCAACGCCTGCTCAATCATCCAGGTGCCGCGCAGCTTGCCATCCAGGCTGTGCCCGGCAATATGCGGCGTTGCCAACGAGACCAGATCGCGCAGGCCAGCGTCGATATCCGGTTCCTCTTCCCACACATCTACTATTGCGCTGATATCACCCTTGCCCGCCAATCGGCTACGCAGCGCCAGACCATCTACACAGTCGCCCCGTCCGGCATTCAGCAGCACGCTGCCCGGCGCCAGCTCTTCGATGCGCTGGGCATTGAGCAGCTGATAGGTAGCGTTAGGGCCTTGGCGGGTAAGCGGCGTATGCAGGCAGAAAACGTCACAGCGCTCGATCAGAGCGTCCAAAGAGTGAAATACTTGCGTGTCCTCAGCTGCCGCCCGGGGCGGGTCACAGGCTAACGTTGCCACGCCCATGGCGGTTAGCCGTGCCTGCAAACGACTACCCACATTGCCCACTCCCACAATGCCCACGGTACGCTCGCTAAGCTGCCAGCCATCGCGCTCTGCCAGCGTTAACAGGCTGCTCAATACGTAATCCACCACCGCCTCAGCGTTGCAGCCTGGAGCGCTGGCGAAGGCGATATCGCGCTGAGCGAGCGCCGAGTGGTCGATATGATCGGTACCGATGGTACAGGTGCCAATAAAGCGCACAGAACTATCGGCCAGCAATGTATCGTTGACCTGGGTAATGGAGCGCACAATCAGCGCGTCGGCAGCGTGAAGATGAGCGGCGTTTATCTCCCGCCCCGGCACGCGGGTTAGCGTACCCAGGGTGCCAAAGCAGGCGTCTGCAGCGGGGATGTTGGCGTCGATGACAAGTTTCATAGGCGTTTGGGTATCCGGGCTTTACAATACGCCCGCGACGGCTGATAGGCAGGCGTGTTTAAAGGCTATCTTTTAAAGGCTAAGTAAGGAGAGTGTTGTGATCGTACGCTGGGAAACCAACCATGACTATGTGTTGGTGCATATTCACCAGGATATGTTTGATGACTGGATTTTCAGCCGCGCCTGGGGCCAAATCGGCACTCAGTTTGGCGGCCTAAAACATCAGCTAGCCGATACCCTGGATCAAGCCCATATGTGGCTGGAGGATGAGGCCACTATCCAGTCTTCGCGGGGTTTTTGCAAGGTGCTGGAAGTGGCCGACCATACGCCTGAAGGCCAGGAAGCCATGCGCCAACTATCTTTACTGGATGTGCTTTAAGCCAGCCAAGCGCTAGCCCCCTATGTTTACTAGCCCCCTATGTTTACTAGCCCCTTATGTTTAGCGGGCCCCATATTGTCCGCCCCATGCTTTTTGTTAGCCTAAAAAGCGCCGCCCGCCACGCTCATGGGCGCCTTTAGGCTCTGCGCTATCTGGCGGTGCTGTAAACGCCGCCAGCGCTGCTTCATCCAACCAGTCGCGCTCGCGCAGCCAGGCGCTTAAGCGATCCAGTTCAAAGCCACGATCCAGTTCTTTACCATCATTATCCACCAGCACCGGTATGCGTACGCCGTAGCGCTCGACCAGCGCGTCGTCGTCGCTAATCTCGATGTGGTGTAGCCACACCTTTTGATTCGCTAGCGTGGCCACTAACGACTCTAATTGGGTACACAGATGGCAGCCCATCGTCGTATAAAGCGATAGCTGGATCATACTGAAGCTCTCTTCATACTACAGCTCTCCTATGACGCCTTATGGCGAAGTAGAAACACATGGTGCAAATTCGTGCGCCGCTGGAAATCGGGGTCGAAGCTGCGCCCAGTGATGTCCTCTACTGCAAATTGCTCGCTAAGCGTCTCGTCCAGTTTAAAGCGCCGCTGGTTATTAGAAAACACTAAGGTGCCCCCGGGTGCCAAACGCGCCATGGCCAGTTCCACAAGGCGCGGATGGTCACGCTGCACATCGAGCGTATCGCGCATTTTCTTGGAGTTAGAAAATGTCGGCGGATCCATAAAAATCAAGTCGAACTCAGCGTTGGCGGTTTCCAGCCAGCGGAAGCAGTCGTCGCGCACTACCCGATGTAGGCGGGTATCCAGCTTATTAAGCGTAAAGTTGTCCTTGGCCCACTCCAGGTAGGTATTGGACATATCTACGCTGACGCTATCGCTGGCGCCACCTAAGGCGGCTTGTACTGTTGCCGTGGCGGTGTAACAGAACAGGTTTAAAAAGCGCTTGCCGCTGGCCATTTCGCCCAGCATGCGCCTTACCGGGCGGTGGTCAAGAAATAGCCCGGTATCCAGGTAGTCACGCAGGTTGACCCATAGCCGCGCCGCGCCCTCCTGAACCTCAAAACGCTCGCCGCTGGCGGCGCGCTTCTGGTACTGGGCACTGCCGGTTTGGCGCTCGCGGCGCTTGATATAGATTTTGCTGGCATCAACGTTAAGCGCTTCAGGCATGACTTCCAGGGCATCGTATAAGCGCTTTTGTGCCTGAGTCGGGTTGACCGAGCTGGGTGCCGCGTACTCCTGCACATGTACGCGGTCACCGTAACGGTCTACCGCCAGGGCGTACTCGGGCATATCGGCGTCATAGATGCGGTAGCTGGTTTCGCCGCTCTGCTTAAGCCATTTCTTCAAGCGCTTCTGATTCTTGACCAGTCGATTGGCAAACATCTGGGCATTGTCTGAGCCTTTAGGGGCTGATGTTTGAGGCGTTTCTTGGCGCTCTTCCGTTGTCGGCTCAGCGTCATTTTCAGCGCTGACCCGGGGCGCATCGCTAACCTCAGGCGAATGCTCGGCACCACCAATCTCCATAAGCAGCAGTTTGGCATCCAAGGCACCGTTTTTGAGCGCGTACTGTTTATGCGCGCGCATTGCCAGTCGGTGGCCGAGATCCGGATTGCCGGTAAACACTGCCAGTGTCCAGCCTGGGAACAGCGCTTTGGCTTTCTCACCCAGCTGGGCGTAGAGACGCACCAGTTCAGGCAGCTCGCCCAGACGCTCGCCGTAAGGAGGATTGGTGATCAGCAGGCCGCTTTCAGCGCTGAGCATTTCTGGCCGGGTAAGCTGGGCAAGGCTCTGCCCATGTAGGGAAATCAAGGCGGGGATGCCCGCGCGCATGGCATTGGATTTCGCTGCCGTCAGTGCCGCCGGGCTCTGGTCAAAGCCGAGTAGCTGAGCCTTACAGCGCTTGCGGCCAATCGAAGCGCGCGCTTCGGCTTCGCGCTTTAGTTCGCGCCATGCGGCATCATCGTGCCCTGCCCAGCCGTGAAAGCCAAAGCGCTCACGGTTCAGGTTGGGCGCTTGGTCGGCGGCCATCATGGCGGCTTCGATCAGTAGCGTGCCCGCACCACATAGCGGGTCAATCAGCGGCTCACCGGCTTTTAAGCGCTCGGGCCAGCCCGCACGCACCAACAGCGCTGCGGCTAAATTCTCTTTTAGCGGTGCGTGGCCAACGTCGCGACGATAACCACGGCGATGCAGACTCTCACCAGAAAGATCCAGACCAATGGTTAGGTTCATCCGGTGCAGGTGGGCGTAGATGCGCAAATGCGGGGTTTTGGTATCGACGTTGGGGCGTTCCTGCCCGGCCAGTTGCAGTGCATCCACTACGCCGTCTTTAACGGTTTGCGCGCCAAAGCGGGTATGCCGAATATGCTCGCTGCGGCCGTGGAAATCCACCGCCAGCGTGTTACCCGCCGCCAGGTGTTGCGTCCAGGCAATCCGGGCGACCACATCGCGCACTTGCTCGGCGGTGTCGATCATCGATTCGCGCACCAGGGTTAAAATCACCCGGTTAGCTAATCGTGACCATAGGCATACGCGGTAGGCAATAGCTTGGCTGGCGGTGAAATATACACCGGCCACCGTTGTTTTGCCCGGCGTGGCGCCCAGTGCCACTAGTTCATCGTGGAGCAAGCCTTCAATACCTTTCGGGCAAGTAGCTAGCAGACTCAAGGGGGCGTTTTGATTCGACTCGGTCATGATAATAGCGGCGCGTAAAGGCGCGGAATTCCTATATATAGCAAATGAGTTTACGTTTTATGACAAATTGGTAGTCGACAGATGACACCATCATGGTCTAACAATAAGAGAGTAGCTACTGAAAAACGCATGCGTTGACTATCAGGGTCGATTTAATACTCGACCTATGATTTGAATGAGATCGCCGCTCGGCCCGTTCAGCTCGTGAGTGCTAGACAGATGAGTTGATGTGGCGTCTCACTCTTGAAGCAAGCTCTCGGAATAGTAGTGTTTTCGAGCATACTGTGTGCTTTTGCTTAGATAACATTCTATTTCTTATCAAAGGCTTTCGTGAAGAGAGGTTAGCCAATGAAACGGCAAAAACGTGATCGCTTCCAGCGGGCTTATGTCCACGGTTATAAAGCAGGTATATCAGGTCGTTCTCGTGATGACTGTCCCAGTCAAGATATCAATTTACGCGAATACTGGATGAGCGGTTGGCGTGAAGGTCGTGGTGACCAGTGGGATGGGATGACCGGCATCTCCGGTATCCATAAAAACCCCATGGTCATGGCCTAACGTTCTATTTTTCAATATTTTAAACAAAGATGTTAAACGCGAGGTTTTCAGTGAGCCCACTTTGTTAAGTGGGCTTTTTAGTTAGCTTGCAGTGCCCTGGCGCATTCGCCGACGAGTTTAGGCCCTTGGTAGATCAACCCGGAGTAGAGCTGGACTAAATCCGCGCCCGCGGCGATCTTAGCCTGAGCAGCAGCGGCGCTATCGATACCGCCTACGCCAATAATCGGCAGCCTGGGGAGATGCTCACGCAGTTGGCGAATAACACGATTGGATGCCTCAAAAACCGGCTTACCTGACAACCCACCCGCCTCCTCGGCTTGGGGGTCGCCCTGCACCGCTTCACGGGAAACCGTGGTGTTGGTGGCAATCACCCCATCAAGGTGGTTGCGCTCAATACTCCCCGCCATCAGCGCTACTTCTTCAGCGCTCATATCCGGGGCAATCTTAATCAGCAGCGGAATCTTGCGGCCCGCCTGGGCATCAAGCTCTATAGCACGAGCGCGAATAGGCGCTAGCAGCGCGTCCAGCTGTTCGCCAAACTGTAGGCTGCGCAGCCCAGGGGTATTGGGTGAAGAGACATTAACGGTAATGTAGTCCGCATAAGGGTGCACCGCGTCTAAACACACTAGGTAGTCATCCAGCGCCTGTTCTACCGAGGTGGTGAGATTCTTACCAATATTGATGCCCACTATGCCGCCGTAGTGGCGCTGCTTAACCTGCTGGATCAGATGCTCCACCCCTTTGTTGTTAAAACCAAAGCGGTTGATGATCGCCTCGTGCTGCGCCAGGCGAAACAGCCGGGGCTTGGGATTGCCCGGCTGGGGCTTGGGTGTGACAGTGCCCACTTCAACAAAGCCAAAGCCCAGCGCGCCCAGGGCATCCAGGTGGTCGGCGTTCTTATCCAACCCAGCGGCTAACCCCACCCGATTGGCAAACCGCAGCCCCATCAGCTCGACGGGGTCATTGACCGGCTGTCCAAATAGCCGCGTTACGCCACCCACGCGATGCAGTGTCTCCAGCACGTTTAGCGCCAGGCCGTGGGAGGTTTCTGGATCAACGCGAAAGAACAGCGAGCGGGCAAGGTTATACATAGCGGGTCTCTACAAACGGGGCCGAATGTGGGTGCGGGGCTAAAAACGGGCACCAGTATAACGCAATAAAGCGCGCCCCGGAGGAGAACCGGAACACGCTTTACATAAGGAGACACGCTTTAGCTCAGTGGACTGCAAAAAAGCTAGGCGAACTTACGCCTCGCTATCGCTCTCGGCGAGATCGACTAACTCGCGTATCGCAACGGCAAACAGCGCAAAGCCACCTTCACTGCCGCCACGTACCTCTTCAATCAGGCGGCACCAGCGGCGGTGCAGATCAGCGTGCTGATCCAGCCACTGCGCCACCCGCTCTTGGGTATCACGACTTCCAGCATCAAGCTTCAGTACGCTGGTGGTCAGCGCCAGCTGCTGTCGCTCAATATCGTCGCGGAAGGTTTCCCGCGCCTGAGCCTGCCAAGCATCGCGCACTTCCAGCTGGGTTACCTGCTGAATCATCCATGGCAGCTCCAGACGGCTGCCAATTTCGTACAGTACCTCTGCGACCCGCTGTGGTTTTTCATTGGTCAGACGCGCTGCTTGAATGATACCTAGCCCAGCGTAGAGGCTTGAAGAAGCCGCCACGGTAGACGCCAGTGCCTCCGGCACTCCCGCTTCCATCAACTCATCACGACGCGTGTTCCAAGCGTCAAGCTCTTCACCGCTGAGCAGCTCACCAATACCTTCCTGCAACTGCGCCAAGCGAGGAGCGAAGTACTCGATGGTATCCTGCGTCGAGAGCCCCAAGTGCTGACGCACAAACCAGCGTGTGGCACGGCGGGTCAAGCGCATCAGATCGAGCATCATCGAGTACTGAATGCGGTTGGGCACCTGATTATCGAGGGCTTCAATTTGCGCCCATAGACTGAGCAAGTTAAAGCTGTCACGGGCCACGATGTAGGCTCGGGCAATATCGGCGCGTCCCGCTCCAGTGGAATCTATCAGGCGGCGTACAAAGACGACCCCCATATGATCAACCAGATCGTTGGCTACCTGGGTGGCGACGATTTCACGCTTAAGACGGTGCTCGTACATTTCGTCTTTAAAGCGCTCGACCAGCACCGATGGAAACAGCCGCTCCAGATGACGATGAATATAGTGATCGTCTGGAACATCCGAGGTGATCAAGTCACCTTTCAAGGTGCTCTTGGCGTAGGAGATCAGCACCGCAAGCTCCGGCAAGCGCATGCCTTGGCCGTTGCTGGCGCGCTCTTTTAGCACCTCATCGGTGGGCAGGAACTCCAGCTCGCGGTCAATTTGCCCGACGGCCTCTAGTTCACTGATAAAACGGCGGTAAGGGCCCATCGAATAATCGGAAAGGATGGCCGACAGATCCAGCGCCTGGCTTTGGCGGTAGTTATCCAGAATAACCAGATCTCCCACCTCATCAGTCATTTCCGCCAGCAACTGATTACGCTGCTTGTCGGTCATATCGCCGCGCTTGACCACTTCATCAATCAAGATTTTGATATTGACCTCGTGGTCGGAGCAGTTCACCCCACCGGCGTTATCAATGAAGTCGGTGTAAATGCGCACGCCTTTGGCAGCGGCTTCCATGCGCCCACGCTGGGTCATTCCGAGGTTACCGCCCTCGCCGACCACACGGCAGTTTAAGTCGTTGCCATTGATGCGCAGGTTGTCGTTGGCTTTGTCACCCACGTCGGCATCGGTTTCGTCGGAGCCCTTCACGTAAGTTCCGATACCGCCATTCCAGATCAAATCCACCTTGGATTTAAGCATGGCACGGATCAGTTCATTCGGTGACAGGTGCTCTTCCTCGATACCAAACACCTGCTGCATTTCTGGCGTGATGGCGATCGACTTGGCGCTGCGGCTAAAGATGCCGCCACCGGCGGAAATCAGTTCCTGGCTATAGTCTTCCCAACTGGACCGTGGCATTTTGAACAGCCGCTTACGCTCGGCAAAGCAGGCCTCGGCATCTGGATTGGGATCCACAAAGATATGCAGATGGTTGAAGGCACCCACTAGCTCGATCTTATCGGAGAGCAGCATGCCGTTACCGAACACATCGCCAGCCATGTCGCCGATTCCAACGACATTAAACAGGTCGCGCTGGGTATCGAGATCGAGGTTTTTGAAGTGTCGTTTGACCGACTCCCAGGCACCGCGAGCGGTGATCCCCATTTTCTTATGGTCATAGCCGTTAGCCCCACCGGAGGCAAAGGCATCGCCCAGCCAGTGGCCGTACTCAATAGAAATTTCGTTGGCAATATCCGAGAAGGTAGCGGTGCCTTTATCGGCGGCCACCACCAAATAGGCATCATCTTCATCGTGGCGCACAACGTTTTCCGGCGGCACTACGCCACTACCCACCAAATTGTCGGTCACATCCAGCAGCGCGCGGATAAAGATCTGATAGCAGGCGACACCCTCTTTCTGGGCGACATCACGACTAGCATTCTCTGGCATGCGTTTGCATACAAAACCGCCTTTGGCACCCACCGGGACAATAACGGCGTTCTTCACCTGCTGCGCTTTCACTAAGCCCAGCACTTCGGTACGGTAATCTTCGAAGCGGTCCGACCAGCGCAGGCCCCCACGGGCCACTTTACCGCCGCGCAGGTGCACGCCTTCGACGCGTGGCGAGCAGACAAAAATTTCAAACATCGGCCGCGGCTTGGGCATGCCGGTGACTTTGGAAGGCTCAAGCTTATAGGCAATATAGTCTTTAAAGCGCCCACCCTCGGCGAGCTGGTAGTAGTTGGTACGCAGGGTGGCGAGGATCAGCTCCATAAAGCGGCGCAGCAGTTGATCATCACTAAGGCTGGCCACGCCTTCCAAGCGCTCATTTAAGCTTTTGATGCACTCGTCGGTGGCGTGGCTCTGCTGCTCAGGATCAAAACGTAGGCTGAATAGCTCAACCAGCTCACGGGTAATGCCCGGATAGTTGGCCAGCGTAGCAGCAATATAATCCTGGGACATGCCAAAGCGGATCTGTTTCAGATACCGGGCGTAGCCGCGCAGCATGGCCACTTCGCGCCAGTCCAGCCCCGCGCCGATAATCAGGCGGTTAAACGCATCGTTGTCGGCTTCGCCGGTCCAGATGCGCTTGAAGGCTTCAGTAAACACGTCGCGCATATCGCCCAGGCTGACATCCGCACCGCTGTGCTCAAGCTCGAAATCGTGAATCCAGTAGCGCTGTTCAGGCGCGTTAATATCGTAGGGGCGTTCGCCAATCACGCGTAGGCCGAGATTTTCCATCATCGGCAGCACGTCAGACAGCGGTATCTGAGATTTACGGTGGAACAGCTTCAGATTAACGCCGCCGCTCTGCTCTTCTAGTGGCCGATAGAGCGACAGCGAGAGATCGTTCTCGCTATCCAGTGTTAGCAGGTGCTGAACATCGAACACCGCGGTGCGCGCGGAAAAGTCTTCGCGGTAGCTGGCCGAGAACGCCTCACGGAACTGATCCATCAGGTTGTTGGCGTGCTCTTCACCGAAGCCTTCGATCATGGCGCTCTGCAACTCGTCGCGCCAACTGCGCGCCAGCCGTGACACTTTGCTTTCCAAACGCTTGAGATCGTAGTCGCTGGGCGCGTCGCCATTAAAGCGTAAAATCAATTGAATACGCGCTAGCACCGACTCGGATAAATAGGTATTGAAGTCGCCAAAGTGGGCGCCTAACTCGTCACACAACACGTTTTGAATCCGCTGACGCAGGTCCGTAGAGAACACATCGCGGGGTACAAATATCAGGCAGGAGTAAAACTTACCGCTGATATCCGCGCGAATAAACAGCCTCACCTGGCGACGTTCACGGATATTGAGAATGCCTAGCGAGGTGCTCGCCAACGACTCAGTATCAATCTGGAAAAGATCATCACGAGGGTAAACTTCCAACACCTGTAGCAGCTGTTTACCGTTATGGCCCTGGGGGTTAAACCCGGCGATATCCATCACTGCTTTTAGCTTGCGGCGCAGCAGCGGAATATTACGCGGCGACTCGTTATACACAATGGAGGTGAACAGGCCGAAAAAGCGCCGCTCACCAATCACATTGCCGTCGTCGTCGTAGCGATCAACGGTGATGTAGTCAGGGTAGGTAGGACGGTGCACCCGGGAGTGATGGGCGCTTTTGGCAAACGATAGTAGCTGTGGCACCAGCACATAATCATTGTGCTCATCCACCCCCTCTTCGGTGCGAATCCGCTCGCAGTAGCGCGGCTGATCCAGGCGGAACACGCCCAGCACGCTATCCGCGTCGCGCTGCAGTTCACTGCCTTCCAACAGGTATTCGTCGTAGCCCAGAAAGGTAAAATTATCTTTGAGCAACCACTCTAAAAAGGCAATCGCCTCTTCATGGTCGTCGGGGTCGATTTGCGGCGGGCAATTTTTCTCGAGCTCCTGAATCGACGCGGTAATTTGCGAGCACATGGCGTCGTAATCGCCCACGGAGGTGCGTACATCGCGAAGCACGTCATTGAGATTGCTTTCGATTTTCTCAAGTAAGGCCACGTCAGTGTGGCGATCCACCTCAATCACAATCAGCGATTCGCGCGTTTCGGGCGCATTCTCATCCCGCGGAGAAGTCTGCACCTGTAACTGGTGGCGCTCATCGCGGGCGACGGCGAGCACGGCATTTTGAATGGCGTGAACGGTCAAGCCGCGGCGATTGAGCTCGATACGCACCGAGTCGACCAGAAACGGCATATCTTCATGCAGAACGGCGATAAATGTATGCGTTGACTGCCAGCCATGCTCTTCAAAATCCGGGTTAAATACCCGTACTTTAGGGCTTTTCGGGTCGTGGTGCTGCAAAAAATGCCAGATTGACAGCGTTGCGCCGTAGAGATCGTCTAAGCGACGATCGACGAGGTCTTCCACCGGCACGGTGGCATAAAAGTGTCGAGCAAAGGCGTCAATTGTCGCGGCCCGAGCAGGCTCCAGGCGCGCCTGTAATCGTTCCTGAAGCTGCTTCAAAAGATCCTGACGACTCTCTTCAATCGCAACGTAGTGCATCCATCACCTCGACTGCCTAGGCCATTAATTGGCCAAAAAACGAAGGACAATAGGCCGTTAGGCCAACTTAGCAACTAGCTTACGCTACCTATTGTCGCGCCCCTAATCACCTGACGTGTTAATCATGGCACATGCCGCTTCTGCATTAGCTCGTAAGCTTATTAAACCGCGTGCCGCTGTAACAATACCCCACACTCAAGGTGATCAGTAAACGGAAACTGGTCAAACAGCGCAAAGCGCTTTATCCGATGAGTTTTGGTCAGTATGGTCAAGTTTTCAGCCAATGTGGCTGGGTTGCATGAAATATAGACGATTTGAGCGTACTCGCTGAGTTGCTCACAGCTCTGCTCGTCTAAACCGGCCCTCGGCGGGTCTACCAGCACGGTGGAAAAGCCGTACTCTTCCAGCGCCATTTCCGCCACGCGACGCCCGGCTTTTTCGCCCTTCAGCGCTAGCGAGAACTCCTCCGCCGACATGCGACCAATCTGCGCGTTGGTTACCCCATTGGCTTCCAGATTGACGTTGGCACTGGCCACCGAGGTGCGGGAAATTTCCGTGGCCAACACGCGGCGGAAGTTATCGGCCAGAGCAATGGTAAAATTGCCATTGCCGCAGTAGAGCTCGACTAGATCTTTCTTTAAGCTTTCCTCTTGCTGGTCGGCGGTTACTTCCCGCGCCCAACTGAGCATTTTTTGGCAGATATGTGCATTAGGCTGAGTAAAGCTGTTTTCGACCTGCTGGTAGTGCAGCGTGCGGCCATCCACCTCTAACTGCTCCCATACGTGCTCACGAGTAAGTACGATGCGCTGCTTGCGGGAGCGGCCAATAATCATAATACCCAGCTCAGCCTCAAGAGCACGGGCTTCGCGCTCCCACTCATCGCCCAAAGGACGATGGTAAATCAGTGTTACCAGCGCCTCTCCTGACAGCGTGGTTAGAAACTCTACTTGAAACAACCGCCGACGCAGCTCATCACAGCGCAGGCAGGCCTCGCGTAGCTGCGGCATAAGCTGATTGATTCGCTCACTGGCGACTGCGTACTGATCTAACCGAACCACCCGCTTGTTCTTAGGGTTTTCAGGGTCTACCTCGAACATGGCGTAGAAGAGGTCGTCCTTTTCGTGCCATATGCGAAACTCGCAGCGCTGACGGTAATAGCCTGGCGGCGATTCGAATACCTCTAGCGCCGGTGGCTGAAAAGCGGCAAAAGTACTTTCCAGGTAGTCGCATTTGGCGGCTAACTGCTCAGCGTAGCGTTCAGGTTCTACAACGGGGATAGCCAAGGCTGCTCCTCTTAAATTCGATCAACAATAGAAATAGTAGCGGTAACTGGTGTTCAGCAACCCACGTTAAGCAATTGGGACGCCTTAAATCCATAGCGGGCTAAACCAGCGGTCAGGTTAGCAGCAGGAGCAGTGGTAAAGCAGCGGCCGTCCTGCTGGTCGCTGTTTAGCTCATCGACTACTTGCGCAACCCGCCGGGCAATCGCATCGCCGGAGTCGACCCAATGTAGCGGCACGGGGGCAAGCTGCGCCAGCCAAGGCTTTAGCAGCGGGAAATGAGTGCAGCCCAGTACGACGGTATCTAGCCCTGGGGTATCCAGCGGCTGATGATCAGGTGATAAAGAATGGGCAGACGATGGAGGTGCAACGGCGTGCCATAACGGCGCCAGCGCCGCTTGTATTCGGTCAGTATCGGGCGTGATACCTGCCAGGTACGCTTCCGCCTCGACGACCAAGGCATCGGCGGCGACGCGAGTAATCACACAGTCACTGGCAAAGCTATCAATTAAGCGCTGGGTGTAGGGCCGCCCTACCGTGGCCTTGGTGGCTAACAGCCCAATATGGCGTGTCTGGCTAATCGCTGAGGCAGGTTTGATAGCGGGCACGGTGCCCACGACAGGAATCGCTAACCGCGCGCGCAAATTTTCTAGCGCCAGGGTGCTCGCGGTATTACAGGCAACGACCAAAACACTTGGCTGGCATGCTTTCACTGCGGCGCAACACACCGCCACGATACGGTTTGTCAGCGCTGTGTCTTCGCGCAGCCCATAAGGCAGCCAAGCATTATCGCAGGCGTAGCACATAGCTGCGTCTGGGTAGTGCTGACGCAGTGACTGCGCCACTGATAGGCCGCCGACACCGGAATCAAAAATTAATACGGGGCCTTTCATAACGCTGCCTGAAAAAAACGGAGCCGCTAGTTTAGCATGCCCCGTCATTTTATCGATTGCGGTTAGCGCCCTTAGGTTGGCCGCTCGCGTTACACCGCGGGCACATCGGCCCCACGCAGCTCTGCATAAAGCTCGGGATAGGCTTCCTGCAGGCGCTCCAACTCCTTCTCGGCGCCTTCGGGAAGTGCCAGGCGCAGCTCCTCCATATCATCTTGGCTAAAATGTTCATCAATCAGCGGGAATAGCCCCTCGCGCTCATGACGCAGATAGGCGCGATGCGCCTCTAAGTAATTTTTCAAGTCATCGGCAAAGCGGTCCATCGGCAGAACGTTATCCATCAGGATCATGTCGATATCGTTGGATAGGCGCTGTAAACGTGGCTTTAGTTCGCGGTAGTCATTAGCCATCTGTTCGGTCAGCGCAACGTGCTCAGGCGCCAGGGTATGCAGACGCTCAACGCAGACGCGTTCTAGCGGTGTCGAAAAGCCGTCCATATAAGACAAAATATAGTCGACGACTTCACGCATTAGCTGGAAGTTGGGCCGCTCTCCCAGCACCAGAGTTTTCTGCTTAAGCTGTAGCACATGGAGTAATCTCGCCATGTTGGCATGATCTAGACGCAGTTGGTTTAACATCGAACTGTCTCCTTTATGGGGTCATGCCTACCGTCGAGCCTTAATGGTAAACGGCATGCGATCATAAGCGCGCAGGGTTTATTATCAGTAGTTATCATAGACAATGCCCCTGTAGCGTTATCCTAGCAAGTGTATCTTTTGAGTAGGTTACGCCAAAGGTAGTTCGCCAGAGCGTGGTTTACCACCTTCTCTTGTTGGCGCTTAGTTGCCCAACGTCTCGATTTATAACGGAAGCTCACATGGATCTTTTTGATAGCGCCCAAGCGGTACCTGCTGACGACGCCCCGCTCGCTTTTCGCATGCGCCCACGCCGTTTAGACGATTACGTGGGGCAACAGGCGCTAGTCGGGCCAGACAAACCGCTGCGCCGTATGGCGGAATCAGGCGTCGTGCGCTCGATGATTCTGTGGGGGCCACCAGGCGTTGGCAAGACCACGCTAGCAGAACTATTAACCAGGGCTTCCGACGCCCACCTGGAACATCTCAGCGCGGTAATGGCCGGGGTAAAAGAGATTCGCGCGGTGGTAGAGCGTGCTCAGCAAATGTCTTCCACGGTTATTCTCTTTTTAGATGAAATTCATCGCCTCAACAAGAGCCAGCAGGACGCCCTGCTGCCCCATGTGGAGTCGGGGCTGCTGACGCTGATCGGCGCTACCACCGAAAACCCCTCGTTTGAAGTCAACTCGGCGCTGCTCTCGCGTGCACGAGTATACGTTCTAAAATCGCTTACCCAAGGGGAGCTGATCACGGTAATGCGCCAGGCGCTCCAAGACGTTGAGCGCGGCCTAGGCGGGCGTGACATTCAGGTAGACGATGAGGTATTGAGCGCTCTGGCCCACGCCAGCGCTGGCGATGCCCGCCGGGCGTTGGGGCTACTCGAAACCGCCTGCGATTTCGCGACTCAGGAAGCGGGCCAAGAGGTGCTGCATACAGAGGTGCTCGCGGATGTGATTGGCCATCAGGCCAGCGCCTTCGATAAACAGGGGGACGCCTATTACGACCTACTTTCGGCGATTCATAAATCGATACGCTCTTCGCGCCCCAATGCTGCACTGCTATATATGGCGCGTTTTATGCAGGGTGGTGGCGACCCGCTGGACGTAGTGCGTAGGCTGACCGCCATTGCCTCAGAGGATGTCGGTAACGCCGACCCGCGCGCGCTACCGCTGGTAATTGCGGCCTGGGACGCTTACTTACGTTTAGGCGATTACGAAGGCCAGCGGGCGATTGCCCACGCGGCGATTCATTTGGCGGTGGCACCTAAAAGCAACCGCATCGACCGCGCCTGGAGCGAGGCTAAGCAGTACGTGCGCCAGCAGTCCCAGGTAGAGGTGCCGACTTACCTGCGCAATGCGCCGACCAAATTGATGGAGCAGTTGGGGCACGGTGAGGGCTATCGCTATGCACACAGCGAGCCAGACGGCTACCCGGCGGGGCGTGCCCACGACTGCTGGCCTGAAGAGCTACCTAGAGCTACTTTCTTTAAGCCGAGCTCGTTCGGCCAGGAGAAACGCTTTGGGGAAATTATGGCGTGGCGAGAAAATCGTGATCAAGAAGCAGATCAGGCGCCCTAAGGCGCCTGATGGTTCAACCAGTGGCAGGTTTAACTGCCACTCTCCAGCAATTACTTATCTTTAACGACTGACTCCTTACACCTTACCATTCACGCTTCACCCTTAAAGCTCTTCGCGGATGACATCGGTGCCTTCAGGGATCTCGAAGTCAAACATACCGCGGTCAATATTGCCGTTGCTGGTAATATTGCTGAAGGTGATCGATGTTTGCTGCCCAGTGCTGTCCATCATCCACAGCTCGCTCAGCGTGTCACCGTCAAACACCATACTCAACTCTTCAAACAGCGTATCGGCAGAAACAGGCACCAGGGTAAAGACATCTTCCCCGCCATCCTGTTCGTAGAACACTTCATAGTTTTCAGTCAACTCGCCAACGCTTCCCGATAACAGCAAAGCGGGGGTATGGGTGACCCGATCATCCATCTCTTGAACGGTGACTTGTTCAAGGTCAGGGTCATACAGGTATACATCGTCACCGTCTGAAACCACAGTTTGAGAGTACGGCGCTTCCACTTCCCAGCGCAGCATACCGGGGCGCGAAAGCCACATTTCGCCGCGCGCACTCTGCATCCGTTCGCCGCTGCCATCAAGAATCTGCTGCTCAAAAGCGGCCTGATAACTCTCAAGTGGATCCAGACGCTCAGTTAGTCGCTCAGCAGCATCGTCCGCCCAAGCAGGGGCGCCAAAGGTTAAACCCAAGGCGCTCGCGGCAAATGCCAGTGGTGAAGGACGTCGTGTTTGCGTATCGCGCATATTATCTCCCTAAGCAACCGTTGCCAGATAACCGTTGCTAAATAACTAAACTAATTAACGAATGGCTAATTAACGAATGATTGAGGTCAGCTTAACCGCCCGTCTCAGAAACCCGTCTCAGAAACCCGTCTCAGAAACATAGCCATCAGACGTAAAAAACGCCGCGGGGTTTCACCCGCGACATCACTTTCACGCTTATTGCATAATTACGCAGCGAACCAACCCGTTAATGCCCGACTGGGGGTGGCGCAAGGACTTCTCGGGCGCCGTTGGTGCCCATAGAAGTCACTACTCCGGCGCCCTCCATTGCCTCAACCAAGCGCGCGGCGCGGTTGTAGCCAATTTTAAAGCGGCGTTGAACGGCGGAAATCGACGCTTTGCGGGTTTCGGTGACAAACTGGACGGCTTCATCGTAGAGCGCGTCTTGCTCCGCATCGTCGCCATCGCCCCCTTCGGCCTCAAGGCCTGTCAAGGCGTCAGCGGAGACGCCGCCAGAAAGAATCTCTTCGATATACTCCGGCGCGCCGCGGCGCTTCCAGTCATCGACCACCCGGTGAACTTCGTCATCATCCACGAAGGCACCATGAATGCGGTTAGGCGGCCCAGAACCCGCAGGCAGATAAAGCATATCACCATGTCCCAGCAGGCTTTCGGCGCCGCCCTGATCAAGAATGGTGCGCGAATCGATCCTCGATGAGACCTGAAACGCCATCCGCGAAGGAATGTTGGCTTTGATCAAGCCCGTCACTACGTCCACCGAAGGGCGCTGGGTAGCCAAAATCAAATGGATACCGGCAGCACGCGCCTTTTGCGCCAAGCGGGCAATCAGCTCTTCAACTTTTTTACCGACAATCATAAACATATCGGCAAACTCGTCGATTACCACGACGATATAGGGCAGTTTTTCCAGCACTGGATGCGGCTGATGCACTTCCCAAGGCTGCGGCTCCCAAAGCGGGTCGGCTACCTGGGCACCGGCGCGCTCCGCTTCATCTAAGCGCCCGTTAAAGCCCGCAATGTTGCGCACGCCCATGGCCGCCATCAGCTTGTAGCGGCGCTCCATCTCAGCCACACACCAGCGCAGGCTGTTGGCCGCCTCTTTCATATCAGTAACCACGGGCGCCAGCAAATGGGGTATGCCGTCATACACCGACAACTCCAACATTTTGGGGTCGACCATGATCAGCTTCAGCTCGCTGGGCTTTGCCTTCAGCAGCATCGAGATCAGCATGGCGTTGACGCCCACCGATTTACCCGACCCGGTGGTACCCGCGACTAGCAGATGGGGCATCTTGCCGAGGTTGGCGACCACGGGGCTGCCGCCAATATCCTGGCCAAGCGCTATGGTCAGCGGCGAGGATTCCTGCTGATAGCGGTCGGAATCGATGACTTCGCGCAGCCGGATCATGGCGCGGTTAGGGTTAGGTATTTCAATCCCCACCGTGGGCCGCCCGGGGATCACCTCGACCACGCGCACGCTTTTCACCATCAGCGAACGTGCTAAATCTTTCGCCAGATTGCTGATTTTAGACACTTTGACGCCTGCGGCAGGCTTGATCTCAAAGCGGGTAATGACCGGCCCAGGCCAGGTATCGACGACTTCTGCCTTGACACCGTATTCACGCAGGCGCACTTCAAGCAGCTCGGCCATATCGGCCAACTGTTCATCGCTGTAGTTGGGCTGGTGCGGCTCTGCCGGTGTCAGCAGCTGTAGGCTCGGTACGTCACCTTCGGGCTCGTCCGAGGTTTCAAAGGCGGGCCGCTGGCTCTGCAAATGCTCCACGGTCCACAGTGCGGGGCCTTCATCCGCTTCTGGTGTGGTCTCGTCAGGTGCGAAGGTGGGCTCCCGGCGTGCTGCGGGGGTTGGCATCGGCGGTGTGGGAGACTCTTCATCGTCCAGCTCTTCATCGTCCCAAACGGGCTCCGGCACGACCTCGGCCACACGTTCAGGTTTACGTGTGGGCTCAGTTTCAAGCTTGGGCTCAGGCGCACGTTCTGGCACGCTAGTGCGTGGTTCGGCCTCGGCAGGCGCTTCGTCGTTGACAAAAAAACTGCTTGCAGCAGGGGTCGGCGGCTCTTCTTGACGCGACGCACGCAGCGGGAAGGCGGTTTCGGCTTCCTCGGGCTCTGCTGTTGATGCGTCAGCTGATGCGTCAGCCTGCACGAAGACATTTGCCCGCGGCTCTTTGACTACTGGTGTCTCTGGCTCTTCAACGGCTTTCTCTACTGGTGCGGCTGGCGCGGAAGACACAGGTGGTGTGACGGCTGGCTCCTCGGTAGGTACAGATGTGTCAGGTACAGATGTGTCAGGCGCAGATGTGACAGGCGCAGGGGTTTTAGTAGGCACGTGTTTATTGCTTGAAAATGCCGCAGCCTCCCAAGGAATTGAGGTATCCGTCGTTTCGCTGCCAGCTACGTTACTCGCCGCTGTGTCGGTGGAGCTGCTGGAAAGCGGCACGCTGAAGCCCGGTTCACGCCGTTCACGACCACTAGTGCTTTTACCCATTGATTCAGAAACAGGCTTAACCTCAGTGGGTTTAACCTCAACAGGCGCAGCTTTAGGCTCTACGGGTGTCTGTACTGATGCCTCTACCTGAGGCTTGGGCGCGGGCTTGGCGGGTTTAGCGGCGGCGCGCTGCGCTGCGCGCATACGACGCGCTTGCCTGCGCGCCGACAGCCAGCCGCCCAGCCGGCATATCCGCTTGCCGAACTCATCCGCCACCTGTAGCCAAGACATACCGCTAAACAGCGGAAAGCCGCTTAAAATCAACGCCGCGGCAATCAAACCAACGCCACCGCTACCCACTAGTGGTCTTAGCGCGCCAACTAAGCCTTCGCCTAAAATACCGCCGGAGGCGTAGGGCAGCATGCTTTCTGGATGATAAAAATGCAGCGCACCTAACATTGTGGTGCCAAAAATAAGTAACACTAACCCGCCCGCGTGGACAGCAATCGCCACCGGATCGAGTTCAAAACGTACTTGGCGCGAGCGAATTAGCCACCAAGCGGCGAAGCCAAACATACCCGGCCACCACAGTGCGCTGGCACCCAGCAGCGAATAGAGCACATCAGCCAGCCAAGCACCAACTTGCCCCATCCAGTTACGCACAGCTGCTTCCGGGCCCTGGTAAGACCAGCCTGGATCAGACGATTGATAACTAAATAGCGCTAATAATAAAAAAACACATAGCGCAAGCAGTATCACCACCACGCCTTCGCGCACTGAGCCTTGTAAGCGCAGGCCAAAACGGCGAGCCTTATCCTTCGCGGCGTTTACACGCGCAGAAGAAGCCGATGATGATGTTTGACGCGCGTTACGCTGCGTTCGCTTGTTTACCGCTTTATTCACTTTCAAGCGACTCTCCCTTTACACCCCAATGGCGTCTTTAATCCACTTGCGAGTTTGCATGATACCGAGCATCCTTCCGCCGTCACAGAGCCTCTCACTGAGCACCCAGTAAAAGAGCGCTCAAACGTTGTAACAGGAGCAAGTAATGCTACCTTGGCTTTCCTCGCCACATCCTACCTTTCCATCCGCTGCCGCGGCTCTGGACGCCCCCAACGGCCTGCTGGCTGCCGGTGGTAAGCTCTCTCCTTTGTGGCTGGTAGAAGCCTACCGACAGGGTATATTCCCCTGGTTCAGCGACGACGACCCGATTCTGTGGTGGAGTCCAGACCCGCGCATGATACTCCTTCCTGAGCAATTTAAGCAGCGTCGTAGCCTAACCAAACGACTACGCCATGGTGGCTTCCATGTCACCTTGGATCAACACTTCGACCAGGTTATTGAGTCCTGTGCCGCCCCTCGCGGTGCAGAAGGGGGCACTTGGATCACCGTCGAGATGCGCGATGCCTATAGCCTGTTGCACGCACTCGGCATTGCCCACAGCATTGAAGTTCATCAACACGACCAATTAGTTGGCGGCTTGTATGGGCTAGCCATGGGCCCGGTATTTTTTGGTGAATCGATGTTTTCCCGCGCCCCAGATGCCTCAAAAGTAGCGCTGGCACACCTCGCCAGAGCAATGCGTGAGCATGACGGTAAGCTTATCGACTGCCAGATGCACACCGCCCACTTGGCTAGCCTGGGCGCTATTACAGTCGCTCGCGGGACATTCATCAACTATCTTAAAAACTGGTTGCCTGATAAGTCGTTTACATCAACCTCATCACCCGATGAAGCGCCGTCAGTGCCCGCGTCACCTTGGTTAAAAGCGATTAACGCCGAGGGGAGCGCATATTGATAACCTCATACTGTTTTACCAAGGAGGGAAGCCGTGAGCAGTAACACTCCGCGTCGCCCGGTGCGGGATTTGCGCTTTTTCCTTACCGTGCCTCATGCCTGCAGCTATCTGCCAGGTAGAGAAGCGACAACGCTGTTTCTTGATCCGCTCGAGTCACCCGTTCCGGGGGTATATGACTCGTTGGCGCTGCTAGGGTTTCGTCGCAGCGGGCGTCACCTTTACCGCCCTCACTGCGAGGGGTGCAACGCCTGCCGCTCAGTGCGTATCCCGGTTGAACAGTTTGAGGCTAATCGCACGCAGCGCAAAATTTTACGCCGCAACGGCGATATTAACATTCGAGTGATGCCCGCTCACTTTGTATCCACCCACTATGCGCTCTACGCTGACTATATTCGTCAGCGCCACGCCGACGGCGATATGTACCCGCCCAGCCGTGAGCAGTACCGCACTTTTCTTACCCTTGACGAGCCTTATGCGCATCTTATGGAGATGCACCTCGACGGCGAGCTGGTCGGCGTGGCTGCCTTTGACCAGTTGGAGCATGGGCTTTCGGCGATCTACACCTTCTTTGCTGTCAACGAAGCGCTCGATAAGCGCTCGCTTGGCACCTTTGCCATTCTGCGCTTAATTGAGCTCAGCCAAGAAAAAGCACTGCCCCACCTGTATTTAGGGTATTGGATCGAAGAGTGCCGTAAGATGCGCTACAAGCAGGCTTTTACGCCGCTAGAGATGCTCGACGGGCGCCATTGGCGGCAGTTAATTCGCTAATTACGTCAGCTTTTTTGCCTTGACGGCGGGCTTACGGCACAATATAGCGCTGTTTATTGAGCGCCCATCTAGCGGCACTGAATTCTGATCGATTGTTACATAATTAAATCATAAGTGAGGAAATGCCTATATGGCACGCGAAGATCATATTGAAATGGAAGGCGTTATCGTCGATACCCTTCCGAACACCATGTTTCGTGTTGAGCTGGAAAACGGTCACGTTGTTACCGCTCACATCTCTGGCAAAATGCGTAAAAACTATATCCGCATTCTGACCGGCGATAAGGTAAAAGTAGAGCTAACGCCTTACGATCTTTCTAAAGGCCGTATCGTTTACCGTTCGCGCTAAGACCCTACCTGGTGTGTAGTTGATAGTTAACTAACTCAACTGCAGCGCCAATCAGCGTTAATGGCTGTTCGCTAAAAACGACAACGCCCCGTCGATGACAGGGCGCTGCATTTTTATGCATGCAAAAAGAGTGATTGGCGGTAGAGCGCCTTAGCGCCCTTTTCAGGGCGCATCAGCCATTTCAGTCTCCGTGGAAAGGTGCAGTTCGCCCTCCTCCAGGCTGACGTGAACAATACCGCCATGCTCGGCCAGTTCGCCAAATAGAATCATCTCGGCTAATGGCTTCTTCAGCTTCTCTTGAATGAGACGCGCCATTGGGCGTGCGCCCATATCAGGATCGTAGCCTTTATCCGCCAGCCAATCCCGCGCCATGTCGTCCACATCCAGCTGAACACGCTTCTCATCTAATTGGGCCTGCAGTTCAATCAAGAACTTGTCGACCACGTTGCGCACGACAGAGATCGGCAGCGCATGGAACTGAATGATGCCATCCAGACGGTTACGGAACTCAGGCGAGAAGGTACGGCGAATCGCCTCCATCGCATCGGTTGAATGATCTTGATGCTGGAAACCAATCGAACGACGCGACGCCTGCTCAGCACCAGCGTTAGAGGTCATGATGACAATCACGTGGCGGAAATCCGCTTCACGGCCATTGTTATCGGTTAAGCGACCGTGATCCATCACCTGCAACAGCAGGTTGAAGACTTCTGGGTGCGCTTTCTCAATCTCATCCAACAGCAGTACGCAGTGCGGCTGCTTGGTGACCGCCTCGGTTAGCAAACCGCCCTGGTCGTAGCCGACATAGCCGGGAGGCGCGCCAATCAAGCGCGATACGGTATGCCGCTCCATATACTCCGACATATCAAAGCGTACCAGCTCAATGCCCATGATATGCGCTAACTGCTTGGCCACTTCGGTTTTACCCACCCCGGTGGGGCCAGCGAACAAGAAGCTACCGACAGGCTTATCAGGGGATTTAAGCCCGGCCCGCGACAGTTTGATAGCAGCAGAAAGGCTATCAATCGCTTCATCCTGACCAAACACCAGCATCTTCAGGTCGCGATCCAGCTTTTCAAGCAGCTTGCGATCAGAGCTTGAAACGCTTTTCGGCGGTATCCGCGCAATCGATGCCACCACGGCTTCGACTTGCTCGACATCGATCGTTTTAGCGCGCACTTCTGGCGGCAACAGTCGCTGGTGAGCACCCGCTTCATCAATCACGTCGATCGCCTTGTCGGGCAAGTAACGGTCGTTGATGTAGCGATCCGCCAACCGCGCAGCGCTCTCGAGCGCCCCATCGGTGTACTTCAGCTCGTGATGCTCTTCAAAGCGTGAACGTAGGCCTTTGAGGATTTTGATAGTGTCATCGACAGAGGGCGCCATTACGTCGACTTTTTGGAAGCGGCGCGCCAGAGCGCGATCTTTCTCGAAGATACCGCGGAACTCTTGGAACGTGGTCGAACCAATGCAGCGCAGTTCGCCCGAGGAGAGCAGCGGCTTGAGCAGGTTGGATGCATCCATTACGCCGCCAGAAGCCGCACCAGCACCAATCACGGTGTGAATCTCATCGATAAATAGCACGGCGTTGGGCTGTTTACGCAGCTCGCTCAGCAGGCTTTTGAGACGTTTTTCAAAATCACCGCGGTATTTGGTACCGGCAAGTAGTGCGCCCATATCCAGCGAGTAAACCACTGCATCGGCAATAACGTCGGGCACATCTTCTTCAACGATGCGCTTGGCCAAACCTTCCGCAATCGCCGTTTTACCCACCCCGGCTTCACCCACTAACAGCGGGTTATTCTTACGCCGACGGGCCAGGATTTGCACCACGCGCTCAAGCTCGTGATCACGGCCAATCAGCGGGTCGATTTTGCCTAACCGCGCCTGTTCGTTGAGGTTGGTCGCATAGCCAGTGATCGGGTGCGCAGCGCCTTCGCCACTACCTTCTTCCACGTCTTCTCTTTCTGATGAAGAAGGCGAAGGGGACGGCCCGTGCCCGGCCACTTTGGAGATACCGTGGGCAATGTAATTCACCGCATCAACGCGAGCGACGCTCTGCTGTTTAAGGAAGTAAACAGCCTGGCTTTCTTGCTCTGAAAAAATCGCCACCAGCACATTGGCGCCGGACACTTCACTTTTTCCAGATGACTGAACGTGGAATACCGCACGCTGTAAAACACGTTGAAAACCGAGCGTGGGCTGTGTTTCGCGGTCACCCTGACCCTCGGGGATCAGCGGGGTGGTCGAGTTAATAAAATCCTGCAGATCGGACCGCAGCTTGTCGAGGTTAGCCCCGCATGCCTTCAGTACGTCTACCGCTGAGGCATTATCCAGCAACGCTAGCAGCAGGTGCTCAACGGTCATAAACTCATGGCGCTTGGAGCGCGCCACGGTAAAGGCCGTGTTCAGGGTCATTTCAAGTTCTTTGCTCAGCATGGCAGTCCCCTTTTCGCTACTACCTAGGGCGTATCGCCACCTAGGGCTTGCGTCGGATCAGTTTAATCGACCGGCACTCTCAACATCGGGTACAAATGGCACGGTTGCAAGCCTCACCGCCAATTATTTCTCAACGTTCTCAATCAGCAGCTTCGATATCGCTTATCAACGGATGCTCACACTCGCGCGCGTATTCGTTTACCTGATAACTTTTGGTTTCAGCTATATCCCGCGTAAACACACCACAAGTGGCCTTTCCTTGGGTATGTACTGCGAGCATAACCTGAACGGCCTTCTCGCTATCCATGTTGAAAATACCTTGCAGCACTTCAATAACAAACTCCATCGGCGTGTAGTCGTCATTGTGAAGCACCACCTTATACAGCGGCGGTTGTGCCAGCGCAGGTTGCGCTGGCACAACCGCTAGATCACCATCATCGGGCATATCAGGTCGCGTCATTCCCGCTTTAACGGGTAGCACGGTCAGGCATGAACTATCTAGGTTAGGCATAAGCAGCACGGTTGGTAGTCTCGCCACTGACCTATGGAAGCATCTAATAATGTTGTCTACTTTTCAGACGCTGCCGATCAGCAAGGGTTCATGGAAAATACAAAATTAACATATTAATTAAGACAAAAATCCCTCGCCCACCAAGGTGGGCGAGGGATATCACAGCGTTTTCATGCGCGTTGCACAGTGGCCGCGCAGATAACACCCTTAGTCGTTTGCCACCATAGCAAGCGCTTCGTTGAGCGTTTTGCTTGGACGCATGACGTGGCTAGCCAATTCGCCGTTCGGGTGATAATAACCTTTAAGATCAACGGGCTGACCTTGAACGCCGTTGAGCTCGTCAATGATAGTAGTTTCATTGGCTTTCAGCGTTTCCACAAGGCGGGCAAAGCGTGTTTTTAGTTCAGCGTCTTGATCCTGAGCCGCCAGCGCTTCTGCCCAATAAAGTGCTAGATAGAAATGGCTGCCTCGGTTGTCCAGCTCACCTACTTTGCGTGAAGGAGACTTGTTGCTTTCGAGGAACTTGCCGTTAGCCTCATCCAACGCTTTCGCCAGCAGCTTAGCTCGGTCGTTGCCAAAGCGTTTAGCGAGGTGCTCCAAAGAGGCCACCAGCGCCAGGAACTCGCCAAGGCTGTCCCAGCGCAGGTGATTCTCTTCCAGTAACTGCTGCACGTGCTTAGGTGCGGAACCACCAGCACCGGTTTCAAACAGACCACCGCCATCCATCAGGGGAACGATAGACAGCATTTTAGCACTGGTGCCTAACTCAAGAATCGGGAACAGATCCGTCAGGTAATCGCGCAGGATGTTGCCTGTCACCGAGATAGTATCGAGGCCACGAATCACACGTTCTAGGGTGTAACGCATTGCCCGAACCTGGGACATGATATGGATCTCGAGCCCGTCAGCATCGTGATCCTTGAGGTACGTTTTGACCTTTTTGATCAACTCGTTCTCATGCGGGCGGTAAGGGTCGAGCCAGAATACCGTCGGCATACCAGAATCACGGCAGCGCTCAACTGCCAACTTCACCCAGTCGCGAATCGGTGCGTCTTTGACTTGGCACATCCGCCAGATATCACCCTGCTCGACGTTCTGCGTCAGCAGTACTTCGCCCGTGTCCAAATCGGTAATATTAGCAACACCATCTTCTGCAATTTCAAAGGTCTTGTCGTGGGAGCCGTACTCTTCGGCTTTTTGCGCCATCAAACCCACGTTGGGTACGGTTCCCATGGTGGCCGGATCAAAAGCCCCGTGCCATTTACAGAAATTGATCATTTCCTGGTAAATACGCGCGAACGTCGACTCGGGCATAACGGCCTTGACGTCCTTAAGACGACCGTCACCGCCGTACATCTTACCCCCGGCACGAATCATCGCTGGCATCGAAGCATCGACAATCACATCGCTGGGCGAGTGGAAGTTGGTGATACCTCGAGCCGAATCGACCATCGCCAACTCTGGGCGCTTTTCATGGCAGGCGTGCAGGTCGCTGATAATTTCATCACGCCGTGATTCTGACAACGCCTCTATCTTTTCGTAAAGATTGGCGATGCCATTATTGACGTCGACACCCAGTTCTTTGAACAACTCACCGTGTTTCTCAAAGGCATCTTTGTAGAAAATCTTGATACAGTGACCAAACACAATCGGGTGCGAAACCTTCATCATCGTCGCTTTCACATGCAACGAGAACATCACGCCAGATTTACGAGCATCTTCTATTTCCCGCTCGTAGAAGTCACACAAGGCTTTTTTGCTCATGAACATACTGTCGATGATCTCGCCGTCGAGTAGCGGGATATTTGACTTGAGCACCTGGGTCTGGCCACTGTTGGTGATCAGCTCCATCTTCACATTGCGCGCACGGTCCAGCGTTATCGACTTTTCACCGTCGTAGAAATCGCCCTTATGCATATGGGAAACATGGCTGCGCGAGGCCTGACTCCACTCCCCCATCGAGTGAGGGTATTTGCGCGCGTACTCTTTGACGGCCTTCGGCGCACGACGGTCGGAGTTACCTTCACGCAATACTGGGTTAACCGCGCTGCCTTTGACTTTGTCGTAGCGCGCTTTGATATCTTGCTCTTCGTCGTTGCTTGGCTCGTCAGGGTACCCCGGTAGTGGGTAGCCCTGCTCTTGCAGCTCTTTAATCACTGCGCGCAGCTGCGGCATGGAAGCGCTGATATTGGGCAACTTGATGATATTGGCTTCTGGAACCTTGGCCAGTGCACCTAGCTCGGCTAAGTGGTCCTCAATACGCTGCTCTTCAGTCAAGTAATCAGGAAATAAAGAGAGAACGCGAGCCGCCAGGGAGATATCCCGGGTTTCCACTTCAATGCCAGCAGCGTCGGTAAAGGCGTCAATAATCGGTAGCAAAGAATATGTTGCGAGCGCAGGCGCTTCGTCGGTGAGCGTGTAAATGATCTTCGGCGTTTTAGACATTTTGCGTTAACCTCTTTTTTCTATCGCTGTGATTATAAAGACCCTGAGCGACGCGACTCATTCAACGAGAGACCATGCCGCGAAGCAGGCGGGGCCGCTTTATCTAGTTTTATCTAGCTTCACCAATTATCAATCGATGGTGGTTGAGCTGGTTTTTGAGACGGTTGTGTTGAAACGGTTTTGAAAAGTATACCAGCGCTGCATTTTAATCACATGAGAGATTGTCGACAAATCAAGGGCAGCCCCCTAAAGAGATTATGAGCACTTTATATTTATTGCATAAACCCTATCGCATGCTCTCTCAGTTTACTGATACACAGGCTCGTGCCACATTAGCCGATGTCATTACTGTGCCGGGCGTGTACTCCGCCGGCCGGCTTGATTACGACTCTGAAGGTCTGCTGCTGCTCAGCGATGACGGCGAATTGATTCACCGCATCTCTCACCCTCGCCATAAGCAGCCCAAAACCTACTGGGCTCAAGTCGAAGGACACATTGACGACGCGGCGCTCAAGGCGTTACGCCAGGGCATTACGCTTAAAGATGGCCCTACCCAGCCCGCCAAGGCGCGGCGAATAGATACCCCCGCTACTGCGCCGCGCCAACCGGCCATCGACCCCAAGCGCCACCCGTCGACTAGCTGGCTGGAGTTAACCATCAGTGAAGGGCGTAACCGCCAGGTGCGTCGTATGACCGCCCATGTCGGCTTCCCCACCCTGCGCTTGATTCGCACCGCCATTGGCCCCTGGCGGTTGGAGGGCTTAGCCCCCGGCGAATGGCGTAAGGAAACGTTACACGCACCTCGACTTACCACGTCGCCCCCTGGTCAGCGAAAAGCTCAACAAAAAGAGCAGCGCGCGCGCCCCACCGCCAAACGCAGGAAGCCCTCATGAGTTGTATTCATAGCACAGCGGCCTGCGTGATTCAGCGAGGCGAGCAGTTCTTAATGGTCGAGGAGCAGCGTGGCGGCTCGCAGAGCGTGTTTAACCAGCCCGCTGGGCATATCGAACCCGGCGAAGGACCCATCGCCGCGATCCTACGCGAGGTTCAGGAAGAGACCGCTTGGCGGGTGGCGCTCACCGGCTACCTTGGGCTGTATGTTTTTCATACCGATAATGGGAAGACATTTCATAGCCACGGCTTTATTGCCGAGCCGCAGCACCAGCTTAATCTCGCCCTCGACCCCGATATCACCGCTACCCACTGGTTAACGCTTGAGCAAATACGCGGATTGGATCAGCAGGCGCGCCTACGCAGCCCGCTGGTTCTACAGCGTATTGAAGATGCGCTCAGTGGTCGTGACTATCCGCTGGCGGTGATTCGCGAGTGAAGCACTCGAAGCCATTACCCCCCATCGTGTATAATCCTCGCCCAATTGCGCATTGCTCTTTTGCACACTGCTTATTTGCACCCTACTTCAACTGAGGATGCCTATGTCATTCACAACCGGGTCATCCACAACCGGGTCATCCACCAATGGTTCACCGACTACCGAGCCAAACGCTAACGGCAAAGTGATTGTCGGCATGTCCGGCGGCGTCGACTCGTCTGTTTCCGCCCTTCTCCTTATGCAGCAAGGCTATGAGGTGGAAGGCCTGTTTATGAAAAACTGGGATGAAGACGACGGCACCGAATATTGCACAGCCAAAGAGGATCTCGCCGACGCTGAGGCCGTCTGCGAAAAGCTCGGCATTAAACTGCACACCGCTAATTTTGCCGCAGAGTACTGGGATAACGTCTTTGAGCACTTTTTAGCCGAATACAAAGCCGGCCGTACGCCTAACCCGGATATTTTGTGTAACCGGGAAATCAAATTTAAGGTGTTCCTTGAGTACGCCGAAATGCTGGGTGCCGACAAAATCGCCACCGGTCATTACGTTCGTCAAGGTCAGGTACGCCAAGGGGATGGCGATGTTCGCCCGCGGCTGCTTAAAGGGCAGGATGGCAATAAAGATCAAAGCTACTTTCTGCATGCGGTGCCGGAAGCCGCCATTGCACGCACGCTATTCCCCGTGGGGGAACTGGAGAAACCCGCCGTGCGTGCGCTGGCCGAGCAACACGGGCTGATTACCGCCAAGAAAAAAGACTCCACCGGTATCTGTTTTATCGGCGAGCGGCGTTTTCGCGATTTCCTGCAGCAGTACTTGCCCGCCCAGCCCGGCACTATTGAAACGCCGGATGGCGACGTGATTGGCCAGCATATGGGGCTGATGTACTACACCCTAGGCCAGCGCCAGGGTTTAGGGATCGGTGGGCTCGCCAACTACTCAGAAGAGCCGTGGTACGTGGCGGCGAAAGACCTGGATCGCAACGTCCTGGTCGTGGTGCAGGGTAAGCATGATCAGTTGCTCTACTCCGACACATTAGCGACAGAGGCCATGGATTGGGTAGCTGGCGAGCCGCCGGTTCAACAGGGCCGCTTTACCGCCAAAACGCGTTATCGGCAAAGCGACTGCGGCTGTGAAATGCACGCGCTGCCAGATGGTGGTGTCGAGGTTACCTTCGACGATCCACAGTGGGCGGTCACCCCTGGTCAATCGCTGGTGCTTTATGATGGCGACATTTGCTTGGGCGGCGGCGTTATCCGCGCTACCTGGAAGAAAGCCGCGGAGGCTGCTGCATGAACTCCCCTACCCCGATTCATCGCGCACCCGACTCATCCGCTGCCCGCCAAGCACTAGCTTTGGCGGGCGTGTTTCAAGCCGCCAGCCTGGTAGACGAACTCGCCCGCACCGGCCAAGTGGATACTCGCGCCTGGGAGACACTGATTGAAGCTACCGTGGATACCAACCCGGAAAGCTTTGCAGCTATTTACGGCGGGCACCCCAATAATCTTCGCCGCGGCCTGGACACCTTAGAAGCCCTGGTGGGCCGCAAGCAGGCCAACCCGGTGGTGCTGCGTTATGGTTTTTCGCTGCTGATGCTAATGAATAAACTACGCACCAACAACGACATGATGGATTCCTTGGGCCAGAAGCTCACCCGCATTCAGGGTCAGGCCGAGCATTTCGGCTCTACCCATGAAAACGTGGTCGCCAGTCTGGGGGAAGCCTACCAAGAGACTATCTCCACCTTTAAAACCCGCATTGTGGTGCAGGGTGACCCCTCGCTATTGCAGAGCCGCATGATGCCCGAGCGCGTGCGCGCCTGCCTAATGGCAGGGATTCGCTTTGGGTTACTGTGGCATCAACAAGGCGGGCGGCGGTGGAAGCTGGTATTCCAGCGCAAGGCGCTGCGCCGGGCGCTGGACAACCTCAGCTGACCGCTACCCAATCGACTATTCTGTTCTCGCTTAATTTGTTCTCGACTAACCTGTTCTCGAATCATCTGGAAACCATGCCATGCAACTCTCTGCTTTGACCGCCCTCTCTCCCGTTGACGGCCGCTACGCCTCTAAAGCCGCTGCCCTGCGCGAACACTTCAGTGAGTTCGGCTTGATCCGCGCCCGAGTGATTGTGGAAGTTCGCTGGCTACAGCGCTTGGCTGAGCACACGCAAATCATCGAAGTGCCGCCGCTCTCTGCAGAAGCAACTGCGTTTCTTGAGCAGTTGATTCGTGAATTTTCGATCGCTGATGCCGAGCGCATCAAAGAGATCGAGCGCACCACCAACCACGACGTCAAGGCGGTGGAGTACTTCCTCAAAGAGAAAATTGCCGATCAAGCCGAGCTGCATGCGGTCACCGAGTTTATTCACTTTGCCTGCACCAGTGAAGATATTAACAACCTCTCTTACGGCGTGATGCTCAGCGATGGCCTGAACGCCATGCTGCCTACCATGCACGAAGTCGCTGACGAAATCGCCAAGCTGGCGATTGTCCACGCCGCCCAGCCGATGCTTTCCCGCACTCACGGGCAAACGGCAACGCCCACCACGCTGGGCAAAGAGATGGCCAACGTTGCCTACCGCCTTAAGCGCCAGCTCAAGCAGATTGAAGCGGTGGAAGTGCTGGGCAAAATCAATGGCGCCGTGGGCAATTACAACGCTCACCTGACCACCTACCCAGAGATCGATTGGGAAGCCAACGCGCGCACCTTCGTGGAAGGCCTAGGGTTAACCTTTAACCCTTACACCACCCAGATCGAGCCTCACGACTATATCGCCGAACTTTTCGATGCTATTTGCCGCTTCAATACGACCCTGATCGACTTCGATCGCGACGTATGGGGCTATATTTCATTGAGTTACTTTAAGCAGCGCACGGTTGAGGGTGAGATTGGCTCATCGACCATGCCGCACAAGGTTAACCCGATCGACTTTGAAAACTCCGAGGGCAACCTGGGCCTGGCCAATGCAGTTCTTAGCCACCTCGCCCAGAAACTGCCGATTTCCCGCTGGCAGCGTGACCTGACCGACTCTACTGTGCTGCGCAACCTGGGCGTGGGCCTGGCCTATGGTTTGATTGCTTACCACGCCAGCCTGAAAGGCATCAGTAAGTTGGAAGCCAACCCGGAGCGTTTAGACGTTGACCTGGATAACAGCTGGGAAGTGCTCGCCGAGCCAATTCAAACCGTTATGCGCCGCTACGGCATTGAAAAGCCCTACGAAAAACTCAAGCAGCTGACCCGCGGCAAACGTATCGACCAAGCGGGCTTTGCAGCGTTTATTGATACGCTGGAATTGCCCAGCGAAGTTAAAATCGAGTTGAAGGCGCTCTCACCGGCCAATTATATTGGTAATGCTCAGGCCCAGGCCGAAGCGCTGACACAACAGTTAAACTGTTTATAACAGCTTCCTTTATAACGCTACTTTATATCGCCAACTTACTAACGCCAGGGCATGCCATGAACCATCACGATAAGCCGTTAACCCTGCTGGGCGACCTTACCGCCGCCGACTTTCTGGCCAACTATTGGCAGCAAAAACCGCTGCTGATTCGCGGTGCGGTGCCCGACTTCATCAGCCCGATTGAAGCCGACGAGCTGGCAGGGCTTGCCTGCGAGCCTGGCGTAGAGGCGCGCTTGGTCGAAGAAGAAGGCCCCGAAGGCCCATGGCAGGTCTCCCACGGCCCTTTCGATGAGGCCACCTTTGAACGGCTGCCGGAAACCAACTGGAGCCTGCTGGTCCAAGCGGTTGACCACTACGTGCCCTCGGTGGCGGCGCTACTGGACGAGTTCGATTTCCTGCCCCGCTGGCGGCTCGATGATGTAATGATCAGCTACGCGCCTCCGGGCGGCAATGTGGGCGCGCATCTCGACCAGTACGACGTTTTCCTGCTCCAAGCCAGCGGCCACCGTCGCTGGCAGCTGGGTGGCAAACTGACCGAAGATGCGCCGATTATCCAAGGTATTGACCTGCGTATTTTGAAAGAATTCAGCGTAGAGCCGGACTCTGACTGGGTGCTGGACCCCGGCGACATGCTCTATCTCCCACCTGGCTGGGCGCATCACGGTGTTAGCCAAAGCGATGACTGCATGACCATTTCAGTGGGTTTTCGCGCACCTTCCGCCGATGAGGCGATCACCTCATATGCGGACTACCTCGGCGAACAGCTTCCTGCCTCTCAGCGTTACAGCGATGCGGGTATGGCGCCTGCCCAGCAGCCCGGTGAGCTGGACGACGCCGCCGTTGAGCGTATGCGCCAGTTGATTATGTCGACACTGGACAACCCGGCCCAAGTTGCCCAGTGGTTTGGCCGGGTGATGACCCAGCCCAAGTATGTGGATCAAGTGGTGCCACTTGAAACACCGCTAACCGAAGCGGCGCTTGTTGCTCAACTACAAGAGGGCGAGCCACTTTACCATATGCCCGGCTCACGCTTTGCCTGGCGTAACGATGCCAGCGGTACCACGCTATTTGTAGATGGTGACGGCCACGCCTGCTCAACTGAATTAGCCAAACGCCTAGCCGATACCACCCCACTCTACGCCGAAGACCTTGAGCTTGACGGTGCAGCAGCGCTCATCACCCAGTTGGTCAACACCGGCAGCCTCGGTTTTATGGGCGATGAAAGTGAGGATGGCGAGGAGTATTAATGGCGATTACCCACATCAGTACTGGTACCTGGGAGACGTTGGGCCAGGCTGCCAGCGAGATCCGCCGCAAGGTGTTTATCGACGAGCAGAAAGTACCTCAGGAAGAGGAGTGGGATGGTCTGGACCCGCAGTGCCAGCACTTTCTTGCCATGCTTGATGGGCAGCCGGTAGGCACCGCACGCCTGCTGCCCGATGCACACATTGGCCGTGTCGCGGTACTCGCTAATGCCCGCGGCACCGGTATTGGTGTGCTGCTGATGCAGGCCGCAATTGAGGGGGCACGTCATGCGGGCCACACCCAGGTGGCCCTCAGTGCTCAGGTGCATGCCCTGGCATTTTATGAGCGGCTGGGCTTCGTCGCTCATGGCGATGAATTCCTGGATGCGGACATTCCCCATCGAGAAATGGCACTTTCGCTCGATTAAGCAAGCCCTCTGGATTGATCTCTAGCACTGCCTCGGCAGTGCTTTTTTATGCGCTCTTGCCGCCATCTTGTCGAAAAACCACTACACAAACACGCCCTTTCTCTACCTCCCTGTCGTCGGGTTACAACGCCCCGTGCCCCCAAGTGTCAATTGTTGAATGCGCTAGCTTGGTGGATAGTTATTGCATTGCAGCGCCGCGAGAGTTGCTCAGTGTTTCAGAAAAACGGGACGCTGCTGAGAGGACTTCTTAGCCGCAGCATAAGTGAATGCTAATTTGCAAAACACCATCATGACCAAAGAGGGTAAGCTCATGTCAGGACTGCTCAACGATATCAAAGCCATGGCTCAACTACGCGAAGCGCAAGGCGGTAAGTGGGAAGCTATCAAGCCTGAATACGCGGCCCGTATGCGCGCTCAAAATCGCTTTCACACCGGCCTGGACATTGCCCGCTACACCGCTAAAGTTATGCGCGAAGATATGGCAGCCTACGATGCTGATACTGCCCAATACACCCAGTCGCTCGGCTGCTGGCACGGCTTTATTGGCCAGCAGAAGCTTATCTCGATCAAAAAGCATTTTGGCACCACCAAACGCAGCTACCTCTACTTATCAGGCTGGATGGTCGCCGCGCTGCGTTCCGAGTTCGGCCCGCTGCCCGACCAGTCCATGCACGAAAAGACCTCCGTCGCAGACCTGATCGAAGAGCTCTACACCTTCCTACAGCAGGCCGATGCTTGGGAACTTAACCACCTGTTCCGCGCCCTGGATGAAGCCAAAGAGGCGGGCGATAGTGGCAAAGAGCAAGAACTGATCAGCAAAATTGATAGCTACGAAACCCATATCGTCCCGATCATTGCTGATATCGACGCTGGCTTCGGTAACGCAGAGGCCACTTACCTGCTGGCCAAGAAGTTTATTCAAGCGGGTGCCTGCTGCATCCAATTGGAAAACCAAGTCTCTGACGAAAAACAGTGCGGCCACCAAGACGGTAAAGTCACCGTGCCCCATGAGGACTTTTTGGCCAAGATTAACGCCGTGCGTTATGCCTTCCTGGAGCTCGGCATTGAAGATGGCGTTATCGTGGCGCGTACCGACTCACTTGGCGCTGGTTTGACGCAAAAAATCGCCGTCACCAACGAGCCCGGAGATCTAGGCGATCAGTACAACAGCTTCCTGGATGGCGATGTAATCGAGAACGCCGCCGATATTAACAATGGCGATGTGGTCATCAAGCAGAACGGCAAACTGGTTAAACCCAAGCGCCTCGCCTCGGGCCTTTACCAGTTCAAACCTGGCACCGGCGAAGACCGCGTTATTCTGGACTGCATCACCAGCCTGCAAAACGGCGCCGACCTGCTGTGGATTGAAACCGAGAAGCCCCATGTAGGCCAGATTGCCAGCATGGTTAACAAGATTCGTGCAGTAGTGCCGGATGCCAAGCTGGTCTACAACAATTCACCGTCATTCAACTGGACGCTGAACTTCCGCCAGCAGGTGTTTGATGCTTGGCAGGAAGAGGGTAAAGATGTCTCGGCCTACCAGCGTGAAAAACTGATGAGCGCCGAGTACGACGTAACAGAGCTTGGCCAGTTGGCCGATGAGTGGACGCGTAACTTCCAGCGTGACTCATCTCGCGAAGCGGGGATCTTCCACCACTTAATCACCCTGCCGACTTACCATACCGCCGCTCTGTCCACCGACAATCTGGCGAAAGGCTACTTCGGCGACGAAGGCATGCTGGCTTACGTGAAAGGCGTCCAGCGCCAGGAAATCCGCCAGGGAATCGCCACGGTTCGTCACCAGGATATGGCCGGCTCCAATATCGGTGATGACCATAAAGAATTCTTCCACGGCGATGCCGCACTCAAAGCCGGTGGCAAAGACAACACGATGAACCAGTTTGGCTAGTTAACAGGCTTTAGTGCTTTAACAGACCATGTAACCCTGTAACAGGAGGCCTCAAGGCCTCCTGTTTTTGATCGTTGAGGTATATTTGCACACTGTTTTCTTAATACGCTGTTACACTCTGACTTAGGCTATTTATTAGCGACTGCACATTCGCTTTGATCTTTTTAAATGGTTGCTGGTCAAAACCAATGGCATCAGCTATTTTTAGCGAACACTGTTCTATAACTTTAATCGCTCCGCGACAGTTATCAAAATAGACACCCTGGAGGTTTTAATGAAACGTCTTCTTTTACCTATCGCCGCCATGAGCATGCTCACCCTAGCAGGCTGTGCTAATACATCTGGCTACTCTGGCGATGTCTATAGCGGCAACCAAGCTAAAACAGGCCAAAGCGTCACCTACGGCACTATCGTGGCGGTTCGCCCGGTACAGATTCAAGCCGATAGCCGTGCTGGAGGCCTTTTAGGTAGTGGTGGCGGTGCGATCATTGGTGGGCTTCTGGGCAACCAAGTCGGCGGTGGTTCAGGTCGTCAATTGGCAACGGTTGCTGGGGCACTCGGCGGTGCGGTTGCAGGAACCGCCGCTGAAGATGCAACTAACCGCGTCAATGCACTGGAAATGGAAATTCGTCGTGACGATGGCTCTGACATTGTGGTCGTTCAACGTGCAGACCGCCAATTCCAAGCCGGTCAGCGTGTTCGCCTGATCGGTAGCGGCGCGAACATGAGCGTTGCGCCTTATTAATCTATGAAGCGCTAATGAATAGTGTTTAAACGTCACAAAAAAGTCCGGCCATCTAACGTGATGGCCGGACTTTTTTGTGACTATTTTCTTACCATTTTATGACTATCGGCACCGTCAGTGAGCTTTGTTGCCCGCCCAGTTAACCAGCGCCATGACGGCCCAGCCAATGAGACCCAATAGAATAACGACCAGCAATATATCAACCGGCTTCACCAGCGTCGTCGCGCCCAATACTGCCAGCGTAATCACCCATAGATAACGGTTATCGCCATGGCTTTTCAAAAACCCGGGCAACACCTTATCCAACCCCTGGCTGACGCCGCTGTTCCAGCGCTGATAGGAAAAATAAGCAATCAGGCAAAATGCGACAAGCCAAATAATCAAGATCGTCATTGCATGCTCCAAAAGTGATAGGACAAAGGGAAAAGTAATGATCGTAGGGTATCCCTGGTCACCTTGGTACGCAATACCGCCGCAAGTGGTGAATAGGAAAAAGCGCCGTCCCCCCCCCTGACAAGCCAGTCCACACGCGTTACCATATTGGGACATGCACTCACCGAAAGGTTATTCCATGCAAATTGCGCAAAACTCGGTTGTCGCGTTTCACTACACCCTGACCAACGATGCAGGTGAAGTGCTAGACAGTTCTGAAGGCCGTGAGCCGCTTACCTACCTCCACGGCGCCGGTAACATTATTCCAGGTCTTGAAAAAGAGCTGGAAGGTCGTGCAGCGGGCGAGAAACTGAACGTTGCCGTATCGCCTGAAGAAGGTTACGGCGAGTTGCAAGAGCAACTGATGCAAGAAGTACCGCGCGATGCATTTCAAGGCGTTGAAAGCATTGAGCCGGGCATGCAGTTCCAAGCCCAGACTCAAGGCGGCCCATTGATGGTTACCGTCAAGAAAGTCGAAGGCGATACGGTTGTGGTTGATGGCAACCACCCGCTGGCAGGACAGCAGCTCAACTTTGATGTTGAGATCGCTGAAGTACGCGAAGCCAGCGCTGAAGAAGTTGAGCACGGCCACGTGCACGGCGAAGGCGGCGTTGAGCACTAAGAGTGCTCGCACTAACGACCAAAAAAGGTGACCTCCGGGTCACCTTTTTTTTGCCAAAACGGCGGCACTCTTTGCCTGACGACGTTCAAAACGCCACAGGCCGAAGGCAATCATCAGCGTAATACTTAGCAGCAGCCACGAGCCAACGCTTACCCCCGGCCACCCGGCCCAGCGCCAGAACGGCTCCAGCCAGAAACCGCCTAAACTGGCGCCCACGTAGTAAAACACCAGATACAGCGCCGAAGCACTGCCCCGGGCACCCTGGGCGTAGCGGCCTACCCAACTGGACGCCAACGAATGGGCCAGGAAAAAACCGAAGGCATTAACACTTAAGCCAGCAATAATCAGCACCAGCGAATCCGCTAACGTAATCGCCGTGCCCAGCATTAAAATTATCACGCCTACCATCATGCACGCTGCGGGGGAAAAGCGGCCGGCCAAGCGGCCAGAAATCATCGAACCGAAAGTACCGCCGAGATAGGTCAAGAAAATCAGTCCCAGCCCGCTGGCAGCCAGCTGATACGGCTCGGCCGCCAAACGAAAGGTGATATAGCTATATTGATTTATAAAAATCAGGAAGTTAATGCCGCCTAAACAGTAAGCAGCGAGCAACACCGGGGTACGCAAATGAGCGAGTAAATCAGCCGCCGCTTTGCGCAGCTCAAAGCGTTGCGGAGTAAAAGCACGGCTATTGGGTAACAGACGCCAAAATACCAAGCAGCCGATTAGCGTCATCGCCCCAACCGCTAGAAAGACGGCGCTCGTCCCACCGACTTCGGCGGTGGCCCCACCTACTATTCGCCCGCTGATACCGCCGAGAGAATTGGCACCAATATAGAGCCCGACGGCACTCAACAGCGCAGGCTTTTCAAACTCATCACCCATCCAGGCAATAGCCACCGCCGGTAGCCCTCCCAGCACAAATCCCTGCACTAGACGTAGCAGCAGCAAACTTTCAAAGGTGGGTGCGAAGGCCAACGCAAGGGAACAGCCGCCTGCAAGCAGCAAAGTAATGCGCATGATGCCTTCGCGACCAATAGCGTCCGAGAGCGGCCCGAATACCAGTAGCGCCATGGCTAAAGAGAGGGTAGATACCGACATAAGCAGGCTGACGCCCAGGGTTGAGACGTCGTAAGTCTCCTTTAACCCTGGCAGCAGCGGCTGCGGTGCATAGAGATTAATAAAAACCAGAAATGAACCTAGGCAAAGCGCCAAGGTGGCACGCCACCAGGCGCGCGTTTTGGCTTTAATCATGCCATTCCTAAACGAGAGTCAGACAGCTAGTAAGTGCGACTACTCAGCTGGGCCACATGGGTTGGCTCCAGCGCGCGACGGGCCTGCCAATAGTAGCGCCGCCAGTAGCTATTATCCAAGCTGGATATCATCACCCCTTTCGAGGAGGAGGCGTGAAGAAAATAGCCATCGCCCACGTAGATGCCTACATGGTTATAGCGGCCCGGTGGGCTGAAGAACACCAGATCGCCCGCCAGCAGCTCTTGGCGGTCGATCGGGCGCCCCTCGTGCACTTGACCACGGGTAGAACGCGGGAGCTCTAAATTAAAGGTGTCACGGTAAACATTGCGGACCAGCGCAGAACAATCAATTCCTCGTTCGGTGGTACCGCCAATCCGGTAAGGCGTGCCTGCCCAGCGTTGATGCTGGGCCAGTAAAGCCTCACGAACCATTGTTGGTGGCGGTTCTTGCAGGTTACGCAACTGTGCATCGATTGGATCAACCGGCGACATTAACGGACTATCCCCCATTCCCGGTAGCGCCATAGAGAAATAGTTCTCCGGCGCCTGGGTGTTACTCTGTCGGGAAGAAGCCGCACAGCCAGCAAATAAAGTAACAAAAAAACAAATACTTAAAAAACGGACAGCGATCACAGCGGAGCGTGGCAGCGCAACCATGCGATTAACCTCGTGACATTAATAATGGGGGTGGTATGACAAAACTCATTTTTCCACGCACGACTATAAGCTACTTATCATATGTTTGGCGAGCCTAATGTAACGTGCGCTGGTCGCCCGGCAGTGTATCGATATGCAAGGGTGCAAAATGGCGCGGTTTATTGCCAGGAAAATCCAGGCTAACCCACGGCCCCGCCAACATCGGCGCGCCACATACCCAGGCCACTAGCGCTTGGCGAAAACCGGCTAAAAAGCTCTCCCGCTCTGGAGTGTCGCCCATAAAAAATGAGAAGCCTGCATACATCCCCATCGCGTACTCTTGCCAACCGGCATAATGATCGGCGGCCAACTGATAGGCGCTATCCAGCACGTTTGCAAAGGCCGCGCTATCCAGCCAGCCCAACTGCCGCGCAGCAATTGCCAGATCGACCAATTGCGCAATATCCCAGGCCGCCATATCGACCTCATTACAGCCGTCTTCGTTATCACGGACGCGGCGTAAGCGAAGCAGATGGTGGCGGTCGTCTTCTGAACAGTCGCCGGACTCAACAATGGCGATCTCGGCATCCAAACGCTCAGCGTTGAGGGTATAGGGCGCGTAGTTAATCTGGTACTCCTGGCGATCCCCTGCCTCAAGCATGTAGGTCAAAAATTCCTGCATATCGCCAGCGCTATTCAGGTGGTAGTGGCTATCCACCCATTCACGAATCTCGGCGCACTCTCGCGCACTCTCAGGCTGGGGCTCGCTCCACACCGCACTGTTAAGGGGGCCCACCAGCGACATAGCAGTGAAGTGGTTCAAAGTAGGCCGACTTCCCGGCTCGCACCAGGCGTTATGGCGCCAATCCAGCCAGTGAAACAGGCTGCCGGGGTCTTCAATATGCCAAACAATTTCATTAATTAGCGAGGCATGTTCAGGTTCGGGCAGGCAGCTCTCCCAAGCAAACCAGGCTTCTAACAGGCGCTTGGAATTGGGATAAAAACGGCATAGGCAGCTACGCAGCGCGCTGGCGTATGCCATTAACGGCGCACGATCCAGCAAACCGCTGTCGAGTGACATATGCAGATAGAAAGCGAACTTTTCAGCCATATGAATAGTAGCCGCGTGGCGGCTCACACCCTTTACAGCATTACGCTGCTTTAACTCTTCCAGGGTTGGCTGGCCAAACCAGCTCTGCGATGGCGGCAAAACGCCGTGTACGGCATCAGCCGCCAGCTGATTAAGATGGTGTGCCTGGGCGGGCAGCCAGTAGCGGGCAAGTGCATGAGCACCTTCATCGGCATGCAAGCCCAGCGACTCCTGCAAATACAGCGCTGCGTCGGCTCGCTGCTCTTCAGGCAGTGCCGATGATGGATCTATTTGACGCAGCATGGCATCCGGCTCGCGAACGCTGGCCAGCGCCAGCAGCCAGTGATGGGGTGTATTACGCCATTGACGAATGCGCGTTTGAGAAGCCTTGCGCGTCGCTTCATCCAGCAGTTCCCCCGGCGGACGCAGCCAAGGACTGTGGGCGCTATGCAGCAGCAACTGATGCCGCTCGCTGGGTGTTTTACCCCGCCGGTCGAGACCGTCAAACAGGCTCTCCCCCCGCCCGTAGGCGTTCAGCACCGCGTACCAATCGTGATAGCGATGAGTAATCAAATCAGCGGCGTGCGCCGCCAGGTCATCAGCCTCTGCCTGGCTAAGCCAACCACAGCAGGCGCCCGCCCAGGCAAGCTCTACTATCCGCAACCAATCCCAGGCTGCCCACTCCAGAGGCTCTCCTTGGCTAACAAACTTATTCAGTACCGGTGCATAGGGCGACTCTTCCACCACGCTGCGCTGCCACTCCATGCGCTGGGCGTTGTCCATACTCGATAGCTCACGGGCTTCAATGTCCCAGCGCTGGCGTTCGCCCTGAGCGCCTAGCCAAAGCATGGCACCTAGCAGGGCATCACGGTCATGAACATCCCACACGTGGGCCAGCCACTCAGTGGCTTCAGGCCAGTCGGCTTGGCTGGCCGGATAGGCAATAATCGGCCGGAACAGCGCGCATAGCCGCCAGCTCTGCGCTTCAGGCTGCTGGGGCCATAGTGGCGCGGGGCTCGGCAGTTCAGCCAGGGCGTATTCAAGCGACTCCCAAGTTACCCCCTCGCCATCGGTTTCGAGCTTGGCCAACGCCTGACAGGCGTCAATAAAACGGTCATCGGCCCCCACTTCCCAGCCCCGCGCGCCTAACGCACGGCGTAGATCAGCTAGCCAGGCACGTAGATCGCTGTAATCGCTGGTGATGCGACGGGTTAGATGGTGCGCCCAGTTACGAGCTTGATCAGCTTCTAACCAGCCAGCCGCCCCCGCCAGTGCGGCCCACTCCAGAGCGCCTAGCAAACGGTCTGCACTGCCTGCGGGCGCACCCAGCCCATGGAACAGCTGTTCGGCCAGCTCGCCCCGGCTGGTAATGCCCAGTTGTAGCAGGCGCTGTTCCGCCGCCCCTGCATCGACCGCCAACGGATGAGGAGTAAACGCCCAATCACACAGCACCAGCTGTTGGGCCCACCAGGCATTTAACGCGTCGATCAAGAGGCACCTCGAAAAAGCATAGTATTACCACCAACTAACGCAGGGTCACCACCAGCCAAAAGCCGGAATAAAGCCGGAATAAAGCCGGAATAAAGCTGCCTAGTGTAACGGAAAGTGGCGCGAACACCGATAGCCCTAGGCATCGGTAGGTATAAAACGACACCGCCCGACACAAGGCCGGGCGGTGTTATACAGGTAGCAACTCAATCGCTAGGCTTTTTTAACTTTACTGATTATCCAAAGAAGCACCACGGCACCCACGGTCGCGGTGACCAGCGAACCAATGATATTGCCGGAAGCAAGGCCCAAAAGGCCAAACAACATACGGCCAATGAACGCACCGACGATACCGACACCGATATTACCCAGGATGCCAAAACCGCCGCCGCGCATGATATTGCCAGCAATCCAACCAGCTAAACCACCAATGATCAATGCCCCAATAAGAGATCCCATATAGTCTCCTTACTATTTCAATTACTGGTTTATTTACGGGTTTCAGCTACGTATGTTAGCAGGCGTTTTACCTACCAGCCATGCTTGTTCTACCATAGCACACAGCGTTACTGTTCAGCGCCTATTGGTGCGGATGCTTGGCTACTCTTAAAGGAAAATTCATGATTCCCGACTCGCTCAAACAACTACTTAAAAGCACCGATGGTCAGCAAACGGCCAATTGGCAAGGCCGCGATGTAGTGCTTTTTAATATGCCATGGGGCGAGTTGGCCATCAGCTTACAGGGTGCTCAAGTACTGCACTTCTGCCCCAACGGCGACACTGACTGGCTTTGGCTGACGCCAACCCCTCAGATGCTGCCTGGCGCTATCCGCGGAGGCATTCCACTCTGCTGGCCGTGGTTTGCCGACGAGCGCTATGCCGATGAAAGCCCCAACCGCGATGGCCCGTTCCATGGCCTCGCCCGGCACGCCCAGTGGCATCTGGACGCCGTTGATGAACACGCTGAAGGGATTGAAGTGCACCTTTCACCCGAACAGCGCCTGCACACTCAGCTCACCGCCCGGTTAGTGGTGCAAGCGAATGCGCAGCGGCTCAACGTTGAGCTGATTAGTGAAAATATCGGCGAAACGCCAGTCAAAACCAGCGGCGCGCTGCACACCTATCTCGCTGTTGCCGATATTCATCAGTGTCGTTTGGAAGGCCTCTCCGGCGCGCGCTATCTCGACAAACTGCGTGACTTTGCGGAAAGCGACCAACAGGGCACGTTGGCGGTTCAAGGCGCCGTAGACCGCATTTACCACACCAACGAAGCCGTAATGCTCAATGATGGCGGGCGTAGCCTGCACATCGGCAAGCAGTCGAGTGACTCAACGGTGGTATGGCACCCCAACAACGAACTTCCTAGCGATACCCCCGCCGAGGCAGCGCGCCACTTTATCTGCGTTGAAGCCGCCAATACGCGCCTCGACCCGGTGTGGCTGGTACCTGGCGCTCAGCACCTGTTAGGCACCACCCTAAGCCGCGGTTAACCTTCTGTTCATGAATGCTTTGTTAATGTGCGCCATTACATGCACAGGGGAGAGCCAATGGATCCACAGCAATGGCTAGAGGCCGCCACACTGGCTTTCAATTTAATCGGTATGGCGGTGTGTTTAGTCGGCCTAACCTTGGCGCAAAAGATGACACGCCGCTGGCCGGGCTACGCACTGGCGGGGGTTGGTTTTTTGATCGCCACGCTGCCAATGATTTCACAGCTGATACTAATGTTACGTCAGTGATGATACTTCTGACCCTACGGTTACTAATGGATAGCGAGCCAGAAACACAAAGGGATCGATAAGATGCGCCAGCCGTTAAGCCGCGAACTGAGCAATTTGTTAGAGCGGGGGCGAGATCGCCAGTTGCGCTTAGCGGTGACCGGCCTTTCCCAAGCGGGCAAAACCGCGTTTTTGACCTCACTGGTCAACCAGCTGCGCCATGCTGGCGTGGAGGCACAGCTCGATTTACTGCCCGCCGCCCGGGAAGGTCGCCTGCTCGGCGCTCAGCGGCTGAATCAGCCCGACCTGGGCGTGCCGCGCTTTCCCTACGACCCCGGCATGGCCGCGCTACGAGATGCGCCGCCACGCTGGCCAGAGCCCACCCGCGGCATCAGCGAGTTGCGCTTACAGCTACGTTACCGCCCCGCCCATAGCGGCTGGCTGACCCCTGAAATTGCCCACCTAACCCTCGATCTCTTCGACTATCCCGGCGAATGGCTACTCGACTTACCGCTGTTACAGCACGACTTTTTCAGTTGGAGCCAAGCCCAGGCACTGCACACAGGAGAGCAGCGCCGCGGCCTGTTTAGCGAGTGGTTGGCGGCGGTGGAGCAACTCGACCCGGCGAGCGAAGCCGATGAAGCCCAGCTCGCCACCCTGGCCGAAGAGTACGCCCGGGGTCTGCAGTGTGCCAAGCAGGCGGGATTTTCCGACCTCCAGCCAGGACGTTTCTTACTGCCCGGCGAATTAGAAGGCGCGCCGGTGCTGCAGTTTTTCCCGTTACCGCAGCTCAACGCTTCTAAAGAGGCGTTGGATGCACTGCCCGCCAATAGCCTCTACGCTACCCTGGCGGCGCGCTTTCGCTACTACCAGCAGCAGGTGGTCAAGCCGTTTTATCGCGATCACTTCCGCCGCTTTGACCGCCAAATCGTGCTGGTCGATGTACTCGGCGCGCTGAACGCTGGACCTGAACGCTTCGAAGACCTTTCACGGGCGCTGCAACAGTTAATGAACAGCTTTGACTACGGCAAACGCAGCCTACTCACGCGTCTGTTCGCGCCTAAAATTGATCGGCTCGCGATTGCCGCCACTAAAGCCGACCACGTCACCCCCGACCAGCACGGCCACGTGGTGCAACTGCTTGAAGCGCTGCTGGCTGAACCGCTCAAAGATCTGCGCTTTGCCAACGTGCCGGTTAAAGCACTTTCGCTGGCAGCGATTCGCGCTACCGAAGCCCGCGAGGTGACCCATGAGGGTAAGCGCTCACCCGCGCTGCGCGGCACTACGCTAGAAGGTGAAGACGTACTGGTTTACCCCGGCGATGTACCCGCCCGGCTACCCGTTGCCGACTTCTGGAATCAGCAGGGCTTCGACTTCCCCGGCTTTCGACCGATGCAAACTAACTCAGAAGCGCTGGATCATATTCGCATGGACGCCGCCATCGACTGGCTGATTGGAGATAAGCTGACATGACCACCCCACAGCCGCGGCGCAATTTTAATCTGGACGATAAGCCAGAAGACGCCACTAACGTAGCGTCGTCCCTGCGCCAGCGTGAAGCCTTTAGTGACGCCAGCGAACACCATCCGCTAGCCCCCCTGCCAGAAGACAAAGCCCTGCCCGCCGCCAGTTTAGGTGTACCACGCAAACGCCGCTGGGGGTTAATATTTGCCCTGGTGGGCGCCGCCGGCTTGGGCACCGCAGAGCTGGTGACCGGCATTCCTGACGCGCTGGCCCAATCCCAGTGGTTAACCATGGCCTGGCAGGCATTCGGCATTAGTCTGATTGGCTTAGGGGGCATTTCACTGCTCAAAGAGCTGGGCCGTTTGCGCCGTTTGAAGCGCCACGACAAGCTGCGTGGCGAGCTTGCCGAGCTGCCACAGCGCTCGCCAAAGCAGGCCCGCGCCATGGCCGAGCAGCTAAGGCACCAGCTCAAACTTGCCGACGATGACCCGCACTGGCTGGCCTTTCAGCGCGCCAGCCAGCATCACCATAACGGCGAAGATATTCAAACGCTGCTGCGATATCACCTGCTAGCGCCACGCGACCGTGAAGCCCAACGCCTGATTACCCGGATGTCCGGTGAAACCGCGATCATGGTCGCGATCAGCCCGCTGACGCTGGTGGATATGGCACTGGTTGCCTGGCGCAGCCTGGCGATGGTAGACCGGCTTTGCCGCCTGTACGGGCTTGAACTGGGCTACGCCAGCCGCCTGCGACTATTTCGCAATGTGCTACACAATATGGCCTTTGCCGGGGCTAGCGAACTGGCCACCGACGCTAGTATGGATATGCTCTCGCTAGATTTAGCCGGGCGTCTCTCCGCCCGTGCCGGGCAAGGTTTGGCCACCGGGCTGCTTAGCGCACGCCTGGGGCTACGCGCCCAGCGCCTGTGCCGCCCAGTGCCTTTCACTGCCGAGGAACAGCCCAAGATCGCCGATCTACGTCAAGACCTGTGGCGGCAGATCAAGCGCCTGGATAAAGACAAGACACCACAGAGCCACGAATGAAGTAGACGCGATGGCACCATCTATTTTCGACCACAATTTGCGATTCAACGCTGTTTATCCTCATGATGGGGCTTTGGCATAACATCCTCTAATGCAGAGAAACTGTTTATGAACACCCCCAGCGATCCCGCGTCGTCCCCCATAGAAAGCGACATGCAGACCGACTATGTCGTTGGCCAGGATAATATCAAGGGGCAGCTCGGCCCCTTCGGTTTTGATATCCACAACCGCGTTTTCGTGGTCTCCGCCATTGCCTCGGCTATTTTTATTGTCCTCACCCTGCTGTTTCCTGAGCGCGCGGGTAGTGTTTTCCAGTCTATCGTTGCCTTCTCCACAGGAACGCTGGACTGGTATTTCATGATCCTGGTGGATTTCTTCATTCTGTTCTGCTTAGCCCTGGTGGTTCTTCCTCACGGCTCGGTAAGATTGGGCGGCCCCGACGCTAGGCCGGAGCACAGCTACCTTTCCTGGTTTGCGCTGCTGTTTACCGCAGGGATTGGCATTGGCTTGCTGTTCTTCGGCGTGCTGGAACCGGTCTATCACGCCAATGTTTCGCTACCGCTGAGCGTTGAATCTCCGTTCGGTGCCAATGGCGAGCTGAATCCTGACGCCATTGCCGACGCCAGTGCACTAGGCCTTGCGGGTACCTATCTCCATTGGGGCATCCACGGCTGGGCGGTGTATGTGGTCATGGCGCTCGGGTTGGGCCTATTTACCTACAACAAGGGCCTGCCTTTCTCGATTCGCTCGGCATTTTTTCCCATTCTCGGTGATCGCGTCTGGGGCTGGTGGGGACACACGATCGACATCCTTGCCGTATTTTCGACCCTATTTGGGCTGGCGACATCGCTAGGGCTCGGGGCACAGCAGGCTAATGCGGGGATGAACTTTGTTTTCGGACTAGAGGTAAGCACCACCACCCAGGTCATCGTGATCGTACTGGTCACGGCGGTGGCGCTCATATCCGTGTGGCGCGGTCTGGAGGGGGGCGTTAAGAAGCTTTCCGAGATCAATATGGTGCTGGCGGTCCTGTTCTTCTTTTTCGTGCTCTTCGCTGGCCCTACCCTACTGGCGCTAAGCGGATTCTGGGCGGGTCTATCCACCTATATGACTGAGTTTTTGCCGTTATCGGCGCCCTTTGGCCGTGACGATGATGCCTATCGTCAAGCCTGGACCATTTTCTACTGGGCTTGGTGGATCAGTTGGGCACCTTTCGTCGGCATGTTCATCGCTCGGGTGTCGAAGGGCCGTACCGTGCGTGAGTTCGTCCTCTGCGTACTGCTGGTTCCCAGCCTGTTTATCTTTATCTGGATGGGCGTCTTCGGCTCAACCGCGCTTGAGCAGCTCTATGCCAACCCTGCCACCAGCCTGGTTAAAGAGTATGTGATTGATAGCTATAGACCCGAACTGTCGCTGTTTGGCATGCTCAATGAACTGCCGTTGACAGGATTGATGTCGACGCTGGGCATCATTCTGGCGCTAATCTTCTTTGTCACCTCTTCTGATTCCGGCTCACTGGTGATCGACACCATCACCGCTGGCGGCAAGATTGATGCTCCCCGCCCGCAGCGGATGTTCTGGGCGATTGTGGAGGGGCTGATCGCGATTGTGCTGCTGATCGGCGGTGGTTTAACCGCGCTTCAGGCGGGGGTGACCGCCACGGCGATTCCGTTCTCTATCGTGCTATTGGTGATGTGCTACTCGATTATCAAAGCACTCAATGGTGAGCTGCGGCTTATACGCCCATAACGCCTATAGCAACTTTGCTGAAACCAGCAAGGTTGCTTTGAGTGTCAATGGACAATCAAAATCCAAACCGCTGTTTAAGCCACTCGGCAACGGCGGCTTCGCCATGGTGGCCGATGCGTTCAGCGTCGGTAACACGGTCAAACAGATCCGGGTGGGCGTTGGCCATTACCTGGGCCTCCCCTGCCAAGTCGAGCATTTCGGTATCGTTAAGATTGTCGCCAAACGCCAGGCAATCTGCGGGTGTTAAGCCCAACCGCTCAAGTAGTGATGACAGCGCCACGCCCTTGTTGACCCCGCCTGCCATGATCTCCAGGGAATCAATCGTCGAGTAGGTAATATGCAGCGCATCACCGTGGGCCTTTTGAGCTTGGGCTTCTAGCTGCTTTAGCGCATTTGGGTCGCCCAGATAGAGCACTTTACCCACGCCGTTAGTGTCCATCTGCGCTGGAGGGACTACTTCATAGCCAAAGCCGGTAGCGGCGTGAAGCGATAAGAGATGCGGGGCCTCTGCATCAATATGCCAGCCGCTTTCGCGGTAGAGGTTAAGCCGAACCTGGGGCGGACGGGGAAGATTGATCAAGGTCTTGGCATGCTCAGGATCAACGTGGGTAGCCGCCAGCAAGGTACCTTCCGGATCATGAACATAGGCGCCGTTGGTACTGATCAGATGCGCGGGAATATCCAGCTGATCGCGAAACACTTTCATGTCGTGGAAGTGGCGACCGGAGGCAAGTGCAACATGGTGGCCTTGCTTCACCAGTGCTCGTAGCACCTCGACAGTGCTTGCGTGCAGGGTGTGGTCGCTTCCTAAAAGGGTGCCGTCCAGGTCAGAAACAATCAGGCGAGGTGTCATAACGCGCTCCATCGGCATGGGCGTTTAGCTTAACTGATTCCCCCAAACGCATGTAAGTCTTTGACTCGCCGTCACCCAAGCGAACATCAGGGCCGACTTCACTCGGCGACAATTGGCGCGGCCTGCGGGAATCCGTATAGTGGCAGCCTAACTCTCGCCAACTGATTGAGCTCATGCTTCAGAATAACTCCATGCTTGCCCAGCTCAAGCAACAGATTCGTCAAACCACCCCCCGTGCTGAAGGGGTGATCAAAGCCACCGACAAAGGTTTCGGTTTTCTCGAAACCGACGACGGTGAATCCTATTTCGTGCCGCCGCCCGCCATGAAGCAGGTGATTCACGGTGATCGCGTGGAAGCGGTTATTCACGAGAACGGTGACAAAAAATCCGTTGAGCCTGAAAAGCTGATCGAAGCGGGTCTGGACCGGTTTGTCGCCCGCGTGCAGAAGCGCGAAGGTCGCCTTTCTGTCGTGCCCGACCATCCGTCGATTAAAAATATTATCAAGGCGCGGATTAAGAACAGCCTTGATGAAGACAGCATTGCCGACGGCGACTGGGTGGTGGCCCGCTTGGTACGCCATCCGCTGAAAGCCGATGACCGCGCTTTCTTCGCCCAGATTGATGAGCTGATCGCTAAAAGCGATAATCCAGCGGTGCCGTGGCGCGTGACGCTTGCTCGCCATGCGCTGGAGCAGGAATCCCCCGAAGCGGGCACCGAATGGCCCCTGCATGATGAAGGCCTGACGCGCGAAGATTTAACCGCCACGCCCTTCTTCACCATCGATGGTGAGAAGACCCGTGATATGGATGACGCCCTGCACATTGCTACTCGTGCTGAAGGCGGCTGGCGCTTGAGTGTGGCGATTGCCGACCCCACAGCTTATGTGGAAGAGGGCCATGCGGCTGATTTAGAAGCCCGTATCCGCGCCTTTACCGTCTACCTGCCCGGCCAGAACGTCACCATGCTGCCAGAGCAGTTGTCAGACGTCCTCTGTTCGCTGTGGGAAGGCGAAGAGCGCCCGGCGCTGGCCTGTACGCTGGATATTAACGCCGACGGCAGCCTGGGCGATTACCGCTTCTTTGCAGCCAACGTTACCTCCCACGCCAAGCTTGCCTATGACAGCGTTTCTGACTGGATCGAAGATCAAGGCGACTGGGCTCCCGCCGATGATATTGCCGAGCAGCTTAAGGCACTGCGTGATTTGACTGAAGCGCGTACCGCTTGGCGCAACGAACATGCGCTGGTGTTTAAAGACCGCCCCGACTACGTGTTTGATCTCGATCCTGCCGGCAACGTGTTGGGAGTGCGTACTGAAGAGCGCCGTATTGCCAATCGCATGATCGAAGAGTCGATGATTGTGGCTAATGCCTGCTGCGCGGACTTCCTGGCCCAGCATATCGGCCACGGTATCTTTAACGTCCACCGCGCGTTCGAGCCCGAGAAAGCCGAAGCCGCCCAAGAGTTCCTGGCAGGCCAAGAGATCGTCGTTGATCGCGAAGCGCTGACCGAGCTGGCCCGCTACACCGAGCTTAAGCGTGCACTGGAAAGCCGCGATGATGCCTGGCTGGATGCGCGCCTGCGTCGTTTCCAGGGCTTCACCATGATGTCCGCACAGCCCGGCCCTCACTTTGGCCTGGGTTTGGCGGCCTACGCCACCTGGACCTCGCCGATTCGTAAGTACGGCGATATGGTCAATCACCGCTTGATCAAGCGTGTGCTGAAAGGCGAGCAGGCCCCTGCCGAAGCCACCCAGCAGCTTACCGAGCAGTTGACGGAGCGCCGCCGCTTGAACCGTATGGCCGAGCGCGATGTAAAAGATTGGCTCTATGTGCGTTATCTAACCCCCGCCGCGCAGAGCCAGGACACCTTTGAGGCCGAAATCATGGCCATCAACCGTGGCGGTATGCGCGTTCGTCTACTGGAAAATGGCGCGACAGCGTTTGTACCCGCACCCTTGATGCACAGTGACCGCAGTAAAGTAGTCATTGACGATAAAGAGGGGCGTATTCAGATCGAAGGCGAAGAGTGTTATAAGCTGGGCGACCCGCTTCGCGTGATGCTGACCGAAGCCCGCGAAGAGACTCGTTCACTGGTGGCACGCCCAGCCGTCTAAGGCAATGTAAAGCTGTCACCAAGCCACGGCTCTCGCTCGAGAGCCGTGGCTTTTTTTATACCAGCCCCCATAGCCAGTGTCGTCGAACTGACTTATTTCTCCTTTATGGTGAAACGATGACACTTAGTAGGGTTGGAGGTTAGCTTGCACATTGCCGATGTGACGATGTTTCATGCCCCCGCCAGCGGCGGTGTACGCACCTATTTGCAAGCCAAACATCGCGTGTTTTCACGTATTCCACAGCTGCGGACTAGCCTGCTGGTACCGGGAGCGGAGCGCGATAGCCTCGGCGACCATCACACCTTACCGGCGTTACACCTTCCTCTGGGCCAGGGCTATCGCTTCCCACTGCGAGGCTCACCCTGGCGCGATACCTTGATTGACCTAAAGCCTGATCTTATTGAGGCTGGCGACCCGTATGTAACGGCATGGGCAGCGCTGGCCGCGGGTCAGCGCCTTGGCGTGCCGGTGGTGGGCTTCTATCACTCCGACCTTCCACGCTTGATGGGTGACCGCTTTGGACGCTACGTTGAAAAGCGCTTAATCCGCTATGTCACAGAACTTTATAGCCAGTTTGATAGCGTGCTAGCGCCCTGTAACGCTATGGCTAATCGACTGAATGACTGGGGCGTCGATAACGTTCGCGTTCAGCCATTGGGCGTCGATTTGGCGCAATTTAATCCCCAGCAGTGTGACTCTGCGTTTCGCCAAACCATGGGCATACCCAGCGACAAAAAGCTGCTGATATTTGTGGGCCGCAATTCCCGCGAGAAAAATATTGATGTGCTGCTTACGACGATGCGTCAGCTAGGCAACGATTACCATTTGCTGCTGATGGGCCCCGGCATGCCACATCACGTACCCAGCAATGTCACCATCGTGGATCGCTGCTGTGGCGCCCACGAGGTCGCGAAGGCGCTGGCCAGTAGCGATGCGCTGCTACACGCAGGCACCCGCGAAACCTTCGGCTTAATTGCCCAAGAGGCGATGGCCAGTGGCCTTCCGGTAATAGCGGCAAATGCTGGGGCACTGGCAGAAAATGTACCCCTGGGGGCGGGTATTTTATGCCAGCCGCTTGACCCCGTTGCCATGGCTGATGCGTGTGTGGCGCTGTTCAGCAATGATGTCGCCGCCAGCGGACGCTACGCGCGCCGCCATGTGGAGCGCCATTTCAACTGGGATGGCGTCATGCACTCGCTGCTTGAGCACTACCAACACCTTTGCCACGGCAGCCAACCGCATGCACTCCGCCAACACCACTAATCGTCGCCAGCTACTAAAGTGGCGCCCCATCCACGGCGTGATGATTGCCTTGGCACTAGTGACGCCGCTCTTGCTTACCGCATGGCTGGGTGGCGCTGAGGCACTACAGCGCGTCAAACACTTTCCGCTCGGGTTGCTGTCATTAATGCTGGTGATGGCGTTTATATGCTGGAACCTTAATGCGGCACGACTGCGGTTAATGCTCGGCGGCCGTGCCGGCAGGCTAGGCCAAGGCGGCGCGCTGGGGATTGAGCTGGCGTCTAAGTTTGCGCTGTGCGCCACCCCAGGCGGCAGCGGGGGCCCGGCTACCCTGCTCGTATTGTTAGCACGGCGTGGTTTTCCGCCCGCCAAAGGCGCGGCGGTTTTCCTGGTCGACCAAGGTTGCGATTTACTGTTTTTCCTGGCTATGTTGAGCGGACTAGTGCTGTTTTCACTGCTCAGCGACACTCAGTGGCCGCACCAATCACTTGTGCAATGGGCGCTGGTCGGCTTAACGTTTATGGCCACGCTGGTCAGCGTGGTGATGCGTTATTTGCCACGTCTATTGCGCTCTCCCGGCGTGAATACGCCATGGCCGAGCCGTTATCGGCGGCGCTGGCTTGCACGGCGTCTATTACGCTGTCGGCATGCGCTTAAAGTCACACTTGAGCTGCCGCGCACTACGCTCATCGCTATGATGCTGCTGACCACCACCCACTGGCTGATGCGCTATAGCTTGCTGTATTTGGCAGTATTGGGAACTGGCGGACATGCAGATTGGATGTGGACGTTTTTAACCCAAATGCTGGCGATGGCAGCGAGTCAGCTTAGCTTTTTACCCGGCGGCGCGGGGGCTGCGGAGGTGGGCGTAGGTAGCCTATTGCTGCCGTTGATGGAGCGCGATCAGGCCGCCGCCGCGGTACTGGTATGGCGGCTGGTCAGCTACCATCTTTATCTAGCGGCGGGCGCACCGCTGTTTATTTTATATAGCTACCGAATGCTGCACCGTTCACCGATGCCATAGTTCTCAATAACATAGTTCTCAATAACATAGTATTTAATAACATAGTCCTCAAAAAAATAAGGGCGCCCCGAGGGGCGCCCTTATAGCGTGCAGCTAGTCGTCAGTGGCTTACCAGCCAGTGACTTCTTTTAGCGCATCGCCGATTTCAGCCAAAGAGCGCACAGTTTTAACACCGGCGTCTTCTAGGGCCGCAAACTTCTCGTCTGCGGTGCCTTTACCGCCAGAGATGATCGCGCCCGCGTGACCCATACGCTTGCCAGGAGGTGCAGTCACACCGGCAATGTAGGATACCACTGGCTTAGAAACGTTGGCTTTGATGTAAGCCGCTGCTTCTTCTTCAGCCGTACCGCCGATTTCACCGATCATAACGATGGCTTCGGTTTTCGGATCCTTCTCGAACATCTCGAGGATGTCGATGAAGTTGGAACCCGGAATCGGGTCGCCGCCGATGCCGACACAGGTAGACTGACCAAAACCGTGATCAGTGGTCTGCTTAACGGCTTCGTAAGTCAGGGTACCCGAGCGAGATACGATACCGACACGGCCCGGCTGGTGAATGTGACCCGGCATAATGCCGATTTTGCATTCGCCTGGGGTGATAACACCGGGGCAGTTCGGGCCAATCAGACGTACGCCTAGCTCGTCGCACTTCACTTTAGCTTCGAGCATGTCTAGCGTAGCGATGCCTTCAGTGATGCACACAATCAGCTTGATACCGGCATTCGCCGCTTCAAGGATTGAGTCTTTACAGAACGGCGCAGGCACGTAGATAACGCTGGCTTCTGCGCCGGTTTTCGCTACCGCTTCTTTCACGGTGTTGAAAACGGGCAGACCGAGGTGCGTTTGGCCGCCTTTGCCCGGTGTAACACCACCGACCATTTGCGTACCGTAGGCAATCGCCTGCTCGGAGTGGAACGTGCCTTGGCCGCCGGTAAAACCCTGGCAGATGACCTTGGTGTTCTTATCGATCAGGATGCTCATTACTTGCCCTCCGCCGCTTTAACGACCTGCTGAGCCGCGTCGGTCAGACTGGTAGCCGCGATGATGTTCAAACCGCTAGACGCTAATTTTTCAGCACCCAGCTCGGCGTTGTTACCTTCCAGACGTACGACAACCGGCACGTTGACACCGACCTGCTCAACGGCACCGATAATGCCTTCAGCAATCATGTCGCAACGTACGATGCCACCGAAAATGTTAACCAATACGGCCTTAACATTGTCGTCAGACAGGATGATTTTGAACGCTTCTGCCACGCGTTCCTTGGTAGCGCCGCCGCCAACATCCAAGAAGTTAGCGGGTTTGCCGCCGCTCAGGTTAACGATGTCCATGGTGCCCATGGCCAAACCTGCGCCGTTAACCATGCAGCCGATGTTGCCATCAAGCGCGACATAGTTAAGTTCCCACTTCGCCGCATCGGCTTCGCGCTGGTCTTCTTGAGACGGGTCACGCATGGCCTGCAGGTCGGGGTGACGGTAAAGCGCGTTGCTGTCTAAGCCCAGCTTGGCATCGAGGCAGTGCAGATTGCCTTCGTCAGTAATAACCAGCGGGTTAATTTCTAACAGCGCCAGGTCTTTGTCGTGGAACAACTGGGAAAGACCTAAGAAAATCTTAGTGAACTGCTTGATCTGGTCGCCTTTCAGGCCCAGCGCAAAGGCTAGCTCACGCGCTTGGTACGGCTGTGCGCCGACCAGCGGATCGATTTCGGCTTTAAGAATCTTTTCAGGTGTTTCTTCTGCAACCGTCTCGATCTCAACACCACCTTCGGTAGAGGCCATGAAGACCACACGACGGGTAGTACGGTCGACGACAGCACCGAGATACAGCTCGTCAGCGATGTCGGTGCAGGTTTCAACCAAAATCTTGGCAACCGGCTGACCTTTTTCGTCAGTCTGGAAGGTGACCAAGTTCTTGCCTAACCACTTTTCAGCAAAGGCTTTGGCTTCAGCCGGGTCTTTGATTAGCTTAACGCCACCCGCTTTACCACGGCCACCGGCGTGCACCTGGGCTTTAACCACCCACATGTCACCACCGATTTTTTTGCAAGCCTCTTCGGCTTCTTCGGGAGTGTCGACTGCAAAGCCTTTTGACACTGGTAGACCATAGTCGGCAAACAGCTGTTTACCTTGATACTCGTGAAGATTCATCGATTCATGCCATTGGTTGCATGTGACTCGAACGGTAATCAGCTTGTTTAAAAGCACAAGCTTAAAAAAACTGATCACCCCCGTTCTTTCGATCTTTGTGGATTAAGACAAAGCCGAAAGTGTTGCGCCACCTAACGGTGGCGCTTCGTTGTTGCTTACTGAATTATTTACGCTTCTTGCGATTGGCCATGTGAATCGCGTGGCCTTCTACTGCAAGCGCTGCTTCGTGAACAGCTTCCGACATGGTCGGGTGCGCGTAGCAGGTCAGTGCTAGGTCTTCGGCGCTAGAGCCGAATTCCATCGCAATGACGCCCTGGGCGATCATTTCGCCAGCGTGCTGACCCACGATATGCATACCGAGGATACGGTCAGTTTCCGCATCGGCGATAATCTTGGCGCTACCTTCGGTGGCGTTGTTAGCCATCGCGCGGCCGCTAGCCGCGAACGGGAAGGTGCCGGTTTTAACTTCAATGCCTTTCGCCTTAGCGTCTTGCTCGGTCATACCGACCCACGCCACTTCCGGGTAGGTATAGATAACACTAGGAATAGTATCGTAGTTCATCTCGGCTTTATGGCCAGCGATGATGTCGGCCACCATGATGCCCTCTTCAGAGGCTTTGTGCGCCAGCATCGGGCCGCGCACACAGTCACCGATGGCATAAACGCCCGGCACGTTGGTACGGCACTGGTCGTCAACAAAGATGAAGCCACGCTCATCCAGCTCAACGCTAACGCCGTCGGCAATCACGCCTTTGGTGTACGGACGACGGCCAACACAAACGATGAGCTTATCAAAGGTCATCTCTTGTTCGCCGTTGGCATCGCTGTATTTCACAACGACTTCTTCGCCTTTGACTTCAGAACCGGTCACGCGAGCGCCCAGTTTAATATCCAGGCCCTGCTTCTTGAGCAGCTTCTGAGTCTCTTTGGCAACGGTGGCATCCACCATCGGCAGGAAGGAGTCCATGGCTTCAAGCACGGTGACTTCAGAGCCCAGACGGTTCCATACGCTGCCCAGCTCAAGGCCGATAATACCTGCACCAATCACACCTAAACGCTTAGGCGTTTCGGTGAATTCCAGCGCGCCGGTAGAGTCAACCACCAAACCTTCGGTCAGCGGAGTCGGCGGAATCTCCACCGGAACGGAGCCCGCAGCGATAACGATGTTATCGGCATCATAGGTGGTGGTATTGCCGTCGTTGTCAGTGACCTCAACCTGCTTGCCAGACACCACTTTACCGGTACCTTCGATAGCGGTAACGCCGTTGGCCTTGAACAAGCCAGAGATGCCGCCGGTCAAGTTCTTAACGATCTTGTCCTTGCGCGCCATCATCTTGGTAACGTCCATGGAGACGTCGCCAGCCTGAATACCCATATCGTCGAAATCGTGTTTGGCTTCAACGAACTTGTGGGATGCCTCAAGCAGCGCTTTAGACGGGATACAGCCCACGTTCAAGCAAGTGCCACCGTGAACAACACTACCTTCTTTACCGATCCATTTCTCAACACAGGCCGCTTTCAGGCCCATTTGTGCAGCACGAATGGCGGCGACATAACCGCCAGGGCCGGCACCGATAACGATCACATCAAACTTATCAGCCATGTTGGCTCCTTTAGCTTGCTGACCTCTCACCGCGATAACTCAAACCGGGCGAGAGGCTGTGTGCAATTGCAGATAAATCCTGGTTAAGCAGTAGCGTACTGACTCTCTATTTCAATCACTATCGCAATAACGCTTATGCTTTAGACATCCAGCAACAGACGAGCCGGGTCTTCCAGCAATCCCTTAAGGGTAACCAAGAATTGAACGGCGTCTTTGCCGTCGATCATACGGTGGTCGTAAGAGAGCGCCAGATACATCATCGGGCGAATCTCGACCTTACCGTTCACTGCCATCGGACGATCCTGGATTTTGTGCATGCCCAGAATGGCGGTTTGCGGCGGGTTAATGATCGGGGTCGACATCAAGGAACCAAAGGTGCCGCCATTGGTGATGGTAAAGGTGCCGCCGATCATGTCGTCCATGCCCAGCTTACCGTCACGACCACGCTTACCGAAGTCGACAATCGTGCGCTCAACGTCAGCAATTTTCATGCTGTCGGTGTCGCGTAGTACCGGCACGACCAAACCGCGGTCGGTGGAAACGGCAACGCCGATATCCTGGTAACCGTGATAGACGATGTCGGTGCCGTCGATAGAGGCGTTCACATCCGGATAACGCTTGAGCGCTTCTGAAGCCGCTTTGACAAAGAAGCCCATAAAGCCCAGCTTGATATCGTGAGCTTTTAAGAACGTCTCTTTGTACTGCGCGCGCAAGGCCATGATCTCGGTCATGTCCACTTCGTTGTACGTGGTCAGCATCGCCGCGGTTTGCTGCGCCTCAACCAAGCGCTTGGCGATGGTTTTACGCAGGCGACTCATAGGCACGCGCTTCTCGATGCGCTCACCTTCAACTGCCGGTGCAGCGGCTGCTGTCGCCGGCGCCGCAGCCTCTTCCGCTGCTTTCTTAGCGGAGCCATCTTTAACCGCTTTCTGAACGTCCTCTTTCAAGATGCGACCACCTTTACCGGTGCCCTCAATCTTGGCAACGTCCAGGTCGTGTTCGGCGACCATTTTACGTGCCGCCGGAGCGAGGATCTTGTCACCCACTTTCTCGTCGGCGCCAGCGTCATCGCTGCTATCGGCTTTAGCAGACGCTGAATCACCACCGCTATCGCCACCGGCACCTTCGGTGAAGGTAGCGAGAATCGCTTCGGATTCTACCTGGCTACCCTCTTCGGCTTTAATTTCAGCCAGGGCGCCGTCGGCTGGTGCCACGACTTCAAGCACGACTTTGTCGGTTTCGATATCAGCCAACACGTCATCGCGCTTGACCGCTTCACCGACTTTTTTGTGCCATGCCGCCACGGTGCCTTCCTGAATCGATTCCGGGAAGCTGGGAGCTTTCACGTCGTGCTGCTTACCACCGCCGTTACCACTGCTGGCAGGCTTGTCTTCAGCCGGCTTGGCCTCAGATGCTGCTTCTTTCGGCGCATCAGAAGAATTCTCTTCTTTGCTGCTAGACGCGCCGATTTTGCCCAGCACCTGCTCTGACTCAACGGTATCGCCCTCTTCGGCCATCACGTCGGTCAGGGTACCCGCTTCCGGTGCAACGACTTCGAGCACCACTTTGTCGGTTTCAATCTCAACAATCAGCTCGTCACGCTCAACGCTATCACCCGGCTTTTTATGCCACGCCGCCACTGAGCCTTCGGCAACGGATTCCGGAAAGGTTGGCGCTTTGATATCAGTAGCCATGTCGTTTCCCTTATATGTTCTCTAAATCCAGTGGCCGCTTATAGATTAAAAGCGTCTTCCACCAGCTGGCGCTGCTGTTCAGTATGGACGGACATATAGCCAGCTGCCGGGGCAGCAGAGGCAGGACGTCCTGCAAATTTCAAATCGCGCCCGAAGCCATCTTTCAGCATGTCGGCCACTGCACGCATATGGTGCTGGCTGGAGTACCAAGCGCCTTGATTCAGCGGCTCTTCCTGACACCACACAATGTCTTCTACGTTGGTATAGTCTTGCAGCGCTTCCAGAAGCTCTTCTTTCGGGAAGGGGTATAGCTGCTCAACACGTAAGATTGCCGTGTCATGACGCTCATTCTCAGCGCGCCACGCAGCTAAATCGTAGTAGACCTTGCCAGCACATAGCACAACGCGGGTGACTTTCTCTGGCGCAAGATCCGCCTGGTCGGCAAGTACCATGTGGAACTTGCCGTGGGCGAGATCTTCAAGACTCGAAATCGCTTCTTTATGACGCAGCAGCGATTTAGGTGTCATTACCACCAGTGGCTTACGCAGCGGACGAATCACCTGACGACGCAGCAGGTGATAAATCTGCGCGGGCGTGGTGGGTACGCACACCTGCATGTTGTGCTCGGCACACATTTGCAGGAAGCGCTCCAAGCGCGCCGACGAGTGCTCAGGGCCCTGGCCTTCGTAGCCGTGTGGCAACAGCATGGTTAAACCACACAACCGGCCCCACTTCGTTTCACCCGATGAGATGAACTGATCCACGACCACCTGGGCGCCGTTGAAGAAGTCACCAAACTGGGCTTCCCAGATCACCAAGTCATTTGGCGCGGTGGTCGAGTAGCCATACTCAAACGCCAACACCGCCTCTTCCGAGAGGTAGGAGTCATGAATGGTGAAACGCGGCTGACCATCGGTCATGTTCTGCAACGGCACATAGGTGGTGCCGTCTTTCTGGTTATGCACCACCGCATGACGGTGTGAGAACGTACCGCGTCCCACGTCTTGGCCGGTAATCCGAATCGGGTGGCCCTGCTCTAGCAGCGTGGCGTAGGCCAGGGTTTCCGCAAAGCCCCAGTTAAGCGCCAAGCCACCGGCCTGCATCTTGCGGCGATCATCATAAATCTTGGCCACTTGGCGCTGCACGTCAACGCCATCCGGCACTTCACACATACGTGCGGCTAACTGCTGCAGACGTTTCATATCGAAGGTGGTGTCTGCATCGCCAGACCATTCGTGGCCCAGGTAAGGCGCCCAATCAACGAACAGCGAAGCGTTAGGCTCTTGCACCAAGGCATTGGCAACGTGGTTGCCTGCCACTAGATCATCACGATAGGTTTCCACCATCGCTTTGGCGGACTCTTCAGAGAGTACACCCTGTTCAACCAAGCGCTTGGCATACAGTGTACGCGCAGAGGCATGATCTTTGATCTTGGCGTACATCATCGGCTGCGTGCCTGACGGCTCGTCAGCTTCATTGTGGCCACGACGACGGTAACAAACGAGATCAATCACCACGTCCTTCTTGAACTGCTGGCGATAGTCGAGAGCGACTTGGGTGGCGTGCAGCACTGCGTCCGGGTCATCGCCATTGACGTGAAAAATTGGCGCTTGAACCATCTTGGCAATATCAGTGCAGTACTCGGTGGAGCGAGCATCCAGCGGGTGCGAGGTTGTAAAGCCCACTTGGTTGTTGATCACAATGTGGACGGTGCCACCAGTTTTATAAGCACGGGTCTGGGACATCTGGAATGTCTCCATCACCACACCTTGACCGGCAAACGCCGCGTCGCCGTGGACGTTGATCGGCAGCACTTTGTTGCCCTCTTCGTCGTTACGGCGATCCTGGCGGGCACGCACCGAACCCTCTACGACAGGTGCGACAATTTCCAGGTGCGACGGGTTGAACGACATCGCCAAATGGACTTCGCCGCCCGGGGACATAACATTCGAACTGAAACCCTGGTGATACTTCACATCGCCTGAGCCGCGCTCGATGACTTTCTTGCCGTCGAACTCGTCAATCAAGTCAGCTGGGTTTTTACCCAAAATATTGACCAACAGATTGAGTCGCCCACGGTGCGCCATACCGATGACCACTTCCTTGGTGCCATAACCGCCAGCACGTTGGATAAGTTCGTCCATCATCGGCACAAACGATTCGCCGCCTTCCAGGCCAAAACGCTTGGTACCTGGATACTTGGATGCCAGGTAATTCTCCAAACCTTCGGCGGCCGTCAAACGCTCCAGCACGTGCTTACGCACGTCGGCGCTGAATTCCGGCGCACTGCGCACCGACTCAAAACGCCGCTGCAACCAGCGCTTCTCTTCGGTATCGACGATATGCATGATCTCGCAGCCGATGGAGCGGCAGTAAGTGCGCTCCAACGCATCCACGATGTCACGCAGTGGCGCTTTGTCGATGCCTAAAAAGAAAGAACCGGTTTGGAACTCGGTGTCCAGGTCAGCTTTTGAGAGCTGATGAAACGACAGATCGAGATCGGGGACGGGGGTGGGATTACGCAGTCCTAGCGGGTCAATATTGGCCTTTTGATGGCCACGGAAGCGGTAAGCGTTAATCAGTTGCAGGACTTTTACCTGCTTTTTGTTTTCACCGCTATCGGCAGCAGCGACTACTCGACCCGGGCGGCTTTCGCGCCCCAGCTGGTAGAACTGATCACGAACTGGGCTTAGTGGTACATCGTGGGAGGCACTGTCCTCAGAGCGCGGCAACTGGTCAAAATAGCTGCGCCATTCGTCAGGGACAGACTCAGGATCGGCGAGGTACTGCTCGTAAAGCGCTTCCACGTAGTGGACATTGCCGCCACTAACGTGAGAGGAACGCCACATCAACTCCATTATGCCTTGTTGCATCTCTCGGTCACCCTGCACTGATGGGGTGGTATCGGTATCGTCGCAAACGTGCGGCGACATCGCTATTGCCCTGCCGGCGGGGCGGGACATTTGCCGGCGGCGCCGGCCAACGGCCGGCAACCCTGTTCGTCTAGCTATTCGTCATCTAACGGTCATACGGTGTTTCATCTTCAGTTCATGCTCGAAAGCCGGTACCCCAGGCACCGGCTTTCAAACTTGTCTGATCAGCGCTGCGACGTGACGCCGCACCGCGTGACAAACCCTATGATAACAAGCGAAGCGTCATGATTTAAGTGGCATTGTTGCCCAACTTAAGTGGCATGCGCTTTTTTACAAACATCTCATAGACTTAGGTAGCATCAGCCAGCAGCATTTCACGAATTTTACCGATTGCCCGGGTGGGGTTGAGCCCTTTTGGACAAACCGCCACGCAGTTCATGATGCCACGGCAGCGGAACACCGAGAACGGATCTTCCAGATCGCTCAACCGCTCGCTGGTGGCCGTGTCACGTGAATCGGCTAGGAAGCGGTAAGACTGCAGTAAACCTGCTGGGCCGACGAACTTCTCGGGATTCCACCAGAAAGACGGGCAAGACGTTGAGCAGCATGCGCATAGAATACACTCATACAAGCCATCTAGCTTGTCGCGCTCTTCCGGCGATTGCAGACGCTCGATAGCGGGCGCAGGCGTGTCGTTCTGCAGGTACGGCTGAATACGCTCGTACTGCTTATAGAACAAGCCCATATCGACGACCATGTCGCGGATAACCGGCAAGCCTGGCAGCGGGCGCAGGATCAGCTTGTTGTTTTTGACAACGTCTGACAGCGGCGTGATACATGCCAAGCCGTTTTTGCCGTTCATGTTCATACCGTCTGAACCGCACACGCCTTCGCGGCAGCTGCGGCGAAACGCCAAACCGCTGTCTTGTTCTTTCATCATATGAAGAACATCCAGCACCATTACATCGCGGCCTTTAGTATCGACCTGAAACTCCTGCATGTAAGGTGCGGAGTCGGTTTCCGGATTGTAGCGGTATACGGATACCTGAAGATTGGACATAGTGACTCCCTCTCGTCAATGCAGCGTTTAGTAGGTACGAACCTTAGGCTCGAACGTATCAACAGTTTTCGGCTTGAAGTTAACGTCACGCTGCTTCATTTGCTTGGTTAGCGGGAAGTAGAGTGAGTGCTTCAGCCAGTTGACGTCGTCACGGTCTGGATAGTCGTAACGCGAGTGCGCGCCGCGGCTCTCTTTACGCTCAAGGGCAGCGATCGCCGTCGCTTCTGCCACTTCCATCAAGTTATCAAGCTCTAACGCTTCTACACGCGCCGTGTTGAAGGCATTGGACTTATCAGGCAGGTAGGCGTTGCCAATCCGCTCACGCAGCAGCGCTAGCTTGTCGACGCCTTCCAGCATGTTTTTCTCTTCGCGGAATACGCCGAACGAGGTCTGCATAATTTCCTGAAGCTCAGCTTTCAGCTCAGGGATGCTTTCGCCGCCCTCAGACTCGTTCCAGCGCGTAATACGCTTCATAGCTGATTCAACGTCAGTCTCGGAAGCGTCCAGGTATTCGATGCCTTCGTTCAGCGCGCCTTCAATAAACATGCCAGCGGCACGACCAAAGACGACCAAATCAAGCAGCGAGTTGCCGCCCAAGCGGTTAGCACCGTGAACAGAGACACACGCTGCTTCACCACAGGCGAACAGGCCGTTAACAATATGATCGTTGCCGCTCTCGTCCTGGGTAATTGCCTGACCATGAATATTGGTCGGAATACCGCCCATCATGTAGTGGCAGGTCGGTACGACCGGGATCGGATCTTTCGCCGGATCTACGTGGGCAAAGGTCTTGGATAGCTCAACGATACCCGGTAGGCGCTTGCCAAGAACGTCTTCGCCCAGATGATCAAGCTTCAGGAAGACGTGGTCACCCTTCTCGCCACAGCCGCGGCCTTCAAGAATTTCCATCACCATCGAACGGGCCACAACGTCACGACCGGCCAGATCTTTAGCGTTCGGCGCATAACGCTCCATGAAGCGCTCGCCGTCCTTATTGATCAGGTAGCCACCTTCACCACGGCAACCTTCGGTGACCAGCGTACCCGCACCGTAAATACCGGTCGGGTGGAACTGCCACATTTCCATATCCTGCATCGGGAAGCCCGCACGCAGCGCCATGCCAATGCCGTCACCGGTGTTAATCAAGGCGTTGGTGGTAGAAGCGTAAATACGCCCTGCACCACCGGTCGCCAGCACCGTGGCCTTGGATTTAACGTGAACCACTTCCCCGGTTTCGATACACATGGCGATACAACCCACCACGTCACCGTTGGCATTTTTAACCAGATCGACCGCGTACCACTCGTTCAGGAACACGGTATTGTTCTTCAAATTATTTTGGTAAAGGGTGTGCAGCAACGCGTGACCGGTACGGTCAGCCGCCGCGCAGGTGCGTGCCGCCTGGCCACCTTCACCAAAATTCTTTGACTGACCGCCAAACGGGCGCTGATAAATGCGACCATTATCTAAACGCGAGAACGGCAGCCCCATGTGCTCGAGCTCGAAAACCGCTTTCGGGCCTTCAGAACACATATATTCCGCCGCGTCTTGGTCAGCGATGTAGTCGCCGCCTTTAACGGTGTCGTACATGTGCCAGCGCCAGTCGTCGTTCGGGTCATCAGAGGCGATGGCGCAGGTAATCCCACCCTGGGCAGAAACGGTGTGTGAGCGTGTCGGGAATACTTTCGATAACACGGCCGTCTTTTTACCGGACTTAGCAAGCTCCAGTGCGGCTCGCAGGCCAGCGCCACCGCCACCAATGATAATGGCGTCAAATGTCAGGCTACGCAGATTAGACATGTATCAAGCTCCCCACAGAATTTGAATGCCCCACACCAAATACACGAAAATGCCCAGGAGAATGACAGCTTGGGCACCCATGCGCAGGCGAGTGGACTTGAGATAATCGGTGGTGACGGTCCATAGACCGATCCAGGCGTGTGCCGCTAAGGCGATAAACGCCAGTAGCGAGAAAATCCGCATCCACGTCTGGTTGAAAAGACCGCTCCACGCGTAGTAATCAAGGTTCGGATTAAATAGCAGAAAGCCAACGATAAAGATCGTGTAAAGGGCTAGAATTACCGCGGATACGCGCTGCATCAGCCAATCAGACAGCCCACTACGGCCAAAACTTGTGATGTTAGTTACCATACCCAGACTCCTGCCAGAATAATCAGAACAGCGCTGACCACTACGGTGATCTGCGCTTTTTTCACGCCACCCTCAAGGGTCACACCAATATCGGCATCCATCAGCAGGTGCTTAATGCCCGCCACGAAGTGGAATGCCAAGGCGGACAACAGACCCCAGGCAATCAACTTAGCCAAAAAATTATTGGCCAAGGCATCGCTAACGGCGTCAAAACCCGCCGGAGATGACAAGGATTTACCCAGCGCCCAAAAAGCGAAAATCAGGCCAACGAACAGGATGACACCCGTAATGCGGTGTGTGATCGATGTCAGTGCTGGCAGTGGAAAATGTATGGTGGAAAGATCTAGGTTTACGGGTCGTTTGCTATTCACGGCGTTGTACACACTCTCTTGGTCCGCTCAGAGACAGATCGGGCATAGCCCGAGCGGGCGGTGGTTTCGGGAAGGGGCTCGGCCGTTGCCAAGTTGGGCACGACCTCCTACCTACCGGTCGCGCGCCGTAGATTATAAGAACCTTCGCCCTCGCTTACAAACCGAACTCAGGACTAACTCGACTATGGTGCAAGAAATTTCCTGTTATCCCGAGTCGATTTTGCGCTGCAGCATGGTTATAGTGACAGTAGATTAGCAGATTGATAAGCCTGTTAACGTATAATGTTAGCCTAACGGCAATGTTGTGGCGCTCAGTCATTACACGCCTTCTCACCTTATACAAAAACTAATCGAAAGCATAATATCTGTACATCATATACCTAGCGATTAGGCTAATTGACAAAATGTCGCACACTTCTATAGTGGGCAGGCCTTTTCGCCGGCGCGGTATGCGCAGCAACGACTTATGTCCCAACCCGAATTCGAAAGGAGGCCAGCATGGCTGACAGGAAAGCGACATTGACGGTAGACGGTCTGGATAATCCGATCGAGCTACCCATGTATTCCGGCACACTTGGCCCCGACGTCGTCGACGTACGCGGCCTAGGCGCTGAAGGCCTGTTCACCTACGACCCCGGCTTTATGGCTACCTCTTCCTGCCAGTCTGCGATCACTTATATTGATGGCGGCAAGGGCGTACTGCTGCACCGCGGCTACCCCATCGATCAACTGGCCAAAGAGTCTAACTTCGTAGAAGTTTGCTACACCCTTTTATTTGGTGAGCTACCCAACGACGAACAGTACGCTGAATTTGAATCGCGCATTCGTAACCACACGATGGTTCACGATCAGATCAACAACTTCTTTAAAGGGTTCCGTCGCGACGCACACCCGATGTCCATTTTGTGTGGTGTAGTAGGCGGCCTAGCAGCTTTCTATCATGACCACATGGATATCACTAAAGAAGAAGACCGCGAGATCAGCGCCATCCGCCTGATTGCCAAGATGCCGACGCTGGCGGCAATGTCGCATAAATATAATGTCGGCCAGCCGTTCAACTACCCGCGCAACGACCTGAGCTATGCAGAGAACTTCCTCTACATGATGTTCAGCAACCCGTGCGAAGAGTACAAAATCAACCCGGTGTACGCGAAAGCCATGGACCGCATCTTTATGCTGCATGCGGATCATGAGCAGAATGCCTCCACCTCGACCGTACGCTTGGCAGGCTCTACCGGCGCCAACCCGTTCGCCTGTATCAGCGCCGGTATCGCCGCACTGTGGGGTCCCGCTCACGGCGGCGCCAACGAAGCCGTGCTGGCCATGCTCGACGAGATCGGTGAAGACTCCGAAGAGAACATCCAGCGCTTTGTCGATAAAGCCAAAGATAAAGACGACCCGTTCAAGCTGATGGGCTTTGGTCACCGCGTTTATCGCAACTTCGACCCGCGCGCCAAAGTAATGAAAGAGACCTGCGACGAAGTACTTGCAGAGCTCGGCATGGCCGACGACCCGCAGCTTAAAATTGCTAAGCGTCTTGAGCAGATCGCCCTTGAAGACGAATACTTCATTGAGCGCAAGCTGTACCCGAACGTTGATTTCTATTCAGGCATTATCCTGAAAGCTATGGGCATCCCTACCAATATGTTTACCGTAATTTTCGCGGTTTCGCGCACCATTGGCTGGATTTCTCATTGGCACGAAATGCTCAGCGAAAGTTACAAAATCGGTCGTCCGCGCCAGCTCTATATTGGCCACGACCAGCGTGACTACCCGAAGAAATAAATCGCCCCTGAACTGAAGGGTAGATAGCCATTCAAAAGACCACCTCCGGGTGGTCTTTTGCGTATGGGCGCATAATGCCAAGCCATTCAAGCTATCGACACACCCTCCCTCCGCTGCCCTGTGAAGCTAAACACTATATAAGGAGATGTCTCGGCTGAGATCGCCACCCAGACACCCCCATTAGAGCCGCTCAGGCAACAACCAGGCGACACAACCGAACAGCATCAACGCCTCCTGTTTTCGACTCGCCACTGGATGATTTCACAATCATTAAAATGCCTGAGCACGCCCTAATAGCGCTTGACTTTTTTACTTCTGGGTCTGGCTCAAGGTTTTCCACACTATCTGTGGATAACCCTGTTCACAACCACTTTAAAACGTCCCGCAATCGCCATGGGCAGTGGGCCAGCCTTAAATTGGTCATTTTTTAACCTAACATAACATGTTGTTTTTAAAGGGTTTAAGTTCTATTGAAGATTTTTTGCGTCTACAACAAAGGGTTGTGCGCAACCCTAAACTGCGAAAAGCAAAAGTGGACAAGTCAAGCGAAAAATCGTCTAAAAAGTGCCGATTTGTAGCGTTTATGTGAACAATTTTTTAAGCAATTTATAAACAGCAGAAACACCAAAAGCCAGCGCATGAGAAGACTCATTGCCAGAGAAAAATTAGGAGGGGGGTATAAAAGTAGTGGCGTCCCATAGGGGGCTCGAACCCCTGTTACCGCCGTGAAAGGGCGGTGTCCTAGACCACTAGACGAATGGGACGTACAACAAGCTTCACATATAGCATCCACAAGCCTAAACAAACCATGTGAATTGGTGGAGCCTAGCGGGATCGAACCGCTGACCTCAACACTGCCAGTGTTGCGCTCTCCCAGCTGAGCTAAGGCCCCACATGTCGTGAAGATGCGAGCGCATAATACTGATTCCGCTAACCTTGGTCAATAGCAAAAGCGCCTATTTGCTATGCAAACAGCATAGAAAAAGTAGACGCTTCGTAATGTCTAAGACTTCAGGGCCTGGGCTTCGGTAAAGCGCGTTTACGCAATTTCACGAAACTCTTTTTCAAAACGCTTCGCCTGCTTTTTGGATACGCCACCTAGCACGTCGATCGCACTACGCAACCGCGCTCGAGTGACGTCAGAACCCAGAATCGCCATGGCGTCCATTACTGAGGTGCTGGACGTACTGCCGGTAATGGCAATAAATACCGGCGCCAGGAAAAGTTTCATTTTCAGCTCAAAATGCTCAGCCAATAGCTTCACTTCGTTCAACAGCGCCTCTTTGCTCCAACTCGAAACGCCCTCAAACCGCCAGACAAGGAACTGGAGCAGTTTTACCAGCTCTTCGTCCTCAAGCTTCACACTATCGAACGACGCCTTTGTCAGCGTTGGCAGGCCAGAAAAGAAGTGCCCCGCCAACGGCATGACCTGAGAGAGCGTCTCAACCCGTGGCCGTACCTGTGGCAGTATCTGTTTAACGTAAACTTCATTGAACGCCCAATCACGCAGTGCGCTCAACAGTGCATCGTCATCCATGTCTTCACGGATATAAACGCCGTTCAGCCAGGTCAGCTTCTCCAGGTCAAACACCGGCCCACCTAGCGAGACACGCTGTACATCGAACTCTGCCATCATTTCTTGCAGGCTGAATTTTTCGCGCTCATCGGGCATCGACCAACCCATCCGCCCCAAATAGTTGGTAACGGCCTGGGGTAAAAAGCCCATCCGGCGGTAATAGTTGATCGAGGTCGGATTCTTGCGCTTGGAGAGTTTGGATTTATCCGGGTTGCGCAGCAGCGGCATGTGACAAAGTTGCGGCATTTGCCAACCAAAATACTCATACAGCAATTGGTGCTTTGGTGCGGAGTTAATCCACTCTTCCCCACGCAATACATGGGTTATTTCCATTAAGTGGTCATCCACAACGTTCGCCAAGTGATAAGTAGGCATGCCGTCCGATTTAAGCAGAATTTGCGCATCCACCTGCGCCCACTCCACTTCAATAGTGCCGCGCAGCATGTCATTAACAACGCAAACGCCTTCGACAGGCACATTCATGCGCACCACGTAAGGCCAGCCTTCTTGTTCACGACGCGCCTGTTCTTGGCTATCCAGCGCTAAATCCGCCGGCTTTAATGCTAAGTGCAGGCCGGCTGCTTTGCGGGTTTCGCGCAGCTCATCCAGCTCTTCACTGGTGCGGTAACACTTAAACGCATGCCCAGCGTCCAACAGCTGCTGGGCGTGCTGGGCATAAATATCGCCACGCTCACTTTGTCGATAAGGGCCATGCGGCCCGCCTACGTCCGGGCCTTCATCCCATTCAAGACCCAGCCAGCTCAACGAATCAAGTATCATCTGCTCCGATTCAGGCGTGGAACGAACCCGATCAGTATCTTCAATGCGTAAGATAAATTGGCCGCCATGCTGGCGCGCAAAACACAGATTAAACAGCGCAATGTAAGCCGTACCAACGTGGGGGTCTCCAGTGGGAGAAGGTGCGATGCGAGTACGTACGGTCATGAAAACGTCCTATTGGCAAAAATGCATAGCGATATTATACGCACCTTAGGCGCAACCAACAGCGTGATACAGGGAACAACTAAAGCAGAAAAGCGTCAGAGAAATTAGCTCAACGTTATTTGTCCACTAATGCGCGTTAGAGCACAATCGCTTAGTATGGCTCTGTAGCAACACTTGGGGTGCATACCTCAGGATGAGCCAGACCAATAATGTATGTTCATAGCACCACTATTAAGAGAGTAAGAGCTACGATAGTGGAAGACATTCAACGAGCTTATTTAGCTCAACCACTAGGAAGACGAAATGGAATCGCTAGGCTCACGGATAAAGCAACTGCGGCTTAGGGCCAAGCTCAACAAAGCTGCCCTTGCACGCAAAGTTGGCGTGTCAGATGTCACCATTTCTTATTGGGAATCCGGAGCGATCAAACAGATCGGCCACGAACGTCTTGTGGCGCTCGCTGATGCTCTGGGCTGCTCCCTGGCGACACTTTTAGAAGGTGATAGCGCCCCCGAGCTATTGACGTTGACCCATACCGGCCCCCTCCCCTGGGAACAGGTACAGGCTACCACCATTAAAGTGCCTAACCACTTGCCGCTGAGCATCGACTGGAAAGCGCCCTGTGTCATGGCAACGCCTGGTGCCGATACCGATTTTTCGCCGGTGGGTGCTGGTGGCCTAATGTTGCTTGGGCCAACCCATGTATTTCATAAAGCGGGCCACTACGTGGTGCAACGCGACGATAGCTTCGTCATTGAGCACTTCGCCAAAGCCCCCACCGATACATCGATTCATGCAGTACTGTTAGCCCATTGGCATCCTGCCTAAAGCGTCTACCTCCCCGGACTCTCTAGCACCTCCACCTGGTCACGCGTTCTCCTTGGCTCACTCCCCACCAAGAAGCGTCGTGAGTAGGTGGCCACTTGGCCCAGCCCATGACGGGATTGACTAACAAGCTCTCCCGCCAGGTGCTGGCCCTTGTGGCCAATGCGCGCTTGTACAGCTTCTGGCTGCACGCTGCTCTCTGAAATTTCAACCCGCACTACATAGCCACCATCGGGCAGGCCACTGCCAGGGCCAAACGGCCCCGCAGCATATACGCCATCGTTTATACGTGTCCGCTCGCGCCATCGCACGCTGCTAATTTCGCGCTCGACGATAATCTGCACCAGCGTCTCGTCAGGTAAGTTGCTCTCGCCTTCCACCATTAAGCGCCGGTCGCTACGCAGCGCGACGTGCGCCGCTATCTCGACAACCAGAGGCTCGATTTTTTCTTCAGCAGCTTCTGGCTCAGCAGCTTCAGCGGCTGGCGCCTGCTCAGGCTGCGTCGCCGAAACTGACTCAGTTGACGGCTCCTCTGTTTCGCTACAGCCTGCCAGTAGCGCAACGGACACAACCAACACGCCAACACTACTTATTACATTGCGCATACGAACTCCAAGACATGGCCTAACCTCCAGCTTACCACTGCCTAGCCGCCACCACAGCGGAATACGCTTCTTAGCCCCCCGCCAAACGCCCCGCTTCCGGTACAATGTGCTTATCGTGCTAATAAGACATTTAAGGGGCAGCGGCTTTGGACATCATCTGGTGGATAGCATACGTAGCATTGGGCGGTTTTGTTGGGCTCATGGCAGGCTTATTGGGGATTGGCGGTGGCGGCATTATGGTACCGATTCTAACCTCCCTTTTTGTACTCCAGGGCGTACCTCATGAGCATCTTGCACACTTGGCGCTGGGTACCGCGATGGCGGCTATCATTCCCGCCTCCACCGCCAGCCTGCTTTCCCACCATCGGCACGGGGCCGTGCGCTGGGACATCGTACGCTTTATTACCCCCGGCATATTAGTCGGCACCTTTTTGGCCACCTTTATCGCCGCACTCATCCCCACCCGCAGCCTTGCCATCTTTTTCGCCTGCTTTATGGTGCTAATGTCACTCCAGATGTTGGCCAACATCAAGCCCAAACCGAGCCGTGGTTTACCGGGGCCCGTAGGCGTAAGCGGCGTTGGCCTGGGAATTGGCGGCATTTCTGCTCTTGTTGCCATTGGCGGCGGCTCATTAACGGTGCCCTTCCTCACCTGGTGCAACGTTAAGCTGCCCCGCGCGATTGGCACCTCCGCCGCCGTAGGGCTACCCATCGCCGTTGCTGGTGCCTTGGGGTATATCATTAATGGCTGGGGGACTTCCGGCTTACCCAGTGCCGCGCTTGGCTATGTTTACCTGCCCGCATTCCTGTTAATGGCGCCGTTTAGTATTCTTACCGCCCCCATCGGTGCCAAGCTCGCTCACAAGCTGCCCGTGGCACTGCTTAAGCGCGTTTTCGCGTTTATGTTAATGGGGTTAGCACTACAAATGGTATACGCGGTGTTTACGGCGTGAATGCCATGCACTGCTGAAAGAGAAGCATGTTATGCATTTATACTCGGATGGTCACTAAGATGGAGGCGTAAGCGGCGAGTCAACTCTTGAAAAACTCAGTTTTCTTCATCTTGCTTGCCAATAAAGAAGCGACTATAAGCCGTTAAGGACAGGCAGGAGAGAAGTAAACGCGGGAGAAATGAAATCGGCGACTTGCGTACCACATGCAGATCGAGAAACTCATAATCCCTGCTTTGAAATAGGCAGGTATAAAAATGGTGGGCCCAGTAGGACTTGAACCTACGACCAAGGGATTATGAGTTGGCTACTATAACAATAAGTTACTGACAAATAAAGGAAAGTAGCCGTAATTTAGCAAAAGGTACAGTTGTTTATAATCAGTAGTTTAGCGAAGTTAGATGATAACATGCGAAGCTGATGTGTGTACCGGAGGTGTACCGTTTCGGGGAGGCCTATTCTCTCTTGAAGACCTCTGAGTGTTACAAGACTCCTACACTCAAAGGCATGCTGACTGCTTACTGTCAAAAGCTGCCTGTCATCACCCTCCGGTTGCGGCATTACTCTCAGCGAGTGATCATTAACTTATCGCTGTGTCAACTCAGCGTGGGGTAATCCCGCCACTGGCATTCGAACCGCCCATGGGAATCGTTTGGGATCGCTCCTCTCATACTGGTTAACTTCGATATGAGGAAGATTACGTTTGTCATAGAGCGTACCCAACCGCAGCGTGAGGCTGGCGGGAGCTGCCAAAAATAGGGAGATTTCAGTGACACCATGCCGAGCCAGGTACATCACAGTATCTAGGAACTGCTGTGCGAGCTGTTGCTGCTTCGTCTCCGACCAGTGCGACCTGATGCTGCGATCTTCCAACTCCAGTTTTATGATTGGAGCGCAAGTTTCTACAATGCGCACATCAGCCTCAAGAACATCATAAGAAGCAGATACGCAGAGCGCTACTCGTTTCACAGCTATGTTGGCAGCATTCAGCCCTGTAACCTTGAAACGATTGCCATCATCTCCATCATCAAGTGGTCGCCAAGCATGCTGAGCCCTATCCCAGTCCATGATAAACGTTCGGGATTCATCGTCGACAATCACGCCGAGCAAAAAAAGAAATGGAACCGGAGCAAGCCCACCGAGCACGAAGGAAATATCCGACCTATCTAGTCCATCACAACGCCGAGCGATATCATCCGGTAGACTAGCAAGGCGGCGTAATGCCACTTCAGAGCTGATGATTTGACCATCTATTACCCCCTGCCTTAGATCAACTATCATCTGTTCGCGCCGTCCTGGTATTGACAAAGGAACTGCCAATTCCAATGGTTGCCCCTGCCAATCTCTCAAACCTCTCGCCTCGATTACGATAACTTTCTTGCGATTCTCCTGACGGATCTCACGAATAATTAGGAACACACCCAACAGAACAATTAAGCTAGCGATTACAAACACACCCACACTTAGCGTACCAGCGCTTCCACCCGAGTCCCAACTAAAAATGAAGGGCCCTTGCGATGTAGGGATCGTTACGCCTACCGTAAGTCCTACAAGAACAATACCTAAGAGCGGCACCCCAATTCTTATTAGCGTTAGACCCATTGACCGCCGCCGGAAGACCCAGTCAATTAACGAACGAACAAAATAAATGAACAATCTATTACTCCAAAATATCGACTGACGAAGGATTAAAATTTCTGCGAAACAGAGTGCAAGAGCAAGAAATTCTTCGCCACCAGCGCAGCCTGACGATTAGTAGCACAGCGAAATCTATTCCCCGCTCCCCCTCTACCAAATCAATCATTGAGGCAACATCCTGAGCGCTCGGTGTTACTGAAAACCGAGGATGAGAGTGCCACTCTCCCAAGTAGTTGAATCGACCGTATTGATGATCCGTCTCTAGAAAGAAAGCATTAAGAGCTTCGGCATGGGCCTCTGAACTACGAACAAAATGAGCTCGTCCGCCCGTCTTATCATCAACCGAAAAATCGACGACCCGAAAATGGCCTGGCGCGATCTGCTCTCCCATCAGCACACCACCAATTTCCCGATGACCAGCAGATCTTAGCGATCTCCGTAACTTGTCCTTGATATGATCCGTGATATCAACTTGCATCGCTTTTTCCTGGCAGCAGGTCGGCTAGCAATTTTTCTAAAGTCTCGGAGTCTCCTTCTTGCACTTCAGTGTCCCAATCATTGCTTGGCCCAAGATCGATTGGTCTCACGTCGAAGGGAGCGGTGAATATCCACCTCTCCGCCATTCCGATCACGTAAGCGGAAAAAGGGAAAATCGTCGATTCAGGGCGGGCAAGAAGGTCAATGGCGAAACGGGACAAATGTGCTGCAATAACAGAAACATCTGCATCGTCAGCAATCAAAGGCGTCCCTATACTGTCAACTTCCGAGTAAGGCTTTGAGGCGTTATTTTCAGGCCACGCGACACCCTGCTCCGTATACCAGGCCTCTATCCGCTCCCGGGCTGCTAAAGGTGTCGGATCTATACCTGGCCGTAGGCGAACAACAATGCCACCAGAACCGCCACCGAAGACCTCTGCCCAGCACATCTTTTTCTTCGCCCTACGTGCAATAGATGCACATAAATTGAATACTGTCGGATCGGCAGTAGCATCTATGACCAAATCACAGTTCGCGATGTATCCCATCGTCGCAGAAGTTGCCCCACCACTTTCCTGGCCACCCAAGACTGTAGTGCGACTGAGAACTTCACAATCAGTATTTACTTCCTGAAGCCGGGCTTTCAGAGTTTGCGCCTTATGCATACCAACCGCCCGCCAGTCGAGCTCGTTTCGGACTAGGTTTCCCGAAGCAAGCACGTCTCCATCTACGAGCACAAACCTTCCAACACCCGACCGGGCAAGGTGCATAGCGACTTTAGACCCGATGGAACCACAGCCTACTACTGCAACACTCACTGCTTTTAGTCGAGCGTACTCCGGATCAAGACGCACTCCATCAATCTCAGAAAAGACTTGTTCGTAGTTAATCAGCTTACGGGATCCAACGTCACCGATGACCATTGAGACCCGGATGCTAGCGCCATCAAAGATAATGACCCCAATAGACCCAGATGCTTGTAATAGCTCGTCGATCAAAGATTCGAAGCCGTAGTGCTCAAGGAACGCAGTCAGATCGTTAAGCGTCCGCAACTCGACTGATGCAACTTCGGGCAAACGAACTACCTTACTTTCTAACGAGCTAGCTCCGTAACCGCGCCGGTTAGGTTCTAGCCATACATAATCGTCTGCGGAACCAATACGCGCAAGCTGGGCCGCAAAAACACCGGAGAAGTAGTGCTCCTGAATTTCAGCGTCTACCACATTTCCTTCATCGACTTTCAACAAACCGGCCCATACGTTTTCTGAATAGAGGAAGCGAAATACTGCGTTTCTCGCTTGCTGAGCCGGAAGGATTCGGTGCTCTGACATTGCAGGTTCACCGGTTTCCTGCTCAACTGACAGCAAACGATAAGCACTTTCAATCATCATGGCGCCCGTAATTTCTGGCGTCCAATTATCGGGGCGGTACTGCAAACAGAGCTCACCGGCTTCACCATACTGATGGCCCGACAAACGTACTCCATCTCGCGGCACAATCGAAGGGGTCGTATCCGGAAAAAACTCGGGGTAGGTAAGGGTCAGTGGAATGATTCTCTCACCGACTTTTAGATCGAAATCGGCAGCAATCTGAAAGTCGGCCCCAAGCCGCCATTGTACATTCATGAGCAAAGGATTCTGCTCAGCCAATTCCGAAACCGCGGCACGCTCGGCCTGCGCACGGCCAGATTGCTCTGCCCACCAAATCAAGCGAACCCCCTAGGCGAAGTTGGCTCTCGTCGAGTGTTCGGAAATGCCGGCTCACTAGCAACGCCAGCACCGGCGGCGGCTGTGGCGGGATGTAGCATGCTTCCAGAAGGTGGATCGAGACGTTTAGCAGCTCTCTCCGCCACTGCTCCCATGCGAGGCTGGATGCTCTCGATCAAGCGACGTATCTCGACCTGACTCGCAAGCTTTTCGAAGTCCTGGCGGGCCTGCCGCAGCCACTCGAAAAAGGCAGCTTCTCGCTCAGGATGCTCAGGCCACTTATCTGCAAAATTTTCGAGGGGATCGGAAGGGTTACGAATGATGCAATGGTGCCCATCATGCTCAATAAACTGCTCCATTCTCGAAAGGATTGAGTGAAGAGCATCGACAATCTTTTCTTCGCCGCTGTAAGCATGAGCAGAAAGCGTAGTGATTATAATGGAAATAGGTCGTTCATCATGCCGATTTTCAAACATACCATCACGGTGGCGCTTCAAGATCATGATGGCAGACTGGAGAGGTGTTCTAACTTTATAGTCTGGAATATCTTCGACGCTGGCTTTGATCGATTCCGCCACCATCCGCTTCCGCCGCTCGAATAGCTCCCCCATTCGCTGCCTGAACCACTCAGCATATCCTTTAGGGTTTGAACGCTGCCAGTCATCCGACAGCTCGTCGTAAACAGGCGATTCTATATCGGTGATGGCCATTGCCGTTTCAGACCATTTCATGTCCAACCCACGAGCCTCAAGCAGCAAGCGCTGGCGATCTGCGTTGGGTACAGAAGGAACAACGTCCATGTGGAACTGAGCTCCATCCGCATAGTCCAGGACCCAACAGCGCCGCCCTTCGCGGACTGGCTTCATCATGTTTTGAGCTTTACGGTAGGCTTTTATCTCGTTTCCGACCAATGTCTTCAGTTGACTTTGAGTAAGATCCTTCGTTCCTAAGCCACGAAGCAGGCAGACAGAATCGACGTCGTACTCCTCCGCATCGTTCAAAGGACGAATCGCCGTGCCCAGTCGAAAGGACCCCTGCACGTAAACTTGAGGATCATACTCGACTACAGTGGACTCTGAGCGGTGGAGCCAATCACCAAGTGACACATAGCTGCGACTCGCCTGCTCGTATCGTGATTCACTGATTGCAAGCTCGTCCGCAAGCGCAGCAAGAAAATTTTCGGCAGTTTTTGTAAACATACTTCTATCCTTCATGATGCCTCAGTTATTTTACCACTAAATTGGCTTCATCGATCAGTAAGTCGGTCGTTGCTTAGCACTCCAACTCAATGAGAGAAGAGTTTTTATCTCGAACATCCCAAGAATGCTTATTCAAAAACCCCTGTGACCTTGACCACTTTCCGAAGACGTTTTCCGTTGCGACATCCGCCGTTCTCCCTAAACAAAGCCGCAATATCTGTCCACCAATGCTCTTGATGACTTCTTAAGAAAAATGTCACGAAGATTGGAAGAGCGTCTGCTTTCCGACCCACTGCCACTGTCCACTTCAGGACTTTCTCAGTCATAATCTGCGCTATCCATAGGCTGCTACTCAGTACGCGAATTACAGTTAAAGCTCCAGCCAAAAGTTTCAGGATCAACAGCGCAAACTGCCTTCAAGTCTCCTCCCTCATCCTCTAGCAGCGGCATACTGAGCTTCTCGTGGTCGCTGAGGGCATCAAGGACCTTCTTGGGAAAGAGACCGTGCATAACCTGATCCTCACTGTGGTTTCGCACTTAGGGCATCAGCACTTCATCGCGTTCGGTGCGGTCGGCAATGCTATTGGTGAAGTGCAGCTTATCGACGTCGCTGACCTCGGCGCCATAGAGGTCGCTGAGTCGGTCGATAATCTCGCTAAGGCTCTGCTTCTCGGGATCGTGGGGCTTGCTCGAGCCCACCTCGCTGAAGTTGCGCGAGACGTACTGCGTCATCATCTCGCGCTTCGTCAGCCCCACCAGCAGGTTGATGGCCACCACCGACTTGCCGGTACCCGGCCCGCCCTTCACGATCAGGCACTGCTTGCTGCCGCTGCCTGCACGATGCGCAAGATCAAGCGCGGTTTCATAGACCAGCTTCTGCTCGTCGATCATCAGGAACTCGGCGTTGCCCTGCATCATCGAGGCCAGCGCATCCGCCAGGTTCTTGCTCGGCTTTATCACACCGTGCTCGATGCGATACATGATGTTATTGCTGTCGCCGTACTTGATGTGCTGGCTCAGAAACTGCGAGAGCTTCAAGGCATCCTGCGAGATGAAGACCGGCGCACGGCTTGTGTGGTGCTCGTAGAAGGGATCATTGATGGCGTGCCCCTGCTTCATGTTGTGTAGGTAAGCGCAAGGCACCAGGCGGATCGACTCGGAGCGTACCGTCTCGTTGTAGTCCTCGATCAGCGCGCCGTAGGACCACACCTGGTACGACGGATGGTTGGTCTCGCGCACGCCGCCGCCCAGCTGGGTGCGCACGATGGCATCCTTCTTCGTCACCTCGACGGATTGCCACTGTTTCAGCTCAACGATGACGGCCGCATCGTCCCGCGGGTGGTTCTTGCCGGTCAGGATGAAGTCCACACGGCGATTGGTCAGCGGAATGTTGTACTCGATGGCCACACCGGCCGACGCGGGAATCGCCTCGTCCAGCAGCGCACTCATCATGAAGCGCAGGGAGTTCTCCCAGGACGTCACCTCGCTGCGCGGCGAGTTGCGGTTCAGCTTGCGTGCCACCTCGTTCTCGATGGCCTCGGTGATGAGGTTGGCTCGTACATCGTCGATGAACTGCTGCTTGGTGGCGTTGCAGACCAACATATCCTAAAAATTCCCTTTTAAAACAGATGATTATGATTTTTCACAAGTGCAAGATTTGGTCATTATGCACGTATTGGCTGCTGTAACATCATCTGAAGCTCATGTGCCAGCCACAGTCAGCTCAAGGAGCCATCCTTGCTTGAAGCAGGCTGCGGTCCTGACGCGGCACCTACCATTCATCGAGTTTGAAACTCAGCAGGTTACTGTCCAAGCCTTTTGCTGGGGAGGAAGGTCAGTGGTAAACAATTGCCCTCGATCGCAGATAACGTCTTCCAGTTAGCCAACACCGGAACAAGTACTCCAGGGGCAACGCTCCAAGGCCCTAAATACCGCAGGCTTTGCCCTTATTGGTAGAATTCAGGACTCGCATCAAAACATCAAACCTCCAATTGCGAGAAGTGATGTTCCAAAAAATCCAGGCACACGCGAATTTTGGCCGAATTGGCAGCTCGAGTTGAATAAATTGCCCAAACATCTGCACTCTGACTGTAGTCGCTTAGTATTCGTACCAAGCTATTCTGCTTCAAAAGTGGTCCAACGTCCCACATGGAGCGTAGCAGGATGCCGCGGCCGTGCAATGCCCACTGCAGCACTATCTCGCCGTTATTTGAGGACAAGGGACCGCTGACACGAATACTCTGGGTGCGGTCGCCACACTCCAGGTCCCAGATACCGAAAGGGTTATTGCGTTCTTTGATGACGAGGCAATCGTGCTCAGTCAAATCATCCAGTGTAACCGGTGTCCCGCACCGCTCCAGATACCTGGGTGCTGCACAGAGCACGCGCTGATTCGAGATAAGATGGCGACTGATATGCTGGCCGGGCAAGTCGTCGCCCACTCGGATTTCCAGATCGAAGTCCTCTCCCACGATATCAACCACCCTATCAAACACCTCAAAGCGGATCTCCAATTCTGGAAACTGCTGCGCTAGTCCAGCGATGGCGGGTGCTACATGGTTGCGTCCAAACCCAAAACTGCTGCAGATACGCAGCAGACCGCGCGGGCTCTGGCGTGCATCGGACAGATCATCGAACAGGGTATGCATATCGTCCAGAATCTGCACCGCAGCACGCTCGGCCAGTTTCCCGTCATCTGTCAACGCACAACGCCGGCTGGTTCGGTGAAACAGGCGAGTATTCAACACCTTCTCAAGAAGCCGTATGCGCTTGCTGACATAGGCAGGTGACACACCCAGCTCATCGGCTGCAGCCGTAAAGCTCTGTTTCCGAATGACAATCAGAAATACACGGAGGTCTTCCGGAAGCGGCCATTGTTTACGAATCGTGTTCACAGACATCACACCAAGCAGGTTACCTTCACGTAACGTAAATAATAGCATTGCTAGTGACAGATCCTGAAGCGGCTCCTCAATTGATACCCAAAACGAAAAAAGTCCTCGTCGCCGAAGCCGATACAAGGGCTGCCCATGAGAACCAAAAGAGATGCTCCATGACCAGAAATACAACTACAATATCATCGCCCTCAGCTCGTACATTAGCAGCACATCCCAATGGGGATGACAATACATCTAGCCATCTTGCCGCCCGGATCGGCTTCTATCTCGGACCGATCCTGTTAATTGCGTGCTTGGTGATTCCCCCACCCACGGGCATGCCCGTCTCCGCTTGGTCGACCGTGGGCATAACGTTACTGATCGCCACCTGGTGGTCGACCGAGGCTATCCCGATACCCATCACTTCCTTACTGCCCATCCTGTTGATTCCAACATTGGGTATCGGCGAAATCAGCGATGCCACCGCCCCCTACGCCAACCCGATCATCTATCTTTTCCTAGGCGGCTTCATACTCGGCCTCGCGATGGAGCGCTGGAACCTGCACAGGCGCATCGCGCTCAACACGCTTATGCTGGTTGGTAGTTCCCCTTCGCAACAGATAGCCGGCTTTATGTTGTCCACGGCATTTCTCAGCATGTGGGTCAGCAACACAGCAACCACAATTATGATGTTGCCAATCGGCATGTCCGTGATCCACCTGTTTAATCGTGATGGAGACGACTCGGACAATGCTGAACGTACGCGCTTTGCTACTGCTCTGCTGCTGAGCATCGCCTATGCAGCAAGCATCGGCGGCGTTGCAACCCTGATCGGCACACCACCGAACGCGATGCTTGCGGGTTTTCTACAAGCGAATTACGACGTCTCTATCGGCTTCGGACAGTGGATGCTGTTGGGTATTCCGGTCGCGGCGACAATGCTGCTTTTCACGTGGTGGTGGTTGACTCGGCGCAGCTTTAAATTCCATAACGGGAACAGCGAGGAACTGATTCGTGCAGAAATAGAAACGTTAGGTCCCTGGTCTAAGGCTGAAAAACTGGTCTTGGTGGTCTTTGCACTCACAGCACTTGGCTGGATCTTCAGGCCGTTCATCACAAGCTACCTATCCGGTATCAACGACACTAGTATTGCTCTGATAGGCGCATTATCTCTATTTCTGATTCCGGTCGATACCAAGCAGCGCATCTTCCTGATGTGCTGGCAAGACGCCGTCAAGCTTCCTTGGGGGGTGCTGCTGCTATTTGGCGGGGGCCTGTCGCTGGCCGCAGCTATTCAGTCAACCGGGCTGGCCGAGTGGATCGCAAATAGCATCGGATCGCTTGGCACCTTACCACTACTGGGAATGATCGCACTGGTAGCGCTGGTCATTATCTTCCTGACCGAGGTCACGTCCAATACCGCAACTGCGGCCGCCTTCCTACCACTTCTTGCAGCGGTCGCCGTATCCCAGGGTTTTTCCGTGGAAATGATCACAATACCCGCTGCCATTGCCGCCAGTTACGCGTTCATGTTACCGGTCGCGACACCGCCTAATGCAATCGTCTTTAGCACCGGACACGTGCAGATACAGTCCATGGCAACCACCGGATTTGGGCTAAATATCGTCGGTATCGTGCTGGTAACTCTTCTGAGCTACTTCATTGTAGGTGCAATCTGGTCTTCCTAAACATTGGGCCGCCCAACTTCAACACAACTTCATCAGGAGAAATAACGATGTCTTCTAATATTTTCCAGTTATTCCCCGGCTTCGAAATACAACGTGTCGAGGTCGCGCCGCAGATCTACATCAATGCTGTCGTCGGCGGCAGCGGCCCACCGCTACTATTATTACACGGCCATCCCCAGACACTTGCGATCTGGCACAAGGTGGCACCAAAACTAGCCGAACATTTCACCGTAGTTGCGGCCGATCTTCGCGGTTACGGGGATTCATCCAAGCCAGCTGGCTTACCGGATCACTCGAACTACTCGAAACGGGTGATGGCGCAAGATCAATTGACGTTAATGCGCCACTTGGGATTCGAAAGCTTCGACCTACTAGCACATGACCGCGGAGCTCGGGTGGCACACCGACTCGCTGTTGATCACCCGCAAGCAGTGTCACGACTGATCCTACTCGATATCGCACCGACACTTTCCATGTATCAGCAGGCCAACGATACGTTCGCTCGCGCCTATTGGCACTGGTTCTTTCTGATTCAGCCCGCATCGCTACCCGAGCGTCTTATCGAAGCCGACCCCACAGCCTATATCATCGACGTGATGGGCCGGCGTAGTGCCGGTCTTGAGCCGTTCGATCCGCGAGCACTCGACGAATACCGGCGCTGCTTCGCGCTTGAGGGCACTGCTCACGGTGTCTGCGAGGATTATCGAGCCTCAGCAGGCATTGACATTGAACATGAACGGAATGATATCGATGCCGGCCGACGGATCACAGCACCTTTGCTCGTGATGTGGGGCGAAGACGGCGTGATCGAGAAGTGCTTCAGACCACTTGCGGAGTGGAAGAAGCTGGCCGACAAGCTTGAAGGTGAAGCTCTTCCCTGCGGGCATTACATCGCCGAGGAAGCACCCGATGCATTGCTCGCCAGGGTTTTGCCGTTTCTACTAGAGGTGGACTCATGAAACCGAAGACGCTCTATCGCAAAATTGTCGACTCGCATACGGTTGCAACACTAGACGAGCATAATCTTCTGCTGTATTGCGACCTACATCTCATGAACGAATACACCAGCCCGCAAGCATTCGCGGGGCTGTACGAGCAAGGTCGCCACGTATCGATGCCAGGCCAGAATGTCGCCGTCGTGAGCCATATTATTCCTACTCATCCGACAAGGATTCGTGTAATCGACGACACCGCATCGGCACTTCAGGCATCGAACCTGAAGAAAAACTGCGATTATTTCCATATCCCCCTGTTCGACACCAACGATGCCTTGCAAGGCATCGAACATGTGGTGGCTCCAGAGCACGGGATGATTCGTCCCGGCATGGTCGTAATCTGCGGAGACAGCCACACTACGACATATGGCGCGCTAGGAGCCTTGGGCTTCGGCATCGGAACCACTGAAGTGGAGCACGTACTGGCGACTCAGACGCTGGTCTACCGGATCGCCAAGGACATGCGCATACGCATCGACGGAACCCTCCCCCCGGGTACGACGGCCAAGGATCTAGTACTCGCGGTAGTCGGTCACATCGGAGCCCAGGGTGCTCGTGGCTACGTGGTCGAATACTGCGGTACCGCCATCGATGCGTTATCGATCGAGGCACGCTTCACGCTGTGTAACATGACGCTCGAAGCCGGGGCCCGCGGCGCACTCGTGGCTCCCGATCAAAAGGCGATAGGCTACGTGATGGCCCGCGCACCGGACATCAACTCTGAGCATCATGACGCAGCGCTGGCGGCATGGCAGGACCTGCATTCCGACCCAGGATGTACATTCGATGCCGAGTATCGGTTCGATGCCAGTGACGTCTCCCCTCAGGTAACCTGGGGTACCAGCCCCGACCAGGTGGTCGCCATCGACGAGCGCATCCCTGAGCTAGATGAATTCCCTGAGGGACCGGCGCGGAGAAGCGCCGAACGGGCGCTCCACTACACCAGGTTGCAGGCGGGAGCTGCATTGGAAGGCATACCTGTTCAGCACGTTTTTATCGGCTCCTGCACCAACGGTCGGATCGAGGACCTACGTGCCGCTGCCAGCATCGTGCACAAACGCCACGTCGCTCCGGGCGTCCGTGCGATGGTGGTACCCGGTTCCGGGGCCGTGAAAGCTCAAGCGGAAGCCGAAGGCGTCGATCGGATCTTTACGCAGGCAGGCTTCGAGTGGCGCAATTCCGGTTGCTCGATGTGCCTGGCAATGAATGACGATGTTTTATCCGAAGACACACGCTGCGCTTCGACGACGAATCGCAACTTCGAGGGACGCCAGGGCCGAGGCGCCATCACCCATCTAATGAGCCCGGCAATGGCGGCTGCAGCCGCTGTGGCTGGATGCCTTACCGACGTACGTCGACTGGAGATCCTGCAATGACTGAGCACACTCGCATCAAGGGACGCTCTGCGGCGCTTCGCATCGAGAATCTCGACACGGACCAGATCATGCCTAAGCAGTTCCTCCGTGGCATTGACAAGTCAGGCCTGAAGGAGGGTTTGCTTTACGACCTTCGTTTCGACGCTCAGGGACAGGCACGTTCTGATTTCGTGCTCAACCAGCCTTCATATATCGGCGCATCGATTCTGATCGGTGGCTCCAACTTCGGCTGTGGATCAAGCCGCGAGCACGCGGTCTGGGGCCTCCAGCAGTTCGGCATTCGAGCCGTGATCGCGTCAAGTTTTGCCGAAATTTTCTACTCCAATGCAATGAATAACCGGTTGTTGCTGGTGACCTTGCCGCCAGAGAAAATCGCTCAGTTGATGGACGATGCCGATGCCCCCTCCAGGAATACGGTCGAGATCGACATCAAGGAGCAAAGCCTTACGAGCTATAGCGTTCAGGCTAATTTTGAACTGATGCCGCGCCACCTCAAAATGTTTCTTGAAGGTCTGGACAGTATCGGGCTTTCGTTGACCTATCAAAACGATATCTCAAAGTTCGCTGACCAACATTGGGCTCGCCAACCCTGGTTGCGTGAAGTAGCGGCAATCACTCATCAGCGTCTCTGAAACTTTATAGTGAAACTTTGGTAATATAGTGAGCCTGGCTGCCTGTTTCTTAAGATGTCCTATCTTTGGTATTCCCCAAGAAACAGGCGCCATTTAACCCTTACCTGATGAGCCGTGTGTTGCAATTGGTCATTTAGACCACCTAGCCTTTCCCACCAGAAGGCCACCTTCATATGGAGGGTATATAGGGGAATACACTCTCATGAAAAACCACTATCTTTTTCGGCCAACTGTTAATCAAATCTCTCCCCCAACGCATTCTTCAGCTCTTTTCCACGAGTAGATATCTTCTCTTGAAGAGCGTAAGAGTAGCTTGATATTTCATTCCCCGTTTGAATCACTTTGGATAAACTAGCTTCCCATACATCTCTATTATCTTTAATATCAGTTCGCAGCACGCTCTCTTGGTGCCCCCAGAAAACATTGGCTTGCCCATAAACCTTGTAAACAGAACCACTCATCTCAGGATAATAAATATCTGATATAGCTTTAGCCTCATGAAGCCGATAACAGGTCTTCATGTATCTCTCCCGGAATTCATGAAGACCCATATTGTTATCAGACTGGATATAACTCATAGTCAGTGATGTCTCTAGGGAAACTTTCGACAATATCACATGCATTTTTCTCAACTCTCCTCTCTCAAGAGCCACTTCTGCCCTAACACGCTCATGCAGCAATCTATCTGATTGAAGCACAACATCCTTGTGAGCGTTTATCTCAGCAATTCTCACCTGATTTCTAACTGTTATTTTTGTCGTTATGTATGCAGCAACCGCACCAATAACAGCCCCCAAAAAAATATACATCTCCTTCGGTAGGTAGCCATCGTTTAATGAAACATCCAACATCTTTCACTCTCCATGTAAGCATTAGCCAACGGGCAATTAATGCCCCCTTATACGATCCAGTTTCATAACCAAATCTTCCGACCTGAGATGCGTATACCGCCGCAGCATCTGCATCGATTTGTGGCCACTGATCGCAGCCACCTCCTGATCGGATAGCCCCGCCTCCACCAGTCGGCTAACAGCCTCATGGCGTAAATCATGAAAGCGAAAGTCATCAAGCCCTGCCTTCTTTTTGGCTTGATTCCAAACCTTGGTATAGACGTAAGGGCCTCGTTTGCCTTCTTTGCCAGGCTCACCGAAAAACACCAGGTTACAGTCGAGTGGACGCACGGGGTTATTCAGTGCCTGCTTGAACACTTCTGTCGCGGCTTGAGTCAGCGGCACAAGGCGAGCTTCGTTGTTTTTGGTGTCTGTAAGACGCACCAGGCGGCGTTTAACGTCTACCTGGCTGCGAGTGAGGGTTAGGATCTCCGACGAGCGCATACCCGTCTCTAGGGCGATTCTGGCGATCCATGCAAGCATAGGGTTACTGTGCTGGCGTAATACGGCAAACAGCCGCTTCTCCTCCTCGGGACTAAGGCGTCTACTCCGTCCCTCTCCAGGGCTGGGCTTGCGAATATTCTGAACAGGGTTATACGTCAGGCCCAGCCCCCACTCTTGAATAGACACAGTGAAGAGGTGGCCAAGTAGGGCAAGCTCTAAGCGCACGGTATTGGGGCTGATTAGCTCCCCTCGGCGTCCCAAACTGTTTAAACGCTTGTCACGGTAGTTGGCGACCAGTTCTGGCGTAAGGGCTGCTAGAGAGTATTTACCCAAATGCTCAATGAGCGTATTGGCCTTGAGGCGTTCGCTTTTCTGGCTGCTGGGTTTCTTGGTAGGAGTGATATCGGCCAAGTAGCGCTTTAGCGCTGCTTCAAGCGTCAATCGTTCTGAGGCACTACGCTGGATATAAACGCCACGCACCATTTCATCTTCAGTGCGGCGTGCCCAATCTTGGGCGTCACGTTTGGTGCGGAAGGTCTTTGCGATGGTAGGCCAACCCGACTTGCGGATGACGGCTTTCCAAGTTGCAGAGGGGGTCTTGACGATGGTGGCCACAAAAAATCTCCAGGGTCTGAAAGATCGGCGCTGTACCGAAACTGTACCCTTGGAGTAGGGGACTCACCAGAGAAAACTGCTAAGCTATTGATTTTAATGGTGGGCCCAGTAGGACTTGAACCTACGACCAAGGGATTATGAGTCCCCTGCTCTAACCAACTGAGCTATAGGCCCGAAAAGCGTGCATATCATAGCGAATGTGGCCGGGTGAGGCTAGCCCCTTTGCGCTATCTTGATGTCATTACGGCACTTTATGTGGATTGGGCAGTCTGGTGAGTAGTTCTTTATGCGGAGGCGCGCTGTGAAAGCATTGATTGCTCTATTCCCCTTATTGTTCGCGCTGCCCGTGCACGCTGATTGGCAGCTTGATCCTGGCCAGTCGCGGGTGCAGGCGTCGATTACTCAGTTGAACGGCGAAGCACCGCAAACTCATCACCACCAAGTGCGCGATCTGCAGGGTGATATCTCCAGCGATGGCACCCTGCGATTGCCGTTAAAACTTAGCCAAACGGATGTGCTTGAGCGCTTTGGCGAGTTGCCGCCGTGGGTAGGCTTGCTGGCAAACACCACCCTGGTGACGCTAGAGGCGCAAATGCCACCAGAGCGTTTGGATGGTTTGGATATTGGCGAATCACTGGTAGAGACGCTGACCTTTCGCGTTCAATCAGACATGGTAAACCAACAGGAATCCGTGCCGCTGCGGTTTACCCGCGAAGGCTTGAATGAGATACGGATTACCCACGCTGAGCCCATGGCGATAGATGGCAAAGCGTTGATGGCGAACAGCACGGTGCGCACCGTGCTGTCGTTACTGGGCTACCAAGAGATTGACGAGCATGTGCCCGTCACTCTTAATGCACTCCTGGTTAATAGGTAATAGTGAATCGGTAGTCGTTAACCGTTAAAGGTTAGCTACTGAGGGCTTCCACATCTCCCGCCTGGGCTTCGCCGGTTTGTACCCGCCACTGGGCGGCGTAGTGGCCGTTAGCTGCCAATAGGCTTGAGTGGGTGCCGCGCTCGGCCACTCGGCCCTTCTCGATCACTACGATCTCATCGGCATGCACGATGGTAGAAAGCCGATGAGCAATCATAATCACCGTGCGGCCATGGGCAATGCGCTTAAGCGAGCGCTGAATGGCCGCTTCGGTTTCGTTGTCCACTGCACTAGTGGCTTCATCCAGCACCAGAATAGGCGGGTTTTTAAGTAGCGCTCGCGCTAAGGAAAGCCGTTGGCGTTGGCCGCCGGAAAGCCGCACGCCCCGCTCCCCTACCGGTGTATCCAACCCTTGGGGCAGCGTTTCGATAAAGCTCCATGCTTCGGCGGTTTTAGCGGCGTCGATAATCGCGGCTTCGGCGGCGCCTGGCTTACCGTAGGCGATATTGTCGCGAATGCTGCCTTCAAACAGGTAAACATCCTGGCTGACCAGGCCAATCGACTGGCGCAGCGAGTTCATGCTGACGTCGGTAATCGGTTGGCCATCGATGAGTACCCGCCCGTTTGCCGGGTCGTAAAAGCGCAGCAGCAGCTTGATGAGGGTCGATTTTCCCGAGCCGGTCGCCCCTACTAATGCCAGGGTGCTGCCTGCCGGTGCATGTAAATGAACGTTCTCCACGCCAACGCCGCTGGTGGCGTAGTGAAAGCTCACATTGTCGATGGTCACTTCGCCTCGCACCGGCTGAGCAAGCGGGGTGGTGCTATCGTCTTTTACCGTAATAGGCACTTCAAGTAGATCCAGAATCCGCCGCGTGCTGGCCATGGCGCGCTCGAACAGGTCGATCACCTGAGCCAAACCGGTGAGCGGCCAGAGCAATCGCTGCGTCAGGAATACCAGCACGCCGTATGCGCCTACATTCAGAGAGCCGTTGAGCGCCATCATGCCGCCAACGGTAAAGGTGGCAAGAAAGCCCGCCAAAATCGCCATGCGGATCACGGGAATAAACGCAGAGCTAACCTTGATCGCCCTTCTGTTGGCTTCTACGTAGGCTTCGCTGGCATTGCGCAGGCGTTCGGCTTCGCGGTCTTCGCTGGTAAAGCTTTTAATCGTTGCGATGCCACTTAGGTTGTTGGATAACCGGCTGGCCAAATCTCCTACCTTTTCACGCACATCGCTGTAGAGCGGCCCGGCTTTGCGCTGGAAGAAGAACGCACCCCAAATGATCAGCGGAATAGGCGTGAAAGCGAGTAACGCGATCAGCGGCGAAAGTACGAAGAATACCGCGCCCACTGCCACCACGGTGACCATCACCTGAATAAGCGAATTAGCCCCGCCGTCTAAAAAGCGCTCGAGCTGATTGACGTCATCGTTCATGGTGGCCACAAGCTGGCCGGAGCTTTTCGATTCAAAGAACGCCATATCCAACCGCTGAGCGTGCTCGTAGGTATCCTGGCGCATATCCGCTTGTAAGCGTTGGGCTAAGTTGCGCCATAAGATTTGAAACAGGTACTCAAACAGCGACTCCCCCGCCCAGATAACAAACGTCAGCACCGCCAGCATGGTGATCTGCTGTTGAGGTGTTTCAAACCCGAGGCTTGCCACAAAGCTCTGCTCTTGGTTGACCACCACATCGATGGCGACACCAATCAGAATCTCTGGGGCAATATCAAACAGCTTATTGATAATCGAACAGGCGGTGGCGGTAATAATGCGTCGCCGATAGCCTTTGGCGTAGCGCAGTAGCCGCAGCAACGCTTGAAAACTGTGTGCAGGAGAGGACACAAGTATTCCTTACTCAGTATAAGTTATAGGCTGAAAGGGGTTGTGATAGAAGCGCTAGCGTAATGAATTCACGGTGAAGGCTCAACGCGTTACTGCCTGGCCAGCTAAGCGGGCGCCGTGGAGCGGCGAACATTGGCCAGCAAGGGGCTGCCGGTATCAGGGTCGGTGAGTAGCGTGCACTCTACTTGATAGAGCGTTCGCACCAGATCAGGCGTCACCACCGTAGCGGGAGCCCCTTCCGCTATTATCTGCCCTTCGCGCATGGCGATAAGATGGTCAGCATAGCGGCAGGCGCTGGCGAGGTCGTGCAGCACCATCACCACGGTACGGCCGTGATGGGCAAGGTGCTTGACCAGTTCAAACACTTCGATCTGGTGGCCAAGATCCAGCGCGGAGGTGGGTTCGTCCAGCAGCAGCAGCGGGGTTTGTTGGGCGATGGTCATGGCGATCCAGGCGCGTTGTCGCTGGCCACCGGAAAGCGCATCAATTGGCCGATCGGCGAGTTGTTCAAGCCCTGCCGCCGCTAGCGCGTGCTGCACCACGCGCTGGTCTTCTGCTGACCACTGGCGCAGCCAGCCTTGGTGGGGCTGGCGGCCAAAGCGAATCAGCTCGGTCACGGTGAGCCCTTCCGGTGCGACAGCCTCCTGGGGCAGTAGCGCCAGCTGAGTGGCCAGTTGGCGGGTGGGCAAGCGCTGAATATCGGCGCCATCGAGCAATACGGCACCGCTCTCGGGTTTGTGTAAACGAGCAAGCCCGGCCAACAACGTCGATTTTCCGCAGCCGTTAGGGCCCACAATGGCGGTAACTTGGCCGCTGGGCAGGGTGATATCCAAGCCATCGATCACCTGCCGGGTGCCATAACTCATGCCGAGCGACTGCGTGGCAAGAGAAGGCATAGTGGGTGTTGGAGATTGGCTCATGTGAAGCTCCGTTGCGGACGCATTAATATCCAAAGTAACCAGGGCCCGCCGACCACGGCAGTAACGATACCTACCGGAATCTCGATAGGCGCCAGCAGTGTACGTCCGGCCAAGTCGGCGAGTACCATCACCAGCGCCCCCGCCAGCGTTGCCGCCAAAATAGGCACGCTGCGGGAGCTCGACAGCGACCGGGCAATCTCGGGGCCAATCAACCCCACCATGCCCACCGGCCCGGCAACAGCGACTGCCAGACCCGTCAACGCGACAGACAGCAGTAGCACTTCCACCCGTCGTCGCTTAACGTTCACGCCTAACCCGCTGGCAGTAGCATCCTTAAAACGCAGTAGCGTTAGTGAACGGGCTAACGCTACTGCAGTGGCCAGCCCCAAGGCCAACCCGAGCATCAGTAATTGAAGAGCGCCGCTGGGGCGGGCGTTTAGCGAACCCACCGTCCATGGGTAGGCGGCATTGGCGGTATCAATGGCGACTCGCGCCAGCATCAATTGAGTTATCGCGCCAAACACCGCGCCCACGCCAATCCCCGCCACAATAAAGCGATACCCTTGGGTACCGCTGCCCGCGGCGAGCCCAAAGGTGAGCACCGCTGCGGTGGTCGCTCCTGCTAACGCCATGGCAGGCGGCGCGATGGAAACGCCAAGGCCGACGATGGATGCTACGGCAAACGCTGTCGCGCCATTATCAATACCGATAATACCCGGCGTTGCCAAGCGATTGCGGGCCAGGGTTTGCATCAGTATGCCCGCTAACGCAAAGGCTGCCCCGGTGCTACCGGCAGCGGCCAAACGTGGCAAGCGTAGCTCCTTCACCACAAAACTCGCCATCATGTCAGCATTGCCAAACAGCGCCTGCAGCACGGCCGCAGGGGCAACCTTAACGCTGCCCAGGCTCAAGTAGATAACGCTGGCAAGCAGTAACGCACCAAACAGCCCCAGGTTAACGGCCACCGCACGCTGCTCAAACAACAGGCTGTTCGCACCGTGCCCGCTGCGCCAGGCTAATCGCCAGTAACCTTGCGGTGGCGGTACGCTGTCGTTTTCGCCAACACGGGATTGAGCATCCGGGGAAAAAGACATAGACGAGCTTCTTATCGGAGTAGTTTTCATTAGCAAGTTCACAGCATCGGTAAGCGGCGCGCACGTACGACCGCTATCAGTACGGGTGCACCGCACAGCGCAGTGAGTACGCCCAACGGTAGTTCCGATGGAGCAACCACCACCCGAGAGATGATATCGGCCGCGAGGACGATCAGCGGCCCGATGGGCAGACAAAACCATAACGTGCGACGAATATCAGGCCCGGCAAAGGCCCGTGCGACAAATGGCACCACCAACCCAACAAAGGCAATTGGCCCGGCGATAGCGGTGGCAGCGCCAACCAATAGCGCCACGCAGGCGATGACCAACCAACGAATAAGGTTGGGGTGGTGGCCCAACCCCGAGGCCACTCGTTCGCCTAGCGCCAGGGCGGCTAACGGCCGAGCAATCAAAGCAACCATCACTGACGCGACCAACATACTGGGCAGCACGGCGAACAAGTCGTCCAAGCGGCGGCCTGCCAAGCTGCCAATCACCCAGAAACGAATTTCATCAGCGGCACGCTGGTCGTAGAGCAGTATCAGTGAGGTTAATGACGCCAGCAAACCTGAAAATGCAGCCCCGGCAAGCACGAGCCGGATAGGGTCGTTACCGACACCGCGAAAGCGCGCCACGCTTAATACACACACGCAGCCCACCAACGCACCTAACTGTGCGACAGAAATGCGCAAGGTGGCGGCGCTAGCACCCAGCACTAAGGCCAGCGCCACGGCAAACGCCGCCCCCGCGCTAACCCCTAAAAGACCTGGTTCAGCCAGCGGATTGCGCGCCACCGCTTGTAATAGGGCCCCCGCCACACCCAACGCCATGCCCACTGCAATGCCAATTAAGGTGCGCGGTGCGCGCAGCTCCCAGACGATGAAGTGTGCCTCACTGTCCTGAGCGCCACTAAGTAGCGCCAGGGCCCTGCCGGGGCCAACACTACCTGCGCCGACTAATAAACTAACGAGACTCACCGCCACAAGGGCGGTGAGTAGTAGCATCATTCGCGTACGGGGAGTAGCACGCCTAACGCTAGGCGTTGCAAAACGTGGAACCGTCACGGCAACAGCGCTGCCTCTAGATCGTCAAGAATTGCTTGGGCTGCCAGCGGGCCACTGGCGCTTGTCCATAGCTGGCCATCCACCGGCACTACGTGCTCTTGCTGCACCACGTTTAGGCGCGTAAAGGCACTGCTCTGCTTGGCCGCGTCCACCGCCGCTTGGCCATCTTCGTTGAGCGTTGCCAGGAATAGCCAGTCGCCGTCCACTTGGGAAAGGTTTTCCAGGCTGAGCACATCGCTATGTACCCCGCGCTCTCTCACTAGGCCACCGTCCTGCACATCCAACCCGGCTTGGGCTAACAAGCCTGCAGTGAAAAGGTTTTCCGACATCACCATGGGGCCACCGGGCATCCAGCGCACTAAAAAGGCGCTACCACCCACACCGGCTTCTTCTACTGCCTCGGCGACCTCGGCGGCGCGTTGCTCAACGGCCTCAACCGCTGCTGCAATGGCGGCTTGGCGATTAAGCGCTTCGCCGTAAAGGCGGGCTTCATCTTTCCAGTTATCTGGAGCAAGTGGTTGGATCGGTGGCACCACCGTCGGCGCAATACGTGACAACAGCTGATACTGCTCATCAGAGAGCTGGGCAGGCGCCAAAATTAGATCCGGCTGCTGCGCCAGCACGGCTTCGATATTGATCTCGCGCACCACGCCCATAATCGCAGGCGGATTCTCGCCAAGATGCGCTTCAATGTAGCTTGCTACGTTGTCGCCTCCACGCGTCGTCACGGCGCCTAGCGGGTTCACACCTGCCGCTACGGCGGCGTCCAGCGCACCTTCGTAAAGCGTCACAACCCGCTCTGGCGTTCCCTCAACGTCGACGTCGCCAAAAGCGGTTTCAAGTGTGCGAGCTTGCGCAGTGCCTGCCACTAAAGCACTTAGCAGTACGCCTACCACTCCCAAACGCGCACGTTTAGTGAGGGTAGCGGTCATTGAGGTCGTTTTAACCAGCGCCGTTTTAACCAACATAAGTTTCTCTCGATACGGTACATTACAATTGATAGTAACGATTCTCAAAAGCACTTGCACTACTATTCCTGCGAATAGCGTGTTCCATTTTATGCAACCCTTTACACCACGCTACTGTTTCAGCTGACGCAACGTAACGTTCCTGGATCATGCCCTCGCGTTTGGGAATTTTTCTTTTTAGACTCTCACCCCTATTTGACAATTAGTATCATTAGCTAATAATTATCGTCACCAAGGGGAAGGACATGCCACGCTTTACTCGCTCTGTTCTGGCTAGCGCTGTTGCGCTTGCTGTTTCTGCAGGCACAGCCACCGCTCAAGAAGCTCAACAACTGGACAATATCGTTGTCTCGGCCAGCGGGTTTGAACAGGCGATGGTCGATGCCCCCGCTAGCATTTCGGTAGTGTCTCGCGAGGAACTGGAGCGCAAGCGCGTCACCAGCATCGCCGACGCCTTACGCGACGTTGAAGGGGTCGATGTGGGCGGCTCTGTAGGCAAAACCGGCGGGCGCAATATCAGCATGCGTGGCATGCCCAGCGACTACACGTTGATCCTGATTGACGGGCGCCGCCAGAACACCGCCGGTAGCGTGACCCCTAACGGCTTTGGCGAGACCTCGACCAGCTTCTTTCCTCCGGTTTCCAGTATTGAGCGTATTGAAGTGATCCGCGGGCCGATGTCGACGCTCTATGGCTCTGATGCCATGGGCGGGGTCATCAATATTATTACTCGCCGGGTTGATCGCGAGTGGGTCGGCTCTGTAGGGGTTGAAAGCACCTTTAATGAAGATCGCGATTTCGGCGACCGCCGCGAGATTAACCTCTACGCCAGCGGCCCGCTGATTGAGGATACGCTGGGCGTTCAACTGCGCGGGCGTGTCTATGAGCGCGATGCTTCCGAGCTTGTTTACAGTGACCAAAATGGTGACCCTATTGAGGTGAGCCAGCGTGGCCCCAGCCCGGTAGAAGGCGACACCTATAACATCGGCGGCAAGTTAACCTGGACGCCCAATAACTCCCATGACCTTTGGGTTGATGGGGAAGTAAACAGGCAGCGCTACACTAACGATGAGTGCCAGTTAGGCACCTTGGATGGCCGCACCCGCAGCTGCGCGCCAGACCCCGGCACTGCCACCGGCTATTCAGATGAGCTACGTTTTGAGCGCGAGCAAATTGCAGTTGGCCACACTGGGCGGTTTGCATCCGGCACCCTGGAATCCAGCCTGATGCGCAACACCACCGAAACCAAAGGCAGGACTATTGCTGGCCCGGTTGGCGAAGCTTACGAAGGCTTCCCGAGCATTGTTGGCGGCGGCCCGCGTGAGCTAGAAACCACCAATACCGTGCTCGATAGCAAGTTCATCATGCCGTTAGAAAATCATATGACCACCGTGGGCATGCAGTGGTGGGACGCAGAGCTTGACGATGGATTGGCCGGGGAAACCTTCGCGCAAACCACCTGGTCGCTGTTTGCCGAAGACGAGTGGCTGCTACGCGATGATCTGGCGCTTACCTTAGGCGGTCGCTATGACCACCACGATGCTTTCGGCAGCCAGTTCAGCCCGCGCGGCTACTTAGTGTGGAATACCACCCCCAACTGGACATTAAAAGGCGGCGTGAGCCGCGGCTATAAAACGCCCACGCTCAATGCACTGCATGACGGCATTAACGGGGTAACCGGCCAAGGCACCGTGCTCACTATTGGTAACCCAGACCTTGAGCCGGAAACCAGCACCAGCAGTGAAATCGGCGCGCACTACGATAACCAGCAGGGCTTTACCGCGAGTGCCACGCTGTTTCACAACCAATTTGACGACAAGATTGCCAGTGGCAACGACATCTTGATCGAAAACGACCCATTGATCCCTGACGGGCTGTATAGCCAGGATATTAATATCGATGAGGCGGTTACTCAGGGGGTAGAGCTTTCTACCGGCTATCAGTTCAATCCGGATTGGCGCTTAAATGCCAACTACACCTACACCGACTCTGAGCAGAAAAGTGGCGAAAATGCCGGAGATCCACTGACCGACACGCCCGAGCATGCAGTTAATGCCACGCTACGCTGGCAGACAACAGCGAAACTGGACACTTGGCTGTCAGCGGAGTATCGCAGCGAACGCTACCGTAACCGGGAAAGTGTTCGCGGCGCGCCCTCGTTTGATGATTTAGGCGACTTCAAAGCCTACTCACTGTTCCACCTGGGCGGCAATTATGCGGTCACTAATCAGCTGAAGCTAAGCGCCACTATTTATAACCTGTTTGACAAAGACTTTGTCGATTACCGCGCCTATGGCGATGGCACCAGCTTTGGCAATGTCTACGCCAATAGCGAAGAAGGCCGCCGCCTGTGGTTCTCGGCGCGCTACGAGTTCTAATCAGACCCAGCTCGCTACTGTTTTGATGTTCTTCTTCTGCCCTGGCAATTGCCGGGGCTTTTTTATGGGCTTACTTAATAAAACGACCCAGCTGCGAGCTCTCTATTTGGGCTGGCCCTCATCTTAATAATTACTTCAATCACATATTTATGAATTTATTGCCGTTGCGCAAAGCAAAACGGCGCGTTCTTTGTTTCAGCCTCGAACTATGGAAACTTTATCAATAGAACACAAATCCCATATGAGAATAAATATCATATGACATAAATATTCATAAGAAGCAGTCAGTCATATCATTTCAAGGGAAAAAAATGACTTATTTTTCACGCCGCGCCTTAGCTCATGCAGTTAGTCTTTCTTCTATTACAATCGCTGCTACTGCCGCTGCACAGGAAAACACCTCGCTCGATCCTGTGGTTGTTACCGCCTCCGGTTTCGAGCAGTCCATTGCAGATGCCCCAGCCAGCATCTCGGTTATTAGTGGTGAGGAACTGAATCGCCAGTCCTATAGTGATATTACCGATGCAGTTAAAAACATCCCTGGCGTTTATGTTACCGGCGGAGGGCAAGCTCAAGACATTAGCATCCGCGGGATGGACAATAGCTACACACTATATTTGATTGATGGTCGTCCGATTTCCGCCGGGCGGGCTGTCAACACCAATGGCAATGATGAAGGCAAGCAGATCGGCCTACCCCCTATTTCAATGATTGAGCGTGTTGAAGTCATCCGTGGCCCTATGTCTTCGCTGTATGGCTCGCAGGCAATGGGCGGTGTTATCAACATCATTACCAAAAGCGTACCCGAGGAGTGGTCGGGTCAAGTCGTCACCGAGTACACCCATTCCCTTAACGATATCAACAACGACTCCCAGCAGGTCAGTTTCTATACAGGTGGCGCTCTAATCGAAGGGCTGCTTGGCTTACGCGTCCACGGTAGTTGGCGTGGTACACAAGAGAGTGATTATGAGGGCGGCAGCGACAACGCTGAAAGCACCCCAGACAGCGATACTCGTCAGATCGGCGCTGAATTAACACTCACCCCAGACGAGCTGAACGAATACAGCTTCGGTTACACCTCATCTGTTAAAGAATTCACGCATAATCCTGGCCGGAGTATTGCTGAGGTCGATAGTCGGGGTAATCCTGCTACCTCCAGCACTTATCGCTACGATAAGGATGTCTTCACCCTTGGCCATCAAGGCACCTACGGGGCATTGGTCACAGACACCTACCTGCAGCATGATATCTCGGAGCGTGTAAGCCCGTCTCCCGACGAGAAGCGCGAGGAAGTAACTACCTTTAATAATCAATCGACCTACTTCTGGGGCGACCATATGCTGACCTTTGGCGGTCAGTATCGAGTCGAAGACCTTGTCGATGACACCAATGGCCTCATCGGCAATAGCCCCAACGCCATGCGTAGCGTAGATCGCTGGATTGCCGCGCTGTTCGTCGAGATGGAATGGAGCCTTACGGATGCCTTCAACGTTACCACCGGCATGCGTTACGATGATGACGAGCTATTCGGCGGTCACCTCTCTCCGCGCATTTATGCCAACTATCACCTGACGCCCGAGTGGACGTTCAAAGGCGGTGTCTCTACCGGCTACTCCCAGCCCGGGCTTGCTGCTGCCACCGAAGGCTTTGGCCGGGGCACAGGTGGCGGCGGCTCCCCCGCTCCCCATGCACGCGCACTGATTATTGGTAACGAAAGCCTTAACCCTGAAACCAGCACTAACTATGAAGCCGGTTTTGCCTTTAATAGCGCAGATCAACGCCTTACCTCCAGCATGATGCTGTTCCATACGCAATTTGAAGATAAGATTGCCGAAGATCGCTACTGTAATACGGCAGGAGCAGATCGTAATGACCCTTCCACCTGGGAGTGCCCATACGCCGGTAACGAGTATGTGTTCATCAGCACGTATCGCAATATCGATGAAGCGCAAATGCAGGGCGTAGAGTTCACGCTGGACTACGACGTTACACAGGATGTGCGCCTAAACTCTAGCTATACCTATACCGACTCCGAGCAGAAAACCGGTGAGTTTGCTGGCGAACCGCTGAACAAGATCCCTGAGCATATGTTCAATCTTGCCGTTGATTGGCAGGCAACACCTGAGCTAAATCTTTGGACACAAGGTAGCTATCGAGGCTCCACAAGTGATTACCTGTCTCGGACAAGCATGGGTGACGGCACGCCGGGATATGGTTTCGTCGATGCCGGTTTGGTTTATGACCTGACTGACCGTGCACAGGTTAAGGCAGGCATCTATAACATCGCCAATAAAGAGGTGACTAACGATGAGTATGGCGTTGTATTAGACGGTCGTCAGTACAACTTGGGCCTAACGTTCGACTTCTAATGCCAGCTTAACTGGTATGCCCTTTTGATCCTTTACCCTGCCTAATGGTGGGGCTTTTCATTAGCGGCTATTGACTTAAGAGCGACAACAAACAACGCTCCCCACTCGAACATTGAATGCCTATGATTTTCATTCGCACCGAATAGTGGCACAATTAGCGCTCTCCCTTTTCCCGTGGGCCTGACCATGTATGACTTTGACGAACTTGCCGCCTTTGCCGATGTGATGACCACGGGCAGTTTGACTCGCAGCGCCCAAAAGCTCGGATTAGCCAAATCGACCCTTAGCCGCCGTATCAGCCAGCTTGAGGCACGGCTTAACCAGCCGCTGCTACGGCGCCAGGCCAATCGCTTAATTCCCACCGAAGCGGGGCTGCTATTTCACAACTACTGCACCGAGCTTTTAGCAATGGCGGCTCATAGCCAGGAGGCGCTGGCAGAACTGCGCGAGGAGATTAGCGGAGAAATAACCCTTGAGGTGCACGGAGCACTGGCGCGCAGTTGGCTCGCCAGCGCGATTGATGCCTTCTTAAATAGCCACCCCAAGGTGGAACTAACGCTACACACAAGGGAAACGCCACCCACTAAAATACACAGCAATAACGTGCATGTCTGGCTTGGGCCAACTCACGAGTGCGGGCTTAATCAAGAGCATCTCGGGCAGTTAACCCGCGGGCTGTATGCCAACCCACGCTATTTAGCTGCTAATGGGATGCCCAACCACCCAGATGAGCTTGACCAGCACGCCTGGATAGATCTGCTGGGGTCGGCTGCCAATGAGCTGCTGCTCTCGCATCCAGAGCATGGTGAGTACACCTTTAATCCGCCCCGCTCGCGGCTGCGGGTGGACCTTACTGCGCTGCACATCGATGCCATCGCGCGCAGCCAAGGGATTGGCTTACTCTCACACTGGTTAGCTGCCAAGCGCGAGCAGCATCACCCCGGCGAGCTAATTAACTGCCTGCCTGGCTGGGAACCGGTAGCGCTGCCGATTACGCTGCTCTACGCTTATGGCCACCAGTCGCGGCGCACCCACGCGCTGCTGGAGTTTCTACGTAGCCAGGTGCCTGCCCAGTGGTGCACATCCACGGCCACCGTTTAGCTGAATGCGAGCGTTTGCCTTGCCAATTAGCCAGCCCATTAACGACAATAGGCAGCTGACGATTGCCAAGGACAGTAAATGCTTGCCGAACTTTTTGCCATCATGGCGCCCGTACTTGCTGGTGCAGGGCTTGGCTACTTGTGGGTACGCTTAGGCCACCCCTACCCGGTCGATTTTATCACTCGGCTGGTATTTAACATCGGCACGCCTTCGCTGGTATTGGCTTCTCTGGCGGATGCCGACATTGATGCTGCCACGTTTGGCCAAACCATGTTGGCCGCTGCGCTGGTGATTATCACCATGGGTGCCTCGACCTTTTTAGTGGCAAAACTGTTACGCCGCAGCTGGCGGGTATTACTGGCGCCGATGATGTATCCTAACACCGGCAATATGGGCTTACCGGTGGTGCTGTACGCCTTTGGCAGTGCAGGATTTGTCTACGGCATTACAGTCATGGTGACGGTGTCGCTGTTTCAATTCACCTTAGGCGCGGCGCTTAATAGCCAGGGCAATCCGCTCAAAACACTGGTGAAAACACCCACGGTGTACGCCATTGCCATTGCCATGGCACTACTGCTAACCGACACTTCGCTGCCGCCCTGGTTGGCCAATACCGTGGATTTAATGTCCGGGTTCACGGTACCGCTAATGCTGATTACGCTAGGCGTCTCGCTGGCCAGCATCCAAGTAAAAAACCTACGCTCCGGGCTAGGATTTAGCTTTCTACGCATCCCGCTTGCCGCTGTCACTGCTTGGCTCATTGCTGGCTGGGTAGGCCTTCCCCCGGTGGCACAAAGCATTTTAGTGGTGCAGATGTGCATGCCGGTGGCGGTGTTCAACTATCTGTTTGCCCAGCGTGCCCAGCGCGAGCCTGCCTATGTTGCCAGCCTGGTGTTCTGCTCGACGCTGCTAGCGCTGCTGTATCTACCCGTGCTGCTTGCCCTACTAATGTAACCCCTCTTCACGGAACCCCGACATGGGTGCAGAGTCACTGCTAAACTACCCACAAAATTGACCTGCATTAACGTTGACCTGCATTGACACTATGAGAGGGCACACGATGATTCATATGCATACTGGCAAGCCTACCTCTCCCTGGCTGACGCCCGTTCTTGGCGGGCTAGTGTTGGCTAGCGCCATCAGCACTGCGAACGCGGAAGTTATTGAGGAAGCCCTTGAAACCGACCATCTAACGCTCTCAATAGAACGTGTCGCTGACGGTTTGGAACACCCCTGGGCAGTGGCCTTTTTACCCGATGGCCGCTACCTGGTGAGTGAGCGTAGCGGGCAGTTGAAGCTCATCGCCCCTGATAGCGGTGAAGCAACGACGCTGGAAGGCATGCCGGAGGTGAATAATCAGGGCCAAGGCGGCCTGTTAGATCTAGCGCTGCACCCTGATTTTGGGACGGGCGATGGTGACAGCGACTGGATTTATTTCACCTGGAGTAAGCCTGATGGCAACAACAGCCGTTCGGCGCTATCGCGGGTAAAATGGCAGGGCGACGCGTTAGGCGAGGTGGAACATTTATTTGAGCAGGATCGCGCCTCCAGGCCTGGTCGTCACTATGGTTCGCGGCTAGCATGGCTGCCCGATGGCACGCTGCTGATGAGCATCGGCGACCGCGGTAGCGAGCCGCCCCGCGCCCAAGCAAGCGATGACCATGCGGGCTCAACGTTGCGCTTTACCGCCACGGGCGGCGTTCCAGACGACAACCCCTTCGTCGGAGATGGCACTACCCTGGATGAAATCTACTCCATGGGTAATCGTAATATTCAGGGTATGGCCGTGCTAAGTAACGGCGAAGCCTGGGCGTCAGAGCACGGCCCGCGTACCGGTGACGAACTTAATCACATCCAAGCGGGCAATAATTATGGCTGGCCAGAAGCAAGCCAAGGCAATGACTACGCGACCAATGAGCCGATTGGCCAAGATACGCTGCCCGGCATGATCGACCCGGTGTACGTTTTCGAAGGCCGCTTTGCCCCCGCGGGTCTTGCTGAAGTGACCAGCGACGCCTTTGGAGAGTGGCAAGGTAACTTATTGGCTGGCGGGCTAGGCAGCGAGAAACTACTGCGCCTACGCTTAGCTGACGGCAGTGTAGCTGAAGAGGAACTGATTCTAGAGGGCAACGTAGGTCGCATTCGCGATGTTCGCCAAGGCCCTGACGATGCTATCTACTTGCTCACGGATGACCCGCAAGGTGGCCTTTATCGCCTGCAACCAACTGTAACCCTTAATTAACCGATAAACGTCTGTATTAACACCACTATGGATGCAGCATGCGACTACGCAATTTAATTATTTTAACGGTGATTGTGCCGCTGTTTGTCATCCTGGTGGTATTTAGCTTGGTGGCGATTAAGTCGCTCGAAGATAACGTACGCTCGAAACTGCAAACCGAAGTAGAAATCATTACTCGCACGCTAAGCTCTTCACTGAGCTACGCGGTGACCCCTGATAGCAGCACGCCGCTTGAAGAAGCTCTACAGTCAGCGTTCTCTTTCCATCGTATTTACGGTGCCTACGTATTTGATACCCAAGGGCGCGATATTTATGGCCTGGGTCTTGGCCAAGATATTTTCAGCCGCGAAGAGATTCAGCAGGTTATTGAACGCGATGACTTATACAGCAATTATCGCCAGCACGATGGGTGGAATTACTACTCGGCGTTGACGCCGCTGCGCTCACAAGATGGCACGGTGTATGGCGTACTGCAGGTTAACCGGCTGAATACTGGCATTGAGAACTACACGGGTTTTATCAGTGTTGTGGCCGTGTTGGTATTTGTGATCGGTGCGGCCGGCATTGTGTTTAGTATTTGGTGGGGGTTTCGGCGCCATATTGAGCGCCCGCTTAATCGCCTACTCCACGTAATGCTACTGGTAGAGGATGGCGACCGCAGCCAGCGCGCCGCCGAAGATGGCCCCACCGAATACCGCCGCCTCGCCTCAGGTTTGAATGGCATGCTGGATGCGATGGCAGAAAAAGATAGCGAGATTGAGGATCGGCAGCGACGTGAAATTGAGCTTGAAAAGCGCCTGCGCAAATCGAAAAAACTCGCTGAATTGGGCGTACTCGCTGCGGGGGTAGCCCATGAGATAGGCGCGCCGCTCACGGTGATTAACGGCCAAGCGCAGCGCCTGGCTCGTCGCGATGTCATCGGCGACGACGAGCGCGCCCGGCTGGGGCGCATTCGTGGCGAGGTGGAGCGCATCGTCGAAATTGTCCGCCAACTGATGGAATTAGGCCGACAACATAACGTAGAGAAAGACGAACAGGCCCTCGATAGGCTTATCATAAGTGCCAGCGATTTAGTTGAAGAAGAACTAGAACCACGCAATATTCGTTTAGACATTGAATTACCGGCGCCGACACCCAATTTACTAGCCAATGGCCAACAAATTGTGCAGGTGCTAACCAATTTGCTGCGCAATGCAGCACAGGCCCCTGAAGTAAGCTGCATACGGTTGCGCGCCCAACAACAAGATCATGAGTTGACACTGTGGGTGGAAGACGATGGCCCGGGGATTCCCACCGCCCATCACCATAAAGTGTTCGACCCATTTTTCACCACCAAACCGGTCGGCCAAGGCAGCGGTTTGGGACTCTCTATGGTACATCGCATTATTAACGACCACGGCGGTACGATCGGCGTGTTTGACAGCGCCCTTGGCGGTGCTGGCTTTGAGATTACGCTACCTATTAGTGAAACCGCATCCGCGTGAGGACAACGTTTGTGACCCAACAGGAACCCCTTTTACCTTTGTTGGTGGTTGAAGATGACGCCGCTATACGTGAGTTGCTAGAAGAAGAACTGCAGGATGCAGGCTACACAACGCTCGGCGTACCTAGCGCTGAAGAGGCGATCGCCCTACTTAGCCACACCACCGTCTCGCTGGTGATTACCGACGTGCGCTTGCCCGGAATGACCGGTATTCAGCTTCTGCAGCAGTTACGCCAAGCAGGCAACGAACCCGGCATTATTGTGATTACCGCGTTTGGCACGATTGATCAGGCGGTCGAGGCGCTTAAACTTGGCGCTGACGACTTTTTAACCAAACCACTCGACCTTGATGCCATTCGCGATGCGGTGTTTCGCGTTTTGGAGCGGCAGCGCTTAGCCGTTTCTTACGACGCTGAGATCAGCCACTTCCACGGCATTGTGGGCAAAAGCCATATAATGCAGGCACTCTTTCACGACGCCTCTCGCCTCGCTAAAAGCGATGCGCCGATTCTGATTCTGGGTGAAAGTGGTACCGGTAAAGAGCTACTTGCCCGCGCAATCCATCAGGAAAGCCCGCGCCACGAGCAGCCATTTGTGCCGGTAAACTGTGCCAGTATTCCCACAGATTTGATGGAGAGCGAGTTCTTCGGTCACGTAAAGGGCGCTTTTACCGGGGCTAATGAAGCACGCAAAGGGCTATTCCACAGCGCCCAAGGCGGCAGCCTATTTTTAGATGAAATTGGTGAAATGCCGATTAACCTGCAGGCGAAGTTGCTACGGGCTTTGCAGGAGAAGACCGTACGGCCAGTGGGTGGCGAGCGCGAAGAGCCGGTGGATGTGCGTATTATTGCCGCGACACACCGCAACTTGGAAAAAGAGATTGAGCAAGAAAATTTCCGCAGCGATCTTTTTTATCGCCTAGAAACCTTCTCGCTACGTATTCCTCCTTTGCGCGAACGCGGTACCGATATTGAACACTTGGTGTTTGCGCTTATCGACAAACACTCAGAGGCGCAGGGTAAACAGATAGAGCAAATTGAGCCTGAAGCACTCAACAATTTACTCAACTACGCCTACCCAGGCAATGTCCGCGAATTGGAGAATGCCATTATGCGCGCGGTCACCTTGAGTGAAGATGGCTCGCTTAGCCACAAGGATTTACCCGAACGCCTGCGCGAGCAGTCAACCATAGAGGGTGGCTCGCCACTGGCAACTACGTTAAGAGGCGAATTGCTGGCAGGCAGCCAAATGCCCACGCCACCACCCATTCGTTGGCCTAGCCTGGAAGAAGTCGAAAAGCGTTATATCAACAAAGTGCTGGAAGCGACCGGGGGTAACAAACGGCGCACAGCGGAAGTGTTGGGCATTGCTCGTAGAACGCTGTATCGCCGTTTAGAAGATAACGAGGAGTAAGCGGCTAATTATATAAAAGCGCTAAATAGTGGGCAAAAAAACCCCCGCGGACGCGGGGGTGAAAGGATGATAAACCGTGTGGAGTAGCCGCAGGGAACAGACAGCTGAGACGATTTACCATCGTAGGGAGCGGTACACTTACAAATTACTCAAATAAATTACTGGTTACTGCTTGTCTCATTATCTTCAGCAGAATTGGTTTCATCTTCAGCAGAATTGGTTTCTTCTACGCCTGTATCTTCACTCTCACCTGGCATTGGGTCAGTGCCTTCACCGAAGCCTGCTTCGTCTTCATCAGGGTTCATGGTCCCAGAAGCGGGTTCATCCATGATGTCTTCAGGCATATCACTTTCAGACACAGGCGCTTCAGCTTCAGCACCGGCACTTTGGGTCATGGAGTCTTCTGAGCCTTGAGCTTCGCCAAGCCCAGGATCTTGTTCCATGGCAGGTTCTTGCTCTAGGCTAGATTCTTGACCGTTAGTAGCGTCCTGCTCTAAGGGGGCTGTCTCTTCAGCTGGGGAAGCCGATTCTTCGTTGTCTCCACAGCCTGCTAATACAATGACACTCGCTGCCGTTGCCATCATGCACAGCGTTAACCAGCGTGGGCGCTTAGCAATTTGCTTGCTCTCAATGTGCTCAAGTTGCTTATCCATAATACCCACCTCCATTACTAACATTTAAAACAGCTATTCGATAACCAGCCTTGTACATAAATAATGATTTGCTTGTTTAACCATCACCCCTATCATTCACTTATTGTGCCAAATGCACATAAAATATAAAAAAAACTATTTTAATCATATACTTAAAATCAAAAAGAAAATCCCACTATTCAATGACACTGTGAATTTAAGTGGGTAAAAAATGGCACATGAGCGTTAATTGCCGCGTTTAACGGGCCGTTGTGACACACACGCCCCACCTATGTATAATAATTATTAATAAATTGATCACCTAAATCTCTTATTTCTTTATGAATGGCGTTGTGTCGCTGCTATTGATTATCACCTAGTGCGATATAAACAGTGACAGCACAAGTCCATTCAGTTCAGCACGTTTTTACTGAAAAAGGCATCGCCGATGGACGAAACACGACCCGTCAAAATTAAAGTGCGCGGCTTAAGCAAAGTTTTTGGCAAGCACCCACAGAAAGCCATTGAACTGCGTAATCAAGGCATGAAACGCCCCGAAGTGTTGGAGAAAACGGGCCAGACATTAGGCCTTTCCAACATCTCATTTGATGTTTATGAGGGCGAGCTGCTGGTGATTATGGGGCTGTCAGGATCGGGTAAATCGACCTTGATTCGCTGCCTCAACCGTCTGATTGAAACCACCGAAGGTGAGATCGTCATCGACGGCGAAAATATTCCCACGCTAAAAGAGAAAGCGTTGCTGGAGTGTCGCCGCCGCCACTTCTCGATGGTGTTCCAGAACTTTGCTCTATTTCCTCACCGTACCGTGCAAAAAAATGCCGAGTTCGGCCTTGAAATTCGTGGTGTTGAGAAAGCCGAGCGTTACAAGATTGCGCACGACTCGCTAAAGCAGGTCGGCTTAGAGGGCTGGGAAGACGCTTACCCTAACCAGCTTTCTGGCGGCATGCAGCAGCGGGTTGGTTTAGCCCGCGCGCTCGCTAACGATGCCACCGTACTGCTAATGGATGAAGCCTTCTCCGCACTCGACCCGCTGATTCGCAAAGATATGCAGCAAGAGCTTTTGCAACTGCAGTCCAAAATGCAAAAGACCACGGTCTTTATCACCCACGATTTGGATGAAGCGCTCAATATTGGCGACCGCATCGTGCTGCTAAAAGATGGTGAAGTGGTGCAAATTGGCACGCCGGAAGAAATTCTCACCCAGCCAGCGGATGACTACGTGCGGCGCTTTATTGAAGGCGTTGACCGGGCACGGATTTTGACCGCTGAGAGCGCCATGCGCCCACTACGCTCAACCGCCCGCGAAAGCGATGGACCGCGCACCGCACTGCACCGCATGCGTGACCACAGCCTCGACTCTATTTATGTGATTGATCGTGACCGCCGCCTACTCGGGCTGCTTGAAGTCGACGCGGCCAGCCGTGCTATTGAAGAGGGTGCTAGCTCAATCTCGCCCTATTTAACTCAAGATTTCCGCAAAGTCCCGATCGATGAGCCGCTGCATAACCTGTTTGCCATGTTTAGTGAAAAGAGTTTCCCCATCGCCGTAACTGATCAGCAAGACCAACTGCTCGGCGTGGTGGTAAAAGGCGCAGTACTCGACGAACTGGCACGAGCAGGAGAGCAATAATGGATATTCCACGCATCCCGCTAGGTGATTGGATTGAAAGCGGCCTGACTTGGTTGACCAGCGAGTATTCAGTGGTAACGCGAGGTATCTCGCGCTTCACCCAAACCGGCATTGATGTCTTAAACGACAGCTTAATGTGGCTACCCGAGTGGGCGCTGCTGGCGCTGATCGCCCTACTCTGCTGGAAGCTCGGGGGTGTGCGCTTAGCCATTGGCGCCGCCGCTGGCTTAGCGCTGATTTGGAATTTGGGTCTTTGGTTCCCGATGATTGAGACACTCACGCTAGTAGTGTTTGCCACCCTGGTGGCGGTGGTTATTGCCCTGCCCGTGGGCATTGCGGCAGCGTTATCCGAACGACTTTATCGGGTGATTATGCCGCTTCTGGACTTTATGCAGACCATGCCCGCGTTTGTCTATTTGATTCCGGCTATTCCGTTTTTCGGCATTGGCTCGGTCTCGGCTATTTTTGCCACGGTGATCTTCTCAATGCCGCCCGCTATTCGTTTTACCACGCTGGGCATCCGCCAGGTGCCGGTAGAGCTAATTGAAGCCGCCGATGCCTATGGCGCCACGCGTGGTCAAAAACTCTTTAAAGTGCAGTTACCGCTCTCGTTGCCCACGGTAATGGCGGGCATCAATCAGACGATTATGCTCGCCCTCTCCATGGTGGTCATTGCCGCCATGATTGGCGCCGATGGTTTGGGCAGTGAAGTGTGGCGCGCGATTCAACGCTTGCGCCCGGGCGATGGCTTTGAAGCAGGTATTGCGGTGGTTATCTTGGCCATGCTGCTGGATCGTTTAACGCAATCGCTGCGCAAAACTCGCAAATAAAGCAAACCAGCCGAAGCGACTGCGTTGAGCCACGCGCTTGCTAAGTCGCTTCTGGCTATCCATGCTGTATTGAGCAACAAGCATGTACCACATTAAAATTTATACCCAAGGGAGAAAGTGAATGAAACATCGCACATTGAACCTCCGTATCCGTCTTGCTTCACTGGCGCTGTTAGCAGGCGCGGGGGTTGCCGTCAGCAGTGCGGCGCAAGCCGAAGAAGAGAAAGGCACAGTTAACCTGGCCTACGTTGAGTGGTCTTCCGAAGTGGCCTCCACTAACGTGATTGCCGCGGTACTTGAGCAAGCAGGCTATGAGGTTGATCTAACGTCGCTCTCAGCGGCTGCCATGTTCCAAGCGCTCTCGACTGGCGATGCGGATGCCATCGTTGCTGCTTGGCTGCCGACCACTCACGCCGATTATATGGAACGCGTTGGCGAAAACACGGAAGATCTTGGCGTGAACCTGGACGGCACCAAGCTAGGCTTGGTCGTACCGGAGTACACCGACATTGACTCCATTGCCGACCTTAACGATAACGCCGATAAGTTTAATGGCGAGATCATCGGCATTGACCCCGGCGCAGGCCTAATGGCGTTGTCCGAAGAGGTTGTGGATAGCTATGACCTTGATCTAGACCTGCGCAGCGGTAGCGGCGCTACCATGACAGCGGCGCTGGCGAGTGCGATCAATAACGAAGAAGATATCGTTGTTACTAGCTGGACGCCTCACTGGATGTTTGCCCGCTTTGATCTTAAATACCTAGACGACCCTGAAAACGTCTATGGCGGTGCGGAGCAGATCCATACCGTAGTACGTCAAGACCTGGAAGATGACATGCCCGAAGCCTACGCCATTCTCGACGCTTTCGAGTGGACGCCTGAGCAGATGGGCGAAGTGATGCTCATGAACCAGGAAGATGGCAGTGACCCCTATGAGAATGCGAAGCAGTGGGTTGAAGATAACCAGGACGTGGTTGCAGAGTGGCTCGATAGCTAATGCCATTTTGATTAGGTAAATTGTATTTGTTAGTGATGGTTGGGCTGGGGCTTTCGTAAGCCCCAGCCCAGCCGTTTAAGTTTGTACAACCTATTGTTATGAGCACACTACTATAAGCAGTTTGATAGTGTGACAGGTCATTTCGGGAGCTTGGCATGTTTAATAACATTATGGTGCCGGTAGACCTTGCCCACCTTGAAACACTGGAACCCGCGTTAAGCGTTGTAGCCGACCTTGCCAAACAATATGACGCCCATATCACCTATGTCAGCGTCACGGCCAATACACCCACAAGCGTCGCCCGCACTCCCCAGGAGTATGAGCAAAAGCTCGAGGCTTTTGCGCAAGAGCGACATAAGGTTCATGGTCAACCGGTAAGTAGCAAGGTATACAGCTCAACAGACCCTATGGCGAATATCGACACACTACTTGAGAAAGCTATTGACGAAGTAGGGGCTGACTTAGTAATGATGGCAACTCATCTGCCGCGGCATTTGGATATTGTCATGCCTTCGCATGGTGGCAAAGTAGCAACTCACACTAACGCCTCTGTCTTCTTAATTCGTCTGGCTCAATAAAACCGCCTTTCGTTTTTAAAATAATTAAGGGAGTAAACTTATGGACAAAACACCGAAAAATGAGCCTGATGAGCCGGTCTCTGAGGGTATACCCGCCCCAGATGGCCCGGCTAACCTGATCGATACCGATTATGTTATCGGCCAAGACAATATCACCACGAATGCTATGGGCCTCAATCTTGACCTACACGGCAAGGTATTTAGCATTTCAGCAATTGTCGTGCTGCTGTTTGTGGTGCTAACCCTGGCGCTGCAAGATACGATTGCGCCTATTTATGATGCTATTTTCGGTTTCTTGACCGGAAATCTAAGTTGGTTCTTTATTTTAGCGGCGAATATATTCGTCATTTTATGTATTGGCCTGATCTTCTCCCCGCTAGGTAAAATCCGCATTGGTGGTGCCGATGCCAAACCCGACTTTACCTATATGGGTTGGTTTTCGATGCTATTTGCTGCGGGCATGGGCATTGGCCTGATGTTCTTCGGCGTTAACGAGCCGCTGACCCACTTTGGCACCTCCTTTGACGGTGGCAGTTGGGCACCGCTTAGTGGTGCCGAGGGCGATGCCGCAGGTGCAGCAGCGCTAGGCATGGCGGCCACTATCTTCCATTGGGGCCTGCACCCATGGGCGATTTACGCGGTTGTCGCACTTTCGCTGGCACTGTTCTCGTTCAATAAGGGCCTGCCGCTCTCCATGCGCTCTGTGTTCTATCCAATTCTGGGTGAACGCGTTTGGGGCTGGCCGGGTCACATTATTGATATTCTAGCCGTTTTCGCCACGCTATTCGGTTTGGCGACATCACTGGGGTTAGGTGCTACACAGGCCGCAGCGGGCCTTACTTACCTGTTTGGCGCGCCGGAAAGTGATATCACCATGATCTTATTGATCGTGGGTATTACGATCATCGCCATCGGCTCAATTGTTGCGGGTGTTGATAAGGGCGTACAGCTGCTCTCCAAGATCAATATCGTCCTTGCTGCGATACTCCTCTTCTTCGTGATTGCAGTGGGCCCTACCCTGCTGATTGCCACCGGCTTCTTTGAAAACCTGTGGAACTATGTGGTTCACCTGCCGGCGCTATCGAATCCGTTTGGTCGTGAAGACGCTAACTTCAGCCAAGGCTGGACGGCCTTCTACTGGGCCTGGTGGATCTCCTGGTCTCCGTACGTTGGTATGTTTATCGCCCGTGTTTCTCGTGGCCGTACCGTGCGTGAGTTTCTGGTCTCGGTAATGCTGGTGCCATCCACAGTATCCGTACTGTGGATGACTACCTTTGGCGGCACGGCGATTGATCAGTATGTGAGCCAGGGCATTGAAGCGGTACGTGATGCCGGTGTCGATCTGCAGCTCTTCGTAATGCTGGAGCAGCTACCGCTCTCACAAATCACCTCCTTCGTTGCCATTGTGCTGGTGGTCGTGTTCTTCGTGACCTCTTCTGACTCCGGCTCGCTGGTCATTGATTCCATCACCGCGGGCGGCAAGGTAGATGCACCGACGCCACAACGTGTGTTCTGGGCGATCATTGAAGGCGCGATTGCAATTGCGCTGCTGCTGGGTGGCGGTTTAACCGCCCTGCAAACCATGGCGGTATCAACCGGCTTCCCGTTCACGATTATTTTGCTGGTAGCATGTTATGCGATCATCAAAGGGTTGATGAGCGAGCCAAAAGCAGCCTAGCCATGCTTTAAACCGACACCCGGCTTTAAACTGATACTGTTTTTAAAGCTAGTAACAAGCAAACGGGCAACCCAATGGGTTGCCCGTTTTTATGCGCTTCAACGTCAGATGACCTTCAACACCAAATGTCTTTCAGTGGCGTATCGGGTCGGTAGTGGGTAGCAATTTGTGCTTGCAGTAATTCCGCGGTTGCCAGCGCGTCTATCAGGGCATGGTGCCCCTGATACGCAGGTAAGCCATAGCGCTCTCGACTGGCGTGCAGGCGTATCGAAACCGGCGGGCGACCCAACCAGCGACGAAAGCGCGCCCACAAGGTTTGTCGATGCAGCCTTGCTTCCAGCGACATGGTATCAATCATTGGAAACAGCACCCCTTCCCCTCGGCGGGCTTTGACCGCCGCGTCCAAGAACGGTCTCTCTATATTACGAAAATGCACTACCACCAAACGCCCAGCCAACTGCACCAGCAGCTCGTCCAGGATCGCCTCTAAATCTGGCGCCTGGGCAATCTCCGAGTGGGTAATGTGATGATAGGCAATCGAGGCTTCATCAAGCGGTCGCGAAGGATTGACTACCCAGTAACGGCGCTCGGCCAGTTTGATACGGTGTAACGTAAATGGCACGACGCCGATGCTGACAATAGCGTGACGGTGCTCATCAAGCCCCGTAGTCTCCATATCCAGCGCCACCATGGGCACCTCAGAAATAGGCGTTTCTGGGTCAGGCAACGGCGTGCCAAAAAACTGCTGAATAGCCGGGGTGTTCGCCTGCTGCGCCCGTTGAGCCATATAGCCCGCCCAGTCGGCCTGGATGATTTTGTTACGTGGGCGTATACCATACATCTTAGCGCCTCGGCCGTTGAGCAGGCATGGGGTAGCGATACTTCAGAAATTTTTGCGCGTTACTCAGCACCTGGAAGGCATCTTTGAGGGTATGACGTTCACTATCTGCAACGTTTTCGGGTTCGATATTGTTATCTGGCAGGCGATCCTCTTGCAGGTCAATCATCTGATGACGTATCCGCGACATACATAAAAACTCAAACGCGTAACTAAGCTTATCGCTCATCCCGGTGGCCAATAGTTGGGTCTTGCCGATGTCATTTAAACGCTGAAACGAACTCTGCGCTTTTGAGCCGCACGCCAAGGCGTGAATACGCACTAAATCAACCATGGGGGCGGTGCCGCGGCGCTTGAGGTTGATGGAGTTGTTGTGCTTGCCGTCTTGCTCCATCACAAAGGTGCGGAAAAACCCCAGTGGCGGCGTGCGGTTTAGAGCATTACGCGCCATCGCAGCCAAAAATAAAGGTGACTGGGGGGCCGTTTTCGCGATCAAATCCTGCAGCGTCTCCACGAAGTGATCTTCGCCATAACAGCTATCTAAATCAAAGAAAATCGAGCTATGCAACAAGCGCTCCGGCGTTGGATTGGCCATCCAATCCTGAAAATAGCCTTTCCAAACACTCAACGGCTGGCGCCATTGGGTGTTGGTCGCCATGACATCGCCTTTACAGTAAGTGTAGCCGCAGGCGTCTAAACCATCGCTGACTATTTTTGCTAGGGCGTAAAAATAATCGTCATGCTGCTCAGGGTCAAAATCATCGGAGAGGATCAGCGCATTATCTTGGTCGGTGACAATACTCTGCTCATTGCGCGCCATCGAGCCGTTGACCATGAAGCAATACGGGACGGGCGGCGGACCGAGCTCCTCCTCGGCCATTTCCAATAGTCGGCGTGTAAAGCTACGCCCAATGGTAGACAGCGCGCTGCCCACCATCTGGGAGTTAGCATCCTCTTGCACCATACGCACAAACGCAGCGCGGACATCTGGCGCCAGGCGGGCCAACCCCTCCGTGCTGGACTGATTAAAGATATTTGTAACCAGATAAAGGCCGCTATGGGTCTCGTATCGGATGATATCGGAGAGATGCACCACACCCACCGGGCGCTGGCGATAGAGCACCGGCAAGTGGTGCACGTTACTGCGCAGCATCACCAGCATCGCCTCGTAAATAGAAGCGTCTGACTGAATCGTAATTAGTCGCGAAGACACCACCTCGCCCACCGGGGTTTGGGATGAAAGCCCTTCGGCCACAATGCGAGTACGAAAATCATGGTCGGTGAGAATGCCGCACATCTGCCAGGCTTGGCCTTCGCTATCTTTAAAACTGTAGCGCGGGTTATCGCCGCCCTTTTCTAACACCAACAGCGCAGAGGCTTGTGCTTCACTCATCTGCTGCGCCGCCAGTTGCACGCTGGTAGAAGTTTCGACCATCACCGGATAACGAGTTAGCAGCTTGCGTATCCGAGTGACCATCATGTCGTTGGATTTCTTCTGCTGCTCGGCGGCAGTTTCTAACCGCGGACGCTCCAACTCGACGAAATCAGCAAAATGCTCATCCTCTTCACATAGCCTTTGGAACACCGCCTTAGAAATAAAGTAGATGAGGCTATCTTCGATCGCCTGGGCGGGAAAGCGCACTTTATGGTTACGCAGCAGGCTAAAATGTCCAAAAATATCGCCTTCACCCAAACGGTTGTATAGCTCCCCCTGACTGCGGTAGACCTCCACAGCACCGCTGCGGATATAGCACAGACCCTCAAGTATCTCGTTGAGCACTAAAATATTGCTGCCCGTTTTGAAATAGCTAACCTCCACCTGCTCAGCAATGGCGTCAAGCAGATCATCCGACAGCCCATCAAAAGGGGGAAAGCGACCCATATGCTGACGTATTTCTAGCAGTTCGACATCCATACAGACTCCTCGGACGTGTCGGGGTATATACCCTAAAGTGTGGCGTGAAGGCTAAGTTAGGTAAACCCCAGCAAGTATAATAAAGATGGCAGTAAGCTGGAAAACCACAAAAAAAGCCCGGTGCAGTTAGCACCGGGCTTTGATGGCCGAAACCAAGCTGACATTACATTTTCGTCATTAAACAGAAATACATGTCAGCCGATATTGCTTGTGTGACTTAGGATTGACTAGCCATTTCCTGTACACGTTGCATCATTTCAGGGTCTTGCTGAATAGATTGACCAATAGCATTGAAAGTATCAACATCTAGGCCGCTGTCTTCAACCACTTCGATCATGCGGTCGTTGGCTTCAGTGCGCACTTCCTGCTGCGCGGACTCATCTTCTGCATCCTGCAGACGCTGGGTATATTCTTGAGAAATAACGGCGATTTCTTGAGAAGCATCGGCAAACTGCTGGAGCTGGTCATCAGAAAAATCCTGGGCAGGTGCTGCTTGCTGGGTAGCCATGGGATCTTGTGCTGGTTCTTGCTCTTGCTGGGCGTGGGCAGTAGCCGTCATCAGGCCAGTAGCGAGCAGGGCAGCGGAGAACAGAGCAGTCATACGTTGCATAGTTAAAACCTCATTAGTGCGTTATGTATGTGGCCACTGTGACGCGTCTATCTCAAGCAGGTTCAATTTATTGTGTAAAAGTTAGTAACAAAAAGAACACTATGTATCTATAAGCTCAATATAACCCATCACTTTGGAAACAAAATAGCAATGTTATTCAAAAAGTTACGTTTTAACGATTTGCCCTCAGCCAGCCTTTCAGCCATGCCTGTTGTTTTTGTTCTACTTTGGAGCACAGGGTTTATCGGCGCCAAATTCGGCCTGCCTTATGCGGAACCCTTCACATTTTTATTTATTCGCTTTGCATTAACGCTGCTGCTGTTAATCCCTTTGGTAATAATAATGCGTATTCCTTGGCCTACATCGCCCAGGTTATGGGCACATATCGCCATATCGGGTTTTCTAGTCCATGGAGCCTACTTGGGAGGTGTCTTCTATGGCATCTACTTAGGAATGCCAGCGGGCTTAGCGGCGCTGCTGGTGGGTCTGCAACCGCTATTAACCGCTGCTTTTGCTGGGCCACTATTAGGCGAGCAGCTTAAGCGGCAACAGTGGCTGGGGCTGGCGTTGGGGTTAATCGGGATCAGCTTAGTACTCGGCAGTAAGCTAGAGATTGGTGAATCACTCTTCGATGGCTTTGGCATCAGCGCGCTACTCTGCGTCACCGTTGCCTTGATAGGTATCTCACTGGGTACGCTCTATCAGAAAAGGTACTGCACCAGTATGCCGCTGCTCTCAGGGGCGGTTATTCAATACCTCGCCGCGGGGGCGCTACTCGGCAGTGGTGCCTGGCTATTTGAGACCCGCCAAGTGGAATGGAGTAGCACCTTTTTACTGACGCTAGGCTGGCTGGTCTTGATTCTCTCGATTGCCGCTATTCTGTTACTCATGGCGCTGATTAAAAAGGGGGAAGCCTCACGGGTTGCGAGTCTCTTTTATCTTGTGCCACCGGTCACGGCACTGCAGGCGTGGTGGCTATTTGACGAGCGTCTTCCCTTACTGGGGCTTGTGGGCATGTTAGTCGCTATCACCGGAGTAGTGATGGTTATTCGCAAACCCGCTTATAAGGCGGTATGACCTCAAAACACTTAAAAATGCTGTAAATAATCAGCGCCGCCTAAATTGCGCATTTGCTGGCGTATCCACTGGCTTCGCCGCTCAACCTGAGCATCGGGCCGAGAGGCGCTGCGCGTCAGCGGGCTGGGTAAAATAGCCGCGAGAAGGCTTGCCTGGCGCTCAGTAAGCGAGCTGGAAGAGATGCCGAAATAGTGCTGAGCAGCGACCTCCAACCCAAACACGCCGCGATCCCACTCGGCGACATTAAGATAGACCTCTAAAATGCGCTGCTTGCTCCAGAATATCTCGATCAGTAGCGTAAACCACGCCTCCAGTCCTTTCCGCGTCCAGCTACGACCGGTCCATAGAAAAACGTTTTTAGCCGTTTGCTGAGTCAAGGTGCTGGCACCGCGCAGCCGCCGCCCCTCTTGGCTGGCCTGCCACGCTCGTTGTAATTCGACAAGGTCAAACCCGCGGTGGTGTGGAAAGCGCTGATCCTCAGCGGCAATCACAGCCAGCTTGGCGTTTACCGAGAGAGAATCCCAGCTACGCCACTCGCGCTGTATGCGAATTGGTTCGCTATTGATCCAGCTTTGTATTTTGCGCTCGACCATCACCATTGAGCCCGGTGGCGGAACGACGCGAAACAGTAGTACCAGCGCGACTGACAGCAGCACAAAGGCTAAAACGCCGCGCCAAACAATCCGCCATAGCAGACGCATAAAACGGCGCAGCGTGCGATTGAGCATCCCGTTATCCTTAACGCTTCATGAGGTGATCTGCATGATAGCGCAGGTGATCCTCAATGAACGAGGCAATGAAGAAGTAACTGTGATCGTAGCCCGGCTGACGGCGCAGCGTTAACGGATGATCGTGCTCCTCACAAACGGCCTCTAAACGCTCTGGCGTGAGCTGCTCTTCCAGGAATTGATCTGCTTCGCCCTGGTCGATAAACAGCCGCTGGCGGGATGCACCGTTGGCCACTAGTTCGCAGGCATCGTACTGGCGCCAGCGTGACTGATCGTCACCCAGATAGGCGTTAAACGCCTGCTGCCCCCAGGGGCAGTTCATTGGGTTGACCACCGGTGAAAACGCCGATACCGAGCGAAAACGCCCAGGATGACGCAGCGCTAGAATCAATGCACCATGCCCACCCATCGAGTGTCCGCTAATTGATTCGCGTCCGTTTACTGGAAAGTGCTGGCGTACCACGGAAGGCAGTTCCTCAACCACATAATCGTACATGCGGTAATGAGGCTTCCACGGTGATTCGGTAGCATTGACATAAAACCCAGCCCCAGAGCCTAAATCAAAGCGTTCATGCTCGCCGGGTAAATCAGTGCCCCGTGGGCTAGTGTCTGGGCAAACAATGGCAATCCCCAGTTCAGCCGCCAAGCGATGAGCACCTGCTTTCTGCATGAAATTCTCATCATTACAGGTCAGCCCAGAGAGCCACCAAAGCAGTGGCACACGCTCGTTCTCCGCCTGGGGTGGCAAGTAAACAGCGAAGACCATGTCGCAGTCCAGCGCACGGGAGTAGTGGCGGTAGCGTTTATGCCAACCACCGAAGCTACGGTTAGCGGACACCAGTTCTAACGTTTCACTCATGCTCATGGGCAGGTTCCTTTAAATGCAGCAAACGCGGCAGGTCACCCCACCGCGTTTTAAACGTACTGACTATACTACTTAATAATACTGGATCTAGTAATGCAGCACCGTACGAATGCTCTTACCCGCATGCAATAGATCAAACGCTTCGTTGATCTTCTCAAACGGCATATCGTGAGTAATGAAATCGTCGATATTGATTTCACCGTTCATATAACGATCAACGTAGCCCGGCAGTTCGCTGCGACCTTTTACGCCACCAAAAGCAGAGCCTTTCCAGACCCGCCCAGTGACCAATTGGAACGGCCGCGTTGAGATCTCCTCACCGGCACCAGCGACACCGATTACGACCGACTCGCCCCAGCCTTTATGGCAGCACTCTAACGCTGAGCGCATCACGTTAACGTTGCCGATACACTCAAAGGAGTAGTCGACCCCGCCGTCGGTCATATCGACGATGACTTGCTGGATCGGGTCTGCGTACTCCTTCGGGTTGACAAAATCAGTGGCACCAAACTGCTTAGCCAGCTCAAACTTATCGGCATTAACGTCGATGGCAAGAATACGTCCCGCCTTAGCCATCACCGCGCCTTGAATGACGGCCAAACCGATAGCCCCGAGGCCAAACACCGCCACTGTGGCGCCCGGCTCTACTTTAGCAGTATTGAGTACCGCGCCAATACCGGTGGTCACGCCGCAGCCCAGCAGGCAGATTTTATCCATGGGGGCTTCTTTAGAAACCACCGCCAGTGAGACTTCGGGTAATACGGTGTACTCGCTAAAGGTAGAAGTGCCCATATAGTGATGAAGCATCTTGCCATCGATTGAAAACCGAGAAGTACCATCGGGCATGACCCCTTTACCCTGGGTCGCGCGCACGCTGCCACACAGGTTGGTTTTTCCCGACAAGCAGAATTTACACTTACCGCACTCGGCGGTGTAGAGCGGAATCACATGGTCGCCCGGCTTGAGGCTGGTAACGCCTTCGCCCACTTCCTGAACAACCCCCGCGCCTTCATGGCCGAGAACCGCAGGGAAGTTACCTTCCGGATCAGCGCCGGAGAGCGTATAAGCATCGGTATGGCAAACGCTAGTCGCGGCCATTTTAACCAGTACTTCTCCCGCTTTCGGGCCTTCCACATCAATCTCAACTAATTCAAGCGGCTTACCCGCCTCCAGTGCAACTGCTGCGCGTGATTTCATTGAGCCTGCTCCTTTTGCATCGCCCGCAGCAGGCATTACCCTGCTGCTCAATTTGTTTTCAGTGGTTGCAGTGTAGGCCAGCTAGGCGCCCTTGATAAACTGGGATACACTCATAATATTATTGCCACACAGCAACAATCGCTATCGACCCAAGGAGTTAACATGCAGCACTGGAGCCGTATCGAAGCCTTTGTTGAGGTAGTGCGTTTAGGCACCTTCTCTGCTGCGGCCCGCCACCTGAAAGTATCGACCTCGCATATCAGCCGCTTGGTCAGCCAGCTTGAAGATCAGCTAGGCGTACAGTTGCTGTACCGCACCACGCGGCAAATTCGCCTAACCGACGCGGGGACTACTTACGAGGAGCATTGCCGCCATCTATTTGATGGGCTGCGCGATGCCGAGCAGGCGCTTAGCGAACTCCAAGCCAAGCCTAGTGGGCTGCTTAAACTCACCTCTGCCACCACCTTTGGCGAGCGCTTTATCGCCCCACTGGTGAATGACTTTCAGTGTTTGCATCCGCAACTGGATGTTCATATGCACTTCACTAACCGACCGGTGGAACTCATTGAAGAGGGCTACGATATTGCCATTCGCATGGGCGTATTAAAGGATTCCAGCCTGATTGCCCGGCGGCTATGCGACCGGCGCGAGTATATCGTCGGCTCACAAAACTACTTTCGCCAGGCGCCGCGCCCCCACACCTTGGCGGAACTTAGCCAGCACCGCTGCCTGATTGGCTCACGACCCAACTGGCTGTTTGAAGTCAACGGCCAACGCCGCGAAGTGCGTGTCGAGGGGTGCTGGTCGGGCAACTCCGGACCAGCGCTGCTGGATGCGGCGCGCAAAGGGCTTGGGCTTGCGCAACTGCCGGACTACTACGTTGCGCCCTACTTGGCTAGCGGAGAGCTGGTGGCCGTGCTTGAGCCTTTCCAGCATCACGATACCGCCGTTTGGGCGGTTTACCCTCGCCACCGCCACCTGTCGCCTAAAATCCGCCAACTGGTCGACTACCTGGTCGCTAATATAGGCACCTTGCTACCCCATCATCCGCTGGCCTAGCACTCGATGGCATTGACCGCGAGCCCACCTTGTCTATTACGTCTCACAACGCTGTTGTTACCTACCTATGGGACACTTTGCAGCGCCGATAACCAAACGTCGAGGGATTAACCGCAATATCGACGTGCCAACACATAACTGTGACGATATAATGAACATTCACCCCTGCATGTTTCATATGCACATGTCATTGCAAAATTGTGTAGTAGCTACGCTGCTTACCCACAAAGGATGTTGGTATGTCTTCTCTCCCTCCCTGGCCTATCGGATTTCGAACCATCTTAGTACGTGCGGTGCTATACGTGCTGTTTATCGGCGCGATTACCCAAGGTGCCTATTTAGAAGCGCTCTATTTACCCTCAGTTCGGTTTTCTGAGCTGGGCTTTACCGAATTTACCCAGACGCTGGTGCTGGCCACCTGCTGCGCCATGCTGATTTATATTCGCCAAGTGCTTAAAGTTTGGCCCACCATCACGCTACTACTGCTAGCGTTTGTGGCCGCCTCTCTAGTGCGCGAACAGGATCACTTTTTAGATAACTATGTCGCTGACAACACCTGGAAGGTACTCGTTGCGCTGATTATTCTCCCATCGCTTTTTTGGGTGGTGAAGCAGCGCCAACGTTTTCTTGCGGAGTTCACTCATTACAGCAATACCTTTGCCTTTGGTTTGTTTACGGCAGGCGTGCTGACCACTTATATATTCTCGCGCCTCTATGGGCGGCAGGAGTTTTGGCAGTTAGTCCTTGAAGAAAGCTACTCAGGAACCTTTAAGAGCGTCGCTGAAGAAGTCGTCGAACTGCTCGGTTACAGCCTGATTTTAATCGCCACTCTGGAACTACTGCTACTGGCCCGGCGCGTTTATCAAGCCCAGCAGATATCCACTTAAGCGCAGCAACGATCTCCACCAACGATCTCCACCAACAATCGCCCCAACAAAAAGCCCGCCGTTCAAAGAACGACGGGCTTTTTACTTTCTACTTACCACTCACAATTTACTACTTACCACTCACTACTAACGACATTCACTCGTCGAGGAACGAACGCAGCGGCTCAGAGCGGCTGGGGTGACGCAGCTTGCGCAGCGCTTTGGCTTCAATCTGACGGATTCGCTCACGCGTTACGTCAAACTGCTTACCCACCTCTTCCAGCGTGTGGTCGGTATTCATATCAATACCGAAACGCATGCGCAGTACCTTCGCTTCGCGGGCGGTCAAGCCGCCTAACACGTTGCGCGTCGCTTCGATAAGACCTTCACCGGTGGCCATATCAATGGGCAACAGCATAGTGCCGTCTTCGATAAAGTCGCCCAGGTGTGAATCGTCATCATCACCAATCGGCGTCTCCATGGAGATCGGCTCTTTGGCAATTTTGAGCACCTTACGTACTTTATCTTCCGGCATTTCCAAGCGCTCGCCGAGCTCTTCAGGCGTCGGCTCACGACCCATTTCCTGAAGCATTTGACGAGAGACGCGATTGAGCTTGTTGATCGTCTCAATCATATGCACCGGAATACGAATGGTGCGCGCCTGATCGGCAATTGAGCGGGTAATCGCCTGGCGAATCCACCACGTGGCATAGGTTGAGAACTTATAACCACGGCGATATTCGAACTTATCAACCGCTTTCATCAAACCGATGTTGCCCTCTTGGATCAAATCCAAGAACTGCAAACCACGGTTGGTGTACTTCTTGGCAATCGAGATAACCAGACGCAGGTTGGCCTCAACCATCTCTTTCTTGGCACGACGAGCTTTCGCCTCACCAATCGAGAGCTTGCGATTGACCTCTTTAAGATCGGCAACCGAGAGCTGCACCATATCTTCTTCAAAGGCTATCTTGCGTTGGGCGCGAGCGATATCGGCGCGTAACGGCTCCAGGCGGTCGGCGTATTTGCTCTGCGCTGCCTGGAAATCATCCAACCACGTTTTACGTGACTCGTTGCCAGGAAACGACTTAATGAACGTTTTACGCGGTACCTTAGCTTTTTTCACGCACAGTTGCATGACCGCTTTCTCTTGGGCACGCACCTGCTCAACACTGATACGCACTTGACCGACTAAACGCTCAAAGTGTTTGGGCACTAGTTTGATCGGCGAGAAGAACACAGCTAAACGGGCCTGCTCAGCTTTTAGCTCGGCACTACCACGGCCGTGCTTGGCAAACGCCGCCTCGACTAAGGCATTCTGTTCGCGAATCTGCTCGAAACGTGCACGCGCCTCTTCCGGATCCGGCCCGCCTTCGCTGGCCGTGGAGTCCTCGTCTTCATCGTCGCCATCACCTTCAGCGTCGTCGTGCTCAGACTCGGGCTCAGGTTCGGGAACTTCTGCTTCGGCAACGCCGGGGATACCTTCATCCGGGTCGATGAAACCAGAAAACAGATCCGAAAGACGTCCCGGGGCCTCTTCATCCTGAGTAGCGTCGTAGGCGTCCAGAATAGACGCGACGGCACCCGGCAAATAGGCCAGAGACGACATCACTTCGCGGGTGCCTTCTTCGATCCGTTTGGCGATTTCAATTTCGCCTTCACGGGTCAGAAGCTCAACCGTGCCCATTTCGCGCATGTACATGCGCACGGGGTCAGTGGTGCGGCCTACATCGCTTTCCACGGCGGCAAGAGCCGCTACGGCCTCTTCCGCAGCGGACTCGTCCGTGGATTGATCCGACATCATCAAAGTGTCTTCATCTGGCGCTTCTTCAGCGACACTTATACCCATGTCGTTGATCATGCCAATGATGTCTTCCACTTGATCCGGGTCGGCGATATCCTCAGGTAGATGGTCGTTGACCTCGGCATAGGTCAGGTAGCCCTGTTCCTTGCCTCGTGCGATCAACTCCTTCAGACGTGACTGCTGCTGCGCATTTCCAGCCATAGAAACCCTATCTCGACGAAGAAGAATGAAACACCTGGAGCGCTGAATCGATTAAACTCAACAAGCCGTACAGTATAGCGTAATTTACCGGAAATTTTCCAGCTTGACGTATTTGCGCGGCCATGCAGGTGTGTTAGGTTATGCGGTTAGGCCAGCGCTCGGTGACTGACCCATATTTGGTGCTGAAACGTTAGGAATTCAACCCCACCGTCTAAACACCGCTTTATTAGCGCTGTGCAAGCTCCATTACCAAGCTTGCTAAACGCTGGCGCTGCTCCTTATCTAGCTTTTGCCCGGCGCGCTCCTGCGCCAGTAACGCAGCGTACTCCTCATGCGGAGAGCGCTGACGCTGAACGTGCTGCAGATGCTCCACCCAGCCACTCAGCTCGGCCTCTCTATCGGCCTTGGGAATTAACAGTTCGCGCTTAGCGAAAGCCGCCAAAGCCTGCCCCTGCTGACTACCCTGAAAATGCGCCAACACTACTTGCGGGCTGCGATAACGCCCCGCCTTGAGCAGTGCAATTAACTCTCGGCATAGCGGCGCATCGTCATCTTCCGGCAGCCATTCCAAATGCTCGGGTAGCGCAGACACCAAGTTAGGCTCGTGCAATAGCAGTTGAACAATACGCCCAACAGGAGAAAGCACCTGCGAGCGCACCCTTGACGACGGCGCAACTGCAGCCTGCACTTCCACTGGCGACGGCGACGCCTCTGTAAATTGCTCGGCCTGTCTCTGAGTGAGACGCTGCTGCGCTGCCTGAGCACGCTTTTCGAGCAGCACTTTCAACTGCTCTTGCGCCAACCCACTACGCTGCGCCAAAGACTCCAACAGTAGCGATTTGAGCATGCCTTCAGGCACTTTGTTCAATGCTTCAAGCACCTGACTGGCAAACCGCTCGCGCCCTTCCACCGTATTTAGATCGCGCCCCTGGGCCGCCTGTTCAAACAAAAACTCCGACAGCGGCATGGCACAGGTCACGCGATCCTGAAACGCCTGGGTGCCTTCACGGCGCACCAAAGAGTCTGGATCATCACCCTCGGGCAGAAACAGAAAGCGCGCTTCACGGCCATCAATCATTTGCGGTAGTGCAGTTTCCAACGCCCGGCTGGCCGCCTGCCTGCCTGCACGGTCACCGTCGAAACAGAACACCACGCGACTCACCAGTCGAAACAGGCGGGTCAAATGGTCTTCCGTGGTGGCGGTACCCAGCGTCGCCACAGCGTTATGGATGCCGTATTGCGCTAGCGCCACAACATCCATATAGCCTTCGACCATCACCAGTTGTTCAAGTTTGCTCGAAACTTGGCGCGCCTCATACAAACCGTATAGCTCGCGGCCCTTATGGAACACCGGTGTTTCTGGCGAGTTTAGGTATTTGGGCTGATCATCCCCCATCACCCTGCCGCCGAAAGCAATCGTGCGACCACGCAGGTCGCGAATCGGGAACATTACCCGATCGCGAAAGCGGTCATAGGTGCGCCCGGTATCTTCGCGGTGAATCAGCAGGCCATATTCAACCTGAACTGGCTCACCAATACCGCGCTCGCTAAGATGCTGCTTTAACGCCTCCCAGCCAGCTGGCGCATAGCCAATAGCATAGGTTTTGATCACATCGTCAGAGAGCCCACGACCCGACAGATAACGCTGGGCGGGCTGGCCTTCCTGCATCTTTAATCGCTCGCGATAAAAACTTGCGGCGAGCTCCAGCAGGTTAACGCCCTCTTTGCGCTTCTTTTCCCGCTGCTGAGCACGCGGATCATCGGCGCCCTCGCGGGGCACTTCAATACCCAGGCGTCCAGCTAACTGCTCTACCGCTTCAGGAAACGGTAATTTGTCGTACTCCATCAAGAAGCGTAGTGCATTACCATTCGCTCCGCAGCCGAAGCAGTGATAAAACTGCTTATCAGCACTAACGGTGAACGACGGAGTTTTCTCTTGATGGAAAGGACATAGTCCCGAGTAGTTACGGCCGGCCTTTTTAAGCTGCACACGCTCACCAACCACCTCGACCACGTCAACGCGGCCTAACAGGTCATCAATAAAACGCTGTGGAATTTGGCCTGCCATGAACGTCGGGCATCCTTGCGCAAAGCGCTGACTTTGAAGACTGTTTTAAAGACAAAGTTTTTAGGGCATCGTCTTAAAACTGAGCTTAAGGTCATCAGGCTCACTGCCAGATCACCTTAAACAGCGATGGTCGCAAACAGCTATCAAGTATCGAAAAACAAACGGCCACCTAGTGGCGGCCGTTTGGCATCCCTCTTGAGACGACCAGCTAATTGCTCCGGCCCCCTCGGGTACGGATCAATAGAGCCGTTCGAAACGCTTAGTTTCACGCTGAATTTTCTTAGCGTGACGCTTCACAGCAGCTGCCGCTTTGCGTTTACGCTCAGCAGTCGGCTTCTCATAGTGCTCGCGGCGGCGTACTTCAGAGAGAACACCGGCTTTTTCGCAAGAACGCTTGAAGCGACGCAGGGCGACGTCAAACGGCTCGTTATCACGTACTTTTACAGAAGGCATTAAGCACTCACCTACCTTAAGGAGTCTTGAGTTCGGATAGTACGTACACTGCAATGTTGCGGTTTAGAACGCGGTGTACGACCCAGTTTTACAGCGCACAGTAGTCTAGTCGCCACCAGCTATCTTTGCAAATATTAACGCCCGCCTATAGGGACAATGCTAAACTGTCGCACTGATTTTTCTCACTCTGCTATCTTCAAACACATCCTCAAAGAGTCGCTTTTTTATGCGTGTACTGGGCATTGAAACATCCTGTGATGAAACGGGTGTCGCGCTTTACGATACCTCGCTGACAGGTGGCAAAGGGCTGCTTGCCGACGCGCTGTATAGCCAAATCGCTATGCACGCAGAGTTTGGCGGCGTAGTGCCCGAACTCGCCTCACGGGATCACACTCGTAAACTGCTGCCGCTGATTGAGCAGGTACTCAGTGACGCCAAGTTGACGCGTAACGACCTGGACGGAATTACTTATACTGCGGGGCCAGGCTTGGTAGGCGCCCTAATGGTGGGTGCCAGTACGGCCCACGGCATGGCCCGTGCACTGAGCATCCCTGTGCTTGGCGTTCATCATATGGAAGGCCACCTGCTGGCGCCAATGCTGGAGGAAGAGTCGCCCGAATTTCCATTTGTCGCGTTACTGGTGTCCGGCGGGCATACCCAACTCGTTGAAGTGCAAGGGCTGGGGCGCTATCAACTGCTCGGCGAATCGGTGGATGATGCGGCGGGTGAGGCGTTTGATAAGGCCGCCAAGATGCTGGGCCTGGCCTACCCAGGTGGTCCTGAAGTCGCCAAGCTAGCCGAACAGGGCGACCCCAAGCGCTTTCGCTTCCCACGCCCCATGACCGACCGCCCTGGGCTTGATTTCAGCTTTTCGGGCTTAAAAACCCACACCATGACGGCCATTCGTCAATTAGCGGCCGCCAACGAGCTCGACGCCCAAGCCCGCGCCGACGTTGCCCGTGCTTTTGAAGAGGCGGTTGTCGATACGCTGGTGATTAAGTGCCGCCGAGCGCTGGATCAAACCGGCTTGAAACGTTTAGTGGTCGCAGGTGGCGTCAGCGCCAATCATCGTCTGCGCGAACGACTGCAGGTTGAGTGTGAAAAGCGCCAAGCCCGCGCTTACTATCCAAGGGGACGCTTCTGCACCGACAATGGCGCCATGATTGCTTATGTAGGCGCTCAACGCCTGGCTGCGGGTGAATGCGATACTCCCGGCTTGATGCAGGCAACGCCCCGCTGGCCACTAGACCAACTAGCACCGCCTGAGAGCCTGCCCACTCTCTAACGACTAAGAGCCGCGAAACGGCGGCTCCTCGCCATGCCGCAGACGGCGAATATTGAATCCATGGCGGGTCAGCACCAGTAGGCTGAAGCCGCCTACCACCATGAAATACTCTGGGGCTAACCAAACACATAACAGCGGCGCCAATAACGCACTCACTAATGAGGCAATTGCCGCCGTCTTCAATCGCCATGCCAGCAATGACCAGACAACCGCACTCAATAGCGCCACATAGGGCACCAACACCAGCAGTACACCAAATGCGCTAGCGACCGCCTTGCCGCCACGAAAACCGTGCCATAGTGGAAAACTGTGGCCCAACAAAACAGCCAGCCCAACCAGTCCTTGCAGCCAAATCGGGCAACTCATCAATTTCGCCCCCAGTACGGCAGGCATGCCCTTCAAGGCGTCTAACAGCAGCGTCACTGCTGCCAAACGCGGGCCATAAAGTCTCAGTACGTTGGAAAAGCCTGGATTAGATGAGCCGTGCTGGCGGGGGTCGCCCACGCCAGCCAGGCGGCAAACGCTCAACGCTGCCAGCCAACTACCGCTTAAATAACCCACCACTATCCACACCATGGCGCTCTGCTCGCTTTATAGACCGTCTCGATAGTTCGGCTGACTGTCGTTTAACCCCATCCTAACGTACAATCGCCCGCTTGTTGCCGTAGGGGGAAGCTGGATGGATCGCATTTTGATTGAGGCGTTAGCCGTCGACACTGTCATTGGTGTCTACGACTGGGAGCGCTCGATTCAACAGTCGTTAAGCCTAGACTTGGTTTTGGCCACTGACATTCGTTCGGCAGCAGCCACCGATGATTTGCGCCTCACACTAGACTACGCCGCTATCTGCCAGCGTATCCAGCAGTTTGCCGACGCCCATCAATTTGCCCTGGTAGAGACCTTTGCCGAGCGCCTCGCTGAGTGCCTGCGTACTGAGTTTCCGATCACCTGGCTGCGTTTAACGGTACGCAAACCGGGGGCCGTTCCTAACGCCACTAGCGTCGGCCTGGAAATTACCCGCGGCAGCCTGCCAGAGGCAACCCAGGAGATCAGCGCATGAAGCTGGTGACGGTCAGTTTAGGCAGCAACATCCACCCTACCCGGCATATTCGCTGCTGCCTTGATGCGCTTGCCGATACCTTCGGCCCCCTGCAGATCTCTCGGGTGTTTGAAAGCGAGCCGGTCGGATTCACCGACAGCCGTAATTTCTATAACCTAGTGGTGGCATTTCATAGCGCTTGGACACCCGGCGAACTGCAGGCGTGGGGTAAACAGCTCGAAATTGAGCATGGCCGCCTGCCCGATATTGCTAAATTTAGCCCCCGCGCGCTGGATATTGACCTGCTAACCGTGGGGGACACCTGCGGCACTGCCGATGGCATCACCTTACCGCGCAGCGAAATCACCCATAATGCGTTTGTTTTACAGCCGCTTGCCGAGTTGCTGCCCGAGCAGCGCCACCCTCGCTGCGGCACGCCTTATACTGCGCTCTGGAGCGCCTTCGAGCTAGGCAACCAGCGCCTCTGGGCGGTAGATTTCAGCTGGCGGGGCCGCTGGATCTCTCAAGCAGACGAACAGCCCTTTTTTGCTGGGGCACTTAGATAACGCTCTCGGCAGCTTACCCGCAAAAAAACACTACGTTAATGCAGCCACCACTGCCTGCCCGCGGCGCTCGCGCAAAGCTCTACCCAACGCCGCGCCTTGATACCCTTCGGCTATTAGCGTCTGAGGATTAACCATGCGGGCGGCTTGCCAGGCATGACCCAGCCTCGCCATCTGCTCAGGTGCCAGCACGCCCACTAATGCCAACTGCGCCTCGACCTGTGCTGGTTTACGCCAGCCATCCAAACGCTCCAGCCAGTACAGCACCTTCGGCCCATCCAGCGGTTCAACTAATAGCGCATGAGTATGCGCGGCATGGCGGGCAAGCTGAGCAACGGCGTTAGGCAGCTTAAGCCCGGCGGCCAAAACCTCGCGCTGATCGGCGGTTAGCGGCGAGAGCAACTGTGCATAGCGCCAGTGGGCCAACGGCAGAGCACTGCTGGAAGGCACCTGAGCCAGCGCAATTAAGCCTTGCTTTAATGCCTCACCCGCTAATGCTGGCCACCACACGCTGAGCGCGTCACAACGCTCCAACGTGGTGAAGTAAACCTCTGGGTTCGGCTCGCCTAGCGCTTTCTCGGTTTCCACCCACACTCGCTCGGCGGCCAAATGTTCAAGCTCGCCGCTTTGGCTCACTTGGCGCATCAGCGCTAACGTCTCGGGTGCGATGGTGAAACCCAGCGACGCATAGCGAGCCAGAAAGCGCGCGGTACGCAGCACCCGCAGCGGGTCTTCGCTAAACGCCGCTGAGATATGCCGCAACACACGCCGCTCAATATCGCCCTGACCATTGAAAGGGTCGATCAACTCGCCGTCAGTGCTCTGAGCAATCGCGTTGATGGTCAAATCACGCCGCAGCAAATCCTCTTCCAGGGTCACATCCGGGCTGGCGTGCACCTCAAAACCTGCATAACCGTGTCCCGACTTACGCTCAGTGCGGGCCAGAGCGTACTCTTCCGCCGACTCTGGGTGCAAAAAGACCGGAAAGTCGCGCCCCACGGGTTTAAAGCCGCGCTTGCGCATGTCGTCTGGCGTGGCACCCACCACCACCCAGTCGTTGTCATAGACCGGCCAGCCTAGCAACACATCGCGCACGGCGCCTCCGACCCGATAAACGTTCAGGCCCGCTAAGCGTGGATCACTGTTTGGTTCTTTCACTACCGCCTTCCCCGCTGATGACTCGCTACACTGGTGCGCTCGCCGCTGACCAGATCAAGCGCGGTTAATCGCCCGCCCCAAACACAGCCTGTATCCAGCGCCTCTGCGGGCACTCGAGCTTTAGGGGTCTTACCCTCAAGAGCAGCCCAGTGGCCAAATAGCAGCCGAGTGTCATCGCTACGCGGGTATTGAAACCAGGGTAGAAAGCTCTCTGGGGTGCTATCGAGCCCCTCTTTGGCAGCAAAATTCAAGCGCCCCTGGGCATCAATAAAGCGCATCCGGGTCAGTACGTTGACGATCAGGCGCAGGCGATCCATGCCGTCTAGATCGTCGCGCCAAAGATCCGGTTGGTTGCCAAATAGCTGGGTTAAAAACTCACCGGACGCCTCACTTGTAAGTGCCGCCTGCACTTCACGCCCGAGCGCCTCGGTTTGGGCCACGCTCCACTGGGGCAACAGCCCGGCGTGGGTCATCAGCGTATGGTTTTCAAACACACTCAGCGGCTGGCTCTGCAGCCAATCCAGCAGCGCTTCGCGGTCAGGCGCGTTTAGAATATCGCCCAAGGTGTCGTTTTTTTTCAGTTTGCCACCGCCGCGGGCCGCCACTAACAAATAAAAATCGTGATTACCCAGCACCGTTCGCGCGGTGCTGCCCAGCGCATGCACTTCCCGCAGGCACGCTAAAGAGCCTGGCCCTCGGTTGATCAAATCGCCCACCAGCCAAAGCGTATCCCGCGCAGGATCGAAGCCGAGCTTCTCAAGAAGTGCTACAAACTCGGCGTGACAGCCGTGTAAATCGCCGATCGCATAGCTACTCATGCGCGAAGCCTTTATTAATGAAATGAGTGGGCTAAATACTACCACCTCATCTACTTACTCTGCCTGCCGTCGTTGTCCATGTTAATGATTAACACTGGTGAAAAAGCCGAACCTGGACCACTATAAAAGTACGCTTTAGCACTCTTAAGCCCCACGTCATCAAAGAAGCTTCCGCTATAAACGTTGCTACCACTGTTAAGGAAAACGACACCCATATGCCTATGGATCATACCCGGCGCGGGCTACTACGCGTCGTCTCCCTTGCCGGTATCGGTGCGGTAGTGCTGCCCGGCTCCATGCTTCCCCCAACTGTCCAAGCTGCAGGCCCTAAGCTCTCCCCACCACCCGCCCCGGTGACGGTGAACGGCTGGCTGCTTAAGGCTAGCGACCGCTGATGTATATTGATTTCAAGGCTATCAGTGAACATCAGGACGGCGTAGATGTGTGCATTATTGGCGCTGGCGCTGCGGGCATTTCAATGGCGGTCACTTTGGCAGAGCAGGGGCACAGTGTATTGCTCTGCGAAGGCGGCGATGCTGAATACAGCGAACGCTCCCAAGAGTGCTACCGGGGCGAGACAGTGGGAGACCCTTATATTCCGCTGCATGGCGCTCGCTTGCGCTACTTAGGTGGGTCGACCAACCACTGGGGAGGCGTTTGTCGCCCCTTGGATCGTTACGACTTTACCGCCAAGACAGCCAGTAGCGAAACGGCCTGGCCAATTGGCCGTGATGCGCTAGAACCTTACTACAACGCTGCCGTCAGCATACTTAGCTTAGAGACGACGCCTGCCGATTACTTGATCGCTAACGCGGGGCTTAAGCGCATCTTTTTTTCGCTGGGTTCCCCCACGCGTATGAAGGAAAAGCATGCCGCTACGCTCAGCGAGCTAACCGCTCTTCAATGCTGCCTAACCGCCAATTTGGTCGCGCTAGAAACGCAAAATGGCAAGGTCACCACTGCCACTTTTAGAAACTACCAAGGCGACTACCGTCAGGTTCGGGCTCGCTACTTCGTACTCGCCTGCGGCGGCATTGAAAACTCGCGTCTATTGCTGTGGTGCAATCAACAGGCCCAAGGACAACTGATACCAGAAGATGCCACCCTCGGGCGCTACTGGATGGAGCATCCCCACGCCACGGTGGGTAAGGCACTGCTGTTTGAACCCGCAGCGCTGGGCCTGGACGATGAGCACAATGTATTTCTCTCCCCCTCGGCTGACGCCATCGCCTCACGGCAAATGCTTAACTGTGGCTTGCGCTTGCACCGCATGAACGCTGAGGCCACCCAGGAATTGATCAATGAGCTCGCTGATCAGGCACCTACGCTGGCTGGGCGAATAACTACCTGGCAAGCGCAGGGGCGGGTGATTCATGGTGCAGTGCTAAGAGCTGCCTGGGAGCAGGAGCCACGCTTCGATAATCGTATCGAGCTTAGCGATGAATTGGATGAGTTGGGCGTACCACGCAGCCGCTTGGTTTGGCGGCAATCGGATTTGGACCGTCACACTATTCGCGAGAGCATACTGCTACTCGGCGAGTATCTGCGCGACAACGAGGTCGGAAGGCTACAAATGGAAGACTGGCTAGCGGCTCCTCCCGTGCACCTACCTACCGAGGGCGAAATCGCTGGCCGTCACCATATGGGCGGGACACGGATGAGTATGAACCCAGAGAGCGGCATCGTTAACTCTGACTGCCGCCTGTTTGCTCAGGATAATTTCTATATCGCGGGTTCCAGCCTTTTCGCCAGCGCCGGCCATGCCAATCCAACACTAACCTTAGTGCAGCTGGCCCTGCGGCTTTGCGACCATCTGGAGAACAGGCTAGCGCTAGACGCCTAGTGAAGCTGTAGCGGCGCTGCCAACCTGAAGGGAGTAATCGCCACCTCAAAGGCGCGCTGAGTGGAGGTGTCTAACAAGGTGTAGGCACCTTCCATCACCCCTACCGGCGTTTGTAGAATGGCACGACTGGTGTAGCGAAAGCTCTGGCCGGGGCCAATCAGCGGCTGCTGACCAACAACGCCTTTGCCACGCACTTCCTGGCAGTCACCGCTGCCCTGGGTGATTTTCCAGTAGCGCGCCATCAACTGAACACTGTGGGGGCTTTGGTTGTGCACCGTCACTGTGTAGCTAAACACGTAGCGCGACTCAACGTCGCTGGACTCATCGGCTCGATAGCGAGGTGCGACGCTTACTTCGATCGCTAGGCCACTCACTCTTCGCTGCCTCGCTCACTGCTCACCGGTTCATTGGCCGCAACACGGTTGGCAATCGCCACATACTCGGCCACCGTTAGGGTTTGTGGACGGCGAATGGGATCAATACCCAGCTCTTCTAACGTCTCGACACTCACCCGCCCCTTGAAGTTATTGCGCAGCGTTTTACGCCGCTGGCCAAAGGCGAGTTTGACCAGTTCAAACAGCAGCACAGGATCATCTGCGGTGTGAGGTAGGTGCTCGTGGGGCGTTAAGCGCACAATCGCCGAGTCAACCTTGGGGCGCGGCACAAAGGCTTCCGGCGGCACAATAAACAGCTGTTCGACCTGGCAGTAGTACTGGGCCATGACCGATAAACGCCCCCAATCAGCGCCGCCTGGCTCTGCCGCTAAGCGCTCAACCACCTCTTTTTGCAGCATAAAGTGCATATCCTCTAGCGCACTTCCTGCCGCCAGTAGATGAATTATCAGCGGCGTGGAGATGTTATAGGGCAGGTTGCCCACCACGCGTAGCGCGGGCCCATCGCCTTTTAGCGCGGCAAAATCAAACTTCAGCGCGTCGCCTTCATGGATCACAAAATCTGGGTAGTTAAAAAATTGCACCCGCAGGCCAGGAATTAGATCGCGGTCGAGTTCAATCACCTCGAGGTGCCCGGCGGCTTCCAGCAACGGCTCAGTTAGTGCGCCCTGGCCTGGGCCGATTTCGACAAGCCGATCCGCCGAGCGCGGACCCACCGCGCGAACGATCCGCGAAATAATGCCGAGATCGCGTAAAAAATTCTGACCAAAGCGTTTACGGGCGCGATGTTGGGGCACAGTAGACATCAAACGGTGTTCCTTGGAGTGCAAATTCAATCGAGAGTATGTAGCAACAAAGACTAGGCAGTCGCCGACAATTGCTGCGCGGCTAAACGGCGAGCAAGGGCGATAGCGACATTTAGGCTGCCGGGGTCGGCTACCCCTTTACCGGCCAGATCTAGCGCGGTGCCGTGGTCGACCGACGTGCGCACCAGCGGTAGGCCCAACGTAATATTGGCGGCTTGGCCGAAGCCTGCGTACTTGAGAACTGCCAAGCCCTGGTCATGGTACATCGCCAATACCGCATCGACACCCGCTAAGTGGCGGGGAGTAAACAGCGTGTCGGCTGGCAGTGGGCCGTGAATATCCAACCCCTCAGCGCGTAAGGCTTCCAGCGCTGGAATAATAATGTCCAGCTCTTCGCGGCCCAAATGGCCATCTTCACCGGCATGTGGATTTAAACCACACACGGCAATACGCGGTTTGGCAATCCCAAACTGGCGTTGCAGATCAGCCGCCAGCAAGCGGCTAATCTGAGTCACCCGAGCATAGGTAATCGCATCCGCCACATTGCGCAGCGGCAAGTGGGTAGTAACCAGTGCCACGCGAAGATCACCGCTGCCCTGCCAGTTTGGTGACGCCGCATGCAGCGCTGCATCGGTGGCCAGCAGCATCACCACTTCAGCGACACCGCAGGCATCACGCAGCCACTCGGTGTGGCCGGTAAAGCCAGGATGCCCCCCTTCGATAATCACGCCTTTATGCAGTGGCGCCGTAACCATAGCGGCGGCGTGGCCTACCTGGCACGCCTCAACAGCTAGCGCCAATGTAGCCAGCACATAGTCGGCATTGGCGGGGTTTAAGCACCCAGGTGTCGCAGGCGCTTTAAGCGCGACGGGCCAGACCGGCAATACCCCGACGCCAGCCGGTAATTGACCGGGTGAACATTCAACAATCGTGATAGTAAGCCCCAGCATAGCTGCCCGCTGGCGCAGCATATCCGGGTCGCCAATGGCGACGGTATGAGCGGGCAGTTGGCCCTGCGCTGCCAGCATTAAGATTAGCTCAGGGCCGATACCCGCCGGTTCGCCGGTCGTCACTACCACCGGCAAGGCGCTGTTTAGCGTTACCGCGACATCGACGCTTAAACCTCGATCAACCATCAGAGACGAATATCAACAAAGGCCTGTGAACGGATCTCTTGCTGCCAAGTTTGCAGCTCTGCGTTGGCGCGGCGCTGGAAAATCGCCTGGCGCACCTGCTCGCGCTGGCTCTCCTGCGTGACGTTCTGGCGGCGGCGCTCTTGCACTTCAATCACGTGGTAGCCGAACTGAGAGCGTACCGGTTGAGATATCTGGTTGGCACCTAAATCGCGCATCGCTTCTTCAAAAGCAGGCACGGTTTGCCCTGGGCGCACCCAGCCAAGCTCACCACCGTTAAGCGCGGTTCCACTATCGTCACTAACCTCACGCGCCAGCGAGGCAAAATCCTCGCCCTGAGACAAGCGCTCGCGCACTTCTTCAGCACGGGCACGGGCCTGATTTTCATTGCGATTAGGGGTCAGGGCAATCAGCACATGGCGTGCGCGGATCTCTTCAATAAAGTTCTGCTCGCCGGGCTGATTCGGCTGCTGATTTAAAAAGCGCTCAACATCACGATCGCTGACCGAGACACGATTACGAATCTGACTCTGCTGCACCTGACGCATAAGTATTTCACGGCGCACATCATCACGTACCATAGCCAAGGTCATACCGTCGCCCTCTACCGCATCGGCAAACTCTTCAAGTGTCATACCGTTTGATTCGGCGATGGAACGCACTTGGCTATTAAGCTCGGTGTCGTCAATAGTAAGACTGGCGTCTTCCGCCATCTGGAGCTGAATCTCCTCCATCACCATGCGCTCAAGCACCTGACGCTCAAGCTGCGAACGGGGAGGAAGATTGCCGCCCTGAGCTTGAGCCTGCTGCTCAATTTGTGCCATGCGACCATCTAGTTCGCTGCGCATAATGACATCGTCATTAACCACCGCCGCAACGCCATCAAGCATTTGGCGTTGGGTGGACTCGAAATTCTGCGCCTGCAGCGCAAGCGGGGCCAACGCCATGCTTACGCCTACGCACAGAGCCAGCAGGCTACCAGCAGAGCGCTGTTTCATACGGCCTAGCAGGGGCTTTCTCATTTTCATAACAAACGTCTCTTTCATTAGCCATTCAGTGGGTGTCATTTACAGGGCAGTCGGACGATAGCCAGGAATGGTCTGTTCAAAATAGCTGTCCGCATCCTGGCCGACGCCACCTAAGCCACGGAATACGAAGCGCAAAAATAGCCCGCGATCATTAAAGTCATCATCGATGCGGGCAGTATCGTCATCATCGACCCATTCGCGCCAAACTAACTGCAGGCCGTAGCAGCAGTTATTCCACTGCACGCCTGCCAGTTGCTCAAGAGAGCGATCATTGGTTTGATCGTGCAGGTAGCGGCCAATCAAATCAATGCTGGTGCTGGCTTTCCAGGCAAACGACAGATCCCACTCTTCGCGATTATAGTCACGAAAGCCATCATCGCCGGGCAATACGCCTGGGTCGAACCCTTCGATCTCCCAACGGTAGCCAAGGTTCACTACGTGGCCTTCAGGATGGCGATATCCCACATCGATGCTAGAGCGTTCGGTGCGCTCGCGGTGGTCATCGTAGAGCCATTCTGCCCCACTGCTCCAGCGGTCGTTGATCTGCCAGTCAAGTCGAGACACCAGCGGCGAGCGATCCCGGGTGGCCTGGTAACGGCTTTCCGGGTTAACGTTCGGGTTATCTTCCGGCCGATCCGGCAGTGTATCGGGATCGCCTTCGCTGTCGATTCGCCGCTCATCGAAGTAAACGCTCTGCCCGACCCCAAACGATAGACGGTCGCGACCGGTGGCATCTTCCAACAGGCGCGACTGCACGCCATACGAGAGCCGGTTGAGATCACCCACCCGGTCGGCGCCGGAAAAGCGCTGGGCTGACCAGAGCTGATCCCAGGAGAAGGCGCGTTCACGGCTATCAAAATCGGGCAATTCACTCTGGTTCGTACGCGGCACATAAGCGTAGTTCAAACGCGGCTCTAAGGTTTGACGATAATCGCGCCCCCCCAGCGCTAGCTCACGCTCAAACACCAACCCGCTGTCGATTGAGGTCAGCGCAACGCTACGGCTGGGTGAATCACCACGCTCCGTATCGCGCTCACCGTAATCGAGTTCGTAGGCGGTGTTCCACAGTTCGGTACGTGGCTCCAGGTAGCCCCACGGCTGCTCAAATCGCCAGCCAACGGCGGGCGTAAGATGCACGCGGGTACCGGTGGCTGCTTCGCGTTCATCCACATCGCGCTCATCCACATCGCGCCAAAAGTAGGTCGCGTTGGAACGCCACTGGGTATACAGCCCGTTGTCGAACTGCCAATTGGCGTTGGCGCTTAGACTCGGCAGTCGGTAAAAAGGCTTGTCAGTATCGTTAAGCGGGTCTTCCAGGCGCTGGAAGCCCTGGGCGCGGGCATCTAACTGCCAGCGCTGGCCGCGGTAATCGACCTGGGCCAAACGCTCCATGCTGACGCGGTCACTCTCGCCAAACTCACCACCAAAGTCATCGAAATAGCGCCCGTCACTGGCCGCCCCGTAGCGCAGCCGGTAATCACTGCGCTCGTTGACACGCCCAGCGTGGCGAGCATCAACATACCAGCGATCCTCGCCCTCAAAGCGATTCGCATCGCCGCCAGAGCCGCCGTTATCGCTATTTAAATAGCCGCCTTCAACGATGCCCGCGCTCTCTTCAAACAGGTAGCGGTACTCACCGTTCATCAACAGCCCGCGGTCGCTCATCCAGCGCGGTGTAATGGTCGCATCGTGGTTAGCGGCGATATTCCAATAAAACGGCTGAGCATAGTCGAACCCATCTGATGAAAAACCAATCGACGGAGAAAGTAGCCCCGTATGGCGACGGTCATCGATGGGAAAACGTAACCATGGCCAATAAAACACCGGGACGTCTTTAACATGTAAACGCGCATGACGAGCGGTTCCGTAACCTTCGGCCTGGTTAAGGCGAATATCGCTACTGACTAACTGCCAGCTATTTTCACCCGGGTCACAGGTGGTGAAACTAGCGTCTTGCAAGCGGTATTGGGATTCGCCGGTCTGCTCCAATTGGCTGGCCTGTCCACGCAAATGCTGTTCATACAGCACATAGTGACTATTCCCCAGCGTCGCGCGATCTTCATTGAGTCTAAGCATCGCCTGCTCACCACGCACCAGCGCTTGTCCATCGCGGATGGCAATATTACCTTCTGCATCAACCTGCTGACGGTCGGCGGGTAGAAAGATTCGCTCGGCTTCCACTTCTTCATTGCCGCGGCGTAACACGACGTCACCGCGTAGCAGCGCTTCACCATTGGCCGCGTAGTCGACGTCGCTGGCCTCTAGTGAGAGATTTTCCGGGTTATCTTGCGCTGGCAAGCGGTAGCCGGGCATCACGTAGCGCCCACGGCACAATTGGTTAGCCGCTTCCTCTTCTCCCCAGGGTTGCCAATCCAACGCTTCAGCGGACATGGATTGGCCCTGAGCCCCCGCTGTAAACGAGGCGCCAGCAAGCAAACTGCCCATCAGCGTATGCGCAACCGGCAACGTGCGCGAAAATCGCTTGCCCATGTTCGTTATCCTTGGCATCCAGAATGGGTATTATACAGCCCGCATGATGCCCGACCAGCAAGGAGCTTGCATGTCCTCATATCGGATTAACGCCCTCACCACGTGGGCTGCCCAACAAAATGGCCTTTCTGAGGCCGATATTTCACTTTCATCCGCCGTGGGTGATGCGAGTTTTCGGCGCTATTTTCGCCTAACGCTACCCAACGGCAGTACCCAGGTGGTCATGGACGCCCCACCTGAGCAGGAGGATTCCGCACCTTTTGTGGCTATCGCCAAACGCTGGCATAGCGCAGGCTTACCGGTACCCAAGGTGCTCGCCGCCAACTTAGCGGAGGGGTTTCTACTGCTCGACGACCTGGGTAACACGCCGCTGCAGAACTTATTCACCGACGACGCTACCACACAGGCCTACCATGCGCAGGCTCTCACGCTCATCGCGGAGCTGCAAAACCGCGCTGGCCCTGACTCACTGCCCGCCTATGATACGGCGCTACTCGGCCGGGAGCTCGATTTGTTTCCCGAGTGGTGTCTTGACGCTTGGCTAAACCTACCACCGCCGGAAAGCTGGCAGGCTATTCGCGAGCACCTGATCCAGCAGGCCATAGCGCAGCCGGTCGTTAGTGTGCACCGTGATTATGATGCTATGAACTTGATGGTGCATGACCAGCGGCTGTTTATGATCGACTTCCAGGACGCGGTGGCGGGCCCTCTCAGCTACGACGTTATCTCGCTACTGCGCGGGCGCTACTGCCGCTTTAGCAGCGAGCAGTTTGACGACTTTGTTAAGGCGTTTTATCAGCAGGCACGTCATGATGGCCGTCTTCCCAGCAGCGTGGATTTTGTCACTTTTCTGAACCAGTGCCACGCGATGGCCGCCCAGCGTTCGCTAAAAGTGCTGGGGATTTTCTGCCGCTTAACCCTGCGCGATCAAAAAAGTGGTTACCTGGAACGCTTGCCGCACTTTTTGAATCATCTGGAAGATAGTCTTTCGTCGCTATCGCTCTCAACCATGCCCCCCTCAACCTTGTCACAGCAGGCTGAATTCACCGAGTGGGTCAAGCGCACATTGAGGCCTGCGATTGAACAACGGCTTTCGGGGTCGGCCTTATGAGAGCAATGATTCTAGCGGCGGGGCTTGGCAAGCGGATGCGACCGCTCACCGACCACTGCCCCAAACCGCTGCTGCCGGTCGCGGGCAAGCCGCTCATCGTGCACCACCTGGAGCGGCTTCGCGCGGCGGGCATTCATGAAGTCGTTATCAATGTCAGCTACCGTGCCGAGCAGATTATCGCAGCACTTGGCAATGGTGACGCTTATGGGCTGCGCATTCATTGGAGTCGAGAAACAGCACCACTGGAAACCGGCGGCGGCATTCAGCAAGCGCTGCCGCTGCTCAGTGAGGCGCCGTTTTTACTGATTAATGGCGACGTATGGTGCAACGCGCTGCCCGCCCCTCAGGCGCTTAAGGGCGATGATTTGGCGCACCTGGTGCTAGTGGATAACCCTTCCCACCACCCCGACGGCGATTTTGGCCTGGCAGCAGGCCGCGTCAATCAAACGAGCACTGAGCGCTTAACCTTCGCCGGTATTAGCATTATTAACCCCGCGCTGCTGGCCGGTCAGCCCAAAGGTGCCTTTGCCTTAGCGCCGCTGCTTAGAACCGCTATCAATAACCACCAAGTGAGCGGCGAACGTTACCCGGGGCCGTGGGTCGACGTGGGAACCCCCGAGCGGCTAGCCGCGTTGGAAAACCTGCTAAATGGCTAAGCTATTGGTGATGCGCGCAGGCCAAGAAATGATATGCTGCGCGACTTACCTTTCGTCGCCTAGATGAGGAGAGCAACGTGAAAGCACGGGTAAAATGGACAGAAGGCCGTCAATTTGTAGCGGAATCCGGAAGCGGGCATAGCGTCGTGATCGACGGTCCGCCGGATCACGGTGGCCGCAACACCGGCCCGCGGCCAATGGAAATGCTGCTGATGGGCATGGGTAGCTGCACCGCGTTTGATATCTTGAATATTCTTGATAAGGCGCGTGCCGATGTGACTGACTGCGTGGCAGAACTGGATGCCGAGCGTGCCGATGAAGTGCCCGCGGTATTTACTAAGATTCACGTCCATTTCGTAGTCACCGGACGTGCCTTGAAAGAGAAGCAGGTGCAACGCGCCGTTGAACTCTCCGCTGAAAAATACTGCAGTGCATCGATTATGCTCGTTAACGGCGGCGTTGAGATCACTCATTCCTATGAGATCGTCGAGGCTTGAATCAGCAGGGGCCGCCTCCCCCAACAGTGTTTAAAAAAATGCCATGGTTGGATGCAACCCGCCGCCTGGGCGGGCATAATACGCCCGCTTGTTTGCGTAGCGCGTACTTGCAAACCTTGTTCGACCAACAGGGTAACAATTATTTATCGGTTCCGGCGCTGGCTCGTCGGGGTGTCTTCACCTGCCATAGGGAGGTTCGGATATGACAGACAATCTCCGACTCCACGGGTTTAACAACCTGACCAGCTCGTTGAGCTTTAACATTTACGACATCTGTTACGCCAAGACCCAAGAGCAGCGTGCGGCTTATATCGATTATATCGATGAGCTATACAACGCCGAACGTTTGACGCAGATTCTTAAAGACGTCACCAATATTATTGGCGCCCATGTGCTCAATATCGCCCGCCAGGACTATGAACCTCATGGCGCCAGCGTGACGATTTTGATTGCTGAGCATGAGCTGGACGACGCCGCGCCGGAACAAATTGCGCCGGGCCCCGGCCCCCTGCCGGAAACAGTCGTCGGCCACCTGGATAAAAGCCACGTCACTGTACACAGCTACCCTGAGTCACACCCTGACAACGGCATCAGCACTTTCCGGTTGGATATCGACGTCTCCACCTGTGGTCATATCAGCCCACTAAAAGCACTGAACTACCTGATCCACAGCTTTGACTCCGACATCGTCACCATGGATTACCGGGTGCGCGGCTTTACCCGCGACGTAGACGGCAAAAAGCTGTTCATCGATCACGGCATTACCTCTATCCAAGACTACCTTGCCGAAGATACTAAGCATGCGTATCAAATGATGGACGTCAACGTTTATCAGGAAAACATGTTCCACACCAAGATGCTGCTCAAGGACTTTGAGCTAGAAAACTACCTATTCGGTAAATCTCGACGCGATATCACGTTTGAAGAAGCGCGTGATATCGAGAGCCGTCTGCGTAAAGAGATGTTGGAGATTTTCTACTCCCGCAACTTAGACTAAGCGCTGTCTCAGAACACCAAAAGCCAGCTTTAGGCACTATACGTACCTAAAGCTGGCTTTTTTTATCACTTAAGCGCTATTTAATAGACGCTGGGTTCGCCTTCGGGGCGGGTCTTAAACCGTCGGTGCAACCATAGATACTGCTCTGGATGCTTGCGAATAGCCTGCTCAATAAACTGGTTGATGCGCGTTGCATCGGCCACCTCATCGTCACTTGGAAACCCCTCCAGGGCAGGCAGACTTTCAATCGTATAGGTAGCGTTATCGGGATTACGGTGAAACATCATCGGCACCACTGGCGCACCAGTCATCCGCGCGAGCTTTGCCGTTAAGCGAATAGTTGCTGCCTGCTGGCCAAACAGCGGCGCGAATACACTGGCATCGCGGCCAAAATCCTGATCCGGCGAGTACCATACCATACGGCCTTTTTTAAGCTGACGAACCGCACCGCGCAGGTCATAACGATCAATCGAAAGGCCAAAATTACGCCCACGGGCGCGGGTCATAAAGCGCTCAAATAATGGGTTATTATGCGGGCGATAAACTGCGTCGGCAGAGAAAAAAAGCGCGTGTATTGCGCCTCCTAAATCGAGGGAAGAGAAGTGAACGCCAACAATGATTACCCCTTTGCCCCGGGCTTGCGCGCGGGCCATATGCTCTTCGCCGATATAAGCGACCCGGTGGCGCAGACTCTCGCCATCTCGGCACCAGCCGGTCGCCGTTTCAATTAAGCCAATCCCATTGGCAATAAAAGTATCTTTGGCCAGTTGGCGCTGCTGTTCGGCATTTTTTTCAGGGAAACATAACGCGATATTGGTTTGGGTGATATGACGACGCCGCTTGGCAAAACGCCAGGCGAGCAGCCCGAGCCATTTGCCAGTGGCCATTTTCAATCCCCAGGGTAGCCAGGCAGCGACATACATCGCCCCTATCGCACACCAAGTAGGCCAATAACGCGGATGGGCGAAAGAGCGGGGGTAACGTGATTTCGACATAGAAACAACCGTTTAAACAGAACGCCCATGATAACGCCGCGGCACCCGGGGCAGTACCCCTGTTAACAGCGTATAGCTGATGGTATCGCAGTGCCGGGCTACTTCGTCCACCGGCAACACTTCCCCACTGCTGGCTCTGCCCCACAGTATGACTTCGCTACCAATCGTGGCGTTAAGCACATCCGTTACGTCCACCGTCAGCATATCCATCGAGACTTTACCGGCAATGGCGCAGTGCTGGCCGTTCACCAGAACCGGCGTGCCATCCTGGGCATGGCGGTCGTAGCCATCGCCGTAACCGCAGGCGACCACGGCAATACGCGAGCGCCTCGGCGCTCGCCAGCGACCGCTATAGCCGACTGGTTCGCCCTCCTCGATCTCACGCAGGGCAATAATTTCAGAGCGCAGTGTCATCACCGGCTGCAACTGCTGAGTGACTTCATTCGCGACTTCCAACGGGTCGCTGCCGTAGAGCATTACGCCCGGCCGGTTCCAGTCACCATGAGCAATGGGCCACGCCAGCGTCGCTGGCGAATTGGCAAGGCACAGGGGTGCTGCCAGCTCACTGGCAAGCGTCTGAAGCCGGGACATTTGCTGGTTGAAGTAGCGGTTATCGTGGGAGTCGGCACTGGCGAAGTGGCTCATTAGGTGAAGCGAGGCCACGCTAGACGCTGCGCTGAGCTGACGCCAGAGGGAGGCGGCTTGCTCAATGGCAAAGCCTAAACGGTGCATACCTGAATCGACTTTTAGCCACACCGGTATCGGCTGGCGCGGCGTTGCCGCCAACAAGGCATCAACTTGCCACTGTGTGTGCACCGCGATCCAGAAACCGTGGGTATCCACCAGCGCTAGCTCATCAGCGCTGAAAATGCCTTCAAGGAGCACGATGGGCTGAGTGATCCCCCCCTGCCGCAGCGTAAGGGCTTCTTCAATAGAGGCAACAGCAAATACTGGCGCCTGATCTTCAAGTGCTTTCGCGCAAGCCACAGCGCCGTGGCCGTAAGCATCGGCTTTGATAACGGCCACTGAGCGGCTTTGCGGCGCGCAGCGGCACGCCAATTGATAGTTATGACGCAGCGCGTCCAGGTTAATATCAGCCACTAGGGGGCGCATGCGTTGTCTCGCTTAGGTTTTTCTTTAGGTCTCAAACAGGGCTTCCAAAGAGAGGCCCTGCTTTTCCAGCGAACGGCGCAGTTTCTTGAGCGCTTCAACCTGGATCTGGCGTACTCGCTCACGGGTTAAACCAATTTCTGCGCCCACTTCTTCAAGGGTTGCCGACTCATGGCCGCGCAAACCGAAACGGCGCACAACGACTTCGCGCTGTTTTTCGCTCAGCTCGTTCAGCCATAGATCCACATGCTCTTTAACATCGCCATCCACTAGGCAAGCTTCGGGGCCCTGCACTTCATCGTCGGCTAAAGTATCAATCAGTGGCTTGTCACTTTCGCCGCCCATGGGGTAGTCGACTGAAGAGACCCGCTCGTTAAGGCCAAGCATCTTCTTGACGACTTCGACCGGTTTATCCAAGTGCTCGGCGATCTCTTCAGCGGTGGCTTCATGGTCAAATTTCTGGGTTAATTCGCGCGCCGCACGCAGGTAGATATTGAGCTCTTTGACCACGTGGATGGGCAGTCGGATCGTGCGCGTTTGGTTCATCAACGCACGCTCAATGGTCTGGCGAATCCACCACGTGGCATAGGTCGAAAAACGAAAGCCACGTTCGGGATCAAACTTCTCCACCGCGCGGATCAAGCCCAAATTGCCCTCTTCGATCAAATCGAGCAGCGTTAAGCCACGATTAAGATAGCGGCGGGCAATTTTAACGACTAACCGCAAGTTGGACTCAATCATTCGCGAGCGACCCATGGGGTCACCCTTGCGTGCTAAGCGGCCGTAATAAACTTCCTCTTCTGGCGTTAATAGTGGCGAAAAACCAATTTCGTTGAGGTAAATTTGCGTTGCATCCAAGCTTTGAGTCGATTGTCGCTCCTCACGCCCTAGCGCCTTCTCAAAAGCCTCTTCTTCTACCGTAGCGTCATCGGTATCTTCAAGCGCCTCCTCAGCAGCATTCAGGTCAACCTCCTGTAGATCTTTCTCCAACATACTCATGGTCTTACCCCTCATTTATCGCCTACCCGCCATTTATAGTCAAACGGGTGCACTCCAAGGCGCACACCATATTGTTATATGACAATTGTTATATGACGCTCGAATGCTGCGATTCGGGCAACGTACAAGTAAAACGATGGCCCCTCACTCCCATGATGAGCGCGCTAGCGGGAAGGCAGAAATTCCAGAGGATCCTGTGGCTGACCGTCGCGGCGAACCTCAAAGTGCAGTCTGACGTTTTCCGCATCGCTATCCCCCATCGTGGCAATGACTTCACCGACCTCTACCACGTCATTTTCACTGACCCGCAAGCTGTCGTTATGCGCATACGCACTTAGGAATTGATCGTTGTGCTTGAGAAGGATGAGGTTGCCGTAGCCCCTGACTCCACTGCCCGCATAGACCACAATGCCGGGGCCAGCTGCTTTAACAGGTTGCCCCTTTTCACCGGTGATATCAATCCCGGCGGTGATGCTATCACCTTGGCCAAACTCGCCGACGACGTTGCCATCAGTAGGCCACTGCCAGGCAATAGTTTCAGCGGGTGCGTAGGTCCGCGAAGAGCGGTCTGCGCTGGCACTTTGGCTGGCAGCAGCGACTTGAGGCTGTGGTTCTGGCTCAGGTTCGGAAGCTGGTTGAGGCTCTGGCTGCGGTGCGGGCTGTTGAGCTGGCTCTGGTTCTGATTCTGGCTCAGCAGCAGCCACCACTTCTTCGGGCTCCGGCGTCGCCGCGGGCGTCTCGATACTGGCTGAGGGCTCGTTACCGGCTGAGGGCTCCGCCACTTGCTCAGCCGCATCTACGGCATCGCGCTCAGCGGTGAGGCGCTGGTTACGCTGAATGGCGGATTCGTCAGGCAGTAGCCAATCCAGCTCCTGCTCGTCGTTCGCCACTGAAGCAGTCTGCGGATTCAACCCGGTTGCCACTGCGCCACCACCATCTGAGCCATTATTAGCCGCTTGATTACTTGCGGTAGCGGTTGAGGGCGCACCTTCCCGCAGCGCAATGGTTTGTCCCGGCCGAATTTGGTAGGGCGCATCGATATTATTGATGGCCGCCAGTTGGCGATAATCCAGATTGTGCTGCCAGGCAATGCCATACAAGGTATCACCAGCTTTTACGGTATACTGGGGCGAATTTTCCACCGCTTGGCGCGCTTCGCTCAAATCACGCACCTGGGGGCCACCGCCCTGCTGATTGGCACAGCCGGCAATTGCTAATGTCAGCGCAGACATCATAAGCACTTTAAAACTAGAACTTTTACGCATCTAAACCTTACTCCTTTTCAGCGCCAGGCTGGGTATTGATTAGCTGACGATCCGCGTGCCGGTTAAGTAACACGACAATCAGTGCACCCATGGCCATTAGCGCGATAACGCCAGCTACTTGTGCCGAAGCGCCGGTCAATACGGCATAGTCAGCGGGCAGTAAATATCGGTGTTCCAGTGGGATCATTTGTCCCTCTGGCCCTATTTGGTAGCGTAACAGCTCGCGCCATGGCCAGAGAACCGGCAGCGAACCGACGATAAAGCCCAGCAACAGCTGCATGGTGGAGGTGTGGTGGTGGCGTAGCAGCCACGACAGCAGCCGTGAAAACAGTGCTAGCCCAACCAAACAGCCCATACCAAACAGCACGATGATGCCTAAATCCAGGCTACGAATCGCCCCCATGATGGTGCCGTAGAGACCCATTGTCAGCAATAGAAAGCTGCCTGATACCCCAGGCAGCAGCATGGCGCTGATGGCAATGCAGCCCGCCGCCATGACCACCAGAGCCTCGTTACCCAGCAACAGCACCAGAGGCATCATGCCGGGCAGCGCTCGGGCTAGCAATAGGCCCACCAATAGAGGCAGCAGGTACCAAAACTTCCAGCCGTTACTCGCTTGCCCAACCACCAGCGCCGAGGCGGCAACCAAGCCAAAAAAGAAGCCATTCAACAGCAATGGCTGTGCTTCCATCAACCAGAGCGCTAAGTGCGCTACGCTAAACAGGCTAACCGCCACCCCGGCGAGCAGCGGGATAAGAAAAGCGAGATTCAAATGCACGCTCAGCGCTCGCCAGCCGCCTTGACGCCATGCGCCAACAGCACTGGGGCCAAACTGTTTGATCGTGTTAATCAGCTCTGCATATATACCGCTAATAAACGCAATAGTACCTCCCGACACGCCTGGCACTGCGTCGGCGGCCCCCATCCCGGCGCCACGTAAAAATATCCCCAAGGGTTGCCGCTTCAATCCACTACTCCTTGCAATAAGGGTACAAAACGCACGGGCTCAAGCCGGCGTTTTTCAAAAGCCCCACCAATACGCTTTACCTGGGTAAGCCATTGACTACCATCGGGTTCTTCCAACGGGGCGATAAGCACCCCGTCATAACTTAACTGCTCTAATAGCGATGTCGGCACCGTTTGAGCGCAGGCGGTTAACAAAATAACGTCAAACGGCGCAACGTCAGGCCAACCATACCCACCGTCGGCTACGGCTAACGTGGCGGAGGCCGCTAACCGCCGCAAACGCTCCGCCGCACGCTCATGCAGCGCGCTAATCCGCTCTATGGAATAAAGCTGCTCGACCAAACGCGACAAGATGAGGGTTTGATAGCCAGACCCAGTGCCTAGTTCCAATACCCGTTGCGGGGCAGCGCGCAGCACAAGCTCCGTCATACGCGCCACGATGAAGGGCTGTGACAGTGTTTGGCCAAAACCAATCGGCAAGGCGGTATCTTCATAGGCACGATGGGCCAACGCTTCATCAACAAACAGGTGCCGCGGTTCACTAGCCATCACTTCTAGCACGCGGGCATCGTTAATCCCTTGCTGCACAAGGCGTTCGACCATACGGTCACGGGTGCGTTGAGAGGTCATACCACGACCACGCAGTTCACCTGGCGAGATATCAGGCAAAAACATCCAACCAATCCTGCACATCGTTACGCGCGGGGTGACGCGTTAGATCTGTTTGTAAGGGAGTAATCGACACATAGCCCGCCTCGACGGCGGCAAAGTCAGTATCTTCACCGTCATCGGCATTGGCCGCCACCGGCGCAATCCAGTAGCGCGTCCGCCCGCGTGGGTCTTTAACCGCTAACGGCTTTTCTGCTGGCCCGCGATACCCCAGCCGGGTCACTTTAACACCCTTGATTTCTTCCCAGGGTACGTCCGGCACATTGACATTAAGTAGGGTACGCGGTGGAAGCGAGAGCTGATCCGCGGCGCCAATCAACGTGGCGGCGACTCGGGCGGCGGTGGCAAAATGGCGCTCACCGCATAGCGACATGGCAATCGCCGTCATGCCTAGGTTGCGCCCCTCCATTGCCGCGGCCACTGTTCCTGAGTAAAGCACGTCATCGCCCAGGTTACTGCCATGATTAATGCCTGAGATGACTAAGTCCGGTTTCTCATTCCATACCCCATGCACCCCTAAATAGACGCAGTCTGCAGGCGTGCCGTCAACGCTATAAAAGCCGTTATCAAGCGGTGTCAGCGCCAGTGGCCGTGATAGGGTGAGCGAGTTACTGGCACCGCTACGGTCTCGGTCAGGAGCCACTACGCGAACATTGGCATGCGCCATCAGCGCTTCGTGAAGCGCGCGCAATCCAGGCGCGTGCACACCATCATCATTTGAAAGCAGCAGTCGCCGCATCAAAGGTCTCCTTGTTACTAAAGACAAAAGTTATAAGCGCGCAATGTGGCGGCTCATATCCATCTTTTTACCAACCCTCAGTCCACTTATTTATCGTCGATCTGCGGGCTGAATCAGCTCACCACTATCAGTTCACTACTATCAGTTCACTACTATCAGTTCACTCAGTACAGCAGTGGCGAAACTACCGCGCGGTAGGGCAAAGGAGAGCCGAACGACAGCGGGCTCCCAAGTAAGCTGTGGTTCTAGCAAGCGCATGCGCAGTGCTCGGCGTGCCTGCTTGACCCCGCTATGCTCCAAGCCGCTGCATAGCCCAGGGTACTGCTGCAGCAAACGTGCTTCGTAGGCCGCCGCGTCTGCCTGACTTAGTTCACCAACGCCCCACAGCACCCCAGTGGGATGAATATCTAGCTCAGCGGCACGCGCTTCAAGCGTGGCATCAGCGGTTTCGACATTAAACACGCTTTGGGTGCCATCCAGCATTACGCTATCGCCCGCTAGCGGCTGCGACCAGGTACCATCCACCACGCGCGCGCTAAGCAGTTCATTGAACAGGAAGCTACGCGCCGTGGAGAGCATCATACCCTGCCGATCGTCCCGCTTACGCCAACCGCGGTTAAGTAACGCCTCGGCACGCTGAAGATTGCGCCCCTCGGGACCAAACCGCTGGGGGCCAAAATAGTTGGGCACCCCATACTGGCAAAGCGCCGTCCAGCGACTGGCAAACTCATCGCTTTCAATGGCTTCACCGCTCAGCCGCAAAACAAATCGGTTAGTGCGGTGAACGCCGCGCTTGAGTTTACGCGGGTGGCGCACCTGTTCGACCAGCGTGATACCGAATGCATTAAGCGACTGTTCAAGCTCAGCTGGCGCGTCACGCCCAGGCAGGTGCACACTTAACCACTGACGGGTCACCGCAATCCGGTCTTTCATTCCTGAATAGCCAATATCGCGGGGCGTCACACCGCAAAGCCGACTTAATGTTTTTACCACATCTAACGTGGTTTGATTACGCTTTTCAACTCGCAGCCACAAATGCTCGCCATGCGCCTCGGGGGTAAAATCAAGCTGCTCATCGACCCAGAAATCCTCAGGCTGAGCGCGGTACTGCCCCGGCTTGGGTAGGCCGAACTGGGCGTCCAGGTAGCGCTGCCATTCGGGCATTTTAATCATGCAGCGCCTCGGTGCGGTCCAGCAGCACCACCGCTTCAGCGGCAATGCCCTCACCACGACCGGTGAAGCCTAAACGCTCGGTAGTGGTGGCTTTCACATTGACCTGCCCTAGCTCGACACCTAGGTCAGCCGCAATGACTGCTCGCATGGCCTCGATATGTGGGGCCATTTTCGGCGCCTGCGCCATCAGCGTGGCGTCAATATTGACCACCCCGTAGCCCTGACCTTGAACAAGCGTAACGACATGGCGCAGCAGCTCACGGCTATCGGCGCCCGCCCACGCCTGGTCGGTATCGGGAAAGTGGCGACCAATATCGCCTAGCGCACAGGCGCCCAATAGCGCATCGCTAATCGCATGCAGCAATACATCGCCGTCGGAGTGGGCGACAAAACCATGCTCAAACGGCAATTTAACGCCACCGATCATTAGATGGTCGCCGGGGCCAAAGCGGTGTACATCGAATCCATGGCCAATACGCATTATCGGCTCCTTGCAGACGTGAGTTCGTTTTGCGCGGCCATAATGGCAACGGCCAGCGCTAAGTCATCCGGGTGGGTAATTTTCAGGTTATCGCGCCGCCCGCTCACCAACTGTGGAGACTCGCCCAAGGCTTCAACCGCCGATGCTTCGTCGGTTACCAGCGTCTGCTGCTGGCGGGCGGTTTCGAGGGCGCGGCGTAGCAGTGCGTAGCGAAACCCCTGGGGCGTTAGCGCATGCCATAGTCCATCGCGGGACTCGGTTCGTGTACTAAGCCCCAGCGCATCGGCACGCTTCATAGTATCCGCCACCGGCATCGCCAATAGGGCGCCCGAGGGATGGGTTGAAGCCGCTTGGTACAGCGCCTGCAGGTCGCCCGTTGTGATACAAGGGCGGGCCACATCGTGCACCATCACCACGTCGTCATCCTCTGCCGTCATGGCTTGCAAGGCGCTCAACACGCTATCCATTCGCTCGCTGCCCCCCGGCACTCGCTGCCAGTCCGCAAAAGGCACCCAGCATGGCGAGAACCAGCGGTCGCCAGCATCCAAACAGAGCACCAAGCGAGCGGCTGGAAAGGCGCTATGCAGGCGCGCCAAGGTATGCGCCAGCACTGGCTGATCGTCGCTTAGCGTTAAATACTGTTTAGGCTTGCCGGCCCCCATACGCCGGCCTTGGCCTGCGGCGGGAACCACTAGCCATAGTTGACTCACTGCTGGGGCTCCTGGGGCGCAACTAATCCGGCATTAATGCCAATCAGCTCCGCCTCAATCGCCACTCCAGGTACCCAGAAGAACTGTTCGTCGGTACGCACCATGCCCATATCGCTGCGCGCCCGCTCTTCAATGGCGTCTAAACCAGTTTTCAAATCCGTTACTTCGGCGGCCAACCGCGCATTGCGCTCGCGCATGGGTACATTAGCGGCTTCCTGCACCGCTACTCGCTGCTCAACGTTCTGCAAATCTTGCCAGCCGCCGTTGCCTAACCACAGCTCGTATTGCAGCAGCGCCAATACCGCGAGCAGTGTCATCACTAGCCATTTGCGCATCACGGCTCTCCGCTAACCTGTTCCCTTCAACCCATCGGCTGGGCTGAATTTAAAATAAGCTATTTTTGAATAGGCGCGCATTATGCCACTAAGGGACACCCCCAGCGAGCCGCGGTTTATTTAAATGGCAACGCTTGTTGGGCCGCATCGCGGTAGGCGCTGACATGCTCGCCCTCTTGATGACAAAACTGGGCGACGCCCGCCGCTAGCCCTGGGTGGCGAATGTAGTGCAGCGAGCGCACCCGCTGGGGTGTAAAGCCTCGCACCAGCTTATGCTCGCCCTGAGTCCCCGGATCAAATAGCGTCAAATCGTGCTGCAAGCAATACTCGATACCTTGGTAGTAACACGCCTCAAAATGCAGGCAGTCAGCGACCACTTCGCTTCCCCAGTAGCGTCCGTAAAGCGATTGAGTGCCGCGAAAATAGAGCGCGGCCGCTACCGGGCGATCCTCAGCATGGGCCTGCACCAGTACCAGCGACTCTGGCATGGTTTGGCGCAGGCGCTCAAAAAAGTCATGGTTCAGATAAGGCGGGCGGCCACGCTCATGGTAAGTCATCGTGTAACAGCGAAAAAAATGCGCCATAGCAGCCGAGCTAATCGCTGCGCCTTCTAAGCGTGACACCTTCAACCCCTGGTCGGCGACCAAGCGCCGCTCGCGCTTAATCATTTTGCGCCGTTTCGAAGTAAGGCTGGCCAAGAAGCCATCGAAATCACCAAAACCGCGATCACGCCACTGAAACTGCACACCCTCACGGGTGATTAGCTCGGGGCACTGCGCCCGCCATGCGGCCACGTCTTGTTGATCGGCAAATAACAGGTGCCAGCTTGAAAGATCGAGGCTTTGACACTGCTCGCGCCAGGCCTCGGCCAGCAAGGCACGTACCGCCCGTGCATCGGCGTGCTTAGCGACCAGCGTACGCACCCCCGGAACAGGCGTGAACGGTACCGCGCTGAGCGCTTTTGGGTAGTAGCGGCCGCCGACACGCTCCAATGCTTCCGCCCAACCCCAATCAAACACATACTCGCCATAGGAGTGATGTTTACGGTACATCGGCATCGCCGCGACCAACTGCTCCTCTTGCCATACACTTAGGTGGCAAGGCTCCCAACCGGTGGCCTCGCTGACCGAACCACTGGCTTCCAGCGCATATAGAAAGGCATGGCGCAAAAAGGGCTGGTCGTCGCCTACCAGTGCATCCCACTGGCTTGCCGTGACAGCCCCAATGGCAGGTAGAATAGCTAACGACAGCGGGCACAAAGGCATAGCACCTCCTAAGGAGTGCAGGGCAAACAGATAGAGAATACGGGGAAAACGCGGTAAAGATAGCTTGCATCACTTTACACTAACCACAAGCAGTTGCGGTTATGAACGTATACTGTTGCTAACTCCCAATGCCCTACCCGACGCTAGCGGCTCGCCGCGACCGGCTGGCCCAAAGGGCTGTTTGGGTGGCTTCCCCCTGGGCACCCGATTCTTCACAATGATCTGGGCGTACTTGCGTCGCTGACGTATATTAAAACGCTGCTCTTCTCGACGTTCACAGCTCTACTAACCACATGGAGACCGCCAATGGCTCATGACTTACTTGACCGCTTACGCGAACGCTTAGAAGAACTCAACCGCTCGGAGCGTAAAGTCGCCAATGTAATTCTTGAGGACCCGACGGTCGCCACCAGCCTGAGCATTGCCAGCCTAGCCCAGGCGGCAAGTGTCAGCGAGCCCACGGTTAACCGTTTTTGTCGCAACTTTGGGGCCAAAGGCTACCCCGATTTTAAAATCAAACTGGCCCAGAGCCTAGCCGGTGGCACGCCCTATGTAACTCGTGCGGTAGAGCCCGGTGACACCGCCACTCAGTACACTCACAAGATTTTTGGCGCCACCATTGCCGCGCTCGATGAAGCCCAGCGTGAAGTCGATCTGGGCGCCGTTGAGCGGATGGTCGATTACCTCACCCAAGCCAAGCAGATCCACATTTTTGGCCTGGGCGCTTCCGGCGCAGTAGCTCAAGATGCCCAGCACAAGTTCTTTCGCTTCAACCTACCGGTGATGGCTTACATTGATGTGCTGATGCAGCGCATGGTCGCCGCTGCCTGTCATACCGGCGATGTGGTGGTGATTATCTCTTACACCGGGCGTACCCGGGAGCTGGTGGATATTGCTCGGCTCGCCCGCGATGCAGGCGCTGTGGTACTCGGCATTACCGCGCCCAATTCACCGCTGGCTAACGAGTGTACCGCCACACTGGATGTCGCCACGCCGGAAGACACCGACCACTACATGCCGATGACCTCGCGGGTGATTCAGTTAACGCTTATTGACGCGCTGGCCACGGGGGTTACCTTGAGGCGCGGCGAAGACTTTCTACCCCACCTCAAGAAAATTAAAGACAGCCTGCGCGATACCCGCTTTCCGGTGGAAAAGCCTAATAAGTGAGTGGTGAGTGGTGAGTGGTGAGTGGTGAGTGGTGAGTGGTGAGTTATTCGCCATTCACTGCGGCGGTAACGGTAATTTCTACTTTTAGTTCATCGGCAGGCAGCGGTGCGCATACACAGGTGCGCGCCGGTGCATAACCTTCCGGCACCCAGGCATCCCATACCTCGTTCATAGCGGCCACATCGCCGCCATCTTTAAGATAAACCGTGGCGCTAAGCAGTTGCTCACGGCTAGAACCAATCTCCGTTAACAGCGCATCCACCCGCGCCAGCAGGCTTTCTGTTTGCGCGGTAATATCGCCTTCGCGCGCCTCTGGGCCCGCTACTTGGCCACACAGGTAGGCAATTCCCTGGTGAATCACGGCACGGCTCATACGGGCTTTTGTATCGTGGCGTTTAATCGTCATAGTGAAAACTCCTAATCCGTTATAAAAAAGCAGTCTAAACCGCTTAGCCTACCCCTTACCATGCCCAATGCTAAAACGCTTAAAAGCGCTCGGTGGGCACTGGCCGGTGCTCAAAGACCCGCCGCAGCACAAAGCTGGTATGCGCGCCGGTGACCCCTTCGATGCGATTTATCACATGCAGCAGCAAATGCTGATAGTCATCCATATCCTTGACCAATATTTTGAGCTGAAAATCAGCCGCCTGTCCGGTAATAATCAGGCACTCAATCACATTGGGAAGGGTACGGATATGGCGTTCAAAATTATCAAAGCGCTCCGGCGTATGCTGATCCATCGCAATGTGCAGCAACACCATTAGTTGATAACCAAGCTGGCGGGCATCTACCTCAGCGCGATATTGCGTAATCAGCCCGTGCTCCTCCAGGGCGCGCACCCGACGCAGGCAGGGCGAAGGTGAGAGGCCAATGCGCTCGGCAAGCTCCTGGTTACTGATACGCCCTTCCTGCTGTAATACGTTCAGGATATGACGGTCAAAGCGATCAAGCTCAAGAGGGGTTATCGACATAAAGGCAACTCCTGCCAAAAAAATAAACAATTTAGATATTTTATGCCAATCACAAAGGGAAACATACCGCTTTAGCAATAACCTTGCGCGCTAAACCGCGTAAACTGTAGCCACTGCCACAAGTGGGCCACGATTCGGCGCTCAACCCTGCGCTCTCGTCATGCGGCTTACGCCACAAGCGGTCGCCCTTAACAAAACCAACCGTTAGGAAGCTCAACATGTCTGCTTTTGATCATCGCAAATACCGCCCTGCTCCCCGCGTTCCGGCTTTCAACCGCCAATGGCCTGACCGGGAGATTCAACACGCGCCGATTTGGGTGAGTGAAGACCTACGCGATGGCAACCAGGCGCTACTTGAGCCGATGACGGTTGAGCAAAAAAAACGCTTCTGGCACCAAATTATCAACGTCGGTATTAAAGAAGTCATGGTGGGTTTTCCCTCCGCCAGCCAACCTGACTACGACTTTGTGCGCTGGCTAATCGAAGAGAGCCAGATTCCTGACGACGTCACCATTGCGGTGCTGGTGCAGTGCCGCGAGCACTTAATCGAGAAGACGTTTGCCTCTTTGGTTGGCGCCAAGCGAGCCATTATTCACCTCTACAATTCGACCTCGACTATTCAGCGCGAGCGCGTGTTTGAGATGGATCGCGCCGGGATTACCGAGATCGCGGTACAAGGCGCTACCTGGGTCAAAACCTACGCCGCGCAGTATCCAGAAGTTGACTGGCGTTTCCAATACTCCCCCGAGAGCTTCTCCAGTACCGAGATCGATTTCTCCTTGGCGATTTGTGAAGCGGTAATGGAGGTCTGGCAGCCAACGCCGGATAACAAGTGCATTCTTAACCTGCCAACCACGGTGGAAGTCGCTGGGCCGCACCACCACGCGGATCAAATCGAGTATTTCTGCCAACATATTAGCCGCCGCGACAGCGTGATTATCTCGGTACATACCCATAACGATCGCGGCGGTGCCGTGGCCTCTGCCGAACTCGCCCTGCTGGCGGGTGCCGACCGGGTAGAAGGCACGCTGCTCGGTAACGGTGAGCGCACCGGTAATATGGATATCGTCACCCTGGCCATGAACCTCTACAGCCAAGGCATCGACCCGAAACTTGATCTTTCCAACCCCGATGAGATTATCCAGGTGGTTCAAGAGTGCACCGGCATTACCATGCACCCCCGCCACCCGTGGGTAGGCGAGATGGTCTATACCGCGTTCTCAGGCAGCCACCAGGACGCAATACGTAAATCGCTCAAGCATCAAAAACCCAACGAGGCGTGGCAAGTCGCCTATTTGCCGATTGATCCTCACGATATTGGCCGCGATTATCAGGCGGTAATTCGCGTCAACAGCCAATCCGGCAAAGGCGGCATGGCCTTTCTGCTGGAGCGCGACTACGGCATTAACCTGCCCCGCTGGATGATGCTGGCGCTGGCGCCTTACGTGCAGCAAGAGAGCGAAAAACGCGCCAGCGAACTTTCCAGCGCAATGATTCGTCAGGTGATGTTTGATAGCTTCACACAGGAAGCGCCGCTCTCGTTAGTTGATTATCAGCTTTCGAAAGGGCAGCAAGAAGGCATCGAAGTTACCCTCCGCCAAGGCGACGACTTACTTCAGCTTTCTGGTAAAGGCAACGGTGCCATGTCTGCGTTTACCGATGCCTGGCAACGCCACTCTGACAGTAATGTGGGGATTATCGATTACAGCGAGCACTCGCTGGGAGCCAGCAGTGAAGCCAATGCGATTGCCTTTGTGCAGCTCAATATCGATGGCCAGCGCGTTTGTGCGGTTGCCGAGGATAGCGACACCGTCAGCGCATCGCTCAAAGCCCTGCTGTCGGGTATCAATCTCGCGGCTAAGACAAGCGGTCAAGCAGCTCAACTCCAAGCTTCTGCACTAGCACTCTAGCGAACGGTATGGAGTATCCATGCTTAGTGACGCCGCGTCGCTAAGCATGGATTAAGCTGACGACACTCACTATCAGCGCAAAATCAGCACCGGCACTTGGGCTTTACGTAACATCATGGTGGTAGTACTGCCGACAAGAAGATGGCGAATCCGCGAGTGGCCATAGGCGCCCATCACCAACATATCGATGCCGTTTTCTTGTTTATAAGCGCGCAGTGTCTCTTCCACCTCGCCCGCGCGTATAGCCCCTTCCGCGGCGTGCCCCGCTTCACGTAAGGTTTCCAGCGCCCAGTTAAGCTGGGAACGGTTTTCAGCGGTTTCCGCGCCGACGATCACTACATGGCAGGTGGCGCCCTCAAAAAGAGGACTTTTCGCCAGCATCTCCACGCCTTTACGCGCCGTGTTACTACCATCGAACGCCATCATCACGTTATGCGGCTGGGTAAATTGTTTGGGTACCATCAGAATCGGCCGGTGCATTTCCCGCACCACGCGCTCAAGGTTAGAACCTAAATGGCCACTGGCCTGATGAGCGGTTTCACCCCGCTTGCCAAGCACCAGCAAACGCACTTCTTTTTCGTTCTCGACCAGTGTTTCCACCAGCGTGCCGTTGCGCTGTAAACATTGCGGCTCGGCAATACCCGCGTTGATCGCACGCTCTTTGGCCGCGTCCAACAGCAGGCGGCCACGTTCACGGGAAATTTTTGCATGCTGCTCTTCAATGCCTGAGAGTTTTTCTAACAGGTGTTCTCGAGTCCCTAAGCCTAGGTTACCGGTTAAGTCGGGCTCGGCTACCTGGGCATGGTTATCGACGGTATGGATAAAACTGAGCGGCACATTGAGCGCTTTGGCGGCCCAGGCCGCATAATCACACACACCTTCTGAATACTGAGAACTATCGATAGCTGCCAACACGCGATCTGACATCGGTTATTTCTCCTTGAGCGGGCGCACCAACGTTATTGTTATATTCTTTACCTTTTCTACACGAACTCATCGACCCACGACACCCTAAAACGTTCTTTATCCAGCTTCTGTGTCTCTCAAAGGTGCGTGCTACACTTAGCGGCCTATTTATATAGCGGCCACGAGGACACTCATGGGGCATGGCTTAACAAGCGTACTGCTAGTAGCGTTGGGCGGCGCGCTGGGCGGCATGGGTCGATTTGGCGTTTCTAACCTGATGGCGCGCTGGTGGGGTAAAGCCTTTCCCTGGGGAACGCTGGTCGTCAACGCCAGCGGTGCCTTTATCGCAGGCTATTTGCTAGCCAGCCTAGGCATACCCAACGCGCAACCCTCCCCTTTTTGGCTATTTATGGTGGCCGGGCTGCTCGGCGGCTACACCACCGTTTCGTCTTTTAGTCTGCAAACCATTGAGCTATGGCAGAGCAGTCAAGCGCTGCGCTCTGCGCTCAATGTGGCTGCCACACTGCTGCTCGGTTTAGCCATGGTCGCACTGGGCTGGCTAGTCGCTGGAGGTTCCCTGTGAGCGCCTGGAAAGCGTATTTAGCCGTAGGTGCGGGCAGCGGCTTAGGCAGCGTATTGCGCTACGGCGTTTCACTGGGCGCGTTCGCAACACTTGGGGACGCCTTCCCCTGGGGCACGCTGGCCGTTAACGTACTGGGCTCTTGCTTGATTGGCTGGTTGGCGGCAACGATTAGCCGCAGCCCCCACAGCAGCATGGCTCGCTGGCAGCCCGCCTGGGTGGCCGGGTTTTGCGGTGGCTTTACCACCTTTTCGCTGTTTAGCTTAGAGACCATGCACTTTATAGCGCAAGACCAAGTGGGAATAGCGCTGATATACGTCAGCGTCAGCTTACCGCTATGGCTGTTGGCAGCCATTGTCGGTGAGCGTATCGCGCTGGCTCACCGACAACCCTAAACTCCCAATGAAGCAACGTTTATGCGCGACCGGTTAGAACAGCAGCAGTCTTGGATCTACCTAACGTTCATCTGCCTGGGGCTAGGGCTGGGTAGTTGGCTGCCAGCGCTGTCAGAGCCGCTGGAACAACTGCTATGGCCGCTACTCGGCCTATTACTGTACGCCACGTTTACCCAAATTCCGCTGCTGCATATTGCTCGGGGCATGAAAGATAAGCGTTTTATGGTTGCGCTAATGGTCGGTAACTTTATCGCCATTCCAGCCTTTTTAGCGCTTTTGGTGGTTTGGCTACCGCTCTCACCTGCGGTATTGGCTGGTGCTTTACTGGTACTGCTGGTGCCCTGTACCGATTGGTTTATTACCTTCACGCATTTAGGCAAAGGGGATACCGCCCGGGCCGTTGCCGCCACCCCGCTACTACTGCTGGTACAGATGATCGCGTTACCGGTTTATCTGTGGCTGTTCTTAGGCAGTGAGTGGTTTCAGCTGACGCTTTCGACCGAGCTGCTCAGCGCTTTTGCAGGGCTTATCCTTACCCCCTTAGCGCTAGCCTGGCTAACCGAGTACGCCGCTCAACGTCATAAAGCGGTTGAGCGTAGTGTGCATCACATGGGGATGCTACCGGTACCGCTGCTAGCCCTAGTCGTGTTTATGACTGCTGCCTCACAGGTCACGACTGTTTTCGGGCTTAGCCATATACTGATTCAAGTCGTGTTTATTTTTATTGGTTTTTTAGTCTTTGCGGCACTGCTGGGTAAAGGGCTAGGCAAGTTGTTTAAACTGCCAACCGCCAGCGCCCGAACGCTGGCCTTTAGCTTTGCCACGCGGAACTCTTTTGTGATGCTGCCGATTGCGCTAACGCTGCCCAGTGCCTGGCAGGCTGCTGTGGTGGTGATTGTGTTTCAATCATTGGTGGAGCTATTTGGCATGGTGGCGTTCTTACGCTGGGTGCCCAGCAAGCTATTGCCGGAGAGGGACAATTAACTGATGCGGTGATAGCCCCCCAACACCCCCCGCTTACTCATTACCAATTGCCAAAGCTGGATTTCCCTGGCTCGGAATGCACCGGCGCAGCTGAGTAAGTAATAACGCCACATACGATAAAAACCCTCGCCATACTGGCCTTTAAAGGTCGGCCAGTGCGCCTCGAAATTTTGATGCCAGGCCATTAGGGTTCGGTCATAGTCAGCCCCAAAGTTATGTATATCCTCAACCACGAAAAGCGCTTCTGAGGCTTCCGTAAGTAACCCTAGCGTGGGCAGTTCCCCATTGGGAAAAATATACTTATCAATCCATGGGTCAGTAACTGTATTACTTAGATTTTTACCAATAGTATGCAATAAAAACAGTCCATCATCTTTTAAGCAACGGTTTGCGACCATCATAAACTCGCGGTAGTTTTTGTGCCCCACGTGCTCAAACATGCCGATGCTGACAATACGGTCAAACTGCTCGTGCTCATTACGGTAATCCTGTAAGCGAAACTCAACCGGCAAGCCTTTTTTGATCAGCCGTTGCCCGAACTCAGCTTGCTCTTTCGAGATCGTAAGGCCCACGCATTCAACACCGTAATGCTCGGCGGCGTAGGCCATAAAGCTGCCCCAACCGCAGCCGATGTCGAGGATACGCATACCGGGCTTTAGATCTAGCTTACGACAAATAAGGTCTAGCTTGGTTTCCTGAGCATCATCTAATGTTTGGGCATTTTTCCAATAGCCGCAGGTATAGGTCATGCGCTGATCGAGCATGGAAGCGTAAAAATCATTGCCCAGATCATAATGTTTTTCGCCTACTTCCCACGCGCGCTTAACGGTTTGGCGGTTCAGTAAACGTGAACGTAACGAGTAATAAACCAGTTGGGTAGGCTTAATACGTTGCCCAAGCTGGGCACGCATCAAGCGATAAAACAGTTCATCGAGCTGATCAGCTTCCCAATCTCCGTTCATATAGCTTTCGCCAAGCCCTAGGTTACCTCGCGAAAGGGCGCTATCGATAACACCAGATGCTTTTAGCTTTATATCCCAGGGGCGTTGACCATCCAATTGAATATCGGCCTGGGCCAGTAGATCGACGACAAAACGATGGGAGGAAGAGGCTTCGTCGAAGCCAAGAGGCTTTTTTTCCAACATAGGCATGTTCACAGCAGGCTCCTTACGCTATTCCAGTGGGTGAATAGGCCACAACCTGACTACTAGCATAGAAGCGCATTGCAACATTAGCATCATTTGATGGAGATAATTTATGCACTGCAGAGACTAAAAAGCCAGCTCACTCAAGAAAGAGGGCCGGCTGCGAAGGTAATACGCAAAGCGAGTTAAACGGTTATGCGCTGCTGCTTTTTTGAGTTTTAGCTTAGCGAGCCCTAGCGCAAAATCAGTACCGGTATGCGACTACCACGTAGCATGGCCGTTGTGGTGCTACCTACCAGCAGGTGTCGAATACGAGAGTGTCCGTAGGCCCCCATCACCAGTAGATCAATGCTGTGCTCTTTTTCGTAGGCTTGCAGGGCTTCATCTACCTCGCCAGCACGAATAGCGCCTTCGGCTTGGTGGCCCGCTTCACGCAATGTGCTTAACGCCCACTCAAGCTCGGAGCGGTGTTCAGCCGTTTCCGCACCCACGATCAGCACATGGCACTCAGTGCCCGCAAAAAGTGGCGAGCGTGCCAACATTTCAACGCCTTTACGAGCGGTTTTGCTACCATCAAAAGCCATCAATATCTTTTCAGGCCGCTTGAAGGTTTTCGGCACCATCAGGATCGGGCGGTGCAATTCACGCACCACACGCTCAAGGTTAGAGCCAAGATGGCCACTGGCTTGGTGGGCAGTTTCACCGCGCTTGCCCACCACCAGCAAACGTATGTCTTTCTCAAGCTCTAACAGGCTTTCCACCAGGGTGCCATTGCGCTGGCGCGTGATGGGGTCGCTGACCCCATCCTCTATGGCGCGCTCTTTGGCGGCTTCCAGCATCAACTTGCCTTGTTCGCGATTCACCTTCGCGCGCTGCTCATCAAGTTCGGAAAGCTCTTTCATCAGCCGTTCGCGGGCACCGAAGCGCAGATTGCCGGAAAGGTTCTGCTCTTCGGGTACGTCCGAATGGTTGTCGACCACATGCACAAAGGTTAACGGTGCCTCCATGGCCAAGCTTGCCCAGGCGGCATAATCGCAGACGCCTTCGGAAAACTGGGAGCCGTCAATAGCGGCTAATACCTGATCTGTCATGTTGCGCTCCTTGCGTTGGTTAGTGGCCGCCCATCAACTTTTCAACCGCTTCGGGGTCGTTATGAACCGCATAGCGATCCACCACCGTCGCGCTGGCTTCGCTCAACCCGACCATCTCTACCTCGGTACCTTCACGGCGGAATTTAATCACCACGCGATCCAGCGCCTGTACGGCGGTAATGTCCCAGAAGTGTGCACGGGAGAGGTTGATGGTGACTTTATCGATACTCTCTTTAAAGTCGAAGGCGGCGATAAAGCGCTCGGAGGAAGCAAAGAACACCTGACCGACGACTTCGTATTCACGCACTTTCCCCGGTTCTATTTCTTTGGAGCCGATATACATGATGTTGCCGACTTTGTTGGCAAAGAACATCGCCGCTAACAGCACACCAACGAATACGCCAATCGCCAAGTTGTGGGTACCTACCGTTACGATAACGGTGGCCACCATGACGATATTAGTGCTCATGGGATGCTTTTTCAGATCGCGAATTGACTCCCAGCTAAAGGTACCGATAGAGACCATAATCATTACCGCCACCAGCGCGGCCATGGGGATCTGGGATACCCAATCGGCCAGGAAAACCACCATCAGCAGTAGTGCGATACCGGCAATTAACGTCGAGGTACGACGGCGGCCGCCGGATTTAATATTGATCACCGATTGGCCAATCATGGCGCAGCCCGCCATACCACCAATCAAACCCGCGCCAATGTTGGCAATACCCTGGCCTTTACACTCGCGGTTTTTATCGCTTTTGGTATCAGTTAAGTCATCAATAATGGTCGCCGTCATCATTGATTCAAGCAGGCCCACCACGGTTAACATTAGCGAATAGGGCAGGATGATCATCAGGGTTTCAAAGTTCAGCGGCACATCGGGCCATAAGAACATCGGCAGGCTATCGGGCAGCTCGCCCATATCGCCAACGCTGCGAATATCCATGCCGGTCAGCATGTACACGGCGGTGAGTACAACAATACATACCAGTGGCGAAGGAATGGCTTTACCCACTACCGGCACATAGGGGAAGCCGTAAATGATGGCTAAGCCCGCAATGGTCATTGCATAAACGTGCCAAGTGACGTCAGTCAGCTCGGGCAACTGGGCTATAAAGATCAGTATGGCCAGCGCGTTGACAAACCCTGTCACCACCGAGCGCGATACGAATCGCATCAACTCAGCAAGCTTTAGATAACCTGCCACAATCTGCAGCACACCGGTCAACAGCGTAGCGGCCAGCAGGTACTCTAAACCGTGCTCTTTCACCAGGGTGATCATCAGTAGCGCCATGGCGCCGGTTGCCGCTGAGATCATGCCTGAGCGGCCGCCAGTAAAGGCGATAATCACACAGATAGCGAAGGAGGCATAAAGACCGACCTTTGGGTCAACGCCTGCGATGATCGAAAACGCAATAGCCTCGGGGATTAGTGCAAGGGCCACGACAATCCCCGCCAGGGTGTCGCCCTTGAGGTTGGAGAGCCAGGATTGTTTAAACTTTTCGTACATGCGAGGGATCCATGGTTTTAGGTTAATAACAGGCCAAAAGCGTTCAAACAGCGCAGCCAACAGTGTGGAACGCCGCCAACAATTGGCACGCTGGGATGGTCAGTTTTCTTAATTTTAAATAGTGGTGAGCTAGCGTTAGGTATTGCTAAATTCGGGTACTGAGATTGTAAGTACCACAAAGTGGTGACAGCACAGTGAATGCGCTATCAGCACCTTTGGAAGGGGAGCTGGCGGGCTAGGGCGGAGTCATCAGCCCTGGATTGCGATGAGTCAATGTGGTCATTGGCAAATATTCTTTTCAGAAAGCAATTTACAGGAAAGCGTAGTGCGACAAAGCGCCATAGCTTACCAGTAATCCTGCTGCATTGCACCCAACGTCTAACACCGCTAGTTAGGCTCTACCACTACGTAATAGATCGCTACTATAGGTAAAGTGACCTTCACCCCCTTTCTGAAGTACCATTGCGCCGCTAAAAGAGAGACATTAAATCCCAACTTTTCACGTTGAAGCGGCACGCCATTCTTTACGGAACAAGCCTGCCGATTAAAGAGGAACAGTACATGAGCCAATCTATTGCAGTCATCAAGGGCGATGGTATCGGCCCCGAGATTATGGACGCCACGCTGCGAGTACTCGACGCGCTAGATTGCGGCTTAACCTACCAGCATATTGATGCGGGCCTTGGAGCCCTTGAAAAGCACGGCACGCTGATTCCTCAGGAGTCACTCGATGCCATTGAGAAGTACGGCATCGCGCTGAAAGGCCCGCTGACCACGCCAATTGGTAAGGGCTTCTCCTCGATTAACGTACAGCTGCGTCGTCACTTTGACCTTTACGCCAACGTGCGCCCAGCGATTAGCTTCCCTGGCACCCGCTCGCGCTACGACAATATCGATATGATCACCGTGCGTGAAAATACCGAAGGTGCGTATCTTTCCGACGGCCAGGAGATGATCGACGACGGCGATACCGGTATTTCGGTGATCAAAGTCACCCGCAAAGGCTCCGAGCGTATTGTGCGCTACGCCTTTGAGCTGGCCAAAAACAACGGCCGCAAAAAAGTTACCGCGGTGCATAAAGCCAATATCATCAAAACCAGCTCAGGGCTGTTCTTGGATGTGGCGCGCGAAATCGCCAAAGAGTACCCCGAGATCAAATTCCAAGAGATGATCGTCGATAACGCCTGCATGCAGCTGGTAATGAACCCACATCAGTTTGATGTAGTAGTCACCACCAACCTGTTTGGCGATATTCTCTCTGACCTTTGCGCTGGCTTAGTCGGCGGCTTGGGCCTGGCGCCTGGGGCGAACATCGGCGAAAAAGCGGCGATCTTTGAAGCTGTGCATGGCTCAGCGCCGGATATCGAAGGCAAAAACATTGCTAACCCCTGTGCCCTGCTGCTGGCTGCCGCGCAAATGCTCGATCACCTGGGCATGAACGAAAAAGGCGACGCTATCCGCCAGGGTATTCGTACCGTGCTGGAAACCCGCCGCGATATGGTCACCCCCGATATGGGCGGAACCGGCAGCACCGATTCCTTTGCCCAGGCGTTGGTCGAATACGTACAAAGCTAGTTCGTAAAGAGCTAACGGGGTTAGTTTGTCTTAAACGTCGGTAAAGCGGTAACGCAATAAATGCAACGCATTGAGGGTGACCAGTACGGTCGCCCCGGTGTCCGCCATTACCGCGACCCACATCCCTGTAATCCCCAGCGCCGTAGAGACCAAAAACAGCGCCTTGAAGCCAAGCGCCAAGGCCACATTGGTTTTTACATTGCGCATGGTCGCCCGGGAAAGTGCGATCATCTCGGCTATCCCGCCTACGCGGTTTTTAAGCAGCGCGGCGTCGGCGGTTTCAAGCGCCACATCAGTACCACTGCCCATCGCAATACCTACCTCTGCCGCTGCGAGTGCCGGAGCATCGTTAATACCATCGCCCACTTTACCTATCGGCCCAAGCCTTTGTGCCTGCCACTGGCGCACACGCTGGGCTTTATCTTCCGGCATCAGCTCGCCTTCTGCTTCAATACCCAACTGTTCACCAATGGCCGCCACGGTGCGGGCATTATCACCGCTGAGCATCACGGCTTGCACGCCTAGGCGCTCCAACGCTTGAAGACCTTCGCGAGCATCTTCACGGGGTTCATCACGCAGTGCAATTAGCCCAATAGGCCGCTGGTTTTCTACCAGTACCGCGAGGCTTTTGCCCTGCTGTTCCAATGCCTCAATACGTGCGTCCCAATCGTTTGCTGAATTATCGAAGCGTTGCAAGTAGCGCGGGCTAACGAGCATCAGTTCACGCCCTTCCACCTCACCAGCAACGCCCTGCCCCGCGAGCGCACGACCGCCATGTACGACAGGCAAGGAAGATCCAAGCTGGGCATCATTATTGTGAACATCGTCACTATAAAAATAGTCACTAATCGCCACAGCCAGGGGGTGGCTCGCCCCCTGTTCCAGGGCGGCGGCAAGGCGCACTACTTCGTCAAGACTGACGCCATTAAAGCTCTCTACATCCGTCACCGTCGGCTTGCCCGCAGTCAGCGTACCGGTTTTATCCAGCGCGACCCGTTTGAGCTTGCCTAGCTGCTCTAGCACCGCGCCGCCTTTCATCAGCAGGCCGTTGCGAGCGCCCACCGATAGACCGGCGGCAATCGCCGCAGGCGTCGAGATCACCAGCGCGCAGGGGCAGGCAATCAGCAGCAGCGCTAAGGCGCGGTAAATGGATTCTGACCACAGCATCGACGACACCAGCGGCGGCACGATAGCGACCAGCAGCGCCACACCAACCACCGCAGGCATATAGTAAAACGCGAAGCGGTCAATAAAGCGGGCCACCGGCGCTTTCGACGCCTGGGCCTCCTCCACCAGCTTAATTACCCGCGCGATGGTGTTGTTTTCAGCGCTGCGGGTCACCTCGACCTCTAATATGCCATCCAGGTTGACCGTGCCCGCAAACACCGCTTCCCCCTCGCCGCGCTCCCGGGGTACCGATTCGCCATTGACCGGCGATTCATCGATTGAAGAATTTCCGGACATAATTTGCCCATCACAGGGTAGCCGGTCACCGGGGCGCACCTGAACACGTTGGCCAGGCTCAAGCGAAGCAGCAGCGACTTCGCGGATTTCGCCCTGTTCTAATAGCCGCGCGGTAGAAGGCGTTAGCTTGGAAAGCGCCGAGATACTACGGCGCGCCTGGGCGGCAGCCACTCCCTCTAGCAGCTCACCCACGGCAAACAGAAACACCACCACCGCCGCTTCGGCCGCGGCATTAATGGCCAGCGCACCCATAGCGGCGATGCTCATTAGCATCTCAATGGTGAAGGGGTTGCCCAGTTTGAGCGCTTGCCAGGCATGCTGAATAATCGGCACCAGGCCCACCAGCGTCGCCGCGATAAAGGGCCAACTGCCCAGCGCAGGCCAAGCAAATTTAAGCCCCCAGGCAAGCGCCAGCAGCACCCCGCTAACGAGCACTAAACGCCCTTTAGGCGTCTGCCACCAGCGGGTAGCACTCTTCTCACCATGAGCAGCCGAGGACTCATTCATCACTTGGTAGCCGAGCGCAGTAATCGTCGACTCAATCTCAGCGCGTGGCAGCGATTGCCCTGGCAGTGAGGTGAGTTGCACCGTCCCCGTTACCGCGCTCGCGGAAACCTGCTCAACGTGGTTTAAGCGCGTTAGTGCCGATTCAACTTTCCGTTCGCAGCCGCCGCAGTCCATGCCCTGCACGCGCAGGGTGGTAGGTGCGCTCGCCGCTGGTGGCGTCTGGTGTTGTGTCGTTTTAACAGGTGTGGTGCCACTCATCGCTCTTCGCTCCAAGTTCGTCTATCTTGAGAGCAGCGTAATACCTATAGTCACTAGAGGTTCAAGCAATGAAAGATCAAAACCCTGAGCCACCCGCCAATGAGCGTTATATCGGCATTGGCGAACTAGCACGTGAATCCAGCTGCAAGCCAGAAACCGTGCGCTATTACGAACACATTGGCTTGTTGCCTTCAGCACCACGCAATGAAGGCAATCAACGTCGCTACACTACGACCGCTATCCGCCGCCTGACGTTTATTCGTCATGCGCGGGATTTTGGCTTTTCAGTAGAAGCCGTACGAGAGCTGTTACAAATGGCCGATCAACCGGCGATGCCCTGCGACGAGGTCGATACGCTGGCCAAGCGCCATCTAGCGGAAGTTGAAGCACGGCTTGCACGGCTAACGGCGGTGCGCGATGAATTACAGCGTATGATTCAGCAGTGTGCGGGGGGCAATATTGGTCACTGTCATATTATCGACGTGCTTAGCGACCACCGCCTATGCAAGCACTCGGGCCCCCATGGCGGTGCGGATGTCATCGGTTAGCGCCGAGTTAGCCCAGCCAAACATCTAAGAACAGCATAATCACCAAGCCCATCGCCAGACCAAAGGTGGCCTTTTTCTGGTGCCCGCTGCGGTGTGTTTCGGGGATGATCTCATGGCTAATCACGTACAGCATGGCACCGGCGGCGAACGCCAAGCCCCACGGCAGCAGTATCTGGGAAACGCTAACGATACTGGCGCCAAACAGCCCACCAATGGGCTCGATCAGGCCAGTTAGAGCAGCAATCGACCAGGAGCGCCACTTTGAGTAGCCTTCACCCATCAACGCAACCGCAACGGCCAGCCCTTCCGGCATATTCTGCAGCCCAATGCCGATCGCCAACGGCATGCCGCCCTCTAACCCATTGGCCCCAAAACCAACGCCTACTGCCATGCCTTCCGGCAAGTTGTGAATGGTAATCGCGAACACAAACAGCCAGACACGGCGCAAAGAAGCAGCCTCCGGGCCCTCGCGCCCCTGGGCGAAGTGTTCATGAGGAAGGCGCTCGTTAAGCAGAGCGATGGCGCCCATGCCCAGCAAAATAGCAATACAGACAATCGCAGCGGGCACCGGGCCGCCGGAATAGTAGGTTTCTGCGGCGTCCAGCGCGGGGATAATCAGTGAGAAAAACGACGCTGCCAGCATTACCCCCGCCGCAAAACCCAGCGCTAAATCACGAAATCCTCGGCTCGGCGTTTTGCCTAACAGCACCGGCAACGCGCCGACAGCCGTCAGCAGGCCAGCGACTAAGCTACCTAAAAACCCTAATAACAGCGTATTTTCCATGGACTACAAAAACTCGGCCAGCAATGAGAGGGGCTTAATTGACGATGCTGCGTTAGCGCCTAACGCAGCATCAGCACGTACTTTAACTTATTAGCACCTCTATGCCGTGAAGCCACTGGGTTAATGTCATTAAAACAGGGCAAAACGCTAACATGGCGCGAAAAGAAAGCCAGCGCATAGGCGCTGGCTTTGAGCTCTTCACACCACGCTATTAACGCAAAGGCGTCTTCCGCAGGTACGGCAACACCGTTTCATATTCGCCATACTTCTGCTTGGCATCCGCGTCAGAAACACTAGGCGGAATAATCACATCCTGACCTACAGTCCAATCGGCCGGGGTGGCAACGCCATGTTTCGCCGTGGTTTGCAGCGCATCCAGGGCACGCAAGATTTCGCCAAAGTTACGCCCTACCGTCATCGGGTAGGTCATTGAAAGCTTTAACTGCTTGTCAGGCCCGATAATAAACACTGAGCGCACCGTGGCGCTATCAGCCGGCGTGCGGCCATCTGGCAGGTAAGCGTCTTCTGGCAGCATGTCGTAAAGTTTTGACACCACTAACCCATCATCAGCGATGATGGGAAAATCGACCTGGCTACCACTCACCGTTTGAATGTCGTCACCCCAACGCTTGTGGTCATCTACGCCATCAACAGAAACACCAATCACCTTGGTACCGCGTGCCTTCCACTCGGCACTCAGCTGCGCAACGACACCGAATTCCGTCGTGCAAACCGGGGTGAAGTCTTTAGGATGTGAAAACAGGATCGCCCAGCTATCGCCAATCCAGTCATGAAAGCGAATCGGCCCTTGGCTCGTTTCCGCTTCGAAATCGGGCACGACTGCATTTATACGTAATGACATGCTTTCCTCCTTAATGGGCGCTAGGCACCCTAATAGCTTATTTGTCTTTCAACACCTTCACTATAGATCATTTAGCGCTAAGACAGCGAGTCGCATGGCAACGTTCACTCGCTTAGCCAAGTGTAGCCGAACGCCATAAAAGCCTAATCTAACTGACTGTAAAAAACACTACGGCGCCCTAACCTGGATTTCTCACGGGGTATAAAAGAAAGCGGCTGAAAGTGCTATGATTTCAAGAGCCTAACCAATCCATCAAGCACCAACAACCGCTTCCAAAATGGTACCTGAAAAACTGACCTTCTCGCCACTCTCACGCCGCCAAATTGAAGCCGATTTCTCTGGGGGCCACATCACCTCCGATGCTGGATTGCTCCTGCTTCGTGAAGTCGATAAGCAACATCGCCTGACGCACCGCTTGGCCTCCGTGCTTCATGATCCCCGCGCACCGGAACAGGTTCGTCACAAGCACGACACTCTGGTTCGTCAGCGAGTGTTCGGTGTCGCCGCGGGCTACGAAGATTTCAACGACCATGAGGCCCTACGCTATGATCAGGCGCTTCAGACAGCGCTCGGTGAAGATAATGCGCTGGCAGGCAAGTCTACGCTGTGCCGGAGTGAGCAGAACGCCGATCGACAAGCGATGGTGAAGGCCCATGAGGTGCTGTGGCACCACTTCATTGAACAGCATGACGCACCCCCGAAGGAGATCGTGCTGGACTTTGATGGCACCGATATCCCTGTGCACGGTGAGCAACCCGGGAAGTTCTTTAACCGCTATTACGATCACCACTGCTACTTCCCGCTGTATGTCTTCTGTGGCCGCCATCTACTAGTGAGCTATCTGCGCACCAGTGACCACAGCGACAGCCATCACAGCTGGGCCATTCTGGCGTTACTGGTGCGCTTTATCCGCCAGTACTGGCCCGATACACGCATCGTGTTACGGGGTGATAGCCACTTTTGCCGCCCTCGGATGCTGAACTGGTGTGATCGGCATCATATCGACTACATCGTGGGCATCGGCAAGAACAGTCGGCTGCTCAAGGAAGTGGACGTGCCCATGATGCTGGTGCGCAAGACCCAGTGGGAGGTGGGCGGGAAAGTGGCAGAGACGTTCCGCTTCCAATATCAAGCACACTCCTGGAAGTATCCACGCTGGGTGGTGGCCCGTCTGGAAGAAGGCGAACTGGGCTCTAATCCCCGGTTTATCATTAGTTCCCGTTATGACGATGGCTTCAAACTCTACTACGAGCAGTACTGCGCTCGGGGCGACATGGAGAACCGAATCAAGGATCAACAACTGAGCCTGTTTGCTGACCGGACCTCCAGTACGCACTGGTGGGCCAATCAGTGGCGGCTGATCTTATCGGGCTTCGCCTATACGCTGTTCGAGCGCTTACGCACTTACCTGAAGAAGACCCCTTTTGAGCGCATGAGCCCAAGCAACCTGAGGCTCAAACTCATCAAAGTGGGCGCGGTCATCATCCGCAATACGCGCCGAATCCGGGTGTTGATGAGTGACAGCTACCCCTATAAAGCGCAACTATCCGATCTCATCAGGCGGTTAGTACCGAGCTGAATGCGCGGGCGCCCCCGGCCCGACGCAATGGGGGAAAGGGGGAGGTGTGTCTGAACGACGGAAAGAGGCTAAAAAGCAGGCAGTTTAAACCGTACCAATCGGCTTTTAGTGGTATGACGGCTTGGAGGTGGTACTGGCTGAGGTGCTATGAGAAATCCGGGCTAAGGCGCCGTACTCGTCGTAGTAAGAATCAATAGACGGTTCAACAAAGGGGCTTTTTCGCCACAATGCCCATGCTACTATCTAACCCTGCTTAACCCACCCTGTCTGAAAGGATGCCTATTGATATTTGAAGCCCCCGCCCCCGCCAGCAAAGACAACCGCGAAAACGCCTATACGTTTGAGCGCCGAGTAGATATTCAAAACCCCGACGGCAGCGAAAATCGCGGTTTTATCGACCTCCACAAACGCGGCGCGTTTGTGCTGGAAGCCAAGCAAACCGGCAAAGGGCTGGAAACCAAGGGCTGGGACAAAGCCATGCAGGCGGCTTATAACTAGCCAGCCAAGTCACCCAGCTACGCGGTATGCTCGCCGCCAGCCCCCTCCGCACGGAAAGCTTAGCGACACAAAAACGCCTCCCTTGCTAAATGCAACATTGGGGAGGCGTTTGGCTGGCTAGCTTCGTACTGTCGTGCGCACTTTCATCTAATGTTTAAGCGAACACTTCCGTCCACTCGTTGCGCTTAGCCAGCAGGTTACGAGCCAGCTCCTGGGCGCCTTCCAGGCTGTGGCTGGCGGCCCAGCCGCACTGCATTTCGTTGCAGGCGGGTACTTCAGTAGCGACCAGCACATCGTTGAGTGTCTGCTCAATGATCGTAATCACGCCGTCGTAGTCGTCGTGATTGATCATCGCGATGTAGAAGCCGGTTTGGCAGCCCATGGGGCTGATATCAACGACTTTATCGGTATGATTGCGCGACAGTTCAGCCATCAAGTGCTCAAGTGAGTGCAGCGCGGGCATCTCCATATGCTCTTTATTGGGCTGGCAGATACGCAGGTCGTATTTATGAATACGGTCGCCGTTCTGGCCTTCTTTAATATCGGCTAACCGAACGTAGGGGGCTTTTACCTTGGTGTGATCCAGGTTAAAGCTCTCGACGTTCATCTTTTTATCGGTCATGTTGGCTCCTTTTTCGCTTAAAGCTTGATTCGCTTAAACCTTGGGCGCGTCAAAATTCCATGGTTCATCGGTGTAAACGCACACGTTGGCATCTTCGATATCGCCATCCGACGCTTCAACGTGCTTGGCAAAGAAGTCTTGAATCTCTTTGCGCTGGCAGTGCGCTTCAAACTCTTCACGACTGGCCCAAATTTCATGAAATACGATCGGATAACCGGTGCCCTGGGCAAAGGGGTTGTCGATCTGGCGCGTTACCGTGTAGTGAATGCAAGCATCTTCCCGGTGCGTATTCGGCTCTAGGGTCTGAAGTGCTTTAAATACGGCTTCTTCCTTGCCTAGTTTGGGTTTAAAGCTGGCAACACAGTAAATTTTTTCTGACATGCTCATATCCTAAGTCGTTAAGCGTGCGTCATTATGCGACTTGTCTGCGCAGGTTCACAACCTAGCGAATAATGCGTTCGGCCAATGCGCCTAAATCGGTGACCGTCATATCGGGCTCAATGCCCCAGGGGTCAAACGGCGCATCCGAATTACGCCGTATCCAGGCGCTGCGCAAGCCTGCATGAGTGGCGCCAATCACATCAAAGGGATTGCTGGAAATTAGCCAGGTGTGTTCTGGGCGGGCTTCCAGGCGGCTACGCAGATGGGAATAAACGGCGGGGTCCGGCTTGAAGCGCTTTACTTCATCCGCGCTAATGACGTCATCCATATGGCTCTCAACGCCTGCACGCGTCAGTAGCGTCGAGACGGCATCGGCAGTGCCATTCGAAAACGCCACGCAGCGGATGCCTGCATCGCGCAATTGATCCAAGGCGGGCACGACATCGTCAAACGCAGGTAGCTCACCATAGACCGCCATTAAGTGATCGTGGTCGTTATCGGAAAGGCCGGTCTGTAGCGCCCGGTCAACGAAGACCAGCGCTTCGCGGGTACATTCATAAAACGGCACATACGCGCCCATCAGGCTATGGCGAAAGCTGTATTCAAGTTGTTTCTCGCGCCAGCGGCGGGCAAATTCACCTGTTTTGGAGGCATCGGTCAAGCGTCGTTCCAGCTCAACGGTCACTCCCTGGGTGTCAATCAGCGTGCCGTAAACATCGAAGGCTAATACCGGCTGCATCGTGGGCCTCTCCTTTTACTATCAATTGGCTAACAACTGTATTCAGCATAGTCGTGGCCAACAAAAACAAAAGCGCCGCTGCACAGGCAGCGGCGCTCAAAAGGCTAATACAGGTGATTAAACCGTAAAGGCAGCCTCCTGCTGGCCGGTTTTAAGGTCGCCTGAGCGCGTAAGCTCATCCGTTACGCGGTCGATGGCGCGTTTGGCGCGGCCAATCATTTCGTCCACTTCACCGCGGTTAATGGTCAGCGGCGGTGCAAAGCCGAGAATGTCGCCTTGGGGCATGGCGCGGGCAATCAGGTTCTCTTCCAGTGCTGCTGCCGATACGCGTGGACCAACCTTCAGCGCTGGGTCGAAGTGCAGGCGCTGCTTGGCATCTGGCGAGAACTCTAGTGCCGCCATCAGGCCCACACCGCGCACGTCGCCCAGTAGCGGATGACCTTCAAAGTTAGCTTTTAGCTGCTGCTGGAAGTAAGCGCCGGTTTCCGCCGCGTTACCCACCAGGTTTTCACGCTCAATGATATCCAGGTTAGCAAGCCCAGCCGCACAGCCCAGTGCGTGGCCTGAATAAGTCCAGCCGTGGCCGATGGGGCCGTATTCGCCAGTGCCTTGCTCAAGCACTTGCCAGACCTTCTCACCGACAATCACGCCGGAAAGCGGTTGGTAGGCGCTGGTGAGACCTTTGGCGATGGTGACCAGGTCAGGCTTCATGTTGTAGTGGTGGCTGCCGAAATCAGAACCGGTACGGCCAAAGCCACACACCACTTCATCGGCAATCAGCAGCACGTCATACTTCGCCAGCACGGCTTGGATGGCATCCCAGTAGCCTTCCGGCGGCGGTACGATACCGCCCGTACCCAGCACCGGCTCGCCGATAAAGGCGGCGACGGTATCCGGGCCTTCTTCCAGAATCATCGCTTCCAGTTTCTCGGCGCAATACGCAGAGAACTCAAGCTCGGTCATGCCGTGCTGCTCGGCGGCGCGCAGGTAATAGTGCGGCGCTTCGGTATGGCGAATGGTGTCAATCGGCAGATCGAAGTGATCGTGGAACGCTTTCAGGCCGGTCAGCGAGCCAGAGGCGATACCGGAACCGTGATAGCCGCGCATACGCGAGATGACCTTTTTCTTCTGCGGGCGACCCAGTACGTTGTTGTAGTAGCGCACGATCTTGAGCTGGGTTTCGTTGGCGTCTGAACCCGACATGCCATAGTAGACCTTGGACATATTCATGCCAGCGATCTTCAGAATGCGCTCAGAAAGCTCAATTTGCGGCTCGTTAGAGTGGCCTACATAGGTGTGGTAGTAGGAAAGCTCTAGCGCTTGCTTGTAGATCGCTTCGGCGACTTCAGTGCGACCATAGCCAATATTGACACAGTAAAGCCCGGCAAAGCCGTCGATAAATTCGCGGCCATCCTTGTCCACGATGTTGATGCCTTTACCGCCGGTAATCACGCGGCCCGGCGCATCGCCATGGGCGAAGTCGCGTAGGTGGGTAGAGGCGTGAAAAGTAACTTTACGGTCGCGTTCGATCAAATCCTGATGCAAGCTCATAGCGTTCTCTCTATACGGTAAACCTCCCCAACGTTTGGGGAGGGTAGTTTAAATACTTGCTTACGGCTGGGTAGCAAAGCGCCGCTAGCTGCCAGAGACGGAACCCAGCGCGCCCAGGCAGTAATACTTAGTCTCTAAATACTCATCAATACCGGTGGCGCCGCCTTCACGGCCAAGGCCGGACTGCTTCACACCGCCGAAAGGTACCGGCGGGCCGGTCATTTTGACGGAGTTAACGCTGACCATGCCGTATTCCAGCGCGCGCATTAGTTTCCAAATGCGACGAATATCGTGGGTGTAGATATACGCGGCCAAGCCGTATTCGGTGTCATTCGCCATTTCAATCACTTCGTCATCGGTGCTATAGGCGGTGATACCGGCCACGGGCGCAAAGTTCTCTTCCCGCCATACTTTCATTTGCGGCGTGACGCCGGTCAGCATCACCGGCATAAAGAAGTTTTCACCCGGTGCCTGGCTTTGATCACCACCGATCATCTTGGCGCCTTTGGAAATAGCGTCATCAACAATCGCCGCCGCTTTTTCTACCGCCTGACGGTGGATCAGTGGGCCAAGGTCAATTTCCCCCTGCAAGCCATTACCCACGGTAAGTGCCGCCATGCGTTCGGTGAACTGCTCAACGAATTCGTCGTGAATGGATTCGTGCACCAAAATGCGGTTGGCTGCCAAGCAGTCCTGCCCCGCGGTTTGAAACTTGGCATCGACGGCGGCGAAGGCAGCCTCTTTGGGATCCATATCCGGCCCGACAATAAATGGCGCATTGCCGCCCAGTTCCAAAGACAGACGCTTGACGGTATGCGCGCTCTGCTCGATCAGAATGCGGCCAACACGGGTGGAGCCGGTGAATGACAGCGCCCGAATACGTGATTCAGCGCAGAGAATCTTTGATACTTCCGCCGGGTCCCCCAGCACGACGTTAAAAATGCCCGCCGGAATCCCTGCACGTTCAGCCAGCTCCGCCAGCGCCAACGCCGAGTAAGGCGTTTCGTTGGCAGGCTTCACAATCACCGGGCAACCCGCTGCCAGTGCCGCGGCGGCTTTGCGGGTGATCATCGCCAGCGGGAAGTTCCACGGCGTAATCATCGCCGCAATGCCCACCGGCTCTTTAATGGTACCCAGCGATGCATTGGGGATATGGCTGGGGATGGTTTCGCCATAAGTACGCTTGCTCTCTTCGGCAAACCAACGCACAAAACTGGCACCATACTCGACTTCACCACGGGCGTCGGGCAGAGGTTTGCCCTGCTCTAGCGTCATGATGGTGGCGAGGTCTTCACGGTTAGCTTGAATCAGGTCGTACCACGCGAGCAAGCGCTCGCAACGCTCATCCACGCGCAGCGCCCGCCACTGCACAAAAGCGACTTCAGCCGCATCGACTGCAGCGGTAATTTGCTCGGCTTCCAATAGCGGGATATGGCCAATGGCTTCATTAGTGGCGGGATCATAAACCGCTTCTTCGCGCCCGCCTTCCCCGTGGGTCCACTTACCGTTCACGTAGGCGTACTGCCGGAACAGACGCGGATCTTCCAAGCGCTTTGCGAGCGTGGTCGATAGTGTGGTCATGGGAACCTCCCCTCAATGCAGCCTGGCTAACCGAGCGCTGCAGTCACTGTGTGGCATTGTCAGCAAGCGCTTATTAGCCTTGCCGTCGAATGCCCCCAGGTTAACGGAGAGTGGCCACGAAGTGTTTTTGAAAACCAAGACTTATCGCGCGACTTTTTTTGTCAGCAGCCGTTTAACAGTGCTTTTTTTTGGTGGGCTAAGACGGCGATTGATGAAGGGAGATTTACATCACATCAGCGGTATCAATACCAATCGGCACCCGCTTAACGGTTTTGGTGACAATATAGGTGAAATAGCGCTCGATACCCGCTTCTGAAACCAACCACTTGTCCATCAAACGCTGGTAACTATCGATAGTACGGGCCTCAAACTTGACCAGGTAATCTACCCCACCGCCTACGGCGACGCACTCGGTGACTTCCGGGGTTTGCATCACCAGGGCTTCAAAGCGAGTGAAGCTTTCGGCGTTGTGCTGTTTAAGCTCTATCTGTACCCAAACAGGGTTGCGCGGCACCAGCACGTCAGCGTCAATGCGCGCACTGTAACCCTGGATAACCCCTGCGTTTTCCAGCCGTTTTACCCGCTCCCAGCAGGGGCTGACCGAGAGATTGATCGCCTCGGCCAGCTTCGACTTGGTGATTCGCCCATCGCGGGAGAGAATATCGAGAATTTTCAGATCGTAACGGTCAAGTTTCATCATGCCTAGTGCTACGCCTCCAGGCGTTCAACAACATCGGCAATCACCGCCAGGGTATCCCCCATATTGATCAGGGAAGGGGCGCGGCGGGCCATCAAAATGCCATCGCGCTCCGCTTTGTAGGCGACCGGGTCGGTGCCGCTGCGGGTCATGTCGTACACGTAGGCGATGATTTGGCCTTTTTTGATTTCATCACCCAGCGCGACTAATAGCTCTAATACGCCGGAGTGCTGGCTCTGTACGTAGCAACTGGCGTCGGGCATATCGAGATACATCTGGCCGCCGGCAGGCATTTCCACTTCGCCTTCTACCAGGCCGTAGTGAATCAGGAAGTTACGCACGCCACGCTCGGCAATCGCGATACTCAAAGGCGTCGATGTTCCGCCGCCGCCAAGCTCGGTGGCCACAAACACTTTGCCCTGGCGCTCGCAGGCGGTGTCGAAGAGTTTTTCCGCATCCAGCTCAAACATCACCATGGCATAGGGGGCGCCAAATGCTTTGGCACCTTCCAGAGCGGCCTGCTGCTGCGCTTTATTATCCAGCACGTGAGACGCGCCGAAGGGCAGAATATCCAGCGTGCGGCCGCCGGAGTGAAGGTCGAGCACCACGTCCGCAATGGGTACCAGCACGCGGGTAAAGTAGTCGGCAATCTGCGGCGTCACGCTGCCGTTGGGGTCACCGGGAAAGCTGCGGTTGAGGTTACCCTTGTCCATCGGCGAGGTACGCTTGCCTGCCATGACCGCTGGAGTATTCATGCACGGCACGATAATCACCCGCCCTGTCACGTCCTCTGTTTTCAGCGTTGAAGAGAGTTTCAGTAGCGAGGTGATACCCTCATATTCATCGCCATGGTTGCCGCCGGTCAGCAGCGCGGTGGGGCCTTCACCATTTTTCACCACAGTGACGGGAATCATCACCGCGCCCCAGGCAGACTCATCGGTGGAGATCGGCAGCTTTAAAAAACCGTGCTGTACACCATCGGCGTCAAAATCGACGGTGGCAGAAATAGGGCTAGGCCGCCGTTGGCTCGCTTGATCGGTCATTGGATATTCCTTTATTTACAAACCACTACTTTAAAATCAGTTACTTTAAAATCCGCTACTTAACAAACAGCTGGCGCGGAAAATTGGCCAGGGTTTCGCAGCCATTTTCAGTAATCAAAATACTTTCGGTGATTTCCAAGCCCCAGTTTTCTTCCCATAGCCCGGGCATAAAGTGGAACGTCATACCGGGCTGTAAAATAGTCTCATCCGAGGGACGTAGGCTCATGGTGCGCTCACCCCAGTCCGGCGGGTACGAAATGCCGATGGGGTAACCACAGCGGGCGCCGCCACGGTCAAAGCCATATTTATCCATCGCCGACCCCAACGCCATGGCGATATCCGCCGTGCGGTTGCCAGGTTTGGCGACTGCCAGGCCGTTTTCGATGCCTTCTAAAAGAGCGGATTCCGCGCGAATAAAATCCGCTGGTGGTGTGCCCAGAAATACCGTGCGCGACATCGGCGCGTGGTAGCGCTTGAACACCCCGGCAATCTCAAAGAAGGTGCCTTCACCTTTGCGAAACGGCGTGTCGTCCCAGGTCAGGTGCGGCGCCGCGGCGTCTTTGCCGGTGGGCAGCATGGGCACAATGGCGGGATAGTCACCGCCAAAGACTTTACCGTTCTCATCCACAAAACCTTCGATGCCAACGCGGTAAATCTCCGACACCAGTTTGCTCTTGGGCAAGCCAGGCTCAATCACTTCCAGAATACGCGTGTGCATGCCTTCCACAATTTTGGCGGCAATCCGCATGTACTCGACTTCTTGGGACGACTTTATCGCCCGGCACCAGTTCACCAGCGAATTGGCATCCATAAAGCGCGCATGGGGCAGCTCGCGCAGTAGGCTTAGATAGGCCTTGGCGGAGAAATAGTAGTTATCCATCTCCATACCCACCACGCACAGATGCCAGCCGCGATCGGGCATGATCGACTGAGCCAGGTACTCCATCGGGTGCATATCCGGATTCTGAACGTAGTAATCTGGGTAGTAGGTAATGTTATCGGGATCGATCCAGCAGGTGCGCAGCGCGCCGTTAGCATCCATACGCCGCCCGAACCATACCGGCTCGCCTTCAAGGCCGACCAGCACACACTGATGCACATAAAACGACCAACCGTCGTAGCCGGTTAGCCAAGCCATATTGGAAGGGTCACTGACGATCAATACGTCAATGCCACGACTGGCCATTTCAGCACGCACTTTCCACAGGCGGGTAGCATACTCTTCGCGCGTGAAAGGCAGGGAAACCTGAGTCATCGGGCAACTCGCCATTAAGGATCACCAAGAACCAGCACACTGCCTACTATAGGCACATAACGCTGGGCCACAGGATCGACCTGGCCACCACCGATCAGGCGTCGGGGTTGCATCTGCTGCGGTTGCAGCAGGCCCGCCAATGTCGTCTTAAGCCGATACTAGCACCGACCCTTGGTTGCTGGTCAAAGCCTTTATGACAAAAAGTGCATACGGCATCGTTATTTGCACTAAGCAAGCTTGCAACAGCCTTTACCGCTCACCATGATAACCTGCAGTAATGACACTTTTAGCAAGAGGGGAACGAGATGAAAATTGTCGTGCATATCGATGAGGCTGAACAGTGGCAAGCGGCGCTGGCGGAAGCGTTGCCCCAAGCCACCGTAGTGACCAGCGAGGCGCCAGCGGATGAGCGTAAAGGGGCTGACTATCTCGCCACCTGGAAAGCGCCCGCGCATTTGCTGCAAGAACAAACCCAGCTAAAAGGCATCATCAATTTGGGCGCTGGAGTGGATTACCTACTCAAAACCCCGGGGCTACCCAGCGACGTACCGATTGTAAAATTACGCGATGCGGGCATGGGCGAGCTAATGGCCGACTACGCACTGTATGGCGTGTTGCACTTCTACCGCAGCATGGATCGTTACCTAGAGCAGCAGCACAGCGCCACCTGGCAACCGCAAGCGGTGGTGGAAAAATCTCACTGGCCGGTGGGTGTGTTAGGCCTGGGCGCTATTGGCGCTTTTGTGGCCAGCGCCCTGCAGCAAGCGGGCTTCCCGGTGCTGGGTTGGAGCAGATCTCCCAAACAGATCAGCGGCGTAGACTGTTTTCATGGCGACGAAGGGCTGACCGAACTACTCGGCCAAGTGCACAGCCTGATCACCATTCTGCCCGATACTGCCGCCACTCAACATATTCTCAACGCCGAGCGGCTGGCCCAACTGCCTAAAGGCGCCAGCGTGATTAATCCTGGTCGCGGCAGTTTAATTGATGAGCAGGCATTGCTAGACGCACTGGGCAGTGCCGATCAGCCGGGGCATTTGCGCGGCGCGTTGCTGGACGTGTTTCATGAAGAGCCGCTGCCCGCCAACAATCCGCTATGGCAGCATCCCAAGGTGATTATTACCCCGCATATGGCCGCCCCAACGCCATTAAACGATGCTATTGATCAAGTGATCGCCTATTTGCACGCCTTTGAGGCCGGTGAAAAACTCGCCACGGTAAACCCCGAGGCGGGCTACTAACGCCGCCATTCAGCCTCGCCATTTAGACTTGCCCATCAGCCTTGCTATATTAGCAGCGCGCTGAGAACCAAGTGTTCATTAAAGGCTCTTAGGAAGATATGACTTTAAGGAGGAAGGCCCTTGGTTAATGTTTTCGCACAACTGCCTAGACGCGCGCTAGCAGGGGCAGGATTGAGTCTCGCCGCTTTCTGCTCTAGCGGCATGGCGTTAGCATCAGATACGCTCACGGATCCGCAGGCCTTTGAAGCCCCTCGGTCCTTTGAAGCCCCTAGCCCCTTTGAAGCACAGTATCGGCTTGAGGTTCGCGGCTGGCCAAGCGCTACGATTACCCACCGCCTCTCTCACGAAGGTAATCATTGGTTGAGCGATATGCGCTTCTCGATTACCGTGGCGCGCGGCCAGGAGTTCAGCCGTTTTGCACTGAATGGTAATGCCCCCCAGGCGCTGCTGTTTCGCAGTAGCTATTCCGTGCTCGGCGTGGGGGATAGCTACCAATTAACCGAAAGTGATATACCTAGTTTAGATCGGCAAACGGCGCTGTTTGATCTATCGCGCCGAGCGGGGCACGAAAACTGCACCGAGAGTGCTCCCTGCGAAATTGAGTTTGTCGACCAAAAAGGACGCGACGAGCACTTTCAATACTATGTTAATGACCCAGGGACGATAAACGTGCCTGCCGGCGAGTTTGAAGCCCTACGGGTATCGCTGATCGACACCGAGAAGCCAGACCGCCTGCTGCAGCTCAACTTTCACCCCGATTGGCCCGGCCTGATTCTCTCGGCGGTGTACCAAAAAGACGGTCGCCGCGAAACGCAGCTGACATTAACCAACTTCAAACCAAACGGGGGCACGACGCCCTAAATGCTTTCGGGTTTATTGATTGTTTTATTACCGCTCGTACTAGGTTATCTGGTTCGGGTTCGCTCTACGCAGTTACAGCGGCTGATTAACCAGGCGGTAAATGCCTCGGTGTACTTGATACTGCTATTTATGGGTATCAGTTTGGCGGGGCTTGAAAATCTCACCAGCCAGCTTTCACGCTTGGGTGGCAATGCCCTGCTGCTATTCAGCATTACCACGCTGTTTAACTTAACGGCTCTATGGTGGCTATCGCGCCGTGTATCCTTAAAAGCAGGCAACTCGCCGGTGGTCAAAAATGCCCCCACCAGCAAGTTGGCGGCAATGCGAGGTTCGCTGCTGCTGGTAGCCGTCGTGGCAGGTGGCGTTATCTTTGGCTTACTGTTAGGCCCACAGCTAGGCGAAGGGCTTTTCGCCACGGCAAACTTCCTGGCCGAGTGGGTGCTCTACCTGCTGTTGGTGTTGATCGGCTGCCAGCTACGCAATTCCGGCATGCCGCTCAAGCAGATTTTGCTTAATCGCATGGGATTGGCCATTGCGATAACGCTGGCACTCAGTTCGCTGTTGGCAGGTTTGGCCGCCGCCCCGCTGCTTTCGCTTAGCTGGAACGAAGGCTTAGCTATGGCTTCAGGCTTTGGCTGGTACTCGCTTTCAGCAATTCTAATTGGCGACCAGCTAGGCCCGCTGATGGGCGGCGTGGCGTTCTTCAACGACCTCACCCGTGAGCTGCTGGCGTTTATCCTGATCCCGCTGGTCATCCACCGCCACACCGCCTTGGCCATTGGTTACGGCGGCGCCACCTCTATGGACTTCACCTTGCCCGTTATTCAACAGCACGGCGGCGTAGCCTGTGTGCCTATTGCCGTGGTCAGCGGGTTTATTCTCTCGCTGCTGTCACCACCGCTAATTCTGTTTTTTCTTTCGCTGTCGGGTTAGCGATAGCAAGCACTCAATCTCCAGGATGCCCGCCCTTCATGCTCAACGGAATTTGGTTAAGCTTTTTTGTCGCTGCCTTCGCGGCCTCCCTCTGGCAGTGGCTGGTGGGTGGCGACAGCGAAGTGTTTGCCCGCTTGGTGCAGTCACTGTTCGATATGGCGGAAGTGAGCGTCGATATCATTTTGGTGCTACTGGGCACCATGACGCTGTGGCTGGGTTTTCTTTCGATTGCCGAAAAAGCGGGCTTGATTCGCCTGCTGGGGCGGGTGCTCGACCCGCTGTTCTGCCGCTTAATGCCTGAAGTGCCCCGCGGCCACCCGGCGATGGGGCTGATCAGTATGAACTTTGCGGCCAATATCCTGGGCCTGGATAACGCCGCCACGCCGATTGGCATCAAAGCGATGCATTCGCTACAGAGCCTTAACCCCAGCAGTGAGACCGCCAGCAACGCGCAAATTCTGTTTTTGGTGCTTAACACCTCGTCACTCACGCTACTGCCGGTAACGATTTTTATGTACCGCGCCCAGCAAGGCGCTGCCGACCCTACGCTGGTGTTTTTACCTATTCTGCTGGCGACAACCGCTTCTAGCCTAGTCGGGCTTTTGGCCGTTTCCTTCATGCAGCGCTTAAAGCTCTGGCAGCCGGTGGTGCTGGCTTATCTGGTTGCCGCTGCCTTAGCGTTAGGACTATTAATCACCACCCTAGCCGGCATGTCCGCCCAGGCGCTGGCGGCGGCCTCCACCTTAGTTGGCAATCTGACGCTGTTTGGTATTGTGATGATGTTTCTGGTGGTCGGCGCGCTGCGCGGGGTGAAGGTGTATGACGCCTTTATCGAAGGCGCCAAAGAGGGGCTGAGCTTTACCATTACGCTGCTCCCCTACCTGATTGCCATGTTGGTGGCAGTGGGCGTGCTACGCGCCAGCGGCGTATTGGACGCGGGGCTAAGTGGCGTGCGCTGGTTGGTAGAAGGCTTCGGTTGGGACACCCGCTTTGTGGATGCCCTGCCCACTGCCTTTGTGAAGCCGCTTTCTGGGAGCGGCGCCCGCGCCATGATGATCGAAACCATGGATACCTTCGGCGTCGATAGCTTTCCAGGCCTACTTGCGGCCACCATGCAAGGCAGTACCGAAACCACTTTCTACGTGCTAGCGGTCTACTTCGGTGCGGTAGGCATCACGCGTATTCGTCACGGTTTAGGCTGTGCACTAGTGGCGGACTTTACAGGCGTTACCACCGCTATTGCCGTGTGCTACTGGTTTTTTGGGTAGGCGCATTACCGTTATGGATGCATCAGCCGGATAGCTAGATTTTCTCGGCAATACGGTGGGCTAACTTATGAATAAAGGGGCCGCTGATAAACGCAATAATCCCAGCGGCAGGCCACGCCAACAGCCATGCGTGTATCCAAATGCCAACAAAGCCGGGGTGTGTACCCATATTCACGTAGGTCACCCACGCCGACATAATCAGCGAGAGTGTGAAAGACATCAGTAGCGCGAAAATAATTCTGTGTTTCATGGTTCTCAAATACCGTTTCACATACACCGCGGTTTAAAGCGTCTGTTATCAAGACACCAAACTTGGTTGCACTGCGTAGGTTCAGCCTGCTTTGCTGGCGCCGTAACGCCAGCAAAGAGATTGAACATCATCGCGTTTAAAGGGCGCTTAAATGCCCGCTTTCGCCGCCCGAGCAGCATGGAGCTTTTTATAGCTTTCAATCAAGCGCTGGTGGCGCTCTAGACCTTCTAACTGCATGTTAGTGGGCGTTAGGCCATGGAAACGCACCTCGCCACTCACCGAGCCGACCACGGCTGCCATAGTGGCTTCGCCGAACATACGCTGGAAGTTGTAAAGGTAATCATCCAGTTCCAGCTCATCATCCAGGACAATTTCCAGCACCGCATTCACTGCTTGGTAGAACAGGCCACGCTCGACGGTGTTGTCGTTGTACTGCAGGAACATCTGCACGCAGTCGAGCGCCTCTTCATGACGCTGCAGCGCCAGGTAAACCAGCAGTTTCAGCTCCAGAATGGTCAGTTGGCCCCACTCGGTGTTCTCATCGAACTCGATACCGATCAGAGTGATGATATCGGCGTGGTCATCCATCTGACTCTCTTCCAGCCGCTCGACCAAGTTGGTGAGCTGGTCGTCATCCAGGCGGTGCAGGTTGAGAATATCTTCGCGGTAGTCCAGCGCCTTGTTGGTGTTGTCCCAGATCAGATCTTCAATCGGGTACACCTCGGAGTAGCCCGGCACCAGAATACGGCAGACCGGTGCGCCCAAGTCTTCGTGTACCGTCATATACACTTCGGCACCCAGCTCTTCAAAAAGACCAAACAACGTGCCAGCCTCTTCTTCATTGCTACCAGAGAAATCCCACTCGCTGAATTCGAAATCGGGTTTGGCGCTAAAGAAGCGCCAGGACACCACGCCGAAGGAGTCGATAAAGTGCTCAACAAAGTTGTTGGGCTCGGAAACCGTTTGCGAGTTAAAGGTTGGCAGCGGCAGGTCGTTAAAGCCTTCGAAACTGCGGCCTTGTAGCAATTCGGTTAGGCTGCGCTCCAGCGCCACTTCAAAGCTTGGGTGGGCACCGAAGGAGGCAAACACGCCGCCGGTGCGTGGGTTCATCAGCGTGACGCACATGACCGGGAACTGACCGCCCATGGAGGCATCTTTGACCAACACCGGAAAGCCCTGGGCTTCCAAAGCGTTGATGCCTTCGACAATGCCAGGGAACTTCGCCAGCACCTCTTTCGGCACATCCGGCAGGCTCAGCTCTTGCTCAAGAATTTCGCGCTTCACCGCCCGCTCAAGGATTTCCGACAGGCACTGCACCTGGGCTTCCACCAGCGTATTACCCGCACTCATGCCGTTACTCAGGAACAGGTTTTCGATCAGATTGGAGGGGAAGTAGACCGTTTCGCCGTCGGACTGACGCACAAAAGGCAGCGAGACAATGCCCCGGTCTTCGCGACCGGAGTTGGTATCAATCAGGTTTGAGCCACACAGCTCGCCTTCCGGGTTATAAATGGCCAGACAATGCTCGTCGAGAATTTCGGCGGGCAACTCATCATTGGGCCCCGGTTTGAACCACCTCTCATTGGGGTAGTGAACAAAGTCACTGCCCGCAATCTCTTCGCCGAAGAACTGGTCGTTGTAGAAGAAATTGCAGCTTAAACGCTCGATAAACTCGCCCAGCGCCGAGCACAGCGCGCTCTCTTTGGTGGCGCCTTTGCCGTTGGTAAAACACATCGGTGAGGCCGCATCGCGGATATGCAACGACCAGACGTGGGGCACGATATTGCGCCAGGAAGCGATCTCAATCTTCATACCCAGATCAGCGAGAAACGCGCTCATATTGGCAATGGTCTGCTCCAACGGCAGGTCTTTGCCTTCAATATAGGTACTGCTACCTTCCGGCGCACCCATCAGTAGCGCCTGGGCATCTTCGTCAATGTTCTCGACCACCTCGATCTGAAACTCGGGGCCGGTCTGGACGACTTTCTTCACCGTGCAGCGGTCGATGGAACGCAGCATGCCTTCGCGATCCTTGTCGGAAATATCCTCCGGCAGCTCGACTTGGATTTTGAAAATCTGCTTATAGCGGTTTTCCGGGTCAACGATGTTGTTTTGCGACAGGCGAATGTTCTCAGTAGGAATATTGCGCGCGTTGCAGTACACCTTGACGAAGTAGGCGGCACACATGGCCGACGACGCCAGGAAGTAGTCAAACGGGCCAGGGGCCGAACCGTCGCCCTTGTAGCGAATCGGCTGGTCGGAGGTGACCGTAAAATCGTCGAACTTGGCCTCCAGGCGGAGGTTGTCGAGATAGTTAACTTTGATTTCCATGAGCGGGCGTCCGGGGTAATGAGTGTGCCTAGGCTGTGAAAGCCATCAGCCGGTAGGCGAATGGTCGCCATTATCCAGCTTTTTACCCACTTCGTCTTGGGCCATCGCCCAAATCATCTGCCACTCGTCGTGCGAAAACGGCAGTGCTTGCTACAGCAGCATCTTGACGATCTCTTCAGTAGAGGGAGGAATTACTGTGCTTGCAGCATACGCTCTGCCTCGGCTTCGCTGACCCCGAGCATCAGTAGAATCTGGCGTTGTGTGGCTATCAGCACCTGCTTGCGCTCCACTTCTCCCGGCAGACTTTTGGCAATGGCGACTGCCCCTACCAGGGAAGCCAATATGACCCGGGATTTATCAGCAATCGCTTTGCGGTCATTGGCAAAGGGAAGTTGTTTCAACTTGCTCAGTGCTATCAACCGGGTTTCAAGCATCTTTTTCATACTCATATATGACGCTTCAAACATTGTGCGGATTTCTGCTTTTTCACTGCCTATTTCGTTGAACAGTACCGCTTCAGGGCCCGGCTTATGCTTAGCTTCCAACTCCTGGAGATTGCAGTAGTTGGCGACTAATTCGGTTAGGTGTTGTAACGAAAGCGGGCCTTTTACCAGTCTAGCCGCCCGGCTGTTATCAATGGTCAGGCGAACAGACTCATTGTAAAGGGCCTCTTTTGAAGCGAAATGGGCATAAAAGGCGCCATGCGTCATCTTCGCTAGCTTCATGATCTGGCCAATCGATACCTTTTGAAACCCATTGCGGCTAAATAGCTCCGTCGCCGAAGCCAAGATGCGCTCTTTGGTTTTCGATTTATGGCTCTTGGGGTAAGGCATATTTACCTCGTCATACGTCAGCTAAATATTATCTTGATCATATACTGCCCATTGCTAGGGTGACCACATCAACAACTCAGGAGTCACTATGCAATCACCTATTGTGATTACCGGCATGGGTATGGTCAGCCCGTTAGGAAACAGCGTCAATATAAGTTGGCAGCGACTGGTTGACGGCCAATCTGGCATCAGCACGATTGGCCGCTTTGACACCAGCAATATCCCGATCAAAATTGCCGGGGTGGTGCCGAGCATTAACCACGACCCCACCGGCGGTATCGACCTGGATGAGATAGCCGACCCCAAAGAGCAGCGCAAAATGGATTTGTTCAGCCTTTACGCGTTAGCAGCAGCCCAGGAGGCACTGTCACAGGCCAACTGGTTCCCCGTTGAGCAGGCTAAAAAACGCAGAACGGCCACCATTATTGGCTCTGGCATTGGCGGCTTCCCGACCATTACTCAAGCTCAAAACACGCTTGCTGAGCGCGGCTATCGCAAACTCTCCCCCTTCACAGTGCCCGCCTTTCTAGCCAATTTGGCTGCTGGCAATCTGTCAATTCGCTATGGTTTTCAAGGCCCACTGGGGTGCCCAGTGACAGCTTGCGCGGCGGGCCTGCAAGCGATTGGCGACGGTATGCGCATCATACGCAATGGAGAAGCCGATGTTGCCGTCGTAGGCGGCGCCGAGGCATGTATTGACCCCCTCTCACTCGCCAGCTTTAACGCTCTAAAGGCCGTTTCCACAGAAGCAGACAACCCTGAACACGCGTCCAGGCCCTTTGATAAAGCCCGTAACGGTTTTGTGATGGGAGAAGGCGCTGGCGTTATGGTGATCGAAACGCTTGACCATGCCCTCGCGCGTGGTGCAACGCCGTTAGCGGTGATTAGCGGCTACGGCACCAGCGCAGATGCCTATCATCTAACGGCAGGCCCAAAGGATGGGGCCGGCGCAGCGGCAGCGATTCAAGCAGCGCTAGGCATGGCGAACCTTACCATTGATGCTATTGATCACATCAATGCCCACGCCACCTCGACGCCCGTCGGCGACCGGGCTGAAATTGCCTCGCTGCGTAACGTCTTCGGTGAGCGCTTGCCCGCCATTCCTATTTCGGCAACCAAAGCCGCCACTGGCCATTTATTAGGCGCAGCGGGAGGCATAGAGAGTATTTTTTCTGTATTGGCCGTCAATACGCAGCAACTTCCGCCCACCATCAATCTTGAGCACTGCGATGATGATATGCAGGATTTAACCTTCGTCACAACGACTGGTCAGAAGCACATTACCAAGCATGTCTTGTGCAATGGATTCGGTTTTGGTGGCGTCAATGCAGCGCTTATTATTAGAAGTATTGAACACTAAAGGAGAAGCAAGAAAACCGACCCGTCGACTTGGGTGGCTACCTTGCGCCATTCAGCCAAGGCATCAAAGCAGGCTTCAATAGCACCTTCACCGCCCCACATCACTGTTAACGGGCAGGTGAGTTTTACGCCTGCGTCGATATCTGCCTGATCATGGGCCAAATCGGCGGGGTTATGGCACGGTGCGAATGAGCACCTGCTGAAACAAAATCGCTTCAAAGTTTTCCATTGGCTCAACGGATTTAAGCGTTTTAGCGCGTAAAATTGCGCCCTCCCAGCCAGTTAAAATAAAGCTGGCAAGTGCTTCGGGGGCCGTATGGGTAGCGATAGCGCCTTGCTTTTGAGCATCCTGCAAGCAGTTCACGAAATGTTGTTCCCAGCGCTGAAAGACTCCGTTCAGCGCGTCACGGAAGGTATCGCTCTGGCCCGAAAGCTCTTGGCCAAGATTGCCGATCAAACAGCCCGTCGCATGGTCGCATTCATGCATATGCTCACGACCGGCCGCGAAGTAACGCTTTAGACGTTCAAGCGGCGGCGTGTCACTATCTTCCAGCAGCGCCACCAGCGATTCATCGTAGCTGGTGGCAAAACGCTCAATAACCGCCAGCCCGAAATCTTGTTTGCTGGAGAAGTAGTGATAAAAAGAGCCTTTGGGCACACCGCAGGTTTTTAAGACAGCATTAATGCCCGTTGCGTTGTAGCCTTGCTGACTAATCAGCTGGGCGCCACTATCGATTAATTTGTCGCGGGTTGGGGTGTTTTTCATACGCTCAGAGTAGACCAGTCAGTCTATTACTATCCAGTGTGTGTCAAGGAGTGGCTAATAAACGACAGTTGCATATTATTTGCACATTGTTTGACTTATCGCTGCTCAACAATACGTGATGCTAACATCATACGCATTTTTTCTGGAATTTCGCTCTTAGCCAACGGATGACGCGCGGTAATGGTATCAACTCGCTCTTTCTCTTCGTTCCGCTCTTCTTATCAACATGGCCGCGTCCGTCTCGGTGCCGTAGTGGCACTAGTGATTCTAGCCGCCACGCTGACGCTCGCTTGGTGGATCATTACCCAACCACCGCGTATTGAGCGTACCCCACCACCCGAGCCTCTGCCTACTATGGTAGATGTCATCACTGCCACCGCCAGTACCCAGGCGCCCAGCTTGCATGGCTATGGGCGCATTGAGGCTGAGCAAGAGACCATGCTGGCTAGCCGTGTCGCGGGCCAGCTGGAGCGTTTTGCCGACGGCGTAGTACCTGGCCAAGTGGTCGAAGAGCAGTCCCCGGTGGCCTATATTGATCAAGCTGATTTAACCTTGGCGCTGGAAGATGCCCAGGCGCAGCTAACCAATGCCCAAGCGCTGCTGGCCCTTGAACAGGCGGAGCAGCAGCGCGCCCGCAGCGAGTATGAATCGTTTGGTCGCCAGCTTTCAGCTGAGCGGCGCGCCCTGGTGCTGCGTGAACCACAGCTACGCCAAGCCCAATCTGAACTGACCCAAGCGCGAGTTGCGCGTGACCAGGCGGCCTTGAATGTTGAACGTGCCACGCTAAATGCACCCTGGCGTGCCATGGTGCAAGAGCGCTTGGTGGGTGCTGGCAGCCTGCTCAGTCAAGGCACCGAGGTTCTGCATCTGATCGGCGTGGAACAATTTTGGGTGCGTGTCTCACTGCCCGGCGAATGGTTAGAATGGCTGGAAACCGGTAGCAGCGTCACGTTGACGAGTCGCGGCTGGCCCGAAGGCACTAGCCGCGAAGGCACGCTAGTGTCGATGCTGCCCAGCCTGGAAGAGAACGGCCTACAGGCACAGCTACTGATCACCGTTGACGATCCGCTGGCACTAGCGAGCGAAGGTCCTGCGCTGCGCCTGGGCGATGTGCTGCGCGCCGCTTTTCACCCCTCGATTCAAGAGCAGCTCATCTCGCTGCCCTCCGCGGCACTTCGCCCGGGTGATGTCACTTGGCGAGTAGATGAAGATAATCGCCTGCGCCAAACGCCGGTCACGCTGGCTTATCGCGGTGAAGATAATGCGTTAATCCGCAGCGGGTTAGACGTTGGCGAGCAGGTGGTGACCGCCGGGCTGGCCCAGCCTCGCGAGGGGCAACAGGTGCGCATTCGTAGAGCCAATGACACCCCCGCCAGTGAGGGAGACGAACCATGAAGGTGCCTCGCGGCCCGCTGGCCTGGATGGTCGACCACGGCGTAGCGCCCAACTTACTGATGGTGCTATTTATTGTCGGCGGTCTTATGGCCTCGCTGGCGATAAAAAAAGAAGTATTCCCCGAGTTCGACACCGAAGTGGTGCGAGTCTCGATCAGTTACCCCGGCGCTACGCCAGAAGATGTCGAACAGAGTTTACTGCTGCCCGTTGAATCGGCGATTGCTGATGTGGAGGGCATTGACGAGCTGACCGCCACGGCCAGCGAAGGCAGCGCCAACGTCAGTGCCACGCTGATCGATGGCATCGATGTAATGCGCGCCTATCAGGATATTCAGCAGGCGGTGAACGCGATCACCACCCTGCCCAGCGCTGCAGACCCGCCCCGCTTCACCCTTGCAGGGCGTTCACGCAGCGTTTTGAGTCTGCAGGTATATGGGCAAGCGAGCCTAGCAGCACTGCACGACGCAGCCGAAGAGATACGCGGCGAGCTACAAGCCACTGCTGGTATTTCTCGTGCGGAGCTTTCCGGCAATCGGGAGCGGGAGATTCAAGTTCGCCTGGATGAAGAAGCCATTGAACGCTTCGGTCTGGATCACCAAACGCTTGCCAGCCGCATCGCAGAAGAGGCGCTTGATCTTGCCAGCGGCCAGCTAACCACCGCAGAGGGTGAATGGCTGATTCGCTACCAAGGCCGTCGTAACAGCGCCGAATCCTTTGCTGAACTGCCCATTCTGACCAGCACCCAGGGAACACCGATTACGCTTGGCGATATCGCAGAGGTCAGCAACGGCTTTGCCGAAACAGACCGCGAAGAGTTTTATAACGGCCAACCCGGCCTCTCGGTGGATGTTTACCAGATTGGCGATCAAACCCCGACCAGTATTTCAGAAGCGGTCAACGGTGAGCTTGAGCGCCTGCGCGCAGGTATGCCAGAAGGCGTTAGCCTGGATATTTCCCGCGATAGCTCAGAAGTTTACGAAGATCGTCTTAGCCTGCTGTTAAAAAACGCCTGGATGGGGCTAGCGCTGGTATTGGTACTCATGGCGCTATTTTTGGAAGCGCGGTTGGCGTTCTGGGTCACCCTGGGCATTCCGACGGCGTTTCTGGGTGCCATGCTGTTTCTGCCCTGGATCGGCGTCTCGCTCAACATGATGTCGATGTTCGCCTTTATTATCGCCCTGGGGATCGTGGTAGATGACGCCATTATCGTTGGTGAGAATATCTACAGCTACCGGGAAGAGGGTTACTCACTGCGCGATGCGGCGGTCAAAGGTGCCAGCGAAATAGCCACGCCGCTAACCTTTGCAATTCTGTCCAATATCGTCGCCTTCCTGCCGCTGCTATTTTTACCCGGCTTTTTGGGGCTGATTTTTGCCACCGTGCCGGTAGTGGTGGTGACGGTATTCTTGGTCTCCTGGCTGGAAGCCTTGGTGATTCTACCCGCTCACCTGGCGCATAGTCGCAAACCGCGCCAAACCCCGGCGTGGCAGCGTCCCCTTGAAGCGCTGCGCCAGCGCCTTCAGGGCGGCCTGCACCACTTTACTTATCACCAGTTCGAACCGTTCCTGCAACGCGCCCTCAATCAGCGCCTGCTAAGTGTTTCGCTGGGCATCGCAATTCTGTTGATCGCACTCTCCTGGGCGATGAGTGGGCGTTTGGGCTTTTCCTTGATGCCAAGGGTCGAATCGGATCAGGTGCAGGCCACAGTCACCCTGCCCATTGGTAGCAATATCAACGTTAGCCGCGAGCTTAGCCAGCAGCTGCTCGACGCCGCCGATGCCCTCAGCGAGCGCGAAGAGACACTTAGCTTCAGCAGCTCACGCAGCCGCTTAGATGGCGAAAGTTTGGAAGTGCGTTTGGATATTGCCAGCGAGAGCCTGGAAGCGTGGCCACCCTCGCGTATCGCCCGGGAGTGGCGTGATCTCACCGGCGATTTACTCGGTGCCCAGTCGGTGCGTTTTGAAGCCGATGTCGGCGGCCCCGGTAGCGGCGCGGCACTCAGTCTACGTCTTTCGCACCCGGATACTCAGGTGCTGGAAGCCGCCGCCGAACGCTTAGCGGAAACGCTGGGCGGCTATGGCCTCACAGATATCGACAGCGGCCTGGGCGATGGCAAACCACAGCTGGAGATGCGTCTTTCCGCAGAAGGCCGCGCACTGGGGCTCACCGGTACTAACCTAGCCCAAGCGCTGCGCGGCCCCCTCCAGGGCGCCACCGCATTGGAACAATACGTCGGGCGTAGCGAAATCAGCGTTGAGGTACGTTTACCCAACGACAACCGCGACAGTTTGAACGAGCTTTACCGCATGCCGGTGCGCACGCCTGATGGGCTAAGTGTGCCGCTTTCGCGGGTAGCCGACATTACCATCAGCCAAGCCTCTAGCAGCCTTGAACGCATTAACGGGCGGCGGATTATTACCGTCACCGCTGACTCGGAAAGCGATGTGGCCATCAATCAAGTGCTCGCCACCCTACAGGAACAGGAGTTTCCCAATCTGGAAGCGACCTGGCCGGGGTTGGAAGTCAGCATGGGTGGCCGTCAGCAGGATACCGCCGACAATTTAGCCACGCTAAGAACTTCCATGTGGTTAATGATTGCCGCGCTCTATGCACTGCTGGCGATCCCGTTTAGAAGCTACCTACAGCCACTGCTGGTGCTGGCCGCGATCCCCTTTGGCATTGTTGGTGCCGTCGCTGGACATATGATCATGGGCTTCGGGCTATCCATCATTAGCCTGCTGGGTATGCTGGCGCTCTCAGGCGTGGTCATTAACGACGCCTTGGTGCTGATTGATTATGCCAACCGCAAACGCCGTGAGGGCATGGCCGCCCGGGAAGCCATTGTGGCAGCAGCCACCCGCCGCTTACGCCCGATAATGATGACCACGCTGACGACCTTTCTAGGTCTGGCACCGATGATCTTGGAAACGTCCAGACAGGCGCGCTTTATGATCCCCATGGCGATCTCGCTCGGCTTCGGTATGCTTTTCGCCACAGTGATACTGCTGATCCTGGTGCCCTGCCTCTATTTAGGCATGGAGAATGTTCGCGAGCGGCTCAGTGCGCCACGCCAACCCGCACTAGATAAAAACCCTAGCCAAGAAGAAGGAGCCCACTGATGGCCTTGCTCACAGCCATACGTCAATGGCGCCCCTCTCGGCTGGGGCTAAAGCTGTTCGTGATTATTCTCAGCGTCAATGTAGCGATCTCAGCGAGTATGTTTCTTGCTGTCTCGTACAGTATTGACCGCGGCTTTCTCGACTACCTCAATCAGGCCCAGGAACGCCGTGCCACACTGCTGGCTGACGGTCTCGTGACTCGCTGGGAAACCCAGCAGAGCTGGGGGTGGCTGGAGCAGTCACCGGAACGTTGGCCGTTTATTGTCCGTTTTGAACTGGGCCAGGAGCACCGCGACCGCCCCTCACCGCTAGGCGAAGCACGGGACTTCACACTACGTGACACAGACGGCCAGTTTGTGGTGCCGCCCCACAGCGGGCGTGAAAGCTCAGGCAACTGGCATTGGCTCACACTGCAAAGCGATGGTAGTGATATCGGCTCGCTCGGTTTCAGGCCCCCGCGAGAAATGCTGGAGCGCATGGAGAGCCGCTTTCTGGAGCGCCAGCAGCGTAACCTAGTGCTTATCGTCATATCACTCTGCGTTGCTTCATTGCTACTGGCAGGCGGGCTTTCCTGGTGGCTGGGACGTCGTACCCGGGCACTGGCTGGCGCCACGCTGCGGCTTACCGAAGGCGACTACCACACCCGGCTCCCAGAACGCGGTCGCGACGAGCTTTCGCGCCTAGCACGGGATTTCAACGTGCTTGCCGCCACACTGGAAGCCAGCCGCGACGCCCGCGCCCGCTGGGTATCAGATACGGCCCATGAGCTGCGCACACCGCTGGCAGTACTGCGCGGAGAGATCGAAGCCATGCAGGATGGCATTCGGCCACTCAACCAGGAAAATCTTAGCTCTCTCGCCCAAGAGGTTGGTCAGTTAGAGCGTTTAGTGACGGATTTGCGCCTGCTTTCCCAAAGCGACGCGGGCGCGCTGGATATTCAACTGGCACCGATGGACCTTAGCGACTGCCTGGCTAGCCGCCTGGCTGACGCCGACCGCTGGTTAGTCGAAAGCGGTTTAACGCTGACCGAACAGATTGAGCCTGGCATTATGATTCGTGGCGATGCCCAGCGCCTACGCCAGCTGTGGAACAACCTGTTGGATAACAGCTGCGCCTACACCCAACCGCCGGGCGAGCTGCGTGTCACGCTCACCGCCCAGCAAGGGATGGCAGTGGTGATCTGGGAAGACAGCACACCGGGCGTGCCGGAGGAAGAACTAGTACGCTTGACCGAGCGGCTCTATCGCGTGGAAGGCTCGCGCAGCCGTGCCAGCGGCGGCAGCGGCTTGGGGCTCTCCATCGCCAGCGCCCTGGTCAATGCCCACGGTGCAACGTTGACGCCCTCTATCTCAACGCTAGGTGGGCTGCGCTGGACACTGCGTTTCCCGCTGTTGGCTGCTGATTAATATTTCCGGGATTAATGTTTCAAGAACTGATATGACAAGAACCGTTAAGCCATGCCTTCACGTTCACTGTTAAGCGAGTCTACTTTTATGTCTCATGCTGCCTCTTTGCTCGTTGTTGAGGATGAACCGAAAATTGCCCGCCTGATGGCGGACTACTTAACCACTCATGGCTTTGAGGTGACCACCCTGGGCCACGGCGATGAAGTAATGCCGTGGCTGGAACACCACGCCCCTGCCCTGGTGCTGCTCGATATTATGCTACCGGGTAAAGATGGCCTCACCCTAAGCCGGGAAATACGCCAACAGTGGCCTTCCATAGCGATCATCATGGTCACCGCCAAGGTAGAAGAAGTCGACCGCCTGCTGGGGCTGGAACTAGGTGCCGACGACTATATCTGCAAGCCGTTTAGCCCCCGTGAGGTCGTCGCTCGGGTCAAAGCCGTACTGCGCCGCAGCCAAGCGGCAGCCGAGGCGCCGAGTGACGTGCAAAACGCACCGGTGGTATTAAACGAAGATGGCTGGCAGGCGCTCGCCCACGGGCAGGATTTAGGCCTGACCGCGGTGGAGTTTCAGTTATTACGCGTAATGATGCAGGCGCCGGGCCGAATTTTCAGCCGCGAGCAGCTAATGGATCACATGTATCGCGACAACCGCATCGTCTCGGAGCGCACCGTCGACAGCCACATCAAAAAGCTACGCAAGAAGATCCACGAAGCGCTGCCAGAACTGGAAATCATCCGTTCGGTGTATGGCGTAGGTTATAAGTACCAGCCGGAGGGTTAACGACAGGATTGCTTATGAAGGCGCTGATAGTAGAAGACAACATTAATTTAGCAAACTCTATTGCAGCCACGCTTCGCGATGCCGCATTCAGTATAGATGTCGCCGACAATGGCAAAAAAGCCCTCCAGATGCTTGAGCAGGGCAGATATGACCTACTGGTATTGGATCTTGGCCTGCCTGAACTGGATGGTATTTCCCTGCTACGCCAATTACGCCACCAGCAGGATACGATCCCTGTCTTGATTATTTCGGCACGCGACAGCCTGGATCAGCGCATACATGGTCTTGAAGTGGGCGCAGACGACTATCTATGCAAGCCTTTTTCGTTGGAAGAAGTTACTGCACGTGCCCGTGCGTTAGTGCGGCGTGCCAAGCACTTTGGCGGAGAAACGCTGCAGTGTGGGCGCTTAGAGTTTTTACCTGATGCCATGGAGCTTCGGCTTGATGGCAAACCCTTGCTGTTGCATCGCCGCGAGTTAGAAGTCATGGAGTACCTGCTGATAAACCAAAATCGCCTCGTTAATAAGGATCAAATTATCGACCGACTATCTACCTCCGATGAGTCGGTCAGCTACGCCGCAGTGGAAACTTACATCTCCCGGATTCGTAAAAAAATTGGCTACGATTTCGGCTTAAAAACGGTACGCGGCCTGGGCTATTACCTGGAATCTAAAGAAGTGAAAGCCCCTGATTATGAATAAACGCCAATCGATCCGCAGTCGGCTGCTTTTATGGATTGGACTGCCTTTCACCGCCCTCGCGATCTTGGCATTGATCTCTAGTCACCTGCTGCTGTCTCGCCAAATTAATGCCACCTTTGATGACCTGCTACTTAATGCAGCTCAGAGACTGGAGCGTCGAATTTACACAGCGGATGGTGAGCTACGCATCAATATGCACTATTTCAGCATCAGTACACTTGGCAGCAGAGGTGAAGGAAAAATTTTCTATCGCATTAAAGAAAATGACGGAGACATAATCGCAGGCTTTAGCGGTTTGACAGATCCACCCCAAACGTCGCATGAGCCAATTTTTTATGATGTAGATTATGCGGGCAATGCTTTAAGAGCTGTTGCGCTCACCCTTCCGTTCCGGCGCGGAGGCGAACCGGTAGACATTGAAGTCGTCGTCGCCGAATCAAAGGAAGCCCGCCACACCCTTACCAACGACTTCATGATAACGCTCACAGGATTAATGGTCGTTACAGGCTTACTAGCAATTTCAATTGCACTTTTAGCCATTCACCTTGGGTTAGCACCTCTTAACGCGGTTAGCCAAGCCTTGCGACAACGTTCACCGAATGACTTGCATGCATTGGATGATGCAGCCCCAAAAGAGATCCTGCCGCTAATCCAGAGTATTAATCATTTAATGCAGCGTATGCGGCGCAGTATTGAAAGCACTCAGCAGCTCAATGCTGATGTCTCGCATCAGCTTAGAACACCGGTCTCAGAGATTCGCGCTTTAACGGAAATGTCGCTTAAAGACCCCTCGCAATCACCCGCTCATACTAGCCTGCGAGAGATTCAACGCATCGCTGAACATGCCAGTCATACCGTTAAGCAACTGCTTAAATACGCCAAGACACGCAGCGAATTAGTCGATACGTCTCATCTCGAAAGTGTCGATTTAATCGCCATTTGCCATGATGCCTGTGCCCAGACTGCCCCTAATATTTATAAACAAAGCCAAGAACTCGCCTTTGATCAACATAAAGCAATACCTAACATTTTGGGCGACCCCATTATGCTGCGCTGGTTGGTGACCAATCTCATCGAAAATGCCAGCGTGCATGCGGGTGGCAGCATGGCCTATAGAGGCGTTATAACCGTTGCACTAACGGCTGACACGCGCCAAGTAACGTTAACGGTTAGCGATGAGGGTACCGGCGTGGAGGAAGCGCAGCTTTCCAAATTGACGGAGCGCTTTTTCCGCCACAACAAACATACGCCTGGAAGCGGATTAGGGCTGGCCATTGTGGAACAAATTGCAACGACGCACTCTGCCCGACTGGCGTTAACGAATCGGCCCCAGGGCGGCTTTGAGGTCACGGTGACTTTCCCCGCTATTTAAGCGGCTGATTGACTATCCGCAGCATTAGCGGGGTCATAAAGATCAATAGCAGTAGGCGCAGTATGTGGTGAGAAACAACATAGACTGGGTCGATACCCATCACCATGGCGATCACCGCCATTTCTCCTACTCCACCAGGAATTAACGCAAGCAGGACGGCAACGAAGGCTAGTTGAGTAAAACTTGAAACCAACCATGCCATTAGCGCCGCTACCACCAACGCAAATAGGGCAAATGTAATCCCATAGCGCCCCATGCTGACTACCTGCGACCACTGAGTTCCTGAAAAACGCGAGCCTACAGAAGCCCCCAGCACCAGAAATGCTGCAAGCACTACCCCGGTCGGCAGGGAGTAATCAAATCCAAGATTAGCAATAATGGCCCCTGCGGCCATGGGCCCTAAAAACTCAGGCAGAGGAATTCTTAACAAGCGCGCTAACCACCAACACAGTGGTGCCAATAACAGAGGCAAAATATCGACTAAGGCTAGCGCTGATGGCGAACTGGCAAGCGCCACATCATCAACAAAAAAACTCGCCACGAAAGCCGCACCCGAGACCACGGTGACTAAGCGTAGTGAGTGAGAGATGGCGATCCAACGTAAATCTCCATTTGCACGTTCAGCCAGCACCAGCGCTGAATTCATACTCCCTGGGTACGAGCAAAAAATAGCATTCATCCGCCCTACTCTTGCTCGGTTAAAAATCCAGAACCCGCCGATCAACATTAGTCCCATATAAACCAGCATTGCCAGCACACTGGGGTACCACAAAACCAATCCTACGAGCTCATCTGCTTGGATTCGACTCCCGATAAATAGCCCTAGCAGTGCGATGGCGGTGCGGTGTACGCGCTTATCGACACCTGTTTTCACCCCCACCAGTGATAAGCCCATCACCATAAACAGAGAACCAAGCATCCAAGCCAAGGGCAATGAAAAAAGGGTGGCAAACCAGCCACCCACAAAACCCAAGCCAACGGTAATGACAGTTCTTTTCAACATTTCAAATTCTGAATTCAGGAATCATAGTTGAGCAGCCTCTTGACGCGCTTTAAGCCGCTTCATTAGTGGCTGGCTAAATAGTGAGATAAGCAGTAATGCAAAAATAGCCAGCGTTACTGGGCGCTCAAAAACGTACGTGATGTCGCCACCACTGATTTGGTAGGAGTGAAGTAGCGATTTTTCAGCCAGCGAGCCCAGTAGCATGCCGATCACGGCAGCGGGTACGGAGTAGCCATAGTGGCGAAATATCCAACCGATCACCGCAAACACCAGCACCGTAGCGGGCCCAGTCATATTGCCGGTTAGCCCGAATGACCCCATTACCGCCAGCACCAACACAGAAGGTATCAAGTAGCGCATGGGCACTTTGACGATATTGGCCAAGAGAGGAATAAACAGTAAGCCGATGATCACCAGTAGAAACACCTGGGCAAAGTTAGCGAAGATAATCGCGTAAACCACATCCGTTTGTTGGCGAATAAACTGCGGGCCGCCAGTGATGTTATGCATAGCAAACGCCGCTAACATTACCGCTGTAGCGCCACCGCCGGGAATCCCTAGTGCCAGCAGTGTTGCCATCGAGCCCCCTTCGGAGCTGCTGTTAGCCGCCTCAGAGGCCACGACCCCTTTCGGATTGCCCTTCCCAAATGAATCGGGATCCCGATCACGGCGCTTAGTTTCTATGTAAGAGAGCAGGTTAGACACGGAGGAGCCCACACCAGGAACCGCCCCTACCAACACCCCAATCAAACCACCCCGAATCATCACAACAGGGTAACGCATCGCCATTCTGCAGCCTTCGAAGATCTCACTCACCTTGACCTTGCGGGCATCGGCAGATTCAACGATGAAGCCTTTATTAGCTAGCTTAAATAGCTCTGAAGCAGCAAACATGCCCATCATGGCCGGAATGACGGGGACGCCGTCCAACAGGTAAGTTTGCCCCATCGTCCCGCGTGCTAAACCAATTTCGCTAAACCCAATCGTCCCCACTAACAGGCCAACAAATCCTGCAATCAAGCCTTTAAGCACCTGTTCGCCTTTTAAGCTCGCAATCAGCGTCATCCCCCAGAGAATCACTACAAACATCTCTGCTGGTCCCAATCTCAGCACCATGTAGGAAAGCGGCTGTATCATAAAGAACAGCACCACGTAGCCCATCAGCGCGCCAATCACCGAGGAGGCTAACGCGACACCTAACGCCTGGTTATGCTGCCCCTTTCGCGCCATGGGGTAACCATCAAACGCGGTAGCGATTGCCGAAGAGGTTCCCGGAATATTCATCAGAATGGCTGGGATACCGGCACCAAATGAGCCGCCAGTAAAAATAGCGGTAAGGAACAACATGGCTTGAATAAAGTCCATGTACATGGTCATTGGCAGGAAAATGGCCATAGCCATTGATATCTGCAGGCCTGGCGTTGCGCCAAAAATAAGCCCCAGCACGATACCTGGCACTACCACCAACCAAGGGCCAAAATTAGAAAAAAGCAGATCAAAACTCTGCCCTACTGCGCCAAAATCAATCATGGTATCTCCTCAGCTTGGAAGCAGCAGCAGTGTCATCGGGTACGGCAGCATCTGCGAGAAAAAGAACGCGACACTCAGCCCAAAAACGACGCTATAACCACCTACCAACAACCAATTGCGCTCCCCCTTAAGGATCAGGAAAAGCGCCAGAAACGCTACGGTGGCAATATCAAAGCCTATCGCTTCAAGCGACATTACATAGGCGGCGAAGAGGCCCACAACAGGTAATGTTTTATGCAGCGGTTCTTCTTCAGAGGAGCGAAACAGCGAGCCGTGTTTAATACGCAGGATCAACTCGAGTGCAATAATCGCTAACACGATAACGGCAAGTGGCAGTATAAGCAGCAGGTTTTGCGGTGTGGCGGATACGCGAATGGCATCTAATAAATACCATAGTGTAAAGCCAGCCAGACCCATGAGAACGATAAAGTCCCCATAGTCACGTTTACATTCAGACATGGTAAAACCCCATACTGGCCCCTCATTAATGTGAGGGGCCAGCTATCATGGAAGGATTCGTTCGGAAAAACTGCTCGGAAAAACTTGGTCGTGAAAAACCTGTTCGTGAAAATTAGTTAAGCAGGTGAGCGTACTTTTCAAACACCTGATAGTTTTCGCGCATCAGCTCGTTGGAGCGCTCTGGGCCTACCCAAACGCCGCCCATTTCATTGCGCTCAAGCTGCTCTTGAACATCCTTGCGGGCAAGCGCACTTTGAATAGCCGAGGAGATCTTCTCAAAACGCTCAGGATGCTGACGCTCCATTTCACTGGTCACTGCAAAGCCGCGCATTGAGCCCTGAAGAACGGGCACCTCAAGATTCATCGGCGCCAGCGCTTCATTGATCGGGAGTGCATCCCACTGTTCAATGCGCTCATCACTTACGATCGCCAACGGGGTTAAGAACTCACGGATTCCCTCACTGCCCTGGGCACTAATAGAGACGAAATCCACCTGCCCACCCGCTACCGCTGAACGGGCTTCACCGCCGCTGTTATAGGTCACCAAGTTGAGGTTATCTTGGGGAATACCTGCCTCATCAAGCAGCAAGCGCACCATTAAGTGACCAGCAGAACCTTGAACCACCGCACCGCGTACTTGACCCTCTTCTTCGCGGATCGCTTCAAGCAGGCTTGGCAGGTCTTCATAACCGCTGTCTTTATTTGCAGCGATTAGATCCAAATCAAACCACTGGAAGTTGATATAAGAAAAGTCGTCGACACTAAACTCTGCATCACCAGTAAGGATCGAGTTGGTTAAGTAAGGAGCAAATGTCGAGGCATAGACGGTATAACCATCGTCAGGCACGTTAAGAACGTAATTAGAAGCAACCTGAGTGCCCGCACCGGGGCGATTAGTTACTTGTACTGGTACACCTAGCTCTTCGGAAATAGGCCCTGACATCATGCGGGCCATACGATCCGCACTTCCGCCGGTGCCAAAACCTACCACCATGTTGAGCGGCCGAGAAGGAAAGTCGTCAGCTACAGCAGGAAGCGCCATTGATAGAGAGGCAATGGCGGCCGTTGCCCCTACCAATATCGATTTGATATTAAACGATAAGGAAGCACTGGAAGTGTTAAGCATAGCGTGGCTCTCTTTTTATAAGTTTGCTTGGTTTTCGACACAGATCTTACCTTGTGTGCTTAAGACGCTACCCCACGAAACTGTCACCAACCTTGCATAAAGTAAGAACGCAACTAAAGTCTAACCCCTGCTAACTACCTGCCGATTAAGAAACGTGATGCCTGCATCAATGGCCATGCAGCAATGATGGCTATCCCTATTGCACTGACTTCCAGGTCACCTAGGCATTCCTTAGCGTAAGCTAAAGTATTGCCTCGGGCTGTCGATAACACTATTAGCCTGCTTTGAACCTATTTATCTAAGCAAGCCTGTGTAGCCGCGGTCGCGCCTGCTTAAAATAGCCCTTAACACTAACGAGAGATTGCCATGACCATCTCTTTACCTACCGGGAGTGCTTCTTTAGACGCACATTCTTTACGTAGTGAGCCGTTAAATGCCGAGAAGGTAACAACTACACCGGTCACTTCTAACGCCGCCCAGGAAGAAGCCAACACCAGCATTCATTTGGATCTTTCGCCCGTGGCTAGAGGCATCGCCTCAGCTTCAGAAAAGGCTGGTAACACACAGGAAGCGAAGAACACCAAAATCGATGAAAGCGATCTCCCGCAGGAGATTAAAGAACTAGTAAAGCGAATTGTTGAATATAGAGAAAAGTTAAAGGAGAAACAGCAGGAACTTGAAGATGTTATGCGCGACAAGTCCCTAAACGATGAACAACGCCAAGCAAAACTCGACGCCCTGCAACAGGAAATCAGTAGCCTCAATAATTCGCTTCAAGAGGCTATGAGCCAACTAAGCAAACTCGTCACTCAGATGGATCTTGATGATGGCGCTGTTATCGGAATGATGTCATTGGCCATGTCTTGATGACGTATAACCGTTAAGGATTGACCTGCCGATTAAGAAACGCAATGCCTGCATCAATGGCGCCGCCACGGAATAGAAAGCTGGCGAAGTGGCCGCGCCAGCGCTGCAGATACAGCTCGCTCTCGATGTTATTTTCCTGCAGGGCTTGATAGAAGTCCGTGGCGTGATCCACCGGCACCAGTTGATCCCACTTGCCGTGGAACAGAAAAAATGGCGGCGTCTGCGGAGTAATTTGCCGTGCGGGAGAGGCTAGGCGATACGCTTCGTTTTCTTCAGCGCGGGTACCGCCGATAAAGTCGACGACTAAGCGTCCATCGTCAAACTTAAGCAAATCACTAGGTAGCCCTCCTGCCAATACTGCAGCCAAACGGCTCTGCTCACCGCCGTAAGGTTCAGCCAGCGGCCCCTCTACTCCCGCCACTGCCAGCAAACTCACTAAATGCGCCCCCGATGAAAACCCCACCCCGACAATACGGCTCGTATCCACCTGCCACCTATCGGCATTGGCGTGAATCCAGGCCATCGCCTGTTGCAAGTCGTGCAGTTGGCTGGGGAAGCGATACTCCGGCGCAAAGCGGTGCTCAATATTAACCGCCACATAGCCTTGCCCTGCTAAGCTCTCAGCGATGCTCTGCATATCTTCCGGTGTGCGATTACGCCAGCCGCCTCCATGCACAACTAAGGCAGCAGGTCGCAACCCACCGAGCGAGTCGTCGGGTAGATAAACATCAGCTGTTAACGCCTGGGGCCACTCTTCGGGCGTATAAGTGGCAGGTGACAAGCGCGTAAAAGGCTGGGGTTCGCGCAGCGCATTGCTCTCAATCGCAGGCTCACCCTGGCTAACGTGTTGGGCAGCGCTACAAGCACTCAGCATTAAGGCAATGGCCCCCAGGCCAGTCACGCGGCGGAGAGAGGTAAACGCGCAACGCTGCTGCCATACGCGAAGTTGCTCGGTTCGCGACATGATGCTTCTTCTTGAAAAGTAGGTGACCCCTCACCTAGCGACTACGACCTGCAACAAGCCAATAAGATCATGATTGTTGCACACTATCTGCAAACGGTTTGCACGTCGCCTAGCGATACTGTCATCGTCAACTCATCAGGAGAGTACTTATGAACGTTTCAAGTGCTAGGAAAATGTCAATTCGCCAACTGTTAGCCCCCGCCCTGCTGGCTATCGCCATTGCTCCATTAGCGTTTACCGCTCAAGCAAATAGCCACGGTGACCATGAAGGGCAAGGCCCTGATCGCGAACGCATGGAAGAGCGCATGGAGGAGCGTCGCCAGGAAGTGTACGAGCGTGCAGATATCTCAGCAGAGAAACAGGCAGAGCTTAACGAAGCACACGCTGAACATCGCGAAGCCATGCAGGCACTGCGTGAAGAGCATCACGAACGGGTAGCTGAAATTCTCACAGAAGAAGAGCAGCAAGCACTGCGCAACGCCATGCAAGAAGCCCATGAAGAGTATCGTGGCAAGCACGGCAAACGTGGCCATCACGATGGTAATAGTGACGAAAACGCCGACAGCGAATAAACGCAGGCCAAGCCTCAAACCTTGATCCAACGCCCGGTTTTCCGGGCGTTTTTGTGTCTGCGCTTTCATCAGCACGCTGATAACTCCACGCTAATTCAACCCAAATAGGAAGGTTAACTTGAAGGGGGACACTTAATCGCGTATTTTATTTGAACGTTCATTCAAAATAAAAATTCATCTTTCAACAACAGGAGTCCGCCTGCATGGCGAAAGACAACCCCATCCTCCCCTCCCGCGACCGCCTCAATCCCGTGGTTTTCCACGGCAGTGTGGCGGGTATCGTTATCTTTTTAGTACTCACCATGCTGTTCACCGAGCAAGCCGGTGCTTTTTTTGATGCCGGGCTTGCCTGGGTCAGCAAAACCTTTGGCTGGTACTACATGCTGGCGATTGTTGCCTACCTAGTCTTTGTGGTTGCTATTGGCATGTCACGCTTTGGCAGTATTCGCCTAGGGCCCGATCACTCACGGCCCGAGTTTTCGCTGCTCTCCTGGTCGGCCATGCTGTTTGCGGCGGGTATCGGTATCGACCTGCTGTTTTTCAGCGTAGCCGAGCCGGTAGCGCACTATTTGGCGCCGCCGGATTTAACCCCAGAAAGCCAGGCAGCAATGCGTAATGCCGTCGTTCAAACCTATCTGCACTGGGGGCTCTCCGGCTGGGGGCTGTACGTGTTGATGGGTATGGCGCTGGCTTACTTCAGCTACCGTCATCGCTTGCCGCTGGCGATTCGTAGCGCGCTCTACCCGATACTCGGTAAACGTATCCACGGCCCGATTGGTAATGCGGTCGATATTACCGCAGTGATTTCTACCGTGTTCGGCATCGCTACCAGCCTGGGTATTGGGGTGATGCAGCTCAACTACGGCCTCACCTATATGTTCGGCGTGCCGGAAACGCTCACGGTGCAGGTGATTTTGATTATCTTAGTGGTCGTATTGGCGACGATTTCCGTGGTAACCGGGGTTGAGAAAGGCATTCGCCGACTCTCAGAATTCAACATGCTGCTGGCGTTAGCGCTGATGCTGTTTGTGCTCTTTTCCGGCGACACACTGGTACTACTGGATAAAGTGGTCAATAACGCCGGTGATTATCTGTCTGGGTTCGTGGGTGCCAGTTTCGATACCTACGCCTTTGCCGATGAAGGCGCCCAAGAGTGGAAAATGTGGTGGACGATCTTCTTCTGGGGCTGGTGGATTGCCTGGACACCGTTTGTGGGACTGTTCCTGGCGCGTATCTCCCGTGGTCGTACCATTCGTGAATTTGTCGCAGGCGCCTTGTTTATTCCGCTCGCCTTTATGATGGTATGGATGTCGGTATTTGGTAACAGCGGTATTGAGCTGGTAGCCAACCAGGGCGTTGCCGAGCTGGGTAAACAGGCCCTGAACACCCCGCAAACCACGCTCTACACACTGCTTGAGTACTACCCCTATGTAGGTCTTACCGCGGCGGTGGTTACCGTGCTGGGCATCGTGTTCTTTATCACCTCTGCGGACTCCGGTGCACTGGTACTGGCCAACTTCACGTCTATTTTGAGCGACGTGAACCACGATGCGCCGGTAAAACTGCGTATTTTCTGGTCGGCCGTCATCGGCTTGATCACTATTGCCCTACTCATGGCCGGTGGCTTGAACGCGCTGCAGAGTGCCGTCGTTATAACCGCACTGCCCTTCTCAGTGGTGATTTTCGCGGTAATGGTGGGCATGTATAAAGCGCTGAAACTTGAAGGTAGCAAAGCCGATGCACGCCGCATGATTGCTGGTGGTGCCCCCGGTGGTGACTGGCGAGAGCGCCTGGATCGCGCCCTGGATACCTCTAATCGTGCGGGTGCCGCTGCGACGATCGAGCACTCTATTCGCCCAGCGATGACCCAGTTTGCTCAGGAGCTTGAAAGCCGTGGTCAAACCGCCAATGTGACCGAAGAGCATGTCGAGGGCGAGTCGCTACCGAACCTGACGCTCCAGGTCGACTTCGGTGACGCCACCAGCTTTGTCTACCAAGTGTGTCCGCACCGTATGCGCACACCAAGCTTCATCCCTGCCGATGATGACTTCTATGTACGTCTGGATGTCTACCTGGCGGAAGGTGGACAAGATAAAGACCTTAACGGTTATACCCGTGGTCAGGTGATTGGTGATTTGGTGGCTGAGTATGAGCGCCACTTACACTTCCTCACCTTGGCCGGTGAGCAGATGGGTCATGTTCAGGCAATGCCTGGCACCATCGGCGAACCGCCTGAAGACTCGCAGATATAAGTAAGCATCTGCGCTTAGCCTAAAAAAATCCCAGCCAAGCGGCTGGGATTTTTTGTGCGCGAACGACTCCGCGACTAACGACTTGTTGTGCAAATTTCACCGCAGGCGTAGCGTAATGGCTTGTTTTCCCTATTTTTAGGAGGCTGACTCTATGTCCCGTGTCCATCAATCTTCGGGATACGTTTTCCCGATGCCTGGCCGCGCGTTAGTAAACGCCTGGCGTGAAGGGTATACGCTGGCCAAATTCAAGCGGGATGTAATGGCGGGTCTGACGATTGGTGTGGTGGCGGTACCGCTCTCCATGGCGCTGGCCATCGCTACTGGCGTGCCACCTCAGCACGGGCTATACACTGCCATCGTGGCAGGCGCGGTGATCGCCTTGACCGGCGGTTCGCGGTTTAATATCTCTGGCCCTACCGCCGCCTTTGTGGTGATCCTATTCCCCATTGTGGCCAATCATGGTTTGGGCGGGCTGCTGATTGCTACCTTTATGGCAGGCGCCATTTTGGTCGCGCTGGGGCTGTCGCGGCTGGGCAGTCTGATTCAGTACGTCCCCTACCCGGTCATTCTTGGCTTCACAGCGGGCATTGGCGTCGTCATTGCGCTGCTGCAACTGCCCGATTTTCTCGGTTTGGCCGGGGTCGAGCTCGGCGATAGTACTCTGCGTAACCTCATGCTGATTGGTCGAGCACTGCCCACTCTGTCACTGGCTGAAATCAGCGTCGGGCTTGTGACCTTGGCAACGCTGTTAATCTGGCCCCGTCTGAATACGCCAGTTCCTGCCCCGCTGGTTGGCTTGGCGGTGGGTACCCTGGTTGCCGCCCTGCTGCTGGTGGGTGGTGTCGAGGTCGATACTATCGCCTCGCGCTTTAGCTGGGAGTATCAGGGCGAAAGCGGCAGTGGCATTCCTCCCTTCGCGCCTGGCTTTATCGCACCGTGGCATTTCCCTGGTGCCGATGGCACGCCGCTTGAGATCGACTTTGCGCTGATTCAGGCTCTGCTTGGCCCGGCACTGGCGATTGCACTGCTGGCGGCCATTGAGTCGCTACTGTGTGCCGTGGTAGCAGATGGCTTAACTCGCACCCGCCATGATCCTAATGCCGAGCTAATTGGCCAGGGGCTGGGCAATATGGTGGTGCCCTTCTTCGGCGGCATTACCGCCACGGCGGCCCTTGCCCGCACCGCGACCAATATCAAAAGCGGTGCCTTTTCACCTATCGCTGCAGTGGTGCACTCAGTCGTAGTGCTACTTGCCGTGGTCGTGCTCGCGGGAGTACTGGGATATGTACCCATGGCCGCTCTGGCTGCCCTGCTCTTCATCATCGCCTGGAACATGAGCGAGGCGCACCACTTTATGCATACGCTGAAAAGCGCCCCCGCCAGCGATGTTTGGGTGTTGGTGATCTGTTTCGTACTCACGGTTGTTTTCGACATGGTGGTTGCCGTGGCCGTGGGTATTGGCCTAGCCGCCGCGCTGTTTATTCGCCGAATGGCACAGCTGACTCATACCCAACGCTTGGCGGCACCCAACACCAGCGAACACTTCCCGCCGGAAGTAGCCCTTTATAAGATAAGCGGACCGCTGTTTTTTGGCGCAGCAGAAAAGGCCATTGCCACACTCAGAGTGATTGACCACAGCGTAAAAATCGTCGTTCTGGATATGCGCGATGTACCCAGCCTGGATACCACCGCCATGGTGGCGCTGGATACGCTGCGACGCGAGCTGGGCGAGCATGGGGTGGGGGTAATATTTGTAGGGTTGTCACCGCGCATGGCGCTGAAACTCAAACGCGCGGGCATTAAGCGCGAAGCAGGTCAGTTAGCGGTTGTCAGTAACCTTGCCCACGCAGAGCGAATGGCGCGCCGTTGGTTGGGCCAACAGGGGAACGGCGGGGATTAAATCGTGCCTGAGCAGTGACACTGCCGAAATTAAAAAGGGGAGTTGCCTCCCCCTGAGATACGACACTAGAACGATGTCAGCTCGCCATATCCAACACGATACGACCCTCGATTTTGCCGTCGATCATGCGCTGGAAGACATCGTTGATATTGTCCAGCGTATCGGTTGCGACCGTGGCCTTAACCTTGCCTTCGGCAGCGAAATCCAGCGCTTCCTGCAGGTCGCTGCGCGTGCCAACGATAGAGCCACGTATGGTAATGCCATTGAGCACTGTGCTAAAAATTGGCAGCGGGAAGTCGCCGGGTGGTAGGCCATTGAGCACCAGTGTGCCGCCGCGGCGTAGCATATTCTGCGCTTGATCAAACGCCTTCGGCGACACCGCTGTCACCAAGGCACCGTGAGCGCCACCAATGGTTTTCTTCAGGTAGGCCGCTGGGTCGGTTTTCATGGCGTTAACAGTTACCGTGGCGCCTAAACGCTCAGCCAGGGCTAGCTTACCGTCATCGATATCGACAGCCGCCACGTTCAGCCCCATCGCTTTAGCGTACTGCACCGCCATATGGCCCAGGCCACCAATACCCGAAATCACCACCCACTGACCGGGGTGGGTATCGGTCATTTTCAAGCCTTTATAAACCGTTACACCGGCACACAGCACCGGGGCTATTTCGATAAAATCAACGGCATCCGGCAAGCGCCCTACATAGCCTGCATCCGCTAAGGTGTAGTCCGCGAACCCGCCGTTAACGCTGTAGCCGGTATTCTGCTGGGACTCGCACAGCGTCTCCCAACCGCCTAAACAGTGCTCGCAGTAACCACAGGCCGAGTAGAGCCAGGGTACACCAATACGATCACCCTCTTTGACATGGGTAACGCCTTCACCCACCGCCACGATATGCCCAACGCCTTCGTGCCCTGGAATAAACGGTGGCGAGGGTTTTACCGGCCAATCGCCGTGAGCAGCGTGTAAATCGGTATGGCAGACACCAGAGGCCGCCACTTTCATCAACACTTCGCCCTGCTTGGGGCGAGGTACATCAACTTCTTCTATGACCAACGGCTGGCCAAACTCACGAACGACCGCCGCGCGCATTGTGCTATCCATGATGCAACTCCTAATAGTTTTCGATACGGCAGTTTAAGCACTGCTCTTATCAGTAGAGTCAGCGTCAGGGGACTGACAATTACCGCCCGGCTGATGCCGGACGGTGTGGGTTAGCTATACATAGAAAAACGTGGCGGGTTAGAAGAAGCCCAGCGGATTGATGTCGTAGCTGACCAGCAGGTTTTTGGTTTGCTGGTAGTGCTCAAGCGCCACCTTGTGGGTTTCGCGGCCGACGCCGGATTTCTTGTAGCCACCGAATGCCGCGTGGGCGGGATATTGATGGTAGCAGTTGGTCCACACTCGCCCGGCTTGAATGCCCCGGCCCATACGGAAAGCGACGTTGATATCGCGGCTCCACAGGCCAGCGCCCAGACCGAACTCGGTGTCGTTGGCAATCGCCAGCGCTTCTTCCTCATCCTTGAAGGTGGTCACCGCCACGACTGGGCCAAAGATCTCTTCCTGGAAAACACGCATCTTGTTGTTGCCCTTGAGCAACGTTGGCTGGATGTAATAGCCACTGTTAAGGCTGTCGTCCAGGGTTTCTTTATTGCCACCGGTGAGGAACTCGGCGCCTTCGTCGCGGGCAATGTCCATGTACGACATGATCTTGTCGAACTGCTCTTGGGATGCCTGAGCACCTACCTGCACATCGGTATCCAGAGGATTGCCACGCTTGATGGTTTGGGTGCGCTCAATAACCTTGGCCATGAACTCGTCGTACATACTCTCTTGAATGAGCGCGCGAGAAGGACAGGTACACACTTCGCCCTGGTTAAAGAACGCCAGCACCAGGCCTTCTACCGCTTTATCAATAAACGTCGGCTCGGCGTTCATAATGTCGGCAAAGTAGATGTTGGGGGATTTGCCGCCAAGCTCTACAGTGGAGGGAATAATATTCTCTGCCGCGCACTTCAGAATATGCGAGCCAACGGGCGTTGAGCCCGTAAAGGCAATTTTAGCGATACGCTTGCTGCTCGCCAGTGCCTGACCCGCTTCTGCGCCAAAGCCGTTGACGATATTGAGTACGCCAGATGGCAGAAGATCACCAATTAATTCGGCCACTTTCAAAATTGACGCTGGCGTTTGTTCCGCAGGCTTCAAGACCACGCAGTTACCCGCGGCCAGTGCAGGCGCCAGCTTCCAAACAGCCATTAGAATCGGGAAGTTCCAGGGGATAATCTGCCCGACTACACCCAGCGGCTCGTGGAAGTGGTAGGAAACCGTATTGGCGTCAATATCCGCCGCGGTGCCTTCCTGAGAGCGCAAGCAGCCTGCAAAGTAGCGGAAATGATCGACAGCTAAGGGGAGATCGGCATTGATGGTTTCGCGTACGGCTTTACCGTTATCCCAGGTTTCAGCTACCGCAAGCATTTCCAGATTTTGCTCAATGCGGTCAGCGATTTTCAATAGGATATTGCTGCGCTCTTGAACCGAGGTTTTACCCCAGGCAGGCGCCGCCTTGTGGGCCGCATCCAGCGCTTTATCGATATCCTCTGCCGTTGAGCGGGGGATTTCGCAGAAGACATGGCCATTGACGGGGCTGATATTATCGAAGTACTGACCTTTCACCGGGGCGACAAACTCGCCGCCGATATAGTTGCCATAGCGTTTTTCAAATGACACCACAGAACCGGTATCATCAGGGTTGGCGTAGATCATTGTATTGCTCCTGAGTATTATGATTATTAAAGGTGCATTGACAGTGTTGTTCACTAAAGCAAATGGCGATATAGCCCGATGGCAGGATTAGCCCTCATCCCTTGGTAGGAGACGCCATGTATTCCCTGTTGGTGGCGGATGACCATCCGCTGTTCCGAGACGCGCTACAAACCGTGATTAGCGGGGGCTTGGCAGGCAGCCTGCTATTGGAAGCAGAGAGCCTTGCTGATGCAATAACGCTGATTGAAGCGCAAACAGAGTTAGATCTATTGCTGCTGGATTTAAGCCTTCCGGATGCGGAAGGCTTAGAGGGGCTGACAGCACTGCGGGAGGCATTTCCCTGGTTGCCGGTGGCGATTGTTTCTGCACATCAAGAGCGCCAGCTGGTACTCGATGCCATTACCCTCGGCGCGGTGGGCTATATTCCCAAATCCACACCCCGGGAAGCGCTGCTGGCGGCGTTAACGCAGATTCTTGAAGGCCAGCTCTACCTGCCGCCCGATATCATGCGTCGCCCAGCACCGCGCACTTCTGCGGTGCCACCCATTGCAAATGCTTCATCGACCAGCGAGCGGTTGGCGCGTTTAACCGATAAGCAGTTAGAGGTGTTGGCGTGCATGACGACAGGCATGTCGAACAAGCATATTGCCCGGGAGTTGTTGATTGCCGAAACGACCGTCAAAACCCATGTCTCGGCGATTCTGCGCAAGCTGAATGCCACGAGCCGGGTTCACGCCATTGTTATCGCAGGCGAGGAAGATCTAAGCTTTCACCGGGCCAACCGCACGCGTTAGGCTTTATTGAGCAGTGTGGCTAGCAGCATGCGCAGCCGCAGGGGCTTTAACGGTTTGAGCAGGCAGTACATGCCCGCTTCGCGGGTTGCGCGCTTAATCTCCGCCTCGTGATTGGCAGTAATCACCACCGCTGCCAAGCCTGGATAACGGCGCTGCAGTCGCGCGGCTAACTCAATGCCGGTTTCGCGGTGATCGCCCAAATGGTAATCCACCAGCAACACTGCCGGTCGCTCACCGTCGCTGACGGCCTCTAACGCACTCACCGTGGCAGCGGCGCGCACTCGGCACCCCCAACTGCCTAGCAGCGCCTGCATACCTTCTATAATCGCCAGGTCATCATCAATCACCCAAATGACACAGCCGCTTAGCGGATCCTCTGCAACGTCAGGCAGCGGCGTATAATGAGTGCTCGCCACTGCAGGCGGCGCGGCCGTCGCGTAGGGTACGGTGATCGAAAATAGCGCACCCGCGCCAGGGCTAGAGGCGAGCGAGATCGGTTGTCCCAGCATGGCGCTGATCCGGTCAACGATGGCTAGACCCAACCCCAAGCCACGGCTGTGTGCACTGTTAGGCTGATTAGCGCGGCGAAACTCCAGAAAAACCGCTTTGCGCTGCTGCTCAGGGATCCCGGGGCCGGTATCGCCCACCATAATTTCCAGGCCATCTCGTCTCCGCCGACAGCCCAGCAGCACGCGCCCCTGCTCGGTATAGCGCACCGCGTTGCTTAAGAAGTTGCGGATCACTCGCGCCAGCAACGCTAGATCCGACTCGACCACCGCACTGGAAGGCACGTAGTGCAGTGTCAGCCCCCGCACCCCGGCCACTTGGCGATACTCCTCTGCCAGCGCATCTAGCAGCGTGCTCACCGCGAAGGGCGCTTTATCGGCGTGGAGTACGCCTGCGTCCAAACGCGAGATATCCACTAGCGTTCCTATCAAGCCTTCAACATCTTTCAGCGAACGGCCAATATGGCCGACCAGAGCTTGTGAGGTATCAGGAAGCGAGTGGGTTTCTAACGCACTGGCAAACAGCCGGGCGGCATTGAGTGGCTGAAGCAAATCGTGACTGACCGCCGCCAGAAATTTCGTTTTGGAGAGGTTAGCGGCTTCGGCTTCGGCTTTCGCGGCCAGTAGGCGCGTATTGACCTGGCTCAGTTCGTCTAAGGTGCGGTGCAGCGCATCAGTGCGCTCACGCACCTGTTCGGCAAGTAACACTGAGCGTTCAAACGCGGCATAGGGCGCGGGGTCGGCACCGCTTCCCGTTTCCACCCGCTCCATCAGCGCTTGGCACACTTTACGCAAGCGACGGTTCTCTTCCCGCAGCGCCGCGACATCCGCCGCGTCAGTGTTTGTGGTTAGTTGGAAGAGATCCAAACGCCACCCCCGTAAACGTTTGATTCACATGCATACCATGATGCTGTTCACCGTACGTATTGAACCCCACTACGCCTGCCTGGCGCAGCAACTGCGATGCCTGATCCAACTGTTGTAACGCCTCGAGCTCCATCCTGCGTAGAAAACAGTCGCAGCCAATAATCATGCTCGGCGCGCCTAGGCGGGCACCTACTCCAGCAAGCATCACGCTGAGATTATCCAGTAGCGGCGTGGGCTGCATGGCGGTCAGTACAATGCCGTTTTCCACCGCACAGTAAAAACTCAGGCTATGGTCGCTATTAACACGCTGAATGGAGCGCACATAGTGCTGTTCGCCAATGCGCACGGCTAACGGGTGGCGGGCAAAAACCGCGGCGCAGAGCTGTTCCAGCGTGACACCTACTAAATCAGCGTATACCTGGGCAGCGGGCAAACCATTAAACTCAATCACCTGCCGCTGCTCACGATGTGCCTCGGTCACCACTAGTTTGTGGGTCAACGGGTTTAGGTGGTGGGTAGAAAACACTTCAAACGGTAGCTGCGTGTTGATCATCACCACTACCGCTGCACGAGTATGAAAACGCCCAGCGTTATAAACATGGGTATGGCTCAAGTGATTATCGTCACCCGCCGAGCCGCCAAAGCTGGGAATGCGCCCCAGTGCGGCGTCTAAAGTAGCGAGCACCTGCTCTTCACGGCTGGACAAGCCATCCAATAAAGTCAGTGCAAAGCTGTGCTCGTTGATCGGCGCGATGGCTTGGCGGCGGCATCGCTCCAACAGCGTATCGACCAGCGGTTGGGCGTTGGATAGTTCAAAATGCTCCAGGTCATCTATTAGTGCCGTTTCGATGGCAAATAGACGCCGGTCAAAACCCATTGCCACGATGGAGCCACGGTCGTAGCCCAACGGGGTAATTTCCCCCGCCGTGGTACAGCCACTTAACAGCGTTGCGGGCAACTGCTCTTCGAGCGCATTCGCAAGCGCCGCTAGATCATACTCAGCACTACAAAAGAACAGCGCGAACCCCAAGTTTTCATGGCGCAGTGCCTGGGCTAACTCAGCGGCTGCCTGAGAAGCATCAGCGTGCTGGCTGGCCGCAGTGAGAATGCCTTGCTCAACCGGGTAAGTAGTCACAATACCATCGCTCCAGTGCTGCTTGGGTATGCGCGGCTACCAGCTGTAACGTACTGAACGCTTGATCCAACTGGCCTTGGGTTGATCGACCCGACTTCGCCAATGTCTCAAGCTGCTTCGCCAATTCGGCCAGCTGGTCGGCGCCCATACTCACTGACTCACCGCGCAGCTGGTGGGCAAGGCGCGCAACTTGCTGCTCTTGCGCCGTATTTAGTGGCGCTGCAGCTAAGCAGGCGGCCAACTGCGCGCAGTAATCGCTCACTTGCGGGTGGTAGAGCACGATCAGTTGAGTCAGACTCACCTCACCTAACGTCGTCTTGAGCATGGCAAGCGTGTCGCCATTAAGTAACGGCTGCCTCCCAGGAAACGATTGCGACGCCGGTAAAGTAGCCTCTTCTGGCGTGCCAAGCAGTTGCAGCGCCAGCACATTACTCAATGCCGAGAGCGACAGCGGTTTGGTGATGTAATCGTTCATGCCCGCGGAGAGACAGCGCTGTCTGTCGTCTTCAGCGCCACCGGCCGTCATGGCGACAATGGGCACACCGGCGAGCCACCCACCTTGCTCGCGCAAACGCTGAGTGACCATTAGGCCATCTATATCAGGCAGTTGAATATCCATAAAAATTAGCTGTACTTGCCGCGTTTGCACCATGGCCAGAGCGTCATGACCGCTCTCGGCCCACACCACATCGCAGCCTAAGCGCGCCAATAGGCCAATCGCCACTTTGCGGTTGACCGCGTTGTCTTCCACCAGCAGCAGCGTAGTCCCAGTAAAATCTCGTTTAGGTGCCAAAGGCAGCGTCGCTAAAACGGGGTCAGTTGCGACTAAAGGCAATTCACACCAAAAGGTGCTCCCTTGACCTATCTGACTGCTAACCCCTAAGCGCCCTTGCATGGCTTCACTTAGCCGTTTGCAAATCGCCAGCCCTAATCCGGTTCCGCCAAAGCGGCGGGCAACCGACGCATCTGCCTGCTGAAAAGGCTCAAAGAGCCGCTCTTGCTGCTGCTCGCTTAATCCGCAGCCGGTATCAACCACCTCAATTAACAGCTGCTCCAGCGTAGAGGAGACCCTCACACTGACCTCGCCACGATCAGTGAATTTGATCGCATTGGCAATTAAGTTGAGCACGATTTGCCGCAGGCGACCCGCATCTATCGATATCCACGCGGGCACCAATGAATCTACATCGACGGTAAGTGATAGCCCTTTCATTTTTGCTCGGGGCGCAAACAGTACGACGATACTATCAATCAGCGGTTTTAGCGCCGTGGGGGAAGTTTCAAGGGTTAAATGCCCGGCTTCGATTTTTGAGAAATCGAGAATCTCATTGATCATTGCCAGCAGTTGATTGGCGCTATCGTGAATCGTATCGGCGTAATCTTCTATCTGCGCGGGGCTCGCCGATTCACGCAGCAGCTCACTCATGCCAATTACGCCGTTTAGCGGCGTGCGAATTTCATGGCTAACCATAGCTAAAAAGTCTGACTTAGCCTGATTCGCTGCCTGCGCCTGTTTAGCGGTCACTTCTAATTGCCGACCGAGCTGCTCTTGCTCTCGCCTTATCGCCGCACTTTCACGCATTTCACGCACTAAAAAGGCGATGACCAAAAAGGCAGCCAAACTCATACCCACAATTAATGACATCAGCAGCTTATAAAGAACGCTGAGCTGATCGCGTTCTTCAGTTGCTGACTCGGCTAAATAGCCGTTAATCGCAATAACCAAGCGTTCTGTGAGCTGCGTTAGTGCCTGTAACTCATTTTCCAACGCCGCTGCGAGCAGCGGCTCACTTTTACTGCTAGGCCCTATCTCACCGTAGGGGTTAATGACCATATCCAGCACATCAAGCTGCTGTTGGATTTGGCTCAATAGCTCGCGGGCGGCATCAATTTCGTGCAATAACGTGCTGACTTCACCCTCGCTGAGCAGGGTTATACGGCTATACAACAATTCAAAGCGTAGGTTGAGCTCATCGTGCGCGGCTGGTGTCAGCGGTTCACGGGAGACCGCTAGTAAATGGTTTAATAGCTGCACCGCATCACGATCCAACTTATACACCACCCAGGAGGTATCTTCTCGCAAACGTTGGGTAAGATTTTCCTGCCGCCAGGCCGCTAATGTTGCCACCACCAGTGCTGCAGCGAACAGCAGTACGGCAACGATGGCCACCAGTTTAAAACGGCGGGGGTAACGCAGCAGGCTGGAAGCCTGAGCGGTTGAAGCGCTAACGGACATTAATATGCATAACCTGCCATACCGCTCTAAAGCGTATTTTTTCGCTTAGCAGCGCTTCATCCTGGTCAAATGGATAAAGCACCCAAAGCGGGCCATACTCCCGAATCGGTATTGCTTGCTGATCTTTCTCAAGCGCCAATATAACGTCGTAGTCTGCAAAATCACTGACCGGCATTTCAGCCTCGTAGCCATTCAGCGCGGACACATGCACAGCATCACTTTCAACATTTAAGCGCGCCAGCAGATCGCGCATTAAAGGCCCGCGGTAGTGACTAGTGCCTGCCGTCCAGGGCGTACTGGTTACAAACTCATGTTGTGGTAATTGCTTGAGCATGGCACGGTCAAACTGCACTTCGCTGCCCACATTGGCATGGTCGATGTTACCGCTAACGGTCAAAATGACGGGGCCATCAGGCGCACCCAATTCATCGCTTGTTTCAGCCAGCCCCGCTAGGGGAGCAATGCACAGGAACACGACCCACCCCATTAACAACGCTTTCACAGGCAATACCTCGTGTAGAATTACTCTTCCAGGTTCAAAACCTTTTGGTTTCAAAACCAAGGAGTAACGAAAGAAGACAGCGCAAAGGTTACGCCATCTCCTTAATGAGGTCAGGTCTAATGCTAAATTTCGTTGCTGTTTTTAGTAACCGAAGCGTTATCGGTCAATTACCCGAGTTAAGACTTGGTTGTTTCAAACGGTTCACAGCGCACTAAATCTTCGTACGCATGCCAGCTGGCGTGGCCTAGTACGGGTAAAATTAGCGCTAAACCAATATAGAACGTCATCACGCCGACCAAGACACATAGCGTTAAAATGACCGCCCAGAGCAGCATGACGCGGAAATTACGCGCAACACAGCGAACGCTGGCCTCAATTCCTTCCATAAAGGTTAAGTCTTGATCCATCAAAGTGGGAATGGCTACAACGCTGATGGCAAATGCACCAAAAGCGAGAATACCACCTGCAACGGTACCGACTGCCAGCATGCCTAAACCTTCGGGAGTGGTCAGTAAAGACGTATAGAGCGTGGCGGGGCTGGGGACTTCAAAACCAAAAAATAGCGCAAAGAGTAGGGTTGCCAAGCGAATCCAGGCGAGGAAGAAAATCATCATCATCACGCCCAACATGGCTAACTGACCCGCATGCGGTCGCCAACTGCCAAAAGCGTCGCCCAAGTTAGGCACTTGCCCGCGCTCTAGCGCGCGGCTAATGCCATAGGAACCAACGGCGACCAGTGGGCCAATAAACATAAAGCCCGCAATCATGGGTAGTAGCCAGTACCAATACCCTAATGTGAATGCACCCAGGGTAATAGCGATACTTAGGCCGACCCAAAACATGCCATAAGAGAGGCTAACGACCGTCGCGCGGCGAAAATCCTCTACACCCGCTGCCAACCACGCCCGTGGCCGATCAAACCCCACCTTATTGATAGTAATTTTAACGCTGGGTAAATCCGAATGATGGTTTGTTTTTGTTGTCGCCGCATTCATGGCATTACTCCTTTCGTTCCTGATATAGATCCTGGATTCAGGATTTACCTCAAACTCATCAACGCTGGTTACCCGCTGATGGTATTAATGCCAACATAATGGCTTAACACTACCTTTTAATCCCCTCTTAATGTAGCTGACCCGGGCTATCAGGGGGCGTCACTTTGGGATGCGCGTACAAAAATTCCACGAAACAGCTACAAAGCGCCAATTAAATTGCTGAATCAGCAAAAATATATATATAGATAAAATGATATGCCAGCCATAAAAAAACTCCGAGCTAGCTGCTCGGAGTTGTTGTTTTTCCTACGCGAATCGCTCTGACGCGTAGCCTCTAGCGCACAATCATTACCGACATTTTGGCATGGTGCACCACGTGTTCAGCGTTAGGACCTAACACGTAGTCAACGAACTTACGCTTGGTATGAGAGGCCATGACGATCAGGTCAACATCCAACTTTTTACCTGCCTTGATAATCGCCTCCCAAGGCGAACCATCCACAATGACACTTTGTACCTGAATGTCGTCGGGCACATTCGTCTTGATGAATGCGTGAAGCGCATCGGTGATCGCGGCATGCGCTTTTTTGGCAAAGTCCTTGGGGAAGTAGGAGCCCACCATGGGCATGCGATAGTCCGGTAGTACCGTCACTACATGAAGCGAGGCGCCAAAAGTCCGACATAGCGTCAGGGCTGTGGGCAGCGCCTTCGACCAGGAAGACTCCTCGTTCAGATCCACCGGCAACATGATCTTGCTGTACATCGCGTTCTCCTTCATGCGGTGGCAGCGGCTGACGTGTTATCACGGCGTCGGCGCTGCATCAATACAATCAGCCCAAAGACCAAGAAAGCAGGAATCCACATTAGCTCTTTAGTCCAACGGTCGACGGGAGCCAGTACCTCAATGATTTCCTGATCGAAGTCGAAACCAAGCTCTGCGGCTTGGCTGCCGTAGGTCACCATATCAACGGTTGCCGTGCCGTCTTCAATAAATAGCTCCATGCCCAGATTATCCAGCCGCTCCTGCCCCGTTTCACCTTCCGGCACCGGTAGCGTCATATAGGTGGTCATGGGATCGCCATAATCATCGAGACCAGCAATCTGCAAGCGTAGGGTAGAGTCTTCGTCGACATCGCCCAGCGCTGCGACGAACTGCGCCGGCGGTATCGATTCATAGGGGTCATGAATCATGTCCATCCAGAAACCGGGCCGGAACAGCGTGAATGCAATCAGCAGCAACACGATAGACTCATACCAGCGGTTGCGGGTGATCATGAAGCCCTGGGTCGCCGCGGCAAAGATCAGCATGGCAATGGTCGACACCACAAAAATCAGCACCCCCTGGAGGAAGGTCACATCGATAAGCAGCAGGTCGGTATTAAAGATGAACAGAAACGGTAGCGCCGCGGTACGCAGGCTGTAATAGAACGCCTGGAAGCCGGTTCGAATGGGATCGCCCCCCGACACTGCCGCCGCCGCAAAGGACGCCAGCCCCACCGGGGGCGTAACGTCGGCCATGATGCCGAAGTAGAATACGAACAGGTGTACCGCAATTAACGGTACCAGCAAGCCGTTTTGAGCACCCAAACTGACGATGACCGGCGCCAACAGCGCCGATACCACAATGTAGTTAGCCGTCGTGGGCAGCCCCATGCCGAGAATCAAACTAAGCACTGCGGTAAGTAACAAGATCAGCATCAAGTTACCCATGGCAAGCGTTTCCACCACCTCTGCCAGTACCAAGCCCACCCCGGTCTGGGAGACGGCACCGACGATGATACCTGCAGTGGCCGTGGCGATGCCGATACCGATCATATTGCGGGCACCGGTGACTAGGCCACTCCACAGATCCATAGCGCCTTCACGCAGATCCGCACGCATATCGCTGCGCCCCCGGAAGATCGACGTAATAGGACGCTGAGTAATAATGATAAAGATCATAAATACTGTGGCCCAGAAAGCCGACAGCCCAGGTGACAAACGCTCAACCATCAGGCACCAGACCAACACGATAACCGGCAGGATGTACTGCAAGCCCACCAACACCGTCGGCTTGGTTTGCGGTAGCGAATAGATCGGCTCATTAGGATCATCGAGTTCGAGTTCAGGGTAACCTGCCGCCAGTTTCAGCAGTACGATATAAATGGCTGTCAGCCCAACAGCCACCACCCAGGGTGTCGCATCGCCCAGCACCGGTTTGAGCCAGCCAAGGCCGTAATAAACTGCCAGGGCGGTGACCATCATAAGTAGCAAACCACCGAGGAAACCAATCACTTTGTTGACCAGCGGTTTAGGCGGGTTGCTGCTTTGAAGCCCCTGCATGTTGGCCTTTAAGGCCTCCAGGTGAACAATATAAACTAATGCAATATAGGAAATCAGCGCGGGCAGGAAGGCATGCTTAATCACCTCAACATAAGAGATGCCGACATACTCGACCATCAGGAAAGCGGCCGCCCCCATCACCGGGGGCATAATCTGGCCGTTGACCGATGACGCTACTTCGACAGCACCCGCCTTTTCGGAGGAGAACCCAACGCGCTTCATCATCGGCACCGTAAAGGTACCGGTGGTGACCACATTGGCAATCGAAGAGCCGGAAATCAGGCCGGTCATGGCCGAAGCCACCACGGCGGCCTTTGCTGGCCCACCGCGATAGTGACCGAGCAGCGAGAACGCTACCTTGATAAAGTAGTTACCCGCGCCAGCCTTATCGAGCAAGGCACCGAACAATACAAACAGGAACACGAAGCTGGTTGAGACCCCCAGGGCAATACCGAAGACCCCCTGAGTCGTCAACCACTGGTGGTTAATCAAGCCGAAGAGACTTACTCCACCATGGGAAAGAATACCCGGCATCCAAGGGCCAGCCAGGCTATAGGTAAGAAAAACCGATGCCACGATCATTAGCGGCGGGCCAAGCGCTCGGCGGGTCGCCTCAAGCAGCAACAGTATCCCAGCGATGCCAATAACCACGTCCTGCAATATGGGGGCGCCGGGTCGCTGGGATAACTGCTCATAAAACATAAACATGTAAGCGCCACAAAAGGCCGCCGCTGCTGCGAGCACCCAATCCTGGATCGGAATATGGTCGCGGGGCGAACGCTTGAGTGCCGGATAGGCCATATACGCTAGAAACAGCGCAAAGGCTAAGTGGATAGAGCGGGCTTCCGTGGCATTAAATACACCAAAACCCAGAATGAAAGGCACCGGGGAAGCGATCCACAGTTGAAAAAGAGACCACGCTGCTGCAATGCTCACCAAGAGTTTCCCAGGCATCCCGGCTGGTTTACGGGCTCCCGTGTCGCTGGAGGCGACCATATCCTCCAAGTCTACTCCGGCTCCCGAAGGCCTGTTCTTATCGTCTGTCATCTGCCTGCCCCGCTCCGAGTCGATTGACGCATCATTGTCATATCGAAATGCCCTATTAACATTCTAAACCAAAATGCGCGGCACCCTCGGGTCGCCGCGCATTCATTACCAAGGTAGCAATACCTCAGGCTGCAGGATTATTCGATCCAACCTTGTTCACGGTAGTAACGCGCCGCTCCCTCATGCAACGGTGCGGAAAGCCCCTCAGTCACCATTTCTTCCGGATCGAGGTTCTCGAAGGCCGGATGCAAGCGTTTGAAACGATCAAAGTTGTCAAAAACCGCTTTAACGGTCTGATAAATAATCTCTTCGTCAGCCTCGGCGGTGGTTACAAAGGTCGCCGCCACCCCAAAGGTTTCGACATCTTCGTCATTACCACGGTACAGCCCACCCGGAATGACCGATGCGGAGTAGTAAGGATATTCATCGACGATGCCCTGAATGTCTTCGTCATTCAGCGGAATCAGGCGCGCATCAACGGTGGTGGTCGCTTCTTGAATGGAGCCATTGGGGTGGCCAACCACATACACCATGGCATCGACGTTATTATCGGCGAGTGCCGCAGCCTGCTCGGCAGCATCGAGCTGAGATGCCAGAGAGAAGGTGTCTTCAGTCCAACCTTTGGCGTCCATCACCACTTCCATGGTGTTGCGCTGGCCTGAACCTGGGTTACCAATATTGACGCGCTTGCCCTCCAAGTCATCGAGTGACTCGATGCCTGAATCAGCACGCGCCAGCAGGGTCAAGGGCTCACCGTGGACGCGGAACACTGCCCGCAGCTCTTCGTAAGGCTCGCCTTCGAAGTTGCCAGTACCATTGTAAGCTTGATACTGCACATCGGACTGTGCGACACCCATGTCCAGCTCGCCGGACTTGATGCCATTGATATTGGCGACGGAACCACCGGTGGAAGGTGCATTACACTTAATGTCTGTGTCTTCCAAACGGTTTACTAAACGACAGATCGACTGGCCTACGACGTAATACACACCTGTTTGGCCACCGGTGCCAATGGTGATGAATTGCTCGTCATCCTGCGCCATTGCCGGTGAAGCGAAGACAGCGGCGGCAAGTAGCGCACCGGAGAAGGCAGTAGTGGAAAATACATGGCGTTTCATGAACACACCTCTTTGTATTGATGTTATGAGCGTATTGGATTTTGCAAGCATCGTGCGCTTTGGTCTCACCTGATGAACCGTTCCCTCAGGTGGCCTTGCTCCAAAACGCTTTTCAAGACAGCCTATTTTTAAGACGATCTTTTTTGAAGACAAGCTGTTACAGGCATCCCTTTGGCTACCTGCTAACACTACTTTAGCGAAAAAAACCTAATTAGCGAAATGTAAGGCGCTAAAAAAGGCGCTTCGCTGACGCCTAATGCTTAGTGTAGCGGTCTTCATCGTTTAGGGAGCGTTAACTGCTATACTTCCTTTGCATAGGGTAAGCAAAATTAATCAACGTTATAGCCCAAAACGCGCGGCAGCCAAAGCGCGATAGCAGGGAAGATCGCCACCAGCGCTAGTGCGCAGCCCATGGCAACGACAAACAGCAGCGCCCAGCCTAGGGTCTGCTCCAAACGAATTTTGGCCACCTCGGTCGTCACCATCAAATTCACCGCCACCGGCGGGGTAAACTGGCCAATGGCAATGTTCATTGCCAACAGAATCCCAAACCACACCGGGTTCCATTCAAAGTGCTGCATCACAGGAATCAAGATCGGCATCATGATCAGGTAAATCGAGATCGCATCCAGCAGCATTCCTGCAACCAGCACCGCCAACATCACCAGGATTAGCAGCAACACACCGTTATCGGTCAGGCTAATAATCCATTCTGCTAAGTGGCGGAAGGTGCCCAGCATGGTGCCCGCCCAGGCAAAAATACCCGCCAGGGCGATAATCAGCATTACCACCCCAGAGATAATCGCTGCCTCGCCTAACAGTTCCCATAAATCGCGCAGCGACAGCTCGCGGGTTAGAAAAAGCCCGACAATCGCGCCATAAGCAACCGCCACTACCGCTGCTTCAGTGGGTGTAAACAAGCCAGAGCGCAAGCCACCCAAAATCAGCACGGGGGCAAACAGCGCCGGTATCGCCTGTTTAAAAGTGGTTTTTACACTGAGTCGTTCGGCACCTTCCACTGGCGTGCCGCCCTCCCAACCGTAGCGTTTGGAAACGATCATGGCGGGTACCAGCAACGCTATCCCCGCCAAAAGGCCAGGAAACAGCCCCGCCGCAAACAGCGCCCGCAAATCGACACCAGGTACCACAATCGAGTAAAGAATCAGCGCCACAGAAGGCGGAATAAGAATAGCGGTTGAAGCGGAGGCGGCAATCAGCGTGGCGGAAAACGGCTTGGGATAGCCCGCTTTGGTCATGCTGGGCAGCATCACCATCGCCACTGCCGCCGCATCGGCAGGGCCTGAGCCGCTCATACCGCCCATGATCATACATACCAGCACCGCGACCAGCGCCAAGCCACCGTGGCGCGGGCCAATCAACGCCTGGGCAAAACGCACCAAGCGCAGCGCCACGCCCGAACGCTCAAATATAAGCCCGGTGAGTATAAACAGCGGAATGGCAATCAAGGGGTACTTGGCGATACTGTTATAGGTATTGGTACCCATCGTCGCGAGCATATCCGGCGACAAACCAAGCACAATGCCGATGGCCCCTGAAAGGGCTAGCGAAAACGCCACCGGTACCCCCGCTATCAACAGGCCAGCAAACGCCAGAATCATCCAAATATCAGGGCTCATCGGTGAGCCTCCCCGTCAAACGGTCAGCGGTTTGCTGGAATAAGCGCCATAGCATGGCCGCGGAAAGCACCGGCAACCAGACTAAATACCACCACTGAGGCAAACCCAGCCCTGGTGAAAGCGACTCCCACTGATACTCTTGCCAAGCCAGCTTGCCGCCATACCAGGTGATCAAACCCAGCACGGTGGCACCGCAAAGCGCTTGAAAAAGGATCAGTGCGCGGCGGTACCTGAGCGGCAATGCGCGTTCCAGAAAGCCAATACGGATATGTCGATTACGCCGCAGCGCCACCGAGGCGCCCGCAAAGGTCAGCACCACCAAAAGGAAAACAGAGAACTCTTCAGTGAACGAAAAAGAGCCACCGGTTAAATAGCGAGTAATGACATTTCCCAGACTGATCAAGGAGATAGTAGTTAATGCCAGCGCGCCCAGCCAGCGCTCAGGGCGCGCATCGGGAAAGCCTTTCATGGCAGCCTCACAGCAAAAAAACCCGGCCCAAAGGCCGGGAGTTTGAACACCAAAAGTAATTAGCGCGCGTCGATAACGGCTTGAGCAGCCTCTACCACTTCTTCACCAATCCGTGGTGCCCATTTTTCATAGACAGACTGAGTGGCCTCGACAAATGCCTGATACTGCTCATCAGTCAATTCAGTTACGGTTACGCCGCGCTCCTGGATGGCCGCTAGACGCTCACTCTCTTCTTCACGGGTCATGGCAATTTCCCACTCACCGGCTTCCTGGGCGGTTTCGTGCAGCATAGTTTGCTGCTCTTCGCTCAATGTTTGCCAAACCTGCTGATTGACGGCAAAAATCAGCGGATCATTCATGTAGTTCCAGAGCGTTAAATGCTCCTGGCCGACTTGATCGATACGCGCCACGTCAAATACCGAAAGCGGATTTTCCTGACCGTCTACCGCGCCGGTGGTCAGCGCAGGCTGCGCATCCGTCCAGCTCATTTGCGTCGGGTCAGCGCCCAATGCCGAGAAGGTATCCTGGAACAGCGGCGAGCCCACAACGCGAATTTTCAGACCGTCCAAGTCATCCGGCTGGCTAATTGGCCCACGAGAGTTAGAGACCTGGCGAAAGCCATTTTCACCCCACGCCAGCGGAATAACGCCGCGGGATTCAATGGCCTCAAACACCAGCTCACCTGCTTCCCCGCCAGTCACCGCATCAACGGCGGCTTCATCAGGGATAAAGAACGGCAAAGAGAATAGATTAAGCTCCGGCACCTGAGGCGACCAGTTAATGGTCGAGCCCACGGCGGCGTCGATCAACCCCGAGCGCATAGCGGAAAATTCGCGGGTCTGGTCGCCGGAAACCAGCTGAGAGTTGGGGTAGACCCGCAGCGTCAACTCACCGCCGCTGCGCTCTTCCACCAACTCGGCCCACTTCTCTGCCGCCTGCCCCCAGGGGAAAGCGTCAGATAAAACGGTAGAAACCGAGAGTTCGCGGGCTTGTGCCGAAAGAGAAGCGGAAAGCAGTGCCGCACCGGCCAAGCCGGCAGTAAAACGAGCCATTGAGCGTGTCAGCGTCATGGTAGATCCTTTTTTATCGATTTTTATGGTGACTTTATTAGGGGGTCTATCACTGTATCGCCTAAATAATACTGCCTTAGTAAGCACATATTGGCGACAGGCACTCCATTGTAGGTATTCTCCTGCTGAAAGAAAGCCATTCTATAGGCTATTAACGACTGACTTTCAGTGTGTATCACGGCGGCGGAGTTAAACAAAAGTTGTGCCAGCTGACATCCTGAGTGCATCTCCCCTCTCTTCCAAACGGACATCAACGCGACCTGATGCTCGGCCTGTTTGTTAACGCTATCTGGACGCTAAATATCATTGTTATCAAAGTGGGCGTGGCGGAGCTACCACCACCGCCGTCATAGAAACGTCATATATCCATGCAGGTCAATCGGTTAGACTAAACAGTCACCAAGCCGGGAGTTCCCTATGCAGATGCTGGCGCTTTACAGTATCAAGGGCGGCGTGGGCAAGACCGCCTCCGCCGTCAATCTCGCCGCCGAAGCGGCACGCGACGGCAGGCGAGTGTTGCTGTGGGATATCGACCCTCAGGCAGCCACCACCTTCTACCTGCGCAGCAAACCCAAAGTGCGCGGTGGTGTCGACAAACTGGTCAAGGGCAAGGCTGATCTTGATCGGGCGATCCGCGAGACCGACATTGAGGGGCTCGACCTGCTGCCTGCGGCGCTGGGCTCGCGCGACCTGGAAGCGTCGATGGAAACCCGCAAGCCTAGTCGACTGCGCAAGATCCTCAAGCCAGTAATGGCCAGTTACGACCTGGTGATACTCGACTGCCCGCCGAGCCTGTCGGCACTCGCCGAGCAGATCTTCTCCAGCGTCGATGCCCTGCTGGTGCCGGTGGTGCCGACTACCCTATCGTTGCGCACCCTCGAGCAACTGGACGGTCATCTTGACGCGGTCGAACAGGCTTGCCCGATCTGGCCGTTCGTAACTCTCGCCGACCGCCGCAAAACCCTACACCGCGAGGTGATAGAGAGTCTCAGCGAACGCTGGCCGAGGCGTCTATCCACGACCGTGCCAAACGCCAGTGCGGTCGAGCGCATGGGTATCGAACGCGCTCCGGTCGGGCATTTTGCCCGCAGCAGTCCGGGCGGTCGCGCCTACGCCACGCTGTGGCGAGAGATCGCGCAGCGAATGCAATGACCGTCTGCACTTCGTTCTGCTGTTAATGGGCGACAGCCTTGGCTTGCATAAACTGGTGGGTGGCGGCTTAGTGGTCGCGGGTATCGCTTTGATTGTGCTTAACGCTCGCCGCCGTCGACGGCCTGCTTAACCTGCAGGTTGGCAAAAACCGGCATCGTCAGGAATGGATACACAGTCACCGACTTTAATGCCGCGCTCGGCAAAGTAGCCGCCATTGACCTCTAATGCTGAATGGTAAGCCGCACCCGCCGGGTAAGAGGGGCAGTCACTCGGCGAAGAGGACTCACAGGGCTGCATGGTATTAATCGCTACGATCCGCCCATCGCCATCGATAAAGGCAATATCGAGGGGAATCAGCGTGCGATACATCCAAAAGGCATTGTTGGCCGACTGCTCTCTCTCAAAGCGGAATAGCATGCCGCGCTCCTCTGGCAGGCTCTCACGCTCCATCAAGCCGCGTTGACGCTGGGCAGTGGTTTCCGCTACTTCAACGTCTAAACGATGCGGGCCGCCCTCGCTGTGAATCGCCAGCGTCAGCGTCTGCATCTTTTGCGCCGATGCCTGCCCCCACGCAAAGGAGCTGAGCAGCGACACCGGCAGCAGCGCCGCCAACGGTAACAGTAACGATGCTTTAAGCAGCGTGCGACGTGTGGGATCCATGCTCACTTCCTTTTATCATGCGCATCTGCGCGAACTTGGTGGCCTGGCAAAATATGAATACCTTCAGCCAGTAGCGAAACGTTGACCACCGCGCCGCGGGTTAACTGATTGCGCCGGGCGGCATGGGTGGCGATATCGAAACGTAACATATCACCATGATTGACGCGCAGTGAAACTGACGTAATTCCCCCCAGCACCACTAACTCCTCAACCGTGGCAGCCAGCGGATTCTCACGCTCGCCGTATGAAGGCCGGTCGCGGCGGTGAAGCACAATATCTGACGGCGGCAAATACCACGCAACGCTTTCGCCCAATGGCAGGTCGTTGAGCCCCACGGTGACTTCCAGGCAGTTTTCACCCCACTGCAGGCGGCGCTCGCCTTCCTCCTCCACAACAATGCCCTCAAACAAATTGTGGCGGTCTAACAAGCGCGCGACTAACGGCGATGAAGGGCGACTAAACAGCGCTTCGGGGGTGTCCTGCTGAAGACTAACACCGTTATGCAGCACACAAATCTGATCGGCTAGCGCAGTGGCTTCTTCCAGATCGTGGGTTACCAGCACAATCGGAATGTCGATCTGCTGACGTAGCAGTGCCAGCTCGCGCTGCAAGCGCCGCCGGGTGACTTGATCCACCGCCGAAAACGGCTCATCGAGCAGTAGCACCTTAGGGTCACGGGCCAACGCACGCGCCAGCGCCACTCGCTGTCGCTGGCCTCCGGAGAGCGCGTTCGGGTAGCGCTTGCCCAGCCCTTCCAGCCGCACCTTGCCAAGCCACTGTTCGGCCTGCTCACGACGTTGCGGTTGCGGTAAATGGCGTAGAGGGAGCTGAATATTTTCCAACGCCGTTAGGTGAGGAAACAGCGCATAGTCCTGGAACACCATGCCAACCTGCCTACTCTGCGGCGAGAGTGAATGCTTACGCTCGGCGTCAAACCAAACGTCGTCAGCACACGCTACCCGCCCATTTTGAGGGCGATAAAGCCCGGCAATCGTGCGCAGCAGCGTGGTTTTTCCGCTGCCGGAAGGCCCTACCAGCGCCAGCAACTCACCGGGCTGGCAAGCAAACTCTGCGTCCAGTGGAATCGGCCCCGTTTGAGTGACCGCCACGCATAGCCCTGGAAACTGCCCTGCATCCCGGCTAGCAACAAGCGAATCAGCCACGTGCCCACCGCCTGCGCCCAGCCAACCCATAAACGAGTCCTAAGGTAACAAAGGATACCAACAATAGCAGTGCCGACATCTGCGCCGCGCCCCGCTCATCAAAGGCTTGAACGCGGTCATAGATAGCAACGGCAAGGGTGCGGGTTTCGCCGTCAATCGCGCCACCGACCATCAAGATCACCCCAAACTCACCCAGCGTATGGGCAAAGGTGAGCGCCGCCGCCGACATAATGCCTGGCCATACCAACGGCAGCTCTATGCGCAGCAACGTTTGCCAGGGGCTTAGCCCGCTGCACCAGGCCGCTTCGCGTAGGTTATGGGGCACGTATTCAAAGGCGCGCTGAATCGGCTGAACAGCAAACGGCAGGTTAGCGATAAGGGAGGCTATTAAAATCCCGCTAAAGGTGAAATTCAGCCCGCTGCCGGTCATTTTTGCCCAAAAAGAGCCTAGCGGCGCGTCGCGGCCAAAACTCAGCAGTAGATAAAAGCCCAGTACGGTTGGCGGCAATACCAGCGGCAGCGCAACCAACGCCTCGCATAACCCTTTGCCACGAAAACGCGCGTAGGCCAGAGCGCGGCCCAGCCAGATAGCGAGGGGGATAAGCAGTAAACAGGTAAACCCAGCAAGGCGTAATGAGACTGATAGCGCCGACCAATCCATTACGAACCGTCCATTACAAGCCAGCCATTATTCGGCGCTAAAGCCGTAGTGGCGCAGAATGGATTGCCCTTCGTCTTGCTGTAGCCACTGATAGAAAGCACTGGCGACCTCTCCCGCCTGATTGGTTAACACCATGCGCTGGCGTAGCGGGCTATGCCATGCTTCAGGGATAAGTACGTACTCACTTCGCTCGCTCAGCGCGGGGGCTAATGCCAAAGAGTAAGCGACTAACCCGCCGCGAGCATCGTCTGAAAGCGCAAACTGCGCCGCCTGGGAGACGTTTTCGCCTAATACCCGCAGCGGCTCGGTTTGCTCCCAAAGCCCAGCATGTTCAAGCGCCTGTTGTGCCGCGACGCCGTAAGGCGCGTGTTCAGGATTGGCCAGGGCAATTCGCTCAAAAGTACCGCTAGCGTGAGCTTCCAGTGCGGCTTGCACCGCCGCAAGCGGCGCATCCTCGCCAGGTAACTCATCGCCGCCTGCGCGCTGCAGCCACACTAAACGGCCAATGGCATAGATAACGCCTTCGTCTTTGGTGTGGCCCTCTTCATACAGCGCCTGAACGTAGCGCTCGTCCGCCGAGAGATACAGCTCAAAGGGCGCGCCTTGGACGATTTGGCGGCGAAAGTTGCCCGACGAGCCAAAGTTTAGCCGCAGCGGGTTACCCGTCTCCTGCTGAAACTGCTCGGCGGCTTCACTAAGTGCAAACTGTAGGTCCGAGGCTGCCGCCACAATAGGCGCCCCCGCCATCGCGGGGGCACCTGCTAGCAGCAAAACGGCTAGCAGTAACCAATGCACTAATTTAGCTTTTAGCATGCTCGCCGGTAATTTCCATCACCTTCATGGTATTGGTGCCGCCGTGAGCATTCATATGGTCACCGCGGGTAAGAATCACATAGTCGCCTGGCTTAGAGATGCCCATCTTCGCCAGTAGCTTAAGCGCTTGACCATTTAACTCTGTGGGTGTCATATCAGAGGTATCAAACGGCACTGAGACAACGCCACGATATAGCGCCATACGGCGCTGGGCGATGGGATTATGCGCTAAGCCTACAATCGGCAAGCCAGAACGAATGCGCGAGGCAATCAGCGGTGTGTAACCAGAAGAAGTCATACAGGCAATCGCGCTAATACCGGTCATATGGTTGGCGGCGTACATCGCCGAAAGCGCAATGGTTTCATCCGGGCGGGTAAAGCCTTCATGAATGCGGTGACCGGATTCCTGCGCGGTTTTCTCACGCTCAGCGCCCAGGCAAACACGCGACATCGCTTCCACGGTTTCCAGCGGGTAATCGCCCGCCGCTGTTTCCGCCGAGAGCATGACCGCGTCGCTGCCATCCAGTACCGCGTTGGCTACGTCAAACACTTCAGCACGGGTAGGTAGCGGCGCTGAAATCATGCTTTCCATCATTTGCGTGGCGGTAATCACCGCGCGGTTTAACGAGCGGGCGCGTTTGATCATACGCTTCTGAACGCCGACCAGTTTGGCATCGCCAATTTCTACACCTAGATCGCCCCGCGCTACCATTACCGCCTCAGAGGCTTCGATAATGCCGTCCAGGGTAGCGTCGTCCGCGACGGCTTCGGCGCGCTCGACTTTAGCGACCAAGCCAATTTCCTTGCCCGCCTCACCCAGCAAGCGGCGCGCTTCCAACATGTCTTCCGCGTGACGGGGGAAAGAAATCGCCAAATAGTCGACGCCAATTTCAACGGCGGTTTTAAGGTCTTCTTTATCTTTTTCGGTCAATGCCGGTGCGGAAAGCCCTCCGCCCTGCTTGTTGATGCCTTTATGATTAGAGAGCCTACCGCCCACGACCACGGTGGTGTGCACCTGCTGGCCTTCAACGCGGGCGACATCCAACACTAAGCGCCCGTCATCTAGCAGCAGGCGGTCTCCGGCGGACACGTCTTGCGACAAGGTTTTGTAGTCGCAACCCACTTGGTGGACATCGCCCGCGTCGCCATCAAGCGCCATATCGAGAATAAACGGCTGCCCCTCTTTGAGCACTACGGCGCCATCTCTAAACCGCGCAATACGGATTTTGGGGCCTTGCAGGTCGCCCAGTGCCGCCACGCTGCGGCCTAGTTTAGCGGCAATTTCACGCACTTCGGTTAAACGGCGTCGGTGATCATCGGCAGTGCCGTGGGAGAAGTTGAGACGCACCACATCCACACCCGCCGCGAGCATGGCTTCCAAAACGCCTTCACGGTCGCTGGCGGGGCCAAGGGTGGCGACAATTTTGGTACGGCGGATCGAAGAGAAGTGTAGTGCGTTCATATTATTCCAACCTTGCAAATTAACGTGTAGTGGCTCTTTTTAACGTGTAGAGGCTCTTTCGTGGAGTGACTCTTTAAACCAACGTTGCAGAGCGACGTTACTTATCCACCCTAGCTTATCAGTTTAACGCCCTCTATATGACAGCACTGCATCACGAAATGTACGTATTATTACAACATCACGCTAATTGCCAGGGGAAATTCATCGCAATTATTGCCATCGCCGCCCCGGTCAACCACCAAAAACTCGCCTTCACGCTCCAGCACTGACTGAGTCGCGTGCCAGGTGCCCGCATGATAATTCACGCCTTGGCGGCCATCGGTAACAAAAGCACGCACGCCATCAGGGTTAATATGCTCACCTTGCGGCGCTACCACAACAATAAAGCACTCCTGATGCAGCGGCATAAATGCCTGACTGCCATAAGGGTGTCGCTCTAGAAACGCCAGTTCCAGTGGCAGCGTGACCGGTTGGCTAACGAAGACATTAATCAGCGTGCGGGGGTTGTCACCCAGGGTTTCTACTTTCGCCAGGTCGTGATGGCGCTGGGTGCGCCCAGCGTTGATAGGAAACGATTCAGAGGTACGCGCATCAATCACATCGCCAAACGGGGCAAAGGCCTCGGCTGTTAACGGCTCGGCTTTTAGCTCTAGCATTGCAGCTCCTTAGCGAGATGACAGTTTAAGAGAGGCATGGCGATTAACGTCTTTATACAACAAATACCGGAATGGCCCTGGGCCAGCGGCGTAGCAGGCTTGGGGGCAGAAGGCGCGTAGCCACATAAAGTCCCCGGCTTCGACTTCTACCCAGTTTTGATTTAAGTGGTAAACGGCCTTGCCTTCAAGCACATACAAGCCGTGCTCCATGACATGGGTTTCATCAAAAGGGATCACGCCGCCAGGCTGAAAGGTCACGATATTAACGTGCATATCGTGGCGAACGTCCGCAGGGTCGACAAAGCGCGTGGTGGCCCAGCGCCCTTCGGTGCCGGGCATTTCGATAGGCGCTATGTCCTGCTCGTTGGTGACAAACGCTGGTGGTACCTCAAGCCCTTCGACAAATTCATACGCCTTGCGCACCCAGTGAAAACGTACCGGGACGTTAGATTCGTTGCGCACCTGCCAGTTGCTGCCGGGGGGAATAAACGCATAGCCGCCGGGCTGCAGGGTGTGGTGCTCACCAGCGAGGGTGAGCGTTAACTCACCCTCTACAATAAACAGTACGCCTTCAGCCTGGGAATCTGGCTCGGGTTTATCGCTACCGCCCTGAGGCTGCACTTCCATAATGTACTGGGAGAACGTTTCGGCAAACCCCGACAGCGGCCGCGCCAGCACCCATAACCGAGTGCCTTCCCAAAACGGCAAATTGCTGGTGACAATATCGCGCATCACGCCTTTAGGGATCAGCGCATAGGCTTCGGTAAATACCGCACGGTCAGCGGTAATTTGTGTTTGCGGCGGGTGCCCGCCAGTGGGGGCGTAGTAGTTAGCAGTGGCCATTATTTTTCCTTTCATCGCGTAGGCGCCGGGTGATGCTCAGCCCAGTGACGGGCGATATCGACCCGCCGGGCCACCCAAACGCGGTCGTGGGTTTCGATATAATCCAAAAAACGCTGCAGGGCACGAAAACGCCCAGGGCGACCCAATAAACGGCAATGCATACCGATGGAGAGCATTTTCGGCACCTCCTCCCCTTCCGCGTAGAGCACATCAAAGGCATCACGGAGGTAAGTAAAGAAGTGATCCGCGGTGTTAAACCCCTGGGGCGCGGCAAAACGCATATCGTTGCTGTCCAGTGTGTAGGGCACGATCAAGTGATTGTGATCACTGCCCTGACTATCGGTCACCTGGGTCCAGAAAGGCAAGTCGTCGCCGTAGTAGTCACTATCGTAAAGGAAGCCGCCCTCATCCAATACTAAGCGTCGGGTATTGGGGCTGTCGCGACCGGTATACCAGCCGTGAGGTTTTTCGCCGTAAAGGCGCTGAAAAATCTCCATGGCTTGCTGGAGATGCTCGCGCTCAATATGCTCGGGCACTTCCTGATAGTGAATCCAGCGGTAGCCGTGGCAAGCAATCTCATGGCCCAGCTCTTTAAACGCCATGGCAACATCCGGATTGCGCTCCAGCGCCATCGCTACACCAAACACCGTGAGCGGCAAATCACGCTTTTCAAACTCACGCAGAATGCGCCATACCCCGGCGCGGGAGCCGTATTCGTAGATCGACTCCATACTCAGATGGCGGTCGGGATAAGCCGGCGCACCAATGATTTCCGACAAAAACTGCTCGGAGCCTGAGTCGCCGTGCAGCACGCAGTTCTCGCCGCCCTCTTCGTAGTTGAGCACGAACTGAACGGCAATTTTGGCCTTGTTGGGCCAGTTGGCGTGGGGCGGGTTGCGCCCGTAACCGATTAAGTCACGGGGATAGTGGCCCTTAGAGGATGACGGCATAGCTAGCTCCTTTTATCCCTACTCCAACTCGCCACTGGTGAGTGAACAGCCCAGCGACACAGAAAATTATTTGTATACAAAATAGCGAGATTAATAACGAACCGCAACGCGGCCAGCAGCTAATCCTCTGACACTTATAGCATTTCTCAGTTAAAACATCGTTAAGCCCTTGAATCCTGAACAATTGGTCAAATTTTTAAGCGTTCACTTTTAACGAGTATCAACGCTTAAGCACTTGCGTAAGGCTAGAAACCGCCCTATTTTTGTATACAAGAAAATTTATATTGTTCACATACGGATTTCTTAACGTGCATATACGCATTATTAACCCCAACACCACGGCCTCCATGACCGCTGCTATTCACCAGGCAGCACAGCAACAGGCGGGCACTGACACCACGGTGAGCGCTTCACAGCCGGACGCTGGCCCGGTTTCAATTGAAAGCCATTTTGACGAAGTGATCAGTGCGGTAGGGGTGGCCGAAGAGGTGCTTAAAGGCGAGCGCGAAGGTGGCATCGACGCCTACGTGGTGGCCTGTTTCGGCGATCCGGGCTTGCTCGCTGCCCGCGAACTCACCCGTGCACCGGTAATTGGCATTGCCGAAGCGGCGTTTCACTTAGCCACACTGGTAAGCACCCGTTTTTCTATTGTGACTACCCTGGGCCGCACCGGCATTATCGCCGAGCACTTACTTCAGCAGTACGGCTTTAACCACCACTGCCGCCGCATACGTGCCGCCGAAATTCCGGTATTGGATCTTGAGCACCACCCTGAGGCAGCGTTTATCCGCATTGTTGAAGAGTGCTGCCGCGCCCGGGATGAGGATGACATTGGCGCCATCGTTTTAGGCTGCGGCGGTATGGCGAATTTAACCCAAGAGATTAGTCGTGAAGTGGGTATGCCGGTAGTAGAAGGCGTCAGCGCCGCGCTGAAACTAGCCGAATCGCTGGTTAGTTTAGGGCTGTATACCAGCAAGCACGGTGATCTTGCCTACCCACGACCGAAAACATTCACCGGTAAGTTTTCAGGGCTTTCTGACCTTGCGCTACCGCTTAAGTCATCAATGCTTTAAAAACAATCCCGACTAAAAATGTATTTAATAACAATAACTTAAGAAACAGCACCTTAATAAACAATAGTGTCCAGTCTCACGCCGCAACGCAAGCGTCGCTTGGGTATACAAAATGCCCAAGCTGCCAATAAAACCGATAATCTTGCGAGGACGACATCATGAGCTCAACCTCAGCTCTTACGTCAGAACAACGATCCGATGCCGGATCGAAAGCACTAGGGGCCGAGAGCCTAGCCGCGTTTATCGCCACCGCGATCGGTATTGTCGCAGCGCTCTCTTTCTCGGCGATCTCCTGGTACGCCAGTCTGATACCCGCAGGCGTTAGCTACTATCTGCTCATGAAGTACTGGGCTCCCTGCCAGCGCTTTAGCCAGTAACCCATTTGCCAGCCTGCGAGCCATAAGATGAATGAGAACAACGAGGTTAGCGATCTAGATATCAAACACATCGATCCCACGCTATATAACGAGGATCTGGCACCACTGAAACCCCAGGATCGTAACTGGGGCGCGTTTGAAGTTTTTAACGTCTGGTCTAACGACATCCAGTACCCTGGCGGCCTCGCTGTTTTTAACCTACGGCCTAAACGGCTGGGCGGTGATGGCCGCAATTATCCTGGCGGGCGTGATCGTGATGTTTTTGGTTAACCTGACCGGTAAACCCAGCGTTAAATACGGCATTCCGTTTCCCGTGATGGTGCGCGCCAGCATGGGCGTACACGGCGCCAACCTGCCCGCAATGTTGCGCGCTATCGTGGCGTTCTTTTCGTTTATCGCGCTGATTATTATCGCGGGCACGCTAGTGCTATTTGGCGAGGCTTTAACCAACCCCGCCGATATCGTTGAGCGGGTCGATTCGCTGCCGCTGACCATTATCGCCGCACTCACCTTCTTCGCCGCCACGGTGGGTATCAACCTGGTCGCCAACTTTATTCCTCCTGCCTACGATTTGGCCAACCTTTTTCCCAGCAAAATCAGCTTCAAGATGGGCGGCCTGATTACCGCGGTAATCGCGTTTTTCGTGGGTGCGCTATGGCTTTCAGTCATCAGCCAGATTGGTGTTCCCGGCTTTGTGAACGCGTTGGGGGCAGTTGTCGCGCCGTTCTACGGCATTATCGTGGTCGACTACTACCTGATTAAGCGTCAGCATTTGAATATGCAGGAGCTGTTCTCATCAGCGCCGGGCGGCGCCTACTACTACCTAAACGGTTGGAACATCCGTGCCCTGATCGCCTTTGGCGTAGCCGCGCTGTTCTCACTCTCCACCGTTCTAGTACCTGCGCTTTCAAGCTTAGGCGGCTACGGCTGGCTGATCGGTGCGGGCTTAGGCGGGCTGTTCTACTTCGGCTTGATGCATCAGTTTCGCAGCGCCCACATTGACTGAGCAGTTGAGGCGATTTGAGATGTGATCATTCATGTTTCATCCTCGCATGCTAATGTCCGACTCATAGGCCTGATACGTACGGCAAGTTATATGGCACTGCCGCACCTTGCTTGTGGAGATTCGTCCATGGCTTCCATGATCGCTCGTTCAGGTGCCGACATTTTGAGCGTCCAGTCCCATGGCAGCGCGTCTTCGTCGTTGATGTTGTCCGCCGACATGGATGTCACAGCGCATAATATGCTGCATGGAGAGCAGGATTTCAGATATTTTGCGCCTTCTTAACGGGAAGTAGATGCAGCACACCCACCACCACCGAGCCCACCACAAAGCCAATCACCGCAGAACACAGCGTATTGAAACTCCAGCCCAGCGTGCCGCCCAAGGCACCGGTTGCCTCGCTAATGCCATGCTCGATGTGGTGTACCCACTCATAGGGCGCGTTGAGCCAACCCGTTCCATCGGCACCTAGATTGACCATCAGGATATGTCCTCCCACCCAGAGCATGGCGATGGTACCCACCACTGCGATGGTCGCTAGCACCTTGGGCATGGCCGTTACCAGCCCACGGCCCAGTTTCTGCATTCCCGGACTCTCCCGCTGGGCGAGCTTTAGGCCGATATCATCCATCCTGACCAACATCGCCACCACGCCATACACCAGGATAGTGATGACAAATGCGACCACCACCAGGCTCGCCAGCTGTGACCAGAACCCTTGATGGGAAACAGTAGAAAGCGCGATCACCATGATTTCAGCAGACAGAATCAGGTCGGTGCGAACGGCACCACTCACGATCTTTTTCTCGGCTTCCGGCCCCTTCTCTACCGCTGGTTTTTCGTCGTCATGCTGACCGGATAGTTTATGCCAGACCTTCTCCGCGCCCTCAAAGGCCAGGTAGGTGCCGCCCACCATCAGGATGATCGGCAATAGCGCGGGCAAAAAGTGATTCAGCAACAGTGCTGCCGGTAGGATAAAAATAAGCTTGTTACGGATCGAACCCAGCGCGATCTTCTGCACAATCGCCAGTTCACGCTCCGCTGCCACCCCCTGCAAATATTGCGGCGTTACCGCCGTATCATCCACCACGACCCCGGCCGCCTTCGCCGTCGCACGCCCAGCGGCGGCGCTCACATCGTCCAGAGATGCGGCGGACAACTTTGCCAGGGCGGCAATATCATCCAGCAATCCTATCAAGCCGCCTATGGCCATGGATGTTTCCTCCGTGAATAACAGTTGCTGATAGTAAAGCATACAGCGGGTGAGTTACCTTCAAAGTGCTTTGAGGCAAAGGCATTCACTTGATAGGTCGATTTTCAATGCAAGCGATATGGCCTCACTGACCAAGCCCACCACTTACTGCGTGCCTCCATGAGCTTGCCCAAGTAACACCGTATAGCGTGTGCTGCGCCCACCGCCGGGTAGCTTGGAAAGGCAGCCTTTTTCCAGTAGCTCTGCCAAATCCCGCGGGGCGGTGGCTTTACTCACTTTGGCCAACGATTGGTACTTACCAGCACTGATGCCCTGCGCAAACTCCTCCCCTGCGGTATCCAATAAGCGGTTCAGCACTTTGATTTGCCGTTCATTTAGCACGGTAGTGGCATGGCGCTGCCAGAAGGTGGTTTTCATTAACACACGGTCGATTCTTAACAGCGCCTGCTCAAGCGCCTCTTTCAGCGTTTCCAGGAACCACAACAACCACGGCGTAATATCTAGGCTGCCTTTCTGAGCGCTTTCGAGGTAATCATAGTAAGCGTGGCGGCGCGCCATGATGGCCGCGCTCAAGGAATAGAAGCGGACAGATTGACCCGCCTATTCAGATCAAATTATGAGCCGATTAAGGTTTATATTCGGCTCATAGGCTAGTCAGAGAGCTTGTGAGTCTTGTCTTTCTTGTCAAACATTCCTATATTCATATTTGTTACTTTTGAATATAGGAAGCAAATCATGGCTACAACCAGTCTTAGCTTAGGGGAGCACTGGGAAGTCTTTATCAGAAACGAAGTCTCTAGCGGACGCTACGGCTCCGCAAGTGAGGTTGTGCGTGATGCTTTACGTGCCATGGAGGAACGCAAAAGCAAACTTGAGGTGCTACGTACGCATCTAGCCCAAGGTGCCAAGCAAGCTAGTGCCGGTGAATTCGTGGACGATTTCTCAATGGATGCATTAATCAACGACTTGGATAGCGAAACGTAATGCTCAGCTTCCGTATCACGCCAAAGGCAAGAGACGATTTAAAAAATATCGGCCGCTATACGGAGTGGCAATGGGGTAAAAACCAACGAAATGAGTACCTGAGGGATTTTGAAAAACGGTTTCACTGGCTCGCAGAAAACCCCAAGCTGGGAAAGCACCGCTCGGATGTTAGCGAGGGTTATTACAGCTACCCTCAGGGCCAGCACGTTATCTTTTATCTAATCGGCCAGGAATATATTGAAATCATTGGCATTCCTCACAAAGAGATGGATATCGTTTCTTATTTTCTGCCTGAATGAGCCAAAGTAGTTTAACGACTGCCTACTTAAATGTTTGCCAAGCGTACATCCTGAATAGCCTTCAGCGTTTTGCCATTAGCATCCTTCCAGGCGAGCCGACCGTTGGCGCTACCGCCCACCAATACGCCTGCCGCTGCTGAGGGAGATGAAAAGCGGAAATCCTGACTAAACACCAGCTTTCCATCTAGCGGCGCGAGCACACCGCGCTCTTGCAAAAGTTGGCGCTGCTCGCGCATGTAGTCGTGGATAGACACTGTCTCTTCAGCACGAGCCAAGGAGCCTTTTAGCACCACAAAGCCATCCGCCACTTCTCTACCAGTGCCTTCGGCCCCACGTTCGTTGAGATAAAGCGTAAGCGGCGGCTCTTCTTGCTCTGAAGATGACCCAGCAGCTTGGCTGCTAGCTGCTTCAAATGCATCAATTCCCAATAGCGGAAAAATCACCAGCATCTCGGCTAAAAACCACTCGGCATCGGCACGGTCAGCTTCAGAAAGTGGAGGCGGCGCGGGGAAGGAACCGTTATCCAGCGCCCATTGATTAGCTGTCTTCGCCAAGGCCAGTAAACCTGCCTCCAGATAACGCACATTGGCTTTGTTCAAGCCTTCGTTGGTGCTAGTGAAGGCAACCACCCGCGCCCAAAACTCCTTACCCGACACATGCTGCTTAATACGATCTCCGAGCGCATCGGCTTCGCCTACGTACAGTTTGGCAGCGCCATCTTCTGTTTGCCCGGTGAGCACATACACCCCCGGCTGGGCCATTTCGCTTCTTGTCAGCGCTCTTTCAAGCTGGGAGCGATTAGCCACCACCGCCCTGCCCGTCCAGTTGGATTTCTCGACCACGCGCAGGCCTTCTGGTGTGCCATCAGCAAGAAAGATGCGAATGGAGGTTGGGCGGGCTTGGGTAGGTGTCATGTTGATTCCACACTGAGGGAGGGGTTAATTAGCGGTCCAATGATTCGATAAAACCTCTGCTTGCTGCAGTATTAGCTCCACAGCTTCAGGAGCTTGATCGGGCGGATACTTGTAGCGTTGTAATGTGCGGCGCACCAGAATCCTCAGCTTCGCCCTTACACTTTCCCGCACCTGCCAGTCCACAGTGGTGGATTTGCGCAGCTTGTCGGTGATTTCCACGGCGATCTTCTTCAGGATCTCGTCGCCCAGTTCCCGCACCGCACTTTCGTTGCTGGCCAGGGCGTCGTAGAAGGCCACTTCGTCCGGGTTCAGGCCGAGGGCGGCGTCACGCTCCATTTCAGCCTGGAACTGCTTGGCCATGGCTATCAGCTCTTCGATCACCTGGGCTGTCTCGATGCCCCGGTTGTTGTACTTGCGCAGCGTCTCCTGCAGGCGGTCGGCGTACTTCTTCTCCTGGACCACGTTGTTGCGGGTTTTGGCTTTGATGTCGTCCTTGAGCAGCTTCTCCAGCAGTTCCACGGCGAAGTTCTTGTAGGGCATCTGCCGCACGTCTTCCAGGAACTCGTCTGAGAGCAGGCCGATGTTGGGCTTGTCCAGCCCGCACAGGGCGAAGACATCGGTTACCCCTTCGGAGACCAGCGCGTTGTCCAGAATCTGCTTCAGGGCGGTATTCTTTTCTTCCTCGGTCAGCTTCTTGTCTACGCTGGTGAACTTCGTAATGGCGGTCTTCACCTGCGACAGGAACGCTACCTCCTTCTGCAGTGCCTGGGCTTCATCCAGGGTGGCACACAGGGAGAAGGCCTTGTTCATGGCCAGCACGGTATCCAGGAAACGCTTCTTGCCGTCTTCCAGGCTGAGCACGTAGTTGGCGGTGGGCACCAAATGCTTGTGAGGCTCGGTCTCGAATCCGCTGTAGCTGAACCCTTTACCTTTGGGGCCGGGCGCGAACATGCCGTGGATGATGTCCAGCTTCTCCAGCAGGATGGCGTAGGCTTCTTCGGCGCTATGGGTGGGGGAGCCCTTGCCCTTGGCGTCGGTGTAGGTTTTCAGGGCCTGCTTGAGCTCGTTGGCAATGCCGATGTAATCCACCACCAGCCCGCCGGGCTTGTCCTTGAACACGCGGTTTACCCGGGCAATGGCCTGCATCAGGTTGTGGCCCTTCATGGGCTTGTCCACATACATGGTGTGACAGCAGGGCGCATCGAAGCCGGTCAGCCACATATCCCGCACGATCACCAGCCTGAGCGGGTCGTTGATGTCCTTGAAGCGCTTCTCGAACCGTTTCTTGGTCTGCTTGTTGTGGATGTGCGGTTGCAGCAAGGCGCGGTCAGAGGCGGAGCCGGTCATCACAACCTTGATGGCACCTTTCTCGGGATCATCGTCGTGCCATTCCGGGCGCAGGGCGACAATCTCGTTATACAGGTGAACCGCAATCTCCCGGCTCATGGCCACAATCATGGCCTTGCCATCGATGGTGCTAGAGCGGGTTTCAAAGTGGCTTACCAGATCTTCCGCCACCTGCTTCAGGCGCGGGCCAGCACCGACCAGCTTCTCCAGCCGACTCCATTCGCCCTTAGTCTTTTCGCGGCTACCAACGTCTTCGTCGTCTTCAACCACTTCCTCCACCTGATCGGACAGCTCCTCGATCTGTTCGCGGTTGATGTCCAGCTTGGCCAGACGTGACTCATAGAAGATGGGCACCGTCGCTCCATCGTCGACGGCATCTTGAATGTCGTAGATGGAGACGTAATCGCCGAACACGGCCCGGGTGTCTTTGTCTTCGCTTTCAATGGGCGTGCCGGTAAAGCCGATGAACGAGGCATTGGGCAGGGCATCGCGCATGTGGCGGGCGTAGCCGAACTTGTAGGTGCCGTCCTTCTTGAGGGTGGCTTTCAGGCCGTACTGGCTGCGGTGGGCTTCGTCCGAGATCACCACGATGTTGTGGCGGTCATTCAGAATCGGGTGGCCGGACTCGTCATTCAGCAGGGCGAATTTCTGAACCGTGGTGAAGATAATACCGCCGGATTCACGCTCGGATAGCAGGCGGCGCAGTGTATCTCGGTCATCGGCCTGCACGGGCTCTTGCTTCAACAATTCCCGGGCCGCGCTGAAGGTGGCGAATAGTTGGCCGTCCAGATCGTTGCGGTCGGTGACGACAATCAACGTGGGGTTGTTCATCTCCGGCTGTTGCAGCAGCTTGCCGGCGTAACAGCACATGGAAATGCTCTTGCCGGAGCCCTGGGTATGCCAAACCACGCCGGCTTTCTTGCTGCCGGGTTGAACCTCGTCGCCGTAGGTGGCGCGCTTCTCGCCAATGCCATGCTGGCTTGTATCCTGTGCGGCGATCACTGTGGCCTTCACTGCTTCACGCACTGCATGGAACTGGTGGTAGCCGGCAATCTTTTTGATCAGTTTGTCGGAATCCGTCTCAAAGATCACGAAGTAGCGGATGTAATCCAGGAACAGCTCCCGGTCGAAGAAGCCCCGCACCATGGTTTCCAGCTGCCATTCCAGCAGGGGCTTGTCGTCCTCATGCTTGATGGTGCGCCAGGGCATGTAGCGTTCCTGGCTGGCGGTGAGGGAGCCAACCCGGGCCAAGTAGCCGTCGCTGATAATCGCCGCTTCGTTGTAGGCAAACAGATCGGAGCATTCGTCTTTGTAGGTCTGGATCTGGTTGTAGGCATCCCAGATGTTCACGTTCTCTGCGCCCGGGCTTTTCAGCTCCAGCACGGCAAGCGGCAGGCCGTTGATAAAGCAGATTACGTCCGGTCGGCGCAGTTGCTTGGAGCCTTCAAGGGTGAACTGGTTGATAGCCCGGAAGCGGTTGGCGGTCAGGTCGCCGAAGTCCACCAGAAAGGCCTGGTCGTGAACTACCTTGTCGTCGCGCTTGTACTCCACCGGCACACCGTCCAGCAGCAGGCGGTGAAAGGCCCGGTTGCTGATCACCACATCCAGGCTTTCCGGTTTGCGGACAACGGCCACAGCTTGCTCAACGGCGCTCTGGGGCAGGTGAGGGTTGATGCGGTGAATGGCGGCCTCAAGATCCGCCAGCAACAACACCTGGCGGTAATCGGCCCGTTCCGGTGCCGGGCCATCCGGTGCCAGGTCTGGCCCGTGGGCGATCTCCCAGCCGCCTTCGGCGAACCATTGCAGGCATTGTTGTTCCAGCTGATCTTCCGTCATACCTCAGTCCTTATTCCCCTTCACCTCTAACATCGGCGGGCTCCTTCAGCAGCAGGAAATGCTCAATCAGCCGGATCATCAGGGTTTTCTGATCCGGCAGGCTTTCCGCCACCAGCAGGGCCAAGGCCACCAGGGTGTTGTCATTAATCAGTTGTTCTACCGGCCGCGCCAGCAAAGCGGCGTTGCGGCGCAGATACCATAAAAACAGAAACGAGCCGCAGCGTTTGTTGCCGTCGGCCAGCGGATGGTTCTTGATCACAAAATAGAGCAGGTGAGCGGCACGGGTAGCCACGTTCGGATAAAAGAGTTCATCCCCAAACCCCTGCTCGATCGTCGCCAGCGCAGAGGCCAGACCGTCACCCCGCAACTGGCCGAACAGCTCGGTAGCCTCGCCCTTGGCCATGAGCGTTTGCTTGAGCTCGCCAATGGCTTTCAGTGCCTCGTCCAGCTCTAGCGGCTGCATATCCGGCTGCTTGATGCCCACCTCGGCCAGCTGCTGCTCGTCGTAGCCCTGCAGCAGGCTCCAGGAACGGGCGTAGTCGCTGATTACCCGGGCAACGGCTTCGCCTTCATTGGATACCAGGCCCTGATTGGTGAGGGTGCGGCTCAGCAGGTCAACGGCCTGCTCGAACTCGATGCCGCGTTCGGTCAGGCGGCGTTGATTGAGGGTATAGCCCTGAACCAGATGGTCTTTCAGAACCTGCGTTGCCCACTGGCGGAACTGCGTCGCACGTTTGGAGCTGACCCGATAACCTACAGAAATAATGGCATCCAGGTTGTAGTGTTTGATGCGGCGCCTAACCTGGCGCTTGCCCTCCTGGCGAACTACCGAGAAATCCTCGGTAGTTCGATTTTCCGCAAGTTCGCCTTCTGAAAAGATATTCTTCAGGTGCAAGCCCACGTTATCGGTAGAGGTGTCAAACAGCGCAGACATCTGACTTTGATTTAACCAGACGGTCTCACGATCCAGCGCTACTTCCAGCTGCGCCTGGCCATCGGTTGAGGTGAAGATTCGTACTTGTTGTTCTGTCATGACAAGTTCCTTGTCGTTATCAGCTAACGGCTGAGAAGCCGGAAGCCCGGAGCATTCCATTGTGATTGAGCCAGGCATCAGTCATCCGCCACCACCACCGTCCAGACTCGCTTTAGCGGCAGCTGGGCTTTCAGCTCATCGTCCAGCTTGTCGTATACCGCGAACAGCTCATCCAACAAGTCATCCTGAGACCATAACCGCAGACGGAAGAAGCTGCTGGCCATATCCTTCTGCACATTCTGTTTGAACCCGCCCCAAGCGACAAACAGACCATGGTCGGCGTTGAACTTCGACATGGCTCCCAAGAGCTTGTCCACAGTGGGACGGTCCACTGTCCCGGTGCCGGACTTCACCTCCACACAGATGGTTTGGCTACCGAAGCCCATCATGCCGTTGGAGGCCAGAATATCGGCGCCGCCGTCTGCACCTTCGGGGCTCTGCCAAATGGTGTAGCCTTGTGCCTTGAGTATCGCGCCGACTAATCGGGTTAACTCATGGCCTTTGAACTTCTGTTCAATTAGGCTGACCACCTGTTGCTTGGCCAGGTCTGCCAGATTGAAATCAAAGCCATCATCACCGGACACATCATCGGCATCGTGGTTAGTAGACTGGCCGGTGTGCTGGATCACTGACTTGGTGTTCTCAGCCTGCCAGCCAGACTTGTGCATGGCCTGTAGGCGTAGCAATGCGTTGTTGCGCCTGATGCGGCAGATGGTCATGAACGCGCCGAAGCTGTAGAGCAGGTCTTGCCCAAAGTGAGAGCGGGGGATCTCCTGCCCAAACCACTCGACGGATCGCCAGTGGAAGAAGGGATCCGGGCCTTTGGCGTTATGAACGTAGTCCCCCGTTATCTTCCCGACATACACCACAGGCTGTTTTTTGGAGGGGAGCACCACCCAGTCACCGGCTTGCATCGTTTTGACGAACGGCCAGATTTGGCTGCTGTGGTTCTGTAACCGCTTCAGCTTTTCATTCGGGTAAGTCTGCTCAAGGAGTTGCAAGAGGGACTGCCGGTTTTCCAGTTTCGACAGATCCTCACCAAGCTCATCCCAGGTCAGGTAGATTCGGCCTCCGTCGAGGAACTTTTGCTCGAACTCGCCGTGAGATCCTGCTCGGGTTAACCACAGTTCCATTACTCAAGCTCCGGTGTTGTGCTCAGTAGTTCGCACTCAATTTCATCCCTATTGCAGGGAACGGAGAGTTCGCCAGATAACAATTTCGGCAGAAGAGTGTCTCGGGTATCAGCAAGAGTCGAGGCTTCCTCGCTATTTACTCTGATAAGCTCATCAATTGACCCCACTGTTCGTGTGAAGGCAGCCAGTACGTCGATAGCGGGGGCGACCACAGGAATAGCTCTCAAGTTCTTCTGGTTAATAGAACCGAAAACGGTACCTTCCGAATCGTAAGAAGAAAGTGCTTGGCCAAGTTGAATGATCGAGTAGTAGGTATACGACGAACACCCGGACTTGTGCCGGAGTGCGGCTAGGCCTCGTCCAATACAACAGTTCGTTAGCGCTATGTTGGTGTCTCCAACCGGGGCGCGTACGCTCAGAAGTGTATCCCCCTCATTCGCCATTCGTTTTGGGGCGGAGCAATACACTCGGTTACTCGGGAACCGCTCTCCGAAGTCTCTACGCCCTTGAAAGAATGGTGCCCCGTCGCCTTCTTCGTTATAGGTATCTCCTGGTGGGGACTGCCCCATAGTTACATCAAACTCATGGCCGACAGTTGATTGATGCCACCCCTCCGGAATCTCCCCCAACTCACTATCCTGCATAGCCGACGGAAACAGCTCGGCGGTGGCGCGGAGCTCGGCGTATTGCTCGGGCTGTTCGGTCTGGAAGCGGGTTAGCGCCGCTTGAGCGCCTGCGGCGGATGCGTCAGCATTGCATAAAGAGCTGCCGGAAATGGCCTGCATGGCGGCGAGTAGGGCGTCTTCCTCGCTGTCGCCGGCTTCCAGTGCGGCGATCTTGGCTTTGACCGGCTCGAAATCGACAAACCAGCTTTTGAATATAGCCTGGGCCATCTGTTCGAGGGTTTGGTTGATTCGTTGGTTTAGACTGAGCTTATCAGAAAGTGAGCTGATGATAGCCTCAATTCGGTTTTGGACTGATAGCGGGACTTTTGGTAGTGCGAACTTCTTCAAGTCGCGGGCTGGAAGCTGTGGAACTGCTGATCCGGAAGTGAGACTTGTTATCTGATCTTGAATTACCGGGGACGTTAGGACGTAGTAAAGGAATCGAGTGTTCCATAATTCCTGGTTTGCCCGAAAAATCATCATGCCAGAATTGATCCGTACGAGAGGGTAGCTTACGGACGAATCATAATAGGCAACATTTCCTATCGTCCCTCTGGTGGTCATTACAATGTCGCCGCGCTCAAGCGTGCCCGCCCGCAGCAAGTCGTGACGTTCCTTCCCGATGAAAACAGGATCGGAGAACTGAAAACCGGATGAGGTAACGTTTTTTGCTGATAGGAACAGACAGTGCCCGCTAGCATTGAAGTCCGCTTGTTTGGGATAGTTTTTCCCGCGGTCACCATCTATGAGGCGTATTTCAGCGTCCTCCAACGTCCATGTCTCAAAGCTCATACCCCAGCCCCCCAAGATTCCGCTTGATCTCAACCTCCAGTCGGTCACTCTCAGCAAACTGTTCCCGCAACTGGCCGGTCAACCGCGCCATCTTCTCGGCAAACGGCTCGCCGTCGTCCTCCTGCTCTTGAGCCCCCACATAACGTCCCGGTGTCAGCACAAAATCATGCTTCTTGATTTCGGCCAGGCTGGCGGATTTGCAGAAGCCCGCGACATCCTCATAGCCGTCATCGCGCTGCCAGGCATGGAAGGTGTCGGCGATCTTGGCGATGTCGTCGGTGGTGAAGTCTCGCAGTACCCTATCCCGCATAAAGCCCAGGTTGCGGGCATCGATGAACAGGAACTCTTCCCGGCGGTCGCGCTTTTTCTCGTTGCGCACCATGCCGTTGGCTTTGTCTTTGGTCAGAAACCAGATACAGGCCGGAATTTGGGTGTTGGTGAACAGTTGCCCGGGCAGGGCGACCATGCATTCCACTAGGTCTTCTTCCACCAGGCGCTTGCGGATTTCGCCTTCGTTGTTGGTGTTGGAGCTCATGGAGCCGTTGGCCAGCAGCAGGGCCATGCTACCTGTAGGAGCCAGGTGGTGGATCATGTGCTGCATCCAGCCAAAGTTGGCGTTGCCTTTGGGCGGGGTGCCGTACTTCCAGCGCACGTCGTCGGCCAGTGATTCGCTCCACCAGTCTTTGATGTTGAACGGCGGGTTGGCCATCACGAAGTCGGCGCGAAGGTCTGGGTGCTGGTCGTCCAGGAAGGTGTCGGCGTTTTTCTTGCCGAAGTTGAAGTCGATGCCCCGGATGGCCATGTTCATGGCAGCCAAACGCCACGTGGTGGGGTTGGATTCCTGGCCGTACACGGAGATGTGCTTTTTCTGCTCGCTGGGGTCGTACTGCTGCTCTTTGGCGTGCTCTTCAATGAATTTATCACTGGAGACGAAGAAGCCGCCAGAACCCATGGCTGGGTCATACACGCGGCCAGAGTAAGGCTGCAGCATTTCCACAATCAGCGTAACGATGCTCTTGGGAGTGTAATACTGGCCACCCTGTTTGCCTTCAGCGAGGGCGAACTGGCCCAGAAAGTATTCGTACACATGGCCGAGGATGTCTTTGCTGTGCAGGTGCAGCTTCTCGCCTTCGAACACTGGTCGGGTGAATGAGGTGTCAGAGAAGGTGTTGATCAGGCCCAGCAGTTTGTCGTTGTCCAGCTGGTACTGGCTGATTCGGTTGAGGATGCCCTTGAGCTTGGCGTTGCTCTTCTCGATTTCTTCCAGGGCGTTGTCGATCAGCCAGGACACGGAGCGCAGCTTTACGTCGTTACCGGCATCGTCCTGCCAGAGCACGGTGCCCACGGGCAGCACGGCTTTTTCTTTCAGGGTGTTCCAGCGGGCGGCTTTGGGTACCCAGAACACGTTGGCTTCGCGGTAGTAATCCAATACTTCCAGCTCTTCGGTCAACGCCTGTTGGTATTCCTCGTCGCTGTCGAAGTCGTCCCGGGGCAGGTGGTAGATGTTGTCGTCGCTATCGGTTTTGAATAGCTCCAGCAGTTCGTCCTGGCGCTCTTCGAAGGCATCGGATACGTATTTCAGGAAGATCAGACCGAGCACAACGTGCTTGTAGTTGGCGGCGTCCAGGTTAGCGCGCAGCTTATCGGCGGCTTTCCAGAGCTTGTCGTCCAGGGACTTTAGGAATTGCTGTTCCGTGTTATTCATTAACAACTCACTTAAATTAAATAACTGGCCTTATGCTACTGCAGCCAAGCGCCAGGTGTCATTGCTGCCACTCCCCCTTCTTGCGGCAGGTTATGAACCAAGAGGGCTAAGTGGCCAGGGTTATTTACCAAGCGGACTATTAATTATACGAGACCCGATATATTGGCGATTTGATCATCCGGCAGCATGCATTTAACCATTTATCAGACTAGATATCAGACACTACAGACCAGCGATGTTACTGCTATGATGACATCTAACGATCTGCTCTAGGAGCGTTGTGATGGTTCGTAAGACCCCAACTGATAAAGTCATGGTTTCCCGCGAGCGTATTTTGCGTGCAGTGGCCAGCTCAAGCGCGATTGAAACAGGCGAGCGCACGGCAGTGATTGAAAAGCGTCTCAAGTCTCATACGCGTCGTTTTACCAAGTTAACCCTAGCTCTCTGAAGCTATCTGTTCGTTCTCACTGTATGTCTAAAATATCTCGAATTAAATCGAGTGGCTAAGAGCACTCGCTTTGACGGTTATCACATCCAGTAACAAGCTCCACAAGCTTCTGTTTGATCTTTTTGCGTGCCATGCTGCTCCCAATTAGCATACCCACGAAATACAAAAGGCCGCTCGATGCATCGAGCGGCCTTGATGAGAGTCTAGCCAATCATCATCCTAGACGGACTCGATCACTCCCACTCAATCGTCGCAGGCGGCTTGCTACTAACGTCATAAGTCACCCGCGAAACCCCTGCCAACTCGTTGATAATCCGGTTGGAGACCTTCTCCAGCAGCTCATAAGGCAGGTGCGCCCAGCGGGCGGTCATGAAGTCGATGGTTTCGACCGCGCGTAGCGCGATGACCCATTCGTAGCGGCGGCCGTCGCCTACTACGCCGACTGACTTGACCGGCAGGAACACGGCGAAGGCTTGGCTAGTTTTTTCGTACCAACCGGCGGCGCGTAGTTCTTCGATGAAGATGGCGTCGGCATCGCGGAGGATGTCGGCGTACTCTTTCTTCACTTCGCCGAGGATGCGCACGCCCAGGCCGGGGCCAGGGAATGGGTGGCGGTAGACCATGTCGTAGGGCAGGCCGAGTTCCAGGCCGAGTTTGCGCACTTCGTCTTTAAACAGTTCGCGCAGCGGCTCGACCAGCTTGAGCTTCATGGTTTCCGGCAGGCCACCGACGTTGTGGTGGGATTTGATCACGTGGGATTTGCCGGTTTTGCTAGCGGCGGATTCGATCACATCCGGGTAGATGGTGCCCTGGGCGAGGAAATCGACACCGTCGATCTTGCTGGCCTCAATATCGAACACATCGATAAACGTATTGCCGATGATCTTGCGCTTGGCTTCCGGGTCGTTTTCGCCCGCCAGCTTGCCAAGGAACAGGTCTTCGGCGTCCACGCGGATGACCTTAACGCCCATGTGCTTGGCAAAGGTTTCCATTACCTGATCGCCTTCTGCTTTACGTAGCAGGCCGTTGTCGACGAATACGCAGGTCAGCTGGGTGCCAATCGCTTTGTGCAGCAGCGCGGCAACTACGGAAGAATCCACCCCGCCGGAGAGGCCGAGCAGTACGTGGCGGTCGCCGACTTGCTCGCGTACGCGCTGTACTTGGTCTTCGATGATTTGTGCAGACGTCCAGAGCTTTTCGGCTTTACAGATATCCACCACGAAGTGCTCGAGAATGCGCTGGCCTTGCAGGGTGTGGGTGACTTCCGGGTGGAACTGAACGCCGTAAAACTGCTTCTCTTCCCAGGCCATGGCGGCAATCGGGCAGCTAGGGGTGGAAGCCGTTACGGTGAAGGTATCCGGCGCTTGGGCCACCTTGTCGCCGTGGCTCATCCATACATCCAACAAGCCTTTGCCACTTTTGGTATCCACGTGGTCTTTAATGCCGTTGAACAGCGCGTTATCGACGTCGATTTGGATCTGTGCGTAACCGAACTCGCTCTGGTTGGAGCCTTCAACTTTACCGCCCAACTGCTCGGCCATGGTCTGCATACCGTAGCAGATCCCAAACACCGGCAGGTCCATTTCAAACACGCACTGGGGCGCACGCGGGGAGTCCAACTCGGTCACAGACTCCGGCCCACCAGCAAGGATAATGCCGTTGGGGTTGTACTCGCGGATCTCTTCTTCGCTGATATCAAAGGCGCGAACTTCGGAGAATACGCCAATCTCGCGAACACGGCGGGCGATTAATTGGGTGTACTGGGAGCCGAAGTCGAGAATCAGAATCTTATGGGCGTGAATGTCACTCATGGCGGGGTCTCGGTTAAGCGGTGTGGGTGCCGCTGGTAAGGCCAAAAAGCAAGCGGCGAGCTGTGCCCGCCGCCGTTTTAACTAAACGTGCTGGTTAGCTCACCCGGTAGTTGGGGGCTTCTTTGGTGATCTGCACGTCGTGCACGTGCGATTCGGCCATTCCAGCGCCGGTAATTTTGACGAACTCCGGCTTGGTGCGCATTTCTTGAATATCGTGGCAGCCGGTGTAGCCCATTGAGGCGCGCAAACCGCCCAGCATCTGGTGAACGATGGCGCTCATTTGGCCCTTGTAAGGTACGCGGCCTTCAATGCCTTCCGGCACCAGCTTCTCGACACCTTCGTCTTTGCTCTGGAAATAGCGATCCGAAGAGCCCTGGGTCTGGGACATGGCGCCCATTGACCCCATTCCGCGGTAGGCTTTGTAGGTACGCCCTTGGAACAGTTCGACTTCACCGGGCGCCTCTTCCGTACCGGCAAACATACTGCCGAGCATCACGGTGCTGGCGCCAGCCACGATCGCTTTGGCGATATCGCCGGAGTAACGCACGCCGCCATCGGCAATCAGCGGGATATCGAACGGCTCAAGCGCTGCCGCGACGTTGGAAACTGCAGTGATCTGTAGCACACCAACGCCGGTCACCACACGCGTGGTGCAGATCGAGCCCGGGCCAATACCCACTTTGACTGCATCTGCACCGGCTTCGGCCAGGGCGACAGCGGCGGCAGCTGTGGCGATATTGCCGCCAATCACTTGCAGATCCGGGTAGTGCTCCTTCACCCAACGCACTCGGTCGATAACACCTTTTGAGTGGCCGTGGGCGGTATCAACAACCAGCACATCAACACCTGCTTCAACCAATGCAGCGATGCGGTCCGGCGTTTCTGGGCCAGTGCCCACCGCAGCGCCTACTAACAAACGGCCATCGCTATCTTTAGCGGCCATCGGGTAGGTGCGGGCTTTTTCGATATCTTTAAAGGTGACCAGGCCGCGCAGATGAAATTCGTCATCGACAATCAGCATTTTTTCGATGCGGTGTTCACGCATTTTGGCTTTGCTGACCTCAAGCTCGGTGCCTTCGGCCACGGTGATCAGACGCTCGCGCGGGGTCATGATGTCGGCCACGCTGTCACCCACATTGGGCTGAAAGCGCATATCACGCTCGGTCACGATGCCGACCAGGGTTTCGCCTTCAACCACCGGAAAACCTGAGAAGCCATACTCTTTCGCCATAGAGAGCAAGTCTTCCAGCTTAGCTTTGGGGCTAACAGTAACCGGATCTTTAACAATCACGCTTTCGTGCTTTTTGACCTTGCGTACTTCAGCTGCTTGCTGGGCGACTGCCATGCTTTTATGAATAATGCCGATACCGCCTTCCTGAGCCATGGCAATCGCCAAACGCGCTTCGGTCACAGTGTCCATCGCGGCGGAAACCAGTGGAATATTGAGCGAGAGATTACGGGTCAGGCGGGTTTTGAGGCTGACATCCTTGGGGAGAACGTCGGAAAAGCCAGGAACGAGAAGTACGTCATCGAACGTAAGCGCTTCTTGGGCCATACGTAGCATAGCGGCAACACCCTGATTGAGAGGAAGTGGGGCGTGAAAGGTTAATCCCCTATTATAGCGTTTTGAGGACCTTCCCAGCAATGCAGTCACGCTGTTGTGTTTATACCAATTGCTAGTGACGTATGCTGTTAGGCTGATTTTTCCCCTACTTATTTTTCCCGTACTTATTTTTCCCGTACTTAGAAATGATTGACTATTTTAAACGAAGCCCTGCTATTTTTTGAACAAGGCAATTCTATGCAAGAAACCGCAAAAGCACTCACCGTTAGCCAGCTCAACCAGCGCGCTAAGCAAACCCTGGAGCGCGATGTGGGCGAGGTGTGGGTGGAAGGCGAGCTGTCTAACGTCTCGCGCCCCGCTTCCGGGCATGTTTATTTCACCCTGAAGGATGACCGGGCGCAGATCCGCTGTGCACTATTTCGTCAACGGGCGCGGTTTGTGTCGGCACCGATGCGCGATGGCGATCAGGTCAAGCTGCGCGGGCGAGTGTCGCTGTTCGAGCCCCGCGGTGATTACCAGCTGATTGCCGAGGCCGTTCAGGCGGCGGGCCTAGGGGAACTGTTGGCGGCCTTTGAGCGCTTAAAAGCCCAGCTGGAAGGCGAAGGCGTGTTTGCCAACGCCCGGTCGCTGCCCTTTCCACCGCGCAAGATTTTAATTTTAAGCTCTGCTACCGGCGCCGCCATTCGCGATGTACTGGCGGTGCTGGAAGCCCGCTGGCCGCTGGCGGATGTGACGCTGATTCCGGTGCCGGTGCAGGGAGCCGAAGCGGCACCTGCGATGATATCGGCATTGGCGCTACTCAACCGTCAGGCGCGGCTAGACCCCAAGCAGGACCTGGTGCTGATTACCCGCGGCGGCGGTAGCCTGGAAGACCTATGGGCGTTTAATAACGAACACTTGGCCCGGGCGATTTTTCACTCCCGGCTGCCAGTGATGTCGGCGGTGGGCCACGAGGTGGATATCACCCTGGCAGATTTTGCGGCGGATATGCGTGCGCCCACCCCTTCCGCTGCCGCCGAGCGTTTGGTACCGGACCAGCACACCCTTAAGCGCCAGCTAGAGCACCAGTACAGCCGCCTTCAGCGGGCAATGCAGGCGCGCTTAGAGCGCGACAGCCAGCGGCTGGATACGCTACGCGCCAAGCTGCGCCACCCCGGTGAACAGCTTAACCGCCAGCGCCAGCATTTAATGGCTGTTTCTCAACGCCTAAACCGCGCCATGCAGCAAACGCTCACCCAGCAAGAAGCTCAGGTAACACAATTAAGTAGACGTTTAGCTAGCCAGGACATGACGCGCTTACACCGTACGGAAGGCGAGCGGGTGAGCCAGTTACAGCGCCGTTTGGGGAGCGCCATGCAGCGCCAGTTAGACACTCGCCAGGCACGCTTAACCGGCGCGGCCCGTGAACTCAATGCGGTCAGCCCGCTAGCGGTGCTGGGGCGGGGCTATGCGATTACCCAGGATGAGCAGGGCCAAGTAGTGCGACGTGCCGCCGATACCCAGCCGGGTCAGAAGCTCAAATTGCAGCTGGGTGAAGGAAAGCTCAGCGTGGAGGTTAAGCGGCGCTTCAAATAACCCTGTGAAGGCAGGGTTAGCGTCACGTCAGTCTCCTGGAGATGGCGTGATCGAAAACAGCGCCGGGTTCTCCTGCGCCTGCTGCTGAATAGTGTCATCAATCGGCGTGTCATAGGTTTTCAGTAAGTAACCCAGCACCGAATAGAAACCGACCATCGCGATCAGGTCGATGACGGCTTTGCGCCCAATCTCTTCCGCCAGCGCCGCTTCCTGCGGCTTGCTCAATCGATGGTCGTCCAGCAATGCATCTACTGCGTCTATAATCAAGCCATCCACCCCCGTACTCATTTGCGGCACGCCGCGAATCGCGTTAATACGTGCTTCGGAGAACCCCAGCGCCAGCGCTCGGCTGACATGGTGCGCCCACTCGTAAGCGGACGCTAGGCGAAACCCAGCGCGGAGAATCACGACTTCGGTCAGCTCCGGGCCTAACGCATTCTCCTTCACCACATGCTGGCGCAAAGGAGCCCACGCGGTAAGTAGAGCTGGATGATGCGCCATAGTGCGGTAGACGTTTAGTGCGCCAGCAAAGCCGTCACGAAAATCCGCGATCTCATCGGGCCAGTCAGCGTTGGCAATAGGTAAGCATGGAGATTGCATCATCGGTGGGGTTCCTTATCAGGTTACTCAGCTATCGCGGCGTCAATCGCTTGGGCAATACGCTCAATGAGTAGGTCAATTTCACCAGCGTTAATGGTATACGGCGGGGCTAGCAAGACGTGATCGCCATACACACCGTCAATGGTGCCGCCCATTGGATAGCTGATCAGGCCCAGGGCCATTGCTTGGCTCTTGATCTTAGCGTGAATTTTTCGGGCAGGATCAAAAGGGGTCTTTTGCTCTCGATCAGCGACCAGTTCAATGCCACGGAACAACCCCCTGCCACGAATGTCGCCGACATAGGGCGACGCGCCCAGCGCCGCTTCAAGGCCGCGTTGTAATCGCGCCCCCATGGCGTTCACGTTAGACAGCGTTTCTGGCCGGGCAATAATCTCTACCACTTTATTAGCGGCCGCGGCAGCAACCGGGTGGCCCAAATAAGTGTGCCCATGCTGAAAAAGGCCCGAGCCGTTGGCGAAGCTCTCATAAATGGCGGATGTGAGCATCACGGCGCCAATTGGTTGATAACCGCCCCCAAGGCCTTTGGCCATGGTGAGAATATCGGGCGTTACACTATCCTGCTCGCAGGCGAACATCGTTCCTGTTCGCCCCATACCGCACATCACTTCATCGAGAATCAGCAGTACGCCATAGCGGTCGCAAATCTTACGTACCCGTTTGAAGTAATCCGCCTCAGCGGCAACCGCGCCTAGCGTAGCTCCCACCACGGGTTCGGCAACAAACGCCATCACGCTGTCAGCCCCCAGTTCAAGGATCTTAGCTTCCAGTTCGTCGGCAAGTTTTGCGGCATACGCTTCGGGTGTCTCGTCGTTGCCCTTATCACGGTAGGCGTAGCAGGGCGAGACGTGGTGCGTTTCCGGTAGCAGGGGCTGGAACTGCTGGCGCCGCATGGCATTGCCGCCCGTGGCTAACGCACCAATCGTGTTGCCATGGTAACTCTGGTGCCGAGCAATAATGTGGCGTCGTTGAGGCTCACCCATCTCCACAAAATATTGCCGCGCCATTTTTAAAGCGGCTTCAACGGCTTCCGACCCCCCCGATACTAGGTAAACATGATTTAAGCCTGCCGGTGCCAAACCTACTAGTTTCTCAGCTAATGACTCAGCAGCATCCGTGGTAAAAAAAGCCGTATGTGCATAGCAAAGGTTGTCGATTTGGGCGTGCATGGCGTCTAAGACTTCCGGATGGGCATGCCCCACGCTCGTCACCGCAGCGCCGCCCGATCCATCCAGATACTGACGCCCATTGCTATCGGTAATATAAACGCCTTGCGCTGATGCAGCCCACGGCAACGGCTGACCAATGCGACGATGAAGAATATGCGCCATAGTGCCCTTCCTTTTTCAACCAGCGAGAACCCAACAACCCCAAGGCAAGAATGGCATGGCCTGACAAACAAATGCAACAAAACAATCTTTATTTTCACCATTAAAACAAATGGATCATTGTTTTTGGTAAAAAAGCGCGTTTACACTCAGCCACTATTCACAAAATGCTGGGCCATCCAACCCAGGCACATGCCGTGTAGAGGCCATCTCCTATGTCGCAGAGCGACCCGCTAAAAGAGCAGATCATTGCTCAGTTCGATGCTATGTCTGCGCAGCTTCAACAGGCAGCTCGCTACATGCTTGAGCACCCCGAAGAGGTCGCATTGGTTTCCATGCGAGAATTGGCACGCCATGCAGCGGTGCAGCCCGCGACCATGACTCGGCTGGCCAAGGTCTTAGGGTTTCAAGGCTACAATGATATTCGTGCCTGCTACGCTGAAACGTTACGCAGGAAAGGCGACGGTTTTGCCTCCAAGGTGCGCCAACAACCCACAGCAGCCACTGAAGCGACGGAAAGCGATATTGCCTATCAGATGCTGCACGGGTTAAGCGCTCAACTTACCGCGCTATGTGTACCCGAGACCCTAAAATGCCTAACCGCCATGGCCGATAGGTTAGCGGCGGCTAACAAAGTGTATGTGCTGGGGTTACGTTCCAGCCATGTCGTTGCATGGCATTTTCATTACGTCATGTCACTGCTAGGCGAGCGCTCAGTCCACCTTGATGGCCCAGCCGGCACGGGTGGCGATGCGCTAATGCGTGCCAAACCTGATGCGGTGGTGCTTATCGTCTCCATCAAACCGTATACCGTGGATTCACTAGCACTGGCGCAATTAGCAAAAGATAAGGGTCTGGCGATTCTGTCGATCACCGATAGCGAGGTATCACCGCTGGCGGGTATTTCAGAGCAGTCTATTTTTTGCCCGACAGAGAGCTATAGCTTCTTTCATACCTTAACCCCTGCCTTAGCCATTTCAGAGGTACTCTGCACGTTACTTGCCGAACGCAACCGTCAAAGCGCGCTGGACGCTTTGCAGCAAGCAGACGACCACCACCTACAGCTTAAAACCTACTCGAATACACTGCCTCAGCGGGAGTAAGGAAAAGTAATAAGCAGCTTGTTCAGGTATTACCCTCCAAATATATGCTGCAGATCCGGTATATTCTCTTCCTCTTCGACCATGGTGAGAGAGGCTTCGATGGCTTTTAAGTGACGGCCCATAAAGGCTTTGGCGCGTTCACCATCGCCTGTTTCCAGATAGCCGATTAGATCATCGTGGTCATGGGATTCGCAGCCTAAGTGGCCGCGATGGCCATAGACGGCAAGAATCAAGGAAGAGCGCGAGCAAAGGCGCTCGACAAACTCCGCCAGAGTGGCGTTACCTGAAAGCTGCGCTAAACGCACGTGAAAATCGGCTGATAGCCTAATGGCCACGCTTTGTTGGCCGCTACGTAGCGCCTGGCGCTCCTGATGAGCCATTTCGTGCAGTTCTGCTGCTTCCTTTTCACCCATGCGCCGCGCTACATCGGGCATTAAGCCGCACTCAATTAATTGGCGGGCATCGAAAACGTCTTTGGCTTCGTCGGCGGTGGGTCGAGTGACACTAGCACCACGGCGCGGCGTTAGGGTCACTAGCTGCTCTAGCGCTAAGCGCTGCAAGATTTTACGAATACCGGTACGGCTAATACCAAACACCTCTGCCAGCGCATCTTCGCGCAGCCGTGCGCCGGGCTTTAAGCGTTGCTCCACAATCGCATCGCTGATGGACCGATAAATCGCCTCATGGCGCTCGTCGCCCTCTTTGCTACTTTTAGTGTCTTTAACGGGAGCACGCCGCTTTACCGGCGCCTGCGTATCACTCATAGCTAGCCTCTCTGATCATTCCTCCCAAGCCGCAATGATATCGCGCTCTTCGTCACTCATGTTGGTCATATTGCCCAATGGCATATATTGACTGGCGACAACCTGCTGAATCTGCGCCTTTTGACCCAGAATTGCATCCCAGCTATCGAAGGCAAACCCTGCGGGCGGGGCGGAGAAACCGGCATGCTCAGGGCTGCGCGCGTGACACTGAACGCAGTGCTGCTCGATCAAACCGGTGATTTGCGCCTGGTCTGGTGGCCCTTCCGCGCCTGCGTTACCACTAGGCGACGAAGCACTCGGTGCGGCCACCCAAAATGCTAACAGAATCAGCCCTACCCCAAAGGCGGGATACGCTGGTTGGGTTTTGCCGGCATGCATCAAGACAAAGAACTGGCGGATCAGGGCGCCAGCCAAGATAAACAGCACCATCACCACCCAGGCAAGCTCATGGGAGTAGATAAATGAGTAGTGATTACTCACCATCAGCAAAACGACCGGCAGCGTGAAGTAGGTGTTGTGCACCGAGCGCTGCTTGCCGCGTTTGCCATCCAGCGGGTTGGGCGCATCACCGGCTTTCATGGCTTTCACCATGCGGCGCTGCCCGGGGATAATCCAGAAGAAGACATTCGCTGACATCGCCGTCGCCATCACGGCACCGGTGAGCAGGAAGGCGGCGCGGCCAGTGAACATTTGCGTGCTTAGGTAGGCCACCACGATCATCATTACGGCAACCGCGATGCTAAGCAGCCCATCGCGATCCATATTGGGGCTAATACGCTTACACAGCTCGTTGTAAACCACCCAGCCGCCCAGCAAAAAGGCCAGCGCCAGAACATTGGCCTGCCAGCCGGTGAGATTGGCGGCCCACTGCCAGGGGCTGTTGGGGTTTACCAGATAGAAGCCTGGATTAACCATATAGAGAATTACAAACAGCGCAAAGCCAGAAAGCCAGGTGGTGTAGGCTTTCCAGAACGACCAGTGCAGATCATTAGGTAGCTTGGCAGGCGCCGTGGCGTATTTTTGATTGTGGTAAAAACCACCGCCATGCACCGACCACATTTCGCCAAACACGCCCTTCTCGCGATCTTCCGCTGCCTTTGGCGAGCGCAGGCTATTATCCAGCATGACAAAATAGATCGACTCACCGATCCAGGCGATAGCTGCAATCACATGCAGCCAGCGCAGCAGCAAGTTAACAAAATCAATAATATATGCTTGCATGCCTGATCCTCTTAGCTACCGCGGTAAGTTGAGTAGCCATAGGGCGAGAGCAGCAACGGTACATGGTAATGCTGGCTGGCATCAGCGACGCCAAAGCGCAGCGGGATAACGTCTAAAAAGCGCGGCTCGGCTGCTTCAACGCCCTGGGCACGCAGGTAGTCGCCGGCATGGAACACCAGCTCGTACTCCCCTACTGTGAGCGCATCCCCTTCCAGAATAGGTGCGTCACAACGGCCATCGCTGTTGGTGGTCACAGTAGTGAGATGCTGGCGGTCACTACCGGCAAGACGAAACACCTCAATGGTAATGCCATGACCGGGCTGTCCTTTGGCGGTATCCAGTACGTGGGTGGTTAAGCGACCCATAGCCACTCCTTATTTTATAACGTTGTTTGGTTATCTTGACCTATCGGTCAAAGAGTACCGTTACTGCTATTTGTTGTATACAGTAATCCTATTCCCGTTCGTTTTGGAGAATCTTCAGTGCCTACTTCTACTTCATTAGTGCTTTCACCCGCGCCGAGCCAGTGCAGTCTTGAAATGCTGACCCACCACTATGGCGATGTTTATGAGCACTCGCCTTGGGTGGCAGAAGCGGCTTGGCGACATGGCCTGGCTGAAACCCATGACGCGCCCGAGGCACTCGCCGCACTGATGGGCCTTATGTTGCAGCAGGCGAGCAGTGAACAGCAAATTAAGGTAATCCAAGCACACCCTGACTTGGCAGGCAAAGCCGCTATGGCAGGTGAATTAACCCAGGATTCGACAAGCGAACAGGCAGGCGCCGGGCTCGATCAGTGTAGCCCCGAGCAATTTTCGCGCTTTGAGACTCTTAACGCGGCGTATAAGGAGAAGTTTGGTTTTCCCTTTGTGATTGCTGTTAAAGGGCTAGACCGGCATGGAATTTTAGCCGCTTTTGAGGAGCGCCTTAACAACGACCTAGCAACGGAGCGGCAAACGGCCATTGAGCAAATTATCCGCATTGCGCGCTTTCGGTTAATAGATCGAGCTTCAAAGGCGTAAATTTACTATTTTTTGTATACAAAAAAACTGCGCCTTTAAAAGACGCAGCGTTTTATAGCGACGTTCTAACTTATGCTCATAAGCTAGTGCAGGCTAGCTAAGCAAGTTAGTACGTTATTGCTTAGCTTTGGCTACCGCGTCCTTGGTAGCTTCTTCTGCTTGCTTCTGGCTGTCTTCAGCAAAACTTTGGCTGATAGAGGTCACTTTTTCGCTATCACCCTTCACGCGTTCCATGAAATCACTCGCCGTTTTCTGCTGGCTTTCTATGGCTTTCTTGAAACTGTCGGCATCTTTTACATCAAGCCAAGTACGCGCTTGTGAGATAGCCATATCCGAATAGGCACGGGCAGCATCCATTTGGGCGCTGAACAGCTGATCGTAGTAATCAAGCGCGGTCAGCGTGTACGAACGCATGGGTGATACAAAAACAGACTCAAACTGTTGCTTGGTTTTTTCGGTAGTCGTTTTATCAGTATTGTTACTCATCAGAATATCTCCAGGTGTGAGCTAGCACATAACTCGCCTTCAGTAGGCGGTCTTTAGCCAGGCTTTTGCCTCTGCTGTCCTTAAAGCTAGCAGTGCTTTTTGTGCAGTGCAACATGATTTTTATGATCATGCTGCGACTGCTCACTTACCGGGAGGGGTTAACGCTATTATGTGCTCGCTACTAGCGGTTACCGAACAAGTGCTTACGCGCTTGCTCATCCATTTCCACGCCCGCCTGTGGATTTACTTCTTCTACCAAAGCATAGGCGCGCCGTACCGCCGGGCGCGCTTTAACCATGTCAAACCAACGCTCCAAGTCCGGAAACTCTTCTAACGTCTGACGCTGTTTTTCCCATGGTACGATCCACGGATAGATCGCCATATCGGCAATCGAGTAGTCATCGCCGCCCACATAGGTGTGTTGCGCTAGGCGCTGATCCAGCACGCTGTAAAGCCGGTTGGTTTCGCGCACGTAGCGTTCAATCGCGTACTCAATTTTGTGCGGTGCATAGTGGCAAAAGTGGTGGTTCTGCCCGGCCATGGGGCCTAAGCCGCCCATTTGCCAGTGAAGCCACTGCAGCACGATATAGCGTTCGCGCCCTGCTGGAGGCAGAAAGAGGCCGCTCTTATCGGCGAGATACTCTAGGATTGCGCCCGACTCAAACATCGAGAGCGACTGACCGCCGTCCTGTGGAGCGTGATCCACAATGGCAGGAATACGGTTATTGGGAGCGATGGTAAGAAATTCAGGGTCAAACTGCTCACCTCGGCCAATGTTAATCGGCTTCACTCGGTACGCCAGTTTGGCTTCCTCGAGCATAATGGAGATTTTATGGCCGTTAGGGGTTGTCCAGTAATACAGGTCAATCATTGCCATCTCCTTAAAAAAGCGTGGATTCACTCTCCAACGAGCGTATCGACGCTTTCTAGTTACTTACAGCGTTATACATCGCGAACGGTGAGCGCCTTACCTGCCACACCATTGTGTGCACCCAGCATGCGCTGGAACCATTCATTGACCGGATCATCAGGCGCGACAAGCTCCTGAGTCGATACCACGTACGCCCACATCATACTCCCAAACAGCAGGTAATCTGCGCCACTAGGTGCGTCGCCGTCTAAAAATGCGCTGTCCCGCAACATATCTCGAACCGGCGCTAATGCCTGCTTAAGTTGCTGTTTACCTTGATCCGGCTGATGGAACTCTTCCAGCGTGCAACCGAAACGTGCCTCACGGGTTTTGCGGAAATAGTCTTGGTCGTCAGGATGCACGGCAGCGAATAAATCCATGGCGATAATACGGAATAGCGCCGGGTTTATGCTGCGCTCAACGCTATATTTGAACAACAGCGCTCGCTGATAGCTGGCCCCTTCGCCCAATACCGGCGCCTCGGGATATGCTTCATCCAAATAGCGCATGATATCGAGGCTATCGGTGACGACGCGGTCTCCATCGCAAAGCACCGGCACCTTATCGTAGTCGGCAAACTCCAGCGTTTGTTTGTCTTTGAACCGCCATGCCACTGAGGTGAATTCCAGACCTTTATGGGCAAGCACCATACGCACACGCCAGCAGTATGGTGAGAATCGTAGCCGTTCATCCCGGCCGCATAGATCGTAAAATTTTAGAGCCATTCTGACTGCCTTCTGGTTGAAAAATTGAGGATATAAATGTGGCTAAATTGATGGATCAAAAAGAATTAGGAGATTAGTGCGTTAACATTGCTCGTGCGTACAGCGTAGCCAAACAATGAGCTTAAGAAACTAACGGCGCAAGAGCCGCCTCTAGACACTGTCTATTAGTCTAATAGCTTGCTCCGTCACTTAGCCTACCTTAATATCTAATAAATAATTAAAAACAAACACTTAAGCTATAAAAACTAGTTTCTAAAAGCTCCCCAAGCCAATATTCAACTGGTAAGACCAATTTTCCAATGTAGTCATATTGTTAGCCTAAACGTATCTTTCACCTACACCCGACTGGCGGCACAACTGCCAGTCGGTTATTGCGGAGCATACCGAACTAATAACAAGGGCAGTTCCTTCCATGAATGAAACGATACTTGCACTTCTGGCCTTTTTGCCGCTGTTGATGGCCGGTATTTTACTCATCGGGTTTAAAATACCGGCCAAGATAGCGATGCCTCTCGTCTTTCTAACGGCCGCCATCATTGGCTTAACCGCTTGGGATATGTCGTTTAGCCGCGTAGCGGCCTCGACTATTCAAGGTTTGATCCAGACCGCCGGTCTTCTATGGATCATCTTTGGCGCCATCCTGCTGCTTAACACGCTTAAGCATTCCGGTGGCATTACCGCTATTCGTAACGGTTTTTCAGGCATCAGCCCTGACCGTCGCGTGCAGGCGTTGATTGTGGCGTGGCTATTCGGCTGCTTTATCGAAGGCGCCTCTGGCTTCGGTACACCAGCTGCTGTTGCAGCACCACTGATGGTGGCCCTTGGCTTCCCCGCGCTTGCGGCAGTGGTTGTGGGTATGATGATCCAATCCACGCCGGTCTCCTTCGGTGCTGTGGGTACGCCTATTGTGGTCGGCGTCGGTAGCGGCGTGGATCGCGCCGGCATTACCGCTCAGCTTGACTCGGTAGGCTCCAGCTGGGACGTGTTCTTCCAGCTAATAACCAGTGAAGTGGCAATCACTCACGGCATCGTGGGTATCCTGATGCCGCTGATTCTGGTGACCGTAATGGTGCGCTTCTTTGGTGCCAATAAGTCGTGGAAAGAGGGTCTGTCAATTACCCCCTTCGCCATCTTTACCGGTATCTGCTTCGTAGTGCCCTACATGCTGGTCGGCGTACTGCTGGGCCCTGAATTCCCATCAATGATCGGCGCCATGGTAGGCTTGGCGATTGTTGTTCCAGCGGCCAAACGTGGCTTCCTGTTGCCGAAAGATACCTGGGATTTCCCCGAGTCCTCTGCTTGGCCAGACGAGTGGATCGGCAACCTGCAAATCAAGCTTGATGACGTTGTCGGTAAGGCGCCGATGTCGACCTTTAAAGGCTGGCTACCCTACGTGCTGCTCGCCCTGTTTTTGGTGGCCTCTCGTACCATCGAGCCCCTCAAAGCAGCGCTTACCTCGATTAATCTGAGCTGGACCAATATTCTTGGCGAGGCGGGTGTCAGCGGTGGTGTCCAGCCGCTCTATCTGCCGGGCGGTATCATTCTGGCCGTGGTCATCGTGACTTACTTCCTGCACCGCATGAACCCGCAGAAAATCAGTGCGGCGGTGTCTGAATCAACTAAAACGATTTTTGGCGCGGGCTTCGTACTGATCTTTACCGTGCCGATGGTACGCATATTGATCAACTCTGGCGTTAACGGCGCTGACCTTGTCTCTATGCCGGTAATGATGGCCCAGGCGGTGGCCGATAATGTAGGCGGCATCTATCCCTTCTTTGCACCCGCCGTTGGGGCAATGGGCGCCTTTATCGCAGGCTCAAACGCGGTGTCTAACCTGATGCTGGCGGAGTTCCAGTTCAGTGTTGCTCAGACCCTGGGCCTTTCCACAGCCATGATGGTAGCGCTGCAGGCAGTGGGGGCAGCGGCGGGTAATATGATCGCCATCCATAACGTGGTCGCCGCATCGGCAACGGTCGGGTTGCTAGGCCGTGAAGGCGCTACAATCCGTAAGACGATCCTGCCCACCATCTACTACCTCATCTTTGCAGGTATCATCGCCCTGATTGCGTTCTACGTAATTGGCGTCACGGATCCATTGATGTAACCGTAAAACTCACTAGCGAGTACGCAAACGCAAACCCCCAGGCTTAGCCTGGGGGTTTGTGGTTTTAGCTCGACGTTAAAGCCCTGCTTATTGATTGTTTAACACGTTAGCCGATGCGCTTTAGCTCTTGGCTGTGGAGCTTGCCTCGCTCTACGTAGCTTTGGGCGTTCTGCTTCAAACCCGCCACCACTTCCTCTGAAAGCTCCCTCACCACACGCGCAGGCGAGCCAACGATCAGCGAATTGGGCGGAAACACCGCCCCTTCTTTAATAAAAGCACCCGCGCCCACCAGGCTATTTTCGCCGATTACCGCACCATTGAGCACTACCGCCTGGATGCCGATTAAGCAGCCATCGCCAACGGTACAGCCATGCAGCATGGCCTGATGGCCTACTGTGACGCCTTTGCCGATCTTGAGAGGAAAACCGGGATCGGCATGGAGCACCGCGCCGTCTTGAATATTGCTCTCTTCACCAATTTCCAAGTGATCGGTATCACCGCGCAGCACGGCTTGATACCACACGCTTGAGCGTGCTTTTAACGTTACCTGGCCGATAACATCCGCGGTTTCCGCGATATAAACATCGTCATGGATGTCGGGCTGATGCTCGCCGTATTGATAAATCGCCACGTTAATCTCCTGGGTTGTTGTTGGTGCTTACTATATTAATGATTGAACTATCGCCACTCTTCAAGACGCATGGAAGAGCGCTCCAATCGCTCATTCTCATCATCCATGTCGCGCAGCAGTTGGCTGATACTGGAAAGGTGCTCCAACGCCACCTGTTTTGCCTGCGCGGCTTCGCCGCGGATCACTGCATCGTGTAACTGCTCATGCTGGTGATTGATCATTGCTTGAGGCGTAGGCAAGTGGTAAAGGTGTTTGACTGACGCAAACACCGAACTAAGCAGCAAATCGGTTAGGCTCTGCAGCGTATGCACTAATACTGGATTGTGGGACGCTTGCGACACCGCCAGATGAAAGGCGTGATCAAGCCTGGCAAGTCGCTCAACATCAATCGCTTCTGCGCTCTGCGCGTAATCGGCCATTTCACGGTAGCGCCGAGTGATCAGCACATGATCAGCGGAGGTGCCACGGCTGGCAGCCAACCAGGCCGACTCCCCTTCCAGCAAAGCGCGCACCTCTAACAGATCAAACAGCGTACGCGGATGGTCTTTAAACAGGTGCATCAACGGGCTTTGATCGCCCACTGGTAGAAGCGTGGCCACCGTCGAGCCGTGGCCCTGGCGGGTATCAATAATGCCCTTGCTGCGCAAAATGCGCAGCCCTTCACGCAGCGAAGCGCGGGAGACACCCAGCCGTTCGCATAGCCGCCGCTCCGAAGGAAGCAACTGGCCGGGGCGAAAAACGCCATCGAGTATCAGGCGCTCAAGCCGGGTGGCCACGTGTTCAGGCATTCGCTGCCCGGGTGACAACGCTTGGTTCGCCGATGGCATGTGAACTCTCCTACGAAACTGTTTGAACAGCTTGCCAGGACTCAACGAAGAAGGCATCCATGTTAATGACAGGGTCGACCAATTACTGGTCAGACCAATGCACCACAGTCTAGACAGACGCACAAAAAAAGCCCAAATTGAGCCCATGCTGTGCGAAGGATAGACATACAAACCGTTTTAGCATTTACCTTTAATGATAATAAGCCTGGGGTGTCGTGATGAATATCCTCTTTGATGAGCGCCTGGACGGTGAGCTAGTTCGGCGCGATAAAAGCGAGGTCTTAGCCGACCTGCAGCAAGCCGTGCCGGAGATGACGCTGCTGCACCGCGAAGAAGACCTGCGCCCCTTCGAGTGCGATGGGCTGGCGGCCTATCGCGTGCTACCCATGCTGGTGGCACTGCCTGAGACCCTTGACCAGGTGAAAGAGCTGCTTATACGCTGCCATGCGCTAAGTGTACCGGTGGTCACCCGCGGCGCGGGTACCGGCCTTTCCGGCGGTGCGCTGCCGCTGGAACAGGGCGTGCTTTTAGTGATGTCGCGCTTTAACCAAATTCTCAAAGTCGACCCTGATGCCCGCCTGGCGCGGGTGCAGCCCGGCGTGCGCAATCTGGCGATTTCTGAAGCCGCGGCGCCTTATGGGCTTTACTACGCGCCGGATCCTTCATCGCAAATTGCCTGCTCAATCGGCGGCAACGTGGCTGAAAACGCGGGCGGCGTGCACTGCTTAAAATATGGCTTGACGGTGCATAACGTGATGCGTGTGGACGTTCTCACCATTGAGGGCGAGGCCATGACGCTGGGCGCTGAATCCCTCGACGCCCCCGGCTTTGACTTACTGGCGCTAATGAACGGCTCCGAAGGCATGCTCGGGGTGGTCACCGAAATCACCGTCAAGCTGCTGCCCAAGCCGGAAACCGCCAAAGTGCTGATGGCGAGCTTCGACGATGTCGAAAAAGCCGGGCGCGCCGTCGGCGATATTATTGCCGCGGGCATTATTCCCGGTGGCCTAGAGATGATGGATAAACTGGCGATTAAAGCCGCCGAGGATTTTGTTAAAGCCGGCTATCCGCTGGATGCCGAAGCCATTCTGCTCTGCGAGCTGGATGGCGTCGAAGCCGACGTAGACGACGACTGCGATACCGTGCGCGGGGTGCTGGAAAAAGCCGGGGCGACCAATATTCAGCAGGCGCGCGACGAAGCCGAGCGGGCCAAGTTCTGGGCGGGTCGCAAGAACGCCTTCCCGGCGGTGGGTCGTATGTCCCCGGACTACTACTGTATGGATGGCACCATTCCACGCCGCGAACTCCCGCGTGTGCTAAAAGGCATTGCCGCACTTTCCGAACAGAGCGGCTTGGCGGTCGCCAACGTATTCCACGCCGGCGATGGCAATATGCACCCGCTGATTCTGTTTGATGCCAATCAAGAGGGCCAGCTGGCGCTTGCCGAAGAGGTGGGCGGCAAGATTCTTGAGCTGTGCGTAGCGGCGGGCGGCTCAATCACCGGCGAGCATGGCGTGGGTCGCGAAAAGATCAACCAAATGTGCAGCCAGTTCCAGCCGGATGAAATTAGCGTTTTTCACGCCTTGAAAGCCGCTTTTGATCCACAGCGACTGCTTAACCCAGGTAAGAATATTCCCACCCTGGCGCGCTGTGCGGAATTTGGCGCCATGCATGTGCATAACAACGAGTTACCGCATCCGGAGCTGCCACGCTTCTGATGCCATAAGGAACCACCATGACCGAACTAGCGATACACGCTGCCGACCAAGATATCGCCGAACAGCTGTGCGAACAGGTTCGCAGCGCCTACGCCGAGCGTACACCGCTGCGTATTGTAGGAGGAGACACGCGCGCCTTTTATGGCCGTCCGGTGGAAGGCCAAGCGCTAAATTTAGCGGCCCATAGCGGCATTGTGTCTTACGATCCCGTGGAGCTGGTTGTCACCGTGCGCGCCGGTACGCGGCTAAGCTCGCTCCACGCCGCGCTGGCGGAAAACCACCAGATGCTGGCCTTCGAGCCGCCTATATTTGGCAAAGCCTCTACCATTGGTGGCGCGGTCGCCACGGGCCTTTCCGGGCCACGCCGCCCCTGGGCGGGGGCCGCGCGTGATTTTGTACTGGGCACGCGGGTGATCACCCAAGAGGGCAAGCTGCTGCGCTTTGGTGGTGAAGTGATGAAAAACGTCGCCGGTTACGACCTTTCGCGTTTAATGGCAGGCGCCCAGGGCACCCTCGGCGTGCTAACCGATATCTCGTTTAAAGTGCTGCCTATTCCCACTGCCACGCACAGTTTACGCCTGTCCCTTAACCTAGCCGACGCGCTTAAAAAACTCGCCGAGCTGGGCCGTCAGCCGCTGCCGATTACCGCTGCGGCCTGGCATAACGACGAGCTATTTCTGCGCTTAGAGGGGGGCACAAGCTCGGTCAGCGCGACCCAAGCACGCCTGGGTGGCGAGCCGCTTGACGCCAGCTTCTGGACCTCGCTGCGCGATCATAGCCACGCGTTCTTTCAGCTTAACGATGGCCAAGCCCTGTGGCGGCTATCGCTGCCGCCACACACCGCGCCACTGAAGCTGGATATCCCTGAAACGGATATCTTCTATGACTGGGCCGGCTGTCAGAGATGGCTAAAAACCTCCCTAGACGCCAGTACGTTGCGCGCTGCCTGTACAGCGGCAGGCGGCCATGCCACCTGCTACACGTCGCACGCTCAGGGCGGCGCCGTCGAGCCTTTCACACCGCTCAATAAGGTAGTGGAAAAATATCACCGTAACCTGAAGGCGGAGCTGGATGCCCATGGCATTTTTAATCCCGGTCGTCTTTATGCGGCGTTTTAATCAGGAGAGCTGACATGCAGACGCACTTTACCGATGCCGGTCGTCAGAAGCCGCATATCCAGGAAGCAGAACGCATCTTGCGTACCTGTGTGCACTGTGGCTTTTGTAATGCTACCTGCCCTACTTATCAACTGTTAGGCGATGAGCGCGATGGCCCCCGCGGGCGCATCTATTTAATGAAGGAGCTGCTCGAGAGCCAAGACGATGACGACCAAGTCACCGATGAGACTCGCCTGCACCTTGATCGCTGTTTAACCTGCCTGAACTGCGAAACCACCTGCCCTTCCGGCGTGGAGTACCATAAGCTGCTTAACATTGGCCGTGCCGAAATTGAGCGCCGTGTTCCCCGCCCAGCGGCTGAGCGTGCCCAGCGCTATGCGCTGCGCAAGATGATGGTCGACCCCAAGCGCTTTCAGGCGCTGCTAAAGCTGGGGCAAACCTTTAGGCCGCTGGTACCCGCCAAGCTGCGCAATAAAATGCCCGCAGACCCGGTGGATGCTGGCGCGCGCCCTGATGCCCACAAGCATGCTCGCCAGGTTCTAATCCTGGAGGGCTGTGTACAGCCGGGGCTTTCGCCCAATACCAATGCGGCCACCGCGCGGATTCTTGACCGGCTCGGCATCAGCATCACGCCGGTCGCTGAAGCGGGCTGCTGTGGCGCCGTTGACTTCCACCTCAACGCCCAAGACGATGGACGAGCGCGCATGCGTGCCAATATCGATGCTTGGTGGCCGTACATCGAACAAGGCACCGAAGCCATTGTACAAACCGCTAGCGGCTGCGGTGCGTTTGTTAAAGAGTATGGTTATATGCTCAAGGATGACCCTGATTACGCGGCTAAAGCGCAAAAGGTTAGCTCCTTGGCTAAAGATATCGTCGAAATCCTGCGCGATGAACCCTTAGAGGCACTGAACGTGAAAGAGTCGAAGCGGTTGGCGTTCCACTGCCCTTGCACGTTGCAGCATGCACAAAAGCTTAACGGCGCGGTGGAAGGCGTACTGGGCAAGCTCGGTTTTGCGTTAACCCCAGTGCAGGATGCTCATCTCTGCTGTGGTTCGGCGGGCACCTACTCAATCACTCAGCCTGAACTTGCCACTCAGTTGCGCGACCATAAAATGAACGCGCTTGAGGCCGGACAGCCGGACGTTATTGTCACCGCCAATATCGGCTGTCAAACGCACCTGGCAGGCGCCAATCGCACCCCGGTACGTCACTGGGTGGAAATCGTCGATGCGGCGCTCACGTAGCGTTTTTCGCTAACACTTAGCATTCATAACCTCTGGTCGCGCTGCTATGCTGGGCGCGGCAACTTCACTCCCTACCATTAATAGGATTTAAGCATGCAAAAAAAAGCCATTCTCGCTCAAGCCGATGTCATTAACGTATTAGACGCAGCGCAAAAAGAAGCTGATAGCAATAGCTGGCCGGTGACTATCGCGGTAACTGACGATGGCGGTCACCTACTCGGTTTGCGTCGCCTAGACGGCGCTGCCCCTTTCAGCGCTGAAGTCGCGACCCAAAAAGCGCGCAGTGCTGCGCTAGGCCGCAAAGAGACCCAAGTGTTTGAAGAGATGATTAACGGTGGCCGCACCGCGTTTATTTCTGCGCCCCTGCAAGGCCTTCTTTCTGGCGGCGTCCCGATTACGGTTGATGGCCATGTGGTCGGTGCCGTCGGCATTTCCGGCGTCAAACCCGACCAGGATGTGCAAGTCGCCAAAGCAGGCGTTAGCGCTATCGGCTAATGCTAGCGTGCGGCCTACGGGCTGCACGCAATAAAAAAGCCCGGATCAATGATCCGGGCTTTTTTTTGAATTCGTTCGGCTAATGCCGCTAACAATATAAATGCTTAATGGCGGACCGGACGAGACTCGAACTCGCGACCTCCGGCGTGACAGGCCGGCATTCTAACCGACTGAACTACCGGTCCACGTAAAAGCACTTCAACAACAACCATCAGGATAACATTTATAAACGGTTCAGAGGCGCTTAAAAAGGTTAGGCGATGGTGGGTGGTACTGGGTTCGAACCAGTGACCCCCAGCTTGTAAGGCTGGTGCTCTCCCAACTGAGCTAACCACCCGATCTATTAGCAACTGCCTATTAACAACCGTCTATTAGCACTTGCCAATCTAGCTTAACTGTTATCGTGGCGGACCGGACGAGACTCGAACTCGCGACCTCCGGCGTGACAGGCCGGCATTCTAACCAACTGAACTACCGGTCCGCATAGCGATAACACTTTTTAAAGCTAGCACTACTAAGCAGATACTGAATTGATGATGGCGGACCGGACGAGACTCGAACTCGCGACCTCCGGCGTGACAGGCCGGCATTCTAACCAACTGAACTACCGGTCCGCTATGCACATCAAATCTTAATCTAACTTTTACTTCACGTTTCCAAACCATTTTTTAAAAATGGTGGGTGGTACTGGGTTCGAACCAGTGACCCCCAGCTTGTAAGGCTGGTGCTCTCCCAACTGAGCTAACCACCCGCTGGTCACGTGGCGCTGCATTCTACAGAAGGTTTGTTTAATGTCAACACGCTACGTTTAAAACGGTGATTTAAACCAGCGCGTTGCTCTCTTCCGTTAAGCCTTGGCTGTGAGCGCGGACGAAGGATGCCGCAACCTGGGTGGCTTCGTCAATCAAAACCGTTTGGGTTAGCCCAGAAGAGCGCCGCGGCTTGAAATCGTGATCGCCATCTTTTAACCAAGCAAGCTGCGCATTAGCGGGCAACGTATAGCCTGCGACCTCTTCCCGCGTGCCGAATGGATCTCGCTCGCCCTGCAGAATCAGCAGCGGGCATTCAATCGCTGGCCAGTGCTCTAAGCGAAGTTTTTCAGGCGCTTTAGTAGGATGAAACGGGTAACCGGCCACAATAACGCCGGGACACTTTTGCTGGCTGGCTAACAGTGTTGCTACGCGGCCGCCCATCGATTTCCCACCCACCCATAGCGGTGCGGCTAACAGGCCACTGAGGAGCGAGTACCACTCGGCAAACTGGCCAAGGGTTTGGGCAATGGGTGGCGGTGGCCGTCGCTTCCCGGTTTCCTGTATCTGCTGCATGTAGGGGAAATCAATACACGCAACCTGGATACCCCGGCCAGTCAAAGAGGTGACAAATTGACGCATGTAAAGTGACTGCTGCCCGGCACCTGCGCCGTGAGCAAACAGCAGGCGACCTATTTTGGCTTCACCATAGAGCGCCAGCGGGCCCATGCCTTGCACCAGGAAGCTACTGTTTGGGCGGTCTTCAAGAGCCCTTTTTAACCCCTCGGGCGTTACTGAGAGATAGCCAGAAAAAGCGTAATATGACACGCACCACTCCTAATAATTCAGCGATTAATCTATTGGCATGTTCAGCTTAAGCCTCGGCTGCGCTAGAATCCTGGTCGGATCTTGACCTGCATCATCAAGCGGGTGGTCGCACCCGTGCAAAATGCTAATGCAAAATGCAATGGGTTACCCCCTAACCGCGTTCGATGGGAATATGACATGAACACAGCATTTGAACACCCGACCTACAACTACAAAGTAGTTCGGCAGTTCGCGATTATGACCGTTGTGTGGGGCATTGTGGGAATGACCATCGGTGTCATCCTTGCCTCGCAACTGGTTTGGCCGCAACTGAACCTTGGCTTACCTTGGACTAGCTTCGGGCGTCTGCGTCCGTTACACACGAACGCCGTTATTTTCGCCTTTGGCGGTTCGGCGCTTATTGCCACGTCGTACTACGTTGTTCAGCGCACCTGTCAGACACGGCTTTTCTCTGACAAGTTGGCGGCTTTTACGTTCTGGGGCTGGCAAGCAGTCATTATCTCAGCAGTCGTGACGCTACCTATGGGTCACACCACGACCAAAGAGTACGCTGAGCTGGAGTGGCCGATTAATATTTTGCTCGCGGTCGTATGGATCAGCTATGCCGTCGTCTTCCTAATGACGATTAAAAAGCGCACCACGTCTCATATTTATGTGGCGAACTGGTTCTATGCCGCGTTTATTTTGACCATTGCGGTGCTGCACATCGTTAATAACGCGGCGATCCCCGTTACCCCGATGTACTCTATCTCGGTTTACGCCGGAGCCGTGGATGCCATGGTGCAGTGGTGGTACGGCCATAACGCGGTGGGTTTCCTCTTGACCGCTGGCTTCCTAGGCATGATGTACTACTTTGTGCCGAAACAGGCTGAACGCCCGATCTACTCGTACCGTCTCTCCATCGTCCACTTCTGGGCGTTAATCATGATCTACATGTGGGTCGGCCCGCACCACCTGCACTACACGGCTCTGCCCGACTGGGTACAGTCTTTGGGTATGATCATGTCAATCATCCTACTGGCTCCCTCCTGGGGCGGCATGATCAACGGCATGATGACCCTGTCAGGCGCTTGGCATAAGCTGCGGACAGACCCTACATTGCGCTTCTTAGTGGTTGCCCTGTCTTTCTACGGCATGTCCACCTTTGAAGGCCCGATGATGGCGATCAAAACCGTGAATGCGCTCTCCCACTACACCGACTGGACCATTGGCCACGTTCACGCTGGTGCACTTGGCTGGGTAGCGATGATTACGATTGGCTCGTTGTACCATATGATCCCGCGTGTTTTCGGGCGTACTGAAATGCACTCTGTCAGCCTAATCGCCGTGCATTTCTGGCTGGCGACGATCGGCACCGTGCTTTACATCGCCTCCATGTGGGTGAACGGTATTATGCAAGGCTTGATGTGGCGGGCGATTAACCCTGATGGCACCTTGATGTACACCTTCATTGAATCCGTTGAAGCCAGCGCACCGGGCTACTTTGTTCGCTTAATCGGCGGCCTCTTCTGGGTCACCGGCATGCTGATCATGGCGTTCAATGTGTACATGACCGTTAAGCGTCGTGAGGCCATCAGCCATTCAGCACCACAAGCTGCCTAAACCGGGGAAGTTGAGACCAATGAAACACGAGATTGTCGAAAAAAACGTTGGCCTACTTGCCATATTGATCCTTGTCGTGATCAGTTTCGGCGGCTTGGCTCAGATCGTTCCACTTTTCTTCCAAAAGAAGATCACCGAGCCGGTTGATGGCTTGGAGCCACTGTCTGCGCTGGAGCTGGAAGGCCGCGGTATCTATCGCCGTGAAGGCTGCGTGGGCTGCCACTCGCAGATGGTGCGCCCGTTCCGCGCTGAAACCGAACGCTACGGCCACTATAACGTGGCCGGGGAGCTGGTCTATGAGCACAACTTCCTGTGGGGTTCCAAGCGTACTGGGCCGGACCTTGCCCGCGTCGGTGGCCGTTATAGCGACGACTGGCATCGTGCTCACCTCTACAACCCCCGCGATGTAGTGCCCGAGTCAATCATGCCGGCTTACCCCTGGCTGTTTGAAAACACCCTCGATGGTGACGCCACGCCTGACAAGATGCGCACGTTGCGTCAATTAGGTGTGCCGTATACCGACGAAGATATCGCCAACGCCACTGCAGACGTACGCGGCACCCAGGAAATCACCGCCCTGGTCGCCTATCTACAGCAGCTCGGAACCGTACTCGAAGGCACTCGTTAAGTTATGGACATGGGAACATTTAGCGGACTCATCACGCTGCTCTTGATTATCGCTTTTATCGGCATCGCCCTCTGGGCGTACTCCAAGCGACGCAAGCCAGACTTCGACGAAGCAGCTAATTTGCCCTTTGCCGACGACGATGAGCAACCGACCAGTGACAAGCATGCATCGCTCGAAGGCGATAGCGCAGCGCGTTCCCACGACGACAGGGGAGATAAAAAACTATGAATAATTTATGGGGTGACTCCTTATCCAGCTTCTGGAGCACCTGGATCATTGTCATCACGCTGGGCACCATCGCGCTAACCGTTTGGATATTATTTGCCAACCGTCGCACCGATAAAACGCCGGACGCTGAAGGTAATGTAGAAACCACTGGCCACGCCGCCGATGGCATCGAAGAGTACGACAACCCACTACCTCGCTGGTGGTTCCAGTTGTTTGTCTTAACGGTTGTCTTCTCACTGGGTTATCTAGTCTTGTACCCTGGTCTTGGTAACTACGCTGGCGTGCTTGGCTGGACCCAAGAGGGCCAGTGGGAAGAGGAAGTCGCCGATGCCGAAGAGCGTTTTACACCGATTTTTGCCCGCTATCAGGAAGTGCCTATTCCTGAGCTTGCCGATGATCCTGAGGCGATGTTGGTCGCAGAACGTATTTATCAAAACAACTGCGCAGTGTGCCACGGCTCCAATGCCCAGGGCGGCTACGGCTTTCCCAATCTGACCGACGACGACTGGTTATATGGTGGAGAGCCAGACAATATCCTAACCACCCTAAACAATGGCCGTAACGGCCTGATGCCGTCTTGGCAACAGTTAGGTGCTAACAATATTGAAAACCTCACTCAGTACGTATTGTCATTGTCTGAGCTAGAACATGACGAAGCACCTGCAGAACAGGGCGAAAGCACCTTTATGGCCGTTTGTGCCGCGTGTCATGGCCCTAGCGGTACAGGCAACATGGCCCTTGGTGCACCTAACCTGACTAACGATACCTGGCTCTACCTGGCGCCGGGTCAAGAAGTGGGTGACTCTATACGGCAAACCTTGCGCAATGGCCGGAACGGCCATATGCCTGCGCAAGCGGCCTATATTGGTGAAGAGCGTGTTCACCTGGTCGCCGCCTACGTGTATAGCCTGCGCTTAGCAGACTGAGGTAGCGCTGACAAATAGCGATAAACGTCAGCAGCGCTAGATAAGCAAGGGTGCGGCCTCAAACCGCACCCTTTCTTTATGCGCAACCCGATACAATGTTGGCCAAGCACCTAATTTTTTCTCAGCATCTAAATTGACCCAGCGTCTAAATGGATTAAGCACCCAGGTGCAACCTCTCCTGCCTTCGGAGCCGGGAATACCGCCATGGAAAAGATACCAAGCCAAGACATCACACCTAACCCAGTGGAACATCACACCCCACCGCAAGATGCCGTTAAGCAAGACATGTATGCTAAACGGCGTCATATCTATGTACGTGAAATTAAAGGTGTTTTCCAGAAGCTACGGCGCAGCGCCAACTGGGCGTTAATGCTGGCATTTTTTCTCTTACCGTGGATTAACATCGGTGGTCGGCCGTTAATTCTATTCGACCTGCCTAATCGTGAATTCCATATTTTTAGCGCCACGTTCTACCCCCAGGAGTTCATCCTGCTATCGTGGCTGCTGATTATCTGCGCCTTTGGGCTGTTTTTTATTACCGTTTTTGCTGGCCGGGTATGGTGTGGCTATACCTGCCCGCAAAGCGTTTGGACTTTCCTGTTTATCTGGCTTGAACACCGTATCGAAGGCTCGCGCAACCGGCGTATCAAGCAGGACAAACAACCCATGACAGCTACTAAAGCCTGGCGCAAAGGTGCTAAGCATACCGCCTGGCTGCTGATTGCTCTCGCCACCGGCATCGCCTTCGTGGGCTATTTCACGCCGATTCGTGATTTAGTGATAGAGCTACCCACCTTTGAAGCCCATGGCTGGTCCTACTTTTGGGTTGGTTTTTTCCTGGTATTTACCTACCTGAACGCAGGCTGGTTACGCGAACAAGTGTGCATCTATATGTGCCCCTATGCCCGCTTTCAGTCCGTCATGTTTGACCGCGACACGCTGATTGTCTCTTACGATGAGTCCCGCGGTGAACCCCGCGGCCATCGCCCAAAAGGGCTTAGCCACTTAGAGGCCCGCGAGGCTGGCTACGGCGACTGTATCGACTGCGACCTGTGTGTGCAGGTCTGCCCCACCGGTATTGATATCCGTGACGGCCTGCAGGTCGAATGCATCTCCTGCGCGGCCTGTATCGATGCCTGCGATAGCATCATGGACAAGATGGGTTACCCGAGAGGGCTGGTACGCTATACAACTGAAAATGCACTGGAGGGAAAAAAGAGTCATATTATGCGCCCACGCTTGCTAGGCTACTTTGCCGCGCTGGTGTTGATGATGGGCACGTTTGCCTGGGCTATAAACGTCCGTATGCCGCTTGGTTTTGAGGCCGAGCGAGAACGCACCCAACTCTATCAAACGACCCGCGATGGACGTATTAGCAACGTTTATAGTTTGACGGTGCGCAACCTGGATGATCAAGACCATACCTATCGGCTCAACGTATCAGGCCTAGCAGGATTAACCCTAGACCATGAGACCATTAACGTTCCAGCCGGTGAGTCACGCCTACAAGTGGTCACCGCCACTGTTGATGCCGAGGCAATTCAACAGCCCAGCCACACTATTGTATTTTTATTACAAGCTCAGCAAGACGAGCGCATTCATCTGGAACGCGAAACTAGCTTTCTGGGCGACATTAGGAGATAACGACGATGTCATCCCCCTTACCCTCTAGTGATAAGGTAACCCCATGGTATAAGCAGTTTTGGCCATGGTTTTTAATCGGCTTGCTATCCTCTTCCATCATTGTCAGTACTAGTTTTGCGATTATGTCGGTCAAGAGTTTCGATGGCATGGTTGTCCAGGAAGATTATTACGAGCACGGCAAAGCCATTAACAGGGTCTTTGCCAAGCAAGAGCGCGCGCGCGAATTGAACCTAAGCGCGGATCTGCGCCTTGATCCGCTCACCAGCGATATTGTGGTTGATTTAGCTGGCGATACGCGCCCGGACACCCTTTATTTAGACTTCATCTTCCCCACCGAAGATGATCGCGATCACTCCTTTGTGCTTGAGCACGTCCGCGATGGCCGTTATATCACCCAAGGTCCCGACAACCTACGCTACCGCTGGTATATACAGCTTCAGCCTGCGCAACAGGACGATGACTGGCGGTTGATTGGAGAGGCCACCTTTCCAGACGAAGATAGCGTTGCGTTACTACCGGGAGGGCATAAAGAGAGCGAATGAGCAACACGGTGCCTGCCTCTGACTGCTATCACTGCGGTAACCCGGTGCCCACTGCGGCCCCCTGGACGATTACCCTGGATGAACACACCCACCCACTTTGCTGCCCCGGCTGCGAAGCGGTGGCCCATGCAATCGTCGGTGGCGGGCTCGAGAGCTACTACCGCTACCGTACCGAACTTCCCGAACGCCCGGATGAGCGCCAGGCCGCCAAGGCGGACACCTGGGCAGTGTTTGACGACCCCGGCTTACAGTCCCAATTTGTGCATCCCGATGGCGATGAGGGCAACGTAAAAGCCACTTTCGCCATTGAGGGCATCACCTGTGCCGCTTGCGCCTGGCTGATTGAGCATCGTTTGAATGCGCTGAATGGGATTACCTCCAGCGCGGTGAATTTAACCCACCACCGCCTGCGTGTGAGCTGGGACCCTAAGCAGCTAAAACTCTCTCAACTGCTGGCCGAGCTGGCGGCGATTGGCTACGACGCCCAGCCCTACGAGCCGGACCAAGCTCAAACGCGCATGCAACAGGAAGAGCGCATGAACGTGCGTCGGCTGATTATTGCTGCCGTTGGCATGATGCAGGTGATGATGTTCTCGATCCCTATTTATGTCTCCGGCCCTGGCGAAATCAGCGACGACTTCTACGCGCTGTTTCACTGGCTCTCGCTAGCCTTAGCGACGCCGGTGGTGTTTTTCTCTGCCCAGCCGTTCTTCCGCAACGCCTGGCGCGACCTGCGCACAGGCATACTGGGCATGGATGTACCGGTATCGCTGGCGATTGGCGGCGCCTACCTAGCTAGCAGCTATGTGGTGCTGCTTGGCGAAGGCGAGGTCTATTTCGACTCGGTTGCCATGTTTACCTTTTTTTTGCTGTTTGGGCGCTACGTGGAAGGCCGCGCCCGGCGCCGCAGCGGCCATAGCGGCAATGCGCTCAGCGGCGTGCTGCCCATTTCGGCCACGCGGCTGGAAAAGGATGGCAGCGAACGCATCTTGCCCGCCAGCGAACTCGCCGCAGGCGAGCGCATAGTGATCAAGCCCGGTCACGGCGTGCCCGCCGATGGCATTATCGAGGAAGGCGAGTCGAGCCTGGACGAATCGATGCTGACCGGTGAATATCTACCCGTGACTCGCCGGGTGGGCGACACGATTACTGGCGGCAGCCAGAACATGGAGAACCCGCTGGTCGTTCGGGTGACCCGCGCCGGCCACGATGCCCGAGTAGCGGGCATTGTCGACCTTACCGACCGCGCCTTTGCCAGCCGCCCACGGCTTGCCCAGATGGCGGCGCGCATGGCTCATTTATTTGTGCTGCGCCTGCTCGTGGTCACAGCTTGCGTCACCATCGCCTGGTGGTTTATCGACCCCTCGCGAATGCTGTGGGTGCTGCTTTCGGTACTGGTGGTGACCTGCCCCTGCGCCCTGGCGCTAGCCACCCCTGCGGCCCTGACAGCAGGCCACGGCCAGTTGCGCAAGCGCGGCGTTTTGATTACCCGCGCCGACGCCATGGAGACGCTCTCCAACGTTACCCGAGTAATCTTTGATAAAACCGGCACCTTGACCCGCGGCGAAATGCAGCTTACCCAAACCAACCCGGTCGGCGAGTTAACCCGCGAGCGTGCCCAGGCAATTGCCGCTGCCCTTGAGGCCCACTCGGAGCACCCTATTGCCCGCGCCTTTCAGCCGTTCCGCGATGCCACGCTACATGCCAAAGATATCCGCAGCCACACAGGGAAAGGGCTAGAAGGCACCTTAAATGGCACCCGCTGGCGGCTGGGCAAGCCTGACTTTGCAATGGATGACGCCACCCACGAGCCCGCCACGGCGCCTGCCAAGGGCCAGTGGCTGCTGCTCAGCGAAGACGGCGCGCCCCGCGCCTGGTTTGGTCTGCATGACGGCGTTCGCGATGATGCTGCCGCCACGATCAAAGCGCTGCAGGATAAAGGCCTAAACGTGGAGCTGCTCTCTGGGGATACCCAGGATGCCGTAGAAAGCTTGGCCAATCAGCTCAACATTGCCACCTGGCACGCGGGCGCCAGTCCGGAGGGTAAACTCGTCCGGATGAAAGAACTTCAAGCTGCCGGCGAAACAGTGGTGATGATTGGTGACGGCATCAACGACGTGCCGGTGTTGGCCGGCGCCGATGTGGCGATTGCCATGAATGGTGCGACGGATCTCGCCCGCACCCGTGCCGACGCGGTACTGCTCAGCCCACGCCTGATGCGGATTTTTGAGGCCATCGAGATTTCCCGCGCGACACGGCGTATCATGCGCCAGAATATGATTTGGTCAGTGTGCTACAACGTTTCAGCGCTGCCATTGGCCGCCATGGGCTTGGTGCCGCCTTGGCTAGCCGCTATCGGCATGTCGCTTAGCTCATTAGTCGTGGTCGGTAACGCCCTACGGCTATCACGCTGGCGGCCTCAGCCCGCGCCAGTGCCCGGCGCTTCAAAACCGGTGACCGCATGACGATTATCTATCTACTCATACCACTTTCACTGATTTTACTCGGCTTCGCTGTCTGGGCATTTTTCTGGGCGGTGAAAAATGACCAGTTCGACGACCTGGAAGGCCCCGCGCACCGCATTCTGTTCGATGACGATGAAAACGACCTCACCCCCGAACAGCGCCGTCAGCGTCAGCAAGCCACGCAAAAACCGGCTACGCCACCAGATGCAGACACACCCGACGACTCAGAACCTCGGCCATGAATCCGACCGGGCTTGATCTGCCACCGCTATTAGCGGCGTTTGTGTTTGGCTTGATGGGAGGCGCCCACTGTATCGGCATGTGCGGCGGCATTATGAGCGCGCTCACCTTTGCGGTCCCCCCCAGCATGCGCCATCCTGTGCGTATGGGTGGCCTACTGCTCAGCTATAACGCAGGGCGCATTATCAGCTACATGAGCGCAGGCGCCCTGGTGGCATTGCTCGGCACACTGTTTTCTCTCTCGGCTACTGCACGTCTACTGCTTCAAGTATTTGCCGCGCTGATGCTGATCCTCATGGCGCTGTATATCGCCAACTGGTGGAAGGGGCTGCTCAAAGTGGAAGCCGTGGGTCGCCGCCTATGGCGCTTTATCGAGCCTGTGGGACGGCGCTTAATGCCCGTGGTGCATATCCCCCAGGCCTTCGCGCTGGGTGCCGTGTGGGGTTGGCTGCCCTGCGGGCTGGTCTACTCCATGCTGGCCTGGAGCCTGGCGATTGCCGACCCGCTGCAGGGCGCGCTACTTATGGGCGCCTTTGGGCTGGGCACCCTGCCGGCGCTGCTTGCCACGGGCCTCGCTGCTCGCCAGCTCAGTCATTTAATTCGTCACCCGGCGACGCGCAGCGTGGCGGCGCTAACGATTATCGCGTTTGCACTGTGGCAGCTCTGGACACTTACGGCACACAACCTCTAATAGCATGACATGGCTCAATCTTTACGCTTTCGCCATGGGTTAGGCTAGCGGCATTACCTCACGTCGGAGCGCCCCTTCATGCCCGTTCATGCCCCTGCGGTTTCACCTCTTGCCTCGTCTGTGGCGGCAGCGCCCGTGCAGCCGGTGTGGGATGAAGCCCTGCTGCGCCGCTACGACACCAGCGGACCACGCTACACGTCTTACCCCACGGCGCTGTCGTTTCATGACCAATTCACCTCCAGCGATCTGACCCAGGCGCTAGAGCGTAGCAATGCCAGCCAGCGTTCGCTGTCGCTGTACGTTCACGTGCCTTTTTGTCGCAAGATCTGTTTCTACTGCGCGTGTAATAAAATCGCCACCAAGAACACCGCCCTGACCGAGCCCTACTTATCCCGGCTCGACCGTGAAATGGTACTGACCGCACGCCACTTGGATACCTCACGACCGGTGGAGCAGTTGCACTGGGGTGGCGGTACGCCGACCTTTCTTAGCTTGAATCAGATGGGCGACCTGATTGATCGCTTGGATGCCCGTTTTGGCCTTTCGTCCTCTGCTGATCGCGATTACGCGATTGAAATAGATCCCCGGGAAGCAGATGTATTTACCCTGCGCCACCTGCAGTCGCTAGGCTTTAACCGCATTAGCCTGGGCGTGCAGGATTTAAGCCCGCTGGTGCAGAAAGCGATTAACCGCATTCAGCCGCGGGTACTTACCGAAACGCTGATGGAGGAGGCGCACCGCCTGGGCTTTCGCTCGCTTAACCTCGACTTAATTTACGGTTTACCGTTTCAGACAGAAAAGAGCTTTGCGAATACCCTCCGCCAGGTGATTGAGCTAAACCCAGCGCGTCTTTCGGTATTTAACTACGCCCATATGCCCGAGCGCTTTGCTCCGCAGCGACGTATTAATGTCGATGATTTGCCGGGCGGTGAAGAGAAGCTGGCAATTCTACGCACCACCATCGAGATGCTCACCGCAGCAGGCTATGTGCATATCGGCATGGATCACTTTGCCCGGCCTGACGATAGCCTGGCCATTGCCCAGCGCGACGGCTCGCTACAGCGCAACTTCCAAGGCTACTCCAGCCACGCCCAGTGCGATTTAATCGGGCTTGGCGTGTCGGCGATTTCGCGCATTGATGACGTCTATGCGCAGAATCCTAGCGACCTGGCCCGCTACGAAGCGGCGCTGGATCAGGGCCAGCTTGCCACCGTGCGTGGCGTGCAATTGAGTGATGACGATCTAATCAGGCGGGATGTGATTGAACGGCTGATGTGCGATATGGGCATTGACCTAGCCGCCGTTAGCCAACGCTGGAACATTGATGCCCCCCGCTACTTTGCGCCAGCGCTTGAGCTCCTGCAGGACGCCGAGCAGGATGGCCTCCTGACCAGTAGCGGTGACCAGCTTAACGCCACACCGATGGGACGACTGCTGATTCGACATATCGCCATGGCGTTTGATGCCCATCTTTCTGGGCAAGCGGTACAACGATACTCTAAGATTGTTTAATAACCTTATTGCAGGCATGTTAAGGCAATTACAATAAGTAAGGATTTTCTAATTGATAAGTATGACCCACTCAAGGAGCAACGCATGTTGGAACCGTTGAGCCGTCGGCGCTCGCTACTCCATGAAGCCCGCTGCCAAACCTGCAGCCTTAGCTCACTGTGCCTGCCGCTTGCCCTTGAGCTGGAAGATATGGGGCAGTTCGACGCCATTATTCGTCGCCGGGCGCCGCTGAAAAAAGGCGAGCCACTGTTTCGACAGGGTGACGCCTTTACCAGCGTTTACGCAGTGCGTTCGGGCAGTTTGAAACAGATCACCGCCGAAGGTAACGGCAGTGAGCAGCTGACCAATTTCTACCTCCCCAGCGAACTGGTCGGGTTGGATGGGATCGATGAAGAGCACTACCCCGGTAGCGTGATTGCCCTGGAAACTACCACCATCTGTGAGATTCCTTTTGACCGACTGGATTTACTCTCGGAGGAGTTGCCCGAACTGCGTGGGCAGCTCTATCGCAGTATGAGCAAAGAGTTGCGCGATGACCGGCGTATGATGCGTCTTCTTTCGCGTAAAACCGCCGATCAGCGGCTGGCGAGCTTTTTGATTACGCTCTCGGAGCGCTTTCGTCGCCGGGGCTACTCGCCTTACAGCTTTCGCCTCTCAATGCCCAGGGCTGATATAGGCAACTATCTGGGCCTAGCAGTGGAAACGGTCAGCCGCATACTAAGCCGCTTTCAGCAGCAGAGTGTGGTGGCGGTCTCCGGGCGGGAGGTTAACATTCTCGATATCCAGCGCTTGATTACCCTCGCCGAAGAGGAGGAGCAAACGGTTAGCTGACGTTAAAGGCCTGGATGCGCCCCGCCAGTAGCTCTGCCTGTTTGGCCTCGAGGCCTTCAAAATCGAACAGGCTGCGGTCAGCCAACTGGGAAGGGGCAATGTTGGTGACGGCCTTGAACATGCTCTCCAGGCGGCCAGGAAATTTATTATCCCACTCGGCGAGCATCTCTTTGACCACCTGGCGCTGCATATTGGGCTGGGAGCCGCACAGGTTGCAGGGAATAATCGGAAACGCCATCAGCCGCGAAAACTCGGCGATATCCGCCTCTTTGCAGTAGGCCAACGGCCGAATAACGATATTCTTACCATCATCGGATAGCAGCTTGGGCGGCATCGCTTTCAGGTTGCCGCCGAAGAACATATTCAGAAACAGCGTTTCAAGAATATCTTCGCGGTGATGGCCCAGGGCAATCTTATTGGCGCCAATCTCTTCGGCAAAGCCATACAGCGAGCCGCGGCGCAGCCGTGAACAGAGCGCGCAAGTGGTTTTTCCCTCGGGGGTTTTCTCCTTCACCACCGAGTAGGTGTCACGCTCGACAATGTGATACTCCACGCCCTGCTTATCCAGATAAGCAGGCAGCACGTGCTCGGGAAAGCCTGGCTGTTTTTGATCCAGATTAACCGCGATCAAAGAAAAATTGACCGGCGCATTGCGCTGCAAGTTGCGCAAAATCTCTAGCATCGTGTAGCTGTCTTTACCCCCGGAGAGGCACACCATTACGCGGTCGCCTTCATTGATCATTTGGTAATCAATAATCGCGTTGCCAACTTCCCGGCGCAGACGCTTTTGCAGCTTATTAAATTCACGCTTTTGCTTAACATCAGCCAGCTCAGGCTGATCGCCCTCAGGGTTAGCCGGGGCGGCTATAACGTTGTCATAGTGAGCAGGGTCAAAGTGATCGAGAGATTGCATGGTATAGGCACTGCCGAGGGTAGAAGGCGTGAGAGAAAAATAATCGCCATTCTAACAACACTCACCGCCTGACCCAACACTGATAACTAAGCGGCTTCCGCCATGACGCGTTGCAGGCGCATGTAGAGCAGCGCGCTGGCGGTTGCCTCACCCAGCACACTCTGCACGCCCATGGCAGGCACCTGCCAGCACGCCAGCGCCTGGGTAAAGCTGCTGGGTGACTCGATCTCCGGGTGCAAACGCCGCAGCTGGCGCTGATGGAGCTTTGCCACATCGACCTGGGCGTTGGGCAGAGCAAAATTCAGCCGCTTACTGAGCAGTGCATTTAACGCTCCAATGCGCTGCTCTAACTGCCAACCCACAATGGGCCGATTGCCGATAAACTCCACTAACGCGCTCAAGTTTTCGCGACTTGGCAACTGCACTTCCCCCGCCTCGCATAGCAGATGATGACGGCGCAGCGTCGCGTTTTCGGGCTGTTTCGTGCTGCCTAACGTCATCACAAAAGCGCAGCTGGTTCGTACCTGCTGCCGGCTCAGCACCACCGCCGCCAGGCTGATCACCGGCGATGATGGCGTGGGCGCTACCGTACAGGCGAGTGCCACCAGCTCCTCGCCCATATAAGGTTGAAACAGCCACGCATAGGGCGAATCAGCACAACGCCGACGATCACTTTCGCGGCGCAACAAGGTGCGCAATGAACCACTAAATAGCGCTACGTGTCGATCTAACAGCCGCATTCCGCTCACGAATACTCCAAATGATAACGATGGGAAAGCCGCTGCTTAAAGTCTTTGACAATATGCATCGCTTCGCGCAGTAGGTCGCGTTCCAGGGAAGACAGGTTTTGCACCACAACACGGTTGGTGCGGTTCGCGTCTTGCGACGCGCTTATTGTGTCTAAAGCGGCCAGTTGCTGCTTGAGACGCAGCTCGGAAAACAGCGCCAACGCTTCGCCCAGGTCATCGGCAAAGCGGCGATCCAAACGGCCATCGACAGCCAGGGCATCAAGCCGATCGAATGTTGAAGTGGCTTTAATCCGCCGCTCAAGCGCCATGGTGCGCACACCGTGAACTATCGGGAAAATGCCGCCTTTTTTGATATCGATACCGTGCTGGGGCTTTTTCAACGAGCCAAACAGCGTCAGCGGCGTCGAGAAACGCAGCGCCGTGCGGGCAAAGTAGGAGAGCAGCAGTTCATCGCCGGAGCAGCGTTCAAACAGCTCGTCACGGACACTTTCAAGCAGGCTTGGGTTACCCGCCACCGCATGGGCGTCGAGCATAATCGCCAGCTTCATCAGGCTGTCGCCATCACGCTCTCTGGCCCACTTGGCAATATGGCCTTTCCACTGCGAGACCGTGGCCACCCACTCGGGGTTAGACACCATAATATTGCCGGGGCACGGCGGATAACCGAGCTGAATCAACGTATCGGTGAGCGTCTGCATATGGCTGGCAAGGTCAGGCCATTGGGTTTCATCGGCCAGAATCAAGCCGTTATCCTGGTCCGTTTTTAGAATCTGTTCACCGCGCCCTTCGCTGCCCATCACCATCATGCAGCTCTGCTCGTGATAACGCTCATCAATCGTGAACTCCCAGGCTTTACTGATGATACGACCGTTCAACGCGGCGAGCAGATCCATCGCAAAGCGCAGCTTAACGCCCTGGGCCATCAGCGCTTTGACCAGCTCCGGGGTACGCTGGCTGGACGCCGCAAGCGCCTCCAAGTTGGTTGCCTGCTCTACCTGCAGGCTCACGACGTAACTGCGGCTTGAGAAATAGCTAAGCACGTCGGTGAGTTCCACAACGCCTTTCAGCGCGTTCTGCTCCAGCACCACCACCCGCGCCACTTTATGGCGGGTCATCAGTACCAATACTTCAAATAAATACTGATCTGGCGCGACGGTCACCAAATTAAAATGGGCGATTTCATCAACCGGCGATGACACGCTGCTACCGCCCAACACCAACCCATTGAGCAGGTCCGTTTTAGTCACCATGCCTAGCCTGCCTTGAGTCTCTACCAGCAGGCTGTCGGCGTGGCTTTCGTTGAGCTGTCTCACGGCACTAGCAATATCGGTAGACGCCGCCATTACCAGCGGCTCACGCATACACTCGCTTACCTTGGCCAGCATAAAGCCCGCCATCGTGACGCCCCCTTCGGCGCGTTTTTCGGTCAGTAAGCGCGCCTTATGGGTCAACGACTGGCGAAAGAAATTGCTGAACTCGGGGTAGTGACGACAAAGCTGCTGAAACAGCGCTTTGGGCAGCAAATAGCAAAGAGACTCCTGCTCGGCTTTAAAGCGATAGCGGCTTTTACCATTGAGGATGCTAATCGCACCAAACAGATCCCCCGCCGTATAGAGGCCAATACGCGACGTTGACGAGGGCAGCGTGGGATCTATTTCGGCGACTTCACCTTTATGTATCAGAAAAACAAATTCGCCTGCTTGCCCGGTTTCTAAAATAATTTCATTACGGTCAAAATAGGCAAGGTCAATGCCACGGCGAATATGCTCACGCCCCTCATCGTCAAGAAGCGTAAACGGCAGCTGGGATAAATCCACATCGACCATGGGGTATGACCTCATTAAACGGGCTGCGACTAATCGGGTTTTACCTTAAGACGAGCTAGCAGACATAAGAAAAAACAAATAAATATCGTGACTCGATGCTGGCCCACACAAACTGGACTACTCCAACGCTTCAGAAAGCAGTTATCGGTTATTATATGAAGGTGACTATACGGGTATAAAGGATTCACTTCCCAAGTAGCAAGTAGAACCTTGTTATACCTTTAGCTATCACGCTAAGGTCGAAGCGACTTTAGGCACGCGACCAAAGTATCGATAGTGACTAACAGCCACTGACCATTAAACGCAGCGCATGTATTTAAAGTAGCCAATAACTGCATTTATTTGCTTACTAGACTATTGTCCTATAGTGCTACAAACACCCACAAAACTCTCTTAACTAGCGCCAAAAACACCTATCTTCAACAACATGCAGATATAAAACAGTCACTTCATTGTTTATTGATACCAAAGTCTGGGATTTATTTTTTGACGTTTATTGCCCAGTATTAACAATGAGTCATGCAGGGTAATCGCACGTCACTAACTGACTCGACATTTCATATCGAATAATAAGGTGACGTGCCAAGATAAGCTGACTCACCACTACTAACAATTGGGTGGCTTTAGACGTGCGATTGCCCTGATGGGTCACACGCTATTCCTCGTGAACTTTCCCAACCTTAAAAATCACAAGTGGAGAGCAACACAATGGCAGACGACAAAACCAATGCTGCTGAATACTGGAAAGCAAACGTCCGGTTAATTTTCGGATGCCTAGCCGTTTGGGCATTTGTTTCTTACGGATGCGCTATCCTGTTTCGCCCACTGCTCGCCGGCATTCCGGTTGGCGGCACTGACCTAGGCTTCTGGTTTGCACAACAGGGCTCTATCTTAACGTTTATCGTGCTGATCTTCTTCTATGCCTGGAAGATGAACAAGCTCGATCAAAAATTTGGCCTTGGGGAGTAAGCCGGTATGAGCCAGTTTGCAATTAACTTACTGTTCGTCGGCGCCTCCTTTGCCTTGTATATAGGCATTGCGATTTGGGCGCGCGCCGGCTCAACAAAAGACTTCTATGTCGCCGGGGGCGGGGTTCACCCCATCACCAACGGCATGGCCACTGCCGCCGACTGGATGTCTGCGGCGTCGTTTATTTCCATGGCGGGTTTGCTGGCCTCCGGTGGCTACGCTAACTCCACCTTCCTGATGGGCTGGACGGGTGGCTACGTTATCCTTGCGATGCTGCTGGCCCCTTACCTGCGTAAGTTTGGTAAGTTCACCGTGCCCGACTTCATCGGTGACCGCTTCTACAGCAACACCGCTCGCCTAGTGGCGATCGTGTGCTTGATTGTAGCGTCGGTGACCTACGTTATTGGTCAAATGACCGGTGCGGGCGTGGCGTTCTCGCGCTTTCTTGAAGTCAGCAACACCTGGGGTATCTGGTTAGCCGCGCTGATCGTTTTCCTCTACGCCGTATTTGGCGGTATGAAGGGCATCACCTACACCCAGGTGGCACAGTATGTGGTGCTTATCATCGCTTACACCATTCCGGCGGTGTTCATCGCGTTCCAACTGACGGGCAATCCAATTCCGATGTTCGGCATGTTCAGCACCCACACTGAATCCGGCATTCCGCTACTTGAAAAACTGGATAGCGTAGTCACTGCCCTGGGCTTCCAGGATTACACGGCCGATGTGGATAACAAGCTCAACATGGTGCTGTTCACGCTGTCGTTGATGGTCGGTACTGCCGGTCTTCCCCACGTTATCATTCGCTTTTTCACCGTACCGAAAGTGGCCGATGCGCGCTGGTCCGCTGGTTGGGCGCTGGTCTTCATTGCCTTGCTCTACCTGACCGCACCGGCAGTAGGCTCTATGGCTCGCTTGAACCTGGCGACCACCGTGTATCCAGAGATGGCGGGGCAGGTTGAGAACTACGAAGAGGCTACGCAAAACCCGATTCTGTACGAAGATCGCCCAGGTTGGGTTCGCACATGGGAAGAAACCGGCCTGATCAGCTTCAATGATCGCAACAATGACGGCCGTATTCAGATGTATAATGATGCCGCCGACTACTCTGATCGTGGCTGGGAAGGCAACGAACTAACCGTTAATAACGATATCCTGGTACTCGCCAACCCGGAAATCGCCAACCTACCAAGCTGGGTTATTGGTTTGATCGCAGCCGGTGGTATTGCGGCGGCGCTGTCTACCGCGGCAGGCTTGCTGTTGGCGATCTCCTCCGCGATCAGTCACGATTTGATCAAGACCATGATCAATCCCAAGATCTCCGAGAAAGGCGAGATGTTAGCGGCGCGAATCTCCATGGGGGGCGCCATACTGCTGGCCACCTACTTGGGGCTTAACCCGCCAGGGTTTGCAGCACAAACGGTGGCATTGGCCTTTGGTATTGCTGGTGCATCGCTATTCCCTGCACTGATGATGGGTATCTTCTCTAAGCGGATGAACAACTCAGGCGCCATTGCCGGTATGCTAGCGGGCTTGATTTGCACCCTGCTGTACATCTTCACTTACCTGGGCTGGCTGTTTATTCCCGGCACCAATATGTTGGCCAACACGCCGGATAACTGGATCTTGGGTATCTCACCGCTCTCCTTCGGTGCCGTAGGCGCGATGATCAACTTCGCCGTTGCCTTTGCGGTCTCCAGGGTGACAGCTGCGCCGCCGCAGGAAATTCAGGATCTGGTGGAAAGCGTCCGCTATCCGAAAGGTGCTGGTATGGCGATCGACCATTAAGTCATAATCCATCCTGGCGGCTATTGCACTACTGTGGTGTCGCTTAGGAATTGACCTTACCATCGGGCTTCCTTAGGGAGGCCCGATGGCTTTTATAGACGCCTTTTTGAAAGGATATTTTATGATATGGCATTTGATCGCCGCCGTTTTTGCAGGCCTTGCGGCCGCCGGTATTGGCTTGATACTGCGCACTTTGAGCGGCAAACGTTTGCCCAAATGGATAGTGCCTGTGTGTGGCGCACTGGGGATGCTGGGCTATCAGATACAGGCCGAGTACAGCTGGTTTGAACACAAGCAGGCGCAGCTACCCGAGACCGCTACGGTAATATCAACGGAGAGCAGCACGGCGGTATGGCGCCCATGGACCTTTGCCATTCCCATGACGACTAAGTTCAGTATGGTGGATAGTGAGAACATTCGTTTCACCGAACAAGGTGACGCCCGTTTGGCGGAATTTATCCTTTATCAGTTTGAGCGTCATCACACCGATATTTTGATCACCCAACCCTATCTGCTCAACTGTGATAACCGTGAGCTAGTGCTGCTGGACCAAGACTCCCGCGACCCCATCCTGGAAGAGATCCGCACGCTGCGCGAAACATCGCCGTTACTCAACAACGTGTGCGCATAGGTTAGATGGATCATGTGGCATACATAACAAGCCTAAGCTGTAGTCGTACACGACTGGCTATTTCGCCTAGAATGGGGCCTTTTGATTAGCGCACATTAAGTGGGTCGCACACTCTGGCGGGGAGAAAGGCATGTTTCACGGCGGGCTACTGGTAGCGGTTTCGTTACTCTATATTGCCGTTCTATTCGGTATCGCTTGGTACGGTGACCGCCGAGCGCGTACCCACGGCGCCACCCGTCGACGCCCGATCATCTATAGCTTAGCACTGGCAATTTACTGCACATCCTGGACCTTTTACGGCGCGGTTGGCCAAGCGGCGACCGCCGGCTGGTCGTTTGCGAGCATCTTCGTCGGGCCGATATTGACGTTTCTGCTGTTCTGGCCGGTGTTGGCCAAAATGATCCGCGTCGCCAAGCACCAAAACGTTACCTCGATTGCCGACTTTATTGCCTCCCGTTACGGCAAAACCCAGTCGCTGGCCGCCTTTGCCAGCCTGGTGGCCCTCGTCGGCACCCTGCCCTACATTGCGCTACAGCTCAAAGCGGTTTCGACCACATTCAGTGTGCTGACCGATGCCACCGATGTGACCCATACGCCGCTATTTGGCGATACGGCCTTCTATGTAGCGATCGTGATGGCGATCTTTGCCATTCTATTCGGCACCCGCCACACCGATGCCACCGAACACCACGAAGGCTTAATCCACGCCGTGGCGTTCGAATCGCTGGTCAAGCTGTTGGCCTTTGTGGTGCTCGGCGCCTTTGTTACCTGGGGCATGTTTGATGGCCTGGGTGAGCTAATGGGGCACGCCGAGAGCCAGCTTGAACTCCAGCGCCAGCTGGCCAACCAGGATTTTGGCCAGAGTTTCTGGGCACAAACCCTGCTCGCGATGCTGGCGATTCTGTGTCTGCCGCGCCAGTTCCATGTGGCGGTGGTCGAGAATATTCATCCTGACGACGCCAACAAATCCCGCTGGCTGTTCCCGCTCTACCTGCTAGCCATTGCTTTTTTTGTGGTGCCATTGGCTGCAGCAGGCTTATTGCTATTTTCCGAAAGTGGCGTAGAGCCCGACACCTACGTGCTAGCGCTATCCATGGCCTCAGGCCACCAGTGGCTGACGCTACTCACCTTTATCGGTGGTTTCTCGGCGGCAACCGGCATGGTAATTGTCGCTGCGGTAGCGGTGTCGATCATGATTTCCAACGAGATTGTTATCCCGGCGCTGTTCCGACTGCGCTGGTTTGATACCAAGGCCCGTGATTATGGCCGCTTAGTGCTGCGCGCGCGGCGCTTAACCATTGTCGCCGTACTCGCCATGGCCTACGGCTTCTACCAACTGATTGCCGAGTTCACCTCGCTGGCCTCGATCGGCATGCTCTCGTTTGCCGCCGCCGCCCAGTTTGCCCCGGCGCTGATTGGCGGGCTCTATTGGAAGCGCGGCAACCGGCTCGGTGTCATCGTCGGCATGAATGCCGGTTTCGCCATCTGGGCCTATAGCCTGCTCATGCCGGCGATGATTAGTGCTGGCGTGCTGCCCGCAATGTGGTTTGAGGGCGGCCCGCTAGGGCTGAACTGGCTCTCCCCCACGGCGCTGTTTGGGCTTAATTTAGGTGACAGCTTTACCCACGGCGTGATGCTGTCACTCGGGGTTAACTTGTTCTGCTACATCTTTGTCTCCCAGATCACGTCGCAGCGCGTGGTCGAGCGTATCCAAGCTTCGCTGTTTGTGGATAGCGTGGAAACCCGCCAAACCTCGGTCAACCGCCCCTGGACCGGCGCCACTACCGTGGGCGATTTAAAAGTGCTGTGTGAGCGCTTTCTGGGAGCGGGACAGGTGGATCGCGCCTTTGAAGACTACGCCCGCCGCGCCGGCAAACCGCTGGACGACGGCACCCGCGCCTCAATTGATATTATCCAGTTTACCGAACGCTTTCTGGCCTCGGTGTTGGGCGCTTCATCGGCGCGCATCGTGGTCAACTCAGCGCTGCAAGGGCGCGGCATCGGCATTTCGGATGTGATTTCGATTGTCGATGAGGCTTCCCAGGTACTGGAGTTCAACCGAGCGCTGCTGCAGGCCACCATCGAAAATATTAACCAGGGCATCAGCGTAGTCGACCAGAACCTGCGCTTGGTGGTGTGGAACCAGCGTTATCTGGAGCTGTTCCGTTTCCCTGACCACTTAATTCGTGTGGGTGCCCCCATTGATCGTATCTTCCGTTACAACGCGCACAACAGCGAATACGGCCCAGGCGACCCGGAAGAGCACGTACAGCTACTGCTCGACAATATTCGTGAAGGCCAGCCCCACCGCTATGTGCGCTATCGCCAGGATGGCAGCGTACTGGAAGTCCAGGGCAACCCGATGCCCGGCGGTGGCTTCGTATATACCTATCAGGATATTACCCAGCAAAAGCGTATCGAAGAGGCGTTGATCCGCTCGGAAAACAATATCCGTATCTATACCGATAACGTGCCTGCGCTGATCGCCTATTTCGACAAAGAGTGCCGCTACCTATTTACCAATCGCGCCTACGAGCAGGCGTTTAATATTGATCGTAATGCGGTGATTGGCCGCCGCTTTGAAGACGTACTGCCGGTCAAACAGGCTGAGGAGCGCGCCCCCTGGGTGAACCGCGCGCTTAGCGGTGAGCGGGTCAGCTTTGAAGTCTCGATGCGGGTCAGCGAAGCGATGCGCTATATGCTGGTCACTTACACGCCGCACTTTGGTGACAGCCAGGCAATTCTGGGCTTCTTTGCTCTCTATCAGGATATTACCGAGCGCCGCCAGGCGGAGATTGCCCTTAAAGAGACCAACGAAACCCTTGAGGAGCGGGTGCGCGAACGTACTCAGGCGCTGTCTGAAGCCAATGCGGCGCTGCGCCAGGAGAACCGGGTGCGCGCTGAAGCAGAGCTCGCCCTGCGCCAGGCCAAGCAGTTGGCCGAAGATGCCAACGCCTCTAAGACACGCTTTTTGGCTGCGGCAAGTCACGACTTGCTGCAACCGCTTAACGCAGCACGGCTATTTACCTCCGCGCTGATGCAGAACGTGACCACCACCGATACACAACGCATCGTGGGTCATATCGACAACTCGCTACAGGCCGCCGAGGAGCTGCTGAGTACCCTGCTGGATATCTCCAAGCTGGACGCAGGCGCTTTAACGCCGCGGCGCAGTCACTTTGCCCTGGCGGATATCTTTCGCCCGTTACGCGCTGAGTTTGAGGTGATGGCAGATGATCGCGGGCTGGACTTAGACGTCGTGCCTACCCTGCTGTGGGTCGACTCAGACCCTCAGATGCTGCGCCGTATTGTGCAGAACTTTCTTTCCAACGCCATTCGTTACACCCAAGAGGGACGCGTGCTGCTGGGCTGCCGCCGCCAAAATGGCTGGCTGTCTATTGAAGTGTGGGACAGTGGCCCCGGCATTCCGGAGTCCAAGCTGACCGAAATTTTTCAGGAGTTCCGCCGCTTAGATCAGGTTTCTCGCCACAAAGAGAGCGAAAAAGGGCTGGGGCTAGGGCTGTCGATTGCCGATCGTATGAGCCGTGTACTGGACCACCCCATCAAAGTGCGCTCAACGGTGGATAAAGGCGCCGTTTTCTCCGTCAGCGTACCGATTGTCACTGCCCTCAAGGCCAGCAGCAGCGAGCAGGAACCCCAGGCACGGCGCAGCGGCCATAAGCTTAGCGGTACGCGGATTGTGTGTATCGATAACGAGACACTTATTCTGGAAGGCATGACCGCCATGCTCACTGGCTGGGGCTGCGAGGTATTTACCGCCACCAGTATCGGCGGGGCTAAGTCGATTCTACGCAATATGGATGGCGACCCCGATGCTATCCTGGCGGACTACCACCTGGACAACGAAGTCACCGGCTTAATGGCATTAGAGGCGCTCAGTGAGCGTTTTGAAGGGCCGGTGCCGGGCATTGTAATCACCGCTGACCGTACCGAAGCGGTCGCTGAGGAGATCAAACGGGCGGGCTACCAACTACTGCTGAAGCCTGTTAAACCGGCGGCGCTGCGGGCGCTACTGACGCGTACGTTACAGGCCAATCGCGCGGCGCGTTAAACGCCGCAGATGAAGGTTGTATCAAGCGCTGAATGAAAGACGTGCTTACGACACCACTTTCGGCGGTTCGACTTCCAGCTTCTGGGCAGCAATCACTGCCTGGGTACGTGAGTGCACGCCCAGTTTGCGTAGAATCGCGGTCACGTGGGCCTTGATGGTCGCTTCAGAGACGCTTAGTTCGTAAGCGATCTGTTTGTTCAGCAGGCCTTCGGTGAGCATATTCAAAACGCGAAACTGCTGGGGGGTAAGTGACGCAATCGCCTCGGCAAAGCGCGATTCCTCTTCACTGGTTTCTTCCAGCACGTTCGCCAACGCCTCTGGCAGCCACACTTCACCCTGTAGAATTTCGCCTACGGCCTCAGCAATGAGTTGTAGCGACGATGATTTAGGGATAAAACCCGACGCGCCGTAGTCAATAGCACGACGCACTACATAGGGCTCGTCACTGCCTGACACGACGGCCACGGGGATATCGGGCATCTGCCCGCGCAGTTGAATCAAGCCTGAGAAGCCGTGTGCTCCCGGCATATGCAGATCGAGCAGAATCAGGTCGGCGTCTGGGTGGCGATTCACTACGTCAGTGGTAGCTTCCATGGTGTCCGCTTCGACGATTTCAGCCTGGGGGGCCAACTGGCGTAATGCTTGGGTCAGCGCTGCGCGAAACAGCGGGTGATCGTCAGCGACGATAAACTTATGAGCAACTGCCATGGGTATTCCTCCGGTTCCTCGAGCAGCGGGGTTGTCTACCGCCGCGACGCTAGGCTCTTACGGTTGTGAAGCATGGTACCCCATGGGCTTCATCTTGCCCAAGCATCACATGCACAATTTGTAATAGATAGATCATACAGTTGAAAACTAATGCAAATAAAAGCCCATGCAAATAAAAGCTTATATAAAGCAAAAAATGCCCTTATAAAACCCTTATAAAAAGAGTGCCGGCCTACTGGGGCCGGCACTTTTGTAATTAGGCTAAACAGCCTACAGCATTGGCGCCATTATTGATTCGCCCGATGCTCAATCAGTTCGTCAACCACCGACGGGTCGGCCAGCGTGCTGGTATCGCCCAAGCCATCGCACTCGTTAGCGGCAATCTTGCGCAGAATGCGGCGCATGATTTTACCCGAGCGGGTTTTCGGCAAGCTTGGCGCCCACTGAATGATATCCGGCGAGGCAATCGGGCCAATATCTTTGCGCACCCATTGCGTCAGCTCTTTTTTGAGCTCGTCCGACTCTTCAATCCCGTCATTCAGGGTGACATAGATATAGATGCCCTGTCCCTTAATTTCGTGGGGGAAGCCAACAACGGCTGCTTCCGCAACGGCGCTGTGTGCAACCAGAGAGGACTCAATCTCGGCGGTGCCCATACGGTGGCCGGAAACGTTCAGAACATCATCCACACGACCCGTTATCCAGTAGTAACCATCCTCATCGCGACGACAGCCGTCACCGGTGAAATACATACCGTCGTAGGTCGAGAAGTAGGTCTGGATATAGCGTTCGTGGTCACCCCAAATAGAGCGCGCCTGCCCCGGCCAAGCGTCGAGAATCACCAGATTACCTTCGGTGGCGCCCTCAAGAATATTGCCTTCGTTATCGACCAACGCAGGTTTCACACCAAAGAACGGCACGGTTGCAGCACCCGGTTTAAGCGGCGTAGCGCCTGGCAGCGGGGCAATCATGATGCCGCCAGTTTCGGTTTGCCACCAGGTATCTACGATTGGGCATTTCTCGTTGCCGATGACGCGGTAGAACCACTCCCACGCCTCCGGGTTGATCGGCTCACCCACTGAGCCTAACAGGCGCAGACTATCGCGCTTGCTTGAGTCCATGATGTTGTCGCCATGGGCCATCAGTGCACGTACCGCGGTGGGCGCAGTATAGAGAATATTAACGTTGTGCTTATCAACGATATCGCCCAGACGGCCATGGGTTGGATAGCTCGGCACACCCTCAAACATCAAGGTAGTTGCGCCATTCGCCAGAGGGCCATAAATGATATAGCTATGGCCGGTGACCCAGCCAACATCGGCAGTACACCAGTAGACTTCACCTTCTTGGTAGTCGAACACGTACTGGTGAGTCATGGCGGCGTACGTCAGGTAGCCACCGGTGGTGTGCTTCAAACCTTTAGGCGCACCGGTAGAGCCAGAGGTATACAGAATAAACAGCGGGTCTTCCGCCCCCATGGCTTCGGCTTGGCACTCGTTCGACTGCTTGTCTACCAGCTCGTCAAACCAGATATCGCGGCCGTCTTTCCACTCGATCTCGCCGCCAGTACGCTTCACCACCAGAACGTTCTTACACACGTCGGTGCCTTTGCGGGTCAGCGCGGCGTCCACGTTCTCCTTCAACGGCACGTGCTTGCCACCGCGCACCGACTCATCTGCGGTAATCACCAGCTTGGAGTCGGCACCAATTACCCGTTGTGCCACAGCGTCCGGCGAAAAACCACCGAATACCACCGAGTGCACTGCACCGATACGAGCACAGGCAAGCATCGCCATGGCGGCTTCGGGAATCATCGGCATATACAGCGTTACGGTATCGCCTTTATTGATGCCCAGCTCTTTCAGCGCATTAGCTAATTGGTTGGTGCGAGCGTACAGCTCGCGATAAGTAATGTGTTTGGACTCGTCGGGGTTGTCACCTTCCCAAATAATCGCCGTTTGATCGCCGCGCTTTTCTAAATGGCGGTCCAAACAGTTAGCACTAACGTTGAGCTGGCCGTCCTCAAACCAGCGAATGTCGACGTTGTTACGCGCGAATGAAGTATTTTTGATTTTGCTGGGCGCTTTAATCCAATCAAGACGTTTAGCCTGTTCAGCCCAGAAGCCTTCCGGATCGTCAATCGACTGCTGATACATGGCCTCATACTTGGCTTTATCGGCCCACGCATTGGCGGCGAAATCGTCGCGCACCGGATAGACGTTCTGTTGATTGCTCATGAAATTGCCTCTGTCCGTGGAAATGCACTCTGTATAGAAACTGCACTCTAAAGAAACTGTAGTCGATACTCTTCGTTGTAAGTGATGGATCGTTGTAAGTGATTGAGCGTTATTAGGCGTATCGACGCTATTAATGTTCCCCTAGCATAAACCTCCTCGGGCGGCCTTCCCTTTAGACATTGGTATTAACATTTTTTATTTAAAAAACAGCTTCTTATAAACATATTATGGATTATCTACTGGAGTGTAGACCAACGTCTTAGCGCAGTATCGGCAGCGGTAACCACGCCCGTTTACCACTAAAGCATGACGTCGCGGAGTAAACTGATGAAACCGACAATCGCACTGGTAACGGTAAGGAGCGGACTGCGCCTGCTTAATATCAAACCGATGGGTCACGCTGGGCACTAAGCCGAACAGATCACGCATCACCGTTTTCCACTCGCGGCCGTGGGGTTTTAAGCGCGGGCCATTGTCCAAATGAAACACCAGCCAGTGGGCCATTTCATGGGGAATCACCTCATCAAAAAACGCCGTGCGGTTTTCATTCAACAGCACCGGGTTTAAGCGTAAGCCGCCATGACCAAGGTGCGCTTGGCCGGCCGACGCGCCGCGTAGGTTAAACCACACGTTGGGAACTGGCAGCGCAGGGCTCACTTCACAGCAGCGCTGCCACGCCTGTTCAACGCGCGTCCTTGCGGCCCGGTGTAACGCCGTTTCCGACATGGCTGCCAATTCAGCGGCGGGCCATGGGGGCAGTGGTAATGTCTTCATTAGTGATAAACTAGCCGTTAAAGATAACCATTGATGAACAATTGTATAGATGAGGCTTTATTCATGGCAGAGCGCAGTGATACGCCCGACACCAACACGCCGCCGCAACCACTGCTCGAAGATGAGCAGTTGGATAGGCTGGACGACTTCCTCGACTCTGATCAAGTGGATGAAGACGCCCTTGACCTGATCTCAGCCCATGGCTTTTTAGTGGCGCTTGCAGTGGCTCCCAGCGAAGTGCCACCTACCCAGTGGCTGGCGGAACTGTTTCAGGGCGAACCACGCTATGCCGATGATGCCGAGCGTGATGAGATTATCACCCTGCTCACGCTGCTGCGTGACAACGCGGTGGCGGTACTTGAACAAGGCGGCTTACCGGAACTCCCCTTTGAGCTAACGCTAGGCGGCGAACCCGCTGAAGAAACCCCGATAGGCGATTGGTGTGCGGGCTTCATGGAGGGTGTCTTCAGCGACGAGAGCGCCTGGTTCCAGGACGATGAAGAGGCTGCCGCCACGCTGCTGCTGCCGTTTATGCTGCTCTCTGGGCTATTCGACGACGAGCCGGATATGGCTGAACTGGCGAAAGATCAACAACGCCAGGAGTCGCTAGTGGTACAGTTGCCGGAACTGGTGCTGGATCTATACCTGCACTACCGCGTACCGCCAGAAACCCCCAAGCCCAAACCGCGTAAAAAAACGCCCGCCAAGGGCAAAAAGCGCTAGGCCCTAGGCGTAGGCATTACTTGAGGCGCGTCACTATTTAAGCCTCGTCACTATTATTTAAGCCGCGTTGCCATGGCATCCAGCAGGCCATAGAGCCACTCTCGGACGCGCTGTCCCCAGGGCCGCGCCGCCCAAGCTGCGGCGTCTACCTCCTCGCTGGCGGCAAAGTTACGCTCAAACAGCTCGTGTACGTCAGCCGCGAGTCTCGGATCCTTCGCCTCTTGGTTAGCCTCTAAGTTCCAATGCAAATTCCAGTGATCAAAATTACACGAGCCAATGCTCACCCACTCATCGGCGAGCACAAACTTGGCGTGGATAAAGGTCGGCTGAAACTCAAAAATGCGCACCCCGGCTTTAAGCATGGTGTGATAAAAGCGCTGGCCGGCAAAACGCACACTGGGATGGTCATGCTTTGCCCCCGGCAACAATAAACGCACGTCAATCCCGCGACGAGCCGCCTTCACCAAGCGTCGGCGCAAGGCGAAGGTGGGCACAAAATAGGGGGTACATAGCCAGAGACGCTGTTCGGCCTGGCTGACATGATGGTGCAGTGAGTGACGAATTGCTTGATAACGGTAGCCACGGGCTGACATTACCCGCCCAGGCACGCCACGGCTAAGCGCCTTAGGCTCACCGCGCTCAGGGAGAGCCACCGCGTAGCCATCGCCCTTCTCCCCGCGAGTCAGCCGTGAGTACCACAGACGCCGAAACAGCAGTTCCCAATCGGCGACTACCGGGCCCTCAATACGCAGCGCGATCTCGTACCAGGCGTTTAAAAACTCATCCACCGCGCCAAAACCACCGGTGAATGCCAGCTCGCCGTCAATAACCACTATTTTGCGGTGATCGCGGCTCAAGTTCAGCGCTAAAGAGTGGAAGCCGATAGGGTTAAAAAAGCGCAGCTGAACACCGCCCTGCTTGAGACGCTGGCGATCACTGCCGGAGAGGCCCATGGAGCCATAGCCATCCAGCAGTAAACAGACGCAGATCCCGCGTTGGGCAGCCTCAAGCAACACATCACTGACTTGATCTGCCAGCTCCCCCGACTCCATCAAGTAGAGCTCTACCAGCACATAGCGTCGCGCGGCATGCACCGCTTCAAACATAGCGGGCAGAAAGCGTGTGGCTTCCGGCAGCAGTGTAAATCGATTCCCTTCTCGCCACGCGCTCTGCATGAATGCTCCCTGGTTGAACGCAAATTACCGTATTAGTGATCGGTGAACATACATATCGTAGCGGCTGGTCTTACCCTCAAGGGTATGCTGCGGTGCTGGGCCCGCAATAGGCGGCGCTTTACGGGGGCGCTTAACCACCACGCGGTGAGTGGCCACATCCAGCGCCGCTTCTAGCAGGCGCGGGGCATCGATATCATCACCGGCCAGCTCGCGGAATAGGCGCATCTCTTTTTTCACCAGCGCCGATTTCTCGCGATGGGGAAACATCGGATCCAGGTGTATCACCTGCGGCGTAAAATGAGCGCTAGCGACAAGCTCCGCCAGGGATTGAGCAGCATCGCCGTGGCGCAACGTCATACGAGTGGCAATATCCGCCGTATCGCTATGCTTGGAGGCACGCTTCAGGCCATCGCCCAGCAGCGCCGCAATCGCCGCGACCCGCTCAATCAAAAGCACTTGGGCGCCCAGGCTGGCCAACACAAACGCATCACGCCCCAGACCTGCCGTGGCATCAACAATGCTGGGTGATACGCCCTTGGCAAGCCCACAGGCTTTGGCGACTAGCTGGCCCCGGCCACCACCAAAGCGACGCCGATGAGCGGCTTTGCCCGCCACAAAATCGACGCAGAGCGGCTTGCCGTAGCGTTTTTCATCACCGACCAGCGCCAGCCCTTCATCGCGCTGCTCTAAACGCAGACCGTCAGGTAAAGCAATTTCTTCGAGGTCGCTATCAACATAGTTCTCTATAGAGCTCTCTACAAAGCTCATGCGGGCTTTTTCCAGGCCACATCGTTGCGCAGATAAACCGGCTGAACGAGGTGAGCAGCTTGGCCTAGCCCAGCGGCAAAATCGCGTGCCGCCAGCCACGCCATCTCTTCTGCGCGGGGCTCTAAATCGTCCAAATGCTGGGTCATGCTGAGCTGTACATCGACCGTGAAGTGCTCCCACAGGGTAAAGCCGCTACCCACACCGACCCAGTCGGTTTCGTCGCCTGGCAGGCGCAGCGCCTCAGGGGCCAGCACGGCCTCCTTGCTCATCGGTGTCAGGGTGTCTTTAAGGCAGTGCCAGGTAGCAGCGTACACCTCCCCCATGCGCGCATCTAAGGCTGTCACCACGTGACGAAGGTGGTAGCGACGATGGGCCTGAAGCGCCAGCGCTTCCAGCGTTGAGATTCCCAATAACGGGCAGTCGAGGCCAAACGCCAGCCCTTGGGCAGCCCCCGCCGCAATGCGTAGCCCAGTAAACGAACCCGGCCCCCGACCAAACGCTACGGCATCAAGCTGGGAAGGCGTTAGCTGCGCGTCGGCAAGCACTTCATCGACCATTGGCAGTAAGCGGCGCGTATGCGCACGAGGTGTCATCTCAAAGCGCGCCAGGCACTCCGTGCCCGAATCATCTTGACGTAGTAGGGCTGCAGAGCAGGCGCTTGAAGACGCATCCAGAGCAAGCAGGTGTAACGGCATAGTAAATGGCCACTCGAAAAAAGATTGGGGCATTATACCTTTGTCACGCTAACACGACGATGGCCCGCATTCAGCGGGCCATCGGTAAAGGCGAAAAACGCTTTATCAGCTAAGGGCTTCTTTTACCTGGCGGGTGATATCGTTCACGCTGCCCACGCCTTCGATGCGGTGATACTGAGGAGCGCTCTGGGGATCCTGCTTAGCCCACTGCTGATAATAATCAACCAGCGGCGCGGTTTGATCATGATAAACCGACAGACGATTGCGCACCGTGGCTTCTTGGTCATCGTCACGCTGAATAAGCGTCTCACCAGTGACATCATCTTTGCCCGGCTCTTTGGGCGGATTGTGATCAACGTGATAAACCCGGCCAGAGGACTGGTGAACACGGCGACCCGCTAAGCGACTAACGATCTCTTCATCGGGTACGGCAATTTCCACCACGTGATCCAGCTTAACGCCGCCCTCTTTCATGGCGTCGGCCTGGGGGATCGTGCGCGGGAAGCCATCAAACAGAAAGCCATTTTCGCAGTCAGGCTGGCTGATACGCTCTTTGACCAAGTCGATGATAATGTCGTCAGACACTAGGCCACCGCTGTTCATGATCTCTTTTACTTTCAGGCCCAGCCCAGTGCCATCTTTAATGGCCGTGCGCAGCATATCCCCGGTGGAAATCTGAGGAATCTTAAATTGCTCGCAAATAAACTGAGCTTGAGTCCCCTTCCCCGCGCCGGGGGCACCCAACAGGATTAAACGCATGGCACTGCTCCTTGAAGTTCTTGGTATAAAAAAAGAGTTCGAAAAATGAGGATGAAAATTCTGTTAACTGACAATAACCGCGCCACTCGGGCGACACAATTCCCCAAAAGCCTGAGAGACCCACTTTTATGTCACTTTTTAACGTTAAATCAGTTAGGTGACGCAAAACTACCACTTTGGTCGCCCCGCGATAGGTTTAGCCAGCCGATTAACAAACACAAGCGGCGCCCCGAAGGGCGCCGCTTGTAAGAGCACATCGCTACCAACTACAGCAGTAAGCGACGAATATCGGTGAGCACATCGGCCAGAAAGGCGGTAAAGCGTGCCGCATCGGCGCCGTTGATCGCACGGTGATCGTAGGAGAGCGACAGCGGCATCATCAGGCGCGGCTGGAAGGCGCTGCCATCCCATACCGGCTTCATCTGTGCTTTCGAGACGCCCAAAATAGCCACTTCCGGCGCGTTGACGATCGGCGTAAACGCCGTGCCGCCAATCGAACCGAGGCTCGAAATGGTGAAGCAACCACCGGTCATCTCGTCGCGCTTGAGCTTTTTGGTCTGCGCTTTCTTGCCTAGCTCGGCCATCTCCTTGGCAATCTCGATCAAGGATTTTTTATCGGCGTTGCGTACTACCGGCACCATCAGACCATCAGGCGTATCCACGGCAATCCCGATATGAACATAGCTCTTCCATACCAGGGTCTCACCGTCACCCTTTAAGCTGACGTTGAACTGCGGGAATTTACGCAGCGCAAAGGCACAGGCTTTGACCATAAACGGCAGCGGCGTCAGCTTGGCGCCCTGAGCTTCCGCTTCGGCCTTCATCGCCTTGCGGAAAGCTTCCAGCTCGGTAATGTCCGCTTCGTCAAACTGGGTGACGTGGGGCACATTGAGCCAGCTGCGATGCAGATTAGTTGCGCCCATTTTGAGCAGGCGCCCCATCGGCTTCTCTTCCACTTCACCAAACTGGCTGAAGTCGACTTCCGGAATTGGCGGGATCCCCGCGCCACCGGTAGCGGCTGCGGCACTTGGTTGAGCCTTGCCTTGATTGGCCACCACTTGCTTCACGTAAGCCTGCACGTCTTCTTTGAGCACGCGGTCTTTCGGCCCACTAGGCTTCACCAAGCCTAGATCAACGCCCAGTTCACGGGCCAGCATACGCACCGCTGGACCAGCGTGAACCAGCTTGCCATCGCGGGGCTTATGGGCCGCCATCTGGGCTTCCGGGCTGGGCGTACCCGCCGGAGACTCAGTGGCCTTGGCCGGCTTATTTTGTTTAGGCTCAGCTTTTTCGGGGGCGGCTTTTTTCGGCGCCGCTTTTTTGCTACCCGCGACTTCGATATAGCCGATTACATCGCCTTCGGAAACGGTGTCGCCCTCTTTAACGGTTAGCTCAAGGAGCTTGCCTTTATAGGGGCTGGGCACGTCCATAGAGGCCTTGTCGGACTCCAGGGTAATCAGTGGGTCTTCTTCGTTGACTTCGTCACCCGCCGCTACGCCGATCTCGATAATCGGCACGTCAGATGCACCGGAAATATCCGGGACGCGAATCTCTTTGCGCTCTGGCTCGCCGCTGGCGGCTTCTTCTGGCTCGTCATCCTGCTCAGCCGCCGCTTGTGGCTCGCTGCTAGTTTGGCTGGATGCCTGGTCGTCAGAAGCGTCTTCGCTGTCATCGCCTTCGCCAACGATCTCCATCTGGCCAATCACATCGCCTTCCGAGACCGTGTCGCCCTCTTTCACGGTAAAGCTAACGATCTTACCGCTATAGGGGCTGGGCACGTCCATGGAGGCTTTATCAGACTCTAGAGTGATCAGCGTGTCTTCGGCCTCGACGTCATCGCCTTCGCTGACCGCGACTTCGATAATTTCGACGCTGTCCGAGCCGCCGAGATCCGGCACTATAATATCAACCGTCTGCTTACCACCAGCTGGCTTTTTAGCCGCAGGCTGCTGCTCTTGAGACGGCTCTTTAGGTTTTTCCTGCTTCGCTGGGGCTTCTTCAGGCTGGCTATCAGACGAGGTCTCTTGGTTCTCGTCGCCGCCACCTTCAACTTCCAGCTCAACGATATCGTCACCTTCGGAGACGCTATCGCCTTCTTTAACCAGCACTTTGAGTACCTTGCCGCCTTTCGGGGCCGGTACATCCATACTGGCCTTATCGGATTCCAGCGTGATTAGGGTGTCTTCCGCTTCAATAACGTCGCCTACTGACACCGCAATCTCGATGATTTCGACATCGGTATCGCCGCCGATATCGGGAACTTTGATGATTTCGCTACTCAAGGTCGCGCTCCTTCCAAATCGGATCGAGCCGGTGGGCAAGCGCCCACCGGTCAGCGGTTTAGCTAGTCAGCGGGTTAGGCTTGTTAGCGTCAATGCCGTACTTCTTCAGCGCTTCGCCGACAAGCTTGCGATCAATTTCGCCGCGGTCAGCCAGCGCACGCAGCGCTGCTACCGTTACGAAGTAGCGGTCTACTTCGAAGAAGTAGCGCAGCTTCGCGCGGGTGTCTGAACGGCCAAAGCCATCGGTACCCAATACAGTGTAGTCACCCGGCACCCAAGCGCGCACTTGGTCGGCATACAGCTTCATGTAGTCGGTAGACGCGATAACCGGCCCATCGCGCCCTTCCAAGCACTTAGTGACGTGGGGCTTATTGGCCTCGGCATCAGGGCTCAAAAAGGCTTCACGATCAAGCAGCAGCGCTTCACGACGCAGCTCGTTAAAGCTGGTGACGCTCCAGATGTCGGCGCCAATGCCCCAATCGTTCTCGAGCAACTCAGCGGCGGCTTCCACTTCGCGCAGAATAGTGCCCGAGCCCAGCAGTTGAACGCGGCCTTTGTCACCCTTGGTTTCGCGCAGCAGGTACATGCCTTTGACGATATCGTCAGCGGGTACGTTGTCTAGCGCCGGATGCTCGTAGTTCTCGTTCATGACCGTCAGGTAGTAGAAGCAGTTCTCCTTATCGGTGAACATGCGCTTCAGACCATCCTGCAGAATGACCGCGACTTCATGGGCGTAGGTCGGGTCGTAGCTGCGGCAGTTGGGAATGGTGGAGGCCTGAATCAGGCTGTGACCATCCTGGTGCTGCAAGCCTTCGCCATTAAGCGTGGTGCGCCCCGCGGTACCGCCGACCATAAAGCCGCGGGCCTGTAGGTCGCCCGCCGCCCAGGCCAAGTCACCAATACGCTGGAAGCCGAACATCGAGTAGTAGATGTAGAACGGCAATAGCGTGACATGGTTGTTGCTGTAGGAGGTTGCCGCCGCAATCCAGGCAGACATCGCGCCCGCTTCCGTAATACCCTCTTCAAGAACCTGGCCTTTCTGGTCCTCGCGGTAGTACATGATCTGGCCTTTATCGACCGGCTCATATTTCTGGCCTTCAGCGGTATAAATACCTAACTGACGGAACATACCTTCCATGCCAAACGTACGTGCTTCATCAGGGATAATCGGCACGACTTTTTTGCCGAGCGTTTTATCTTTTACCAGGCCGTTGAGAACCCGCACAAACGCCATGGTGGTGGAGACTTCACGGCCTTTAGAGCCGCCCATTTGTGAGGCAAAGGTTTTATCTTCTAGGGCCGGAATTTCCAGCGCGTCGAAGTCACTGCGACGGCTTGGCAGGTAGCCATTTAAGCGTTCACGCTGAAGATGCATGTACTTAAGCTCGGGGGAATCATCTTCCGGCTTATAGTAAGGCACATCTTTGAGCTGCTCATCGGTCAATGGAATGCCGAAGCGATCACGGAATGTCTTGAGCGCTTCGTACTCCATGCTCTTGACCTGGTGGGCTTCGTTGGCCGCTTCGCCATCGCCGCTACCCATACCGTAACCTTTAACGGTATGCGCCAGGATAACCGTGGGTTTGCCATTAGAGGTGTTGACCGCTTCGTTGTAGGCCGCGTAGACCTTAAACGGGTCGTGGCCACCGCGGTTGAGCTTCCAGATATCTTCGTCTGAGAGGTCTTTGACCATCGCTTCGGTTTCGGGGTACTTACCGAAGAAGTGCTCGCGGGTATACGAACCGCCGTTGGCTTTGTAATTCTGGTACTCACCGTCGACTGCTTCATCCATCCGCTTCTGAAGGATGCCTTTATTGTCCTTCTCGAACAGCGGATCCCAATGGCGGCCCCACACGACTTTAATCACGTTCCAACCGGCACCGCGGAAGACACCTTCGAGCTCGTCCATCACCCGCGAGTTACCACGTACCGGGCCATCCAAGCGCTGCAGGTTGCAGTTGATCACGAAGATCAGGTTGTCGAGATTCTCACGGCCGGCCAGTGAGATCGCGCCCAGGGATTCCGGCTCGTCACACTCACCGTCACCCATGAAGCACCAGATCTTGCGGTCATACATATCCTTCAGCTCACGATGATGCAGGTACTTCATCACGTGCGCTTGGTAGATCGCCTGGATCGGCCCAAGCCCCATGGAAACCGTGGGGAACTGCCAATAATCCGGCATCAGCCACGGGTGCGGGTAGGAAGACAGACCATCGCCATCGACTTCCTGGCGGAACTTGTCCATCTGCTCTTCGCTCAGGCGGCCTTCCAGGTAGGAGCGTGCATAAATGCCTGGCGCCACATGCCCCTGAATGTAAATTAAGTCACCAGCAAAATCGTCTTTGGCGGCGCGGAAAAAGTGATTAAAGCCTACGTCATACAGGGTTGCCGCGGACATAAAGCTGGCAATATGACCACCCAGGCCCGGCTTGGCGCGGTTATTACGAATCACCTGAGCAATGGCGTTGTAACGGATCAAAGAGCGGATACGACGCTCCATGAACAGGTCGCCAGGCATCGGGGCTTCGCGGTGAACCGGAATCGTATTACGGTGCGGGGTTGTCACCGAGAAGGGCACCTTCATGCCATCCCGGCGCAGGCGATCCGCCAGGCGGGTCATCAGGTAGCGGGCACGCTCTTCGCCCTCACGATCCAACACCGATTCCAAGGAATCTATCCATTCCGTGGTTTCGATCGGATCGAGATCTTCTCTTGTCTCCAGACTCATAGAGGTCTCTCCGAATGACGATAAATGACAATAATCCCCGCTACCCAAGAAGGCCTGAAATGGCGGTGTGGAACGCCAACACGCGCCAATATACAGCCGGTGAATGAACGCCGGTTGGGGGTTTTAGCTCTACATTCAACAAGCTACGTACATATTGATGTAGTAAAGCTACAAAAATGTGGTAAAAGTTAGCCTTTTGTATAGGGGAAGATACCGCAAAGTCGTCACGCTGCCAATTATGTCGCAGCGGAAAAGCCTATCGAAAACAAACTTCTGCACTGCAACATAAGTGAACTACAGAGTATTAGTGAGCTCCATTAACGACTCATCAATTGTAATTAAACTACCGTTTTATTCTGTTGCCAGTGAGGTACTTAATTAATACTTAACGCTCAATACACGATGCCAACCGCTGCTGAAAATAGGCCCAATCAAACGCCGGGCCGGGGTCCGTTTTACGCAGTGGTGCCACATGCGCATGGCTAGTAATACGCTCGCTATTGAGCTGTGGATAGCGCGCCATCAGCCACACCACCGCCTCAGCTAAAGCGTGATACTGAGCGTTGGTGTAGGGGGTTACATCATCGCCCTCAAGCTCAATACCTACCGAGAAATCGTTGAGCGCCTTGCGCCACTTGGCTTGGCGGGCGTCCCACCAGTTGGATCGCCCGGCATGCCAGGCGCGCTGATCCGTATCGACGAACTGCACACACTCGCCGTCGCGACGTATGAGTAAATGCGCGGAGACTCTCAGGTGAGCAATCTCTGCAAAAAATGGATGCGCATCGACCGCCAACTGATTGGTAAACAGCGCCTCAATGGCAGCACCGCTAAACTCACCCGGGGGTAAGCTGATCGCATGAATTAACAGTAATGAAATTTCTGCGTTAGGCCGGGCATCCCAGTTGGGTGAGACGACTCGCCGAGCATTTTTCCACCAGCCGTTAGGGGCATCTTTATTTTCCACGCGTAAGGCCTCCTCTGATTAGCGCTCACTCACGACTCTCTTTCACCACTGTTTTTCACTACAATGTTTTCACTATAATGTTTTTCACTACAATGCCAGACACACTTGGCGACGTTCAGAGAATCCCCTGCCATGCATTACCAATCCGCTCTTGCTGAAGAAATCCGTGCCAGCGCTGCTCACCTGCTGGCAGAAGACGTTGGCCCGGGTGATATTACCGCGCAATTGATCCCTGAGCACCAGTGGGCCAGCGCCGACATTATTACCCGTGAAGCCGCCGTGCTGTGTGGCGCAGCCTGGGTAGATGAACTGTTTCGCCGCCTGGATAGCCGAGTAAGCCTGAGCTGGCAGGCCGCCGATGGCGACAAACTTGAGGCTGGCCAGTGTTTTTTGACCCTGGAAGGCCCTGCTCGCATCCTGCTTACTGGCGAGCGCGCGGCGCTCAACCTGCTGCAAACGCTGTCGGCGACAGCCACCGCTACCCGCGCCTACGTCGATCTAATTGAAGGCACCGGCGTACGCCTGCTGGACACCCGTAAAACGCTACCCGGTATGCGCTTGGCGCAAAAATATGCGGTCACCTGCGGCGGTGGGCACAACCACCGCATTGGCCTATGGGACGCTTTTTTAATCAAAGAGAATCACATTGCTGCCTGCGGGAGTATTCAAGCCGCGGTTGCCCAGGCGCGCAAGCTAGCCAGCGACCTGCCGGTAGAGGTCGAAGTAGAAACGTTTGAGGAGCTGGATCAGGCGCTTGCGGCAGGGGCCGACATAATTATGCTCGACAATTTTGCCATTGAAGACCTGCATGTGGCCGTTGAAATTAACGGCGGGCGAACCACACTCGAAGCCTCAGGCAACGTCGATGCGACAACGTTAAAAGCCATCGCCGACACCGGCGTTGACTGTATCTCTAGCGGCGCACTGACCAAAGACATCACCTCCATTGATCTCTCAATGCGTATTACGCGCAGCTATAGCGTGTGATCGATTAGGTCTCAACAGCATTAAGTGACTTGGAAAGCCGATAGCGCAGCAGGCGCTCTCCACTGCGCTCGACCCACTGCTCGCCGTGGCTCTCCCAGCCGCGGCGCAGCAGGCGCTCATAAAGCACCGAACTCACTTCAATCTCAACACGTCCAGCGCCCTGCTCCAGCAGGATGCGCTCGGCGTGCACCAGCAGCGTCGTGCCAATGCCACGACCGGCCAGCGAGGGCCACACATAAAGCGTTTCAATCCGTCCGGCGGCTAAATTCATTTCCAGAAACCCCACGCAGCGGCCATCGCAGGTGGCAACAATCGTCGTATAGAGCGCTTGGCGCGCCGCCCACGCACTGCTCTCTCGGGGCAACGCCTGAGCCCAGGCTTTCCTCTCTGCGAGCGTGTAGTGCGTCGCTGCACCCTGCATAACAGCATGATAAAACACTTCCGCCTGGTCACCAGCATCGCGTGCCAATGCAGCGCGATACGTTACCCGCGCACTCGTGGGTGCCGGCGCTTGTTGCTCTGCGGTACTGGTCATAAGTCGCCTCTGAGCTGTAATTGATAACGTTTAAGCCATTGGCCTGCTTTATACTACCCATATCAAACTGACGCACATCAATCCGGCACGGATCAAACCTAACAAAAGGCAGTGTGATGGATGACGCCCCTAACCGCGAGCACTTTACGCTAACGCCCATTGGTCATGTAATCAGCGACTACCCTGATAAGTTTGGCATTCCTCGCCAGCCGGGGCTCGCCCCCGCTGCCAATGCTCGCCTAGTGCTCACCGCCCCTTACAATGACCCGCTTGCGGTGCGCGGTCTTGAAGCCTTTAGCCACCTATGGCTGAGCTTTATTTTTCATCAAAGCCCTGATCGCTGGACACCGCTGGTAAGGCCGCCGCGGCTGGGGGGCAATAAAAAGGTCGGCGTGTTTGCCAGCCGCAGCACCCATCGGCCTAACCGTTTAGGACTATCGCTGGTAAAGCTCGTCGGAATCGACACTCAGCAAGGCGTGATTTTGGCGTTACAGGGCTGCGACTTGGTTAGCGGCACACCGGTCATCGATATCAAGCCTTATCTGCCCTGGGCTGAGGCTCATCCTGGCGCACAGGCCGGCTTCGCGCCACAGGCACCGTCACTAATGGCGGTCACCTTTCACCCCACAGCACTGGACACCCTCGCCCAACGCCAAGACAGCGCCACTCTGCACGCGTTAATCGAACAGGTACTGGGCCAAGACCCCAGACCCGCTTACCAACAGCAAGACACTGCATCTGAGCGGCTTTATGGCGTTCGGCTACGTGATGTGGACGTTAAGTTTCGCCCTCGCCAAAAAGGCGAAGCCACCACCTTAGAGGTGATGGCTATCGAGCCTTACGCCGAGCAATGAACCTGACGTGCCGATTCAAGCAGGAAAGGTAATCCCCAGACGACGGCCAACTTCCTCGTAGGCTTCAATTACGCCGCCCAACCCCTGACGAAAGCGGTCTTTATCCATTTTTTCACGGGTGTTGGCGTCCCATAGGCGGCAACCATCTGGGGAGAATTCATCGCCCAGCACCACTTCACCTTTGAATACGCCAAACTCCAGCTTGTAATCCACCAGCAGCATATCGCCCTCAGCAAACAACGCTTTGAGGATATGGTTAACCTTGAAGGTTAATACCTTCATCTTGGCTAACTGCTCAGGCGTGGCCCAACCGAAGGTTTCCGCCAACGACTCATTGATCATCGGGTCGCCCTTCTCGTCGTTCTTCAAGAACAGCTCGAAAGTCGGTGGTGTAAGCGCGATGCCCTCTTCCACGCCTAACCGTTTGACCAAGCCGCCCGCAGCGATGTTGCGCACTACGCACTCAACCGGGATCATCTGCATCTTTTTGACCAGACTCTCCGTATCTGAGAGCTGCTTTTCAAAGTGAGTGGGAATCCCCGCTTCCTGTAACCGCTCCATAATGAAAGCGTTAAAAACGTTATTAACCATCCCCTTACGGGCCAGCGACTGCATTTTCTTGCCATCAAAGGCGCTGGTATCATCACGAAAGTTAAGCACCAACAAATCCGGATCGTCGGTGGTATACACAGATTTCGCCTTACCGGCGTAGAGTTCTTGGCGCTTTTCCATGGGGGCTCCGTAAGGGGTTAGGGGGCAATATTTTAACGTAAATAGCCGGAAACACGCTCAAGCAGTTCGCGCTGGTCATCGGCGCTGAGTGCTCGTTCACTGGCATTAATAGCACGCAGAATCGTCTGGTCGCCGTCAGACTGCAGGGCAAGGCGGACCTCTTGAGACATCTTGCGGACGTCGGCGCTGAAGACGATTTGCAGCGGATTGCGGTTGCGCTCGGTTTCGGTCATATACTCAACCAGGAACTCGTGACCACTGGGGTCGGCGGCAAGCAAATCACGCTGACCTTGCTGAGCAAAATCTAGCTCGAGGTAGTGGTTCAGCTCGGCCCATACGCGGTCAACTGGCTGGGGAATGACCACTTCCCACTCTTCGCCCTGCTGGCGAATCTGTAGCGTTTGCTCATCGGTAAGGCGCTGAGCGGTCCATGAAGAGGAGACGCTGGCAGAAGCACTGCGCGAACTCAAATGGCTTTCCAGCGCATCCAAACAGCTGGCCATGGCTTGTCCGCCGCGCTCACAGCGTACTTCACTGCTGCCGGCACGCAGTGCACTTTGCAGGCGTATATCCGCCTGGGAGGTCACAATAACGCCCTGGGAAGCACTGCTTTCCTGCACGGCCAACTGACGGCTGCGCACGAACTCTTCCAACTGTGGCCAAACGGTGCCGGTATCGGCGGCTACTACCAGCCAGGTTTGATCGCCCACTTCGCGACGCTCAACGTACTCAGGTTCCAGCCCACTGCCAATCGCCAGCGACTGCGGGGGGCGAACCTCTGCCGCTTCGTCAAGCCGTGTGCCTTGCGCGGCGGCCTGAGGAACCGGCAGCGCATCGCGGTAGCGTTGGGTATTGCGGGTCTCCGGCAGTACCAGCGGCGGCGCTGGGGCGGCCTCGGTATAATCCAGGTTACGGTCGTGGTAAAAACCATCGCGCGCGCAGCCTGTTAGCGTGACAGCCGTTACGAGTGCCAGCGGCATCCATTTAAGCGCACGCTTTTCAGGAACAGAGCTCATCAAGCCACCTTAAGTCAACAAATCAGGTACCCAGCTTCGCGGTCACGAGCTGGGTAGCAAAGGGTATTACGCCGGGTTACTCCTCTACGACGCCCGCCAACTGCAGCGCTTCGCTGACCGTGGCGTGGTATTTTTCCGACAGCCAGGTCAGCGGTAGACGAACCCCCGCGTCTGCGTAGCCCATACGATTCAGCGCCCACTTCACCGGGATAGGGTTCGACTCTATGCCCAAATTGGTATGCAGCGGCATCAAGCGTGTATTGATTTGGTGCGCCTTATCGGAATCACCGGCTACGGCAGCTACACACAGATCGTGCATTGCCTGGGGGGCAACGTTGGCGGTGACGGAAATATCACCATGCCCACCCATGAGCATAAAGTCACAGGCAGTCGCGTCGTCGCCAGAGTAGAGCATAAAGCCACTACCCTTGAGGCGAGTGATTAGATCCTCCGCACGCTCTAGGTTCCCTGTAGCGTCTTTTAAACCGATAATATTATCGACTGCGGCCAGACGTAACACGGTCTCGTTGTAGAGATCCGAGCAGGTGCGGCCCGGCACGTTATACAGAATCACCGGCAGTTTGCTGCCCTCAGCGACCGCTTTAAAGTGCTGATAAAGGCCTTCTTGAGTGGGCTTGTTGTAGTAAGGGCACACTGACAAGCAGTAATCCGCCCCTACTTCACCGGCGTAGCGTGCCAGCTCAACGGCTTCAGAAGTGGCATTGGCCCCGGTACCGGCAATCACCGGAATACGGCCATTGACTTCTTCTACGACGCTACGAATCACGTCAAAGTGCTCGGCGAAGGACATGGTCGTCGGTTCGCCGGTTGTGCCAGCAGCAACAATGGCATCAGTGCCATTGTCGAGATGGAAGTTCACCAGGCGGCGAAGCGCCTCCCAGTCGATGTCGCCATTGACCTTCATAGGCGTCGCCAGGGCGACAATGCTGCCTGTGATCATCCGCTTATCCTCACCAGCTAAATTATGGTATCAACTATCGGTGTGTTTTTAAGTGCAACGTATTTTAAGTGCTATTGCGACACTTTACACCAAGCGCCAGCATCACACAGAGAGCAAATGGTACTCAGGCGACTCGAGCCTGTACAGCGTAAAGCGGTGAGAGTTTGCTTCTAGCGTGATTTGAGCTTTGACAACGGCCCCAGGCTTACGTGTAATCGCCGTTAGCACTCAATCTTAACACCCACTATCAATAAGGATGCACCATGCCCTTTGAAATTATGCCTGTTGAAATCGGTCAGCCCGTTGCTGATTTTTCCGCCACCGCTACTGGTGACACCACTCTGACACTCTCGGAACTGCGCGGCAAACAAGTGGTTGTTTACTTCTACCCCAAAGCCAGCACGCCTGGCTGCACCACCGAAGGGGGTGATTTTCGTGACCGTAAAGTGGCTTTCGATGCCGCTAACACGGTTATTCTAGGCGTCTCCCGAGATGGCCTGCGTGCGCAAGAGAACTTCAAAGCCAAGCAGGATTTCAACTTTGAGCTTATCTCCGATAAAGATGAAAGCGTCTGCGCGCTGTTTGATGTGATCAAACTCAAGAAGATGTATGGCAAAGAGCATCTGGGAATTGAACGCAGCACCTTCTTGATAGATAAAGAGGGCAAGCTAGCCAACGAGTGGCGCGGCGTTAAGGTGCCAGGCCACGTTGACGAAGTGCTCGCAGCGGCTGAAAAACTCAACGCTGCCCGCTAGCTTTCACAAAGCCCCTTTTCAGCTAACCCCACTACCCGTGCTGCTCCACCATGGGTAGTGGGCGAACCTTACTCGGCCTCCTGAACCGCCGGTGCTTGTAGCCCTCGTCGCCCATCCCGTTCATACATACCCCGCGGCCAGGCGTAAATCAGCGCCTTCAGCAGCGTTGCCAGAGGAATAGCAAAAAAGATCCCCCAGAAGCCCCAGATTCCGCCGAAGAACAGCACCGCCACAATAATAGAAACCGGGTGAATATTATTGGTTTCAGAGAACAAAACCGGCGCCAATACATTGCCATCTAGCGCCTGGATCACGCCATAAGCCACCAACACATAGAGGAACTCTTCGCTAAGCCCGAAGTGAAACCCCGCCACCGCAGCAACCGGCAGCGTGGCCACTGCTGCGCCGATGTAAGGCACCAGCACCGAGAACCCTACCAACACCGCTAACAGCGCCGTATACGGCAACCCAAAGAACGCAAAGGTAAAAAAAGCCACCGTGCCCACAATGATGATTTCAATAAACTTGCCGCGAATATAATTGGCAATCTGATCGTCCATTTCACGCCAAATACGCGCTAGCAGCGTACGCTTTTGCGGCAGCAGCGAAAGTATAAAACCGACCAATACGTCGCGATCCTTGAGCATAAAGAACACCAGGATCGGCACCAGCACCAGATAGATAATCAGCGACATTATATTGCCCAGCGAGGCCAGCGAGAGCGTTAAGGCACGCTGGCCTAACTGGCTAATCTCACGGCTTGCCACGCCTATCCAGTTCTGCATTTGATCGGGCGTAATGATATTTGGGTAGCGCGTCTGCAACTCATCCAACCACCCCTGGCCGCTGGCGAACATCCGCGGCGTTTCCTGCACTAGCCCAACTAACTGATTCCAGATTAACGGCATTAAAATAAATGCCAGGGTTAGCAACACGCTCACAAAGGCTAAAAACACCATGATCACGGCGAGCAAGTGCGGCAACCCCCGTCGGGTAAAGGCACTTACGACACCCTGGAGTAGAAACGCGATCACCAGCGCGGTAAAGAATGGCGCCAGCATTCGCCCAAACCAGATAATTGCGGCGAAGCCTGCCACCAGCACCACTAGCAAAATCAGTGCTTCTTCGTCAGAGAAGTAGCGCTCAACCCAGCTTTTTAAAATCGTACGCAGGGTCATGAGTGCGCATCCCCAGCTTTGCGAATCCAGTACACGTAAACATCATCGCGCTGTTCACGGCCTTCCAAGGTATGCGCGCTCTGATTAGTAAACGAGGCCATATCGCGCCACGACCCAGCATCCGTTGAACGCACTTCGAGTAACTGGCCCGCCGCCAAGCCTGCCAAGGCCTGCTTAGCTTTCAGCAATGGCAACGGGCAATGCAGCCCACAAGCGTCAAGTACCGTGTCGGGTTGAAAGCCCCCGGCTTGCTCAGACATACCCTCTCCTTCAAATGGCCTGTATATTCACGGCATTGAATCATAAACATGTTGGCATAAACTGTTTTAGCGTTTGATTTTACTCGTCAGACGATTTAACGGCACTTCCCAGCCTTTATCAATGTCGTAACCTGAATCAGTATCACAGCGTAACCTTTACGCGTAACCAACCCTCATGAGGATGCCATGCCGACACTTCGTACCGCTTACCCAGGCTGGATATGTGCGTTCGCTTGTGCCTGCAGTAGCCTTCTCTTTAGCCCACCAAGCGCTGCCGTCAACGATTATGGTCTGCCAAGTTTAGGAGCTGCGTCTACTTCCGTCAGCAATGAAGAGTATCGCCTTGGACGCGCGTGGCTGCGCCAGTTTCGGGCCCAAGCCCCCCAGTGGCAAGACCCCATTGCAAGTGATTACTTGCACAGCATTATTGCCCGACTAACCCCACACAGCCAAATTAACGGTCTACGCACGATCACCGTTATGGTCGACAACGGTTCACTGAACGCCTTTGCTGTCCCAGGCGGCGTAATAGGGATTAATTCTGGGCTGTTCGCCTTCGCTGAAGATGAGGGCGCCTTTGCCTCGGTCTTGGCCCACGAGCTGGGCCACCTCTCCCAACGCCACTATGCTCGTGGCAGCGCCCGCGCGTCACAAACCCAACTACCCGCCATGGCAGCCATGCTGGCCGGCATGCTGATTGCTGTTAGTGGCGGCGGCGAAGCTGGCATGGCAGCTGCCATGGGCTCGCAAGCAGCGTTAATTCAGGACCAGCTCAGCTATTCACGCCTATTTGAGCGGGAAGCCGACAATATAGGCCTGCAAGCCTTAGCCGGCGCGGGTTACGACCCCCAAGCGATGGTGCGCATGTTTGCGACCATGCAGCGCATGGCCCGCCTGCAGGGCGACTCGCCGCCCGAGTTTTTGCTTTCCCACCCGGTTAGCGACAATCGCTTGAGCGCCGCCCAAGACCGCGCCGCACAGCTTAGCGTCGCCGATGCGTATACCAGCAACACCCTCTACGACATGATGCGAGCCCGCGCGCTGCTGAGTATTTATGCCAACACTCCCCAGCAAGCAACCTCGCGACTTGCCCAGGAGGGCGCCGAACAGACCGCCGCCCAGCGCTATTTAGAAGCGTTGATTGCAGCGCGCAACGGCCAGACTGACAGCGCCCTGCAACGCCTAGACCAGCTCACCAACGAACAGCCCGACTTGGCGATGCTGCCCGCCTCAGCGGCAAGCGTCGCGCTAGAGGCGGGCCGCTACGATGAGGCCATTCAGCGCAGCCAACGACAACTACGCTTTATGCCCAACTATCTTCCGGCGCAGCTGATTTTGGCTGAAGCACAGCTGCAGCGCGACCCACAGGCGGCTTACAGCCTGCTGCGCGACATCACCTCTCAATACCCGGAAAACCCTCAGGGTTTTAATCTGCTTGCTGAGGCAGCCGGGCGCAGCGGGCACAACAGCTGGGGCCACTTAGCACGGGCCGAACACTTGCAGCTAACCGGTCGCGTAGACAGCGGCATTCGCCAGCTCTCCATCGCCCGCGATGCCGCCGAGCGCGAATATGACGAGCAGATGCTGGCGCGTATAGAACAGCGGCGAGAAGCTTTTATTGACTATCGCGAGGCGCTGGAAGACTTTAATTGATGTTATGACGCATCAAAAAGCGCCTCTATCGGTTAGCCAACAGAAGCGCTTATGATGTTATTTCGCTTAACATTGGAGCTAAGTATTGAAGTTCAGCATGCGCTCAAGGGGTTTTAAGGCCTGCAGACGCAAAGCGTCATCCACCTGAATCTCGCCGCTCCCCTCACGTAACGCCCCTGCCAGGTTATCCAGCGCGTTCATGGCCATCCAGGGGCAGTGCGCGCAGCTGCGGCACGTGGCGCCATTACCCGCGGTAGGCGCTTCGAACAGAGTTTTATCGGGTACCGCCTGCTGCATCTTGAAAAAGATGCCTCGGTCAGTCGCTACAATCAGCTTATCGTTAGGTAGTTCTTTGGCCGCCTTGATCAACTGTGACGTCGAGCCTGCCACATCCGCCAACGCAACCACCGGCTGAGGCGACTCCGGGTGTACAAGCACCGCTGCATCAGGATATATGCGCTTAAGGTCTTCAACGCCCTTGGCTTTAAACTCCTCATGGACAATGCAAGCGCCGTCCCACATCAACATATCAGCGCCGGTTTTGTTCTGGATGTAGCCACCCAAATGCTTATCCGGTGCCCACAAGATTTTCTCGCCCTTAGCCTGTAGGTGCTCAATCACTTCAACTGCAATCGACGAGGTCACCACCCAGTCAGCTCGCGCTTTAACGGCAGCGGAGGTATTGGCGTACACCACGACGGTGCGGTCGGGGTGGGCATCGCAGAAAACGCTGAACTCGTCGACAGGACAACCAATGTCCAGCGAACAAGTTGCCTCAAGAGTAGGCATTAGCACACGTTTTTCGGGCGAGAGGATCTTGGCGGTTTCGCCCATAAAGCGGACACCGGCCACAACCAGCGTAGTGGCCTCGTGGCGAGCGCCAAAGCGGGCCATTTCCAGCGAGTCAGCGACACAGCCGCCGGTCTCTTCCGCTAGCTGTTGGATAGCATCGTCGGTGTAGTAGTGCGCCACCAAAACGGCATTGTGGGCTTTCAACAGTTGCTTGATTTCTTCAACTCGCGCCTGATCTTCTGCCGGAATACGGGTCGGGCAGTAGGCAACAGGTAGCGGAGCATTTAACTCAGCTTGAGTAGTCATAATAGTCATCGTGTCTACCACTGTGACGAACAGGGAATCCCCCTGTTAAACACTAGGTCACGGCGTATGCACGCTGTTCACTACGCATACGCCGCTCGCGTGCGCGATGGGCCGCTGCGTCTTTCGCGGTGGCCTACCGCTTTAAAGTCTATTCTAGACCATTGTGGTGGGAAATTGCTGCTTGCTGCAAGCAGATTGCCACACAAGGTAATTATCTCACACAGCAAAACGCCCCTGACAGCAAGCTGCCAGGGGCGTTGAATTTGGTGGGTCGTGCAGGATTCGAACCTGCGACCAATTGATTAAAAGTCAACTGCTCTACCAACTGAGCTAACGACCCAAATTTGCCTTGCTAATTAAGCTTTCTATATACCCATCTTCTGCACTCAGCGCCCATTTCAAGTCAATGCTTGAAATGGTGGGTCGTGCAGGATTCGAACCTGCGACCAATTGATTAAAAGTCAACTGCTCTACCAACTGAGCTAACGACCCGCCTTAACGGATGCATATCCTACTCGCGCACCCCATTGATAGCAAGTATTTTTTAGCGTGACCTACCGAAAAAACCGTTTACCTGTCTGACTCATTGTTACTACCCGAGTCAGACAGGTTGACTTGCCGGTACGCTAGCAGCTACATGGCTGCGCAACCGCGCTGTAGCTCTACAGAAGGCTTAAAGCGTTGTTTAACGAACGCTGTTTAACGAGCGTTGTTTAGCGAACATTGCTTAACGGGCTTTGCTTAACGGGCTTTGCTTTTCGGCTTACGCATTGCCTGTACCGGCTTACGCTTATGCTTATCGCGACTCCAGCGGTTCTTCTCATCCGGTGTCAGCGCGGGCACTTTACGGGTTTCTAAGTTAGCCAGCGTGGCTAAATCATCCACCTCATCCTGAGTAAGTTCGACCCATTCGCCTGCTTTTGCGCGTTTATCGAGGAAGATATTGCCATAACGCACGCGCTTCAAGCGGCTAACCGTCAGCGCTTGAGACTCCCAAAGACGCCGCACTTCGCGATTACGCCCTTCTAGAATCACCACGTGGAACCAGGTATTGATACCCTCGCCGCCGAACTCCTGAACATCGGTAAAGCGCGCCGGGCCATCTTCCAGCATGACGCCATCAACCATCGCGAGGATGTGTTCACGCTTTACCTCACCCATGACGCGCACCGCGTACTCGCGCTCTACCTGGGTAGAGGGGTGCATCAAGCGGTTGGCCAACTCGCCATCGGTAGTGAACAGCAGCAAACCACTGGTATTAATATCCAGGCGGCCAATCGCGATCCAGCGCTCGCCTTTAAGGCGTGGCAGACGCTCAAAGACGGTGCGGCGGCCTTCTGGGTCTTTGCGGGTACACAGCTCGCCTTCCGGCTTGTTGTACATAATCACTCGGCGCGGCGCTTCTTCTTCCGGACGCAGCGCCACCGGGCGGTCATCAAAACTGACCTTATCCCGCGCTTCAACGCGGTCGCCCAGTTTAGCCACTTGGTTGTTCACTTTAACGCGGCCATCGGCAATCGCCGTTTCCATCTCACGCCGCGAGCCTAGGCCTGTGCGGGCCAACACTTTTTGCAGCTTTTCGCTGGTAGGCGGCGTGGTGTCTTTACTTTCACTCATGGTCGTCTGACCTCACATCGGTAGTCTGCGTGCGCTCGCGCTCGTCGTCGTTAGCGCGCTGCGCACGTGCCGCGAGCCGTGCCTGTAAATCAGCAAAGCTCAGCGGCTGGGTTAACGCCGTCCCGGCGTGCGTATCGGCTATGTCAGCCGAGGTTATCTCGTCTTTCTGGGGTGGCGCATCCTGCACCGTTTTAGCCGTCTCGTCTAGTCCTTCATTGGCTGCGCTAGCATCACTCTCTGGATTAGATTGGCTTTGTTTATGGGTGTCAGCGGCTATTTCATTTTCGTCCCAACTCGCCAAGGTATGCATGGGCGGCAATGCGTCGAGCGTTTTCAAGCCAAAATCATCCAGAAAACTGCGCGTGGTGGCGTATACCGCCGGGCGCCCGGGCACATCCCGGTGACCGACCACGCGAATCCAGCCGCGCTCCGCCAGGGTACGCATGATCGAGCTACTCACGCTAACCCCGCGCACCTCTTCAATATCGCTCCGGGTGACCGGCTGACGGTAGGCAATCAGAGCCAGCGTTTCCAGCAGCGCCCGCGAATAGCGCTGGGGGCGCTCGTCCCATAGTCGCGACACCCATTGAGAAAGGCGCGGGCGAATACGCAGCTGGTAGCCCGAGACCGTTTCTAATAGCTCCAGCGCCCCGCCCGAATGGCGCTGCTGCAAACGCTCAAGAACGCCACGAAACTCTCTGCGCGTCGGGCATTCGCCTTGCAGAAAAAGCGTTTCCAAGCGCTCAAGGGGTAGCGGTTCGCCAGCCGCCAAGAGCGCGGCTTCAATGATGTCATCGATAACGGTGGCGGCCTTACTCATGGCGCCTCCTGGTCAGATTCAAACGCACTTTCGCCAAAGGCAGTGTCATCAAAAGCGTCCTCTTCTGCGTCCTGCTCTCCACTATCCGGCGCTGTGCGTGCGCGCACGTGAATCGGCGAAAGCGCTGCGTTCTGGACAATTTCAATCATGGCCTCTTTAGCCAGTTCCAGAATCGCCATAAACGTTACGACCACCCCAGCCCGCCCCTCTTCTAGCGTGAATAGCGTTTCAAACGGGGTATAGTGCTGGTAAGTCAGCTGCTCCATAATTCTCAGCATCCGCTCGCGGGTCGACAGCACCTCGCGACTGATCTGGTGGGCCTGAACCAATTCGGCACGCTTGAGGATATCGGAAAGTGCGCCGAGCAGCTCATCCAGCTCAACCTCAGGGTGAATGACCCGGGACTCCAGCGGGGGTAAGCCTGCCTGCACACTAAACCAGTCACGCCCCATACGTGGCAATGTATCCAGCGTTTCTGCGGCCTCTTTAAGTCGCTCATACTCCTGCAAGCGGCGGATAAGCTCAGCGCGGGGGTCTTCCTCATCATCGCCCTCTGCCTTCGGCGGACGGGGTAGCAGCGTGCGCGACTTGATTTCAGCCAGCATGGCGGCCATTAGCAGGTACTCACCCGCCAGTTCGATCTCCATGGCCTTCATCAGCTCCACGTACTCGATGTACTGGTGGGTGATGGTGGCCACATTGATGGTCAGAATATCTAAATTCTGGCGGCGAATCAGGTAGAGCAGCAAATCCAGCGGGCCTTCAAAGGTCTCTAAAAAGACCCGCAGCGCTTCCGGCGGAATATACAGATCTTCCGGCAGTTGCGTAATCGGCTCATTAAACAGACGCCCAAGCGAAACTGCCGCTGGCTCTATGGCCGCAGCATCAGGGTTTTCTAAATCGATAGTATCACTGGGCGTCTCGCTCACGCGGGTCGGCTCTCTTGGTAAAAGACAATCGGCACAGGCAAACAGTTTAGCAAAGTCGGTAGCATTCGCATGGCCCTATTAGAGGGTAAAGAAAGGTGTACTACCCCGCCTCCACCGCTTTGCGGTAGCGTCCAGTATAGTCAAACAGCTTGTCACGGATTTGAAAATGACGCCCGACTTTGCGCCCTACGACAAAATCAGGGTAGCGCAGAAGGTGCTGCACGGCGACCACTTCATCGGTGCTTAGCGGCTGCCATTTACCGCCTGGGGCGCGCAGGTGATAGCGCAGAAAAGCGGCGTAGAAGGCGCGCCGCTGCGCGGGAGTTTCTAGCGCAAACCACTCGGAAAGATGGCTGCCATCTTCATCGTGGTAGGTGACTTTTAAACGCGGCAAGCCGCGACCGTTGGTGGTCGCTTCTAGCTGCATACCGCTTACCCGCAATACCTTGGCATCTTTCAGCTTCAGGGCATCTTTGAGTTTATCATCCGCGTCGACCAACAGTTTGTCGCAACCGTTGCAGCGGCGAGCGGCGATATCATTTTCAGCCCCGCACTCTTCGCAGGTTTTAAAACGAAACCTAAAGTCACATTGCTTTTTAGAGGCGCCCGAAACCGCGCCGCACGGGCCATTTCCTGGCCTTTCAGGCTTATCTGGGTCATCAACCAACCCCTGGCAGCGGCGGCCAAAGTGCTCAATCACCAGTTCACCGTCGCGCTTACCCCAGTAAAGATTAGCATGACCGCAGGCGGGACACTCGACCTGCACCGGCTCGCTGTCGCTATCAGGCTTTGGCTCGCCTACTTCGGGCGCGTAGATATCCCAAGGGTTACCGGCGTAATCCAGAACCAAGCAGTCGCTTTTACCCGGCGATAAGCGCAGCCCCCGACCGACCATCTGCTGGTAAAGACTCACCGATTCGGTGGGCCGCAAAATCGCAATTAAATCCACATGGGGCGCATCAAAGCCAGTGGTCAGCACCGCCACGTTAACCAGATACTTCAGCTGCCGGGCTTTAAAGGCATCGATCAGCGCTGTGCGCTCTTGGGAAGGCGTTGCGCCGGTAATCAGCGCCGCCTCTGCCCTGGGCAAATAGCCGATAATTTCTTCGGCGTGGGCCACGGAAGCCGCAAAAATCATCACACCCTGGCGGGCGTGGGCACGTTCGACGATTTGACCAATAATACCCGGCGTAGCGCGACTGCCCGCCACCACGCGATTAAGCTCCGCTTCTTGAAACAGACCGCTTGAAGCGGGCTTGAGCGCGGAGAAGTCATAACCCTCAACGGCCATATCCAGCCGCTTGGGCGCAGCGAGATAGCCCTGCTTGACCATCAGGCGCAGCGGCTGCTCAAACACGCAGTCGCGAAAAAAGCTCACTTCGCTGCCGCGCACCATACCGTGATGGTGGCGATAATAGATAAACCCCTGCCCCAACCGGTAGGGCGTAGCGGTTAGGCCGAGAATTTTAAGCTGCGGATTGTGCTGGCGCAGGTGCTCGATCACCTGACGGTAGCTGGCGTCCTCATTAAGCGATACGCGATGGCTCTCATCGATCACCAGCAGGGTAAAGTTAGCGTCGTTAAAACTCGCCAGGTTGCGCACCACCGACTGCACCGAGCCAAACACCACTTGGCGACTGGCTTCCTTGCGCTTTAAACCGGCGCTAAAAACATCCGCCTCGAGGCCATAGGCTTGGTACTTGGCGTGGTTCTGCTCCACCAGCTCGCGCACATGGGCCAGCACTAGCACCCGCCCCCGCGCCAAGCGCGCTAGCTCAGCAATCACCAGGGATTTGCCGCTGCCAGTAGGAAGCACCACCAGCGCAGGCTCGCTAGTGGCGCGAAAATGCACCACCACGCGCTTAACCGCTTCCTGTTGGTAAGGGCGCAATTGAGGTACAGAAGCGGCGGATACGAAAGACGGCCCGGAGGCCGCCTTAGAGTGTTGCGCCATCAGTCACCTATGGGCATTTGTTAACCTAACCAAACCCGGGCATTGCGGAATAGCCGTAGCCAAGCGCCATCTTCGCGCCACCCTGCCGGACGCCAAGAGTTGGTCACCGCCCGAGCAACTCGCTCAGGGTGCGGCATCATGATCGTCACTCGGCCATCGGGAGTGGTCAGGCCGGTAATGCCTGAAGGCGAGCCGTTAGGATTAGCCGGGTAACGCGTCGTCACCTGGCCGTAGTTGTCGATGTAGCGCATGGCAATTTGACTGTTCGACTGCATGCTACGCAGATGAGCGCTGTCGCGGAACACCGCCTGCCCTTCGCCATGAGCAACCGCGATAGGCAGCTTAGAACCTTCCATGCCGGCGAGCAGAATCGAAGGACTCTTCTCAACCCGCACCATCGAGACCCGTGCTTCAAACTGCTCAGACTCATTGCGTACAAAGGTCGGCCAATTTTCAGCCCCAGGGATCAACGACTTCAACTGCGAGAGCATCTGGCAGCCGTTACAGACGCCCAGTGAGAAGCTATCGTCACGGGCGAAGAATGCCGCAAACTGCTCCTGGGCGCGTTCGTTAAATAGCACTGATTTTGCCCAGCCGCCGCCGGCGCCCAGCACGTCGCCGTAAGAAAAGCCGCCACAGGCGACAAGCCCTTTGAACTCATCAAGCGAGACGCGTCCTTCGAGGATGTCGCTCATATGAACATCGACTGCCTCAAACCCGGCTTTATCGAAGGCCCAAGCCATCTCCACCTGGCCGTTAACGCCCTGCTCGCGCAGCACGGCCATAGCAGGTTTGGCGGTGTTAACAAACGGCGCGCTAATGTCATCGTTGATATCAAAAGTGGGCGTAGCGGAGAGCCCTGGATCACGACTATCGAGTAGGTTGTCGAACTCATTTTTGGCGCATTCAGGATTATCCCTCAGCGCCTGCATGCGGTAACTGGTCTCAGCCCAGGTGCGCTGAGTCAGCAAACGAGTGGTCTCCAGTAGCGGCTCTTCAAACAGCGTAACGCGTACTTGGTCGTCGTAACGGGGGCGAGCAATAACGCCGCAAGTTTCGATACCAGCAACAGCAAACTGGGACAGCACTTCTTCAGTGTGTTGGCGATGAACCTGAATGACCGCGCCCAGCTCTTCCGAGAACAACGCGTTTAGCGCTTCTACCGGCTCATCGACCATCCAGTCGAGCTTAATCTCAAGCCCGGCGTGGGCGGCAAAGGCCATCTCCAGCAGTGTGACCAGTAGGCCGCCATCACTGCGATCGTGATACGCCAATAGCTTACCGTCGCGATTGAGACCCTGGATCACCTCGAAAAACGCCTTGATATCTTCGGGGTCGTCGACATCCGGGCAATCGTTGCCTACTTGGCCGTACACCTGCGCCAGAGCGGAGCCGCCCAAACGGTTTTGGCCGCCACCCAGGTCAATCAGAATCAGGTCAGATTCATCCTGATCTAGATTGATCTGCGGCGTTAACGTGGCTAACGCATTGGTGACTGGGGCAAAGCCGGTGACTACTAACGATAGCGGCGAGGTGACGCTCTTCTCTTCAGAGTCCCCCTGCTCATTCTCATCGACCCAGGCAGTACGCATCGACATCGAGTCTTTACCTACCGGGATGGCAATGCCTAGTGCCGGACACATTTCCATGCCTACCGCATAAACAGCGTCATACAGCGCTTGGTTTTCACCTGGGTGGTCGGCTGCACTCATCCAATTAGCGGAGAGCTTGATATCGCTTAGCTTGGCAATCGGCGCTGCAGCCAGGTTGGTAATCGCTTCCGCGACGGCCAAACGGGCACTGGCAGCAGGGTTGATTAACGCCACCGGCGGACGTTCACCCATGGCCATGGCTTCACCGACATGACTATCAAAACTTGCCGTCGTGACCGCCACATCGGCCACCGGCACCTGCCAGGGGCCGACCATCTGGTCGCGGGCCACCTGGCCGGTAATTGAGCGATCGCCAATGGTGATCAGGAAATTTTTGGAGGCCACGGTGGGCAGGCGCAGCACCCGGTCCAGGGCTTCGCGCAGGTCGAGGTTATCCAGCATCATGCCGGAAAGCTCAGGGTCGTGACGCTCAAATTCGCGCTGCATTTTGGGCGCTTTGCCGAACAGTACGCTCATCGGCAAATCGACCGGCTTACTGTCAAAGTGGCCGTCACGGACTTCAAGGTGATGCGCTTCCAATGCTTCGCCCACCACCGCGTAGGGGCAGCGCTCACGCTTACATAGCGCGTCGAAGGTGTCTAAATCTTCAGGCGCAACGGCTAATACATAGCGCTCCTGGGCTTCGTTACACCAAATCTCCAGCGGGCTCATGCCCGGCTCGGCATTAGGCACCGCGCGCAGATCAAATTGGCCGCCACGGTTACCGTCTTTGACCAGCTCCGGCAGCGCGTTGGAAAGCCCTCCGGCGCCCACATCGTGAATAAAGCGAATCGGGTTGTGATCGCCCATTGCCCAGCAACGGTCAATGACTTCCTGAGCGCGACGCTCGATCTCGGGGTTTTCACGCTGAACCGAGGCGAAATCCAGATCGGCGCTGGAGGTACCTGACGCCATACTTGATGCAGCGCCGCCGCCCAAGCCAATCAGCATCGCCGGGCCACCCATCACAATCAACTTGCCGCCGACGGGGATATCACCCTTCTGAACATGGTGAGCACGAATATTGCCATAGCCACCGGCAAGCATAATCGGCTTATGGAAGCCACGCCGCTCGATGCCGCCGTCGTTAAGCGACTCCTGTTCGTAAGTACGGAAGTAGCCGGTTAGGTTAGGGCGACCAAACTCGTTGTTAAACGCGGCGCCGCCGATGGGGCCGTCGAGCATGATGTTAAGCGCCGACTGCATGCGCTCAGGCTTGCCGTAATCAAACGCCTCCCAAGGCTGTACAAACTCAGGAATGCGCAAATTGGAAACGCTATAGCCTGACAGGCCTGCTTTGGGTTTACCGCCGATGCCGGTAGCACCCTCGTCGCGAATTTCCCCGCCGGAGCCCGTTGCCGCCCCCGGGAAAGGCGCAATCGCGGTGGGGTGATTATGCGTTTCCACCTTCATCAGGATATGAATGGGTTCCTGATGGGTGGCGTAAAATGCGCGTTCGTCGTCAGCGCCGGTCAGCGGCGTGGCAAAGAAGCGCCCGGCCTGGCTACCCTTTATGACGGCGGCGTTGTCACTGTAAGCCGAGAGCACGTTGTCCGGCGACGACGCAAAGGTATTCTTGATCATCTTAAACAGCGAATGGCTTTGCGGCTCGCCGTCGATCACCCAATCGGCGTTAAAAATTTTGTGACGACAGTGCTCGGAGTTAGCCTGGGCAAACATCATCAGCTCAATGTCGCTGGGGTTACGCCCCAACTCATTGAAGGCGTCGACAAGATAATCAATTTCGTCTTCTGCCAGCGCTAGTCCCAGCGCCTGATTGGCCGCTGCCAGCGCTTCCCGCCCGCCGTCCAGAATATCCACACTGCCCAGCGGCGCCGGGTCATGTTGGGCAAACAGCTTGGCGGCGTCTGAAGCATCTGCCAGCACGGTTTCAGTCATGCGATCATGCAGCAGTGCCACTAGCGCCTTCAGGCCCTCTTCATCCGGCATTGCAGTGAAGCTGACACGATAATCAATGCCGCGCTCGATGCGGCTAATTTGACGTAATCCGCAGTTGTGGGCGATATCGGTGGCTTTGGAGGACCAGGGCGACTGGGTGCCCAAGCGCGGCACTATTAAAAAGCGTTGGGCGTGTTCGGAAACCTCTACGCTGGCGTGAGTACCATAATCGAGTAGCTGTGCTAAACGCTCGCGGGAGGCGTCATCCAGTACTTGGCGATCATTGGTGTGAACATCGACAAAATGAACATAGTGGGCAGACAGCGCTTCCACTTCGGGCACACGTTCACGCAACACCGTTAACAGCCGAGCATGACGGAAGGCAGAAAGGGCGGGCGCGCCTCGCAGTTCGAGCATATCCTGAAGCCTCTAGAGCAGGGGAATTCGAGCAGGGAAATCACTAGGCCGCAGTGCGGCCATGCTTTTATGGTGCCGAAAAGCCACGGTTTTGATACCGGAAAACGCTTATGATACTGGAAATCAGCCGCCACACGAAATCAACAAGGTGACAGTATGACCCTGGCTGGGTATCGTGGCAGCTTGTTTCATGCCGACAAGACGCCATGCTGACGTTGATTTGCCGACATTTCCTAGCCCGTGCCAGCGCGTATTATGCGTGTATTGCTATTACGCTCTTGGTTATGGTGCCTACTCTATCGCCTATTCCTTCTGGCGAGCATCTAACGCAGATCACTGAAAAAGACTTCATTACCGTTCATACCCGCAACACGCCCACTACCTATTACGAAGGCCGCCAAGGCCCCACCGGCTTTGAGTACGAGCTGATGCACCGCTTTGCCGACCACTTAGGGGTGAGCCTTAACCTTAATGCCAGCCACCACCCCGAAAGTGTGCTGCCTGCGGTGCGCGTAAGCGGCGACCTAGGCGCGGCGGCACTGCCATTACTACCCGACTCCCCCGGCATTCATTACACCCGGCCCATTATTCAGATGCAGCCCTTGGTAGTTTATCGGCGTGGTCTGAACGGCATTCAGCAGCCCAGCGACCTTGTCGGCCTGGAGCTAGGCACGCTCAGCCAAGCGGGCACCAGCGAAGCGTTACGCGACCTGCAACGCCGGCACCCCACACTGAGCTGGAAAGAGTCCCACGAGCTGGAAGTTGCTGAACTGCTAGCGCGAGTGGAGGACGGCTCGCTAGACGCCGCGGTTATTTTTGAGCATCAATTTCGTTTAAACCGGCTATTTTTCCCCAACGTTGAGCATGGTTTTACGCTTGGCGACCGGCTCTCCATGGCATGGGCGGTGCCTAGCGGTCGCGGGCTAGGGTTGCTTGAAGCCGCCAACCGCTTCCTACAAGACCTTCATGAGAGCGGCACGCTTGACCAGCTGGTCAGCCGTTACTTTGGCCACGACGATTACCTAGAGTATGTCGGCACTCGCACTTTTCTTGATCATCTGGATGCACGCTTACCCCGCTACACGGAACTGTTCCAGCAGTCCGCACGGGAACCGGGGTTCGATTGGAAGCTGCTCGCAGCGGTGGGTTACCAGGAGTCTCACTGGGATCCAGGCGCGGTCTCGCCAACAGGGGTCCGCGGTTTAATGATGCTGACCAACGACACGGCGGGTGACATGGGCATTAACGACCGCACTGACCCAGCCCAAAGCATCGACGGTGGCGCCCGCTATTTGCGCAGCATTAAAGACCGCCTACCGGAAACCATTACCGGCGATGATCGCCTGTTTATGGCCCTGGCCGCCTATAACGTGGGGCTTGGGCATTTATACGACGCCCGCAAAATTACCGAAACCCGCGGCGGCGACCCTGACCGCTGGACCGATGTGCGCACCGCACTGCCACTGTTACAACAGCGCGAATGGTATAGCCAAACGCGCCACGGCTATGCCCGAGGCGGTGAGCCGGTAATTTATGTACGCAATATCCGCCGCTACTACGAAATGATTAAGTATGTAGAACGCAGCCGTCAGCAGTTCTTTCAGCTTGAGAAAACGCTTGTTAACGATGATCCACTGTTACTGTTCGAACTTGTACCACCGCTTAATTAAACGTGCCGCCATTTAATTAACAGCGTCTCGCTTAGCGGCAAAAAAACGCTTGAGCAGTTTTTGTGAGGCCGACGCGAGCACCCCGCCGCTCACCGCTAGCTGATGGTTAAACCACGGCTGGGTTAATAAGTTAGCCTTTGATTCGACCATGCCCGCGCGGGGTTCGGCGGCGGCGTAAACTAAACGGGCTAGGCGTGCATGTATCATCGCGCCTGAGCACATCATGCAGGGCTCTAAAGTGACAAACAGCGTGCAACCGTCAAGACGGTAGTTGCCCTGATGCTCGCCCGCCTCGCGCAGGGCGCGAATTTCCGCATGGCCGCTGGGATCGCAGCTGGCAATTGGCGCGTTGCAACCTTCGCCAATAATTTCGCCCTGCGCATCAACCACTACCGCGCCTACGGGCACTTCGCCCGCGGCGGCGGCCAAGTGTGCTTGGTCTAGCGCTCGGTACATGTAAAACTCATCGCTGCGCATAAACGTAAACTCCGCTAAGGTAGCAAAACGATCGTATGAATGGGTTACCTTCCGCAGCGTTAGCCCACTTCATCGACAGCATCCTATAGAGACAGCACCAAGGATACCGAGAATGACAGACGCGCTAAACAAACTGGTGGCGTTACTGGAGCTAGAAACGCTGGAAGAGACGCTATTTCGTGGCCAAAGCCAGGACCTCGGCTTTCCACAGCTCTATGGCGGCCAAGTGCTGGGGCAGGCGCTAGCAGCCGCAGCGCGCACCGTGCCCGATGAGCGCCGCCCGCACTCTCAGCACGGCTACTTTCTGCGCCCCGGCGACCCGCACCGGCCCGTTGTTTATCAAGTGGATACTATTCGCGATGGTGGCAGTTTTACCACCCGGCGCGTCACCGCCATTCAAAAAGGCCAGCCTATCTTTTTCTGCAGTGCTTCGTTCCAAAGCCAAGAAACGGGCTTTAGCCATCAGCGGGCCATGCCGGATGTACCAACTCCCGAAGCGTTAATCGAGAGCGGTGGAGCCAAGCACGACCGCTTTCCCGGCCACCCGATTGAGTTTTTGCATCTCACCGGCAACCCCGACAACGGCACGCCAGCAGGCCAATGCCTTTGGTTTCGCCTTTCCGGCACGCTGCCAGACGACCCGGCACTGCACCGCCACCTGCTCTCTTATGCCTCGGACTTTAACCTGCTGACTACCAGCCTGATTCCCCACGACATTGAGTACCGCGACCCCAAGTTGCGTATCGCCAGCCTTGATCATGCCCTGTGGCTGCATCAAGACACCCGCCTGGATGACTGGCTGCTGTATGTTATCGACTCGCCCTGGGCAGGCGACGCTCGCAGCTTTGCGCGAGGGCATATCTACAGCCGTGATGGCCGTTTAGTGGCCTCTACTGCTCAGGAAGGGCTGACGCGTTATTCGCCATGAATAATACTGTCCCAGAAAGACTGTCTCAAAAACCCTGCCCCAGAAATACTGCCCCAAAACACTTACGCCCGCAAAAAGCGGGCGTAAGTTATCGAATAAGCTAGCAGCTTAGCCACCGTACACGTCGTTAATGGAGGTGAGTGGGTAGTGCGCCGGGAACGGCTTGCGCGCTACGCCAGAATCAATGGCGGCTTGAGCTACCGCCGAGGTGACCCTCGCCAACAGGCGAATATCGACAGGCGTGGGAATAATGTACTCGCGGCCAAAGCTCATCTCGCTGCGCTCGTAGGCGTTTAGCACTTCCTGGGGCACCGGCTCGCGGGCCAGGTCTTTCAGTGCATGCACGGCGGCCAGCTTCATCTCTTCGTTAATGCGCGTAGCACGCACATCCAAAGCACCCCGGAAAATAAATGGGAAACCCAGTACGTTATTAACTTGGTTCGGGAAATCCGAACGGCCCGTGGCCATAATCACATCTGGGCGCGCTTCGCGGGCAACGTCAGGATGAATTTCCGGGTCTGGATTGGTACAGGCAAAAATCACCGGATCAGGCGCCATTTTCTTGACCTGTTCAACAGAAAGTAGGCCAGGGCCCGACAGACCGATAAACACGTCGGCGTTGTCGATAGCGTCATTCAAGGTACGCATCTCGGTATCGCGGGCGAACTCGGCTTTATATTCATTAATGCCTTCGCGATCGGTGTGAATAACGCCACGCCGATCCAGCATCACCAGGTTATCTTTACTAGCGCCACATGAAACCAGCAGCCGCATACAGGCAATCGCCGCCGCACCCGCGCCCATGCAGACAATTTTAACATCTTCGATTTTCTTACCGGCAATCTCCAGCGCATTAAGCATGCCAGCCGCCGTTACGATCGCAGTGCCGTGCTGGTCATCGTGGAAGACCGGGATATTGCAGCGCTCAATCAACGCTTTCTCGATTTCAAAGCATTCTGGTGCCTTGATGTCTTCCAGGTTGATGCCACCCCAGGTATCGGCAATCCGCGCGACGGTATCGATAAACGCCTGCGGGCTCTCCGCATCTACTTCGATATCCACCGAGTTAATGCCCGCAAAGCACTTGAACAGCACGCCTTTGCCTTCCATTACTGGCTTACTGGCCTGTGGGCCGAGGTTACCTAGCCCCAGGATGGCGCTGCCGTCGGTAATAACGGCGACCAGATTGCCCTTGCCGGTATAACGGTAAGCATTTTCCGCATCCCTAGCGATTTCAAGCACTGGCTCAGCCACGCCTGGGCTATACGCCAGCGCCAAATCTCGTGCAGTGGCGGTGGGTTTCGTTAACTCCACCGACAATTTACCGGGAATTGGTTTCGCGTGATAATCCAAAGCAGCCTGCTTATTTGCATCCGTCATGGTCAGAGTCCAGTTAACATAAAGTAGATAAGTCGTTTCAGAATATAGAAAAAAGCATAGCGCCTCAAGCGCGCTGTCAACTTATAACAAAACGCCCGTTTAACTGAATTTTACCTTCACATTTGCCACTTTTCGCAGATGTTTGCTGGAACTTATGCAACCCCCGCTCAGGCATAACGGTTTACTTATTGCTGTACTGAAATATTAGCACGGCAATTTATGAAAATTTTTTCCATAAAATGCTATAGGTAGTTTTATATGGACAACAAAAAACCCACGCCATGGCGTGGGTTTTGCGCAAGCACTGATTGTGCTGGCGATATGGCTATCCGGCGTGGATTAGCCGCGCTTAACAGCAGCGCCGAAACGCTTGTTGAAGCGCTCTACGCGGCCACCAGTGGTCGCTTGCTTCTGCTTACCAGTGTAGAACGGGTGGCAGTTGGAGCACACATCCAAAGAGAAGTCCTGACCAGAGGTAGAACCTACTTGAAAGTTGGCGCCGCAAGAACACGTGGCGGTGACCGTGTTGTAATTCGGGTGGATACCTTGTCTCATCTTGAACCTCATCAGCTATATGCCGCCACCTGATCTTGTGCCAGGCACCGCATACGGGGTTGGAAAAACTACTAACCGGTTAGCCGCTCTATCGTTACGATAGCTCTGCAAATCGCTCTGTAAAACAGATCGTCAAGATTGAGAGCGGTCGCATATTCTAGCAAAACTAATGCCGGAGGCCAATTGTCGGATTCTGTTTCTTCACGGGTACCTTCCCAAAGGCTCACCCAAGTACTCAAAGTCGCGCTGCCTTCACCGCTGCGCCGCTTGTTTGACTACTTACCTGCCCGTGCAACACCTAACGGTGGCTGGCAACCCGGCCTGCGGGTGCGGGTGCCTTTTGGGCGGCGTGAAGTCGTGGGCGTTATCGTCGAGCTGACCGATCACAGCGACCTTCCGCGCAGCCAACTACGTAACATCAGTGAAACGCTAGACGACGCCCCGTTGCCGCACGACTGGCTGTGGCTATGCCGCTTTGCCGCCCGCTACTACCAGCACAGCCTGGGCGACACCCTTCACCACGCCATGCCCGCACGGCTGCGTCAAGGCCACCCGATGGCCGGTCGCACCCAAACCCTTTGGCTTGTCCAGGGCGAAGACACAGAAGAAATACTCAGCCGAGCACCCAAACAAGCGGCGCTATATGCGCTGCTGCGGCAGCACCCACAAGGGCTACCTAGTCGCGCCGTTAGTGCCCACGGCTATACCCGCGACCAGCTATTAGCGCTGGAGAAGAAAGGCCTAGCCACCAGCCAGGAACATATTCTCACTGCTCCAAATCCGCCCAGCGGTAACTTACTCGCGGCCCCGGCGCTCCCCCTAAATCGCGAACAGGCGACCGCGCTGGCAGCATTACATGAAAAGCTTGAGGGCTATCACCCCTGTTTGCTGGAAGGCGTCACCGGCAGTGGCAAAACGGAAGTCTACCTTCAGCTAATTGAAGCAGTGGCCGCCAAAGGCAAGCAGTCGCTGGTACTGGTACCGGAAATTGGCCTAACCCCACAGACGCTGGCGCGCTTTAGAAGCCGCTTTCGCGTTCCCGTGGTGGCGTTGCATTCCGGCCTCACCGACCCCGAGCGGCTAGACGTATGGGAAGCCGCCGCCAGCGGCCGGGCACTGATAATTATCGGCACCCGCTCGGCGATTTTTACCCCACTCGCCAACCCCGGTGCGATTATTGTCGACGAGGAGCACGACGGCTCCTACAAACAGCACGACGGCTTGCGCTACCATGCGCGCGATTTAGCCGTAGCGCGCGCCCACTACCATAAAATTCCGCTGCTAATGGGCAGTGCAACGCCCTCCCTTGAGAGCCTACATCAGGCGCTGGCCGGCACCTATCGCCATCTTCGCCTCACCCAACGCCCCAGCCGCCACCCACCGGCCAAATTAGAACTGATCGACCTGCGCCACCAACGTCGCCAGGGCGGCCTGTTACCCGGCGCCATCAAGGCCATCAAAAGCACCTTAAGCGCAGGTAAACAGGTGCTGATTTTTATCAACCGCCGCGGCTTTGCGCCGACGCTTGCCTGCCACGCCTGCGGCTGGATGGCCGATTGCAACCAATGCGATGCACGCATGACGCTACACCGCCAGCCACCACTACTGGCCTGCCACCACTGCGATAGCCGCCGTGCCCTGCCGGATGCCTGCCCCGAGTGCGGTAGCGGCGATCTGCGCGCCCTGGGTAGCGGCACGGAGCGCACTGAAGAGACCCTACAAACGCTGCTCCCGAAAACCACCATTCACCGTATCGACCGCGACAGCACGCGGCGGAAGGATAGCTTCGAGCAGGTGTTAAAAGAGATCCAGCGCGGTGGGCCCTGCGTGTTGGTCGGCACCCAGATGCTCGCCAAGGGCCACCACCTGCCCCACGTCACCCTGGTGGTGGTTGTTAACGCCGACGGCGGGCTGTATGCGGCAGACTTTCGCGCCCTCGAACATAGCGCCCAACTGCTGGAACAGGTGGCGGGTCGAGCAGGACGCGCCGCCCACCCTGGCCGTGTATTGGTACAAACTCTGCACCCCGACGACCCTCATTTGGGTCAGCTAGCTGAACACGGCTACGGGGCATTGGCGCGCAACATGCTCGAAGAGCGGCGTATCGCCCAACTGCCGCCGTTCTGTTTTATGGCGCTGCTGCGCATCGAAAGCCCCAAAGAGCAGGCCGCGTTAGCCATGGCACAACAGGCCGCCCAGGCTCTGCGCCAGTGGCTGAAAGAGTCCGGCGTAACAACCCGCTGCCTGGGGCCGGTACCCGCCCCGATGGAGCGCCGCCAAAATCGTTACCATTTACACGTTATGCTAGCCGCCGACAAACGCAGCCAGCTTCACCCCGCCGTTAGCTGGCTGGTGCAGTGGCTGGAAGCGAACCGTGAGGCGCGCAAGGTACGCTGGTCGATTGATATCGACCCACAAACGCTCGCCTAACACGGGCTAACCATCACGCGGCTTTGAAACTGCGGCTCAATTGCTGATAATAGCCACTTTATTGACGCCCCCTTATAGTTGCGCGTTAGCACACGCCGCCACCGACGACCCCCGGATACCGACATGAAAGATACGATAGTTTCACTGCTCGAAGGCGCGGTTACCGCGCTCAAACACCAAGGCGTGCTGCCCAACGACCTTCAGCCCACGATTAAAGTCGATCCGACCAAAGACAAAGCCCACGGCGATTACGCCACCAATTTAGCGCTGATGCTGGCCAAACCGGCCGGCAAAAATCCGCGTGAACTGGCCAATACATTGGTCGCAGCGCTTCCCGAGAGCGATGCGATTCAAAAAACCGACATTGCCGGCCCTGGCTTTATCAATTTTTTCGCGGCAGCCGATGCCGCCGCACAAATTGTTGCCCAAGTACTCGACTGCGGTGATACCTTTGGCCGCAGCCTGATCGGTAAAGGCGAGAAAGTGCAGGTGGAGTTCGTCTCCGCCAACCCCACTGGCCCGCTCCATGTTGGTCACGGCCGAGGCGCGGCGATTGGCGACTGCTTATGTCGCCTGCTCGAAGCCACCGGTTTTGATGTCACCCGCGAGTTCTACTACAACGACGCTGGCGCCCAGATCACCAACCTGGCGCGCTCCGTGCAGGCGCGGGTAAAAGGCTTGGGCCCTGACGATGAAAGCTGGCCCGAAGATGGCTATCGCGGCGAGTACATTGTCGATGTCGCCAACGACTACCTGGCGGGCAAAACGGTCAGCGCCGATGACCGTGAAGTCACCGCCAAAACCGACCCTGACGATTTAGACGCCATTCAAGAATTTGCCGTGGCATGGCTGCGTCGCGAGCAGGACCTGGACCTAAAAGCCTTCGGCGTCGAGTTTGACGTTTACTTTCTGGAGTCCTCACTCTACGAAGATGGCAAGGTAGACACCACCGTTGAGAAGCTAGTGAGCGCCGGTCATACCTATGAAGATGATGGCGCCATGTGGCTGCGCACTACCGACTTCGGCGATGACAAAGACCGCGTGATGCGCAAACGCGACGGCGGCTACACCTATTTCCTGCCCGATGTGGCCTACCACCTGGACAAGTGGCAGCGCGGCTTCAAAACCGTCATCAACGAACAAGGTGCCGACCACCACTCCACCGTGACCCGCGTACGCGCCGGTCTTCAGGCGCTGGAAGTGGGCATTCCTAAAGGCTGGCCCGATTACGTACTCCACCAAATGGTGATGGTCACTCGCTCTGGCGTCGAGGTAAAACTCTCCAAGCGCGCTGGCAGCTACGTGACGGTACGCGACTTGATCGACGAAGTCGGCCGCGATGCCACGCGCTTCTTCCTCGCCGCTCGCCGCGCCGATTCTCAGCTCACCTTTGATATCGACCTGGCCCGCTCGCAGTCGAACGACAACCCGGTCTACTACATCCAGTACGCCCACGCCCGGGTATGCAGCATGCTGCGCAAAGCGCACGATGCCGACCAGCCGTTCGACCATGCGCTGGCAATGGACAATCTCGCCTTGCTGGATAGCGACCAGGAGAAAGCCGTACTCAATCGCTTAGCGCGCTTCCCGGAGGTGGTGGAAACCGCCGCTAGAAACCGCGAGCCACAGCAGGTCGCCCAGTATTTGCTTGACCTATCCGGCGATTTTCACACTTGCTACAACGCCGTCAAAGTCATGGTCGAGGACGACACCTTGCGTAACACACGCCTGGCACTTGGCCTCGCCACCCGTCAAGTGCTGCGCAATGGGCTTGATTTAATGGGTGTTAGCGCCCCAGAGGAGATGTAAGCAATGGCTAGCCCGCGCAAAAAGCCCGCCCCCCGCCGTGGCGCCACCTCGCAACGCAAGTCCACCCGTAGCTCAGGCGGGGGCTTTCGCCTGCCCGGTTGGCTGTGGGGCCTTGCCGGCATGGCCGCTGGTTTCTTTTTGGCGCAGCACCAGCACGGCACCGCCCCCTGGCAAGAGCAGCCGAGAGAAGCCCCCCAAGCCACGGTGATGCCCAAACCCTCAGGCAGTGAAGAGCGCGCTGCCGCTCGGGAAACCGAGGAAGCCGCCGAGCCGTCGATGCCGACGTTTGAGTTTTACACGCTGCTGCCGGAAACCGAGGTCATTGCCCCAGGCGTTTCGCTGCCTTCCAGCGTTGTTCGCCCGGAGGCGCCAGCACCCACAGCGGATAGCGATACCGGCTCTGGTGCCGCAGGCGACGACCCTATCGCCCAGGTTATTGCGGCTAATACGCGCCCAGAGGATCAAGTATCGACCGCACGTCAGAATGAAGCGGCTACCAACACGCCGGGGCGCTATATGTTGCAGGCGGCTTCATTTCGTGAGGTAAACGACGCTGAACAGCTGCGCGGGCGGTTACGCAACCTAAGCCTACTGGCAGAAATCAGCGAAGTTCGAGCCGACGGCAATACCTGGCACCGCGTTCAAGTGGGGCCTTACGAGGATACCCGCGAGCTAAACCGCGCCCAGGATTTAATGAGCACCCAAGGCATCGAGCCGCTACTTATTCAACTGCAAAACTAATAAACCCACCTCTTGATCACCTGCGGGCGGTTGATTTTTCATCAGCCGCCCGCATTTTGTTGTGAATCGCTTTTTTTGCGGCTGCACAGAGCGGCTGATTAGTCATCGGGAGCGAGTCTCCCCCAAGGAGTTATCTCCATGACCACTATTGTTTCCGTACGTCGTGGTAATCAGGTCGCCCTCGCTGGCGATGGCCAAGTATCTCTTGGCAACACCGTTATGAAAGGCAATGCCAGTAAAGTACGCCGCCTTTATCGCGGCAAGGTGCTGGCTGGGTTTGCCGGTGGCACCGCCGATGCCTTCACCCTGTTTGAGCGTTTTGAAGCCCAGTTAGAGAAATACCAGGGCCATTTGACCAAGGCCGCCGTTGAGCTGGCCAAAGATTGGCGCACCGATCGCGCCCTGCGTCGCCTGGAAGCGCTGCTCGCCGTCGCCGACCACAGCGCCTCGCTGATCATTACCGGTAACGGTGACGTCGTTGAGCCTGAGCGCGGCATTATCGCCATTGGCTCTGGCGGCAACTTCGCCCAGGCCAGCGCCCGGGCACTGCTGGAAAATACCGAGCTGTCGGCGCGTGAGATTACCGAAAAGTCGCTCTCTATCGCGGGTGATATTTGTGTATTTACCAACCACCACGTGACACTCGAAGAGCTGTCGATCGACGGGCGCTAATTGCCCCACGCAATCCCCGCCGTCGCTCAATGAACACAAAGGTTACCTTTATGACTCAGATGACACCCCGCGAAATTGTTCACGCCCTAGATCAGTATATTATTGGCCAGCAGGATGCTAAACGCGCCGTCGCCATTGCGCTGCGCAACCGCTGGCGCCGTATGCAGTTGGATGATGACCTGCGCCCGGAAGTCACCCCCAAAAACATTTTGATGATTGGCCCTACTGGCGTGGGCAAAACCGAAATTGCCCGCCGCTTGGCTAAGCTGGCCAAAGCACCGTTTATCAAAGTGGAAGCGACCAAGTTCACCGAAGTGGGCTATGTAGGCCGCGACGTTGAGTCGATTATTCGCGACCTAATGGAAGCCGCGATCAAAATGGTGCGCGAGCAAGCTAAGGAAGAAGTTAGCCATCGCGCCGCCGATGCCGCTGAAGACCGCGTGTTAGACGCGCTCCTTCCACCGCCGCGCGGTCAGGAGGATAAGCCCCGTGAAGACAATGGCACCCGCCAAACCTTCCGCAAGAAGCTCCGCGAAGGCCAGTTAGACGATAAAGAGATCGATATTGAGATTTCTTCGCACGGTCAGGGCGTCGACATCATGACTCCGCCGGGCATGGAGGAGATGACCAACCAGCTGCAGAGCATGTTCTCCAACATGGGCCAGCAGAAGCGCGAAAACCGCCGCGTGACGGTCAAAGAAGCGCAGGTACTGCTGCGCGATGAAGAAGCAGGCAAGCTGGTCAACGAAGAAGAGATCAAGGCCCGTGCCGTCTACTCGGTTGAACAGCACGGCATCGTGTTCCTGGATGAGATCGATAAAGTTGCCAAAGGCAGCGGTCAGTCCAGCGGTGGCGAAGTCTCCCGCGAGGGCGTCCAGCGCGATCTGCTGCCGCTGATTGAAGGCTCTACCGTTTCCACCAAGTATGGCATGGTCAAGACCGATCATATTCTGTTTATCGCCTCTGGAGCGTTCCACCTATCGCGCCCGTCGGACCTGATTCCTGAACTTCAGGGCCGTCTACCGATTCGTGTCGAGCTCGACGCGCTAACGCCCAACGACTTCAAGCGCATCCTTACCGAGCCTTCCGCGTCGCTGACCAAGCAGTATCAAGCGCTGCTGGCTACCGAAGGGCTGGACGTTGAGTTCACTCCCGACGGCATCGAGCGTATCGCGCAGATCTCCTGGCAGGTCAACGAAGGCACCGAAAACATCGGCGCCCGCCGCCTGCACACGGTGATGGAGCGACTGCTAGAAGAAGCCTCTTTCAAAGGCGGCGATATGCACAGCCCGCTGCTTATTGACGCCGATTATGTCAATGCACAGCTGGGCGAACTGGCGGTCGACGAAGACCTGTCGCGGTATATTTTGTAAACTTCGTCAGTCACAGTAAGCCCGCTCTATGCGGGCTTACTGCTATGGTACTTAGCGAAAATGGTACTTAGCGAAATGCCACTTAGCGATGAGGCCTCATCATGAATGCTCCTACCCCTAACCGCGTTCACTACCATAAGCAGTCGCGTGAGTTGGAACTTGGCTACGCCAACGGCGAAAGCTATCGGCTACCGGTTGAATTTTTACGCGTCTACTCCCCATCTGCCGAAGTGCGCGGTCACGGCGGAGATACAGCCGTGCTGCAAGTAGGTAAAAAAGACGTCGGCCTGCAAAATATTACCCAGGCGGGCAACTATGCGCTGAAACTGCACTTTGACGATGGCCACGACAGTGGGTTGTTTAGCTGGAACTACCTGTATGAGCTCGCGACTCACCAAGAGGCCTACTGGAACAACTACTTGCAGCGCTTGAGAGAGGCCGGCGCCTCGCGTGAGCCTGCCAGCATTCAATTCAAGCAACTGTGATGGTATGACTCAGACAAGCTAGGCAGACAAGCCAGGGTGGACAAGGCTACAATGGCGTTAACTTTTAATCGCGTCGACCTCAAGGTCAAAAGACCTAAGGTTGATTTGCCATCGCCTCGAATTCGGGAGCTACTGCCCAATGAGCCCCACAGAAAAACGCACCACTGACGGTTCTCAAACAACCGACTTTGGCTTTCAGGAAGTACCGGTTGACGAAAAAGCCTCGCGAGTGGCCGACGTATTTCACTCCGTTGCCGCTCGCTACGATGTCATGAACGACCTGATGTCGATGGGCATCCACCGGGTTTGGAAACGCCTGACCATTGAGCGCGCTGGCGTACGCCCCGGCCACCACGTGCTGGATATCGCTGGCGGCACGGGCGATTTAACCCTTAAGTTTTCCCGCTTGGTTGGCCCGCGGGGCAAGGTAGTCCTGGCCGATATCAATGCCTCAATGCTCAAAGTGGGCCGCGACAAGCTGATCGATAACGGTGTGGGCGGCAACGTTGAGTATGTCCAGGCGAATGCCGAAAGCCTGCCGTTTCCCGATAACAGCTTCGACTGCATCACCATTGCCTTTGGCCTGCGTAACGTCACCGATAAAGACGCCGCGCTGCGCTCCATGGCCCGAGTACTCAAGCCCGGCGGCCGTTTGTTGGTACTGGAGTTTTCCAAGCCCAATAATCCGCTGCTCTCTAAAGCTTATGACGAGTACTCCTTCCGGCTACTGCCTAAAATGGGTGAGCTAGTGGCGGGCGACAGCGAAAGCTACCGATATCTGGCAGAGTCAATTCGTATGCACCCGGACCAGGAAACGCTTAAAGCCATGATGCAAGCGGCCGGTCTAGAGCGCGTCGAGTACACCAATTTAACGGGCGGCATCGTTGCGCTGCATCGCGGCATCAAGCTATGACGTTTCAAGCTATGACGTTTCAAACCATGACGTTTCCTGCCCTGACGTTGCCTGCCAAGAGGTCCGCATGCTGGTAACCCCGACCTTGCTATTGGCCGGTTGTGAACGCACGCTCAATGCCCTACTCGCCCGTGACCCCGCTGCCCCTGCGCGGTTGGCGGCATTGGCCGGTAGCCGTTTGCTGGTACGCCTTGAACAGCCGCACCTGGAACTGCTCATCCATTACCATTACAGCGGGCTCGATCTGATGCGAGCCGATGGCATGGATGAAACGGATGTGGACGCAGTAGTGGAGCTCACGCCAGAAACATTTTCAGAGTGGCTTAGTGGCGCCTCCATTGAGCGGCTAATGTTTGATGGCAAGCTGGCCGTGCGCGGGCGTACCCACCTATTAGAGGCGACCCGTGACCTGCTTTTTGATCTAGATATCGACTGGGAAAACGAACTGGCCCGCTGGTTGGGCGACATGCCCGCCCACTCACTGGCTGAAGGCTTGCGTCGCGCTGCCCGCTGGGGCCTGCGGGCGAAAGATGAGCTGATGCAGGATGTCTCGGAGTATGTCTTTGAAGAGGCACGCTTACTGCCAGGGCGGCAGCAACGCAACGTTTTACGCGAGCATCTAACCGAGCTGGAGGTAGCAACCGACCGCCTCGAAGCGCGTTTTAACCGCTTACAGCGGCGGCTAACACAGCTTCAGTCCGCCCTACAGGAAACGCGCCCATGAGCTTGCGACTGCTGCGTATAAGCTGGGTGATTACCCGACACCGGCTGGATACGCTGCTGCCCTTAGAGCGCCTGCCCTGGTGGCTACGGGCGCTGCTGTGGTTTTCTCCGCTACGTTTAGTGCCCATTGGCAAGCGCTCGCGGGGCGAACGATTGCGTTTAGCCTTGGAAGCCCTGGGGCCGATTTTTATTAAATTCGGCCAAATGCTGTCGACCCGCCGCGACTTACTGCCAGCCGATATCGCCGATGAACTAAAACGCCTGCAAGATCAGGTGCCGCCCTTTCCCGGAGATCAAGCGGTCGCCCGGGTCGAGAAAGAGCTAGAAATGACGTTGGAAACAGCCTTTGCTGAATTTGACCGTGTGCCGCTGGCTTCCGCGTCGATCGCCCAGGTTCACGCTGCCACACTGTATAGCGGTGAAGACGTGGTGGTGAAAATCATTCGCCCCGGCATAGACCGCATCATGCGCCAGGATATGGCATTGATGTACCAAGTGGCCAAGCTGCTGTCAAAAGTACCTGAAGCCCGCCGACTGCGCCCGGTGGAAGTTATTCGCGATTATGAAGCCACGCTATTTGATGAGTTAGACCTCTACAAAGAAGCCGCCAACACCTCACAGCTCAAGCGTAATTTCAAAGACTCTCCGCTGCTATTTGTGCCGACTATTTACTGGCCCTTTACCCGTCGTAACGTGATGGTGCAAGAGCGCATCCGCGGCGTGCCGGTCGCCGACCTGGACACCCTGATTGCCCGGGGTACTAACCTAAAAAAGCTCGCCGAGCGCGGCGTCGAAATCTTCTTTACCCAGGTGTTTCGTGACAACTTCTTCCACGCAGACATGCACCCTGGCAACATCTTCGTTAACTGCGACAACCCCGAAGACCCGCAGTACATTGCCATCGATTGCGGTATTGTCGGTAGCCTGACCCGGGAAGATCAGGACTATTTGGCGCGCAACCTGCTGGCGTTTTTCCATCAGGACTATTATGAAGTGGCCGCGCTGCACATTGAGTCTGGCTGGGTGGGTGAGAATACCCGCGCCAACGAATTCGCAGCAGCCATTCGTACCGTTTGTGAACCCATTTTAGAAAAGCCGCTCAAAGATATTTCGTTTGGCCAGGTGCTACTGGGGCTGTTTCAAACCGCCCGGCGCTTTAATATGGAAGTTCAGCCGCAGCTGGTGCTGTTACAAAAAACGCTGCTCAACATTGAAGGCTTAGGCCGCCAGTTGTATCCCGATCTAGACCTGTGGAGCACGGCGAAGCCCTATTTAGAGCAGTGGATGAAGGAGCGTGCCGGGGTCAGCGGTTTATGGGAGTCGCTGAAGCGCCAAGCGCCGGAGCTTTCGCACCAGTTGCCCGAATTGCCTGTACTCGCGCACCAAGCGCTCAGCCGTATGGAGCACGAGCATCGCCAGCGCCATCAGCAGGTTGACTCGATCAACGCCATGCGCGTGCAAATGGCGCGTCAGGGTAAGCGTCTGTATCGCCTGCGCCTTGGCTTGATTCTGCTGGCTATCGCCTTGGCCTGGCAGCCATTGAGCGGCTGGATTGAGCTGCAGGAGTGGCCCGTGCTGGCCGCTGCTGCCATCGGCCTACTGCTGTTGGTGTGGCAATAAGGCGCCGTGCATTAAACGTTTACAAGGATTCCCATGGACAGCAACCTATCGACCAGTACTTTTTCGACAAACCGTGCCTATGTGCTGGATACTCTCAATGAGGTACTAAAGCAGCGGCGTCATGCAGTAGCAGAAGAATCTTATGTTGCTTCCTTGCATCATAAGGGTTTGAACAAGATACTCGAAAAGGTTGGCGAGGAAGCCGCAGAGACACTGTTGGCTGCCAAAGATGCCGAACACGGTGGCGAGGCTGAGCGCCAGGCGTTAATCTCTGAAACCGCCGACCTGTGGTTTCACAGTTTGGTGATGCTGTCGCACCTGGACATGGACCATCAAGCTGTTTTAGACGAGCTGGCACGACGCTTTGGCATATCGGGACACGATGAAAAAGCCGCCCGCCAGTCAGAATAACCGTTTAGTAATGTCTAGAATGTAACATCGAAAGTTAACTTGCTCCCATGAGGAAATGCATATGTTAGGTGGTATTAGTATTTGGCAGTTGCTGATTGTTCTGGGCATCATCATCCTGGTTTTCGGCACCAAAAAACTGCGCAATGTGGGCACCGACCTTGGCGGGGCGGTAAAAGGCTTCAAGAAAGCCATGCACGATGAAGAGAAAAACAAAGAGGCTGATGAAGGCAGCGACCAGCCCCATGCCAAAGTGGGCCACGAAGAGCCTGGCAACACTTATGACGTTCAAGCCGAAGAGAAAAAGGCTGCTGAAAGCCGCCCCTCGGATGCCCACAACGAAGAGCGCAAATAAACCATGCTGGATATCGGTTTTCTTGAACTGATGCTCATCGGCATTGTTGGGCTGTTAGTACTTGGCCCGGAGCGGCTGCCGCGCGCCGCCCGCACAACGGGTATGTGGATAGGCAAAATCAAGCGCACGGTATCCGGTATGCAGCGTGAAATCAGCGCCCAGTTGGAATCAGAAGAGCTACGCCAAAAGCTAAATGAGCAGCAGCAAAAACTCGACGACAGCTTGAAAAAAGCCAAGCTGGACGTAGAGAGCATTGCCGACATCCCTTCTGCTTCAGACTCAACGCCGTCAGCTACTACGGCGGCACAGAACAAAACCGAGCAGCGCGTCGCCAAGGCCAGCGCGCGTCTAGATGACGCCCTCGAAACGGTGCGCGAAGAAGCCTCTGCGCCTGCCAAACAGGCTGATGTGGCTGGGCCTGAAACGGCTGACTCTGAAAAGGCGGCATTAAATAAGGATCGTAATCACCAATGAGTATGTCTGGCGATTCAAAGGAGCCGCGGGAAGAGCAGAGCCAAGCCCCCCTGATTGAGCACCTGATCGAGTTACGCTCACGGCTAATGCGGGCCGTGGTCGTGATTTTGGTGGTCTTTTTGGGCCTCTATTCCTTTGCCAATGATATCTACACCTTTGTGGCCGAGCCGTTGATGGCGCTGCTGCCCGAAGGTTCGCAGATGATCGCCACAGAAGTGGCCTCGCCGTTTTTAGCGCCGTTTAAGCTCACCTTGGTCGTGGCGGTGTTTATCGCTATTCCCTTTGTGCTGCATCAGGCGTGGGCGTTTATCGCACCGGGGCTGTATGACAAAGAAAAGGCGCTGGCGATCCCGATTCTGGTCTCGAGCATTGCGCTGTTCTACGGCGGTGCGGCGTTTGCCTACTACGTGGTTTTTCCGCTGCTGTTTGAGTTTTTCACCCAAACCGGGCCGGATAACATCGCGATAATGACCGATATTAACCAGTATTTGAACTTCGTCCTTAAGCTGTTTTTTGCCTTCGGCGTGGCATTTGAAATTCCCATCGCGACCTTTTTGTTAATTCTTTCCGGTGCGACTACGGTGGAAAGCCTGTCTAAAAAGCGCCCCTACATACTACTAGGCTGCTTCGTGGTGGGTATGCTACTAACACCACCGGATGTGATTTCCCAAAGCCTGCTGGCAGTCCCAATGTATCTGCTGTACGAAGTGGGGCTACTGTTTGGCCGCCTGGTGCGCAAACGCAAAGCCGAGCAAGAAGCAGACCTCTAGCCCTGGCCGTTGACTGGCAGCTAATTAAAAAGCCGCCGCCATCATCGATGGCAGCGGCTTTTATATGGTCCAGACTGTTTAAGTAGCGGCTAAATCCATCATTTCATTAATACGATCTACCAGCTTAAAGATACCGGTAGCGGCTTCGCTGATGCGCGTGGCCAGCATATACGCGGGAGTAGTCACCACGCGGTGTTCAAGGTCGACGACAATATCGTCTACCGCGCAGCTGCGGTGTAATCCGCCCATGGCGCTGATCGCCCCGGAAATTGCGGGGTCATTGCCCACCGTCACCGCAATGCCATCATCGAACAAGCGGGGCACTATGACGGGCGCAATACACATCAAACCAATCGGCTTGTTGTCGTGTCGAAAGCCGGTCAGCGCCTCTTTTAATGCCTCTAATACCTGCATATTGTCACCGGCGCTGGCAAAGTCGGACAAATTCTTGGCGACGCCAAAACCACCGGGCACGATCACGGCATCAAAATCATCCGCCACTAATTCGTCCAATGGACTAATATCACCACGCGCCAAGCGTGCAGACTCTTGCAGCACGTTACGCTGCTCACCTTCCACGACGTCTTGATTTAAGTGATTAACAACATGCTGCTCTATATCCGGGGCAAAACAACGATAACCAATACCCAACTGATCCAAACGCAACAACGTCAGCGTGGCCTCATAAATTTCCGAACCATCGTAAACGCCGCAGCCGGCTAAAATCACAGCTACCTGTTTGGCCATGCCTATCTCCTTATCCCAGGGTCTGCCGAACACAATACAGCAAAACAAGCGCTCACTTTAGTCAGTCTGCCGTGTCGCCACAAGACGGCTTTCGCCGCAGGGTATGGCTGATATACTCATCTCAGGCCTTCGGGCATGTTTATTTGCGATCCTTGATGTTCACGATCGCTGATTTTTACGACCTCTAATGGAGAGCCCCCTTGAGTACACCCACTGCCCGCCACTTTCCCGCCACGCGCATGCGCCGTATGCGCCGTGATGACTTCTCCCGCCGGTTGATGCAGGAAAACAGCCTGACTGCGTCAGACCTAATTCTGCCGGTGTTCGTTCTCGAAGGCACAAATCAGCGTGAAGCCGTGGCCTCCATGCCTGGCGTTGAGCGGCTCTCTATCGACCTGTTGATTGAGCAGGCTCGCGAGGCGTATGAACTGGGCATCCCGGCGCTGGCACTGTTTCCTGTGGTTAGCCCCGAGCACAAGAGTGAACTTGCCGAAGAGGCGTATAGCGCCAGCGGTCTCGTTCAGCGCAGCGTGCGCGCCCTTAAAGAAGCCCTGCCCGAATTAGGCATTATCACCGACGTGGCGCTCGACCCCTATACCAGCCACGGCCAGGACGGCATTCTTGATGAACACGGCTATGTGCAGAATGACCGCACAGTGGACACACTGCTTAAGCAGGCGCTTTCGCATGCTGAGGCCGGCGCCGACGTTGTCGCGCCTTCCGACATGATGGATGGGCGGATTGGCGCGATTCGCCAGGTATTAGAGCAAGAGCACCTGCACAACGTACGTATTATGGCCTATAGCGCCAAGTATGCCTCCCATTACTACGGCCCGTTCCGTGATGCGGTGGGGTCGGCCACCAACTTGGGTAAAGCAGACAAGCGCACCTATCAGATGGATCCGGCCAATAGCGATGAAGCGCTACACGAAGTAGCCATGGATATCGCCGAAGGCGCCGATATGGTGATGGTTAAACCCGGCATGCCCTACTTGGATGTGGTACGCCGGGTAAAAAGCGAGCTTCAGGTTCCCACCTTCGCTTATCAGGTCAGCGGCGAGTACGCCATGCATCGCGCCGCCTTTGACAACGGCTGGCTGGAAGCAGAGCCGGTGATCCTGGAGTCATTGATGTGCTTTAAACGGGCCGGTGCGGATGGAGTTTTGACCTATTTTGCCCTTGACGCGGCACGGCTACTGCAGCAACGCTAGGCAAAGCACAAAGATGACAGCAAGGTGACACTTGTTTGTCATCTTCCCCTCGTATACTGCGCTGAACTATGAGTATCAGGCTATGATACCTTCGAGCCATCGACGCGGGGTGATCCACCATGGACGAGCAAGCTACCGATTCCTTACCATTTTCGTCTACCGATCAAACCAGCAGCGACGGCGATATGCCGTTACGTATTAACCGCACCCCCACCGGGGTTCAAGCGCGTGAAGCGCTGCCTGAAACCGACCTTGATGACCCCCTGCTCTATTTTAATCGCGAGCTGTCGCACCTACAGTTCAATATCCGCGTGTTGGAGCAGGCGTTAGACGATGCCCATCCGCTACTGAACAGACTGATGTTTCTACTGATTTTCTCATCCAACATGGATGAGTTTTTCGAGATTCGAGTGGCGGGATTAAAGCACCAAATAGCCTTGGGCGACGACACGACCGCCGCCGATGGCCGGCTACCCAAAGCGGTGCTGGCGGAGATCTCGCAGCTTGCTCACGCGCAAATTGATCGCCAGTACCAGATACTCAACGACACCTTATTACCCGCGCTGGAAACCCACGGGCTACGCTTTCGTCGCCGCGATCAGTGGACCGATGAGCAGAAAGCCTGGGTTAAGACATTCTTCGATAATGAAATTATGCCGGTCATCAGCCCGATCGGGCTTGACCCTTCGCACCCCTTTCCGCGCCTGATCAATAAAAGCCTCAACTTTATTGTTGAGCTGGAGGGTAAGGATGCCTTTGGCCGCGCCGGTGGTATGGCGATTCTCCCCGCACCGCGCTCGCTGCCGCGCCTGATGGCACTGCCTAAAGAGGTATGCGAAGAAGGTTTTTCTGAGTATGTCTTTTTGTCGTCGCTGATTCATGCCCACGCCGAGGAGCTGTTTCCCGGTATGCGCGTGCGTGGCTGCTACCAATTCCGGCTGACCCGTAATGCAGACATGAGCGTTGACCCTGAGGAGGTCTCTGATCTGGCCTCAGCCCTGCGCGGCGAGCTGTTGGCGCGCCGCTACGGTAGCGGCGTGCGCTTGGAAGTCGCCGACAATTGCCCCGACGACTTAACCAACTTTCTGCTGCGCCAGTTTGAACTGGAGAGCGATGACTTATATCGCGTCAAGGGGCCGGTGAATTTAACCCGCATGATGTCGGTACTGGGTGATGTGGATCGCCCCGAACTGCTCTACCGGCCGTTTACCCCGAGTATTCCTAAAGCGCTAAAAGCGGGTAGTCTGTTTGACGCTATCGCCAAGAATGACATTTTTTTGCATCACCCCTTCCAATCGTTTACACCGATTGAAGACCTGCTGCGCGAAGCCGCTCGCGACCCCTATGTACTGGCGGTAAAGCAGACGCTTTACCGTACGGGCGCAGACTCCGCCATTGTTAACGCACTGGTAGAAGCGGCCAGACAGGGCAAGGAAGTCACCGTGGTCATTGAGCTGCGCGCACGCTTTGACGAAGCCGACAACCTACAGTTGGCTTCCCGCCTACAGGAAGCCGGGGCGATCGTCGTTTACGGCATCATGGCGTATAAAACCCATGCCAAAATGCTGCACATCGTGCGCCGTGAAAAAGGCGAGCTGTGCTACTACGCCCACCTGGGCACCGGCAACTATCACTCCAAAACCGCCAAGCTTTATACCGACTACAGCCTGCTGACCGCCAATAAGGCATTGTGCGCCGATGTCCACAAGGTGTTTCAACAGCTGTCGGGGATGGGCCGCGCGCGCAAAATCGATACCCTGCTCCATGCGCCGTTCACCCTTCATGAGCGGCTGGTGGAAATGATTGACCGAGAGGCGCAGCTGGCGCGGAAGGGCAAGCGCGGGCACATCATCATTAAGTGCAACTCGTTAACCGAGCCCAAGCTTATCAAAGCGCTTTATCGGGCTTCTCAGGCAGGCGTTGAGTGCGACTTGATCATTCGTGGCATGTGCTGCTTGAAACCGGGCGTGCCGGGCGTTTCCGAGAATATTCGTGTGCGCTCAATTATCGGCCGCCTGCTGGAGCACACCCGTGTGTTCCACTTCCATAATGATGGCAAGTCGGAGATCTGGTGCTCAAGCGCGGACTTTATGTCGCGCAATATGTTCCACCGTGTGGAAACCTGCTTCCCGCTGCTGGATAAGAAGCTCGCCACCCGGGTGCGCAAGGATCTCGAAACCTATCTGGTGGATAACTGCCAAAGCTGGCTGCTCCAGACCGACGGCAGCTACCGGCTTCAGGATCCGGGTGAAAGCGACGCCATCAGCGCTCAGGAAACGCTGCTCTACGCTTACGCCTCAAAGAGCTAAATGTAGAAAAACCGGGTGCTGAAAAGCGAACCTTCATAGCAAAACCCCCACTGCTTAGCGGGGGTTTTGCTGACCTCTAACCATTTACGAATAGCGTTGGCGCAACACTTTGGCAGCCTCGACCATATTGGCTAACGCTGGCTCTACTTCCGCCCAACCGCGGGTTTTCAGGCCGCAGTCCGGGTTGACCCATAGCCGCTCAGCGGGGATCTTTTCCAGCGCTTTTTCGATTAGATCGACCATCCAGCTCACCTCGGGAATATTCGGGGTGTGGATATCGTAAACCCCAGGCCCGATTTCGTTGGGATAAGCGAAGTCCTGGAAGGCGTCCAACAGGTGCATATCCGAGCGCGATGTTTCGATGGTGATGACATCGGCATCCAGTGCCGCGATTGCACCAATGATGTCGTTGAACTCCGAATAGCACATATGGGTATGAATTTGGGTGGCATCGGCTACGCCCGCCGCGCTTAACTGAAAGCTCTCGACCGCCCAATCCAGGTATGACTGCCACTCGTGCTGGCGCAGCGGCAGCCCTTCGCGCAGTGCCGGTTCATCGATTTGAATAACGCTAATACCGGCTTTTTCCAGATCCAGTACCTCATCGCGCAGCGCCAGGGCGATTTGGCGGCAGGTGGTTTCTCGTGGCTGGTCGTCGCGCACAAACGACCACTGCAGAATCGTCACCGGCCCGGTCAGCATGCCCTTCATGGGTTTGTCGGTCAGGCTCTGGGCGTACTCGCTCCAACGTACCGTCATCGGCGCAGGGCGGGAGACGTCACCAAAAATCACCGGTGGCTTAACACAGCGCGAACCGTAGCTCTGCACCCAGCCAAAGCGGGTAAAGGCAAACCCTTCGAGCTGTTCGCCAAAGTACTCCACCATATCGTTACGTTCGGCTTCGCCGTGCACGGGAATATCAATATCCAGCGCTTGCTGGCGCTCAACAGCGTAGGCAATTTCGGCCTGCATGCGGGCTTCGTAGTCAGCAAGCGCCAGCTCACCGGCTTTAAAGGCGCGCCTAGCGGCGCGAATGTCATTAGTTTGCGGAAAAGAACCGATCGTAGTGGTGGGAAATAGCGGCAGATTGAGCGCGCGCCGCTGGGCCTTGGTGCGTTCGGCGTAAGGTGCCTGTCGCTGGCTGTCAGCGAGGCTAATCGCCGCTAAGCGGGCATTCACCGCAGGCTGGTGGATACGGCTAGATTCACGCCGCGCATCTAGCGCACGGGTAGCCTCATCCAAACGCAGTTCATCCGCGGGCGTTGCCCGGTTATCGATCAAGCGCGTCAGGGTGACTACCTCGGCAAGCTTCTGCCGCGCGAAGGCCAACCAACTGATTAGCTCATCACCGAGCTCCGTTTCTTGCGCTAAATCTACCGGTACGTGGAGTAACGAGCAGCTTGGCGCCAGCCAAAGCCGCTGCCCCAGACGCACTTTTAACGGCAGCAGGCGCTCGCGCAGAGCAGCCAAATCAGCCCGCCAGATATTGCGGCCATCGACAAAGCCAACCGATAGCACCTGATGCGGGCCAATACGGTCTATCACAGCGTCTACTTGCTGAGGCGCACGCACGGCGTCAACGTGCAAACCCGCCACGGGCAGGCGAGTGGCCAGCGATAGATTGTCGCCTAGGCCACCGAAGTAGGTCGCGACCAACAGCTTTAACGGCGCCGCCTGTAGGCGATGATAAGCGCGCTCATAGGCCTGCTGCCACTGAAGTGGTAGATCCTGCACCAGCGCAGGTTCGTCCAGCTGAACCCACTCGATACCTTGGGTGGCAAGTCGCGCTAATATCTCGCTGTACACATTGAGCACGCTGTCTAATAGGGTCAGCCGATCAAAGTCACTGCCCTTGGTTTTGCCCAACCATAGCCAAGTCAGCGGGCCCGTCAGCGTTACCTTGGGGGTAAAGCCTGCACGTAACGCTTCATCCACTTCGTCAAACAGGCGGTTGGATGCCAGGCTAAACGTTTGCCCTTCGTGCAGCTCGGGGACCAGGTAGTGGTAGTTGGTATCGAAGTATTTGGTCATTTCACAGGCCGCGGCGGGCTCACCGCTGGGCGCGCGACCGCGGGCCATGCGAAAGGCGGTATCGAGGTCGATATCGCCACCCGCAACTTCCGCCTGGGCGTTAAAGCGTGCAGGCACCGCCCCCAGCGCCACTGACACGTTAAGCACTTGGTCGTAAAATGCGAAATCGCCCACGCTCACAAAATCCAAGCCAGCATCCTGTTGGGCTTGCCAATGGCTCAGACGTAACTCACAGCCGGTACTTTCAAGCTCGCTACGCGTGCATTCGCCTTTCCAATAAGCCTCAGTAGCTTTTTTTAGTTCGCGCTGAGCGCCAATACGGGGATAGCCGAGAATATGAGAAACTGTCATGATAAAACCTACTGACGTGAATGATTTCACACAGTCTGGGCACCGCCACCTAATGAATCAAACTAAAGTTTTTAATACTAATGATGAAAAATACTCACAATGATTGAACTGCGACATCTACGCACGCTGCTCGCTCTACGCGAAACTGGCTCTCTGGTCGAGGCAGCCGATCGCGTACATTTGACCCAGTCGGCACTCTCGCACCAGCTTAAAGATTTAGAGAGCCGCGTGGACAGCGCGCTGTTTGTACGCAAGACCCGCCCGGTAGAATTTACCCGTGCGGGGTTACGCCTGCTCGCCTTAGCCGACCAGGTGCTGCCTGAGGTGCGCAAGGCAGAGCGTGACTTGGCTCGCTTAGCCGGCACCGAACAGGGCCGTTTGCATATGGCCATCGAGTGCCATAGCTGTTTTCAGTGGCTGATGCCGACGGTGGACTATTTTCGTGATCACTGGCCGGAAGTGGAAATCGATATTCCCAGTGGCCACCACTTCGACCCGCTGCCGGCGCTTGCCCGCGAACAGCTAGACCTCGTCATTACCGCCGATCCTCAGCCCCTTGAAGGTATTCACTATGCACCGCTGTTTCGTTACGAAGGCTTATTAGCGGTCGCGCGACAGCACCCGTTTTCAGGTCGTGGGTTTATTGAGCCCCAGGCACTAGCCGAAGAAACGCTAATTACCTATCCTGTTGAGCAATCCCGCTTGGATATTTTTACCCAGTTTTTGCAACCGGCGAATGTGCGCCCGAGAGAAATCCGCACCGCTGAATTGACGATTATGATGATGCAGTTAGTGGCTAGCGGTCGTGGCGTCTGTGCACTGCCCAACTGGGCGCTGACCGAATATTTAGAGCGTGATTACGTGTGTGCGGTGAAGCTAGGCGAGCACGGAATTTGGAGTACCCTGTATGCGGCGATTCGCGAAGAGACGCGGGAAGCGCCTTGGATGCAGGATTTCTTACGCACCGCACGGGAGACTTCCTTTGCGGTGCTATCGGGGGTTAAGCCAGCGGATCGCGACGCGGAACCAGCAGCGTAAAGCGGGCGCCACCCAAGGTGGGGCTGGAGTCGACGGTGACACTGCCGCCGTGCCCAGCCATAATTTTGTGTACAATCGAAAGCCCTAACCCGTAGCCGCCGGAGCTGCGGGCGCTGCGGGCGCGGCTGTCATCCAGCCTAGCGAAAGGCTTGAAGATATCGGCTCGCGCTTCGAGGGGAATCCCAGGGCCGTCATCTTCAACGTCAATACGCACCAAGTTAGGCTCATCCCATAGCTGAATCACCACCTGAGACTTAGCATGGCGACAGGCGTTGCCGACTAAATTTTGTAGCGCTCGCTGAAAATAGCGCGGCTCCGCCTGCAGCTCTATTTCAGCGCTAGGTGCCAGGGTCAGCGATAACTCTTTATGCAGCGGCGAAAGCGTATCAATCACCCGCTCGGCCATCGCGCGGCACTCCACCAATGCCGTTTCGAGTTCAGCACCGTTCACCGTTTCACCGCCTAAGCGTGCATAGGTGAGGATTTCATCGACCAGTTCATCAAGCTCGGCAATATCCGCATCAATGCCCTGCAGCTGGTGTCGAATGGCGGGCTGGTCGGTCATATCCTCGACCATTTGCACGGCAAAGCGAATGCGCGCCACCGGGGTGCGCAGCTCGTGGGAAACCGCCCGAATCATCTCTTGCTGGCCACGTAGAAGGCTCTGCACCTGATTAGCCATGCCGTTAAATGCCATACCTAAACGGCCTAAAAAATCACCGCTTTCTACTTTTACCCGGGTTTCCAAACGACCGCTGGCAATCCGTGTTGCGGCTAATTCAAGCCGCGCCATACGGGCTTCAATGCTGCGCATAATCAAATAGATAATCAGGCTGAGGACAATCATCAGGCCAATTAATAGCGGTAAGTGTAAGTTTGCTGGCAGCGTGTCGCCACGGGAGATAGGCCCCGCTTGCAACCACTCAGATTCACCGGGCAGCTGGTAGAGCAGCGTAATTGAGAGATCATCGGAGACTAGTTGGGTCACAACACTGCCGCTTTCCAACTGCCCTTGCTGCTGCGCCGTTAGCCCCGTTGGCAGCGAGGACAGTAGCTGCAGCGGCCAGCTACCGGTGCGTAGCTCAGCGATAAGATCAGTGCGCTCCAAAGGCAGCGCAGCGAGCCAGTCGCCCAGCAGCACAATGCTGCCGTGCCATTGGTGTTCGCTCCAGTCATCTAGCCGGGCCTGCAGTAGCCAAGAATCGCCAGGTAGGCGCTGCTGCAATAGCCAGGGGTTTTCATCGACTAGGATTTTGCCCTGTTCCAGGCGCGAGCGTTCAAAGTAACCTAAATCGGCACCGTTAATGGGCTGCAGGGTTAACTGCAAATCTAGCTGCTCAGCAAAACGATCAAGCACGGCCGTTCGCTGTCCCTCAGGCGTGTTCACCAGTTGGCGCGTCATCAACGACATCGGCAGCGCGGCGAGCTGCTCACGGTAGTCTTCGCGGCGCACTTGCTCGATAAATGAACGACCCGCTAAGGCGATGATGAATACCACCAACAGCGCTAAGCCCAGCAACACATAAAAACGTAAAAACGAGCCGTTACTGAGCACCCGCCGCATGATGCCGCCCCTCTTGGTATTCAACTGTCTTTGACGAAGAGATAACCTTTGCTGCGCACGGTTTTGATCCGGTGAGGCTGATTAGGGTCATCGCCAATTTTGGGCCGAATACGTGATACGCGAACATCGATAGAACGATCCTGACCGTCGTATTTAATTCCCCGTAAATCGCTGAAGATTTCTTCACGGGTGAGTACTCGGCCTGCGTTGCGGCCGAGTAACCAGAGCAGGTCAAACTCGGCGCTGGTTAAGTCGATACGCTCACCAGACAACCAGGCTTCGCGGGTGGCATTATCGATTTCCAGATTTTCAAAGCGCAGCCGCATTTCACCGTCCGGAGCAGGCCCATCGGCGCGACGTAGCAACGCTCGCATACGTGCAAGCAGTACCCGTGGCTGAACCGGCTTCGGCACGTAGTCGTCGGCACCCATTTCGAGACCCAGCACCTGATCCAAATCGTCCGTACGGGCAGTCAGCATCATAATGGGGCCGGCAAAATTGGGCCTGACACGACGACAAATAGCTAAGCCATCTTCGCCTGGCAGCATTAAATCTAAAATCACCAAATCGGGCTGCAGGGTTAAAATACGCTCCACCCCTTTTGCCCCGTCGGCCTCCAGCGTTACTTGGAATCCATTCGCTTTCAAGTAATCACGGGTCAGCTCGGCCAAACGCTGGTCATCTTCAATAATCAGGACATGATCTTGATCGGGATATTCAGGCGTAACAGGTTCTTGCGACTCAAGCGCCTGAAATTGCTGTTCCAAGTGGTCAACCATCCTTTTTATGCACTCCGCTTAGGCAGTTTATTTCTTCACCTGCTCGCCCAGCTTCATCGCAGGCGCCCTGTTGTTGGCTCTCAGGATAACTCAAAATCATCAAAACACCTGCTTCTGTCGTTACAATTGCGCTTATTGATGGTGGGATATAGCCTGAAACTTGATTCTCACATCCGCGGACGCTACTGTTGAAGCGCTAACTGTCGACAATTTGACAGGAGGAACCTGCCATGGAAAGTAGCAAAACGAGAAGTGTGGTTAAACGTGTTTACGTTCCGACCCAAGTGCGCGACCTGCCGAATGGGGAAAAGTTAAAAATCCCAGGGCATTACAAAGCGCCACCCGGTGAAGGTAACGACACCAGTGCGTAATGTACGACGTAATGTACGATTGAGTAATATCTACTAAAGCATACCAAAAAGGCAGGCCATCAGTGGCCTGCCTTTTTTGACTGAATCTTTCAGCCAAGCTATCACTGCCACATACCGCTTGAACTCACTGCTCAGGCAGGCTCAATACCATCTCGCCCGCCTGGATCTCAATCGATAGCAGATTCAAAAAGCTCATGCCGAGCAGAACGGTATCGCGCTCCATGCCGGGGCTAATTGACCCCTGCACATTTTGCACCTTTAGGCCTCCCAGCGAAACCTCAGCGAGTTCGGTTAGCGATCCTTCCACCCGGCCATTGGCAGTATTAAACCAAGCACTACGCCCAGGCTCCAGCCCCAACTCACTTGCCAAGTCGGCAGGAATCGCCACATACGTAGCGCCTGTGTCGAGTAAAAACATGACCGGCTCACCGTTTATGCGCCCCGGCGACTCAAAGTGCCCGGCACGGTTGCGCTTTAGGGTGACCGGTTCCCCCGCCGGTAGCGTACTCACTATATTGGCGTTGGGGCGCATCATCTCTTCCAGGCCACCGTGTATCCACCAAGTGCCTACCGCCATAAGCAGTACCCAAAACAGCAGCATCATGACGATGCCACCTCGTTGTGCGGTTTGACTTGCCATGTGCGTTGCCATACTCCACCTCGCTGAGGTAAGGGCGCCTTGCCAAATCAATTATTGGCTTTCCCAGGCGAGCGCAGCCTCCCTGCCGCGGCGCTCATTGACTTTGGCACAAATCAGCATCGCGATAATAAACAGGGCAACACATAAGAGAATAGACGCTTGCAAACCAATCAACGTTTGCAGCACCCCGAGCACTACAATCCCAAATACCCCTGCCAACTTATTGGCCAACCCCCAAAAACCGAAAAACTCTGCAGATTTAGCCAGCGGGGAAAACAGCCCGACCAAGGCTCTACTTGCCGATTGACTGGAGCCCAAACTCAGCCCCGCCAAGCAGCCCACCACCAAAAATACGTACTGAGCCTGCCACTGCACGTCAAAATTTCCATTCACCCACTCAGTGACTTCTGGCGTTGCCCAGATGGCAATAATGGCTAGAATCCACAACCCCAGAGTCATTTGGTAAGTGCGCTTGGCGCCAAGCTGGTCCTGCAACCAACCAAACCCCAAGGCACCTGCGGCAGCGGTGACCTGGACAATAATGAACATGATATTGCGTACGCTTTCATCCCAGCCAATCACTTGAGCGCCATAGATAAACGCGAAAGCAATGATGATGTAGACCCCCGCCATTGAGAACAGCAGTGAAATCAAAAAGACGGAAAGGTCTTTAAAATGGCGCAACTCATTAAAGGTCGCCGAGATACGATGCAAAGCAATATGACGATAAGAGACGCCGCGTGGCTGGGGTGCCCCCCGCTCATTTAGCCACAGGAAAGTCGGAATAGCGGTAAGCAGAAAGAAGCCAGCGGCAAAAGGCCCCACCCAGCGGATGCGTTCAAAATTATTGGCGCTTGCCTCGCCCAACACCACCAGAGTGAAACCCGCCGCAAATAGCCCACCAATGTAGCCTAGCGCCCAGCCAAAGCCGGAAATTTTACCTAATGCTTCGGGTGGCCCAAGCTCGGGTAAAAAAGCGGCAATAAACGACTCACCCATAGAGTAGGCGTAGTTAGACAACACAATCAGTAATAGGCCAATAATCACGTAGCCGGGCTCAACGAAATAGAGCATAGCCGTGGTGACCACAGTGGCTAGATAGCTAACCAGCAGAAAGCGTTTTTTCTCGGCCCGGTAGTCCATGATTGCCCCGCACAGGGGCGCGGTAATCACCACCATTAAATAACTGATGGCCAGGGCAAGGCTCCACAAAAAGTTAGCTAGCCGGAAATTATCGCCACGATCTCCCACAATCACGGTGGTAAACAGCTCGCCAAATACCACGGTAATAATCAGCAGTGTGTAGGCCTGATTGGCAAAATCAAACATCGCCCAGCCGAAGATCTCTCGACGCGATGCGTAGGCATCAGTCGCTTTAGCAGTTGTCGCAGGCAGCATTGGGTTTCTCTCGCAGGGGGAGCCGTAAGCCTAGCAGCTAGAACCGCCAAGGTACCACGACTTGCGTTGGCAGATTAGAGATGGCGATAGGTAGGCACCGAAAACGCACCGCCCGGCGTAAAGCCGGGCGGTGCGGAGAAGCGAGTTGTGCAAAGGACGCATACAGCGGCGAATCTCAGAGCAGCCAGTGCGCTATCACGGCAGCGATACCAATGACCATCGCCGTCAGTACCGCCACAGTGACCACCCGATCAAGCCAGCGATCAAAGGCGACCCCCTTGGGCTGCTTTCGCGTCGCTCCGTGGCGTCCTTGCCGGGCCATTAGCACCGTCGCTCCATGTCTAGCTGCTCCCGAAATAATCAGCTCCCACAATTGAAAGCTGACTTATGCCGTTTGGCGCTAACTATTAATGCGCCGATTGACCACGCTTGGCGCGCGACGCAGGCGCTCTTCCTCTCCTAGCAGTTCAGCTTCAAAGGCATCGGCGCCCACTGGCGTTTCGCCATGGCGACGATAAAGCTGGGTCAGCATAGCTTTGCGGTCTGCGCGTAGCTCCTGGACTAATACAAACACCATCATATACAGAATAAAGGTGAACGGTAGTGCCGATAGCACCGATGCCGATTGCAGTCCCGTTAAACCACCGGATGCGATCAGCGTGAGACAGATAGCGGCGATTAGCACACCCCATATGACACGCTTATACAACGGTGGATTAATCGAACCGTTATCGGTCATCTGCGCCACGATATACGAGGCCGAGTCGGCGGATGTGACCAGGAAAATAAAGATCAGCATCATCGCAACCACCGAGAGCACGCCGGTAAACGGCATCAGCTCGAACATCTCAAACAGCGCTACGGTGATATTATCTTGTGTCGCGGCAGCTAGCCCAACATCGGTTCCATTCAACTCCATATGTAGCGCTGCACCACCGAACACACCAATCCACAAACAGGCCAGCAGGGGCGGTACAAACAGCACCCCGAACACATACTCTTTAATAGTACGGCCACGGGATACGCGGGCAATAAAGGTACCCACAAAAGGCGACCAAGCAATAACCCACGCCCAATAGAAAATCGTCCAGCTGCTCGCCCACTCATTATCACTATAGGGCGAAATACGCAGGCTCATGCCGATAAAGTTCTGCAGATAATCACCGATTCCCACCGTGATGGTTTCTAATATCGCCACCGTAGGGCCAGTGAACAGCACATACAGCATCAACCCAATGCATAAAACCATATTCAGATTAGACAGGCGTTTAATGCCTTTATCCAAGCCCGACCAAGTCGATGCCATATAGGCGCAGAACATTACGAAAAGAATCACAAACTGCCAAAAACCGTTCTCCGGCAGGCCAAAAACGGCGTTTAAACCACCATTCATCTGCAGCACACCCAACCCAAGCGACGTGGCTACCCCCATGACGGTAGCAACCACGGCAAACACATCCAACCAAGAGGCGTAGGGGCGAATGTTAGGATTTTTCGCGGTTATCGACGACAGCACGGAAGAGACAAGCCCTGCCTGTCCTTTACGAAACTGGAAGTAGGCAATAATTAAACCAACGATCGAGAAAGCCGCCCACTGGTGTATCCCCCAGTTAAAATAGCTGTATTGAATGGCGTAACGGGCAGCCGCTTCGGTTTCGGCGGTTCTATCGCCATAGGGCGGCTCGATGAAGTGAAACATGGGCTCGGCCATGCCATAGAACACCAGCCCGACACCAAAGCCCGCGGCCAGCAGCATGCTAATCCACGAGAAAAACGAGTAGTTGGGGCGACTGTCCTGGGGACCTAAGCGCACCTTGCCGTATTTACTCAGCGCCAGACCAAACAGAAAAATGACAAAACCAAAAACTGAAAACAGGTAAAACCACCCAAATAGCCCGGTAATCGTGGTCAGTGCTCCCTCAGCCGCGTTGGCAAACCCTTCAGGAAATGACGCTCCGACAATTACCAAGCCAAAAATAATCACCACCGATGCGATGAATACCGACTTGCCTCCATGATTAGCCATATAACCGTCCTGTTAGATGAGCTCTGTTTAGGTAAGCACAGCGTATTGAGCGCATGCTTGTACAACGAAACTTGTCGTGTACAGCTTAATGGTAACAGTTGAAAAAACTAAGCGCATGTACGTAGAAAATGTACGTAGGAACTGTACGTGGAAACTGTTACCTAGCGAATAACGACACTCCTGCCCGTTACTGCCAAGCAGTGAACTTGCTAGAGCAACTGTGTTCCAATGGGTGCGAATAACCGATGGAGGCTCTTATGCCACAGATGAATCGCGACCAACGCAACGCAGCATGGCAAGCGGCTAACCAATGGCGCGCCCGTGCAGCGCAGACCCAACCCACTGGCTTGGCAGGCAGTCTAAAGCTGCTGCTCACCTGGCTGGCGTTTGGCGCGTTGATGATAGTCGGCGTGGTACTCGGCCTGTTTTTCTTGCTGATTGGCTGGGCGATGATGCCATTTATGCGCCATAAAATGAAAAAGCGCATGGAACAGATGCGCGCCCAACAGGCGCAAGATATCGGCGGTGGCTATTCTTCCCCACACCACCGTCCAGATCATCAGGACGCGTTAGAAGGTAGCTATGAAGTTAAAGATGAGCGTTAGTTAAGCAATTAGTCACTTTTTCGCGCCACACTTAAGCTCTGCGTAACGAGTTCTGTCTCATTTATTACATCGGCGCATAAACCCAGGTAAATGTCGCGGCTAGCGTAAGCGGCATTACCACCAGACTCCCCAGGTTACCAATCAACACCAGCGAGGCCACCTTTTGCGGCGCCAGCTGGTACTGCTCTGCGACCAAATAATTCAGTACCGCGGGCGGCAGCGCGGCAAATACCAGCAGCACTGCTGCCTGCAGGGCATTGAGCGGCAGTAGCCACATTAACGGCAATGCAATCACTAATCCGGAAAGCGGGCAAAGCACCGCCCCCAACAGGCCTGTGCGCCAATCGCTAAAGTCGATTTCCAGCAGCCGTACTCCCAATGCAAACAGCATAAGCGGAATACACACACCGCCCAGCATATGCATGGCCTCCAGCAGCCAGCCCGGTAGCGGCAGCCCGCTGATATTTACCATCAGCCCCGCCAAACTCGCCAACACAATGGGCATGCGCAGAATTCGCCACAGCGAAGTGCGCGGGTTCAGCATATAAAGCCCGACTGAAAAGTGCAGCAGCATTTCGACCATAAACACCACCACCGCGGCGGGTAACGCGTCAGGACCGAATGCCAGCACTAACAGCGGCACGCCCATATTGCCCGCATTATTGAACATCATGGGCGGAAGAAAGGTTTTGATATCCAGCTTCAGCCACTTTGCCAGCGGCCACAACACAAGCCCTGAGCCCAGTACCACTGCAACCGCGGCCGTGGCAAGCCAGACGTATTCAGCTAACGGTGCTTGACGATCAGCCAGCACGGCAAACACCAGCAGCGGGACGAACAGCTCCATGTTGAGTGTATTAAGACTGCGAATATCGGGGGTTCGATAACGCCCGTAGGCGGCGCCACAGCCCGCGATTAAAAACACCGGCAACAGCGTGGCCAGAATTTGTCCAATCATGCGGCCTGCCCCGCCTTGCTCCTTGAGATCATTACTTTCCTAGTGTTTATTGTGTTGTTGGTGGCTCAAGAAAGCGCTGCCAGAGTGCCGTCACTATCTCACGGTGAGCGCGGAACGCCTCCTCATCGCTGAGTGCTTTTTCACCGGTAAGCGCCGCTCGATGGGTCGTGCTGCGGTATTCCAGATAGGCTTCACGCAGACGCTCTGCTTCTTCGGCGGGTAAGTGCCCACTCTCGGTTAGCTGCTCTAAAATACGGATATTATCGCTGTAGGTCAGCAGCTCAGGGGTTTGGTTAGCGAGCGCTAACACCGCGTATTGGCAAAGAAATTCGATATCCACCATGCCGCCTGCATCGTGCTTGACGTTAAATGTATCACTCGTCGTTTTACTACCAAGGTGGTCACGCATTTTCTGACGCATCTTGACCACTTCTTCTCGCAGCACGGCGTTATCGCGTTCAGCGCTTAAAATATCTCCCCGCAGCTGGCTAAACTTCTCCGTTAGCGCATCGCTACCCGCGACCACCCGGGCCCGGACAAGCGCTTGATGCTCCCAGGTCCAGGCATTTTGACGTTGATAGTCAGCAAAGGCTGCCAACGATGTCACCAGTAACCCTGAATTGCCCGACGGCCGCAGCCGCATGTCGACTTCGTAGAGACTGCCGGCCGGAGTTACCGCCGTCAGCAGGTGGATAATACGCTGGCCCAAGCGGGTAAAAAACACCGGCGTATCAATGGGGCGCGGGCCATCAGTCGTGCCGCTACCATCGTTATCATGCAGGAAAACCAGATCTAAATCTGAACTGTAGCCCAGTTCAATGCCACCGAGCTTGCCGTAGCCAATGATTAGAAACGCCGCCTCGCGGGTATTGAGCCCCTCAGGCACGCCATGTTTGCGGGTAATATGCTTCCACGCCATGGCTAATACCGCATCCAAAATTACTTCGGCGATAAAGGTTAAGTAATCGCTTACTTTCATCAGGTGGCGGGTGCCGACGATGTCCGAGGCCGCCACATGCAGCGTTTGGGCATGCTTGAAAACGCGCAACGCCTCTAGCTGCGCTTCCTCATCATCCTCAGGTAAACGGTTCAGCGTTTGGCGTAACTCGTCGGCCAAGCGGGCTTTATCGGCGGGGGTGTAGAGTGTTTCCGGCGTCAGTAGCTCATCGAGCAGAATAGGGTAGCGCGCTAACTGATCGGCTATCCACGGGCTGGCGGCGCACAGACGCATTAGGTGCTCAAGCGCCTGGGGGTTTTCGCGTAGCAGGGCAAGGTAAGCCGTACGCCGCAGCACGGCTTCAATGAGTGGCTGCACCTGCGCCAGCGCGGTATCCGGTACGTCGTTATCGGCTACCGCGTCCAGCAGCATTGGCATTAATGCGTCCAGACGTTCAAAACCAATCCGCTGCATGCTTTGCACTTGGCGCGAGTGGTAAAGACTTTGCAGCCTCTTCAAGGCTTTGTCCGGCTCGTTAAAGCCCGCCTCGGCAAGGTGTGCTGTGGCCTCTTCGGCGTCTAACTCACCGCGCCAAATAAGTCGCCACTGGGATAAGCCAAGCTGGCTATCATCATTGGCCCCGTCGACATCCTCTTCGGGGTCGGCGATGACCGCGTCAAAGTGCTGGCGCACCCGCTCGCGCACCTCATCAAGCTGGGCAATAAGCCCCGGCCAATTTTCATGGCCCATGGCAAAAGCCACCCGTTCACGCTCGCTATCATCGCTGGGCAGGGTTTGTGTCTGGCGGTCTTCAAGCGCTTGCAGCGCATGCTCCACATCGCGTAAAAAGGCGTAATCCGGCAGCAGCTCATCGACCACACCTTGCGGCAGCAGGCCTAGTTCGGGTAAACGATTAAGCGCGGTTTTCAGCGACGTGACCTGCAACTCTGTGTCGCGCCCGCCGCGAATCAGCTGAAACGCCTGGACGACGAACTCAACCTCACGAATGCCACCAGGGCCGAGCTTGATATTGCTCTGCATGCCCTTGCGCTTCACTTCGCGGTTGATCATCGCCTTCATTTCGCGCAGCGACTCAATGGCGCCAAAGTCGAGATATTTACGATACACAAAGGGACGCAGGCCGGCCAGCAGCTCATCGCCTGCATCTAAGTCACCGGCCACCGGGCGCGCTTTCAGCATCGCGTAGCGCTCCCACTCGCGGCCTTGGTCCTGATAGTAGCTAGAGAGCATGGCAAAACAGCCCACCAGCGGGCCGCCGTCGCCCAAGGGCCGCAGGCGCATATCGACGCGGAAGGCGAAACCATCGGCGGTCATCGCATCCAGGGCGGCGATCAACTTTTGGCCCAGCTTGGTAAAATACTCCTGATGTTCCAGCGGCTTACGCCCGCCCTGGGTGTCGCCTTTTTCGGGGAAGGCAAAGATCAGATCAATATCAGATGAGAGGTTCAGCTCCCCTGCCCCCAACTTACCCATTCCGAGTATCACAAGACGTTGAGGCGAGCCATCAGCGCGCGGCGCTGGCAAGCCCCAACGCGGAGCATAAAACTGCTCAAGCCAGATTAAGGCGGCTTCCAGACATATCTCAGCCAGTTCGGACACCGCCTTGGCGGTGTCCCACATGGTGTGGCTGGGCGTACGGTTCAGATCGCGCCAAATAATCGCCAGCATACGCTTACGGCGAAAACGGCGAATCACCCGCTGCATGGCTTCTTCGCTATCGGTTTGTTCAAGCGACTCATCAAGCCAGCTGGCCAGCTCGTCACGCCCTGGGTCGACATCCAGCTCGCCCGCAATATCCAGTTCAGCCAGCCAATGAGGGAAGCGGGCCAGGGAATCCTGTGCAAAAGTCGAAATGGCCAGTACTCGGGCTAAGGCCTCGCGGCGCGACTCAGAAAGCCCCTGCCAACTACTTGAGGGCCATTCCTGCTTGGTCATCTCGGCAATGTTGTCGGCTTGGGTAAGCGACTCACTCAAGCGCTGCCAAGCAGCCTGGGTCTCTGTGTGTAACGACGCTGGCAGCGTCGACAACGGTAAAAAATCGTCATTCACTTGCATAACCACCTCACTGCCCAGCGCGTTAAAAGAGGCTAAACGCTTGCCTCGTCAGCAACTGACCTAGCTAAAGAATTTTTCCCAGCCCAATAATCCCCAGGTAAGTCCAGCCATTATCAGCGACAGCATAACCGCGGCTGAGCCAATATCCTTGGCTCGCCCAGAAAGCTCATGGTGCTCGGTACCAATCCGGTCAACCACGTTTTCAATGGCGCTATTCAGCAGCTCTACAATCAGCACAAAAAACAGGCTACTGACCAGTAGCAGCCAGCTAACGGGGCCTTCCCCGATCCACCAGGCAAACGGTAGCATGACTACCGTGATAGCCACTTCCTGGCGGAAGGCCGACTCATTTCTAAACGCCGCCTTTAGGCCTTTCCAGGAATAGCGCGTGGAGTGAACCAAGTGTGTTAAGCCGGTATGCCCAGGTTTCATGCAGGTCGCCTCACCATGTGAGCGTGGAGTGTAATCAGTTCGCTGAAATCATTGCATCTAGATCCTGTGACAATGGATCCAGCACTTCAGACCAGCTTAAGTATGGCGTGCTGCCATTGCCATTCACCATGGCACTAAACACCCCCCAGCGCCCTTGCGCCGTGCGGAAGTAGCCCGCCATCGCCCTAACGGCAAACGGCTGGTTCAGCGTGCCGGTTTTGATCATGACATTGTTTTGAAAGGTGGATGAACCACGTCTAATAAAGCGCATGACCCCATTGGCTGGCGATTGGAAGGCCGCTATGAAGCTTGGGAACAGCGTACTTTGTCGAAACATATCCTCCAGCATCACATTAACGCCCTGCGCCGACGTTCGGTTTTCAGTGGTCAGCCCGCTACCACTATATAGCGTTAATGGTCCGTGCCCTGGCAGGCTTTGGACGTAGCTTTCAATCGCTTGGCCGGCTTGGCGCAGCTGCGCCTGGGGCGTTTCTACCAGGTCCAGTGCCAGCACATCGGCCATATAGTTATTGGAGTAGTTCATGATACGCAGCAGAAGCTCCTGCAGCGGTTGGCTGTCAACCGCTGCCAAGCGCTGGGCAGAACTGGGCGGCTGGGTCGAGCTGACCCGCCACGGCTCGCGTACCTGGATGCCCGCCTGATTGAGCATTCCCATTAATACTTGGGCGGTTTTTTCGGCCGCATCGCCTGCACCCCGATAGATATCCCGGGCGCTGGCGTTAGTCGAAATTTGCCCGCTCAAACGCATCACGTCGCCACGTTCGTCGGTGATACGCTCAGCGCTAATCTCCGTACCGCTGTTGTCCGGGCGGGTTAACACCTGATTATCAATGGTGATCAGCGATGCCTGGCTATCGCAAAGGCCGACTTGGGCTGGCGCACCAGCCGCAGCCGCCGGTGACACATTGACGCACCAACTGCCGAAGTTGACGCCTGCGGATGAGAGCGGCGCGCTATAGGCATTGGTGACTCGCGTGCGGGCATCGCAGCGGTCAGTGGTAATACACTCCACCGGGCCAAACCGCCATTGGCTGACCACTAACGCGCCGTCAACCTCGCGCACCCCCGCCAAGTGCAAACGCTGCACCAAACGCCACAGGTTTTCAGTGGTCAAGCCTGGGTCGCCACCGCCCTCAAACACCAAATCACCGCGCAGCACGCCACCGTCGATACTGTCTTCAACTACGCCCGCGCTGACTAATTGGCTGGTAAAGCGGTGCTGGGGGCCAAAACGATTCAGCGCCGCTGCAGATAAGTAAGCTTTGGTCACAGAGGCGGGGGAAAGTTGACGATCTGGATTGATACTGCCTAACAGCGCATTGCTGCCCGTATCAGCATCCAGCAAACGCGCCTCGGCGCTAATCGAAAAGCCTTTCTCCTGCAACTGGCCCAACCGCGTGAAATCGGCAAATAGGCTGGAACTGGCGCTTAGCGCCAGCGTGGCGATGCCCGTTACCAGCGACCAGCGCCGCATACGTTTAACAGCAAAAAAAGACCCCATCAAAGTACCTCAATGCACATTCATTTTAGAAAACACTTGCAGCATCACCACGCCCGCTACTATCAAGCTTATCCCGATCACCGCAGGCAAATCAGGCTTTTCACCGAATACCAAAATACCAACTAAGGTAACTAACACAATGCCCAAACCCGCCCATATCGCGTAGGCCACTCCCACCGGCAGCGTACGCAGTACCAAGCTGAGCAAATAAAAGGCCAACCCGTAGCCCACCACTACCACAGTGCTCGGCAGTGGTCGCGTAAAGCCCATGGAGGCTTTTAGCGCACTCGTGGCAATCACTTCAGCCACAATCGCCAATACCAAATAGACAAACGTCATGTTCGCTCCAAATCAACGCTAAGACGCCACAGTGTCTGACCACTTTGAGCATATTTCGCCTCGAACGGGGTTAAATAGTCGCCTTTAGGCGCCAATTCACTCACGATCGCCTGATTACCGGTTACCTGCGCCACCGCGAGAGCAAACTCTTCAACATAGAGTGACCAGTTTGAGCGCAGCTCAAGGTGCCCACCCAGGGCCAGTAGTGTGGGTAAAACAGCATGGCCATGCCAGCGCATTTTTAGATGTCCCGCCTTGGGGTAAGGATTTGGATAAAGCAGATAGTGATGCTCGGGTGCCCAGCCATTCTGATAAGCCAAACGCCAGAAATCGATGAGATCTGCGCGCACCAGCAGCGCATTTTCCGGCAGTTCGCCATGGTCACGTCCCAGGCGATCCTCGCTGCGATCAACACCAATAACGGCATGCGTTGGGAACTGCATTGCCAGTTGGCGTGTCGATATCCCCACGCCACAGCCGGAATCTAGCAATAGCGGCGCTTGGCGGTTAGCAAACCACTCGGCCGCTTGGGCAAAGGTACGCTGGGTGTGCTCGGCGATCGGCTTGCGCAGCGGGTGCGCTAGGGCACGACTCACCCGGCGGGCCAAATCTTGATGCGGGCCGGGCTGATTAGAAACCACTGGTCGAGAATTATGCTGCATGCCATCTCTCGGCTGAAAAGCGTGATTCTATCAGTCTCGAGCGCTTGCGGCATGACGCCGTTGCATAGCCGGTGCTATGATCACGCCTCACGTACTTATTACCTTGGGCATTTATTACCTCAGGTACTAATTAAGCGCAGCGGGCTTAGCACAATAGGCTTAGCCCCTTGCCAATAACCATTATTACCACCACCGCACCACGAGGAACCCGGCTTGTCACACTTACCGGTGATTGTCGGCATGGGCGGCATCAATCCTGCTGGCAGAACCTCTGGCCATCAGGCCTTCCGCCGCACCGTGCTTGATGCCCTCCCTGCTGACCAGCAACGCCAGACACTGGAAGGCTTGGCGGCGCTTATGCGCCTTGTTGAGCACTCCGAAAAGGGGTGGCTAGACCGTGCCGGCCAGCCTGTAGAGGTCCCGGCTGAGTCGCTGCGCGAGCAGGTGCTTAAGCATACCCTGATCCGTCGCAACGAAGACCCGCGCTTTCTAGACCCCGGCATGCCGTCTAACCGTCAGGCCAGCATGCAGCTTGCCGAGCCGATGCGCTTTACCTTGCGCCGCCGCCAACTGCCCGACAACCTGCCGACAGATTGGCAGGTACGCGATATTGATGCCCGCGTGGTAGAAGTGGTCGTGCCGGCTGGCGTGTTAGACGTGCTGCTACCCGACGCGCAGGTACCCAAAGTACGCGCGGCGGGCCAGCTACCCAGTGGCTTTGACCCCGCTAGCCTATACCGCAGCGTGCACCACCCCCGCGCGCTCTCCCTGGCAGTATTTGGCGCCAGCGATTGCCTAGGCGCCAGTGGGCTTTGCTGGGAAACGCTGCGTCAGCAGTTGAATCCGGATCATATTGCCGTTTACGCCGGCAACTCCATCGGCCAGCTCGACGACCAGGGCTGGGGCGGCTTGCTGAAAAGTTTGGTGAGCGGTCAGCGCGCCACGTCGAAGCAGATGCCGTTGGGCTATGGCCAAATGCCCGCCGACTTTTTAAATGCCTATGTGCTCGGCAGCGTCGGCGGTACCGGCGCGGCTTTGGGTGCCTGCGCCAGCTTTCTTTATAACCTGCGCCTGGGCATTGACGATATTCGCGCCGGCCGTCGCCGTGTGGTGATGGTAGGCACCGCTGATGCGCCGATCACCCCGGAAATTATTGAAGGCTTCCGGGCCATGGGCGCGCTGGCGGACGACGCTGGTTTAAAGGCGTTGGATGCGCTGGAACTGCTCACCGATAGCGACTACCAGCGCGCCTGTCGGCCGTTTGCGCGCAACTGTGGTTTTACCATGGCGGAAGCCAGCCAGTTTGTGCTGCTGATGGACGACGCCCTGGCGCTGGAAGTGGGCGCGGATATTCTTGGTGCCGTACCGGAGGTATTTGTGAATGCCGATGGCTACAAGCGCTCAATTTCGGCGCCGGGCATTGGTAATTACATCACCCTGGGTAAAGCGGCGGCGTTTGTGCGCGAAATGCTGGGCGAAAACGCCCTTAAAGAGCGTAGTTTTGTGCATGCGCACGGCACCAGCACACCCAAAAACCGCATTACCGAATCCCATGTATTCGATGAGATCGCCCGCGCCAACGGCATCAATGACTGGCCTATTGTCGCGATTAAAGCCTTTACCGGCCACTCCCAAGGCTCTGCAGCAGGTGACCAACTGGCGAGCGCCCTGGGTAGCTTTGCCCACGACCTGCTGCCGGGCATCCCGACATTGGATGCTGTGGCTGACGATGTGTATGGCGACCGACTGCGCTTTTCACAAACGGCGCAGCCTTTCCGCGCTGACGCCGCCTTTATTAATGCCAAAGGTTTCGGCGGCAACAATGCCACCGGGGTGGTGCTGTCGCCTGCGGTGACCGAGCGCTTGCTGACCCAACGTCACGGTGCGGCGGCGGTGAGTGCCTGGAAAGAGCGCCGCGAAACCACCCGCGCAGCGGCAGCGGCCTATCTCGCCCAGGCAGACCTTGGCCACTACGCCCCACGCTATCAATTTGGCGAAGCGGTACTCGAAGGCCCTGAGCTGGATATTCATGCCGACCGGATTCACATCCCTGGTTACGATCATGCCGTTTCATTAGCCAGCGACAATCCGTTTGGCCGCTTAGACGAGGAAACATCGTAATGCGTACAGGCAAAGTGAATATCGCTGTCTACCCCGGCACCTTTGACCCCATCACCAATGGCCACTTTGACCTGATTGAGCGCGGAGCACGGATGTTCGACAAGGTTGTCATTGCGGTGGCAGAAAGCCCTGGGAAAAGCCCTAATTTAGACTTGGAAACGCGTATCACCCTGATAAAAAGGGTCTGTGCCTCATTGCCCAACGTTGAGGTCATCGGCTTTTCAAGCCTACTGACCACCATGATGCACGAGCAAGGCGCAACGATTATCCTGCGCGGCCTGCGCGCCGTCTCCGACTTTGAGTACGAGCTGCAGCTTGCCAATATGAACCGCGCACAGAATCCAGAGCTTGAGAGCGTGTTTTTAACCCCGGCGGTTGAGAACTCGTATATCTCTTCAACCATTGTGCGTGAAATAGCCAAACTCGGCGGCGATATTTCCCCGCTGGTGCATCCACAGGTCGCTGAGGCGCTGCGTAACCACTACACTAGCTAGCCAACACCATTGTTGAGTAAAACACTAGGTTATCGACACAGATGCCCTAGGGTTTGTACGCCATCCGCGAGGTATGCCCATGGCCCTGATGATTACCGACGAGTGCATTAACTGCGACGTCTGCGAACCCGAATGCCCCAACGATGCGATCTCCCCCGGGGAGGAGATCTACGTTATCGACCCTAATTTATGCACCGAGTGCGTCGGCCACTATGACGAACCTCAGTGCCAGCAGGTCTGCCCGGTAGACTGCATTCCACTCGACCCTGAGCGCCACGAAACCCAAGAGCAGTTGATGACAAAATACCGCATCATCACTGCTGCTTAAGTGCGCATTTGGGCCCTCGCTTGGCCAATCATTTTATCTAATATCACCGTTCCGTTACTCGGGCTGGTCGATACCGCCGTGGTCGGGCACCTACCCGACTCCCGCTATTTAGCCGGCGTTACCCTAGGTGCCACACTGTTTAGCTTTCTCTACTGGGGATTTGGCTTTTTGCGGATGGGCACCACCGGTCTGGTCGCCCAAGCCATGGGCCGTGAGAGCGACGCTGACGTACGTAACCTGCTAGGTCAATCACTGATCATGGCGCTCGTAATTGGCATGCTGCTGGTTGTGTTTGCTTCTCCGCTCATCTCGCTGGGTTTGTGGTTGTTAGATGGCAGCGAAGTCGCCACTGGTTTAGCCCGTGAATATGCCCATATCCGCCTGTGGTCGGCGCCCGCAGTGCTCGCCAATTACGCCATTTTGGGCTGGTTTTTAGGCCAGCAGAACGCTCGCGTCACGCTGATGATTCTGCTGCTTACCAACAGCGTGAATATCGTCCTGGATTTATGGTTCGTGGTAGGCCTGGGGATGACCAGCAATGGCGTCGCCTGGGCTAGCGTGATCGCTGACTACAGCGCGCTAGCGTTTGGCAGTTATTTAGTGGTGCGCCAGCTCGCTCGATTGGAGGGCCATTTTCTGCGCGAGCGGTTGCTAGCGCTAGTGGCCTACACTGCGCTGTTTAACGTTAATGCCAATCTATTTGTGCGCACCCTCGGGCTACTATTCGCCATGGCGTTTTTTACCGCCCAGGGGGCCCGTCAAGGCGATAGCGTACTCGCCGCCAACGCCGTGCTGATGCAATTTATCATGCTTACCAGCTATGCCCTGGATGGCTTTGCCCACGCCGCCGAGTCGTTGATTGGGCGCGCCTACGGTCGTAAGGACTGGGGCGAGTTTGCAGCCACCGTGCGCGCCGCCGCACGTTTCTCCTTCTGGACGGCGGGCGCTGCCGCCCTGCTGTTTGCGCTGGGGGGCAATACTCTGATTGCGCTGCTCACTGGCCTGGAAGAGGTACGCAGTACGGCGGCAGAGTACCTGCCGTGGATGGTCATCATGCCTTTGATTGCGGTATGGAGCTACCTACTGGATGGGGTGTTTATTGGCACCACTGCCGTGCGTGAAATGCGCAACAGTATCTTTATCGGCCTTGCCGCCTATTTGCCCGCCTGGTGGATGACTCAGGGGTTGGGCAATCACGGTCTGTGGTTCGCGTTTATGCTCTTCACACTGGTTCGTTCAGCGGTATTGATCCACTATTATCGCTGTTACAGGCACTCCCACTGGCGCTAAAACAGGCACAATCACCAGCAACTGCGCTAGCGTGAGATTAGACATGCAGCTTCAACGTGAAAAACACCGCACTCCCCCGTATATTAGCTATGTACTTGTACTGCGTAGGCATTGAATAGGCACTTCAAAGACCTGCAAAGACCTTGCTTAGCCACTTCCTAATAATGAATAAGAGAGCATCCCATGCTTAAAATGATCTCAAAACCAGCGGTCAAGCTGGTGGAGCGCTATCTACCCGACCCGTATATTTTCGTGCTGCTGCTAACGTTAATTGCCACGGTCGCTGCGATCGCCATTGAGCGCCAATCACCGCTGGCGGTGCTGCGTTTTTGGGGCGATGGCTTCTGGGGCCTGCTGACGTTCTCAATGCAGATGCTGCTGGTGCTGGTCACCGGCTTTATGCTGGCTAGTTCGCCACCGGTAAAGCGCATTCTGCAAAAAATCGCGGCCACTGCCAAAACGCCTGGCGGCGCGATCATTCTGGTCACACTGGTCTCTTTAGCAGCCAGCTGGATCAACTGGGGGTTTGGCTTGGTGGTCGGCGCACTATTTGCCAAAGAGCTGGCCCGCCTGATTCGCGTTGACTACCGCTTGCTAGTGGCCAGTGCCTATTCAGGCTTTGTGGTCTGGCACGGCGGTTTAGCGGGTTCGATACCACTGACTATCGCTACTGAAGGGCATTTTTCCGCTGACCAAATTGGTGTGATCAGCACCGGCTCAACGATTTTCGCCTTATTCAACCTCGGCATCGTGGTCTGCCTGTTCATTGCCATTCCGCTGGTTAACCGCATGATGCTGCCGGATGAGAAGGATAGTGTCTACGTCAACCCCAGCATCCTTAACGATAAGCCAGAGCCTGTAGGCCGTATTACGCGCCCGGCAGAACGCCTGGAAAACAGCATGACCCTGGCGCTGCTGGTAGGGGTGCCGGGGCTACTGTTTTTGCTCGACCACTTTTTGCTGCGCGGCGGCGGTTTAAACCTCAACGTAGTCAACTTTCTGTTTCTATTCTTAGCCATTGTGCTGCACCGCACGCCGCGTAACCTGCTGAACAGCCTCAACGAAGCGATTAAAGGCGGTGCGGGCATCGTTATTCAGTTCCCCTTTTACGCGGGCATTATGGCCATCATGGTGCAATCTGGGCTGGCTGAAAGTATGTCCGAGTGGCTGGTCTCGTTTGCTACCGCTAGCACACTGCCATTCTGGTCGTTTATCAGCGCGGGCATCGTGAACCTATTCGTCCCCTCTGGCGGTGGCCAATGGGCCGTGCAAGCACCCGTGATGCTACCTGCCGCTGAAGCGCTGGGTGCCGATATTTCACGGGTGGCCATGGCGGTTGCTTGGGGTGACGCCTGGACCAACCTGCTGCAACCCTTCTGGGCGCTGCCGGTACTCGCCATTGCCGGGCTCAAGGCCAAAGATATTATGGGCTTCTGTCTGATCCAGCTGTTTATTACCGGTATTATCATCTCAATTGGGCTGATGTGGTTTTAAACCAGCTAATCACCGCCTGCCCCTCTCGGGGTAGGCGGTGTCATTAAAGTAGGAGCACTCTATGTCAGAGATCCCCATGGATGAAAACACCGCACTCCCGGGGCAGCACGAACTGTCGATGACCGTGCTAATGACGCCCGATATGGCTAACTTCAGCGGCAAAGTACACGGCGGCGCTATTCTTAAAAAACTCGATGAAGTCGCTTTTGCCTGCGCTAGTCGCTATTCGGGGCACTATGTGGTGACACTGTCGGTAGATCAGGTGCTGTTTAAACAGCCGATTCATGTCGGCGAGCTGGTGACTTTTTTAGCCAGCGTGAACCATGTGGGGCGCTCTTCAATGGAGATTGGTATCAAGGTCGTGGCCGAAGATATTCGCAATAAGCTGATTCGCCACACCAACAGCTGCTACCTCACCATGGTAGCGGTAGATGCCGACGGCAAACCCGCCAGCGTGCCGCCGCTCATTTTGGCAACCCCCTTACAGCAGCTACGCTTTGAAAAGGCGGCACTGCGCAAAAAGTTACGTAAGCAGGCAGATAGAGAGGAACTGTTGACCCAGCAGCAGCATCAGTCTCAGGCCCATTAACAGGCCCAGTTAGCGCCATTACGCCACCACAAGGAGTTCGCATGCCCGCTAGGGAACGCCACTCTCACCTGCCTAAAGCGGTCGAATATGCCCATATTGGCTGGGATTTTTTCATTCTGACGCTGGTGGTCATTAACCTCGCGTTACTGCTGTTTGACTCTCTGTTTCTGTTGGGGCCCATTAACCAGGGCATTGCCAGTATCGCACCCGGCTTCCACAGCTTTTACGACACAACGATCCACAGTCGTTTTATCGCCATCGATTTAGTCTTTGTCAGCTTTTTTATCGCCGATGTACTGCTGGGCTGGTCAATTGCGATTGCCGAGCGACGCTACCATCGCTGGTTCTTTTACCCCTTCGTGCACTGGTATGACGTACTGGGCTGTATTCCGTTAGCGGGCTTCCGCCTGCTACGTATTCTGCGCGTGGTATCGCTACTCAATCGCCTCAACCGCCTAGGCCTGATTGATGTTACTCGCTGGGATATCTACCTATTTTTTGCCAAATACTACGACATTCTGCTGGAAGAGCTTTCCGACCGCATCGCGCTGCGGCTACTGGGCAATGTGCAGCAGCAGATCCGCGCCAGCGATTCGCTCACCGAGCGGGTCATTGACCGTGTGATTATGCCGCGTAAAGCGCAGCTCATTCATGAAATCGCCCAGCGCTTGGAAAATACCGTCGGCAAAGCCTACCAGCACAACCGCCAAGCGATCATGGCGGCTATTAGCGATTTGGTTGGCCGCACGCTGCGGGAAAGCCCTGAGATGCAAAACTTACGCCGCCTGCCGATGGGCCAGCAGGCCACCAACGCCATGGAGGCATCGCTCAGCGGTGTTGCTCAGCGATTAGTGGATGAGCTGGTGTTAGGCATTCACTCCGAGGAGTTTAGGCAACTGGTAGAGCGCACCGCCGACAGCAGCTTCGATACCTGGCTGACCGTCGATGAAGGCAGCGACCGAGTCACCGAGCAGGTGCTGTACGACATCCTCGAAATGCTTAAAGACCAGATACGCCACCAGGACTGGAAAGACCGCTACGAGTAATTCACAAAGTGACAGGGGCTAATGGGCGCTCGGTTAAACAGGCGGCGATGATACTCAATGCCTGAATTAGTTCGCTGCGATCCGCCGCGGCCCCTATGCATAGCCGAATCGCTTGGGGCGCAGGCGTACTCGCCACACAAAAAGGCTCTGCGCTGCTGACCTTAACGCCCCGCTGAAGTAGCCGTTCACACAGCTCTTCGGCCCGGCTCCCCTCTGGCAGCGCAAGCCATACATTACTGCTGTGTGAACGCCCGCTTAGAGAAAAATCTTTTAGCCATTCGGCGGCCAACTGCTGACGCTCCGCGAGCTCCTGGGTTTGCCAAGTAAGTAGCTTCTCAGCCGCGGCCTGGTTAATCCAGTGGCAAACCACATCGACCATTAATGGCGGCACCATCCAACTCTGAGCGCGCAGGCCTGTCGCTAACCGCTCGTGCAAGCTTTTAGGCGCACGCAGTACGCCAATTCGTAGTCCACCCGCCAGCACTTTAGCGGTACTAAACACAAATAGCGTGCGCTCCGGCGCAAGCCTGTAAAGGGGTGTACCGCGCTGCTCAGCGGGCAGATACTGCACACCATCTTCAATCAGCCAGATATCGTAGCGCCGTGCCAACGTTACCAGTCGCTCGCGGCGCGACTCGCTTAAACACGCGCCGGTGGGGTTGTTCTGTTCCGGCGTTAGATAAATCGCTCTAGGCGGCTGCCGGGCACACTGCGCCTCAAGCAGATCCATGCGCATCCCTTCACCGTCTTGACCAATCCCCACCAGTTTTAAATGGCCCTGCTGCGCTGCGCTGATAGCACCGGGATAGGTCAATGCATCGGCGGCAAGCAGCTCGCCCGGCCGTAGCAAGGTGCTGAACGCCAGACTAATGCCGTGTTGGCCACCCTGGGTGATCAACAGTTCATCGGCCATCAGCGGCATACCTAAAGTATTTAACCAGTGGGCGAGTACTTCACGATGCTCATGGCGCCCCTGGGCCTGTTGGTAGGTCACACCGCGCGCTAATGCTGCCCCGGATTGACTTAAGGCGAGCAGCGATTCGCTCAACAGCGTCTGCCGCAATGGGTGGGGCGGTGGCAGGCTAAGGCTTAAATCGATCACACCGGCCGTTTCGTCAGTGGGAAACGACAGGCTAAAAGTGTTGTCTTGGTTTTGGCTCTTCACATAGGTGCCGCTACCCACCCGGGCTGACACCCAACCATTGCGTTCAGCCTCAGCGTACCCGCGGGTGACTGTGCCGATGGTCACACCTAGCGCGTCCGCCAAGCGGCGCTGGGGCGGCAATCGCTGCCCAGGCAGCAGTGTTCCCGCCTGGATAGCGGCTTCAATGGCACTGGCAATAGCGCGGTAACGTGAACCAGAAAATTCAGCTAGCGAAGGCACCCACATTGTCATGGTGACAATAAAACCTTTGACGTCAATTTAAACGCCATTATGCTAGCAAAAGCGGCAACAAAACAATCCTTATCACAAAATTGTATGGATACAATAAATGAATAGCGAATGGGTAATCCTCGGTCCGGCCGCGCTCTATATGATGTCGATGACGCTTACCCCAGGGCCGAACAACGTTATGCTTACCGCCTCTGGTGCGAACTTCGGCTTTAGGCGTACGCTGCCGCATATGTGGGGGATTTTAGGCGGCTGCTTTTTGTTGTTTGCAGGTATAGCACTGGGCTTGGGCGTGCTGTTCGAACGCTACCCGGCGATTCAAACGGCACTGCGCTGGATAGGCAGCGTGTATTTGCTCTATTTGGCATGGAAAATTGCCAGCGCTCCGCCGCCTAACCTTAAGGCGCAGGCCCATAGCGTACCCTTTACATTTTGGCAGGCAGCGTCGTTTCAGTTCGCCAATCCTAAAGCGTGGGTAATGGGACTGGCGTTAATGGCGGGCTTTCTGCCCGAAAGCGGTCAGCCGATAGTCAACGCGCTAGTGCTGGCGGGCTTTGCTGAGCTAGTGGGACTACCGTGCATCGCTTTGTGGGCCGCCTTTGGCACGGCGATTGGACAGTGGATCAAAACGGAGGCCGCGTGGCGGGCGTTCAATATCACCATGGGGGCATTGACCGCCGCCTGCGTCGTGCTGATTTTAGGGTGAAATTCGTTAGCCGCAGCGCAGCGCTTCAATGCCATCTTGATCATCAAGATGGATATTTAAGCGATCCGGACGGTGATCCATGGTGGCCATATCACCAGGGCGCAGCACGCGTACTTGCCGAGCACCGCTATCGCTTTGTAACTGCGCAACGTTAGCCTCGTCGAAGGGCTCACCGATAGCGGATTGAATAGCGTCTAGATCACAGCTGGCAGCCTGCTCACCACTGGAACCGTTCGGCGCTACCGTTGGCGGCGGTGGCGCTGCGTCTACGTCGTCGTTGGCAGGGGAAATCGGCATTTGGGAACTAACGCAGGCCGTTAACAACAGTGCACAAGCGCTAACAGCGACGAACTTAGCCAGAGTAATACGGGGTTTCATCCTTGAATCTCCAAAAAGTAGGTTATCAGAATCGACTATCAACCCCACGGGCCAGGCTAACGCCTGGCCCGTAGGATACCACTTGCTTTAAAACACAGTCTTACTTAATTATTCAGCTGCATCTTGGACGGCTTTACCGCCCTCTTGCACATCCTGACCAGCGCCAGAGATGGTGTTACAACCAGTTAGAACACCCGCTGTCATCAGCAGCATAAAGCTCATGGCCAATAATTTTTCATTTTCCGTTCTCCTTAACGAGTCATTCAACATCGGGAAACTCCACTGGCAACGTAATTTGCCTCTTGGGAGTATTTTCAGGGTAACAGCGTTTTGGCAATCGCGCTCGCTTTCCCTACGACGCTTCGCGGCGACTATACTAGCAATTACCTAAACCCTTTCCTGGAGCCTATCATTTGATCAAATTCGAGCTAGATGAACGCCTTGCCGCCGACACCTTCCCCATCGCAAACCTTCCGCTAAGCCGCGTGCTATTAATGAATGACGCACGCTACCCCTGGGTGATTCTAGTACCGCGCCACGCCTCTATTAGCGAAGTATTTGAGCTTCCTGCTGACGACCAGCAGCAGCTTTGGCGGGAAGCCACTCAGCTAGGTGAAGCAATGAAAACAGCGCTTGAGGGAGACAAAATCAATATTGCCTCGCTAGGCAATGTGGTTAGCCAACTGCATGTACACGTTGTGCTTAGACGGCACAGCGATGCGACCTGGCCGGCACCGGTATGGGGCAATGGCAGCCCCGAACCCTACGATCTGGATGGCCAGGCGCAGTTACGGGACCAGTTGCTGGCACTTATCGATGGGCTTGATATGTAGACTACTTTTACCCCGTTAATGGGTGGCCTTGACGAGCAGGCGGCTCATTGAGGAGCGGCCCACTGGCAGGCTGTGCGACGCCTGCAACGCTAAGCGAAATCCCTAGTACTACTATCAGCGCACCGCCGGCCAAGGCCACCCAGCCGGTGGCTTTTTGTACGCTGCGCTGGCTGTACTGCTGCTTGGATAAGCGCCGCTGCGCCCAGCCACGGGCAAAAATACTCGCCAGGGCAAGCGCTGATACGGTTATCCCAGTGCCGATCGACATGGCCACTACCGATGCCACGCCCACCTCAAACTGACCCAGCAAGCTGGCCGCCCCCAGCATTAATACCGCCCCACTGCAGGGGCGCATACCAATAGCACCGACCGTCATGATGGCCGTACGCCAGTCCAGCGCCTGCTGCGGCTCAATATGGTGGGCTCCGCCGCAGCAATGGCTATGGTCATGGCTGTGTTCATGATGGTGAGTGTGCCCATGGCTATGCTCGTGTTCATGACCAAGGCGGTGTTCATTGCTAGTGGGCTCATAAGCCCGGCGTAGCTGCTTGACGGCGCGCCAACATAGCCACGCCCCTAGCGCGGCTACTAAAAGAAAACTCGCCTGCTCTACCCAGACTACGCTGCCCATTGCTTGACGCGTTATCCAACCTAAGCCGTAAACCAACACCACGACCAGCACGATGGCGGTCACGCCCTGCAGCAATGAGGCGGCAAACGAGAGCCCCATGGCACGCTTCACCGCACCGCCATGGGTGGCTAAATAGGTCGCCAACACGGCCTTACCGTGCCCTGGCCCCGCGGCATGAAAGACACCATAAGCGAAGCTAACGCTCAACAGACTGACCCATGTCGCCAGTGTGGGAACGCGTGACAGTTCGGTAATCGCCAGCGTTAACGAGCGATGCAGATCACGCTGCCAACCGAGCAGTTGATAACTCAGGCCCTGAAAACCACCTTGCCAAACGACGATGAGCACCGCCGCTACCAGCAATACCAGGCCCAGCATTAGCCCTAAATGACGTGTAAACGGCCGCGTTAAAGGCATAATCCCGCTCCATACCGGAAATCGTTACAAAATAACATATTTATCAAATAACACCGTAAGTCGTGAGCAAACTCCTTTTAGCGACAGCCAACTTGACCGGTTTCCGCAAAAAAGCGCCCTAAACCAGGTTCGCCGCTTTCATCCTTATCAAGCAGCGCGGCTTGCATCACCCGCTCAGGGTCTGGGTCAGCGGCAATAACAGAAAGCTCACAGGCAGGCTCACCTTGAAGTATCAGTGCATCATCGCGAGGCTGGCCGCCCTCTTCTTCATGCACCACTTCAATGTAATAAGTGGGATCGAACACTTGATAGGTGAGCGTGGCATCAGCCAGCGGCTGCGGCGATTCAAGCGGCAGAATAAACATAAAGACAAGCCGCCCATCACGCTCCATGGCGGTGTATTCACTTACCTCGCCTAGCGCCTGAAGCTCATCGTTAATGCGCACTTCGGTCAAATAGTGCTCTCCGGAGAGATTATCGCGAATCTCTGTGCCAAGTTGATCAAGGCCCTCTTCGAGGCTTGCGTTTTCTACCTGCTGAAGCTCTTCGAAAACCACCAGGCTGTAAAAGGGATCCATCCGCCACGTTTGATGTAACCCGCTTACCACACCCTCATCATCGGTGATGACCCGCACACTCAAGTCAATCCAACCGTGGGGGTGGGCGCGGGCGTCATGGCTTGCCAGCAAACTACTGATACCCAACACACAGGCCACTGCGGTACACGCCAACCTCATGGTGCAACCCCTAACTTACTCTGCAAGGCCACCAGCCATGGATCTAATAGATAGGGTGGCAACGGCTGATTACCACTCAGCGCAGCGACGCTAACGTGGCTTCCGCTGCCCTCCTCACTGACCTGCAACCTCAGCCGATACTCCGGCCAACGGGCGAGCGATGCCTCGGCACGCCCCAATGACAGGTCCGCATGGCGCACCACATAGCCCTGCTCAATCATTAACTCGACGGCTTCACGAAAGGTCTCTTCTGAGGGCGTGGTATAGAAAAGCTCGCGTGGCTCTAGCGGCTTGGTCGTGGCACAGCCGGCTAATCCGCCCAGCAGCCCCAGCAGCAGCCATAAACGAAGTTTCATAACGGACTCCCGGTCGCGGGCATGCTTTGTTCGTAGCTGGTCTGGAAGCGCCGGCAGAAATCGTCATTGCTGGCACTGTAGGATTCGCGTAGATCGCCAACATGATCAAAGCGGCGAATATCCCGGGATATGCGTATATTGGTGTCATTGACCAACAGCGATACGCGCTCAACCTCTACCGGCTGCTGCCCAATGCCACCGCCAAAACCGCCCCCTATACCGAACCCTATGCCAGAGCCTCGGCCAATACCCAAACCACCAAAGACCCGCATGTCTCGCCCATAGCCGTAGGCATTATCGTACCGATCATAATAGCCGTGTAGAGCACGCTCGCGGCTAGCGCTGATCAAGCCTAGGGCGGTGTCGGTAGAATTAAGCGTAAACCCCCACTCGGTGAGCACATCAACGCTGGTCTCAAGCGACGTTTTTTGAGTGGCAAGCGCGTTGCTGGGCGTGTCGATAGAAAAGTAACACGACGCCGCAGGCGCGGGGTCCGCTTGCGGCAAGCGGTCTGGAACTACTTGGCAGCCAGCGAGCGCTAGCACGCAGGTTAAGCTTATGGGTATCGACTTCATGTTAGTTCCTCTAACGGACGAGGCCGCTGGTTTGCCGTGGGCTTGCGCGCTAAGCTCACCCATCATAGCCATATCTAACGACAGTGCTCTTAAAGACAGTGCTTTGATAAGAACGTTTTGCTAACAAAGCGTTATTAATAATAATTTGCGGAGATCGTGCCAATGAATGTGTTGCTTTGCCCTGACAGCTTCAAAGATGCACTGAGTGCCCAAGACGCCGCCACCGCCATGGCGCGAGGCGTGCAGCGCGCCACGCCTGCTGCGCAAGTACAGTGCTGTCCGCTAGCTGACGGCGGTGAAGGCAGTCTAGACGCATTGATCGCCGCCACCGGCGCCGAGCGCCGCCAACTAAACGTGCAGGATGCCCTTGGGCGCCCTCGCCAAGCGGCCTGGGGCTGGCTTAGCAGCCAGCGTACCGCGTTTATTGAGCTGGCAGAAGCCAGCGGCTTACAACACTTGGCAGCCGATGAGCGCAATGCGCTGCATACGTCTACCTATGGCGTTGGCGAGCTGCTACTAGCGGCGCTGGATCAAGGCGCTGAAAAAGCGCTTTTACTGCTCGGTGGTAGCGCTACAAACGACGCTGGCGCAGGTATGCTGCAGGCGTTGGGTGCCCGCTGTTTAGACCAACACCACCGGCCGCTGCCACCCGGCGGCGCCGCGCTGAGCCAGTTGGCTCGCCTAGACCTAGAGAGGCTAGACCCACGGTTGGCCAGGCTCACGCTGGAAGCCGCCGTTGATGTGGATAATCCGCTGTTGGGCGAGCGCGGCGCCAGCGCGGTATTTGGCCCCCAAAAAGGCGCTTCACCTGAAGAGGTTGAACAGTTAGACCGGGCGCTTGGCCGCTTTGCCGATATCAGCGCGCAGACGTTAGGCGATGATTACCGAAATCTTCCGGGCGCAGGCGCAGCAGGCGGTATGGGATTTGCCGCCAAGGCTTTTTTAAAGGCCACCTTGAAGCCCGGCATTGAGATGATTATGCAGCAGGCGGATATGGCCACGCTCCTGGCCCGCGCTGATCTGGTGATCACCGGCGAAGGCCGCCTGGATGGCCAAAGTTTGTCTGGCAAAACCCCAATTGGCGTTTCCCGCGCGGCCAAACGTCTCAATAAACCGGTGATTGTGCTGGCAGGCAGCTTAGGCGACGGCTGGCAGGCCTGCTTTGATGAAGGCGTCACGGCCGCCTTTGCCTTAGCCGATGGCCCTATGACATTAACGGATGCACTGCCGCGCACTGCAGAGCTATTAGAAGGGCGCTGCGAAAGCTTGCTGCGGCTATGGGCGCAGAGGCCTTGAAAACCATGCCCAGCGCCAGCATCTAGACATTAGTCAAAGGGTAACGACAGCAAGCTAATGTCGTAGCGCTATGGCGACGATACAAAAAACTTGTTTTGCATCGCGCCGCCCACACCCTATTCTTGACACACGTATCTACCGCCGCTCTTTGCGGCACCAAAAGGGAGCAGGATATGACTGACACCAACAGCATTGGCCTACACGAAGGTAGCGCTAGTCAACTCGCCGAGAAGCTCAACGACCTGCTGGCCAACTACCAAATTTTCTATATGAATGTACGCGGCTACCACTGGAACGTTCGCGGCAGTGACTTTTTTGAACTGCACGCCAAGTTCGAAGAGTTTTACACCGATCTGCTGACCAAAGTGGACGAAGTGGCCGAACGCATCCTGACCCTGGGACACAAACCGGTACACGCTTACAGCGACTACGTAAAACTGTCACGTATCCAGGAAGATAAAGACGTACATAACGGCAACACCTGCGTCAAAGGCGTGCTCAAAGGGTACCAAACGATCATTGAACTGCAGCGTGAACTGCTGTCGCTGGCCTCTGATGCCGACGATGAAGGCACCGCCGCCCAAGCCGGAGATTACATCCGCGAGCAGGAAAAAACCATCTGGATGTTAAACGCCTATTTAAGCAAATAAGCGCCATCCGTGGATGTAAAAACGGCACCGTTTAGGTGCCGTTTTTATGCCTGCAGCCACGTTTTTTTTGAGCGCGCGTTAGGATTTAGCTTGCGCTGCAAGATCCTCAATCAACGCCCGTAACATCGCCCAGAACTCCTCAACCGACGCCAGTTCCACCCGCTCATCCGGCGAGTGAGCGCCGCGAATTAGCGGGCCAAAGGAAATCATATCCAAATGCGGGTACTTGCTGCCTAGAATGCCGCACTCAAGCCCCGCATGGATGACCTTAACTTCCGGCTCACGGCCCAGCAACGTCGCATGGCGTGCTTTAAACGTCGCCAATAGAGCGCCGTCAGGATTGGGTGCCCACCCAGGGTAGCCGTTCTCTACTTTTACCCGCGCGCCAATCAACCCAAACAGCGCCTTAAAGCGGTCTGCCATTGCCACCACCGCACTGTCGTGCAGTGAACGCACCAGGGCACAGAGATGCAGCCGCCCATTTTCCAGGCTTAATACGCCCAGGTTATTGGAGGTTTCCACCACACCGGGCACGTCGGCACTCATCCGCTCAACACCGCAGGGGGCCGCATGCAGCGCCGCTAGCAGCATATCGCTGGCATCCAGGGTGAGTGGCTCGGCGATAGGCGCTTGCGTTAGCCGTTGAGCGCTGATGTTAAGACCACTATCGCCACTGCCTAATTCTCTTAGCAGAATGGTTTCCAGCCCGGCAATCGCGACCATCGCGGCGTCTACTTCATCGACAGGCAGCGCCACTTGGGCAAACGCTTCGCGGGGTATCGCATTACGCAAAGTGCCGCCGTGGTAGCTGATTAAGCGCGCATCAAACGCCTCAAGGGAGCGCAATACTCTGACCAACAAACGGTTGGCGTTACCCAGCGGCTGATGAATATCCATGCCAGAGTGGCCGCCCTTCAGGCCGGTCAGGGCAATTTCAATCACCTGCTCATGGTCGCCAGCAGCAGCGCTGGGCAGTTGAGCATCCACTTCAACGTCGGCTCCGCCCGCGCAGCCAATATACACCTGCCCACGATCTTCGCTGTCCAGGTTGAGCAGCAGCGACCCCTCTAGCCAGTTTTCAGCCAAATTCAGTGCACCGCCCATGGAAGTCTCTTCTTCCAGCGTAAACAGCGCCTCCAGCGGCCCGTGGCGCAGCGCCGGGTCTTCCAACACGGCGAGAATAGCCGCTACGCCCATTCCGTTATCGGCGCCTAGGGTCGTGCCGTCGGCGTGCAGCCAGCCGTCGGCCACATAGGTGCTGATCGGGTCGCGGGTAAAATCATGGGCGTGACCGCTATTGGCTTGCGCAACCATATCCAGGTGACCCTGGAGCACCACACCGGGTGCTTCTTCACAGCCGGGGGATGCCGGTTTACGGAGGCGTAAATTACCAAAGGCGTCGCGATCGTGGGTAATACCTTGGCCATCGGCCCAGGATTCGAGAATGGCAACCAGTGCTGCTTCATGCCCAGAGGGGCGCGGCGTATTACACAGGGTGCGAAAGTGGCGCCAAACCAAGCTGGGCGCCAGCGCTTCAAGATGTGCGTTCATGGTGACTCTTCATTATCGGCAACCGGCCTACTTTACCGGCTCAATGAGCGTTTTGACAGCGTCGCGCAGGGCTTGAATTGATTGCTGATGGGCGCCCGCCAGCGGATGATTTTGAAACGCCCACGCGGTCACTTGCTGATGCGCCCACGGCTGCGCAGCCGTTAAGTCACGGTGGCTGGCTTCCCGTGCTAGTGCCTGCAGGGCGGGTCGCGCCAGGGCTGGATCGCGGTGAGCAGTGGCCACGTCGCCAATATCCTGCCATTCGCGGGCATTAAGCGGCGCGCTAGGCAACTGCGAGAGAAGCAGCGCGACCACTGAGGCAGGCAACGTTTTCAGCTCGAATGCTAGCAGGCCGGGCAGCGCGGCCTGAAAGCGCTCGTCTAGATCCGCCAGCACCCTCTCGCCCTGCGTATTCAGCGCTCTTGCCACCATGACGGCAAATTCGCCGGTGGCCGTCTCGCGAGTGACGCCTAAACGCACCGGCGTGAAGCCTTGCGCCAACCAAAATCGCAGCAGTGCAGCTTCAGCACCGAAGGTCGCACCATACAGCGCAACGCCCTGCTGCGTGGCGGCAGCCATATCATCGTGCAATAGCATTTTCGCTAAGCCCCGGCGACGCCGCTCGGGGTGGGTAGCGATACGCACCACCCTTCGCCAGCGGGCAGTTAATGCCTCACGGCAGCCAGCGTGGGTAGCCAGCGATTGGGCCAGCAAATGGCCTTGAGGGCGGCGCTCACCGCGGGCAACATGATCGGCAAGCGCAGGGTCAAAGCCGCCCTCTTCACGAGTGACCAAGACGGCTTGAGGCTCGCTCGCCTGTTCAATAATACGCAGTGCCGTACCGGGGCCATCGAGCAATTGACGCAGGTCGTTAGGGGACGTGCGGTAATGGGACTGCACCAGTAGCCCAAACAGCTTTTCCAGGGTGCAATCGTGGTGGGCAAGCCAGGCGCGATCAATCAGCCTCGTCGCCACTTCGCTACTCTCTTGCTGGGCGGTTGGCAGCGGCGCTTTTAGCAGCAGTAGTTGATTCACCACGGCTTCCAGCGGGTCACTGTTACCCCAACGGATAGGCGCTTTAAGCTCCAGGGCCTTCCACTGCGGGGTAAGCTGTTCAAGGCTATCGCGAAAGCGCAACGCAAACCCACGTCCCGAGCCTTCATAGCCATGTACCGTGGTAGCAAAGGCAATCCGCGGGAAAGCGGTCAGCCACTGGGCTAGCAAGGCAGCGGGAATCGCCGCCGCCTCATCAACCATTAGGTAACTGCCATCGCCACCCTGTTGCTGCGCTTTAATCTGCTCGGTTAAACCGTCTGGCGGTAAAAAAATCAGTTCGCTGCCTTGGGCCAGCACAAAGTGGCCGGGGGCGACCCGACGACCTTGCGGGCAAAGTGCCGCAACGCGCTCAAAGACGCTGTCTACCGCACTGAGTCGCGGCGCAGTGAGTATCACCCGGCTAGTTTTATGCGTTAGCAGCCGCGCGCAGGCGATACCCAGCGCGGCACTTTTCCCGCGCCCACGGTCAGCGGTCATCACCAGCGGGCGACGGCGCTTTAAGCCCACTAATTGCTTAACCGCCAGCGCTTGGTCGACGGTTAAGCACTCTCGGTCATCACTGGCAGCGTTATCTGCTTTTCGTGACGACAGTCTAGGTAGGTGCAGTGGCTGGCCAGCGCGCCAACGTACGACCTGAGCTGATGTCTGCAACTGACGCGCCAAGCGCGAAAGGTAGTGGCAGCTCAGATCTGGCCAGTGCCAGGGATGGTCGGTAAAGCGCGCATAGTCTGGGTCGGGTGCTTCTCCCCACGGTTGCGGGGTGAGTAATATCAGCAAACCACCGGCGGTGATCGTGCCCGCCAGCGCCCCCAACGCCTCAGGATCAAACCCAGTGTCGTGAGTGTCGAGCACTACCAACTGGTGCTCTGCACCCAGGCGCGTGCGCGCCTTGCGTGGCGAGAGGTGTTCGTCTCCCACCCACAGCGGCGCCTGCCAGGGGAGGGCTTGCCATAGCGCCTGGGCCATTGAGCGGCACTGCGGGGCATCGCCGCTTAGCCACACTAGCTGACGCCAGCGGCGGCGGCGGCGGGCTAAACGTTGCGCGTGATGCACTAGCGCTGCCACCACCCGCGCTTGCTGTTGGTTATCTAACACGTGGTTATTGAGCAAATAGTTTCCTACTCCAGTGCGGCTACTTCCTATTACGTTAGCCTATTCAGTGTACCGAAGTGCCGCTGAGCGCTCTAAGCCAGGCTTTCTACTTACAACTTTGGTTGAATGATTTAACTACTTTCAACGTTTTGGTACTACTCAACGGCCCTTTATAAACCTACCGACAAACAATAACACTTTGTTTTAATTAAAAATAAAAGCTTTCCCATTAAAACCCACCACTGAACTCTCTTATATTACTGATATTGCACCGCAGCGGGATTGTTGTGCTAGTTTAGCTCTGCAGCGCTCAAAATCCTTTGTTTACGTAAACGTAACTTTATAGCTCTGCACTTTCCTGCATTCAGGTTACCAACACTAACAACGCCACACGCCAAACCAGGAAATACATCATGAAAAAAATGACTAAATTCGCTCTTTCCGGCCTCGCAGCGGGTATTGCCTTTGCTGCCTTAACCACGACTGCTCAAGCACAAGAAGAGTGGACAATGACCTCCACTTGGCCGGAAAATCTTGATCTAATCAAAATTGACCAGCACTGGGCCGAATTGGTCAATAAGCTGGCGGGCGACGAGCTGCAAATCAATTTTCGTGCAGGCGGCACATTAATGCCCGGTACCGAAGTATTCGATGCCACCGAAACCGGCAGCATTGAAGCCGCAGGCGACTGGCCGGGCTATTGGGCCGGCTTGAACCCCGCCTTTTCGCCACTGGCCACCACCACCAGCCTATTTAATGGCGTTGACTACCTCAACTGGATTCAGCAGTGGGGCGGCCGCGAGCTATACGAAGAGATTTATGGCCAGTTCAACATGGTTTATCTCCCCTACGGCATTACCAATAATGAGTCGGGCTTTATGGGCCGCACCCCGATTGAGAGCATTGCCGATTTAGAAGGCAAGCGTCTACGTCTTTCGGGCCGCGACCAGGGCCGCGTGCTTGAAGAGCTGGGCGGTTCCCAGGTCACTCTGGCAGGCGGTGAAGTCTACCAAGCCATTGAACGCGGCGTTATCGATGCTGGTGAGTTCTCTACGCCTGGGGTCGACTTCAATGCCGGTTTTGCCGAAGTGGCTGACTACTGGGCAACCCCCGGCTGGCACCAGTCGGCCAGCGTATTTGGCGTAATGATCAATAAAGACGCCTGGGATGCGCTCTCAGAAGAGACTCAAGAGACCCTGCGCATCGCGGCAGACGCCACCATGGCATGGTCATTGGCCTGGTCTGAGCGCCAATCCACCGAAGCCACCCAGAAGTTTATCGACGCGGGGGTAACGATCAACCAGTTCTCTGAAGAGGATCTGGCACGCATTCAGGAGGTTACCAACGAGGTTATTCTGCGCGGCGCTTGCGAAGACTCTGACCACGCCAAGGTCTACCAATCGATGATTGCCTATCTTGAGCACTATGCGGCTTGGCGCGATGTTTCCGCACCCTACAATATGAGCCGCGTGATAGACAATCTGCCCTCACTGGAAGAGATCGAAGCCTGCCTGTAAGGCGCTTCTGTGCCGCCTCGGTTTCCGGGGCGGTTTTTTTGTGCTGACCGCGGAGACCTTCCATGAATGCGATTGCTAAGGCGATCGATGCCATCAATGAAGCCTTTGGGCGCATCATCGCTCCATTGATTGCCATCATTACCCTGATTGTGCTTTTCGATATTGCGTCACGTTTTCTGTTTGGGCGCCCCAGCGACTGGGCCTTTGACGTCACCAAAATGCTGTTTGGCGCCCACTTCATGCTGATGGCGGCCTATGGACTCAAACACCACGCTCATGTGGAAGTTGACGTACTGAAACGATTGCTATCGCGCAGGAAGCAAGCGGTGCTGGAGGTGCTCGGCTATCTGATTTTCTTTGTCCCCTTTATCTGGATGCTGATTACCCTGGGCTGGAGCTTCTTTGAACGCGCGTGGAGTCGCGGTGAAACCACCTATGGCATGATTTCGATCCCGGTCTACCCGATTAAAGGGGTGATTGTGGTCGCCGCTATCCTGATCTTACTGCAGGCCATAGCCATTGTGCTGCGTGCCATCATGCAGCTTCGCGAGGAGGCATCAGCATGAACCTAAGTCCTGAGTTACTCACGCTGATGATGTTTGGCGGTCTGATGGTGGGGCTGTTTATGGGCCACCCGCTGGCATTTGTGCTAGGTGGTGTAGCGGTTATCGGTGCCTTTCTTGGCCCCGGCGAGCGCATACTCGGCACCCTGATCAACAATATTTTCGGTAACGCCATGGACAACTATGTGTTGGTGGCGATACCGCTGTTTATCCTAATGGCGCGATTCTTAAACGACTCCGGCGTGACCGAGAAGATGTTTGACGCCATGCGCTTACTACTGGCGAACCTGCGCGGCGGCTTGGCGCTTACCGTGGTTATCGTCTCGGTACTGCTAGCCGCCACCACCGGCATTGTTGGCGCCTCGATTGCAGTGATGGGCATGATTGCCCTGGTACCGATGCTCAAGTATGGCTACAACAAGGAGCTTAGCGCCGGGGTCATTATGGCGAGCGGCTGTTTGGGCATTTTGATTCCACCCAGCATTATGCTGATTCTGATGGCTAGCTACTCACCGGTTTCCGTAGGCGCACTGTTTGCAGGAGCATTAATTCCCGGCCTACTGCTTGGCGTTATGTATGCCCTCTACGTACTGATTATCTGCTTTATCAAACCCAGCTACGGCCCGAAGGTACCGGCAGAAGAGCGTGCAGAAGTCAGCACGAAACAGCTGCTGATTATGTTGGCGAAGTATGTGGTTCCGCCGATGTCGTTGATTCTTGGGGTACTGGGTGCGCTATTTACCGGCGTCGCTACGGCCACCGAGGCCTCGGCCATCGGCGTATTTATTGCTTTTATCCTGTTTATGGTCTTTGGCGACCGCAAAATAAGCACCTGCTTCTGGACAATGATCGAAGCGGGCAAAACCACTACGATGGTAATGCTCGTGCTGGTGGGTGCCACGGCATTTACCGGCGTGTTCTCACGCGGTGGCGGTATGACCGTGATTAGTGATCTGGTCTTGGCCATGCCTGGCGGTACCGTTGGGGCGCTGATCCTAATGCTGTTCCTGGTATTTATCCTGGGTATGTTCCTGGACTGGACCGGCATCGTGCTGCTGAGCTTCCCGATCATGCTGCCGATTGTTGAGACCATGGGCGTAGATATGCTGTGGTTCGTGGTGATGGTAGCGGTAGTACTGCAAACGTCGTTCCTTACCCCGCCCTTTGGTTACGCGCTGTTCTACTTAAAAGGCGTCGCACCGCCCGGCGTCGAAATCGTCCATCTCTACAAGGCAGTCGTGCCCTTCGTGGCACTGATTCTGCTGGCATGTTTGCTGATGTCGTTCTTCCCTTGGCTGATTACCGGACTGCCGAGCATGATACTGGGTTACTAGTCCTCTCCCACCACCAAGCGTATCGTCCAACCATTATGGCCCGCCTCGGCGGGCTTTATTTTGCACTAACGATTGGCCTGCAAAGCTGCAGCAGCGCAGCGCCAATGTTATTATTCACGCCCGTCAGTGATTCGCATTAAGCATTTGCTGCGCTAATTTCCGCTGCTGCAAGGAGTATTCGCTTGTTCAGATCCGGCTATCGCGGGCTATTCGCCTTCACCTCTTCGTTTAGTCATCGTGCTAGCCCCTGGTCGATTGCCCTTATCGCGGTTGCGTTCGTAGTTGCCCTGCCGGTGCTGGTGGTATTTGCCCATATCGCGATGCCCACCGATGGCGTGTGGCAACACTTGGCCAGCACCGTACTTGGCCGTTACTTAAATAACACGTTCTGGCTAGTGGTAACCGTAGGGATCGGTACGCTCATTATTGGCACCGGCACGGCCTGGCTGGTGGTGATGTGCCGTTTCCCCGGTAAACGGCTATTCGAGTGGGCGCTGTTGCTTCCCCTGGCGGTCCCTACCTACGTGATCGCCTACGCCTATACCGACTTCCTGCAATTTGCCGGGCCTTTGCAGAGCCTGCTGCGTGACACTTTTGGCTGGGAGTATGGCGACTACTACTTTCCCAATGTGCGCTCCCTTGGCGGTGCTGCAACGGTGATTACCCTGGTGCTTTACCCTTACGTCTACCTGTTGGCCCGCGCCTCGTTTCTTGAGCAGTCGGTGTGCGTGCTGGATGTGGGGCGTACGCTCGGGCGCGGCCCCTGGAAGCTGTTCGCCAGCGTCGCCGTACCCCTGGCACGCCCGGCGTTGGTGGGTGGCGTTTCGCTGGTGCTCATGGAAACGCTAAACGAGTTCGGCGCTGTGCAGTTCTTTGGCGTTGATACTTTTACTACCGGCATCTACCGCACCTGGTTTGGCATGGGCGAGCAGGTGGCGGCGGCGCAATTGGCGGCCTGCCTACTCACCTTCGTGATTGTGTTAGTGCTGCTGGAGCGCTGGTCGCGGGGCAAGCGCCGCTATTTTCATACCACCAATCGCTATCAGCAGCTGCCGGAATACGCTTTGCACGGCTGGCGCGCTGCCGCAGCAATGCTCGCGTGCCTGCTGCCGGTGCTGGTGGGCTTTTTACTGCCCAGCGGCATTCTGCTCAATTTAGCACTACACGGGGGCGACTCACTCTGGGGCTCGCGCTTTATCGGCTACGCCTGGAACAGTCTTGGGCTGGCAACCGTGGCGGCACTCATCGCCGTGGGCTTGGCGGTGGTGCTGAGTTACGGCGTACGCATGCACGATACGCTGTTTGCCCGGGTGGCTTCACGGGTAGCCTCAATGGGCTATGCGATTCCGGGTTCGGTGGTCGCGGTGGGCATTTTAATTCCGTTTACCTGGCTAGATAACGCGCTCAATACCTGGTTACACAATCACTATGGCTACATCATTGGGCTGGTGTTTAGCGGGTCGGCGTTTATTTTGCTATACGCCTATGTGGTGCGCTTTTTGGCCGTTTCGTTCAATGCGGTAGAGGCCAGTCTAGGCAAAGTGACGCCGAGCATGGATGCCGCCTCACGCACGTTGGGCCAAACCGCTGGCGGCACACTGCGCCATATTCATACGCCGATGATGCGCAGCAGCCTGCTGGCAGCAGGGATCTTAGTCTTTGTCGATGTGATGAAGGAACTGCCCGCGACGATAATTCTGCGCCCCTTCAACTTTGATACGCTGGCGGTCAGGGCACATAACCTCGCCTCAGATGAGCGGTTGGCCGAGGCCTCTACATCGTCACTGGCGATTGTGGTCGTCGGCATTCTGCCGGTTATTCTGCTGAGTATGGCCATGCGCCGCTCGCGCCCCGGCGCCAAGCCCTAATACCTAGCCCTAATACCTAACCCTTACAACTACGCCTCAAGCGGAAACACAAACACCTGGGAAAGGTCGAGGTGAATATCCACCGGCTGCCCCTCAGCGGGTAAAAACACCCCCGGCATGCGAGCGTGCAGGTGCGCCTCAATGCCGTTCTCACCGTGGGCACACAGGTGTAAAAGGCTGGTGCGCCCTAGCAACTTGGCCATCACCACATGGCTATGGCGGTGGGCATCGGCTGGCAAATCACGCACTACAATGCGTAGCGCCTCTGGACGAATCATTATCTGAGCATCGCTGCCTTCGGCCAGGCCCGGCGCGGGCACTCGCCCGACCGGCGTGCTCACCGCGCCATTATGGACGTTGCCCTGCAGTTCGTTAACGTCGCCAAAAAAGGTCACTACGAAAGGGTCTTGTGGCGCGCAGTAGAGCTCACGCGGCGTTCCTGTCTGCACGATCCGCCCGTCCCGCATCAGCGCGATGCGATCGGCCATAAACATGGCTTCTTCAGGGTCATGAGTGACCAACAACGTGGCCGCGCCAACCTTCTTCAATACGTGCAGTGTATCGTCGCGGATACGATCACGCAGCCGCGCATCAAGGCTTGAGAATGGCTCATCCAAGAGCATTAAGCGCGGCGATGGCGCCAGCGCTCTGGCCAGGGCTACCCGCTGCTGCTGGCCTCCCGACAGCATGTGCGGGTAAACATCGATATAACCGGCCATACCCAGCTGCTCAAGCAGCTGTTTAGCCCGTTCACGGCGCTGGCCTGACGCTAAGTGCTTAAGCCCAAAGGTAACATTCTCCAAAACGGTGAGGTGAGGGAAAAGCGCCGAGTCTTGAAACGCCAGTCCCACATTGCGCTTTTCCGGCGGCACATGGCGTTGGCCAGGCGCGGCAATATAGGCATCCTCCAAAGAGACGCTGCCCTCCTGCAACACTTCCAACCCTGCGGCGATACGCAATAGCGTGGTTTTGCCACATCCTGAAGGGCCCAACAGGCAAACGACCTCACCAGGAGCAACACTTAAATCCACCCCTTTGACCACCCATTGGTCGTCATAAGCGTGGCGTACATTGTGCAGGGTAAGCGCCGTCGAACCCGACGCTACCTGAGCGACTTTAAGGCTTGCTGTCATAAATCACCGCTTTGCAGCTGGACAAACCGCGTCAGTAAACGCCTAAACGCGGATTCAATACATTTGAAAGTTATTTGCATTCTATTTTTTATTGATCCGTTATGCACGTACCACCTTTTATCGAGACACAAGGCCTTGACGCCGGGCATACGAAACGCTTCAATAACAATGTTAATAATGCTACTTATTATCATTTGACAAATAAGGATGTGCTTGATGAAAACCGTACGCTTTGTTGCTCCTATGGCAGCGATAATGGTGGGAACTGCCTTTGCCGGTCAGGCCATGGCAGATGAGCTCAACCTTTACTCCGCTCGCCACTACGACTCTGACGAACGCCTCTACGATGCTTTCACAGAAGAGACGGGTATTGAAATTAACATCCTTGAAGGCGACTCGGACCAGTTGATTGAGCGCATTCAGCGCGAAGGCGTAGCCAGCCCGGCTGATATTATGCTGACCGTCGATGCTGGCCGTTTATGGCGCGCAGAAGACGAAGGCATTTTCCAAAGCGTTGAATCCGATGTTCTCAACGAGCGTCTGCCCGAAGCCATGCGTCATCCTGACGGTCTATGGTTCGGTTTTAGTCAGCGCGCGCGGGCAATTTACTACAACCGCGAAAACTTCGATCCAAGCCAGATTACCAGCTACGAAGACCTTGCCGACCCGCAGTTTGAAGGCAAAGTGTGCATTCGCTCCTCCAACAATATTTACAACCAGTCGTTGCTGGCCGCGATGATTGAGCACCACGGCGAAGAGGGTGCGCAAGAGTGGGCCCAGGGCGTGGTTGATAATATGGCGCGTGACCCGGAAGGCGGCGATACCGACCAGATTCTTGGCGTTGCCAGCGGCGAGTGCGATATTGGCGTGGCCAACCACTACTACTACGTGCGTCTGCTAAAGTCTGACGACGACGCCGAGCGCGAAGCCGCCCGTAAAGTGGGTATTATCTTCCCCAACCAGGATGACCGCGGCACTCACGTCAATGTTGGCGGCGCCGGTGTCGTAGAAGGTGCGCCTAACCGTGAAAATGCGGTGCACTTCCTCGAGTACCTGGCTTCCGACACCGCCCAGGAAATCTTTGCCTCCGGTAACAATGAGTTCCCGGTGGTGGAAGGCATCAAGAAAGACCCGGTGCTGGAATCGTGGGGCAACTTCAAAACGGATGATGTGAATATCAGCGTACTGGGTGAGAACAACCCTGAAGCGATCCGTATTTTTGACCGCGTCGGCTGGCGTTAAGCCGTTAGCCGAACCCCGCAGCCACTGGCTGCGGGGTTTTCGTTTTCAGCGTACCTATCACGTTTAGTGGGCCTCATCCCAGTTGGCGCCGCTCTCAGCTTCCACAATCAGTGACACTTTCAGCTCCGCCGCACCCTGCATGCGCTTTTGCACCTGCTCGATAAACGCCTCAACCTGCTTCTCGGCCACTTCAAACACCAGCTCATCGTGCACTTGCATCACCATCAGCGCGTCGAAATCGCCTTCCGCTAGCCATGCATCCACATCGATCATCGCCTGCTTGATGATGTCGGCGGCGGTGCCCTGCATCGGTGCGTTGATCGCGGTGCGCTCGGCGCCTTGGCGGCGGTTGCGGTTTTGCGACTGAATTTCCGGCAGGTAAAGCCGCCGCCCTAATACGGTTTCGACAAAACCATCCTCCGCCGCTTGCGAGCGAATGCGCTCCATATAGCGGGCCACGCCGGGATAGCGGTCAAAGTAGCGATCAATGTAGGTTTGCGCCTGGTTACGTTCGATATGCAGTTGGCGCGATAGCCCCCAGGCACTCATGCCGTAGATCAAGCCAAAGTTAATCGCTTTGGCGCTGCGGCGCTGATCGCCAGAGACTTTCTCAAGGGAGGTGCCGAAGACTTCCGCCGCCGTGGCGGTGTGGATATCGCGCCCTTCGGCAAACGCTTCCAGCAGGCCTTTATCCTCGGAAAGGTGCGCCATAATACGCAGCTCAATTTGCGAGTAGTCGGCGGCGACAATACGGTAACCAGGGCGGGCAATAAACGCCTGACGAATTTTTCGCCCCTCTTCAGTACGGATGGGAATGTTCTGTAAGTTGGGATCCGACGACGACAGCCGCCCGGTCGCGGTGACCGCCTGATGGTAGCTGGTATGCACCCGGCCAGTGGCTTTGTTAAGCAAACGCGGCAGCTTATCGGTGTAGGTGGACTTCAGCTTGGCCAGCCCCCGGTGCTGCATGATGACCTTGGGCAGCGGGTAGTCCAGCGCCAGCTCTTCCAGCACGCCTTCTGCGGTAGAGGGCGCACCTTTTGGAGTTTTCTTGAGCACTGGGATTTTCTGCTCTTCAAACAGAATCTGCCCTAACTGCTTAGGTGAGCCGAGATTAAATTCGCGCCCGGCCAGTTCAAACGCCTCGCGTTCTAATTCGCCAATGCGCTGCTCTAACTGTTGGCTCTGTTGATGCAGGCGCTCGGCATCTACCGCAACACCGTTGCGCTCAATGCGCGAAAGCACTTTGATCAGCGGCAGCTCAATATTATCCAGCACCTCCGCCAGACGCCCTTCGCTTTCGACCTGGGGACGCAGCGTTTGCTGCAGCCGCAGGGTAATATCAACATCTTCGCAGGCGTAAGGCGCCGCTTGTTCCAGGGCGATCTGGTTAAAGGTCAGCTGCTTGGCGCCCTTACCAGCAATCTCTTCAAAGGAGATGGTCTTTTCACCCAAATACTTGAGCGCCAGCGAATCCATATCGTGGCGGGTGGCGGTGGAGTTGAGCACATAGGAGGCCAGCATGGTGTCGGCAAACGGGCCCGCCACGGAAATTGCGTAGTTGGCCAGCACGGAGATGTCGTACTTAAGATTTTGGCCAATTTTGGTTTTTTTCGGGTCTTCCAACAGCGGCTTTAACGCGGCGAGTACTGCTTTACGGTCAAGCTGTTGGGGAGCATCCAGGTAGTCGTGGGCCAGCGGAATATAGGCCGCCTCCCCCGCTTCCAGCGATAAGCCGACGCCGACGATTTCCGCGTCCATATAGTTGAGGCTGGTGGTTTCCAAATCAAAACAGAAGCGCTCGGCGTTGTGTAGCCGTTCCAGCCAGCGCTCAAAGTCTGCCTGTGCGAGAATGACGTGATCGTCACGATCAGACGCTTGGGTAGAAGCGCTCGAGCCCTCGGATTCGCTCTCTGCCGCCTCAGCGCTGACAGGCGCAGGCTCGCCGCCTTTAACGTCATCCACGCCTTCGTCTTTGCCCTCCAGCAGTTCACCTAGCCACTGGCGGAACTCCATTTCTTTATACAGCGTGACCAGCGCTTCACGGTCCGGGTGGGCGATATCTAAATCATCCAAGCCCACCGGCAGTTCGCAGTCGACCTTGATGGTGGCCAACTGATAAGAGAGAAACGCCTGGTCACGATGCTCTTCAAGCTTCTTGGGCAGCGTTTTCGCGCCCCGGAAGCTGAGCGTTTTTACTCGCTCTAAGTCGCCATAAATAGTCTCCAGCCCGCCGCCCATACCTTGCAGCAAGCCAATCGCGGTCTTTTCACCCACGCCGGGTACGCCGGGAATGTTATCGACCTTGTCGCCCATTAGGGCGAGAAAATCGATAATCAGCGCGGGCGGCAAGCCAAACTTTTGCTCCACGCCCGCCTCGTCCAGCGTTTCATCCTTCATGGTATTAACTAGCGTGATATGCGCATTGACCAGCTGCGCCATGTCTTTATCGCCGGTGGAGATCACCGCGTCGCGCCCCGCCTGGGTGGCGTGGTGGGCCAGGGTGCCAATTACATCATCTGCTTCGACGCCTTCAACGCATAGCAGCGGCAGGCCCAGCGCCTTTACACAGGCGTGCAGTGGGGCGATCTGGCTGCGCAGGTCATCGGGCATGGGTGGGCGGTGCGCTTTGTAGTCGCTGTACATGTCATCGCGGAAGGTTTTGCCTGGGGCATCGAATACCACCGCCATGGGGCTTTGCGGGTAATCCTTGATCAGCCGCTTGAGCATGTTCAACACGCCCTTCACCGCGCCGGTAGGCTGACCATTGGAGGTCGTGAGCGGCGGCAGCGCGTGAAACGCACGGTAAAGATAAGAGGAGCCATCGACGAGAACGATCGGAGCGCGAGCCATAACCAAGTTCCATTGTTGAAAAAGTGCTGAAAAGAGTGCTGAAAAGAGTTGCTCACATAATACGCGTTGCGCGGGCTGCCTGCAGGGCCAAACTGGCGCTGCCACATTTACATGTGACAACAACGCTGCCAACTGAGCTTTCAAGCCGCTACAATAATGGGCTTAGCAACCTGGGCGAGACTCTCATGGCTGTATTTACCCCGCTTAGCGACGCACAGGTCGCTGCGTTTTTAGAAAAATTTGATGTTGGTAGTTTCGTTTCCCTACAAGGAGTCGCGGGCGGCACCGAAAATTCGACATTTTTTGTGACCACCGACCGCCGCGAGCTGGTATTGACCTTGTTCGAACAGGGCGAGCACGATGAGCTGCCGTTCTTTGTTGAGCTGCTGGATTATTTAGACGAGCACCGCCTACCGGTGCCCGGCACGGTGCATGACCGTGAAGGCATTGCGCTGCATAGCCTGGAAGGCAAACCGGCGCTACTGTTCCCGCGTCTGCCTGGTCGTCATCCTGAGGCACCCAACTTAGCCCAGTGCCACGCCCTGGGCGATACGTTGGGCCGCCTGCACGTGGTGTCAAAGCGCTTTCCTGGCCACCGCCCGAACCCGCGTGACCTGAGTTGGCTGCACGTTATGCACCATAAAGTGCTGAGCTATATAAGCCCGGCTGACCAAACGTTGATGAAAAATGCAGTCGACGATTTTGAAAGCGCCTTCAGCCAACACGGTGAGCTGCCCCAGGGCGCCCTTCACGGTGATCTGTTCCGCGATAACACCCTGTTCGAGGGGGATCAGCTCGGCGGGATTATCGACTTTTATAATGGCTGCACCGGCGACCTGCTGTTTGATTTGGCAATTGTGATCAACGACTGGGCCTCTAACGAAGATGGCACGCTCAACTCTGAGCGCTACGCGACTATGCTGCGCGCCTATCAGGCACGTCGCCCACTAACCACCGCCGAGCGTGAACTGTGGCCGACCATGCTGCGCATGACGGCGCTGCGCTACTGGCTGTCACGCCTGTTAGTAGTCTATGTTGATCCACCGGCCCACGATTTGACCCCCCACGACCCTGACCGCTTCCGTACTATTTTAACCGCGCGCATTAGCCACGGTGCACTGCCGCTGCCTGAGGTTACTACATGAGTGTGATGGCAACGACTAGCCCTGCCCTACGCGCGCGGCGCACCTGGAATATCGACCAATGGGGTAGCGGCTACTTCGATGTCGACGATCACGGCCAAGCGCTGGTGCGCCCGCTGGGCAGTGATGCGGAAGGCCCAGCGCTACCGCTAAGCGGCTTGGTTCGCCAGCTGCAAAGTGCCGGGCTGCGCCTGCCGGTACTGGTACGCTTTAGCGACATTCTGCATGACCGCGTTGAGCAACTGTGTGGCGCCTTTGATGCCGCAATGAGCGACTACAATTACCGGGGCGGCTATACCGCCGTTTACCCGATTAAAGTCAATCAGCAGCGCCGTGTTGTCGAAGAGATTTTGGCCACCGCTGAGCGCGGTAATGGCCGCGTTGGGCTGGAAGCGGGCAGCAAGCCGGAGCTGCTGGCGGTGCTGGCGCTTTCCGACGGCGGCTCCTCGCTGATTGTGTGCAACGGCTACAAAGACCGCGAATACGTGCGACTGGCGCTGCTGGGGGAAAAGCTCGGCCATAAGGTCTACTTAGTGGTCGAAAAGCTCTCCGAACTGCAGCTGATTTTAGAAGAAGCCCGTGAGCTGGAAGTAACGCCGCGTATTGGCCTGCGCGCTCGCCTGGCCTCGGTGGGTAAAGGCAAGTGGCAGAATACTGGCGGCGAAAAATCCAAGTTCGGGCTAACCGCTAGCCAGATTCTTGAGGTCGTCGAGACCCTGCGCAATGAGAGCGCGCTTGAAAGCTTACAGCTAGTGCACTTCCATTTGGGTTCGCAAATCGCCAACATTCGCGATATCCAGCGCGGCCTGCGCGAGTGCGCGCGCTTCTACCAGAACCTGATGCAGCTGGGCGCGCCGATCGATACCGTGGACGTTGGCGGCGGCTTAGGAATTGATTACGAAGGCACCCGCTCGCGCAGCTTCTGCTCGGCTAATTATTCGATGCGCGAATACGCGCGCAACGTGGTCAGCGCCTTTGCCCAGCTGTGCCAAGAGGCTAACCTGCCGCAGCCGCATCTGATTAGCGAATCCGGCCGCGCGCTAACCGCCCACCACGCGGTACTGATCACCAACGTGATTGGTGAAGAGCGTATTGACGACACTCCACCGCAACGGCATGTGCTAGGCGGGAGTCGAGAAGAGCACCAAGAAGATGCCCAAGTAGAGCTGCTGTGGCGCGTGTTTGAGCAACTCGCTACCGCCCAGGAGCCGCGCATGCTGGTAGAAGCCTGGCACGATCTTCTCCAAGCGGTAAGCGAGTTGCAGGAGCGCTTTGTGATGGGTCTGAGTAATATCACCGCCCGTGCCGAAGGCGAGCGGGTGTATATGGCCGCCTGCGCGCGGCTGCGCGCCCAGCTTGATACCCGCAATCGTGCCCATCGGGAAATTATGGATGAGCTGGCCGAGAAGCTGGCCGATAAACTGTTCGTCAACTTCTCGCTGTTCCAGTCGGTACCGGATGTGTGGGGCATCGAGCAGATTTTTCCGGTGCTACCCCTGAGTGGGCTTGATCAGCCACCCACTAGGCGCGCGGTCATTCAAGATATTACCTGCGACTCCGATGGCCGCATCGATAACTACGTTGATGGCCAAGGTGTTGAGAGCACCCTACCGCTGCCAGAGTGGGCATCGGACGACGAGCGTTGGTTAGGGTTCTTTCTCGTCGGCGCCTATCAGGAAATTCTTGGCGACCTGCATAACCTGTTCGGCGACACCGACTCCGTTGACGCTGCACTCAATGCAGACGGCGAGTGGACACTTTCAAACCCGCTGGCGGGGGACTCGGTGGCCCAAGTACTCGCCTACGTCAACTTCAATGCCAACGTTCTCAAGCAAAAGCTCACCGACCAGCTGGCGGCCAGCGGCTTTACGGCTGAAGAGCAGGCACGCTTTGCGGCAAGCTTAAGCGAAGGGCTTGAAGGCTACACCTATCTTGAATAACGCCCAGCCCCCCCTTGATGGTAGGGTGGCGGCTCTATGGGACCTAACAGCGCCATTAACTACTCAACGACGTTGGTTTCGATTTCTAAACCACCGGTCAAGGTTAAGCGCAGCGAAGAACCACGAACTAATTCACCTACCCCTGAAGGGGTGCCGGTCAAAATCACGTCACCCGGTTCCAAGGTGAAATGGCGGCTCATTTCGGCCACTAGCGTGGGTACTGCAAAGATCATATCAGCACCTTCTCCGTGCTGACGCTCTTCACCGTCGATCTCTAGCGTAAATGCCAGCGCATTCCAGTTGGGAACACGGCTTAGCGGCAGAAATGACGAGAGTGGGCAAGCACCATCAAAAGCTTTGGCGATCTCCCAAGGGTGCCCCTTCTCTTTTAGCTTTGTCTGTACATCACGCAGGGTTAAATCCATTGCCAAACCAATCCCGACAATCGCACGCTCGGCTTCGTCCAGGGTGGCATGGGTCAAGGTTTCACCCACCAACAGTGCAAGCTCTGTTTCATAGTGCACGTCGCCGCGTGAAAAAGGCGGATCTAACGGTTTGCTTAAACCCACCACGCTGGTCGCGGGCTTGATGAACAGCAGTGGTTCAGTAGGAACCGGATTATCCAGTTCTTTCGCATGGTCAGCATAATTGCGGCCGATGCAGACAACCTTACCCAGCGCGTGGGGAAACTCCTGGCCATCGGTAAACTGTAGAACAAAACGCATGGCGGGTATTCTCCTTCTCATTATGCGTGCCGCATTCGCAACGACAGGCGCAACAGTTTAGCCGCCGCATAGGGCGCCCGGCAACGATTATCCTGGCGGTTAAACACGAAGAACACGTTGCTTCGCGGGTCAGGCGACAGGTTGGCATTCGAAGCATGCAGTGTATTGCAATCGAACAGGAACAAACCGCCCACCTTACCTTTTGGCGCTTCAATACCGTAGTTCGGTAAGCGCCTCTGGGCTTGGCACGCCCACTTCCTGCGTTTTCAGCGAGCTTTTGGGTTATCCTCCGGCATTTCCCCCCAGGCACGGTATAAACTTAACGTAGGTTACGTGAAAAAATTAAAAAGTGGCTTTTCAGGCAATAAGCCACCTAAAAAACTCACCCCAAGCCACAACGTTTGCGGCTAATGGGTGTAATCTTTTTATCTAACTGAATAGGGAAACATGATTTGAAAAGGCAGCTATCGATTTATGGATTTATCAGCGCTCTATTAATAACCTCCGGGTGTTCTTCAGCAACAATGGATACCCACGAGACAGCGCATAGCCCTAATGAAGCTTTGATCAATACCTACTGGAAGCTGGTGACGCTTGATGGTGCGCCGGTCGTCGCGCATGAGAATTTTCGTGAAGCTCACTTGGTTCTTCATCAAGAGGCTTCCCGCTTAGCCGGCACTACCGGCTGTAATACCCTGATGGGCAGCTACCGTGTGGAAAACGAGCGCATAGCGTTTGTCCCAATCGCCAGCACTAAAATGGCCTGCCCAACGGCTCAAATGAAAACCGAGCGAGATTTTCTAGCCGCACTCAAGCAGGTAACAGCATGGAATGTGGATGGCGCGACGCTTGTACTGTCGAGCGATAATAATGAACCGTTGGCGGTCTTCGAGGCGGTGCATCTTTATTAATAATGTGGTCAGGCAACGCTATCTTGAAAGTTATAAAGCTTTGCTGGTTATCTGACGTATATGCTGGAGAAAACAAGCTATCTGAATAGCGTGTTATCCACAGCCATATCTAAATAGCGGGTGTGGATAACGCCAATACTTGATAGGTGTTGCAGATACGAAAAAGCCGCCCTTTCGGACGGCTTAATCTAATTCTCTAACGCTTAACTTTTAACCACTTTTTAGTGGTGCCGACACCAGGAGTCGAACCCGGGACCTACTGATTACAAGTCAGTTGCTCTACCAACTGAGCTATGTCGGCGCTTCACGTTTTCTTGAGAAAATGACTGCTTCGCTGTTAGGCTCTGCAATCAACAAGAAATTTTGTTGGCAATGGCTGGGGTACCAGGATTCGAACCTGGGAATGCCGCTACCAAAAAGCGGTGCCTTACCACTTGGCGATACCCCAACGTTTGGTGGCCAGAGACGGAATCGAACCGCCGACACGGGGATTTTCAATCCCCTGCTCTACCAACTGAGCTATCTGGCCGCTGCCAACGGTGCGTATTAAACTAAAATCGCCGCTTTTCGTCAACACCTTTGTGAAACTTTCTTTCTATACCGTTGCTTAGGGGTGTTTTGTCCTAGTCATGGATTAGTTTATGCCTGAGTGGGCGGTACATACCCTTCGGCTTGGTCGGTCTCCTGATTATCGAGGAAGCGCTGCATCTGATCCATTAGATATGCGCGGGATTCCGGGTCGAGCATATTCAGGTGTTTCTCGTTGATCAGGCGGGTTTGCAGCGCTTGCCAAGCCTCCCAGGCGGGCTTGGAAACCGTGGCCTGAATTTCCTGGCCTTGCTTACCTGGCAACGGTGGAAACGGCAGTGCTTCTAACTCTTTTTGATACTTGCGGCAAAAAACGCTGTTACTCATAACGTGCTCCTGGTTCTGCAACTTCATTCGATGAACTCATCCAATCAGCTAGCACACGCTTAAGCGTGGCCTGGGGTTGGATTGAGGGTAAACGGTGTTAGCTGGCCGAGCAGTGCTTTTACCGGCGCTGCCAAGCCCAGCGCGGGCGGATGGTCAATGTCGTACCATACGCCGCTTTCGCGAACTCCGCCCAGCCTATCGCAGGTCACCGGCTGTGGGGTAATCTCCAAACGAAAATGGCTGAAGGTGTGGTAAAAGCTAGGCGATGTAGATTCACGCTCAGGATTAACCACATGAGCCTCCAACCAGTCATTGAGTTCGCTGTGTTTTTCAAACTGCGGCAGGCTCCATAGTCCACCCCACAGGCCACTGGGCGGACGCCTTTCCAACCACACCCGCCCTTCTGAATCGCGCAGCATCAACATAATCGTCTGCCGGGTGGGCAGCGCTTTTTTCGGTTTGGATTCCGGGTAGCGCTTTGGCTCGCCTTGCGCGTAGGCCAAGCAAGCATCGTTAAACGGACAGCTCAGGCAGTCGGGCTGGCTGCGTTTACATAGCGTGGCGCCAAAATCCATCATCGCCTGGGTGTAATCAACCAGCCGCTCTGCTGGGGTGTAATACTCGGCGAGTGCCCAAAGCTTCCGCTCCACGGTTGGCTTGCCCGGCCAGCCGGGTAGCGCATGTAGCCGAGTGAGCGTGCGCTTTACGTTGCCATCTAGAATCGCGGCCCGTAGCCCCGTGCTTTGCGCAATGATGGCGCCAGCGGTGGAGCGGCCAATGCCGGGGAGCGCCATTAACGACTCGACACTGTCCACCGGCAGCTCACCACCATGCTCGGCCAGCGCGACCTGGGCGGCTTTATGCAAATTGCGCGCGCGGGCGTAGTAGCCAAGGCCGGTCCATAAGTGCAGCACTTCATCTTGGCGTGCAGTGGCGAGGCTTTCCAGGCTGGGAAAGCGCGCCATAAAGCGCTCAAAATAGCCAATCACGGTGGCCACCTGGGTTTGTTGCAGCATGATTTCTGAGACCCAAACGCGATAGGCGCTACGCGGCGACTGCCACGGCAGGTCGTGGCGGCCATAACGGTCAAACCAAGCCAACAGGCGGCGTTGAAATTCATCTGCCGCCAGCCGCGGCGTGGGCATATCGGCCATGCACGCTCCTTAAACACAAAAGGGTACAAACAATACCAATAAAAAAGCGCCGGCGTTTAGGGCCGGCGCAGCCATTATCGCATGGGATCAGGTCTTGCGTGGATGCTCAGTTAAACAGACTTAGTCAAACAGGCTACGCAGGCCGTCGCGAAGTTCATTACTGGCGCCTTCGCCGAGCTTTTCATCTAATTTTTCCATTGTCTCGCCCAAACGCTCTTCCAGCTCTTCATCAACACGACTCCCGGCTTCGTTGCGTAGCAGGTCGACCACTGCCGTTTGGAACGCTTCACTATCAAGGCGGCACCACTCAGTCCGCTCGTCGCCCAAATGACCTTCACAGCGCAATGGTAGCGGTAGTTGCTCCAAGCGTGGATTAACTTCGCAGGCCACATCTGCGGTGTCGACCAAACGAGCATTGGCGCGAGTATCGAAGTTCAAGCTGGTAAGGTCTAGCTCACCTTTGCCCAGCACATTAATACCCGGCAACGTGATTAGCAGGTCGTCACTGTTTACTAAACCGTTGCTAATTTGGAAGGTGGCATCGAAACGCTCAAAGCGAGTATCGGCATGCCAATCGCGCAGCGTGCCTTCACCCTCCAACTGCGCCGCCAACTTACACATTTGCTGAGAAATATTGGTATTTAAAATCGCGCCATCATTTAGGCGCGCATTAAGCTCCCCATTGAGGTTACCGATGAGTGCTTCGCGGGTATTGCCCTGACTGGTGAGGTCACCTGAGAGATTAAAACGCCCACGCAACGGCGATGCCTTCTCCTCGTCACTGACCGCTTCAATCAGCGGCGCCACCTGCACATTGTTAATGGTCGGCGAGAACACCCACTCAAGAATGGAACCAGTGGCATCAACCTGGCCAGTAGCGCTGAGCTCGCCCTCGTAAAAGCCTGACTCAAACGCCGTTAGCCGGTGGATGCCGTCATCGCCACGCAGCTGCAAACGTGGGTTATTGAACGTTAATCCATCAAGGACGAGAGTATCGACACTCAAATCCCCCTCTAACGCTAGATCGCGGAGAAAGGATTGCGGCAGTAGCGTATGGGTATCCTGTGCAAAGGCTCTGCGCAGCAAGCCGCGGCTTGCCTGCTCAGCAGTGGCGGCGCCAGGTAAGTAGCGATCAAGCGTTAATTGGTCGCCTTCCAAATCAAACGCCAGACGTGAGCCGTCTAGTGCTGCCGAAAGCTCACCGGTGAAAGTGCTGTCGTCCACTACTAACGAGAGGCTCGGCAGTGAGAGCTGCTCGGCGTCGCCCTCTATCGGGCTGGTCATGGCGACATCACTCAGCGCGGCATCTCCAGCGGTGGTTAAGGTAATGCCAGCCCGAGCAAGCCAGGGGCGCAGCGTGAAGGGAGCTGCCGTTATCTGACCACGATAGCGGGGGGCGTCGCGCAGTTGCTCTACATTAAGATGCCCGCTCATGCGCAGGTTGTCCGGCCCTGTTAGCTGCAAATCTTTAAGCTGAGCGGTTTGCGCTTGCCAATCACTCTCTAAGCCAAAGGCGAGCACCAGCGCTAAACTGCCCTGCCAGCTATCCGCATTGCGCAGGCCTGTTTCCAGCAGCCCTTCTTTAATGGAGAGTTGCTGCTCGCCCATTCGGGCCACCAGCTCAGCAGCTTTCAAGCTAAGCTGCTGTGGCTCACCCTCTGCACCGCTACGAGAGCGAGTAGTGAGCGCCATATTTTCAAGCACGAAAAGCTCATCCACCAGACCAAGCCGCACGCGCGTTTCAAGATTAATCTCGCTGGTGAAATGCGGGTCACGCTCTAGGGCCTCAGCATCAAGATGGTTATGCTTGGTCAGGGTAAACATGGCTTTAAGCGGGAAGGCGCGCACCGGGTTAACGTTGCTACCCGAGATATTCAGTGACTGCAGGCGCCACAGCGCTTGGGTTTGTGCATCGCGGAAGCGAATATCGGCGTTTTTCACTTCAACGCTGGCGATGCTCAAGATCACCTCCAGGCTGCCGGCATCGGCATTGGGGCCAGCGCTGGCAGGCGCTAGTACCGTTTCAGCCGCGCTCTCATTATGTTCGGACAAGCGTTCTAACAAGGGCTCCCAGTTGCCTTCACCGTTAGCGTCACGCTCCAGATTCAGGCGCATACCGTCCAGCGTAAGGCCATCAACAGCAATTTCTCCGCGTAACAACGGGCCGAAGGCAACGCTCACTTCAGCGCGGTCAATGGCCGCAAAAGCAGCGCTCTCTTCTGCTTGCTCGGGTAACCAGGCGCGGGCTTTCTCTACGCCAACCCCGATACGTGGGTAAAACGACCAGGTAATCGGGCCTTCGAGCGCTAAGCTGAGCCCGGTTTGCTCCTCCACAACGGCGGTTAAACGGGGCTTGAAGTCTTCTGGATCCAGAAAGGTGGTCACGTAGACCACGGCGGCGACCGCGACAATGGCAAGAATACCAACCGCTGCCAGCAAAATACGTAATAGCTGTTTCATTCCCCTTTTCCTTGTGGGTCTAACTCAACAAAGTTGCTGGTAGCGGGCATGCCCGCTGCCGGAGTTTCTGGATTGGCCATTGGCCGGTAACCTAGTTTGGAGAGCAGCACACGGTCAGCCAGCGGTAAGGTAGACGTTTCGATCCGCAGCACGCGGCCTTCCTGTTTGGCTTGCTCGCCAAGCAGCGCCATCAAGCGCGAACCAACGCCACGGCGGCGAGTAGTTTTACGCACACAAAGCTCAGACAGCCACCACGCTCGGTCTTCGCCCTCGTGAACGGCAACGGCCCCGAGCAGCCGATCATTGAAAAGTGCACAGGCAAAAAAGTGCTGTCCGGCAAAATGTTGTTCAATAAATGGCTCAACCGTTGGAGTGGGCATACGCTCTTGGGGCGCATCTTGATAGATACGCACCAGATCATGGCGCACCTGCTCATCGGCTCCCCAACGGGCCTGGTCGACATGGTGCAGTGTCACCGGCATGGTGAAATCCTCTTTGCCAAAGCAGCTTGGTTGCTATTTCCGCCGCGATAGTTTGCGGCTACATTTCACGCATTGTAGCGGATGAGGGCGTCGATTCACTATAATGGTCGCTTCACCATAGGCTGATCAAACAATGGTAAGTTGATGCAGAGCCATCGACCCTCCCTCAAAGTGCGCCTTAGCGCAGGAGATGCAACATGTCAGCGCGTATTGCCACGGTTAGCCGTGACACCAACGAAACGCAGATCAAGGTCAGCGTCAATCTCGACGGCGAAGGCCGTCTCAGTAGCCAAACCGGCGTGCCGTTTCTGGATCATATGCTGGATCAAGTTGCCCGCCACGGGATGATCGATCTCGACATCAGCGCCACTGGCGACCTGCATATTGACGACCACCACACCGTAGAGGACCTGGGTATTACGCTAGGCCAGGCGTTTTTCGCAGCGATTGGCGATAAACGCGGCATTTACCGCTATGGGCACGCCTATGTACCCCTTGATGAAGCGCTCTCTCGGGTGGTGGTCGACTTTTCCGGTCGAGCAGGGCTATACATGAACGTCGAGTTTACCCGCGACACCATCGGCAGCTTGGACACCCAGCTGTTCTGGGAGTTTTTCCAAGGCTTCGTCAATCACGCCCGCGTAACGCTACATATCGACAATATTAAAGGCTTTAATGCTCACCACCAGGCGGAAACGATTTTTAAAGCCTTTGGCCGAGCGCTACGTATGGCCATGGCGGAAGACCCGCGCATGGCAGGCCAAATGCCCTCGACCAAAGGGAGTTTGTAATGCTGGGCTACATGACGGGCTGTGCCGCTAGCGACTATTCCTCTACCTCCACAAGGAGCGTTTCATGACCATTGCTGTGATCGACTATGGAATGGGCAACCTTCATTCTGTCGCCAAAGCGCTGGAGCATGTGACCCATGAGAATGTCGTCATTACCCGTGACCCGCGCCGTATTCTTGGCGCAACCCGCTTAGTGCTGCCTGGCCAAGGGGCCATTCGCGATTGCGTTGGCGAACTTGAGCGCACCGAATTACGCGGACTGGTGGACGATATCTTAACCCGTCAGGCTAAGCCGCTACTGGGAATCTGCGTGGGTCAGCAGATGTTGCTGGAGCGCAGTGAAGAGAATGGCGGCGTTGAGTGCCTGGGCTTCTTCAAGGGCAGCGTGGATCGCTTTCCCGGCGATATGCGCGACGCCCACGAGCAGCGTTTGAAAGTACCGCACATGGGCTGGAACGTGGTCGAACAGCATCATGACCACCCCTTGTGGGCAGGGATTGATAACCGTGAGCACTTCTACTTCGTACACAGCTATTACGTGAACGCTGCTGACGATGCGCAAGTCTTTGGTTCCACCCAGTACGGTAAGGTAAACGCCCACGTAGCCATTGGTCGTGACTCGACCTTCGCGGTGCAGTTCCACCCGGAAAAAAGCTCCCGCGCGGGCCTTCGCCTGCTGGAAAATTTTGTCACCTGGACGCCCTGAGAGGATTTTGTATGTTGGTAATTCCCGCTATTGATCTCAAAGACGGCCAGTGTGTCCGGTTGAAGCAGGGCCGCATGGAAGACGCGACCTCCTACGGCGATGACCCAGTCGCTATGGCAGCCCGCTGGGTAGAGGCAGGCGCCCGCCGTCTGCACCTGGTAGATTTAAATGGCGCTTTTGAAGGCAAACCGGTCAATGGCGACGCTGTCACAGCTATTGCTCGCGCCTACCCTAACCTGCCGATCCAAATCGGTGGCGGCATTCGCAGTGCGGAAACCATCGAGCACTATTTAAGTGCCGGTGTCTCCTACGTGATTATCGGCACCAAAGCGGTGAAAGAACCCGCTTTTGTCGGTGAGATGTGCCGCGCCTTTCCCGGCCATGTGATTGTTGGGCTTGATGCCAAAGATGGCTATGTCGCTACCGACGGCTGGGCCGAGGTCTCCACGATCAAAGCCACCGAACTGGCCAAGCGTTTTGCCAACGATGGTGTCTCCAGCATCGTCTATACCGACATTGCTCGCGACGGCATGATGCAAGGCGTCAACGTAGAAGCCACCGCGCAACTGGCCCGTGAAGGCGGCTTACCGGTGATTGCCTCGGGTGGTGTGACCAATTTGGACGACATCAAAGCACTCTGCGAGGTGGCTGACACCGGCATCTTAGGCGCGATCACTGGCCGGGCGATTTACGAAGGCAGCCTGGATGTTGCCGAAGCCCAGCGATTGAGCGACCAACTAACGGGGGGCGGCTCATGAGCCTTACCAAACGCATTATCCCCTGCCTGGACGTGGACGCCGGGCGCGTAGTCAAAGGCGTTAATTTTGTCGGTATTCGCGATGCCGGCGACCCGGTGGAGATTGCCCAGCGCTATAACCAGCAGGGCGCCGACGAGATCACCTTTCTCGATATTACCGCCAGCCACGAAGACCGCGACACCACGGTGGAAATGGTCGAGCGCATCGCCGGGGAAGTGTTTATCCCACTGACCGTCGGCGGCGGCATTCGCAGCTGTGACGATATTCGCACCATGCTAAACGCCGGGGCGGATAAAGTTTCGATCAATACCGCTGCAGTGACCAACCCTGAATTTGTACGCGAAGCCGCCGGGCGATTTGGCAGTCAGTGCATTGTGGTGGCGATTGACGCCAAACAGGTTTCTAAGGAAGGTGAAACACCGCGCTGGGAGATATTCACCCACGGCGGCCGCCGCCCAACGGGCTTAGATGCCGTTGAGTGGGCGAAGAAGATGGTGGAGTTCGGCGCAGGTGAACTACTGCTCACCAGTATGGACCGCGACGGTACCAAGATTGGTTTTGACCTGGGCGTGACCCATGCCATTTCCGAGGCGGTCAGCGTGCCGGTGATTGCCTCAGGTGGTGTGGGCAACCTGGATCACTTCGTCGATGGCGTACTCAAAGGCGGTGCCGATGCGGTGCTGGCCGCGAGTATTTTCCACTTTGGCGAGTACACCATTCCTGAAGCAAAGCGCTACATGGCCGAACGCGGTATCGAAATGCGGCTGTAGCTTTTTAAGAGCATTGTCTTTGAGACGTAAGCCTGCCGGGGCTTTAAGCCCCGGTATCTTCAAGTGACAAGCCAAGATTACTGATTCCACCGTTGCGTCCTAATTCCCGCACTTCCTTTAGTGCCGCTTTATCCAGCGGTTCGCTGACCGTTTCCAATACGGCGTCTTGAAAGTCGTTTTCATCGGCCATTAGCGGATGGTCGCGGATAATCAGCGCTAGTTTTTGTGCGTCGACCTCGCCTTCAGTGAGCTCTATAAACGCACGTACACCTGCACGCGATGTGCGGCTTACATCCAGCACGGCTTCTGGGGAGTCGCCTTGCAGGGTGTCCAGCAGCGCCGAGACCGATACCACCGCATCCAGGGCACGCCGGGCACCAAAGCTGTCATCCTCTTCCGGCGGCTCACACTCGGCGAGCTTTTCCGCTTGGCGGGCAAAGTCGATACTGGCACTGGGCACATTAAGCCGCTCCCAGACCAAACTCAGCACGGTACGCAGCGTATGGCTATCACCCTGGCCGGTGGTTTGCTCATAGAGTACATAGTTAGGCAGCAAGCGCTCACACAGTGCCGCCATAAAGGCCTGCTGGGCGGGCAATGGGAGTTCTTGCAGCCGTTGGTAAAAGCCCTGGGGTTTCGACACCATAGTGATTTCCTGGATCGCTTGACGTGGGATATTGGTGAAAAGTAGCGAGTACGTTATTGTCTCTATGCGCTTGGGGCGATCCCCCAGCGCTTTGATAATTGTACGGCCGGCGAGGAGATTACCATGCATATTCATCTGCTACAGCACGGCCCTGACCATAACCCCGCCCGGTTAACCGACTGGCTAACCAGTATGGGCCATAGTTACAGCGTTTTTCATCTCTACGCAGGCGAGCTACCCCCCCGCCCAAACGAGTCTGATGCACTGATTATACTGGATGGCCCAGAGGAGCTACTCAGCCAACCACCGGCGTGGTTTAAAGCCGAAGATAAACTCATCAACCGCTACCTGGATGGCCAAAAGCCGCTGCTGGGTATTGGCGTAGGCGCCCACTGGATAGCCCAGGCGCTGGGCTCAGTGGTGGCGCCTGGCACGTATACTGAAACAGGCTGGCATACGGTCAACCTAGCGCCACAAAGCTCGCTGGATTTACCCGAAACCTTTACTGCCTTTATGTGGCACCGCTTCGTCTTTAGCCTACCCGACGATGCTTTCCCGCTAGGCGGGAGTGAAGCCGCGCCATTGCAAGGCTTTAGCTGGGATAGAGGCCGTGTGATCGGCCTGCTGTGCCATCTAGAAGCCACTCCAGCGAGTGTCAAACAGCTGCTGACCACTGCCCCGTGGCCAACAGCATCCACGCCTGCCACCACCCGCTATGTTCAGGACGGCGCGCAGATTTTGGATGATCCCAACTGCTTTATTCACCTAGCACCGCTACTGGACCGGGTTATGACCCAGTGGCTTAAAGCGGTGTAATCGCAGCAAGATATAAGCCCATCAGCGGTTCCACTGCCTGGCGGCGGCCAGGCAGCTCTCCCAATCGCCGACATGAATTTCCGCTGGCGCCGTATTGCGCTGTTTGTCTAAATGGTGACGATAGAGTGGGTCATAATACTCGGTGAGCAGGGGCGCTAACCAAGCTTCGTGGGCTTGTGGATTGCCGAGAACATGTTCATTAAACGCTAGCGCCTGCAGCCGCTGTAATCGCTGCAGACGTGCGTTACCTAAGCGTTTACCTAAGCGAATAAGGGCATTGCTTAACTGCGCCTGCATTAATTGCCAGCCTTGGTAGTCGCCATGGCGAGCGGTATAAGCCTGCTCTAGATCGATTATGTAGTCCTGCTGAATCTGAGCGAGACGCCAATCCAGCGGCATTTCAACACGCACTCTAGGCGCTTGCTGCAGCGCTCGCCAGAAGCTCAGCGGAATATTGGCATTACCTATCTGACGGGACTCGTCTTCAATGACCAGCCCTTCCGTCAGCCCGATTAGCCGCTTGGCCAAGGCATGCTCAAAGTTGATTTGCGTGGCTGGCTCTTCCGGCCTGCGCCCGAAGGCAGAGCCTTTATGGCGCGCGTAAGCCTCCAGGTCAACGCCGTTATCAAGCTGGTTAATCAGCGCTGTTTTTGCGCACCCGGTCAGCCCCGCGACAATCAGCATGGGCTGAAGCGCTGCCGACTCAATGCGCTCACACAACGCTTGGCGCATGGCTTTCCAACCACCCTCCAGGCGCGGTCTTGAGATACCGGCTTCGTCCAGCCACTGCTGAGCGATTTGCGAGCGTAGACCGCCCCGAAAGCAGTAAATCAGCGCGTCGGGATAATCAGCTAAATACGCCTGCCACGCTGCGATCCGCGCCTGCTTGACCTCACCGCTGACCAAGCGTTCACCTAGTTCAATCGCCGTGGCTTGGCCGTGCTTTTTATAGGCGATTCCGACCTGATGACGCTCGTCATCGACCATTAAAGGTAAATTGACGGCACCCGGCAGCGCGCCCTGGGCAAACTCCACCGGGGCGCGCACATCAATTAGCGGCTGCTCTTGCTGGATGACACTTAATACCGCTGGCGCTGTGGCTAACAGCGTGGCAAGTGTCACCCGACCACCTTAATCGAGGCGTTACCTTGACGCGCTTTGATTACCCCAAATGACTGTAACGACAGGCCGAAGTCGCGGCCGATGCGCTCAACGTCATCTTCCCAGGCGGGGTCAACGCTGAGCAGCAGGCCGCCGGAGGTTTGTGGGTCGCATAACCATTGCCAGTGCGCTTCATCCATCGCGGGCAGGCTGTCACCCAACGCATCGCGATTACGCAGCGTACCGCCGGGCACGGCCCCCTGGCGACGATACGACTCTGCCTCGGCGAGACGTGGCAACTTACGGAAATCAATTTGTGCCATCACATGGCTGGCTTGGCACATTTCCGACAGATGACCGGCTAACCCAAAACCGGTGACATCGGTCATAGCGTTCACCCCTTTCACATCGGCAAGCTTCACACCAATGCTATTCGCCTTGAGCATGGTTTCCCGGGCAAGCCCATGGTGGCCCATTTTCAGCAAACCGCGCTTTTCAGCCGTCGTTAACATACCCACGCCTAGCGGCTTGGTTAAATACAGCAAGTCACCGGGTTTGGCAGTGCTGTTTAGCTTGAGCTTGTCTAGATCGACCAAGCCGTTCACAGCGAGCCCGAAAATTGGCTCGGGCGCATCGATGGAGTGACCGCCCGCTAGGGCAACGCCTAATTCACGACACACCGCTTGCGCCCCTGCCATTACATCGCCGGCGACTTCAGCGCTGAGTTTATCCAGCGGCCAGCCTAATATACCTAACGCCATCACCGGCGTGCCGCCCATAGCGTACACATCACTGATGGCGTTGGTCGCCGCGATGCGCCCAAAATCGAAGGGGTCGTCAACAATCGGCATAAAGAAATCGGTCGTGGCGATCATGCCGCGCCCATCACCCAGGTCGTATACGGCGGCATCTTCGCGCCCTTGATTACCGACGATAAGCCGCTTATGGCCAGCCGCTGGCCCAGCCTTGGCCAGAATGCCATCCAGAACATCTGGGGCGATTTTGCAGCCACAGCCCGCGCCGTGGCTATATTGGGTCAAGCGAATCGAACTCATCGCGTCTCTCCTTGGCACTTGGGGAATAGTCTTAGTTTAAGCGAACGCTACAGGGCGTCCAGCGCATCGCTGAGCTTATCCACGGCGATCACGTCCATGCCCTTTGGCGCCTGCTTGGGCGCGTTAGCCCGCGGCACGATAGCACGCAGAAAACCGTGCTTGGCCGCTTCGGCAATGCGCTCCTGGCCACTGGGTACCGGACGTATCTCGCCCGATAGCCCAACCTCGCCAAAGACAACGAGCTCTTTAGGCAGTGCGCGGTTTTGTAGACTAGACACTACCGCCAGCAGTACCGCCAGATCGGCACTGGTTTCGAGTACTTTGACACCGCCGACGACGTTTAAGAATACGTCCTGGTCGCCGGTAAACAGGCCACCGTGGCGGTTAAGCACCGCCAGCAGCATGGCTAGACGGTTTTGGTCCACGCCGACAGCGACACGGCGTGGGTTGCCCAATGCGGACTCATCCACCAGCGCCTGTACCTCGACCAGGATTGGTCGTGTGCCTTCCCACACCACCATCACCAAACTACCCGGTGCCTGTTCCTCCTGGCGGGAAAGAAAGATCGCGCTGGGGTTTTTAACCTCTTTTAGGCCCTGCTCCAGCATCGCGAAGACGCCTAGCTCGTTGACGGCGCCAAAGCGGTTTTTCTGCCCCCGTAAGGTGCGAAAACGTGAGTCCGCGCCGCCCTCTAACAACAAGGAGGCGTCAATCATATGCTCAAGTACTTTAGGCCCCGCCAGGGTGCCATCTTTGGTCACGTGGCCTACCAGTAACAAGACGGTATTGGTCTTCTTGGCAAAGCGTGTCAGCGCGGCAGCTGACTCGCGCACCTGGGCTACGCCGCCGGGTGCCGAGCTAATATCTTCCAAATGCATGGTTTGGATAGAGTCGATCACCAAAATCTCAGGTTTCTCACGCTCAGACACCGCCAGAATGGTTTCCACGCTGGTCTCGGCCAGCATTTTCAAACCGTTGGTAGGTAGCTGTAGCCGATGGGCGCGCATGGCAACCTGGGAGAGTGACTCCTCCCCTGTGACATAGAGGATACGCCGCTGCTGGGCCAGCTTGCAGGCCGTTTGCAATAGCAGCGTTGACTTCCCCGCACCAGGGTTGCCCCCCAGCAGCACCGCCGAGCCGGGTACCAGCCCTCCGCCCAACACACGGTCAAACTCCGCAAAGGTGGAGCTCATGCGTGGCACTTCGCTGAGATCAACCTTGCCCAGATCGATGACTTCGCGCGAAAGATCTCCCGCATAGCCAGATCGGCCAGGGGCTGCGCCGCCACCGGGACGGGCGCTCGCTAAATGCACCTCGCTGAGGGTATTCCACTCTTGGCAACTGCTGCACTGCCCTTGCCATTTGCGATATTCGGCGCCGCACTCGGTGCATACAAAGGCGCTTTTGGCTTTGGCCACTGCCATTACACTCCCACTGTTGCTAGCGCTTTATGGCAACCTTCGCTGAGTTGCCGCAAGCACCTGATGACATAAACCGGTTTCACTACTGCCAGCGTTACGCTATTCGCCGCTACAAATACAAAAGGCGGCCAGTGGCCGCCTTTTGTACTGATCGCTAACGCCTTACTGGCGTTTTAGCTGCAGCATCTCACCATTTTCAAAACGGCGACGCTCTGGATCAATCAGCTCCAGCGTGCTCTGATCGATACGCATGAAGTAGTAGATTTGACCATCGCCATCGGGCGTCAGCTCGTAAACAGTGGCGTCCGGATCAGACGGCGTACCGGTCAGCACTTCCCAGTTACCCGCGTAGTTTTCATCGGGCGGGGTCTGAGGGTGGTTACGGTAGCTGGCATTCAGCGTGAAGGTGCGTTCTTCCGCTGGGCTCATCTCTTCACCCACCATCGTGACATCCAGATCGATACCATCGCAGTTACGGCAAGGCAGCGAACCCAGGTAATTTTGCTGTGCGACAGCCACCTCTTCCGGCTGCTGTTCCATTGGGCCGCTCGCACAACCAGCCAGCAGTGCCAACATAGCCGAACCGGCCAGCAAACTCTTAAGTTGCATAGAGTGTCTCCTTAATCTCGTGTTGGACATCACATTTATTACGCGCAGTTGTGACAGCATAACCTCTACAAGGTGCAACGCACACCCCTAGCAAGTCGAATGCTTGCGCTTAGTTAGTCTTCAAGCGACCATGGCATACCTTGCTAGGATAATCAGGTTACCTTCATGAGCCAATACTGGAGTCCGGCCGTTCGCGATCTTACGCCTTACGTGCCCGGTGAGCAGCCACGCGAGCGCGTGATTAAGCTCAATACCAATGAAAACCCTTACCCGCCAGCACCAGGTGTCGGTGAGGCGCTGCGCGATTACGCTACAGACCATCTGCGCCTCTATCCTGACCCCACCTCTGCAGCGCTGCGTGAAGCGTTAGCGGAGTCGTTTCAGGTAGCCAGCAGCCAAGTCTTTGTGGGCAATGGTTCCGATGAAGTGCTGGCGTTTGCCTTCCAGGCATTTTTCCGCCATGCCGCGCCACTCGACGTACCCACGATCACCTATAGTTTCTACCCCGTTTACGCCAACCTTTATGGTGTGGAGTTACGTAAGCATCCGCTCAATAAACAGTGGGAAGTCGATCTTGATGCGCTTGCGGCGGAAACCAGCCGCAGCGGCGTTATCTTTGCCAACCCAAATGCGCCGACGGGTCATGCACACTCGCTGGAAGCCATTGAAGCGCTGCTTAAACGGGTCACGGATCGTGTGGTGCTGGTAGATGAGGCATATGTCGACTTCGGTGCTGAGAGCGCTGTCGCGCTCATCGATCGCTATCCAAACCTATTAGTTACCGGCACGTTTTCCAAATCACGCAGTTTGGCAGGTTTACGGCTCGGCTACGCGGTAGGCTCAGAGGAGCTGATCGAGGGGCTGCTGCGGGTAAAAGACTCTTTTAACTCTTACCCTGTCGATAGTTTGGCAAGCTTAGTCGGCATCGCCGCGCTGAAAGATGGCGAACATTTTGAAGCGTCTCGCGAGCATGTTATTACCACCCGTGAGCGTACTCGCCAGCGCCTTGAAACGCTTGGGTTCGAGGTACTGCCGTCTAAGGCAAACTTTGTGCTTGTTCAGCATCCCGACTACGCAGGCGCGCAGTTATTTGCTGGCCTACGCGAACGCAGCATTCTGGTGCGCCATTTTAATACGTCAGAGCTCAACAACTTCCTGCGCATCACCATCGGCACCGATGATGAGATGGATAGCTTGATCGAAGCACTAGAGACGATCTGCGGATAGCCTTAGGGTGAGTGGTGAGTGGTGAGTGGTGAGTGGTGAGTGGTGAGTGGTGAGTCAGTGGAGTGTGAGGTTTCTATTCACGATTCACCCCTTACGCCTCACAAATATACTCCCCACGCATAAAAAAATCCCCCAGAGCGCAAGCCCTGGGGGATTTTTAGTATAAGTGCCTGACGATGACCTACTCTCGCATGGGGAGACCCCACACTACCATCGGCGCTAAGCGGTTTCACTGCTGAGTTCGGCAAGGGATCAGGTGGTTCACGCGTGCTATGGTCGTCAGGCGTAACGGTTAATGTACATCATGCTGTTTTGTGATCGTCTCATTGCTTGCCGCCCTGGCATTCTGTTGCTGGGGCCACACGCTGCGTATCCGGTTGTTTCATGTCACGTCATCATTTTGAGCAGACCCCTTGGGTGTTATAGGGTCAAGCCTCACGGGCCATTAGTACACGTTAGCTCAACGCCTTGCAGCGCTTCCACACCGTGCCTATCAACCAGCTGGTCTCGCTGGGCCCTTCAGGAGGCTCTAGGCCTCGGGGATGTCTCATCTTGAAGGGGGCTTCCCGCTTAGATGCTTTCAGCGGTTATCCCGTCCGACCATAGCTACCCGGCAATGCCACTGGCGTGACAACCGGAACACCAGAGGGTCGTCCACTCCGGTCCTCTCGTACTAGGAGCAGCCCTTCTCAAACATCCAACGCCCACGGCAGATAGGGACCGAACTGTCTCACGACGTTCTAAACCCAGCTCGCGTACCACTTTAAATGGCGAACAGCCATACCCTTGGGACCGACTTCAGCCCCAGGATGTGATGAGCCGACATCGAGGTGCCAAACACCGCCGTCGATGTGAACTCTTGGGCGGTATCAGCCTGTTATCCCCGGAGTACCTTTTATCCGTTGAGCGATGGCCCTTCCATACAGAACCACCGGATCACTAGAACCTGCTTTCGCACCTGCTCGACGTGTCTGTCTCGCAGTCAAGCACCCTTATGCTCTTGCACTCATTGCACGATGTCCGACCGTGCTGAGGGTACCTTCGTGCTCCTCCGTTACTCTTTAGGAGGAGACCGCCCCAGTCAAACTACCCACCACACACTGTCCTCGATCCGGATAACGGACCTGAGTGAGAACGCCAATGATGCCAGGCTGGTATTTCAAGGATGGCTCCCTCCGAACTGGCGTCCGGAGTTCAAAGCCTCCCAGCTATCCTACACAGGCAACATCAGCGTCCAGTGTGAAGCTATAGTAAAGGTTCACGGGGTCTTTCCGTCTAGCCGCGGGTACACCGCATCTTCACGGCGATTTCAATTTCACTGAGTCTCGGGTGGAGACAGCGTGGCCATCATTACGCCATTCGTGCAGGTCGGAACTTACCCGACAAGGAATTTCGCTACCTTAGGACCGTTATAGTTACGGCCGCCGTTTACCGGGGCTTCAATCAAGAGCTTCGCCTTGCGGCTAACACCATCATTTAACCTTCCGGCACCGGGCAGGCGTCACACCCTATACGTCCGCTTGCGCGTTAGCAGAGTGCTGTGTTTTTAATAAACAGTTGCAGCCACCTGGTATCTTCGACCGGTTCGGGCTAGGAGAGCAAGTCTCTTCACCCTACGCCGGCGTGCCTTCTCCCGAAGTTACGGCACCATTTTGCCTAGTTCCTTCACCCGAGTTCTCTCAAGCGCCTTGGGATTCTCACCCTGACCACCTGTGTCGGTTTGGGGTACGGTCGCACATGATCTGAAGCTTAGAGGCTTTTCCTGGAAGCGTGGCATCAGTGACTTCCTGACCGTGGTCAGTTCGTCTCACATCTCGGCTTTAAGCGTCCGGATTTACCTAAACACTCGGCCTACATGCTTTCACCAGGACTACCAACGCCTGGCTCACCTAGCCTTCTTCGTCCCCCCATCGCAACCATGTCCGGTACGGGAATATTGACCCGTTTCCCATCGACTACGCCTTTCGGCCTCGCCTTAGGGGCCGACTCACTCTGCTCCGATTAGCGTCGAACAGAAACCCTTGGTCTTCCGGCGAGGGCGTTTTTCACGCCCTTTATCGTTACTCATGTCAGCATTCGCACTCGTGATACCTCCAGCGAACTTCTCAATTCACCTTCATCGGCTTACACGACGCTCCTCTACCGCGCATCCCGAAGGATGCACCCGTAGCTTCGGTACCTGGTTTAGCCCCGTTACATCTTCCGCGCAGGCCGACTCGACTAGTGAGCTATTACGCTTTCTTTAAAGGATGGCTGCTTCTAAGCCAACCTCCTAGCTGTCTGAGCCTTCCCACATCGTTTCCCACTTAACCAGGATTTCGGGACCTTAGCTGACGGTCTGGGTTGTTTCCCTTTTCACGACGGACGTTAGCACCCGCCGTGTGTCTCCCACGCGTTACTCACCGGTATTCGGAGTTTGCCTCGGGTTGGTAAGTCGGGATGACCCCCTAGCCGAAACAGTGCTCTACCCCCGGCGGTACTGCATGAGGCGCTACCTAAATAGCTTTCGAGGAGAACCAGCTATCTCCGAGCTTGATTAGCCTTTCACTCCGATCCACAAGTCATCCAAATCTTTTTCAACAGATCCTGGTTCGGGCCTCCAGTTGATGTTACTCAACCTTCACCCTGCTCATGGATAGATCGCTCGGTTTCGGGTCTATATCCAGCGACTGTGTCGCCCAGTTAAGACTCGGTTTCCCTACGGCTCCCCTATACGGTTAACCTCGCCACTGAATATAAGTCGCTGACCCATTATACAAAAGGTACGCCGTCACGGAACAAGTCCGCTCCGACTGCTTGTACGCACACGGTTTCAGGATCTATTTCACTCCCCTCTCCGGGGTTCTTTTCGCCTTTCCCTCACGGTACTGGTTCACTATCGGTCAGCCAGGAGTATTTAGCCTTGGAGGATGGTCCCCCCGTCTTCAGTCAAGGTTTCTCGTGCCCCGACCTACTCGATTTCACATGTTCAGATTTTCGACTACGGGGCTATCACCCGCTACGGCCGCGCTTCCCAACGCATTCGCCTAATCAGTCACATGCTTAAGGGCTGGTCCCCGTTCGCTCGCCGCTACTAGGGGAATCTCGGTTGATTTCTTTTCCTCAGGGTACTTAGATGTTTCAGTTCCCCTGGTTCGCCTCGTACCCCTATGTATTCAGGGCACGATACTCATCTTATGATGAGTGGGTTTCCCCATTCAGAGATGTCCGGGTCACAGGTTGTTGCCACCTCACCGAACCTTATCGCAGGCTACCACGTCTTTCATCGCCTCTGGCTGCCTAGGCATCCACCGTGTGCGCTTCATTGCTTGACCCTATAACCCGAAGGAGTCTGGTCTCGCAATGATCACGTTTCATTGTGCCGGATACGCTGACGCGTATCACAATTTAAGAACCCTTCTTGCGAAGCGTTCTTGTCAGCATGATATACATTGTTAAAGAGCGACTGCTATAAGCAGTGATAAGCGTTCTTTCATATTAAAAAAGAAAAAGACCTTTAAGACCTTAAACGCTATTTTTTCTTTTTAACGTGAAAAAAACAGAGCCACTTATCACTGCGTATTAACAGCATTCTGATCAGGTAATTCATTGTGGACGCTTACTAACGTGTGACGCATCGTTTAAGGAGGTGATCCAGCCGCAGGTTCCCCTACGGCTACCTTGTTACGACTTCACCCCAGTCATGAACCACACCGTGGTGATCGCCCTCTTGCGTTAGGCTAACCACTTCTGGTGCAGTCCACTCCCATGGTGTGACGGGCGGTGTGTACAAGGCCCGGGAACGTATTCACCGTGACATTCTGATTCACGATTACTAGCGATTCCGACTTCACGGAGTCGAGTTGCAGACTCCGATCCGGACTGAGACCGGCTTTAAGGGATTCGCTGACTCTCGCGAGCTCGCTGCCCTTTGTACCGGCCATTGTAGCACGTGTGTAGCCCTACCCGTAAGGGCCATGATGACTTGACGTCGTCCCCACCTTCCTCCGGTTTGTCACCGGCAGTCTCCTTAGAGTTCCCGCCATTATGCGCTGGCAAATAAGGATAAGGGTTGCGCTCGTTACGGGACTTAACCCAACATTTCACAACACGAGCTGACGACAGCCATGCAGCACCTGTCTGACAGTTCCCGAAGGCACACCAAGATCTCTCTCGGCTTCTGTCGATGTCAAGGGTAGGTAAGGTTCTTCGCGTTGCATCGAATTAAACCACATGCTCCACCGCTTGTGCGGGCCCCCGTCAATTCATTTGAGTTTTAACCTTGCGGCCGTACTCCCCAGGCGGTCGACTTATCGCGTTAACTTCGCCACAAAGTGCGCTAGGCACCCAACGGCTGGTCGACATCGTTTACGGCGTGGACTACCAGGGTATCTAATCCTGTTTGCTACCCACGCTTTCGCACCTCAGTGTCAGTGTCAGTCCAGAAGGCCGCCTTCGCCACTGGTATTCCTCCCGATCTCTACGCATTTCACCGCTACACCGGGAATTCTACCTTCCTCTCCTGCACTCTAGCCTGACAGTTCCGGATGCCGTTCCCAGGTTGAGCCCGGGGCTTTCACAACCGGCTTATCAAGCCACCTACGCGCGCTTTACGCCCAGTAATTCCGATTAACGCTTGCACCCTCCGTATTACCGCGGCTGCTGGCACGGAGTTAGCCGGTGCTTCTTCTGCGAGTGATGTCTTTCCTAATGGGTATTAACCACTAGGCGTTCTTCCTCGCTGAAAGTGCTTTACAACCCGAGGGCCTTCTTCACACACGCGGCATGGCTGGATCAGGGTTGCCCCCATTGTCCAATATTCCCCACTGCTGCCTCCCGTAGGAGTTCGGGCCGTGTCTCAGTCCCGATGTGGCTGATCATCCTCTCAGACCAGCTACGGATCGCTGCCTTGGTGAGCCATTACCTCACCAACTAGCTAATCCGACATAGGCTCATCCAATAGCGGGAGCCGAAGCCCCCTTTCTCCCGTAGGACGTATGCGGTATTAGTCTGAGTTTCCCCAGGTTATCCCCCACTATCGGGCAGATTCCTATGCATTACTCACCCGTCCGCCGCTCGTCAGCGGGGTGCAAGCACCCCCTGTTACCGCTCGACTTGCATGTGTTAGGCCTGCCGCCAGCGTTCAATCTGAGCCATGATCAAACTCTTCAGTTTAAGATCTATGCGGTTCTTACCTGCCACTCGAAAGTGACAGAAGCGAACCAAACTTGGCTCAAGGTTCAAACGAATTCATTCAAAACAGATCCCAAAGGACGAATCCTTTAAAACCTTATTGCTTGAGTCGCTTGCCTTGATATTTGGTGATTTGTCACCAACATCAACAAGCGCCCACATGAATTACCTGATCAAATTGTTAAAGAGCTGTTTCGCTGTCTGGTTACTGTGAAAGCAACCGGGCGGCCGTTGAACTGGCTTGCCTCAGCGAGGAAGGCGTATTCTACGCAGTTCCTGGTGGTTGTCAACCGCTGTTTTAGCGACGGAAGCGAGCGATAGAACCTGCGCTAACTTCCTGACAAACCGAAGCTTTTACACTTCATTCACCGCTGGTAACGCTTGGCGTCCCCGGCAGCGGATGCGTACTTTACGGTTTCGCTACCGGGTTGGCAAGGGCTACTGTGAAAATAAATATAAAAACAGACTGAAAAGTTTAGCTCTTGGGTTTTGCTTTGCGCATAACGGCTAAAACAGGGCCTGAGGCTACATAGGCACCAAACAGCAATAACAGCATTACCGAGGGTTCTACCGAGATCATCACGAAAGCCAGCACGATGGCCAGTAGCACGACAAAAGGCACCGGCTTTTTAAAGTCGAGATCTTTGAAGCTGTAGTAGCGGATATTACTCACCATCAGCAGGCCTGCCGCCGCCACCACTACCAGCATCAGCAGCTTGAAACCAAAAGCATCGGCGTCAAAACTATGGAAGGTCCATACACTTGCCGCCACTAGCGCCGCTGCAGATGGGCTGGGCAAGCCGATGAACCACTTTTTATCGACACTACCGATCTGAACATTGAAGCGGGCAAGGCGAAGCGCCGCACAGGCAACATAAAGAAAGGCAACCACCCAGCCAGTTTTACCTATGTCTTGCAGAATCCAGGTAAAGGCGACTAAAGCGGGCGCCATACCGAATGAAATCATATCGGCCAGACTGTCGTACTCAGCACCAAACTCGCTTTGGGTATTGGTCATTCGTGCGACACGGCCATCCAAGCCATCCAGTACCATGGCAATAAAGATGGCGACAGCAGCCGAAGTAAACTCGCCATTAATGCCAGCCACCACCGCAAAGAACCCGGCAAAAAGCGCCGAAGTGGTAAATAAGTTAGGTAGTAAATAGATACCCCGGCGGCGAATCTTTTTACCGTCCTCTACGGTCTCCTCAACCACTTCAGTTTCACGCAAAAAGGCAGCCGCCAGATCTTCGTTGCCGCCCACTTCTGGCTGATCCGCACCGCCTGGTTGTTCAGCTTTATCTGGCTGATCAGCGCTTGAGTGCTCTTGATCGCGAGCGTCCTGTGTCATAGGTTTCATCCATTAAAAGTGAAGTCACGGGAACAGTGATCGCTTTCATTCTACACGGTGAGTGCGGCCCAGCCAGCCAATTGCACCCAGGGTTAGGCAAACATAAGCGTAAAAACGAACACCCATAAAGCTATCCATAAAAAATGCCGCCCCCATGAAAATCATGGAAGCGGCGCTTTTGCTTGCTTTAAAGCGTTGCACTTTCGGTACTTAGAGCGATAAAACCTTATCACCGCGGGCGATACCCGAAACCCCGGTACGCGCCACCTCTAGAATACCCACCGGCGCCATGGCCTGAAGGAAAGCATCCAATTTGCTCGTATCGCCAGTGATCTGCACGGTATACAGGCTTGGCGTGACATCGACGACCTGCGCGCGGAAAATATCCACCGTGCGCTTCACCTCATCACGGGCAGCACCTAGCGCTTTGACCTTCACCAGCATCAACTCGCGCTCGATATGGTTACCTTCGGTGAGATCCACCAGCTTGACCACATCGATCAGCTTATTGAGGTGCTTGGTGATCTGCTCAATCACCCGGTCATCGCCCACGGTGGTAACCGTTAAGCGCGACAGCGAAGGATCTTCAGTGGGCGCCACGTTAAGCGTTTCGATGTTGAAGTTACGCTGGGAGAACAGCCCGACTACACGTGACAGCGCGCCCGGCTCGTTTTCTAACAGAATCGAGATGATATGACGCATCAGGTACGCTCCGTTTTAGACAGCAGCATGTCGCGCATGGCACCTAACGGTACCTGCATTGGATAAACGTGCTCATGGGGATCGACCTTCACGTCAAGGAACACCAGCTCGTGCTTATCAGCAAACGCACGCTCTAGCGCAGGCTCCAACTCGTCAAGCGTATTGACGGTAATCGCGGTAAACCCATACGCCTCAATCAGCATATGGAAGTCAGGCAGCGACTCCATATAGGAGTGCGAGTGGCGTGACTTATAGTTCAAGTCCTGCCACTGACGCACCATGCCCAGCGATGCATTGTTGAGATTGACGATCTTGACGCCCACCCCGTACTGCTTACAGGTGGAGAGTTCCTGCATCATCATCTGGAAGCTGCCTTCACCGGTGACACACACGACGTCGTCATCCGGAAAGTTCTGTTTGATACCCATAGCAGCCGGAAAGCCAAAGCCCATGGTGCCCAAACCACCCGAAGTAATCAGTCGATTGGGTTTATCAAACTTGTAGTACTGAGCTGCGAACATCTGATGCTGACCAACGTCAGTCGTCACGTAGGCTTCGCCTCGAGTAACACGGCAAAGCGCTTCAACCACCTCCTGGGGCTTAAGCGCTTCACCTGACTTAGAAGACTCATAAAGCTTGCCTTCACGGTCTGCGCGCCAGCCGTCAATTCTCTGCCACCACTCGGTTAATGCTTCAGGATCCGCGATTTTATGCCCCTGCACCAAGCTGATCATCTCGTTGATAACGCTGGAAGCCGGGCCTACGATCGGCACATCGGCACGTACCGTTTTAGAGATCGAGCTTGGGTCGACGTCCACATGGATGATCTTGGCGGTCGGGCAGAACTTTGACGTGCTATTGGTCACGCGGTCATCAAAACGCGCCCCAATGGCAATGATTAGGTCAGCGTGATGCATGGCCATGTTGGATTCATAAGAACCGTGCATGCCCAGCCAACCCAAACACTGCCGGTCACTTTGGGGATACGCGCCGATACCCATCAGCGTGGTGGTAATCGGGTAACCTAGCTGTTTGACCAGATCGGTCAGGCCTTCGCTGGCTTTACCTGTGACCACACCACCGCCGGTATAAAACACCGGACGCTTAGCCTTGAGTATCATCTCAACGGCTTTTTTGATCTGCCCCGTGTGGCCTCGAGTAACCGGATTGTACGAGCGAAGCTTGACCTTTTTCGGGTAAACGTACTCGTAGCGTTCAGTTGGGGCGGTCATATCTTTAGGGATATCGACGACGACAGGACCAGGGCGACCTGTCGATGCCAAGTAGAACGCCTTTTTGAGCACTTCCGGGATTTCAGACGGGTGACGGATCGCGAAGCTATGCTTCACGATCGGGCGCGTCACGCCGATAATATCCGTCTCCTGGAAAGCGTCTTCGCCAATTAAGTGACTCGCCACCTGTCCACACAGCACCACCATCGGGATTGAGTCCATATAGGCGGTGGCGATGCCGGTAACGGCGTTGGTGGCACCAGGACCTGAAGTGACCAGCACGCAGCCCGCTTTACCCGAAGCACGGGCATAGCCATCGGCAGCGTGAGTGGCCGCTTGCTCGTGACGCACCAGAATGTGCTTCACTTTGTCCTGGCGGAAGAGCGCATCGTAAATATGCAGCGCTGCACCACCGGGGTAACCATAAATGTATTCGATGCCCTCATCTTGCAAGAAGCGGGCGATCATATCTGCGCCGGAAAGCAGTTCCACTGTATTTCTCCCCTAGAGGTCTCGAGTGCGATCCGTACCCATTTTGGCACGGTGTCGAGTGCGGCGGTATGCCGCTGCCGGCCGATGCCGGCACCTGATGCCAAACCCTGGCATACGGCCCGGTTAGGGCCTGCACTCTTATCACGGCAGTTCGCCGTGTCGGGGCGTTGGCCAGGTTGGGCGGTTAGCCCAAACCCGGAAGTCCTTCGGCGGGTAGAGGCTTTCGCCTACCCTTCGCGCGGGATTAGGGGTTGCCCATTGAGTCCGCGCCCGCAAATCAGGAACCAATAAGATTCCATTAGCGCCCTCAGCCTGTCAACCTTCTATCAGAGCAAACGCAACAAACGTCGCAGAAAGCCATAAAAAAAGCCCCGCCAGTAACGCTAACGGGGCTTTTTCCCAATTCAATTGCGCGAAGTGGTAGCGTCAATTATGAGCTAAACACCAGCTTGCCGTCTTGCGCAGTGATATGAATGGTATCACCCGGGGCAAATTTACCCCCCAGCAGGTCTTGCGCCAGCGGGTTTTCGATACGGCTCTGAATCGCCCGCTTGAGGGGCCGCGCGCCATACACTGGGTCAAAACCCACCACCGCCAGTTGTGCCATGGCTTCAGGGCTAACCTCTAGCTGCAGGTCATGTTCGGCAAGGCGTAATTTCAAGCGCTCCAGTTGAATACCAGCAATCGCCTGAATCTGCTCTTGACCCAGCGCATGGAACACCACCACTTCGTCGATGCGGTTAATCAGCTCGGGCCGGAAGTGGTTACCCACTACCTCCATGACCATGTTTTTCATTGCCTCATAGTCGCTGTCTTTATCAGCACTAACGTCTCCGCCCATACGCTGGATAATGTCCGACCCCATGTTGGAGGTCATCACAATCACGGTATTACGGAAGTCCACCGTGCGGCCCTGACCATCGGTTAAGCGGCCATCTTCCAAAACCTGCAGCAAAATATTGAAGACATCCGGGTGGGCTTTCTCCACCTCATCCAGCAACAGCACCGAGTAGGGTTTGCGGCGCACGGCTTCGGTTAAATAGCCGCCCTCTTCGTAGCCTACATAGCCAGGAGGCGCGCCGATTAAACGAGCTACGGAGTGTTTTTCCATAAACTCGGACATATCGATACGCACCATCGCCTCTTCGGTATCGAACAGGAAGTTGGCCAGTGACTTACACAGCTCCGTTTTACCCACCCCGGTAGGGCCGAGGAATAGGAATGAGCCGTTGGGACGATTGGGATCAGAGAGCCCGGCCCGTGAGCGGCGTACCGCGTTAGCCACCGCCTCGACGGCTTCATCCTGGCCAATCACCCGTTCGTGCAACGCCTCTTCCATGCGCAGCAGCTTGTCGCGCTCGCCTTCGAGCATTTTAGAGACCGGAATACCTGTCCAGCGCGAGACAACCTCAGCAATCTCCTCTTCGGTAACATTGGAGCGCAGCAATTGGTGGCTCGAGGTATCCGCTTCGCCTTCACCGCTTTCGGCAATTTTCTTTTCAATCTCAGGAATCTTGCCGTACTGAATCTCCGACATACGCCCCAAATCGCCTTGGCGACGGGCTTGCTCAAGGTCAAGCCGAGCTTGTTCCAAATCGGCCTTAAACTGAGCCGCGCCTTGAATGCTGGCCTTTTCAGCTTTCCAGATTTCATCAAGATCCGCGTATTCGCGCTCTAATTCGTGAATCTGATTATTGAGTGCTTCCAGGCGTTTTTTGGTCGCTTCATCGGTCTCTTTCTTAAGCGCCTCGCGCTCCATTTTGAGCTGGATCAGGCGTCGATCAAGGCGATCCATCTCCTCTGGCTTGGAGTCCAGCTCCATACGGATACGCGAGGCAGCCTCATCGATTAAATCGATGGCTTTATCGGGCAACTGGCGATCGGTGATATAGCGGGTGGAGAGCTTAGCCGCCGCGATAATAGCGGAGTCGGTAATATCCACGCCGTGGTGAACTTCGTAGCGCTCTTTCAAGCCGCGTAGAATTGCCACGGTGTCCTCTTCGGAAGGCTCATCTACCAACACCTTTTGGAAGCGCCGCTCTAACGCGGCGTCTTTCTCAATGTACTTGCGGTATTCATCGAGGGTGGTCGCCCCCACGCAGTGCAGCTCGCCACGCGCCAGGGCAGGCTTGAGCATATTGCCCGCATCCATGGCACCTTCGGCTTTGCCCGCGCCGACCATGGTATGCAGCTCGTCGATAAACAGGATCACCCGGCCCTCTTCCTGGGAGAGCTCTTTGAGCACGGCTTTTAGGCGCTCTTCAAACTCGCCGCGAAACTTGGCACCGGCAAGCAGCGAGCCCATATCCAGCGACAGCACACGTTTATCTTTTAAGCCTTCCGGCACTTCACCGTTAACGATGCGCTGGGCCAAGCCTTCGACAATGGCGGTTTTACCCACGCCCGGCTCGCCGATTAATACCGGGTTATTTTTAGTACGCCGCTGCAGCACTTGGATGGTGCGACGAATCTCATCGTCACGGCCAATCACCGGGTCGAGCTTGCCGTCCAGCGCGCGCTGGGTGAGGTCCATGGTGTATTTATTCAGCGCTTCGCGCTGATCTTCAGCGTTGGCATCGTCGACGGTGGCACCGCCGCGCAGGCTGTTAATGGCCGCCTCAAGGGATTTACGGTTAATGCCCGCTTCTTTAAGCAGTTTGGTTATGGCGCTATTCATTTCCAGCGCCGCCAATAGCACCAACTCACTGGCGATAAACTGGTCGCCGCGCTTTTGCGCTTCGCGATCGGTTAAGTTGAAAAGCTTGATGAAATCCCGCGATGGCTGCACTTCGCCGTCAAACTGCCCCACCTTGGGCAGGTTCTCCAACTGCTGCATTAAACCATCGCGCAGGCGCGAAGGGCTGCCCTCAGCTTTTTCAATCAGGGCTTTAATACCGGTGTCTTTGGTGTCGAGCAGGGCAAGCAGCAAATGGGCGGGGTCTAGCTGATTATGCCCGCGCCCCACGGCCAGCGACTGCGCCTCGGCAATGGCACTCTGGAGCTTGGCGGTAAATTTATCAAAACGCATGGAATTCCTCCTGGGGTAGCCGTGCGTTTAGACGCACCGCGTGACCCGATAACGTGTCATTAGACGTGCTAATCACGGTTAGCTTGACAAGTTAAATGGCGTCAATTCCGCACTTTTCAAGAGGTGAGCAGCTAAAGCAGTGGTTTAGTTGATCCAAATCACACTGGCCATTCGACCGGTTTTGCCGCCATCGCGACGGTAGGAGTAAAAGCGCGACTCGCAGGCGGTGCAGAAGTGGCCGCCGCTGATCTGGTTAACGCCTAAGGCCTCCAAGCGAAAGCGTGCCAAGCGATACAGATCGGCCATGTAATGGCCTAAGCGATAAGGGCTGTGGTCAAAGGCCTCTGCGGTTTCAGGGTGCACCGCCACAAAAGCACCGTAAACCTCAGGGCCAACCTCGAACTGAGCGTTGGAAATCGCGGGCCCCAGCCACACCAGAATGTCATCGGGATCAGTCTTCATTGCCGCAATAGTGGCTTCTAATACGCCGCCCGCCAAACCGCGCCAACCGGCATGGGCAACGGCCACCTGGGTACCTGCGCGGTTGCAAAACATTACCGGCAGGCAGTCGGCGGTAAGTACTACGCAAGCGTACTCATTAGAGGTGGCAATTGCCGCGTCCGCGTCGGCGGCGTCAGGCTGATAACCCTGCTGCACCCGTGCGCCATGGGTTTGGTTCAGCCACAGCAAGGGCCGCTCATCGCCAATTTCCTTGTGCAGCAAACGACGGCACAGCGCGACATGATCAGCATTATCGCCCACATGTAAGGCCGTGTTAAAGGCGGCAAAATCACCCTGGCTAGGCCCCGATTCACGGGTAGTGACAAAGGCGCGCACGCTATCCGGTGCAGGCCAGTCAGGCACTAAAAGCGTGGGCTGTAAATTAATGGCGTCGCTCATCGCATGGTCTCATTATCTTCGCGCAGGTAATCCAGCAACATTAACAAATCATCAGGAAGATCTGCCTGAAAGGTTAACGTTTCACCACTGACCGGATGCTTGAAAATTAATTTACGCGCATGCAAAGCCTGACGCGGAAACTCACGCAGGATCTCTTTCAATGGCCCAGCGGCACCCGGCGGTAGCTTGGCGCGGCCGCCGTACACGGGATCACCAATTAAGGGGAGTCGAGCATGCGCCATGTGCACACGGATTTGGTGGGTGCGCCCGGTTTCCAGCTTACAGCGTACGTGGGTATGAGCACGGAACCGTTCTACCACGCGGAAATGGGTAATCGCAGGCTTGCCCGAGGTAGTCACCGCCTGACGTTTACGATCTTTAGGATGACGGCCAATGGGCGCGTCAATGGTACTACCCGACACCGGTTTGCCAATCACCACCGCATCGTACTGGCGTGACACGCTGCGCGCCTGCATCTGCTCGACTAGCACGGTTTGCGCAGGCAGCGTTTTGGCTACCATCATCAAGCCGGTGGTGTCTTTGTCCAAGCGGTGCACGATGCCCGCCCGGGGCACTTCGGCAATCGCTGGGTGATGATGCAGTAACGCATTCAGCAGCGTGCCATCCGGATTACCCGCAGCGGGATGAACTACCATGCCAGCGGCTTTATTAATCACCATCATCGCGTCGTCTTCATAGACGATATCTAGCGCAATATCTTGCGCCACAAAACGCGTATCGTCTTCAATGGTGGCCTGAAGCACCAACACTTCATAGCCATGCAGCTTGGCTTTCGGCTTGGATTGAGCGCCATCGACCGTTAATTCACCGGCGTTAATCCACGCTTTTAAGCGTTCACGGGAGTAATCGCTGAACAACTCAGCCGCCGCTTGGTCTAACCGAGCGCCAGCCAGCGTGGTGGGGACGCGCTGCGTGTCTTCAACTATACGAGACATGAAAAACCTATTAGAGACATGGAAAAGTAAGCGTTGGCGACACCTGACGAAACGTCGCTAAACCTGCGTTTTAAGCCGAGGTGTTTTATAGTGGGCGGACTGTGACCTATTCTACCATTTCTACTTATGGCCATCGCCGCTTTTTGGTGATTGAGGCTTGTTTGCAACGAGGATGATGATGCGCGTTTTTTCAGCTGCCAACCGCTTTGGTGCTCTAGCCCTAAGCCTTGCCCTTCTAGCGGGCTGCGCAAGTAACGATACCAGCGAAGAAGAAGAAGAAAATGAATTTGCTGGGGTTCAAGAGCGCGAGCTCTATGAATTGGCCCGCACGGCTCTGGACAGCAACCGCTATCCGATTGCAATCGAGCGCTTAGAAGCGCTCGATACGCGCTATCCGTTTGGGGCGCACGCTGAGCAGGCACAGCTTGAGCTGGTCTATGCCTACTATGAAAACAGCAATTGGGAAGAAGCTCGGGCAGCGGCTAGCCGCTTTATTCGCCTACATCCTGACCACCCGCAAGTGGACTATGCCTACTACCTGCGTGGCCTTTCCGCATGGCAGGCGGGGCGCTTCAGCCTAGAGCGGCTACGCCTGATCGATATTTCCAAACGTGATGTGGGGGCTTCGCGGGATGCTTACAATGACTTCCGCGAGCTGATTCAGCGTTATCCGCAGAGTGAATACGCCGCTGACGCCCAGCAGCGCATCGTCTACCTGCGTGAGCTAATGGCCCGCCATGAGCTCCACGTCGCCGATTACTACCTACGCCGTGGCGCTTACCTAGCAGCGGTTGAGCGCGGCCGCTGGGTGATCGAAAACTACCCTGAATCCAGCGCCACTCGGGATGCACTAGCCACCATGGTAGAAGGTTACCAAGGCCTAGAAATGGATGACCGCGCGAGTGAAGTGCTAGCAGCGCTGCGTGAGAACGCGCCAAACCATGAGCAGTTACAGGGCAGTCGTTTTATTCCCAAGCATTTAGGCCGTAGCGACTAAAACACCCCGATGTGTTGTGTCGATTAAAAAACCACGCTGATGCGTGGTTTTTTTAATCTACTTTTTCGGTAGGTTTTAGGTAAATTTCAGGTAGTTGCGGTCGACTTCTAGTCGCCGGGCTGCCAGCCATTGACGATCGGGTAACGACGGTCGCGGCCAAAACCGCGCGGGGTCACACGTACACCGATGGGTGCCTGGCGGCGTTTGTACTCGCAGCGGTCAACAAGCGTCACCACTTTATAAACGTCGTCAGCATCAAAACCGCTGGCGATGATCGCTTCAGCGCTCATATCGCCTTCGATATAGCTCAATAGGATAGCGTCGAGGGTGTCGTAATCAGGCAAAGAGTCGCTATCTTGCTGATCAGGCGCTAGCTCGGCACTCGGTGGGCGCTCAATCACCCGCTCAGGAATGGCGAGCGATTGCGTGTTACGCCAGCGCGCCAGACGATATACCCAGGTTTTATAAACGTCTTTAATGGCATTAAAACCGCCCACCATATCGCCATACAGCGTGGCATAGCCCACCGCCATTTCACTCTTGTTACCGGTAGTCAGCACCATCAAGCCTTTCTTATTCGAGATCGCCATCAGCAGCACGCCGCGACAGCGCGACTGCAGGTTCTCTTCGGTGGTACCCCTTTCGGTGCCCGCAAAGCTCGCCGCCAGCGTACCCATAAAGGCTTCGACCATAGGCTCAATCGGCATGATGTCGTAGTGCACACCCAGCAGTTCTGCCTGCTCTGCAGCGTCCTGTTTGGAGATATCCGCAGTGTAGTGGTAAGGCATCATCACCGCCTGCACCCGCTGAGGGCCCAGCGCGTCAACCGCAATGGCCAATGAGAGCGCTGAGTCGATACCGCCTGAAAGCCCTAGCACTACGCCGTCAAAACCGCTCTTGTTGACATAATCGCGCAGACCGGTCACTAGCGCGCAGTACAGACTCTCTTCCGGTTCTACTTCGGGGTCAATCTCGCCAGGCTGGGGTTCCCAGACGGTCGCACTGGTTTGCAAAAACTGAACGGGCATCAGGCCCACCTGCCAATACGGCGCCAGCACCTGTATCTGCCCGCTGGCGTTAACGCAGCAGGAGCCGCCGTCAAATACCAACTCATCCTGACCACCAATAGTATTCACATACACAATGGGGCGGTTAACGTCCTGGGCGTGCTGCTCCAATAAACGCAGTCGTTCGGTAGGCTTGTCTTGATGGTAAGGCGAGGCATTTAAGGTGATCAGAATCTCAGCGCCTGCGGCCGTGGCGGCTCTAACCGGTGCGCCGTCCCATAAGTCTTCGCAGATCAATAGGCCCAGCTTGGCGCCCTTATGCTCATAGACAAACGGCTCGGTGCCGGGGGTAAAGTAGCGCTGCTCATCGAACACTTGGTAGTTAGGCAGCGACTGCTTGGCGTACTCGCCCTCCCATTGGCCGTTATAAAGCACCCCCGCCAAGTTGTAGCAGCTTCCTTCGCGAACGCCGGGATAGCCAATAATGACCAGCACATCGCGGGCAATTTTCGAGGCCATCAGGGCACGGGCCTCGCGCAGCCGGGTCTCCATTGAGGCACGCAGTAGCAAGTCTTCCGGCGGGTAGCCCGACAAAAAAAGCTCTGGAAAGACAACAATATCGGCCCCGTGCTCAATGCGAGCTTCGCGCACGGCCTCAATGGCGCGTGCAGCGTTGCCGGGAATATCCCCGACCAGAGGATCAAGTTGGGCCATTACCAGCGTTAAGTCTTGCATGGGCGTCAAAATCTCTTGAGAATCTTTAGAATAGGGTTACACCGTCATACATGCATTGTCCCGCAAGGGCCACCAACTGGCAAAGGCCGTGCGGTACTCACAACGCCTAATTCCCTACTTCGGGGGCAAAAAAAGGATGAACCTCTTGATCATTCGGCTGATTATCTTCGCCGTTATATTTTATGCCGGTTTAAAGCTTTACGGCATTTACCGGCAACGCAAGCTTGAGCATGACGAAAAAAGTAAAACAATCAACCGCCATGAGGGCGGCAAAATGGTGCGCTGCCGCTGGTGCGATGTTCACGTACCTGAAGATGAAGCACTACGCGACCAGCAACAGTGGTTCTGCTCTAGCGCCCATCGCGACCGTTTTCTGCAAGAGCAGCAGGATAAAGACGGCACACTTTAAGGCTGTGTGAGTCGCTCTGGAGTAGCTTGATAAGGCGCTGGATCAATCAGCGCCTCACGCCCCAGCAACTGGTCCACCAGCAAATGGGTCGAAGCCGGCGCCAATACCAAGCCGTTACGATAGTGCCCGGCATTAACAAACACGTTAGGCCACTCCTGAAGCGCGCCAATAAACGGGATGCCCTGTGGGGACCCAGGCCGTAGCCCAGCCCACTGATGCGCCACCGGGCACGTCGCCAAGGCAGGCAAAATAGCTTCTGCACTCTGCTTTAACGATGCCAGCGCTGCTGCGTCAGTGGTCTTATCAAACCCGGCCTCCTCTAGCGTCGAGCCAACTAATAACAAACCATCTGCACGCGGAATAATATAGCGACCATCCTTTAGCACCACGCGCTGAACGAGGCCTTTGGGCGCCTGGTAAGCGATCATCTGTCCTTTAACCGGCCTTACCGGTAAGTGTACATCTAACTGCGCTAGCAGCTGTGCGGCCCAAGCCCCACCGCACACCACGATACGCCCCGCCTTTAGTGGCCCCTGGGACGTCATCACGCCCTCAACGACTCCCTCTCGTTTACCAGCTGCATGAATAAAACCACTAACCTCGCACTGCTCCCACAACGTTACCTGGGGCATCGCGGCTAGCCGTGCCTTCAACGCCTTGGCTAACCGTGGGTTGCGCATGCTGCCCAGCGTCGGCATCCACAGCGCGCTGTCACTCGCCATCGCCACACCGGGCTCTTTAGCGTGGACGAAATCCGCGCCTACTCGCTCTAGCGGCTTGCCCAACTGGCGTGCCCACTGCAACGCCTTGTCGGCATCGCCCACATTAAGGTAGAGCAGCCCTTTTTGGCGATACTCAGGGTCAATACCGGTCTCTTCCAACAATCGCAAAGCCAACGAGGGGTAAACGCCTTCCGACCAGCGAGATAATTGCGATATCGCAGCGCCGTATCGCCAGGGATAAAGCGGCGAAACAATGCCGCCACCGGCCCAGGAAGCCTCTTTACCGCACTCGCCACGCTCGACCAGCGTCACTTGCTGCCCGGCATCGGCTAACTGCAGCGCCGTCATCATGCCGATCACGCCGCCGCCAATAATTAGGAAATCGCTCACAAAATTGTCCGTTTTGGCTTACATAAAAAATAGTCGTCGTCGCCTAAGGTGACTGAATAACTAATCAATCGTGGTCATTACGACGGACAGTGAGCATAGCGCGGGCGGTGACAGGGTCAAGCGAGGAGAGGCAATGAACGGTTGCCATAACAAATCACGCACCAGGCATGAAGGCGGGTTTACGCTACTTGAACTACTGGTCACGCTGCTGCTGTTGGGGATAGTGGCGGTGATGGGGCTACCCAGTTTCCAAGCACTCGGTGAGCGGACCGCTCAAGCCAGTGAAATCAATCGATTACAAAGTGCGTTCTCGCTAGCGCGCAACACGGCGATCAGCCAACGTCGTCAGGTTACACTTTGCCCGGCCACAAAGGATCACAAGGCCTGCCAGGATGATTGGAGTAGAGCGCTGATCATTGTGCGAGGAGATGAGATACAAGACATAGCCAAAGAGGATATTCTACGCGTAATACCTGACGGGCAAAGAACACAAGTGACCTACAGCCGCGGCTGGTCGCGAATACGCTACAACTCGCTCGGCTATACCAGCGGCTACAACGGTAGCTTCAGCGTTTGCTCCGGCAACAGCACCGAAGGATCGCAAGGTAAAAAACTGGTGCTTAGCCAGCTGGGGCGTTTGCGCATAGATGAAGCGCCTATCGATTGTTAATCATTAGACGCTGCAACCCATAACGAACGTTACCCGGCAATACCGTCTAAATAGCGCTCAGCATCTAGTGCCGCCATGCAGCCACTGCCCGCCGAGGTAACCGCTTGCCGATAAATGTGATCCATCACATCGCCGCAGGCAAACACGCCTGGCACGCTTGTCGCAGTGGCGTTGCCTTCCAAGCCTGAAGTCACTTTGATATAGCCGCCGTTCATTGCCAACTGGCCTTCAAAGATGCCCGTATTAGGGCTATGGCCAATGGCAATAAATAGCCCTGGCGCATGAATCTCTTTGCTGGAACCATCTTGGGTGGATTTAACCCGAATGCCCGTCACGCCCGAGTTATCGCCGAGCACCTCTTCGACTTCCTGGAACCACTCAAGCGCGATTTTGCCTGCCTCAACTTTTTCAAATAGCTTATCTTGGAGTATTTTTTCCGCCCGCAGCGTGTCGCGGCGGTGTACCAGGGTGACTTTGGAGGCGATATTGGAAAGATACAACGCCTCTTCCACAGCGGTATTACCGCCGCCCACGACAATGACTTCCTGGTTGCGGTAGAAAAAACCATCGCAGGTAGCACAGGCCGAAACCCCCTGGCCCATAAACTGCTGCTCGGTGGGCAGGCCCAGGTAACGCGCGCTGGCACCGGTGGCCACGATCAAGGCATCGCAGGTATAAACACCGCTATCACCCTTTAAAGTAAAGGGTTTTTCGCCTAGGCTAACCTCATTGATATGGTCAAACAGCACTTCGGTATTAAAGCGCTCCGCGTGCTGTTTCATACGCTCCATTAATTCAGGACCTTGGACACCCTCCGCGTCGCCTGGCCAATTATCCACATCGGTTGTGGTGGTCAGCTGGCCACCCGCCTGAATACCGGTAATCAGCAGCGGCTTTAGGTTTGCCCGTGCGGCGTAAACAGCAGCCGTATAGCCTGCGGGGCCGGATCCAAGAATAATCAAACGCTCATGACGAGTTTCCATGACACCACCTTGTAAAGATTTGACTGATAGCTTTGTCGATAGCTGTGTAAATAGCTTTATAAAAAATTAGCCACAGAGTCTGCCTGAAATGGTGCCAAGTACAAGCTATTGCAAGGTTTCGTCTAGGCTATTAGACGAACAAGCCTTGAAAGCGGCTGTGCAAAGACGCATGTATTCTTACCATGGTAAGCCATACTAGAAAGCAAGACCGTGACCGTCACGCCTAGTGAGTGTTAAGTCACTAAGCACCCCGCAATAAGAGGAGAGTGGCATGAGCAAGATACCCGATACGCTGAGCACCCTAGCGGTTGGCAGTAAAACGTATCACTACTACAGCCTGCCCCAAGCGGCCGAGGCACTCGGCAATATTGACCGGCTGCCCAAAACGCTCAAGATTCTACTCGAAAACCAGCTGCGCTTCGCCGACGACGAGAGCGTAGACCAAAAAGACATGCAGGCCCTGGTCGACTGGCAGGGCGAAGGTAAATCCAGCCGTGAAATTGGCTACCGCCCGGCGCGTGTGTTGATGCAAGATTTCACTGGTGTCCCCGGCGTGGTGGATTTAGCCTCCATGCGCGCTGCGGTAGAAAGCCTGGGTGAAGACCCGGCCAAGATCAACCCGCTCTCCCCCGTTGACCTGGTCATCGACCACTCAGTTATGGTCGATAAGTTCGGCAGCCCGGCGGCGTTCCAAGAGAACGTCGATATTGAAATGCAGCGCAACCGCGAACGCTACGAGTTCCTGCGCTGGGGTCAGCAGGCGTTTGATAACTTCAGCGTTGTGCCACCCGGCACCGGTATTTGCCACCAGGTCAACCTGGAGTACCTGGGCAGAACGGTGTGGACCAAAGACGCAGACGGCCAAACCTTCGCCTACCCCGACACCCTCGTCGGCACTGACTCACACACCACCATGATCAACGGCCTGGGCGTACTCGGCTGGGGTGTTGGCGGTATCGAAGCCGAAGCGGCCATGCTTGGCCAGCCGGTATCGATGCTGATCCCTGAAGTCATTGGCTTCAAATTAACCGGTAAACTGCGCGAAGGCATTACCGCCACTGACCTGGTACTTACCGTAACCGAGATGCTGCGTAAAAAAGGCGTGGTAGGTAAGTTCGTTGAGTTCTACGGCGACGGCCTAAAAGATCTGCCGCTGGCGGATCGCGCCACCATCGCCAATATGGCCCCTGAGTACGGCGCCACCTGCGGTTTCTTCCCGGTCGATGACGAAACGCTGAACTACATGCGCCTAACCGGACGTGAAGATGAACAGGTCGCGTTGGTCGAAGCTTACAGCAAAGCTCAAGGGCTATGGCGCGAACCCAGCGATGAGCCGATCTTCACCGATGCGCTGGAACTGGACATGACCGAGGTAGAGGCCAGCCTTGCCGGCCCCAAACGCCCGCAGGATCGCGTGGCGCTGAAAGACATGGCGGCAGCCTTTGACAAGTTTATGCAGGAAGACGTCAACGCGGATGCCAGCGCCAAGGGACAACTCTCTTCTGAAGGCGGCCAAACCGCGGTAGGCGTTGAGCGCAGCTTCAAACACGACACCAGTCAAAACGTTAAAGTTGATAAGCACGACTTCAGCCTTGACCCCGGTGCGGTAGTGATTGCGGCGATTACCTCGTGCACCAACACCTCCAACCCCAGCGTGATGATGGCGGCGGGTTTACTGGCGCGCAAAGCGCGTGAAAAAGGCTTGATCACCCAACCGTGGGTAAAAACCTCGCTCGCGCCGGGCTCAAAGGTAGTCACCGATTACCTTGCAGCCGCCGGGCTCGATGACGATTTGAATGCCCTAGGCTTTAACCTTGTCGGCTACGGCTGCACCACCTGCATCGGTAACTCTGGGCCACTGCAGGATGAGATCGAACAGGCCATTAACGATGGCGATCTTGCCGTCGCCTCGGTACTTTCTGGTAACCGTAACTTTGAAGGCCGCGTTCATCCGCTGGTAAAAACCAACTGGCTCGCTTCACCGCCCCTGGTGGTGGCTTATGCCCTGGCGGGTAACGTTCAGCGTGACCTAACCCAGGAGCCGATTGGTAAGGGCAGTGACGGCGAACCGGTCTACCTAAAAGACATTTGGCCCAGCCAAGCCGAGATTGCCAGCGCCGTTGAGAAAGTCAATACCGCCATGTTCCGCAAAGAGTACGGCGCGGTATTTGAGGGTGACGACGTCTGGAAAGCGATCGACGTTTCAGAAAGCAAAGTCTACCAGTGGCCTGAATCGACATATATTCAGCACCCGCCTTTCTTTGAAGGCATGGGTCGCGAGCCGGACGCCATCGAAGACGTACACAGCGCCCGCGTGCTGGCGATGCTAGGCGACTCAGTCACTACCGACCACATTTCCCCAGCCGGTTCCATCAAGCCCGACAGCCCCGCCGGGCGCTACCTGCAAGAGCATGGCGTTAAGCCGGTCGACTTCAACTCCTACGGCTCACGCCGGGGTAACCACGAAGTCATGATGCGCGGCACCTTTGCCAACGTGCGGATCAAAAATGAGATGCTCGATGGCGTAGTTGGCGGCGAGACACGCCACGTACCCAGCGGCGAGCAGATGGCTATTTACGATGCGGCCATGAAGTACAAAGAGGAAGGCAAACCGCTAGTGGTAATTGCCGGCAAAGAGTACGGCACCGGCTCCTCGCGGGATTGGGCGGCCAAAGGTACCCGTTTGCTCGGCGTTCGCGCGGTAATTGCCGAATCCTTTGAGCGCATTCACCGCTCCAACCTGATCGGCATGGGCGTTGTACCGCTGCAGTTTGTCGAAGGCGAAAGCCGTCAAACGTTGGGATTAACCGGGGATGAAGAGATTTCGATTGCCGGATTAAGCGACCTGTCGCCCGGCGGCACGGTAAAAGTGGTAATCAAAAACGCCGATGGAGAACGTAGCGTTGATGCCAAGTGCCGAATTGATACGGTAAACGAGCTGGCTTACTACCGCCACGGTGGTATCCTTCATTACGTGCTGCGCAAGATGATCGGCGCAGCCTAGAGGTAAAGCCTTACCAATGCTTGCATGCCCCCACTTCGGTGGGGGCTTTTTTTTGCCGAGTGCTTAAAAAGCGCGGCGGCGATACGTGCGGTAATCCGGCGTCCACGACGCTTTTTCGATTAGCTCACGCAGCGTCGTCCCGCTGGTTTTTAACGCCACACCGTTTTGCTGCGCCTGGGCGGCGACTTCAAAAGCAATCGACTTGCTGATATCGCGGATACGCGACAGTGGCGGCAACAACGCGCCTTTGCCCTCTTTTACCAACGGCGCTTCACGAGCTAGCGCACGCGAAGCGCTCATTAACATCTCATCAGTCACCCGGTTGGCGCTAGCGGCAATTACACCCAAACCAATACCCGGGAAGATGTAAGCATTATTACACTGGGCGATCGGGTAAGTGCGCCCGTTATGCACCACGGGCGCAAAGGGGCTGCCGGTCGCCACAAGCGCTTGGCCATCGGTCCAACGGATGACGTCTTCCGGCACCGCCTCTGCTTGCGAGGTCGGGTTGGAAAGCGGCATGATCACCGGGTGCTCACAGCCCGCGTGCATGGTGCGTACAACTTGCTCGGTAAAGATACCGCGCTGGCCGCAAACGCCGATCAATACCGTTGGCTTGATCTGGGCAATCGTCTCTTCCAGGCCCTGGCCGTTCCACTCCACCACTAGCGCAGGGTCGTGGGCTAGGCGGCGCTGAAAATCGCGCTGCCACGCTTGATCGCTGGTCATCAAGCCATCGCGGTCAACAACAAAAATGCGCGCCCGCGCTTCGCTTTCGGTCAGGCCCTCGGCCTCCATGGCGACCACCACCTGCTCGGCGATACCACAGCCCGCCGAACCGCCGCCTACAAACACCACGCGCTGCTGGGCAATGGACTCCTCACGTGCCTGGCAAGCCGCCATCAAGGTGCCCACTACGACAGCAGCGGTACCCTGAACGTCGTCGTTAAAGCAGCACAGCTCGTTGCGATAGCGCTCTAGCAGTGGCACCGCATTAGCCTGGGCAAAGTCTTCAAACTGCAGCAGTACATTAGGCCAACGGCGCTTCACTGCGGCAATAAATTCCGCCATGAAAGCATCATACTCCTCTTGCCCTATCCGCTCGTGACGCCAGCCCATGTACATAGGGTCATCCAGCAACGCTTTGTTATTGGTACCCACATCAATCATGATCGGCAGCGTGTAAGCAGGGCTGATACCACCACAAGCGGTATACAGCGCCAGCTTGCCAATCGGAATACCCATACCGCCGATCCCTTGGTCACCCAAACCGAGAATCCGCTCACCATCCGTCACCACAATGACTTTAACGTTATCTTTAGTGGCGCTGCGCAGAATGTCATCCATATGCTCGCGGTCAGGATAGCTAATAAACAGGCCGCGGTGGTTACGATAAATATTAGAGAACTCCTGGCACGCCTGACCGACCGTGGGGGTATAAATAATCGGCAGCATCTCTTCTAGATGCTGGGAGACCAAACGGAAATAGAGCGTTTCGTTGTCATCTTGAATGGCGCGCAGGTGAATGTGCTTTTCAAGGTCACTATGGCATTGCTGGTACTGGCGATAGGCACGCTTCAACTGATCCTCAATGGTTTCCACTTCTTGGGGTAGCAAGCCAATCAGGTTAAATGCCAGGCGCTCTTGTTGAGTAAACGCGCTGCCTTTGTTCAATAGCGGCATTTCGAGCAGAGAAGGACCGGCGTAAGGAAGGTATAAGGGGCGTTTACTCTGGATAGTCATAAGCACTCTCTTTTATATCAATCACTGCTGCGATGCAGCAATAGCGGCACCTGCGGCGTTTTCAGGTAATATTTGCGGCGTTTGAAGATAATGTAACATGCTCCTGCGACAAAGGTGGAAGAGAGCGCCCCTGTAGGCATAAAAACGCCCCGATTCAGGCGACTAAATCGAGGCGTAAGAGATAGCTGAAAACTAAATAGCTGACAACTAAGTCAGGCGGTTTTTGCGGTTGGTTTGTGTCCTTCTGCTCCCACGAAGAAAAATGGCCGTAGCTTAACGCCCAACATGTTGCCGGCAAACGCAGCCACCAGCCATACCCAACCATGTAGGCTGCCTGATGCAATACCGCTGAAGTAAGCACCGATATTGCAGCCAAACGCCAACCGCGCGCCATAGCCAAGCATAAGACCGCCAATGACCGCGGCCAAAATAGATTTCAATGGGATCCTGAAGTTAGGCGCAAAGCGACCGGCCAAGCTCGCAGCCGCCAGCGCGCCGAGCATAATACCCACGTTCATCACCGTAGTGATGTCGCTCCATACGCTAGCTTCAAGGGCCGCCGCATTGCCGGGCGCCTGCCAGTAGCCCCACTGGCTTACATCGCCACCCACCAGCTCAAAGCCTTTAGCGCCCCACAGTGCGAACGCGGAGGTAATCCCCCAAGGGCGGCCGGCCAGTGCCAAGGTGGCGAAGTTCAATAATGCCAGCGCTACGGCGCCCGCCACTAGCGGCCAAGGGCCCGTCAGCCAGCGCTCATAACCGTGCTTATTGACGCTAGGCGCTTGCTCTAGCTGGCCGTGACGGCGCTTCTCCATCACCCAAGTAAAAGCAGCAATAGCGGCGAATAGCACCAGGCTAATCGCTATCCCACCACCAACACCGGCGACATTAACCAGTGATACTGGCTGAAAAGCAGGCAAACTCTGCCACCAAGCAAAATGCGCCGAACCAATCACCGAACCGACAATAAAGAACACTAGGGTAATCAGCATACGTGCGTTACCACCGCCCGCCGTGAATAGCGTGCCCGAAGCACAGCCGCCGCCTAACTGCATGCCCAACCCGAAAATAAACGCCCCTACCAGCACAGAAATACCAATAGGCGACACAAAGCCCGTTACCTCGTTGCCAAACAGAGTGCCTGCCCCCAAAGCAGGAAAAAACAGCACCACCGCAATGGCCAGCATCACCATCTGCGCACGTAGGCCACGCCCCCGCCGCTCGGTAATAAATACCCGCCACGCCGAGGTAAAACCAAACGCCGCGTGATACAGCGCCATGCCAAACAGCCCGCCGACAATCATCAACAGACCCGTATTGGCTTCAAACACCACACCCACCAGCAACGCACCCAGCACAATCGCCGCTGTAGCGATCAGCGGTACGCGATAGCTCTGGGGTGCAACAACCGTCGTTGTAGACATACATTCACCTTTAGCAGCACCAAAAGCGCCTGCTAACAAACAGGCGCTTTTGGCAGACATGAACAATAGTTATAAGCCTAACGATAGCGGTAGAACACTGAAAATTCTTTATTAAGCAGTGCTTATAACTTTATAGAATAATTATGACGCTATAGAATACTTATCGCTTTATAGAATATTAGACAAACGATCCCAGGCCAACGGCCGCTCGCAAGCGATCCATCGTTACTGCCGCTTCTTCACGTGCCCGCCCGGCGCCCTTTTGCAACACAGCCTCAATGTGAGCCGGATCTTCCATCAGCGCATTATAGCGTTCTCGCGGAGCGCTTAAATGGGCGTTCAAATACTCAAACACCTGGTTCTTGGCATCGCCCCAGCCAATGCCCGCGGCATACTGCTCACGAAGGCTAGCCGTCTCGTCGGCTGTCGCGAAGGCTGAATAAATCTGGAACAGCGTGCAAGTATCGGGGTCTTTCGGCTCACCGGGCTCCAGCGAGTTGGTTTTAATCTTACGCACCAGCTTTTGCAACTTCTTTTCGGGGGCAAACAGCGGAATCGTATTATCGTAGCTTTTGGACATCTTGCGCCCATCCAAGCCATTCAGTAGCTGTATCTTGTCGTCTACTACCGCCTCGGGGAGCACAAAGTGCTGGCCTTTATAAAGGTGGTTAAAACGCCCAGCGATATCGCGAGCCATTTCAATATGCTGAATCTGGTCTCGCCCTACCGGCACTTTATTGGCGTTGAACATTAGAATATCGGCCGCCATGAGTACGGGGTAGCCAAACAGCCCCATGGTAATGCCTTTATCGGCATCCTGGTTTTCTGCTTCTTCGTTCTCAGCTACCGCTGCTTTATAGGCATGGGCACGGTTCATCAAGCCTTTGGCGCACACACAGGAGAGCATCCAAGTCAGCTCAGGGATCTCGGGAATATCCGACTGGCGGTAGAAAATAGCGTTATCGGTATCCAAACCTAGTGCCAGCCATGTGGCGGCAATTTCCAGCCGCGACTCTTGCACCCGCTTCGGGTCGGGGCACTTGATCAGCGCATGGTAGTCCGCCAAAAAGTAGAACGACTGAACGCTAGGGTCTTGGCTTGCCTCAATAGCAGGCTTGATCGCCCCGACATAGTTACCCAAATGGGGCGTGCCAGTAGTAGTGATACCGGTAAGAACGCGAGTGTTGGATGTTTCTGGCATTAAGAAAACTCTTTGAATAAATTCACAATATTCTATACGCAATAATAAAGCTTAACTACAGCTCTTCTGTCCACTCGGAAAAGCTCGGCAGGCCACCGCTCTCCCCCTCCTCTTCAGCGACATATCGCAACAAGATAGCGTTACTTTCGACCCTGCTATGTTGAGCGCTCCCAACGATGCCTTTGGCCAGCACATAATGCCCCTCGGCCAAGGTTAACGGGATATAGACACACTCAAACTGCCCCTCTCTTTCACAGCCGAAATTGAGCGCATCCTGATTGCCTGAAAACTGCTCATTAAGCTCATTCCAACTCATTGCTAGCAAGTCATTTAACGAGCTAACTGACGTCAAGAAAACAAGCCCATCTTCATCTAAGGCATTTGCGACAGCGATTTCGGCATTCATGCGAGCCTGCGTCGATGCTCGATAGTTACCCGCCAAGCGCTCATCAATCAACGCGCTCTGCATACCCGACATGCCTAATATTAGCGCACCGGCGAGCAGCGCCATCACGATCACTAACGCTGCGCCTTGCTGCTGTTTCATGGCGCTAACTCTTGGGGTGTGATCAGTTTATTGCGCTCACTGATGGTAAAAGTGATGTGATCGCACGTCGCACCCACGCTTTCTCGGCAGTCGCCAATGAGCAGCGTGACACTATGCGATACCTCATCACCGTTGGGCTCAGAAAGGGCCGGGCAGGCTGTCGCGTCGTCAACTTGGGCAAGATCAACGACAGGTTGGTTCTGCACTTCGTCCTGGAGTACGCAGTAATGACGCGTACCGCTGCCAGAACTGCGCTCATCCGGGACGATAGCGTAGTTGCCAATATTGCCCTTGCGGCCTGCTTCCGTCAGCATACTAACGGCAAAAATTAATGTCTCTTGCTTGCGACTTATCTTGTCAACAGTTTGAAACGTTTGAAAGGTGGTTAACAACAGTTGGCCAGCTGCCAAGGTAATGACTGTGCCGATCGCCATTGCCACCAGCATTTCTACCAGGCTAAACCCGCGCTGAACAGGCCTCATGGCACAGCTTCCAGGTTGGGCAGGCGAAACAGGTAATCAAGCTCCAGGATGACGCGGAACAGGCAACTCTCGTCCCCATCTACCGGTTCAATAGCGCTTTGCGCTTCAATAGCATCGCGCAACGGCGAGCTATCATCGCCCTGAAACCAATGGGCTCGCCATTTCGTTTGCACCGCTGAGCTATCGATATTTTCACAGGTTTGGTCGGGGTCAAGCATTGCCAGCTCCGCCCACAGCCTTTCCTGAGCATCCACGGCAGCGACGCTTGCCAGCGAACGCTGATAACCATCGTGTGCGCTTTGCAGCGCTTTAAATTGCATAGCCGCCACGCCAAGCAGGCCGACCGAGAGAACGACCAGCGCGATTAACGCTTCTATTAAGCTAAAGCCACGCTGAGCCATAAGTTACCAACACTCAGGTGTGTTGTTTATGCCATTTGGGCCTCTCTGGCCGTCACTTTGCAACCAGAGTGTTTCGCAACCCTGCGGCACTCTGGTTCCACCCTGGGCTTCAAGACGGTAAGTCGAACCTAAAGTAGTCGGCGTGATCGTGGGATAGACAGCTTCGGGTGATTGCGTGGTTTCAAGGCATCCGGCTTCATACGTATAATTAGCCGTATAACACCGCTCCATTTCCGTTGCTGCCTGCAGCAAACCAGACTTACCGTCAGTAAGGCGGCTTTGCGCCACATAGCGGGTATAGCTGGGGTAGGCAATGGAGGCAACGATACCAATCATCGCGACCACAATTAACAGCTCAATAAGGGTAAAGCCGCGCTGACCATTCAGGCAAAAATGGCCAGCGGAAGGATGATAAACGTAAGACACTCAGCGCCGCTCCCGTATTAGTGAGCCCATACTGTTTGAGTATGTCGAAAACCAATACGCTTTGCATCACGTTAATCAAGGGATTCTTAGCTGCTGGCAATTACCTTTTCACGCAACTCCTTCGGCATCGAAAAAGTAATCGTTTCTTCGCGGCCCTGTAGCTCTTCAGGTATTGCTGCGCCCATGCTTTGCAGCTTGGTAATCACGCCTTTCACTAACACTTCGGGGGCACTGGCACCTGCGGTTACGCCAACACGCGCTACGTTCTCAAGCCACGCGGGATTGATTTGGTCGGCGTTATCAATCAAATGGGCAGGCGTGCCCATACGCTCAGCCAGTTCACGCAGGCGGTTTGAGTTAGAGCTGTTAGGGCTGCCGACCACCAGCAACAAATCGCTTAGGGCGGCTAGCTCACGCACCGCATCCTGACGGTTTTGCGTGGCGTAGCAGATATCATCGTTGCGCGGCCCTTGAATCTCGACAAACTTCTCGCGCAGCGCGCCAATCACCTTGGCGGTGTCATCCATCGAGAGCGTCGTTTGGGTCACGAAAGCCAGCTTTGAAGGATCACTCACCTCCAGTTTGGCGACGTCTTTTTCGTCCTCTACCAAGTAGATGCGCCCGCCATGGGAGGTATCGTAGCGTCCCATGGTGCCTTCGACTTCTGGGTGGCCTTCATGGCCAATCAAGATGCACTCCTGGCCACGCTTGGCGTAGCGCAACACTTCCAGGTGCACTTTAGTCACCAGCGGGCAGGTGGCGTCGAATACCTTCAAACCGCGCCGTTCGGCATCGGCTTGAACCGCCCGGGAAACACCATGAGCAGAGAAAATCACAATCACGTCGTCAGGTACTTCATCCAGCTCTTCAACAAATACCGCCCCGCGGTCGCGCAGCGTTTCAACCACAAACCGGTTGTGGACAACCTCATGGCGCACATAGATAGGCGGGCCAAACACATCCAGGGCGCGATTAACGATATCAATCGCGCGATCAACGCCAGCACAAAAACCGCGCGGGTTGGCCAGTTTAATTTCGATAGGCTGTGCTTGCTGCGTGCTGGTCATAAGAGCACCTTGATGCGACGTGGCATCTGCTTAATGAGTGGTCACCGGCTTAACATCCAGTACTTCTACTTCAAACGTGAGCGTGCGGCCTGCTAACGGGTGATTGAAGTCCACTTCAATACGATCACCGTCGATGGTTTTGACCACACCTGGCAATTCCGTTCCCGCTTTATCGGCAAACGACATCACCATACCAATCTCTGGGGCTTCATCGCCGAAATCCGCACGTTTCAAGGTCTGAATATTCTGCGGGTTATGCTGGCCGAACGCATGCTCAGGGGTTATCTGAAAGGTACCCTCCTGGCCTGCGGCCATGCCTTTAATCGGGTGCTCAAAGCCGGGCGGCAGGTTACCGTCACCAAACTCAAAGGTAGCCGGTGATTTTTCCTTGGTGGAGTCCACCAAAGTACCGTCTTCAAGTTTTAAGGTGAAGTGCAGCGTCACTTCCATGCCGTCATCGATCAAATAGTCGCTCATTTCAGCTCTCAATGTACCTGTTCGTTTAATGGGAGGCCTTGGCCGCTTTTTTGCGCCGTCGCTCACCCATAATGGATTCCCAGATCAAGGCAACGGCCCCTAGGGTAATCGCAATATCTGCCACATTAAATGCCGGGTAGTACCATCCGGCGGCGTGGAAAGACAGAAAATCGACCACATAGCCATGCACCAAGCGGTCGTAGAGATTTCCCAACGCACCACCGATAATCAACGGCAGCGCTAGCGCCAGCAGCTTTTCGTCGTTTTTGATCCGCGCCAGCCAAATCGTTAGCCCCACGCTGGCAGCAATCGCAATAATGGCGAAAAACCAGCGCTGCCAGCCAGGATGCGTGGCTAAAAAGCTGAACGCCGCGCCAGTATTGTGCAGCAGCGTCAGATTAAAAAACGGCAACACTTCTACCGGCTGGGCATAGCCCAACTGGCTACTGGCCACGTACTTGGTGGCCAAATCCAGCACAATCACCGCCAGCGATAACCACAACCAGCGCAGCGGCCGCTGCATCGCTGGCCGCGCATTAGTATCAGACGCATCAGTTTGACTAGGCATAGTAACGAATCTCACCGCTGCCTTCGGGGAGGTTGCTGATACAGCGACCGCATAGATCTGGATGATCCGTATGAGTACCCACATCGGGGCGGTGGTGCCAGCAGCGCTCGCACTTAGTGTTGTCGCTGGCTTTGACTGAGACTTTCAGGTTATCAAGTTCCGTCGCTTCTGCATCGCCTGCATCAGTCTCACTTGCATAAGACTCACTCACATCAGACAAAGGCTTAAGCGTGACTTCGCTAGTCAGCATCACAAAGCGCAGTTCATCGCCCAGTTTAGCCAGTGTCGCCTGCAGGTCATCGCTGACATACAGCGTGACTTCAGCTGCCAAGCTACCCTTGATCACTTTGGCATTACGGGCATCTTCCAGGCACTTGTTGACCGAGTGCTTGACCTCCAGCACTTGCTCCCAGAAAGCACGACCCAGTTCAGCATTTTCTTCCAGGCTGCCAAGGCCAGTGTAGTAAGTCTCCAGCAGCACACTGTCGCCGCGCTTGCCGGGGATGTTTTCGTGAATCTCCTCAGCGGTAAACGAGAGAATCGGCGCGATCCAACGACTCAGCGCTTCCACCACGTGATAGAGCGCGGTTTGTGCACTGCGCCGCGCCAACGAATCGGTTTGCGTCGTGTATTGGCGGTCTTTAATCACATCTAAATAAAAGCCACCCAGTTCCCGGGCGCAGAAACCATGCACCTGCTGGTAAACATCCAGGAAGCGGTACTCTTCGTAGGCTTGTTCGATCCGCGCCTGCAATTGGTGGGCACGATCCACTACCCACTGATCCAGTGCCAGCATATCGTCAAACGCTACTTGGTTTTTGTCTGGATCAAAGCCGTTAAGGTTCGAAAGCAGGAAGCGAGCGGTGTTGCGAATCCGGCGATACACATCGGAGGTACGCTTCAAAATCTCGTCCGAGACAGCCATTTCACCGGAGTAATCGGTGGAGGCGACCCACAAGCGCAGAATATCGCCGCCCAGCTTATCCATCACTTCCTGGGGCGCTACTACGTTGCCCAGCGACTTGGATTGCTTACGACCCTGGGAATCAACGGTAAAGCCGTGGGTCAGCAGCTGACGATAAGGCGGATGGCCATCAATCGCCGAACCGGTGAGCAGTGATGAATGAAACCAGCCACGGTGCTGGTCGGAGCCTTCCAGGTAGAGATCCGCCCGCGGGCCGCTTTCGTGGCCATGGGGGTGCGAGCCGCGTAGTACGTGGCGGTGGGTAGTGCCGGAGTCAAACCAAACATCCAGGGTATCGGTGACCTTATCGTAATCCGCCGCCTCGGCGCCCAATAGTTCAGCCGGGTCGAGCTTGAACCAGGCATTAATGCCTTCTTGCTCAACGCGCTTGGCGGCCTCTTCCATCAGGCCAACGGTGCGCGGGTGCAGCTCGCCGGTTTGCTTGTGCAAGAAAAACGGGATCGGCACACCCCAGTTACGCTGGCGAGAGATACACCAGTCCGGGCGATTGGCGATCATGCTATGTAGACGCGCCTGGCCCCAGGCGGGGGTAAACGCGGTGGCTTCGATGCCTTCCAGGGCACGCTCGCGCAGGGTTTTGCCGTCTTTACCTTGAATATCCATACCCACAAACCACTGCGCCGTAGCACGGTAGATCACCGGTGTTTTGTGGCGCCAGCAGTGCATATAACTGTGCTTGATCGGGATATGCGCCATCAGCGCATTTACTTCGCGCAGTTTTTCTACGATTTGAGGGTTAGCCTTCCAGATCATCTGGCCGCCGAAGAACGGCAGGTCGTCCACGTATACGCCGTTGCCCTGCACCGGGTTGAGCATGTCGTCGAACTCCATGCCATGCTCGCGGCAGGTGATAAAGTCATCCATACCGTAAGAAGGTGCAGAGTGAACAATGCCGGTACTGCCCACCTCAGACTCGACGTACTCCGCCAGATAAACCGGCGAGAGACGCTCATAAAACGGATGGCGGAAATTGATCAGGTCGAGGTTTTTGCCTTGCGTCGTGGCAATCACCTCGCCCTGTAAACCAAAGCGCTCCAAGCAGCTTTCCACCAGCTCTTCTGCCAACAGCAGCAGCCGCTCGCCGGTATCAACTAGCGCGTAGGTAAATTCCGGGTGAACGTTCAGCGCCTGGTTGGCCGGAATTGTCCATGGCGTGGTCGTCCAGATCACCACCGCCGTTGGTTTAGCCAGTTCGCTTAAACCAAAGGCCGCGGCGAGCTTATCGGCGTCTTCCACCGGGAAGGCTACATCGATAGCGTCGGATTTTTTATCGGCGTACTCGACTTCAGCTTCCGCCAGCGCCGAGCCGCAGTCAAAGCACCAGTTAACCGGCTTCAAGCCTTTAAACACATAGCCCGCGTCAACCATCTCGGCCAAGGCACGCATTTCGCCCGCTTCGTTAGCGAAGTTCATGGTGCGGTAAGGGTGGTCCCAATCGCCAATAATGCCCAAACGCACAAAGTCAGCCAGCTGGGTTTCGACCTGAGCACCGGCATATTCGCGGCACAGCTCGCGGGCTTTGCTAGGTTCAAGGTGCTTACCGTGAGTGGTTTCGACCTTGTGCTCAATGGGCAAGCCGTGGCAGTCCCAACCCGGTACATAAGGCGCGTCAAAACCGGCTAAGTTCTTCGACTTAACGATGATGTCTTTAAGAATCTTATTAACGGCGTGACCAATATGGATACTGCCATTGGCGTAGGGAGGACCATCGTGCAGCACAAACAGCGGCGCACCCGCGCGCGCTTCACGCAGGCGCTGGTAAATGTTCATATCTTGCCACTGGGAAACCCGCCCCGGCTCTTGCTTTGGCAGCATGCCGCGCATGGGAAAGTCAGTTTCAGGCAAATTCAGCGTGTGCTTATAATCCATGGTCTGGTCAGCCGTTGTTAGCATCGGCGGCGTCATCCGCCGAAGAAGAATCAGAAGAAATCGTATTTGAAGACATCGCCTCATCACGCCCTAGCGGGGCCGAGGCCAGCGGAAGCGAATCGTCTTGGCCAGCACGGTCTTGCACCCCTATCGCCGCCGATAATAAATAGTGGCGAGCGCGGGCCTGGTCACGTTCAATTTGTGCTTTTAGCGCCTCAAGGTCGTCAAACTTGACCTCGCCGCGCAAACGCACACAGGGGAATACCGTCATACGCTGGCCGTAAAGATCGCCGCTAAAATCCAGCAGGTGCACCTCAAGCGTTGGCCGATCTGAACCTACGGTAGGGCGGAAGCCGACATTCGCCACCGCCGGGTAACGCTGGCCATTTTCAAGCTCAGCCACTACCGCAAACACGCCGCGCAGGGTTAGCGGCTGCGGCAGTAGCGGTAAGTTGGCCGTGGGTACGCCAAGCGTGCGCCCCAACTGCTGGTCGCGCACCACACGGCCATGTAACGAATAAGGCCGACCCAGCAGGCGCGCCGCCGCAGAAAAATTACCACTGGCCAATAGCGTACGCACTTGCGAACTGGAAACCCGCTCGTCATCCACGGTAAAGGTGCGAGTATGCTCGACACCAAACCCTTGCTCACGCCCTACTTCCGCTAGCAGCGCAAAATCGCCGCGGCGATCACAGCCAAAGCGGAAATCATCGCCCACCACCAAATGCTTAACGCCCAGCCCGTCAATCAAAACCTGGTCGATAAACTCGCGCCCGGTGAGGCTACGCAGCGTGTCGTTGAACGGCAGAACCAACACTTGTTCCGCGCCAAAATCACGCAGTAGCCGGACTTTTTCGCGCAGCCGGGTTAACCGCGGCGGCGCTTGATCACCGGCAAAAAACTCCCGCGGCTGGGGCTCGAACACCACCACGGTTAACGGCACACTCCAGCGCGTCGCATGTTCACGGCACTGCTGAAGAATGGCTTGATGGCCGCGATGCACCCCATCGAAGTTGCCGATAGTCGCAACGCAGCCACGATGAGCCGCTTTCAAGTTGTGCAGACCTCGAATGACGCGCATGGCACCTCAGCCGTTAGGAGGACATAAAGCCTCTGATTATAACGAACACGCCTGATAACAAATACACCCGCCAGGATGTAACGTTACGAGTGCATTTTAAAATGACCAACGCGTAACCCCAGTGCAGCCAGCCACGCAAAATAGAACGAGCCACCGAGCACTACTAAACCGGTGACCCAACTAACCCGCTGCCAAAGGCCAAAGCTAAGCCACGCCTGCCAGTCAGGGGCGACAAAATAGAGCGCCGCACACATTAAGGCGCTACCCCCCAGCAACTGCACCGAATAACGTTTCCAGCCCGGCTGAAAGACCAGCACGCCCTGCTTATGCAGCAAGTAGCCTAGCAAGCCTGCGTTTAAAAATGCAGACAGCGCGGTGGCCAACGCCAACCCGGCATGGGCCAGCGGCCAAACTAGCAAAAGGTTGAACAGCATATTAGCCACCATGGCGATAATACCCACCTTTACCGGCGTCTTGGTGTCTTGACGGGCAAAAAAGCCCGGCGCCAATACTTTGATCAGCATAAAGGCGACCAAACCGAAGGCATAAGCGCGCAGGCTCAGCGCCGCCATCTGAATATCGTTGTCAGTCATTGCGCCATAATGAAATAGCGTGATCAACAACGGTTCGGCCAACACCGCCAGCGCCAGTGCCGCAGGTAAGCCTAACAGCAATACAATGCGAACAGCCCAGTCGAGCATGGCAGCAAAGTGCTCCTTAGACTGCTCCGCATGGCGCTTAGAAAGCGCGGGCAAAATCACCGTACCAATCGCCACCCCAAACACCCCCAGCGGCAACTCTACTAAACGGTCAGAGTAATACAGCCACGACACGCTCCCCGCCGCCAGCAATGAAGCCAAAACGGTATCCAACAGCAAGTTAATTTGCGACACCGAGACCCCAAATAGTGCGGGCCCCATCAGCTTCAGTATGCGCCGCACGCCATCGTGGGCAAAGTTTGGCCACGGCGTGGGCATCAACCCCAGGCGTAGTAAAAACGGCACCTGAAAAACCAACTGGGCGGCCCCAGCGATCAACACACCCCAGGCCAGCGCCATGGCGGGCTGTTCCATTAACGGCATTAAAAACAGCGCCGCGCCAATCAACGAAAGATTCAGCAGCACGGGAGTAAACGCCGGTACCGCAAAGCGGTTCCAGGTATTCAGCACACTGCCGGAAAACGCGGTAAGCGAGATCAGCAGTAAATAGGGAAACGTTAAGCGCAGCATATCGGCGGTCAGCGCCAGTTTTTCGGGATCGCGCCCAAAACCGGGGGCAAATACCCAAACCAACCACGGCGCGCAAAGCATTGCCAGGGCGGTAATCAGCGCCAACACCGCCGTTAAGCTTCCGGCGGTAGCATTCAGCAGCTCACGGATCTCTTCACGACTGCGCTGGGTAGAATACTCCGAAAGCACCGGCACAAAGGCCTGGTTAAAAGCCCCTTCGGCAAACAGACGGCGCAGAAAGTTAGGAATCTTAAACGCCACGAAAAACGCATCGGCGCCGCTGCCCGCTCCCAAAAAGGTAGCCACTACCACATCCCGTGCCAGCCCCAACACTCGGGACAGCATGGTCATCGCACTAACCACCAGGCCAGAGCGCATTAGCCCGCTGCGAACTAATTGGCCGCCGGGGCTAGTGTTGGGTGTTTTCTTCGCCGTCATAATTTATCGGTTATCCAGCAAAATCATTCAGACACAAAAAAACCGGCCGCAGCCGGTTTTTTTGTGGCGCCTGCCGGCTTACGCCGCCAGTGCCTTAATACGCTTGTTCAAACGGCTCTTCAGGCGAGCTGCTTTCTTCTTAGACAGCACGTCTTTGTCTGCAATGCGGTCAACGACCGGCTGCATAGCCTTGAACTCTTCCATTGCCTTAGCGTGATCGCCGGTGCTGATCGCTTTCACTACACGCTTGATGTAGGTGCGGACCATGCTGCGCTGGCTGGATTTCAGGGCGCGACGGTTCTCGGCCTGGCGGGCGCGCTTGCTAGCTTGCTTGCTGTTCGCCACAGGGTATCTCCTTGGAGAATAAAGGTTACCGAAAAACGGCAACGAAATTAAATATGTGTTCGTCGGCTGCGCTGTCACAGCACGACGTTTCCGCAACAACCAATTGTTTTGGCTGGGGTATCACCCTACCAAAGTGTGTAACAGGCAGTCGAAATAAGCTGCCCATTCACGGTACTTGTCTGAGAGGATGGCGTAGTCTATCACGCGTTAAGCGAGCTTGCTAGCCGTTGTCAATACTGGGGCCGCACTCAAGCTACAGCACATCCTGCCCCGTAGGCGCTAAAATTTTGCGCAAGAAGTGGCGCGTTCGTTCGTCTTTGGGGGCGGTGAACAGCTCTTCGGGGGGCGCCTGCTCGACGATACCACCGTCATCCATAAAGACCACTTGATCCGCCACTTCCCGGGCGAACTGCATCTCGTGGGTGACCACGATCATCGTCTGGCGCTCTACCGCCAACTGCTTCATTAGGCTGAGTACTTCTTCTACCCACTGCGGGTCAAGGGAAGAGGTAGGCTCATCAAACAGAATCACATCGGCATTAGCCGCCATGGCTCGGCCAATCCCCACCCGCTGCTGCTGACCGCCGGAGAGTGAAGCCGGGTAGGCATCGGCTTTTTCCGCCAAACCGATGCGCTCCAGAATCTCCCTGGCCCGCGCATGGGCTTTAGCCTTCGGCAACTTATCCACCACGATCATGCCCTCGCTGATATTCTCCAGCGCGGTTTTATTGGCGAACAACCCGTAGTTCTGAAACACAAAGGCCGTACGCCGGCGCAGTGCCAAAATATCCGCCCGGCTGGCACGCTGGGTATCGACACTCAAGTCGCCCACCTGTAAGCGCCCGGCGTCGGGCTTTTCAAGAAAGTTAATACAGCGCAACAGCGTCGATTTGCCCGTACCGGAAGGGCCGATAATGACAATGATCTCGCCTTGAGAAAGGCTCAAATCGATATCTTTGAAGACCGTATGGCCACTGAAACGCTTGGTAATGCCTTGCAGCGAAATCATCGTTGGTAGGCCTTATTCAGGTAAATTTCTAACCGACGCTGCCCCCAGGAGAGCACTTCCACAATCGCCCAATAAATAAGCGCCACCAGTAAGAACGCCTCCAAGTAGAGGAAGCTGCCCGCGGCTTCTTTTTGCGTGGCTCCCATTAGCTCGGTGACCCCCAGCGTAAAGGCCAACGAGGTTGCTTTAATCATATCGATGAAATAGTTCATCAGCGTCGGGGTTGCCACGCGGGTGGCTTGAGGCAGAATAATGCGCCGCATCAGCTGCGACTGGGTCATACCGATCGAGAGCGCAGCTTCCGTCTGGCTGCGGTCGATCCCCACAATCGCGGCACGAATCGACTCAGCCATATAGGCAGAAAAGTGCAGCGTCAGCCCCAGCACCGCCGCGGTTACGCCATTAATCGACACTAGCGCTTCAACCAACTGAGGCAGACCGTAGTAGAACAGAAACAGTTGCACCAGCAGCGGCGTACCGCGGAAAAACGAGATAAACAGCATCGCTAAACCGTTTAGCAGCGGCACCTTCGAGACACGAATGACCGCCATTAAACACGCCAGTATCAAGGCAAACACCATGGCGATAGTCGCCATTTGCAGCGTGAGCGGCAAATAGCGCAGCAGCACCGGCAGCAGCCCCCACATATATTCAAGGTTAAGCATGATAGTTAAACATCGCGACTTCGCTTATAAGCAAACGGCCGTGGCAATGCCACGGCCGCGTTAAACAGATGAGTTCAGCGGTTACGGCTGAGTAATATCCGTATCAAACCACTTTGCTGATATCTCGCCCAGCGCACCACTGTCACGAAGCTCAGCAAGGGCTGCATCAACACGGTCGCGCTGTTCACGGCCCGCCTCATCATCACGGAACGGCAGCGCGTTCTCAATGATCGAGAACGGCTGGCCCGCCAGCTCTAACGGTAGGCCCTTCTCTTTAATCACCTGGGTGGCACTCACGCGGTCCATCACAAACGCTTCAACACGGCCCAACGCAACATCTTGCTCAATATTGGACTCATAGGTGCGAATATCGATCTCATCCGCATTCGGCTGTTCACGCAACAACTGCTCGTAGTTGGAACCCAGGTTGACCGCCACGCTTTTGCCGGATAAATCCTCAACGCCTTGAACGGAGTCGTTACCCGCGCGCACCACCACCTGCGCGCCGTCATACACATAAGGAGCGGTGAACACATACTTAGCTTCACGCTCGGGAGTAATAGTAATCTGATTGGCGATAGTGTCGATACGGCCAGACTCCAGCATGCCCGCCAAGCCCGAGAAGCTAGCGGTAACAAACTCAATGTCATCGCCGGTGATCTCGCCCACCGCATTCATAACATCGACCTCAAAGCCTTTAAGCTCGTCTTGCTCGACAAAGGTAAACGGAAAATAACCACCGGACATGCCCACGCGAAGGGTGTCGGCTTGGGCAGAGGCGGCAAATAACCCGCTGGCAGCACTTAACGAAAGTGCAGCCAGGGTGACAGTGGCTTTGTGTATTAGTGACATAATAGGGCTTCCCTTTTTATGTAGCAGGTGAGGCAACAAGTATTAATGACCAATATCCTACGCCTCCGACAAAAAACCGCAAAAGAATATTAAACTTATTTTTTATTCCATTAAAGAATAAATAGCAGGTCTTTTATTCCCAATACCCAGCCACCCAGCCCAAGGCCTCATAAAAAGCCCGCTCACTTTTGCGTAGCTGAATCGCGGAAGGCACCCAAAAACCTAAGCGGTTTGCGCCATGGCCGGTTAAATAGTGCGTAGGGGCGGCGTAAGGCGTTAACCCGGCCTGTTCAAACTAGCACACGGCTCTGGGCATATGCGAGGCGGAGGTTACCAGCAACACGCCAGCGCCCTCGCCTAACTGTTCACGAACGGCCTGAGCCTCTTGGGCGGTATCAGTGGGCGTGCCAATCACCTGCAGTTGGGTAGGCGGCACACCAAGCGTTATGGCCGCGCGGGCATAACCCTGGGCAATCGGCATGCCGTCGCCATGGCGGCTAGCCCCTGTCACTAACAAGGTGCTTTCAGGCTGCTGTTGCCATAATCGAATGCCCTCCATCAAACGAGCGACCGAGCTATCGCCCAGTTGGCCGGTAAGGCTCACATCCAAACCAGGCGACCAGCCCCCGCCAAGCACCACCACGGTGTCGATTTCTTCGCCCCTCGGCCAATCAATAACGGCAGAGTAACGGTGCTCAAAAGGCGCTAGCAGGCGTTCGGCCACCGGCCCCCAGCTCAGTAGCAGTAAAAAAACAAAGCCTGAAAGCACCACGCCACCGCCAAACTTATGGTGGCCAAGGCGATAAATAATCAGCCCAATAACGACCAGTAAAATAGTGATAGGAAGAGGCATAAACAGCTGAGCAATAAGGGTTTTAAGCACAGGATACATAAGAAAATCATCTTCCATGACGAGAGCAGTTAATGACTCACATCCGACTTTACGCTGGCCACTCTGCTCTCGACCTCGCTAGTGGCGGCTATGTGGCCCCATTCGGCGTTGGCAGAGGGCCTGGCTGGCGAGTTAGGCACAGGCCAAAGTGATTTTGGTGGCGTGGGCCTTATGCAAACGCCCACTGCGCGCATGAACCCGCTGGGCGCCATGTCAGTGAGCTTGAGCCGCACCGAACCCTACCGCCGCTACAACGTGTTTTTTCAGCCCACCGAGTGGTTTGAGGGTGGGTTCCGTTATGTGGAGGTGGAGAACCGGAGTAGTGAGCTGTTTGATCGCAACCTTGATAAGGGCTTTGACGCTAAGTTCCGGCTTTTAGAGGAGACGCGTTATTGGCCGCAACTTGCCGTTGGTGCACGCGACTTTGGCGGTACCACTCTGTTTGGCGCTGAATATTTGGTTGCCAGTAAGCGCTGGTACGATTTTGATTTTTCAGCGGGTTTTGGCTGGGGCTATTTGGGCAGTGCGGGTGATATCAACTCACCTTTAGGTTGGCTTGCTGACCGCTTTGATGACCGTTCATCTAGCAGTGGCTCTGGCGGCGGCGAGCTGAATACGGGCCAGCTTTTTGCTGGTCCCGGCGCGTTTTTTGGCGGCATTGAGTACCAAACCCCTTGGAACCCGCTGTTACTGCAGCTGGAGTACGAAGGCAACGATTACACCAATGAGCCCCAAGGCAATAATCAAACCCAGGATAGCCGCTTTAATCTAGGTGCGCGCTTGGCCGTTAGCGATAACGTGGAACTGCACACCGGGTGGCAGCGCGGCAACACGGCGATGGCCGGCATTACCTTTAATATCGATTTGGCCGGGCTCAGCCAAGTGAAAAACGACCCCAGCCCTGTGCCGCTGAACGCTGAGCCGCAGGCTAACTGGACAGCCGTTAGCGACGTGCTAAATGAAAATGCGGGACTTCAGGTGGAGCGCATCTCCCGTCGGGGCAATAGCATCACCGTAGAGGCCCAGCCTGAAAAATTCCGCTCATTGGCCCAAAGCAAAGGGCGCGCCAACCGTATTTTGCATGCCCAAGCCGATGCGGATATCGATACCTTTCAGTTTAACTGGGAAGAGCGGGGCTTACCGCTACGTGCCAGCGTGCATAACCGTGACGACTTCGTGCAGGCGGCCACCTCGGCAGACCTTGAATACAATCATCGTTACGGCATCTATGCCCATGCCAACCTGGAAAACAACGCCGGTGAAACCCTTTATGAAGCCTCTGAACAGCGCTTTAGCTGGCAGCTAGGGCCACAGATTGACCAGAACTTTGGTGGCCCAGATGGCTACCTTTACCGCTTGAAAGCGCTGTTGAGCGCTGAGTATCAAACCGATGCCAACGGTTGGTTTTCGGGCAGTGTGGCGTGGACGCTGCTGGATAACTTGGATAACTACGAGTACATCGCTGATTCTGAACTCCCCCGCGTGCGTACTTTTATCGGGGATTACTTAACTGAGTCAGAGCTTGGCGTTGAGAATCTGCAGTACACTCGTACGGCAAAGCTTAGCGACAATGTGTACGCCATGGGTTATGGCGGGTTGCTCGAAATGATGTATGCCGGTGTGCGGGCACCGAGCTGTTATATCGGCCCTTTGACGCCTCTTGGGCGTTTGGTGCCGATATAAACTGGGTGCGTCAACGCGACTTTGATCAGCAGTTCGGCTTGCGTGATTACAGCACCTGGACGGGCCACTTAAATGCTTACCTGGAAACCGGCGTTGAAGACGTGTTAGCTAAGTTGAGCGTTGGCCGCTATTTAGCGGGCGATGCAGGGGCAACGCTGGACCTTTCACGCGAGTTTGATTCTGGGGTGCGTATTGGCGCCTGGGGCACCTGGACAGATGCTGGCGATGATTTTGGGGAAGGTAGCTTTGACAAAGGGCTCTACTTGGCACTGCCGCTGGACGCCTTTTTCTCATTCTCAAGCCGTGATCAGTCAACGCTGCGCTGGCAGCCGCTCACCCGCGATGGCGGCGCCCGCCTGAACCGGCAGTACGAGCTTTATGACTTAACCCAAGAGCGGCGAATGGATGGCTATTGGGAAGAGTATGATCAGACGTGGCGTTAATCGACACGCTGAAACACCGGCCCACGCGCACCTTCACGTTATAGACCTTGGTCTAGCCTAGACGTTAGTCTATAATGCACTGCAATAAACCCATTTGGGTGCTAACTGCAGGAGAACATGCGTGCCTTTAGAACTGACTTCTCCCAAGCTTACAACCGCCGCGAACGTTCAGCGTAGCCTTCGCCAGTGTTTATCGATTGCCGCTGAGCTGCTGTACGATCACGGCCATGTGCTAGAAACTATTACCCTACCCCAGCGCGGCTTAGCCCGCCGCGAACTGCTCACGCTGAGCGCAGCAGCGTCTACTTGGACAACTTGCCAGCAGGTGATGGAAGCCAGTGAAGCCGCCACCTTCAATAGCTATGGCCGCTTTGTGTTGACCCGCCTTGGCCGCGAGCTGATGTTTGATATGTTTGGCCAAGGCGCCGCTGACTGCGCCTAAGCGTCACTTGGTTATTAACCACGCATAAAAAACCGCCCGTAAGCTAACGCTACGGGCGGTTTTTGCTGGGGCGTATTTCTAGCGCCTAGCTCTTGGGGCTTAACGCAGGCCGAGCATCGAAAGGATGAACAGCACAACGACGATAAGGCCGATAATATAGATGATATTACGCATAGGGCGCTCCTTGCTAAGTGCGTGTTAGAGAAAATATTCGTGCGTTTCAGGGAAAATCAACGAGTTGCTTACCCATAAGGCAACACCCACAGCCTAGCAGGCTTTTTCTCATTTTGCGTAATCTCGCTTTGACAGCCCCCCGTCACGGGGCTTCCAGCCAACTCGGCCTACCGAACCAACCCCGGCATCGCTGCGCGCTACTTTCGCGGGTGCGCTGACGCTTACGCCGCGCTACAAAACCCTTAAAAAATCAGCTAATTACACACAATCTAAGACAGCCGTGATATTAGTGGTTATTGCCACTGCGGAACCTCTTCTGCTTCTCATCCTCGAACGATGGCCACTTATACCCAAGGGATTGCAATGCGCGCGACTTTGTTACTTATCTCCTGTGTTTTTTGGTCATTGTTTCATGTTTCTAATGCCGCAGCAGATGCCCCTTCAACAATGGCGTTTCAGGCGCTTGATCAGCAGGCCAGTGCGTTAAATCGTGTGCATGCGGTGGTGGTAGCGCATGATGGCGAGATTATTCATGAGCTTCATCAAGGTGGGCCGGGCGTGGCATCACCTGCCAATATCAAGTCTTTGTCCAAAACCGTGCTGGCGGCGATTACCGGTGCGGCAATTGAGGCGGGTATTGTCGAGTCTGCTGAGCAACCCATGGTGGCGCTATTTGGCGATCATTTGCCAAGTGGTACTGATCCGCGCGTTAACGAGATTACCGTGGCGCATTTACTCGCTCTACAGGCGGGGCTGGAACGCACATCGGGGGGCAATTACAGCGCCTGGGTGGCGAGCGCTAATTGGGTAAATGATGCATTAACACGCCCTTTTGTGGATGAACCCGGCGGGCGAATGCTCTACTCCACCGGCACCAGCCACCTGCTTTCCGCCGCGCTTACCCATGCCAGCGGCGAAACCACTCACACGCTCGCCCAGCGTTTGGTGGGTGACCCGCTTAATATCACTATCCGCCCGTGGCTACGCGACCCGCAAGGCATCTATTTTGGCGGCAATGATATGCAGCTTTCTCCTCGGGCTCTGATTGAAGTGGGCGAGCTGTATCGAAATGATGGCACCGTATTTGATGAAGCCGGGAATGGCGAGCGCGTTTTGCCTGAAGGCTGGGTAGAAGAGTCGTGGCAGCCGCGTGGCACATCGCGCTGGACCGGCGATGGCTACGGCTACGGTTGGTTTATCACGCAACTGGCAGGGGAAGATGTGTATTACGGGCGCGGCTACGGCGGCCAGGCACTTTACGTCATTCCTGAGCGGGAGATGACCGTGGTGATTACCTCAGACCCCAACCCACCCTCGCCGGGCGGGCAGTTCCAGCAGCAGTTGAATAGGCTGGTGGTAGGTTTGTTAACAGATAATGGTGCGTAGCATCCGTCGCGGGTGCGCTGACGCTTACGCCGCGCTACAAAATCCGTAAAAATCAAACGATTGCACATCCCGTAGCGCGTGGTAACGAGCTTGTGAGGAGCGAACAACGAGGCACCCGCGGGAGGCGGCGGAACGACGCCCGGTGGCCACATATAACCCACCCCGGCACCGCTGCGCGCTGCTTTCGCGGGTGCGCTGACGCTTACGCCGCGCTACAAAATCCTTAAAAACCAAACGATTGCACATCCCGTAGCGCGTGGTAACGAGCTTGTGAGGAACGAACAACGAGGCACCCGCGGGAGGCGGCGGAACGACGCCCGGTGGCCACATATAACCCACCCCGGCACCGCTGCGCGCTGCTTTCGCGGGTGCGCTGACGCTTACGCCGCGCTACGAAACCCTTAAAAAATCAAACGATTGCACATCCCGTAGCGCGTGGTAACGAGCTTGTGAGGAACGAACAACGAGGCACCCGCGGGAGGCGGCGGAACGACGCCCGGTGGCCACATATAACCCACCCCGGCACCGCTGCACGCTGCTTTCGCGGGTGCGCTGACGCTTACGCCGCGCTACAAAATCCGTAAAAACCAAACGATTGCTCATTTCGTAGCGCGTGGTAACGAGCTTGTGAGGAACGAACAACGAGGCACCCGCGGGAGGCGGCGGAACGACGCCCGGTGGCCACATATAACCCACCCCGGCACCGCTGCACGCTGCTTTCGCGGGTGCGCTGACGCTTACGCCGCGCTACAAAACCCTTAAAAACCAAACGATTGCTCATTTCGTAGCGCGTGGTAACGAGTTTGTGAGGAACGAACAACGAGGCACCCGCGGGAGGCGGCGGAACGACGCCCGGTGGCCACATATAACCCACCCCGGCACCGCTGCGCGCTGCTTTCGCGGGTGCGCTGACGCTTACGCCGCGCTACGAAATCCGTAAAAACCAAACGATTGCACATCCCGTAGCGCGTGGTAACGAGTTTGTGAGGAACGAACAACGAGGCACCCGCGGGAGGCGGCGGAACGACGCCCGGTGGCCACATATAACCCACCCCGGCACCGCTGCACGCTGCTTTCGCGGGTGCGCTGACGCTTACGCCGCGCTACGAAACCCGTAAAAACCAAACGATTGCTCATTTCGTAGCGCGTGGTAACGAGCTTGTGAGGAACGAACAACGAGGCACCCGCGGGAGGCGGCGGAACGACGCCCGGTGGCCACATATAACCCACCCCGGCACCGCTGCGCGCTGCTTTCGCGGGTGCGCTGACGCTTACGCCGCGCTACAAAACCCTTAAAAAATCAAACGATTGCTCATTTCGTAGCGCGTGGTAATGAGCTTGTGAGGAACGAACAACGAGGCACCCGCGGGAGGCGGCGGAACGACGCCCGGTGGCCACATATAACCCACCCCGGCACCGCTGCGCGCTGCTTTCGCGGGTGCGCTGACGCTTACGCCGCGCTACGAACCCCGTAAAAACCAAACGATTGCTCATTTCGTAGCGCGTGGTAACGAGCTTGTGAGGAACGAACAACGAGGCACCCGCGGGAGGCGGCGGAACGACGCCCGGTGGCCACATATAACCCACCCCGGCACCGCTGCGCGCTGCTTTCGCGGGTGCGCTGACGCTTACGCCGCGCTACAAAATCCGTAAAAATCAAACGATTGCTCATTTCGTAGCGCGTGGTAATGAGCTTGTGAGGAACGAACAACGAGGCACCCGCGGGAGGCGGCGGAACGACGCCCGGTGGCCACATATACCCCACCCCGGCACCGCTGCGCGCTGCTTTCGCGGGTGCGCTGACGCTTACGCCGCGCTACAAAATCCGTAAAAATCAAACGATTGCTCATTTCGTAGCGCGTGGTAATGAGCTTGTGAGGAACGAACAACGAGGCACCCGCGGGAGGCGGCGGAACGACGCCCGGTGGCCACATATAACCCACCCCGGCACCGCTGCGCGCTGCTTTCGCGGGTGCGCTGACGCTTACGCCGCGCTACAAAATCCGTAAAAACCAAACGATTGCTCATTTCGTAGCGCGTGGTAACGAGCTTGTGAGGAACGAACAACGAGGCACCCGCGGGAGGCGGCGGAACGACGCCCGGTGGCCACATATAACCCACCCCGGCACCGCTGCGCGCTGCTTTCGCGGGTGCGCTGACGCTTACGCCGCGCTACAAAACCCTTAAAAAATCAAACGGTTGCACATCCCGTAGCGCATGGTAACGAGCTTGTGAGGAACGCACAACGAGGCACCCGCGGGAGGCGGCGGAACGACGCCCGGTGGCACGACACCAATCCGGCGCTGCTAATCTAATTTAGTGTGCTAAAATGACACCATCATCAACCCAATATTCCGCATGGCGACACGGATGGCAACCTACCGACGCGCGTATATTCCTGGCGGCCACTACTTTTTTACGGTCGTGACCTATACACGGCATCCCTTCTTTGAGGATCGCTTTAATATTGAAGCCCTCGGGCGTGCCTTGCGCAAGGTTCGAAAAGAACGCCCCTTCGTTATGGATGCGTTTGTCCTACTCCCTGACCACCTCCACTGCTTGTGGACACTGCCCACAGGCGACGCCGACTACTCCTCTCGCTGGCGGGATATCAAAAAGTACGCCTCTAAAGAGTTTCGCTTCCCGCCTGGCACCCAAAAAGCTTGGCAACGCGGCTTTTGGGAACACGTCATTCGTGATGAAAACGACTGGCAGCGCCATATGGACTATATCCACTACAACCCTGTCAAACACGGCTATACCCACACCCCCCGCGACTGGAAATGGTCAAGCTTTCATCAAAGCGTCCAAAAAGGCTGGTACGAACCCGACTGGGGCTCCCGGCACGCCCCCGATGTCACCGACATGAATTGGGAATGACATGCTTGCCCCCTTCTCGCGTCAACAGCGTCTAGGCCTGAGCATTTCAAAACCGCTTACTCGCCTTTGTGGCCTAGGCTCATCAAATAGAGCGCAGCCGCCAGCATAACTAAAAATCGCGAGTTCCATAACGCCGTTTCTATGCGCCGCTCCCAGTTCCCCTGCTTTTCTGGCGGTTTGGGTGTTGTAGGTGGCGAAGTATCTGTCATAGCTAACTTCCTTTTGTTAAATCAGGCTCATCGCGATCAATACACAGGTGGCACCAAACAGCGCAAACCCCAGCAGCAGCGCGGCCCCATCGCGAGCAACCAAGCCTAAGCCCAATAGGGCAAGCGCTAAGCCTGCTCCGTTAGCCGAGAAAGGAATAAACTCCATCGGCGGCATGGCTAGGGCAATTAAGAGGCAAACAACCGCCGTTACGCGGATACCGATATAGCCGGTTAGCCACGGCAGGCGTACCCGCAACAGCCCGTCTATCCAGCGGGCGGGCTTTTTTATCAGTTGGATGCCTTTATCGAACTTCTGCCGCGAAAGAGAGCGTTTTAGCAGCCAGCGGGGCAACCAAAATGCCTCACGCCCCGCCAGCAGCTGCATAGAAACCAACAGCACCAACACCGCCATTAAGGTCGGCATGCCGGGGATATCGCCAATGATCGGAGTGAGCGTAATTAACCCAGCGACCAGTAGCAGCGGCCCAAACGAGCGCCGCCCCACGGCGTAAACCACATCGTCAACGCTAACCCGCGAAGCGTCCTGCTCCAGGTTCTCTATCGAGCGAATTAACTCCATTAAATTCGAGTCTTCGTTGCGGTTATGCATCGGGGTTATGGCGCTCCTCAATTATCAGCTTGGTGCGAATGAAATCGCTGTGGCTAACATGTAATAGGTCTGCCAAGCGGCGAATGCGGTGCTCTTCTAGCGGGTCGACATTGCCGTCGGCCCAGGCCAGTTGCCACATTTGTGCGACCAGCTCGCAGCGCTGATCGTAGTTGTAGTGCTCTTTAATCAAACTCACAAACTGGTAGTGATCAACGGCATTGTCTACTTCCGCCTGGGCAAGCGCCATCAGCTCTTCCACATCGCTTGCACTTAGCTTGTAGCGCTCAATGAGCATACTGCGCAGGCTGGCTAGCTCTTCATCGCTGGTGTCGTAGTCAGCGCGAACAATTTCACACAGCAGCGCGGCGGTGGCGAGCTCCAGCGTGAGCGTTTGGTTATCGCGCTGCTCGGGCTGCGCCAGCGAGCGCTGAAAAAAATCACTAATGGTGTTTAACATAGGGTTCTCCATCAATAGCTATCGGCTTGTAACTGTTCAGTACGAGGCGCAGAAGTGCATGGGATATATAAAAAATAAGGGGCACTGAGCGAAGAACCATCATCAAGCAAATACACATAGGGCAGCCTTTAGGGCTGCCCTGTTTTGTGCGTAAAGTGAGAATACCGATCAGCAGATTAGTGCTTATCAAGCAGAGATTCCAAGCTATCTGCCGTTAGAATCTGTACTACCCACTCGTCTAGCTGCGTGTCTGAAGCCAATGTCAGACGCTGATCTGCCCAATCGGGCATCTCACCAAACTTTAAGGCGATTTGCTTACGCAATGTACCTTCCACTCCTTCATGACGTCCTTCTTGACGCTCTTTCTCTCGCTCAAAGCGCTCAACGGTGTTGACATAAGACATGTGTTTTTCCTCCTGTATGGCGTAGACCGCCTGGACAAACTCGGACTCCAGGGCTCTCGGTAGCTGGAGCATCCAGTCGATAATATTGAACAACCGCACAATCTGTTCACGGCTGTAGCCCCGTTCATACAGCAGCCGAATGAGAGCGATTTTGACATCCTTGCGCGTACCACCATCCTTCAATCGCTTGGCGTGAATCTGGGCCATGACCACCAGTGCAAAGACGTTATCGCTGGCTTCCAGCTCCGTCCAGCGTGTTTCCCAATCAATCAGTTTAGCCGTGGGGAAGATAAAGTTCAGTTCGCACCCCCAGCGCTGATAGTGGAACGTGGTGGGCCGGAAGCTATCGCGGGTATCAGCCAGTACTGCCAGACTGACCACATCTACCCCATAACGGTCACGTAGCCGATACTGGTAGGTGTACATTCGCTTAGCAAAGGCCTCCTCCGGCTCACCCTGCACCTCAACGTGGATCAGCACCCACGTCTCGCTGCCGTCCCGTGCATAGACCTTGATCAGCTTGTCGGCGTAACGCCTGCCACTATTGGCATCCGCCGTGATCTGCTGTAACTCCTTGTCTAGAAAGCTGAAGCCTTTCGACCAATACACTTGTTCATGAATGATTGGAAACAACAGATCCAAAAATTCCTGGAAATACCCCTCCAGCGCCATCTTCCAAGGGCTGTCGTGGTCGGCTGGTCGGGTCGTATCCGCTTCGCTCATGCAAGCTCCTATTTCGCTACTCAAATGCTAGCACAGGGGCGCCTAGCAAGCGCCATACCCCTTCATGTTATCTGCCTGCTATGTCAAATAAACATGTCAATAAACACGTCAATAAACACGTCAACAAGAAAGAGTTCTACTGGCTAGATATTTACCTCAATCCTTCTTGGTGAGCTGCTCTCTTAATTGCTTGGGTACTTGCTTGATAATTAGGCGGTCCTGGGTGGCGTCGTACTCGATGCTGGAGCCCAGCAGATGGGAGTCAAAGCTGATAGAGACGCCACCGGCGCGCCCGGTAAAGCGGCGGAACTGGCTTAGGGTGCGTTTGTCCGGGGGGATTTCCGGCGAGAGCCCGTAATCCGAGTTGCGTATATGCTCGTAAAACGCTTTTGGCTGCTGTTCGTCTACCAGCCCAGAAAGCTCTTCCAGGGTCATCGGTTCGCCGCGGCGCAGCTGTTCGTTGGCGTAGTCCACCAAGGTGTCGGTTTTTTCGCGGCTCACTTCGTCGTCGTAATCTTCTTTCTCGACGTAGTCGCTAAACGCCTTGAGCAGCGTGCGGGTTTCTGCGGGGGCATCGACGCCCTCCTCCATACCCAGCAGTGCCACTAAACCTTCGGCGAGCTTTTTACCGCCGCGATCTTTTAGAAATGAGACGTACTGCGCGTTGGGTGCATCGCTCTGCCACTGGGTAAGGTTAATGCGCGCCGCCAGGGTAAGCTGGCTGGTGTTGAGCTGGGCGGCAGGCACGGCGTGGTGCTCGCTATTAATACCCATCCCTTCGCGCTGGTGCACTAAGGCTACAAGCAGCGTTTCGGTATCGCCCTGGCGCTGGTGGCTGATGACTAAGTAACCACTGACTGACAGCTGCTCTTGAAGCTGTTTGGCTAGGCGCTCTGCCAGTGCCACAGAAAGCTCGGCAAAGCTCTGCTCACCAGCGAGATAGTCACGCAGCCACATAGCCAGCGGCCCGGCCTGTTCGCCCTCTTCGGCAAAGCGCCCCCAGCCTTTGGGCTTGGTGTTGTAGGTGTCGTTAAGCGCGCCCACCAGGCTCGCCATCACTGTGTCGTCGCTGGCATTAGCCTGTTCTGACTGGGGGGCGGCGGTTAGGGTTAAGCGCTCACCGTCAAGCGTTGGGTCAAGGCGGTGCACAATACTTTGCAGTAGCGGCATAGGGGTTTACTGGCGTCCGGAGGTGAGTGGTAAGTAGTTAGTGGTAAGTAGTGAGTAGTGAGTGGTAAGTAGTGAGTGGTGAATAGTGAATAGTGAGTGGTGAGCTACGTTTATGGTTTGAGGCGGTATCCGGTGCGGAAGATCCAGCCAATGGTGGTTAGGCACGCCACCAGAAACAGCGTAATCATGCCTACACTTGCCGCCAGGCTTACGTCACTGATGCCGTAAAAGCTCCAGCGAAAGCCGCTGACCAAATACACCACGGGGTTGGCCAGCGTCAGGGTTTGCCAAAACGGCGGCAGCATATCGATCGAGTAGAAGCTGCCACCCAAAAACGTCAGCGGGGTAATCACTAACAGCGGCACTAGTTGCAGGCGGTCGAAGCCATCGGCCCAAATGCCGATAATAAAACCCAGCAGGCTAAAGGTGACGGCCGTTAGCACCAGGAAGAACAGCATCCAAAACGGATGGGCGATCTCCAGCGGCACGAAAAAGTTTGAGGTGGCCAGAATAATCAGCCCCAGCAGTATCGATTTCGAGGCCGCCGCGCCTACGTAGCCAATCACAATCTCTAAATGCGAAATTGGCGCCGAGAGAAGCTCGTAAATGCTGCCGGAGAACTTGGGGAAAAAGATGCCGAAAGAGGCGTTTGAGACGCTCTGGGTCAGCAGCATCAACATAATCAGCCCAGGCACAATAAAGGCACCGTAGCTGACGCCGTTGACCTCGCTGATGCGTGAGCCGATCGCGGCACCAAACACCACAAAGTAGAGCGAGGTAGAGATCACCGGCGAGACAATACTTTGCAGCAGCGTGCGGCGCGTGCGGGCCATTTCGGCCATATAGATAGCGCGAACAGGGTGAAGGTTCATGCACGCTCCTTAGGGTTAACCAGGTCGACAAAAATATCTTCAAGCGAGCTTTGCCGAGTGTTTAGGTCTTTAAAGGTGACGCCTTCGCGCTCTAGCGCGGTTAGCAGCTCTGAAATCGCGTGGCCGTCCTCTTCCTGGCTGCCGTCGTAGGTATAAATCAGCTCGTACCCTTGCGCCGCTAGGCTCAGTTCAAAGCGCTGTAAGCTGGCGGGCATTTCGGTTAACGGACTGTGCAGATTAAGCGTTAGCTGTTTGCTGCCCAGCTTGCTCATCAAAGCGGCTTTCTCTTCCACCAGCACCAACTCACCGCGATTGATTACGCCGATACGGTCGGCCATCTCTTCGGCTTCTTCGATGTAGTGGGTGGTCAAGATAATGGTGACACCGTTATCGCGCAGTTGACGCACGACTTCCCACATCTCGCGGCGCAGCTCTACATCCACCCCGGCGGTGGGCTCATCCAGAAACAGAATGCGCGGCTCATGAGAGAGCGCTTTGGCGATCAGCACGCGTCGCTTCATACCGCCCGAGAGCGTCATCAAGCGATTGTTGCGCTTATCCCATAGCGCCAGCGACTTGAGCACTTTCTCGATATGCGCTGGGTTGGCCGCTTTACCAAACAGGCCGCGGCTGAAACTCACGGTGTTCCAGACGGTTTCAAACGCTTCGTTGGTAATCTCTTGGGGCACTAGCCCAATGCGCTCGCGGGCTTGCCGGTAGTGGGTAACGTTGTCGAACCCATCGACCAGCACATGGCCAGCGGTGGGATTGACCAAGCCGCACACAACGCTGATTAGGGTCGTTTTGCCCGCCCCGTTGGGGCCAAGCAGGGCAAAAATCTCACCACGCTGAATCGTTAAATCAATATGGGTTAAGGCCTGAAAGCCACCTTCGTAGGTTTTATTCAGGCCTTTAATCGCAATAATTGGGTCGTTCAAGGCGTACTCCTCACACCGCAGCCTAATGGCTGCGGTGCTTGACGGCCTTTTAGGCAGAATTAACTACGCTCGGTAACTTCTAGCAGGTGGTAGCCAAACTGGGTTTTCACCGGGCCGTGTACTTGGCCTACTGCGTCGTTGAAGACGACTTTATCGAACTCGGGCACCATTTGGCCGGGGCCAAAGCTACCCAGGTCGCCGCCTTGACGGCTGGACGGGCAGCTGGAGTGCTCTTTGGCGACTGCGGCGAAATCACGGCCGTTTTCGATCTCTTTTTTGAGTGCTAGGCACTGCTCTTCACTGCTGACCAAAATGTGGCGGGCGCTGGCGCGTGTCATAAATTGCTCCTGATTGGATGTATGTTTCGGGGTTTGTCTTTCGGGGTTAAACGTTAAAAGGGGCGATAGTTTATCACGGCTGACCAATGGCGCCGCTATAGAGTAACGCTTCGCCTACACTCGCTAAAGCACGCTCGTGGGCACTCACGGCCAGTGGCCCGCGGGTACAGGTAACAATCACCCACGGCCCATCGGTTTCGGCCTCCGTATTAGCGCGCTCGGCAATCCCTGCATCGCAACTACGCCGCTGCTGGGTGCCGGTTTTATGGGCGAAGCTTACACTTTCACCCATACCCGCCTTAAGACGCTGTTTGCCGGAACTGGTTCGCCGCATAAGCGCCAACAGCGTTTGCCGCTGCTCGGCATCTAAATCCTCCATGGCACGCCCTTGTTGAACGGGGTGCAGGCTGGCGAGCAGGTCGCCAAAGGCGCTTAGAGTGCCAACGTTTTCACCGCTGGCTTGGTAAGCATCAAAGGCGTGATCGTAATCCGGTTGCGTGAAAGTCTTCGTGCTGACACCCAGCACGCGGGCTAACGCCTGGCCACGCTGGCTGACTGGGTGCTGGCGCAGGGCGATAAAATCCATACCGCCAAGCGTATGCGCCACCGGGTGTAGCTCGCCGTAAACACCTTGGCGTACGCCGACCAGTTTAGAGATGGGACCCATCTCATCAGGATGGCCGCCGCTTGCCGCTATCATGGTACGGGCGCGTTGGTTCACCGCTTCAAGTCCCACGCGATCAATCAACATATCGGTGGCGGTGTTGTCGCTGACAGTAATCATCTGCTCCATTAAGTAGCGGATGGAAATCGGTGTGCCGGGGTCGTGCCAGTTGGTGGGCCCTGCGCCATCGACAAAGTCACTTTGTGCAAGCGTTAGCCGCTCATTCAGGGAAAGCGTGCCCGCCTGGCGCTCGGCGAGCACCTGCGCGGCCACCGGTATTTTAATCAGCGAGGCGAGGTACCAAGGGTCATCGGCGCGCCAGGCGTAGGCTTCGCCCGTTGCCAGGTTTTGTACATAAACCCCTAGCTGACCTTCAAATACGCCTTCGATGGCCTTTAGCCGAGCGGTTAAATCGCCCTGCCAGGTGCTCTGTTTATCGACTTCGTAGTACCAATTGGTTTCGTAGCGTTCGGCATTAGCAGGCAGCGCTATTAAAAACGCTACGGCGACTAGCCCACGTTGCATCCAGTTTCGCAAACAACACTCCCTTATTGACGTTAACGGTGAGCCGCCATCCAGCGAGTCACCCAAATCCACGCCGCAGCGCCGAGGATCAACAGCCCGCCCACGCCAAGCGCCTGTGGATAGGTGTACATTCCCTCGCCTTCCCACAAAAAGCGCAGTACTAAGAAAATCATCACAATATGGAAAATAAACGCTTTAAGGGCATCTGAACCGACCATTGTCAGCGGCAAAAGTGCCTTGGCGGCTTTCGCACCACCCGCTAAAGCGAGCGCTAACAGCACCAGCGCACCGCCTAGGCTAAACAGCATAAACTCTAGCCCCGGCGGGTGTTTTCCCTCGTTGTTAGCCACGGCTAGCATGGCTGCGTGGACATCGCCGCTGGCAAACGCCAACGCGTAAAAGGCCGCCACCATCAGCGCCCCCAGCCCCAATAGCGCAAGCACTAAGCGGCGCTTTGTGGCGGGTTCAAAGTAGCAGCGTAGTAACGCTTCACCGATCAAAAGGCCCACTAAAATCATCGGCGCGCGGCTTATCTGGCCCCAGGCGTAGTGGTCTTTATGGTCGACCAGCAGCGCTTTCAGAATATCGTTGCCGCCGAAGGTGAGGCTTTGCAGCCAAGCGGTCAACGCGATTAACACGCCAATGGTTGTTAATCGGCTCCACAGCGGCGCCCGCGCCCATAGCGGCAAAATAAGTGGTACCCACAACAGCGCGATAGCGTAGAAGCCTAAGATTTCGACCCAAATCGCAAAGCGCCCATAGAGCAGCGCATCGACGATTTCGCTGGGCGGATAGAACGGCAGCATTTCAATAACCAGCAATGCTTTGTACCAAAGCCACACCTCTACGGCGCGTAGCCACAGCTTCAGCCGTCGTTTAGGCCAGTCATCGCTTTGGGTGTGGGAGAGAAACGCGACTGCCAGCGCAATGCCAAACACGATGATAAATAGCGAAGAGGAGAATTTGGTTAGAAAATGGATTGGCACCATGCCCCAATCGGGTACGTTGCGAATCCCCACTAACCCACTGACAGCATGGCTCATGATCATCAAGCCAATCGCTAATCCACGTGCCAAATCAATCGCTTCTATCCGGCCTTCGGCTTTAGGCAGCTGGGGCTTGTCTGTCCATTTTAAGGGCATCCATTTTAAGGGCATCCATGTTAAGGGCATCCATTTCAGCGGCATCGAGACATCCTTGTGGGGGAGCAATGAACCAATTGTTATGCAAATGGATGCTTTACACCACTGTTGGGTTAAACCATCGGCTGGCTTTAATTAACAATGAGTACCCGCGCGCAAAAAAATGCCCCGCAATAAGCGGGGCATTTTGTGGCTCATCCTTGAGCCCGAGAAAAGTTATTCCTTAAAGATCGCAATTACCACCCAGAGTCATCTTCCTCGTCTTCAGTGGTTGGTACTTCTTGCTCCTCTTCCTCTTCTTCGTAAGTGAATTCTTCCTCTTCCTCTTCGTACTCAGTGCCTACATCCTGACCTTCCTCTTGCTCAATGTCGTAACTGTTGTAGGTACCTTCACCTTCCTGCGTCGTCTCTTCTTGCGGGGTAGGCTCTTGCTCTTCGCCGCTACCTTCCATTCCAGCAAAGGCTAGTGGGCTGGCCATCAGACCGAACGATACGCCTAGGATGCCAAGCTTCTTGAGATAGTCCGTCTTCATCATGATACTGCTCCTATACGGCTTTACTTCTTAAACGTCGGCGCTTGCTTGCGAGCATTGCACCTTAGCTTTAGGGTCGAGAGGGAAAAGTCTTCCTACCTGTCCGCTCTCATTCCTACTATTGCAGTAAGCATGCCGTCTTTCGGCTATTGCAAATAAAAATCACTATTAAACAATCGTTTACACGTCAAAAGACAGCGCCAACCTTTTGTTTTTATTAATAAAAACTAGCCGAACGTTGTTTACAATAGGCACATGATCCCCGTTTAATCAGGCAAACGGGGCTGATTAAAAAAGTTAGTAGAGCAGCGGACCCACCCATGGCTAGGCGTGGCTTGTTTATGCCCAACCGCCATCCACCGCTAACTCCTGGCCTGTGATGGCTTGGCTTTCGGTGCTGGCTAAAAACAGCGCGATGGGGGCGATATGCTGCGGCTCAAGGCGCAGCTTGAGGCATTGACGCTCTTGAATGGCGTCTTCGTCGTCGGGGCCGATCCATTTTTCGAGCTGGCGTTCAGTCATCACCGCGCCGGGCACCAACGTGTTAACGCGAATATTGTGCTCCCCTAAGTCCCGAGCCAGGCTACGCGTTAGCCCGTGCACCGCCGCTTTAGCGGTGACGTAAAGGGGCAAACCGCCCAGCGCCATCTGCACGCTGACCGAGCCGAAGTTAATGATTGAGCCACCACCGGCCTTTATCATCTGCTCGGCTGCCGCCTGGGCAGCGAAGAACATCGGCCGCAGGTTGAGCGCCATTCGCTCATCCCAGTAGGCGACATCGACATCCTGCCAGGAGTGCCGATCATCGTTGGCGGCGTTGTTTATCAGGGCATGGATAGGCCCGACGTTCTGGCTGGCCTCGGCGATCACCTGCTGCAGACTGGCCACGTCGCGAATATCGCAGTGATAATAAAACGGCGCGTTACCGCTCTCGGCGCTGAGTTCGGCGACAAGCGCCTGGCTGGCCGCGTCGTTGATATCGACGAACACCACCCGCGCGCCCTGATGATGAAAGGCCCTGGTAAGCTCGGCACCAATGCCGCTACCGCCGCCAGTAATAAAGACCACACGCTGTTCTAGACTTGCATAGCGCGCTGATGGCTGGTTCATGTTGACTCTCTCTTATTGGATATTCACCCATTGCCCACCGGCGGCAGACGAAGCCAGCGCGCGGGTGATAAACGTCAGGCCATCGACACCATCGGCCACGCCTGGCGTTGGCGCGGCCAACACCTTGCCAGTTTCGCCGTTTTGGCGGGCGTGGATTTGCACCGCAAAATCACGATAAAGCTGGGCAAAGGCTTCGAGATAACCCTCTGGATGCCCGGCTGGAATGCGCGCTGCGGACATCGCGGCTTCACCTAAACCTGGGCCGTTGCGGGTCAAAATGCGTGATGGCTCTCCTAGCGGCGAATGCACCAGTTGGTTGGGGGTTTCCTGGCGCCAGGCAAGGCCACCTTGGCTGCCATAAACGCGTAGCTGCAGGCCGTTTTCATTGCCGGGCGCGACTTGACTCGACCACAGCATGCCCCGTGCGCCGCCTTTAAAGCGCAGCAGCATATGCACGTTGTCATCTAGCGCCCGGCCATCGACAAAGGTGTGCATATCGGCGGCGAGTGATTCCAGTTCCAACCCGGTCACATAGCGCGCCAAGTGGTAAGCGTGGGTGCCGATATCGCCCAAACAGCCCGCCGGGCCGCTGCGTTTGGGGTCGGTGCGCCACTCGGCCTGCTTTACACCGCTGTCTTCTAAACGAGTGGAAAGCCAGTCCTGCGGATACTCCACCTGCACCACGCGCAGCTCCCCAAGCTCGCCGTTGGCGACCATTTCTCGCGCCTGACGCACCAGCGAATAGCCGGAGTAGTTATGGGTTAAGCCGAAAAATAGCCCGCTGCGCTCGACTAGCTCGGCGAGGGTTTGCGCCTCTTCCAACGTGATCGTCATCGGCTTATCGCAGATCACGTGAAAGCCCGCTTCTAGAAAGGTGCGCGCCACGTCAAAATGCACGTGGTTGGGCGTTACAATGGCAACCACGTCGATGCCATCCGAGCGCTTGCGCTCCGCTGCGGCCATGGTTTGGTAATCGGGGTAGGCGCGCTCATCAGCCACGTGCAGTTCAGCCGCGGCGGCGCGGCTGCGTTCGGGGTCTGAGGCAAAGGCCCCGGCGACTAGCTCATAGTGATCATCCAGCCGGGCGGCGATGCGGTGCACCCCACCAATAAACGCGCCCTGGCCGCCGCCGACCATGCCCAGGCGGAGCCGACGCGGCGTGTCGTGTTGAGTGCTCATGTCGTGTTGTCCTATCGTCAGTAGGCTTTAGTCGAGCCCCAGAATGCGCCGATTGGCGGCGTGGTCGGCACCGCCATCAGCGAAGTCATCAAACGCTCGCTCGGTGACTTCAATAATGTGGTCGCGGATAAAGGCTGCGCCTTCACGGGCACCGACTTCCGGGTGCTTTAAGCAGCACTCCCACTCCAGCACCGCCCAGCCGTGGTAGTCGTTGGCCGCCATCCAGGAGAAGATCGACTTGAAGTCAATTTGACCGTCGCCCAGTGAACGGAATCGCCCGGCGCGGTCTGTCCACGACTGGTAGCCGGAATAAACGCCCTGTTTGGGGCTGGGGTTAAACTCGGCGTCTTTAACGTGGAACATCTGAATATGCTCGCGGTACACGTCTAGAAAGCCACGGTAGTCGAGTTGCTGCAGAATTAGATGACTGGGGTCATAAAGAATGTGGCAGCGTGGATGGTTGCCGACCCGTTCAAGGAACATCTCGAAGGTGATGCCGTCGTGGAGATCTTCGCCGGGATGGATTTCGTAGCAGAGATTCACTCCCGCTTCGTCAAAGGCGTCCAAAATCGGCCGCCAGCGTTTGGCCAGCTCGTCAAACGCGGTGTCGATTAACCCCGCCGGACGCTGGGGCCAGGGGTAGATATATGGCCACGCAAGTGACCCGGAAAAGGTGCCGTGGTCGGTGAGCCCCAGGTTTTGCGACGCCTTGGCGGCCAGCATTAGCTGCTCTACCGCCCAGGCCTGGCGCGCCTTGGGGTTACCGCGCACTTCGGGCACTGCAAAGCCATCAAACATCTCATCAAAAGCGGGGTGCACCGCCACTAACTGGCCCTGCAAGTGGGTGGAGAGCTCGGTCAGCGTTAAACCGTGCTCCGCCAGAGTACCCTTGACCTCATCGCAATAAGTGCGGCTTTCTGCGGCGCGCCTTAGGTCGAACAGGCGCGCATCCCAACTGGGAATCTGGACGCCCTTATAGCCTAACCCCGCCGACCAGGCGGCGATGCTATCAAGGCTATTAAATGGGGCCTCGTCACCGGCAAATTGGGCGAGAAACAGCGCTGGCCCTTTGATGGTTTTCATAGCACTCTCTCAATAACGTATCAACTAGGATCAGTACACGATCAGGCCGTGTTTAAAACGGCGAGTCGGGGAAGTAGTACTGCTCGGCGTTTTCCTGGGTGATCAGCGGCGAACCTAAAATGTACTCGCCCAGTACCGGGCCATTGGAGACAAAGTGCTGCACGGTTAGATCCATGGCGGTAGCGATCATGGCGGGCGGATAGAGCACATCGACCGGCACCAGTTCGTCGCCATCCATTACCCGCTTGATAATTTCTTTCATGCCCGCACCACCGACGATAAACAGCTCATCTTCACGCTCTGCCTGGCGTACCGCTTCAATGACCCCCAGGGCGATGTCGTCATCTTGAGCCCAGACGGCATCAATCTTGTCGAAGCGCGATAAATAGTCCTGCATGACTTCAAAGCCATCGTCGCGATTCCAGTTGGCGTGCTGCATATCGAGAATATTGATCTCGGAGCCTTCAATGGCCTCCTCAAAGCCTTGCACGCGCTCGTCGTCGATCACCGTAGGAATACCGCGCAGCACGACAATATCGCCTTCGTCATCGAGCTGTTCACGAATGTATTCGCCGGAAACGCGGCCTAACTCATGGTTGTTGCCCGCGACATAAAGGTCTTGGATACCCTCTTCGGTCAGGCCACGGTCAACTACGGTGACAAACACACCGGACTCTTTAACCCGGCGTACCGGGTCGGTCAGCGGGCCCGACTCAAATGGCAACACTACCAGCGCATCGATATTGCGCAGCGACACCAGGTCTTCCAAATCATTGGCCTGCTCGCCTGCCGTGCCCGCGGTTGAGATGGTGATCTCAATATCGGGATAGAGCGCCTCAAGGCGATTTTTAGCCTCTTCAGCATGGTAGTTAACGCCACCGGCCCAGCCATGGGTTGCGGCTGGGATCGAAACGCCAATGGTGAACTCTTGCGCAACGGCGGCGCCGGAAAGCCCTATTGTTGAAGTGAGTGCTGCGCTAGTGACGCAGGTCGCCAAGACTGTTTTGATGGTTCGCATGGTGATGCTCCTTTCATGTTTGTACTTGTTTTATTGCTTGTACTTGTTTTGTTGCGAGCTAGTTTGAGTTGATGTTGCGTTGGTTGCTGGTGCTCTTATGGCCCTGTTTTCCTCCACGAGGCACGCTGCAGGTACACCGCCACAATGATGATGACCCCTTGCACCGTACCGTTGAGATAGTTGGAAATGGCGTCGGTGAGATTAAGAATATTGCCAATCATAGTCAGCATGATGGCGCCGATGACCGTGCCCCAGATGCGCCCATGGCCACCCTTGAGCATAGTGCCACCGATGATCACCGCGGCAATCGCCTCTAGCTCCCAAAGCACCCCGGTAGCACCGGAGGCAGAGCCTAGCCGAGGTACATAAATAATCGTCGCCAACGCTACGCACACGCCTTGCAGCATGTAGGTCATGGTTTTGATTCGGTCGACATGAATGGCGCTGTATTCGGCGACTTTTTCGTTGGAGCCGATGGCAAAGCAGTAGCGCCCGAAACGGGTGTAGTTGAGCAGGATGTAGCCAATCACAGCGACAAACAAAAACACCCAGACCGGAATGGTGATGCCTAAAAAGCTGCCGTAGTAAACCGGGCGATAGATATCGCGCACCGCCCAATCCAGCGTCAGGGTGCCGCCGTCGGCGAGGTAAGTGACCAGCGAGCGGTAAATCCCCATGGTGCCGAGGGTGACGATAAACGCCTCGATTTTGCCTTTGGTCGTCACGATACCGTTGATAAAACCGGCGCACAGCCCCAGCAGCAGCGAGGCGCCCACGCCCAATAGCACGGTGGTCAGCCCCACGCCAAACTGTGCGACGAGGCTATTCATTAGAATAATCATTACCCCGGCAATAAAGGCCGCCATCGCCCCTACCGAAAGATCCAACCCGCCCGCGGTAATCACGAAGGTCGCGCCAATCGCGATAATACCGATAAAGGCACTGCGAGTGAGCATGTTCGAGAGGTTATCCAGCCCCAAAAACGCCGGGTTAATCAGCACGCCGAGCAGCGCCAAGACCACTAGCGCAATAAATGGCCCCCAGGTTTTTAGGTCGATAGCGAACCCCTTTTGCCTAGTCGTGGTGTTAGCCGCTTTGTTAGCGGTCGTTTTGTTATTAGGCATGACGCTGCTCATCTACCCTTACTCCCTTAATGCCGGATGCGTACTGCATGATTTCTTGTTCATTTATGTCCTCACCTTCTAACACCCCGGTGAGTACGCCAGCGCACATCACCGCCACCCGGTGCGAAAGCCCGATCAGCTCACCCATCTCTGATGAGATCAACATAACCGAGCAGCCCGCCTCGGTAAGCTCACGGATAAAGTGGTAAATCTGGTGTTTGGTGCCCACATCGATACCGCGGGTCGGCTCGTTGATAATCACCACTTCGGGGTCGATAGACATTACCTTGGCGAGCAGCAGCTTCTGCTGATTGCCGCCGGAGAGTTCAGCGGCGGTGCGTGCTGCCGTGCGCAGGCGGATATCAAAGCGCTGGATTGCTTCTTGGAAGGCCTGCTCTTCGCGGCGGCGATCAATCAACGGATGGCAGTGAGCGCGTAAATTCAGCAGCGTAACGTTGGAGCGTAGGTCCATATTGAGTACTAACCCTTTGCCCTTACGGTCCTCGGTGAGATAGGCAATTCGTTGACGCACCGCATCGCGTAGGTGGCGCAACACCACCGGCTGACCGTTGCGCAGCACCTGCCCTGCGCTTTTGTCGCGCAGGCCCAGCACCGCTTCAATCAGCGCGGTGCGCCCGGCGCCCACCACACCGCCAAACCCCAACACCTCGCCCCGGCGCAGGGTAAAACTGGCCTGCTTCACGGCGCCGGGCACCACAAACGCCCGCGCCTCAAGCACCACGGGGGCGTCAGGCGCAATTAGCCTGCGCGGTGGGTACATCTCGTTGATTTCGCGGCCTACCATCAGTCGTGCCAACTCCTCCTTGCTGCGCCCGGCCATCGGGCCGCTATCAATCAAATGGCCGTCGCGCAGCACCGTCACACGATCCGCTATCTGCTCAATTTCACGCAGCTTGTGGGAGATATACACAATCGCCACGCCCCGCTCACGCAGCCGGTTAATCAATGCGAACAGCACTTTGACTTCGTTTTCGGTCAAGGTAGCGGTGGGCTCATCCATAATCAGCACGCGTACATCGCGGGTAATCGCCTTAGCGATCTCGACCATCTGCTGATCAGAGGTACTCAAGTCTTTTACGCGGGCGCGGGGGTTCACGTGGGTTTCAAGCTCGGCCAGTACCTCTTTGCTGCGTTCCCGCATGGCTCGACGGTTGAGAAATGGCCCCCGGCGCAGCTCGCAGCCCAAGAAGATGTTCTCTTCGACACTTAGCTGTTCGGCCAGCGCCAGTTCTTGGTGGATCATCACCACCCCGTCGGCCTCCGCATCGCCGCTTGAACGGTAATGCTGCTGTTGGCCGTCGAGAAACACCTCACCCGAGGTAGGACGAAGATAACCCGCAAGAATTTTCACCAAGGTTGATTTACCGGCGCCGTTCTCGCCCAGCAGCGCGTGCACTTCGCCCGCCTGCAAATCGAGATCGACATCGAATAACACTTGGTTATCGCCAAACGAGCGACAGATTTGCCGCGCCGATAAGAGCATGGAGCCACCTGTTATTGCTGTTGTTATTATCTGCGTAAGGCTTGCCAGCATTGATTGCACTAGCGTGATGCTTTATTTATTTTAGGTGCTAAAATAAATAAATGCATATGCAACTTAGGTCGTATTTTCTACCCCAAATAACGGCGACTCTATGGCTCTTCCCTCCAGTGATACCAGCCGCCACGACAACACCTTGGCGGTGATTCGCACCCTACGCGATCAAGGGCCGGTTGCCCGTGTCGATCTGGGCGCGTTGAACGGCATTAGCTCTGCCACCGTGACCTCGATCAGCGCCGAGCTGCTCCAGCAAGGTCTGATCAGTGAACGGCCACCCGAAACGCTCCGCCCCAGCGGGCGTGGTCGACCAAAAACCTTGATCGAACTCGACCCACAAGCCGCCTGCGTGGTGTGCGTTAAGCTCTCCATCAATGAGCTCCAACTGGTGGTGGGCGATTTCGCCGGCCAAGTACGCCACAGCGAGCATCACGTTGTGCCCACCTTGGCGCTGAGCGCCGACGCTTTGGAAACGCTGCTGGAAGAGAAGATCAGCGCGGTTTGCGATCAACAGCTAAAGGGCTTTCAGCGCTTGGCGGGGATCTGTTTAGCGGTGCAAGGTGTGGTGTCTTCGCAAAGCGGCACGATTATCTGGTCTCCCGCGTTAAGCTTTCGCAATGCACCGATATCGGCGCGTTTAGGCGAGCGTTTTCACTGCAGTGTACTGTTGGAAAACGACGCCAACTGCATCGCCAACGTACTGGCAGCGCAGCCGAAATACGCAGATTACCCTAACTTGGTGGTCATTATGCTGGGCTACGGCATCGGTATGTCGGTGCTGATTAACGGCGTGCCGTTTCTGGGGGCGAATGGTTCCGCGGCCGAGTTTGGGCATAGCAAATACCAGCCCGACGGCGCCCTGTGCGCCTGCGGGCGTCGCGGCTGTGTCGAAGCCTATGCAAGCGACTACGCGCTCTATCGCGCCGCTGCCGACCACTTAGAACTCCCCACCGGCGACAGCGCACACCCTTCCGAGCAGCAAATGCAGGCGCTGACCCAACTAGCCCTAACAGGCGACCCGGCAACCCAGCGCATCTATGCCGAAGCAGGCCGGGCGCTAGGTTACGGCATCGCCAATGTGCTGGCGCTATTCAACCCTGACCTGGTGCTGATCACCGGTTCCGGCGTGCGCGGCTTTGACGCCATGCAAACCGCCCTGCACAGCGCCATTGATGAAGCATTGGTAGTCGAGCTGAAGGGCACTACCCGCATCGAAAGCTGCGCCTGGGACCGCGATATGACCTGCATGGGCGGCATCGCCATGGCGCTCCACGCCACTGACGCCCAGACGCTGTTAGATAGCCAGGCCGAATCCGTCGGTTAGTACGAATGACGCGGTACGTCAGAACCTCGGCAGCTTTGACGTTTTGGGGTATTGGTTTGCCAGTCGCATGGTTATGAATAGAAGGATGCCTGGGCAGTAAAGCGATATGCCGTACGCGAGCGATATGTCTCGCCGGGCGCTAAGATCGTACTGGGAAATGCTTTCTGGTTAGGAGAATCGGGGAAATGCTGGGTTTCCAGCGCGAAGCCTGAGCGGTGACCGTAAGCCCGGCCCTGCTTGCCGATCAGATCACCGTTGAGAAAGTTGCCTGAGTAGAATTGGATCGCGGGTTCAGTTGTGAAGACTTCCACCATGCGCCCGCTCTGTGGCTCCCATACTTTGGCGGCCAATACCAACTCATTCGCTGCCGCGTTATCGCGGGCAAGCACAAAGTTGTGGTCATAACCGCCGCCGAAAACAAGCTGCTCGTTATCCTGCTCAACGCGCTCGCCGATCAGCGTCGCTTGGGTAAAGTCGAACGGCGTTCCTTTCACCGAGCGAATTTCACCGGTAGGAATCAAGGTCTCGTTGACCGGCGTAAACTCAGCGGCGTTAAGCATCAACTGATGGTCGAGAACGGTGTCGCTACCCTCGCCCTTTAGGTTGAAGTAGCTGTGCTGAGTGAGGTTAATTGGGGTGGCTTTGTCGGTCACCGCCCGGTAATCGACCACCAGTTCATTATTATCGGTCAGCGTGTAGGTGACCTCGGCCTCCAACTTGCCGGGGTAGCCCTCTTCGCCATCCTCACTGGTATAGCGCAACATCAGACCCGTGCCTGCTTCACTCTTAAACGGTTCGGCCTGCCACAGCACTTTATCGAAGCCCTGATGGCCGCCGTGCAGGTGATTGCTACCATCGTTGGTGGCCAGTGAATAGCTTTCCCCATCAAGGGAAAATTGACCGCCAGCGATGCGGTTGCCGTAACGGCCAATAAGCGCCCCGAAGTAAGGGTTGGCCTGACGGTACTCATCGGAGAGATAGGCTTCCAGTGAGTTAAAACCCAGCACGATATCGTCAAACTCACCCGCCACATTGGGGGTTTTCAGCGACATGATGGTGCCGCCATAGTTGGTCACCTGCAGTTCGATACCATTGGCATTGGTAAGCCGATAACCGTCGACCTGACGACCATCTAGCAAATAACCCAATATCCAAACATCTATGCATGGCATAAGCTGCCCCTTATCACTGATCTCACCCAGCGCGGCGTTAAGATAATTAAGCGCGAGCCTGTTTAGTGCGAATGACGCGGCACATCAGAGCCCCGGCAGCCGACCAGGAAGTCGAAGTCGCAGCCTTCGTCGGCCTGTAGTACCCGCTCGATGTAGAGCTGGCGGTAGCCGCCCTGGCTGGCGATGAGCGTTGAGGCCGCAGTGGGGTCGCTTTCGGCTAGGCGAGCGGCCAGCTCTTCATCGCTGATCTCCAAATGCAGCCGGCCACTTTCGCAGTCGAGCTCGATCCAGTCGCCGTTGCGTACTGCGGCCAGCGGGCCACCGGCGGCGGCTTCCGGGGCGACGTGCAGTACCACGGTGCCGTAGGCCGTGCCGCTCATGCGGGCATCGGAGATGCGCACCATATCGGTAATGCCCTGGGCGAGAATCTTGGGCGGCAGGCCCATATTGCCGACTTCCGCCATGCCGTGATAACCGCGTGGGCCGCAGTGCTTCATGACCAGAATATCGTTGGCTTCAACGTCCAGATCCGGGTCGTTGATGCGCGCTTTGTAGTCGTCGAAGTCTTCAAACACTACCGCGCGACCGCGATGCTGCATGAGTTCGGCGGTCGCTGCTGAGGGTTTGAGCACCGCGCCGTTGGGCGCCAGGTTGCCGCGCACCACGCAGATGCCGCCGTCCGCGGTGAGGGGGTTGTCCAACGGGCGGATCACTTCGTCGTTGTAGAGCGGGGCGTCCTGAACGTTCTCCCAAATCGTTTTGCCGTTGACGGTTAAGGCATCTTTGAAGGGCAGTCGGTCGGCCTCGCCCAGGCGTCTAAGCACCGCGGGTAGGCCTCCAGCGTAGTAGAACTCTTCCATCAAGAACCGCCCTGAGGGCTGCAGGTCGACCACCGTGGGGGTGCCGCGGCCGACTCGGCTCCAGTCGTCCAATTTGAGATCGACACCAATACGCCCGGCAATCGCTTTGAGGTGGATCACCGCGTTGGTGGAACCACCGATAGCGGCGTTGGTGCGGATGGCGTTGTCGAAGGCTTCCTTGGTGAGGATTTTCGACAGCCGTAGGTCTTCGTTGACCATCTCGACAATCCGGTTACCCGATAAATGGGCGAGCACGTAGCGGCGGGAATCAACGGCGGGAATCGCCGCGTTGTGGGGCAGCGAGGTGCCCAGGGATTCCGCCATGCAGGCCATGGTGGAGGCGGTGCCCATGGTGTTGCAGGTACCGGCGGAGCGCGACATGCCCGCCTCGGCGGCCATAAAATCGTGCAGCGATATCTCACCGGCTTTGACTTGTTCGGAGAGCTTCCAGACCACGGTGCCGGAACCAATATCCTTACCTTTGTGCTTACCGTTGAGCATCGGCCCGCCGGTGACCACGATGGTGGGAATATCGCAGCTCGCCGCGCCCATCAAAAGCGCCGGGGTGGTTTTGTCGCAGCCGACCAGCAGTACCACGGCATCAATCGGGTTGCCGCGAATGGCTTCTTCCACATCCATGCTGGCCAGGTTGCGGGTAAACATCGCCGTGGGGCGCAGGTTGGATTCGCCGTTGGAAAACACCGGAAACTCCACCGGGTAGCCGCCCGCTTCCAGTACGCCTTTTTTCACGTGCTCCGCCAACTTACGAAAATGCGCGTTACAAGGTGTGAGCTCAGACCAGGTGTTGCAGATGCCGATAATCGGCTTGCCCTGAAACTCATGGTCGGGAATGCCTTGGTTTTTCATCCAACTGCGGTACATAAAACCGTTCTTGTCGGCGGTGCCGAACCACTCGGCAGAGCGCAGCGGACGTTGACGTTGGCCCATGAGGTTAACTCCTTGTTTTAGGTCGAGGACAGCTGACGATCTGATGGTAGTCGTGATGTCTGCGTCGAATGCACAAGACACTAAACTACCCACCAATAATAGTCGACCATACAAAAGTATATGTTGAACAATTGACCTTAATGTTCAACATTACCCTCCTGCATGGGTTATTGACCCGTTGCATCACAGCGTTAATTACCCCGTTCTCCACAACGCTTTCCACAACGCTTTCCACAACAAGAACCTTGAGGATAGTGCCATGCTCAAATCGAAATATAGTCTTCTACTTACTGGCTCAGCATTACTGCTAGGCCTTTCGACGGCTCAGGCGGCCGAGTACGAATGGAAATTTCAGGCGTCAGAAACCTCGGGCGAGCCCAGCTTTAAGATCAAGCAAGAGTGGGCCGAGAGAATCACGGCCATGACGGACGGACGTGTTGAAATTGAGGTAATGCCGATCAACTCTGTGGTCGGTCCCACCGAAACACTGACTGCCGTTAGCTCGGGTATTCTGCAAGGCCATATGACCGACCCTAGCTACTTCTCCGGCCAGGACCCTGCTTTCGGCATGCTCGGCAACCTTGTCGGTGCTTGGCAGAACCCCTATGACTTTCTGGAATACATGAAGTACGGCGGCGGCGAAGAGCTCTATAACGAACTGGTCGAGCCCTACGGTGCGCATTTGATTAGTGCAGCGACCTTTCCGTTAGAGTCGGTACCTTCCACGGTGCCTATCGAGTCCATGGCCGATTTTGAGGGGCTTAAAATTCGCGCCCCCCAAGGCATGGTGTACAACATCTTCGAGCGCATTGGTGCCACGCCCGTCAACCTCCCGGGGTCTGAGGTGTATACCGGCCTGGAAAAAGGCGTGATCGACGCCGCGGATTCCACGGTACTCTCAAATAACGACGCCATGGGCTTGCACGCCTTCGCCCCTTACCCGCTCTACCCTGGCTTTCACTCCATGCCGATGATCGCCGTATCGATCAACAAGGACATCTGGGATGAGCTGCCCGAGGAGCTACAAACAACGCTAAGCACTGCCTTTGATGGCATGGCCTACGATCTGATTGCTCGCCTCAAGGAGCAAGACATCGAGACGCTGCAGCGGCTTCAGGAAGACCCGGATGTTCACCCTTTCAATCTGCCTGAAGAGGAACGCCGCAAGTTCCGCACCGCGGCTGAGCAGGAGTGGCAAGAGTGGGCGGGTGAAAATGACATGACCCAGAAGGTTTATGATTCCGCGACCGCCTTTTTGCGCTCACGCAATCTGCTCTAACTCTCGGCTGCCAATTCTCTGCTATCAACTCTCTGCTATTAATTCGGCTTCATTAACCTAACCAACGCATCGCTCGGGATACCCCCGAGCGTTGCGCGTAGAGTAGCGCCATGCCTCAAAAAACGCCTGACAATCAATACCGTTCTCCCCCCACCCATGATCTTCCCGAGATCCTCGAAACGGTAGAGGAGATCGCCCCCGAACGTAATGCGTTAGACCGCCTGGTGGCACGGGGCAGCCGCGCTGTTTCCTGGCTGGTACTGGTGGCAATGGGTATCAGCGTCATCGAAGTCTTTATGCGCTACGGTTTCAATAACCCTACCTCCTGGGTACACGAAACCGTGGTGTTTCTGATCGCGGTTATCTTCGTGCTGGGCGGCCCGGCTGCCATGGCGCGCAATAGCCATATCCGCGTTAAGGTGCTCTACGACAGCGCTGGGCCACGGCTGAAGTGCTGGATGGATCGCTTCAATGACCTGCTCACGCTGATTTTTTGCTTGTCGATGAGCTATGCCGCTTTCTATATGTTTTGGGGGGCGTCGCATAATCCGCTTGGCGAGTGGTCGCTGGAGCGCTCTGGCACCTCATGGAATCCGCCCTTCCCCGCCATGGTTAAGGGCATGATTCTGTTTGCCCTGGCATTGATGACACTGCAGGCCGTACTGCATTTATGGCAATCGCTTAAGGCCAAGCCCCGCACCGAGGAGGCGCGCTGATGGATATCTCAACCGCAACAATACTGATGGTGGGGTCTATTTTCGCGCTATTGGTCACCGGTTTGCCATTGGCCTTTATCACCGGTTTGGTGGCCATGGCGTTCACCTTCGGTTGGTTTGGCGAGGCGGCACTACCGCTGGTCACCAGCCGCGTTTATGGGTTTATCACCGAGTACTCCCTGGTGGCGGTACCTATGTTCGTGTTGATGGCATCACTGCTGGATCGATCTGGCATTGCCAAAGACCTGTTCAACGCTATGCGCGTTTTCGCCGGCCGCCTGCCGGGCGGCGTCGCGGTGCAGACCATCGTGGTGGCATTTTTCCTGGCCGCTCTGTCGGGCATTATCGGCGGGGAGATTGTGCTATTGGGGATTTTGGCGCTGCCGCAAATGCTGCGCTTAGGCTACGACAAGCATCTCTCGATTGGGGTGGTGTGTGCCGGGGGCGCCTTGGGCACTATGATGCCGCCCTCCATCGTGCTGATTATCTATGGCCTGATCGCCAGCGTCTCGATTGCCGACCTGTTCGCTGCGGCCGTGACGCCAGCGGTGATCCTAATGGGCTCCTACATTGCCTATGTGTTGGTGCGCTGCCTGAAGAATCCCGCGCTGGGCCCACCATTAGATAAAAATGCGCTCGATAATCCTTTCGCCACCAAGCTGGAAGCTGCCAAGGCCATTTTGTTGCCGGGGCTGATTGCCTTTTTAGTGCTGGGCACTATCTACGGCGGCATCGCCTCGGTCACCGAAGCGGCAGCCATGGGCGTCTTCGGCGTACTGCTCGCCACTATTGTGCGCGGCGAGTTTACCCGCGGCATGCTGCACCACAGCCTGGGGCAGACCATGAATACCTGTGGCATGATCATCTGGATCGGTATCGGTGCTGCCGCCCTAGTGGGCGTCTATAACTTGATGGGCGGTAACCGCTTTGTCTCGAGCTTGATTCTGGGGCTCGACGTAGCGCCAATAGTGATCATCCTGGTGATGATGGCGATTATGCTGGTACTGGGGCTATTCCTCGACTGGATCGGGATCGCCATGCTAGCCCTGCCGATCTTTCTGCCTATTGTTATTCAGCTCGGCTTCGACCCGGTCTGGTTCGGCATCCTATTCGCCGTGAATATGCAGGTATCGTTCCTGTCACCGCCCTTCGGGCCTGCCGCCTTCTACCTTAAGAGCGTGGCACCGCCGGATATCAGCTTGAAAGATATCTACCTATCCGTACTGCCCTTTATGGCCATTCAGCTGTGCATACTCGCGGCGCTATTGATGTGGCCGCAACTGGCTATTTGGCCGCTATAACGGCTGCCGTTGGCTATCCGTTACGGTGAGTCTATGCAATCTCACGCTTGCTCGATGCAAGCGTGATTAGACAAGCCGCATTGGCGAGATTACTCAACAAAGGCGTCAGTACTCTCACGATGGCCGTATAGAAACGCATCGGCGACTTGGCGCAGCGGGGCAACATCTACCTCGCTGCGTTTTTTTACGATCAAGTCGCCAAACCTTGCGTAGAGGCCTTGATATTCGTGCTCTTCGGCGTCGATAACGAGTTGGTCATCGATCATCAGGCGGCAGCCGCCCTGGGTAAGGCTTAAGCGACTGCCATCGCTGTCGATGCGTATATCCCAGATTGGCGGGCCAGGCTGACGAAAGTCAAAATCAGCCACAATTGACGCGCTCTCCGGGTCGGTGAAGGAGAGCTCCGCGGCAATCGGGGTTTGCGCATTACTGGGTACCAGCAGCCGTGCCTGACGCAAGAAAAATGGTTGGGGCAGAATCGCCGTAGCAATTGAAAGCGCGTTAATGCCAGGGTCGAACACGCCCATACCGCCCGGCTGCCAAATCCATGCCTGACCGGGGTGCCATACCCGCACGTCTTCCTTCCACTCGATCTCCACCCGCTGTACCTGCCGTTCGGCTAACCACTGCTGAGCTTGAGCCACGCCGGGGGCAAACCGCGAGTGCCAGGCGGCAAACAGGCTAACGCCCTGTTGCTCCGCACAGTCCATCAAGTCTTCCACTTCGCTTAACGTCGCTCCCGGCGGCTTTTCCAGCAGCACGTGTTTGCCGCGCAAAAGCGCCGCCCGTGCCTGGGAGTAGCGTAGATGCGTTGGTGTGCAGATGGCTACGGCGTCGATACCCGGGTGCGCGTCCAGCATCGCCTCCATGCCTGGGTAGCCTGGCACATCAGGTAGCGAGGCGTAGGGGTCTACCGTGGCGAGAAGGTGGCAGTTTGGAGTGGCGGTGATCGCCGGCAGATGCTGGTCGCGGGCAATTTTACCCACGCCCACTAGGCCAATAGTGAGGTCAGACATAAATTCACCTTGTGATTAAAGGGGAGTCAGTGAGCGGTGTGGGGTAACTCAACCGTGCGGCCTAGCGAGCTGGCGCTATGCTCAAGCCCCAATGCTTCTGCGGTACCCGCCAACACCGCCTGGGCGGCCAAAAATGCTTCTCTAGGGCGGCGCAGGCGGATGCTTTCCATTAGTTGACGGTGGCGTTCCAGACTCTCTTCCGGATCGGATGCACTCTCGTTGGACATAGAGACCAGCATATAGATAGAGGGGCGCAAAATATGTGATAGCTGTGCCCACACGATATTGTGGGTCGCCTTAAAGATCGCCTCGTGGAAGGCAACATCGCATTCACTGTGCAGCCGCCGCTCTTCGTCGCAAGTGGCGTTGTGCAGATTCTGCCCCAGCCCTTCAAAGGCCTCTTCAATGGCGACGAGATCGCGTGCTGTGGCGCGTTTGGCGGCCGTCATTGCCACGTAGGGCTCAACATCCAGGCGAAAAGCCAGAATTTCCCGCTGAACATCCGGATTGGGCGCAGCGTAGCGCGTTAACCACTCGGTCACCTGCGGGTCGAGAATATGCCACTCTGAGTATTCGCGTACTTTGGAGCCATGGCCTGAGATGCGTTCGATAATGCCCGCGTCAACTAATTGGCGCAGGTCGCTACGCACCGCCGAGCGGTTAACCGCAAACCGTTCGCATAGATCCATTTCACGGGGTACAAAGTCGCCAGGGTGATAGCGCCCGCCGAAGATCTCCTCGGCGAGGTATTCGGCGATGCTGGGGCGAGCCGCTGGCTTACTGGGAGTTGACGTCACTGCGATAAGACCCTATTTCAATTCCTGGCAATTATAACGTACTTGACCGGTCCACTGTTATCGACGGCTCGGGTTCTAACATGGCACGCTGTCTTAGTTCCAACCTGCGCTCATAGAGGCCCTTGGCAGTGAGTGTGCCAATCACTAAGACGCCGCCTGCCATTGCCATCGGGGCTGGCTGCTCGGAGAGGATCCACCAAGCCAGTAACGTGCCCAGCACCACTTCCAGTAATAGCAATAGGCCCACCTCAGCGGAGGGTAGATAGAGAGGCCCGCGCTGTAGCAGGGTCACTCCGCAGGGCACAATAATCAGGCACAGCAGGATCACTACGCCAAGTTGGTTGGCCGCTGGCAGCGTGGTGTCGCCTCCCGCCAGCCAGAAAAGTCCGGCAACGCTGCCCACAATGAGGCCGTTGAAGACCAGCATCGGGCTCATATCGACGCCTGGGCGCGTGCGGCATAAGGTAAAGTTAATCGCCAGCGTCGTCGCCGCCATTAAGGCAAAGGCGTTGCCAACCCAGGAGCCAGCACCCGCGTCATCCAGCGCCAGCATGGCAATGCCTAGCATGCACACCAAGATCGCCAGCCAGGTGCGCCGGGGCAAACGCTCTTTAAGAATCACCCAGGAGAGCGCCGCAGCGATCAGCGGCGAACTGGCCAGGATCATCAGCACGTTACCCGCCTTGGTGTACTGATTGCCGAGCACAAAACCGCAAGTTGTTAAACTAAACAATAGCGCCACGGCAATACCGGTCCAACCGCAGCGGCGATAGGCCGCCAAGGTGCCACGGCCATAGCGCATTAGGGCAATCAGCAGAAAGCCCAGTCCCGAAAGGAAACCACGCCACATCAGTATTTCTGCATCGGGCAGGTCAGCCACCTTAATTAGCAGGGCATCCGGGGCCATGATCAGCGCGCCGCCGCCAGTTAACAGCAGACCTTGCTGGCGATGTGATAATGCCTCCATACGACTCATGTTAATAATTGTCTCTTATTAATATTGGTCACTAGTTAATGATTGTCGCTGCTTAATGATTATCCCGCGGCGGGTGCTGGCGAGCGACATCGCGGTACTTGGTGGCCGGTTCCAGCGTCATGCCGCGATCTAGCGGCTCGATCATGCTGCGCTGAATTTCCTGCCAAGGCGTCTGGTGGTCGGGGTAGCGGTAGCCACCCTGCTGGGCTAAACGCTCGCGGCGCGCGTCCAGCTCACTGGTCTCAATCAGCAGTTGTACTTCGCCGCGTTTGAGATCGACCCGCAGCCGGTCGCCGCTTTCCAGCAGCGCCAAAGCGCCGCCCGTGGCAGCCTCAGGCGAGGCATTGAGAATCGACGGCGAACCGGAGGTGCCCGATTGGCGGCCATCGCCTAGACACGGCAGCGATTCAATCCCCTGTTTGATCAGCGCTTCCGGGGGCTGCATATTGACCACTTCGGCACCGCCGGGGTGACCGACGGGCCCTGCTCCGCGCATTACCAGAATGGTGCGGGCGTCGATGTTGAGCGCTGGGTCATCAATACGGGCGTGATAATCTTCCGAGCCATCAAACACCACCACCTTGCCTTCAAAGGCTTCTGGGTCCTCCGGGTCGTTCAAGAAGCGCTCGCGGAAGTCCCGCGAGATCACGCTGGTCTTCATCAGCGCTGAGTCGAATAGATTGCCCTTAAGATTGAGGAAGCCGGCGTGCGCGACCAATGGGTCGGCATAACGGCAAATCACATCCGGATCCTGGGTTTCGCGGCCTTCCAGGTTATCGCCAATCGAGCGGCCATTCACTGTCAGCGCGTCGCCGTGCAACTTACCCGCTGCCTGTAGCTCATGGAGAATTGCAGGCACGCCGCCAGCGCGGTGGAACTCTTCACATAGGAAGGCACCTGCAGGCATGACGTTAGCCAGCAGCGGAATTTCATGCCCTAGGCGCTGCCAGTCATCGTTATCCAGCTCAATGCCCGAATGGCGGGCAATAGCGTTGATATGCACCGGCGCGTTAGAAGAGCCGCCCAGCGCCGAGCAGGCCACAATGGCGTTCTCAAACGCTTCGCGGGTCAGAATATCTAGCGGGCGCAGGTCTTCCCAGACCATATCGACAATTCGCGTGCCGGTGTCGTAAGCCACCATCGCACGCTCTTTGTAGGGCGCGGGAATGACCGCTGAACCTGGCAGACTCATGCCCAGTACTTCGGCCATGGAGTTCATGGTGGAGGCGGTGCCCATGGTATTGCAGTGGCCAATCGAGGGCGCCGAATCACTGGCACGGGAAAGGAATTCCGCGTAGTCGATATCGCCCGCTGCTAGGCGCTTGCGTAGCTCCCAAATAATCGTGCCTGAGCCCACCCGCTCGGCGCCCCGCCAGCCGTTTAGCATCGGCCCGCCGGAAAGTACAATGGCGGGAATATTCACCGTTGCCGCTGCCATTAGCGCAGCCGGGGTGGTTTTATCGCAGCCGGTGGTCAGTACCACGCCGTCTAGTGGGTAGCCGTGGAGTACTTCCACGATGCCCAAGTAGGCCAGATTGCGATCCAGCGCGGCAGTGGGCCGGCGCACGTTTTCGTGGATAGGGTGCATGGGGAATTCAAACGGTACGCCGCCCGCCGCACGAATGCCGTCTTTCACCCGTTTAACGAGATCAATGTGGTGTCGATTACACGGCGTTAAGTCAGACCCTGACTGGCAAATACCAATAATCGGCTTACCGCTGGTTAACTCATCTAACGTGATGCCGTAATTGAGGTAACGCTCAATGCACAGCGCTGTAGTGCCAGCATGGTCTGGGTTATCGAACCAGTAACGTGAACGCAGTTGCTCGGATGTCATGCGCCGAAAATTGGCCATGGTGTTACTCCACGCCTAGAGTGAATAGAAAAAAGTTAGTAAGCAAGGTACGCTTTCTTCGCGGCTGGGTCGACACATACAAAAGTATATGTTGAACATATAGCCAAAACGTTAGACATTTAGCTAAGGGTTGCAGCGCTTTTTTCATCAAAGCTTCATCAAAGCAGGCAGCGCTGCGAACACATAACTACAACAGCAATCACGCTGCGGTTCGCTTGGAAGACGCCCTTAGTGGAGCGACCTGTAGCACGCCAGGAGAGTGACAACTATGCATTATCTATGGAAACGCACCCTATTAGTAACCGGTGCTACGCTGCTCAGCTCAGGCATGGCCTATGCGCAAACACCCGACCTATCCGACCCGCCTGAAATTGATGGCGATACGGTGGGTGATCACGGCAGCGTTACCCTACGCATGGGGCTTGGCTTGGCCGAAAGCTCGCCTCAGTATATTTCCAGCCAGTACTTTGCGGATATTCTTGATCAGCGCAGCGACGGTCGAATCACTGTTAATATCTTCCCCAACAGCCAGCTCGGCGACGACGTGCAGATGATGGAAATGCTGCAGACCGGCACGCTGGATATGACCTATCCTTCATCCTCACCCGCGACGGGCTACGTTGAAGAGCTAGCGGTTTTTGATCTGCCCTTCTTGCTACCGACGCGCGAAGCCGCCGTAGCGGCTATGCGCAGCGACGCGGCCCAAGAGATGCTCGATGCGTTTGACGGCACTGGCCTGAAAGCACTGGCATTCTCCGAAAACGGCTTTCGCCAGCTTTCCAATAGCGCGCGGGAAGTCGCTTCGCCTGATGATGTTGCTGGCTTAGACGTTCGCGGCCTGTCGATTCGTACCATGGAAAACCCGGTGCATCTGGCCATTTGGGAAGCGCTTGGCGCCAACCCTACGCCAATGGCATTTGGTGAGCTATTTTCCGCCATGGAACAGGGCGTTGTTGACGGCCAGGAAAACCCCTGGAGCACCATCCTGACGTCCAACTTCCATGAGGTGCAGGACTACGGTTCAGAAACCCGTCACGTCTACACGCCCTTTATCAAAATGATCTCTGAGCGCACCTGGGACAACCTAGACCCTGAGTATCAGGAACTGGTGCAACAGGCCGCCCTGCAGGCTGCTGATTACGAAATCCAGCTTTCAAGCGAATACGATGACTGGGCGCGTGATCAACTCGAAGAGCGTGGCATGCAGATTACCCGTCTGGATGACGAGCAAATCGCCGCCTTCCAAGAAGCCGTGCAGCCAGTTTATGAAGAGTGGGCGCCGCGCATCGGCGAAGATTTGGTTGCTGAGTTCCAGCGCCTTGCCGAATCCTCAATGACTGAATAAGCGCCGCGCTTTTATTCGGCGCTCTATTGCTAGATAAAACTGCTAGATAAAACTGTTAACAAAACAAGGGGCAAATGCCTCTTGTTTTGTCGTTGCTTGTCTCTTCGGAGAGCTCATGGATATACCTGACACGCAAATTCCTGATACGGCAGTCTTTCTCGACGACCCTCAACGCCAACCGTTAGAGATCGACACCGAGCAGCGCCGTGGCCCCGCGCTGTTTCGCTGGCTGACGCTGGCCATGGAGCACCTTATTGCAGCGTTACTGGTGGCGCTTATCGTCTCAGTGTCGGTCAATGTGGTGGGTCGCGCGGTGTTTAATAATTCCGTGCCGTGGGCCGATGAACTGGCTCGCATGCTGTTTATCTGGCTGATTTTTATCGGTGCCGCCGCGGCGTTCGCCCGCTATGAGCACATCGCCGTCGACATTTTAGTGCGCCGTTTAGCGCCCCGTGCCGCGCATATGCTGTACCTGTTACAACACGTGATCATCACGCTGTTAATGGGTGTTATTATTTGGGGCGGCGTATTAGTGATGACGCGTGCTTCCAGTCAAACCGCCATCCTGAATGTGCCCTGGAACCTGATTAATGTCTCGCTGGTTCTGTGTGCGATTTTTATTGCCGCTGTGGCTATTTGGCGCGCTTGGCAGAGCGTTGGGCAGATACGCTCGCCAGCTATTGCGACCACCGCTAATGGAGGTCGTTAGACCATGTTATGGATTTTTCTAGGCATTCTGTTTGCCTCGCTCGCCCTGGGCTTGCCCATCGCCTTTGGTCTGGGCATTGCCGCCGTTGTTATGGCTTTTCTCTCTGATATTCCGCTATCGATTTTGATTGAGCAGTCGGTTCGTGGGGTGAACAGCTTTCCGCTGTTAGCGATTCCGTTCTTTATTCTGGTTGGCGAAGTCATGAGCAACGGCGGTATCGCCCGTCGCTTGATGGAACTGGCCGGAGCGCTGGTGGGTTTCGTGCGCGGAGGCCTTGGCCAGGTAGCGATTACCGGCTCGATGTTCTTCGGCGGCATTAGCGGCTCAGCCGTGGCAGACACTGCCGCCACCGGGGCGATGATGATCCCCTCGATGACCAAGCAGGGTTATAGCGCCCCCCAAGCCACCGCGATCAACACCGTCTCATCGGTGATCGGCATTATTATTCCGCCGTCTATTCCGCTGATTCTGTTTGGTATTGTTACCGAGACCTCGATTAGCCGCCTGTTCATCGCGGGTATTGTGCCGGGCATATTGATTGGTTTTGGGCTGATGGCCACGACCTTCATTATGGCCACCATCGGCCATGCGGGTCAGACCCGTAAGTTCCGTTTTGATGTGCTGTGGCAAGCATTCAAAGCCGCTTGGCTGGCGCTAGTTCTGCCGTTTATTGTCATCGGCGGCATCATTGGCGGGGTATTTACCGCCACCGAAGCCGCCGTTGCGGCGCTGCTTTACTCGCTGTTTATCTCGTTAGTCGTTTACCGCGAATTTAAGATTAGCGCTCTTTGGGGCATGTTGATTCGCACCGCCCGCTTGACCGGCATGGTCTTGCTGCTGCTAGCATTTGCGACCGTCATTGCATGGTTTTTAACCATTAACATGGTGCCGCAGACGTTAGTGACGCAGGTGCAAGCGATTACCCAAGACCCCTTTCTACTACTGCTGATCGTTGCAGGGTTGCTGCTGCTAGTCGGGTTTGTGATGGATCTAACCCCGGCGATGGTGATTATGGCGCCAATGCTGACACCGATTGTCACATCAGTTGGCGTTGATCCGGTCTATTTCGGCGTATTGATGGCGTTCATTCTCGGCATCGGCCTTTTGACACCACCAGTGGGCACTTGCCTATATGTGGGTTGCGGGGTCGGCAAGGTCTCAATGGAACAGCTCGTTAAAGCCATGCTGCCCTACTACGCCGCCCTACTCGTGGTGCTGGTTATTTTGATCGCGTTCCCCGGCATTGTTACGTGGCTGCCGGACCTCACCGCCGTGCGCGGTAACTGATTACTAACGCTTTACAAGGAAATGACGATGCGTTTAATTCAATATCTGGACCAGCAGCAGCTGCGGGTAGCCTTGGTAGAGAGCGACACGACCGTGCGCCCGATTGCCATTGAAGGCGGTACCTATGGCCTCGCGCAAGCGGCTATCGCGGCTGGCGAATCGCTTAAAAATACGCTTACCTCGCGCTTAGGCGAGGCAAAGGTCGATTACCAGCAGCTGATTGACGAACGGCGCTTGCTACCACCGCTCACCCACCCCGACCCCGCCCACTGCTTAGTGACCGGCACCGGCTTAACGCACCTAGGCAGCGCCGACACGCGCTCGGCTATGCATGCTAAAGCTCAGGCCGCGAAAGAGGATATGACCGACTCCATGCGTATGTTCACGCTGGGCGTCGAGGGCGGTAAACCGGCTGATAACACGCCGGGCGCCCAGCCGGAGTGGTTCTATAAGGGTGACGGTGACTGCATCGTCGCCCCTGAAGCCGAGATGCCCTCTCCTGAGTTCGCCCAAGATGCCGGTGAAGAGCCCGAGCTTGCCGGGCTGTATGTGATTGGCGCCGATGGCGCACCTTGGCGGGTCGGTTACGCGGTCGGCAATGAGTTCTCCGACCACGTCACCGAGCGCTTCAACTATCTATGGTTGGCGCACTCTAAGCTACGCGCGTGCAGCTTTGGGCCGGAACTGTTGATTGGCGAGCTGCCTAATCATCTTGAAGGCACCAGCCGCATTGTGCGCGACGATCAAACGCTGTGGGAAAAGCCGTTTCTCACCGGCGAAGCCAACATGGCACATAGCATCGCCAACCTTGAATACCACCACTTCAAGTACCCTGGCTTTTGCCGCCCTGGCGATGTTCACGTTCACTTTTTTGGCACGGCAACCTTGAGCTTTGCCGATGGCATTCAAACCCGTGACGGCGATCGCTTCGAAATCGCTCTTGGCGACTTTGGCCGACCGCTGCGCAACACGCTGCGCGTGCAGCAGGCTCACGAAAAATCACACCACGCATCAATCGTTAACGCCCTTTAAAAGGAGGCCAACATGACACTGCAAGGCAAACTACTTATCGGTCAACAGGCCGTTACCGGCTCAAAAGCTGAGATTGTCGCCATTAACCCTGCTACGGGTGAAGCTCTAGCGCCCAGCTACCTGGGCGGTAGTCGCGCCGAGGTGGAACAGGCGTGCGAGCTCGCTGAAGCAGCGTTTGACCAATACCGCGAGACCTCGCTAGAGGCACGTGCACACTTCCTAGAAACCATTGCTGAGGAGATTGAGGCGATCGGTGGCGAGCTTACCGAGCGCGGTGTGGCTGAAAGCGGCCTGCCCCAGGCGCGTCTGGAAGGTGAACGTGGCCGTACCTGCGGTCAGCTACGGTTGTTCGCCTCGGTGGTGCGCGCGGGTGAGTGGCTGGATATTCGCCACGACCCAGCCCTGCCGGAGCGCCAGCCGCTGCCCCGCGCAGACCTGCGCCAACGCCACATTCCGTTAGGCCCAGTGGCCGTATTCGGTGCCAGCAACTTCCCGCTTGCGTTTAGCGTCGCGGGCGGCGATACCGCCTCTGCGCTAGCGGCGGGTTGCCCGGTCGTGGTGAAGGGTCATTCGGCCCACCCTGGCACCTCTGAGCTGGTCGGTCGCGCGATTCAGCGCGCGGTGACGAAATGCGAGCTTCCGGAAGGGGTCTTTTCACTGCTGTTCGGCTCAGGTAAAGAGATCGGCCAGGCACTGGTCGCCGACCCGCGTATTAAAGCGGTAGGCTTCACCGGCTCGCGCAATGGCGGCACCGCCTTGATGGCGACAGCGCAAGCACGCCCTGAGCCGATCCCCGTTTACGCCGAAATGAGCAGCATCAACCCGGTTTTTCTGATGCCTGAAGCGCTGAAGGCTCGCGGCACTAAGCTTGCCGAAAGCTTTGTGGCCTCGCTCAATATGGGCGCTGGCCAGTTCTGTACCAATCCTGGCCTCGTGATTGGCCTTAAAGGCGCCGACCTGGATGCGTTTGTCGCCACCGCTGGCGAAGCCGTTAAAGGCAGTGCTGGGCAGACCATGCTCACCCCTGGCATCCACGACGCGTATCAGAGCGGCGTGGCAGCCCTGGCTGACAATGCCAGCGTCACGGAAATCGCCCGTGGGCAAACGGGCGATGGCCCGCATAGCTGCCAAACAGCGCTGTTTGTCACCAGCGCCAGCGACTTCTTATCTGACGAGGCGCTGCAAGGTGAAGTGTTCGGCGCGACGTCCCTAGTCATTGAGTGCCGTGATAGCGATGAAATGCAGCAGGTGGCCCAAAAGCTGGAAGGCCAACTGACCGCAACGCTACAGCTAGATGAGGGCGATTTAGCAGCTGCCAAACGTTTGCTGCCGGTGCTTGAGCGTCGCGCTGGGCGGATTATGGCCAACGGTTGGCCTACCGGTGTTGAAGTAGGTCATGCCATGGTGCACGGCGGCCCGTACCCGGCCACCTCGGATTCACGCACCACATCAGTGGGCAGCGCGGCCATTTACCGTTTCCTACGCCCGGTTTGCTACCAAGACTTACCCGCGGGCCTGCTGCCGGAAGCGCTACAAGACGGCAATCCGTTTAACGTTTCACGCTTAGTGGACGGCAAGCGCGAGGGCTAACACCTGTAGCGCAAGCATGCGGCGTTAAGAGGCATCAGACAGACGCTTTTTAAGCTGCATGTACGTCCCGTAATGTCGGTCGAGGTGGCGCCGCATGGCCGCCTCGGCTGCGTCCGGATCGCGGGATTCAATCGCTGCAATGATTTCGGTATGGGCGGCCGTGGCCGCTCTATCTTCATCTTTTTGCTGCAATACCAGCGCGCGGCGATCGTCTAGCCACTCAGAAAGCGCTACATGGATAGCATCGAAAATGGGATTACGACCAATGCTCGCCAACACGCCATGAAAGTCATTATCGGAGCGCTTAAAGCGCGCTTCATCGCCAATCGCATCGCGGTTATCGGCCAACGCCTCGTGTAGCCGAGCCAAATCTTCTTCGCTGGCGTTACGCGCCGCATAGCGAGCCAATGAAATCTCAAACATGGCCCGCGCTTCTTGAAAATATTGCTGCCCATCAGGCTTGGAAAGCAGCTGCCGGGTTACCCCGGAAAGCCTGGCCATCACCGCTTCTGCGGTAGGCCTAATCACCCTGGCACGGGTGCCGCTATTAATAGCGATGAGCCCAAGCTGCTGCAGGTGGAACAATGCTTCACGCACGGCTGGCCTGCCCACCCCAAACTGCTCCATCAGCTCTCTTTCCGAGGGCAGCTGATCATTCTCACTCAACCGCCCCTCGAGAATCTCCGCCTCGAGCTGTTCGGCGACCTGTTCGGACAGCGTTTTGCGCTCGATCCGGTATCTGCTCATAGGCAGTCACCCCCTGGTTAACCTGGAATTCGCCGCCATTTTACTGCATTTCTGGTTATTGTCTTTCAACCCAGCCGCGATAACGGCGCTACTTGGTACTGCTCGGCGATCTCGGCATAGGCCAATTGATTGGCAGAGTCGAGAGGAATGCCCTGTGCATCACGCTGCGCTTGGCAGCGCCATTCACGATCTCCCGGCGCTAGCACCTCTGTACCCTCGGTGGCAGGCTGGCTACGCAGGTCGGCCAAGTACTCGGCCAACCCGCGCGCGAAAGTGCCTTCGTCTACAAACGCATCGGGCTTCATCACCAGAAAGAAGTGCCCCACCCCGCGCGGGGTCGACATATCCGGCCCGCCCATGGGCAGCAGTTTAAAACCGTGCTGCATGCCCGATAGCATCGAACTTAGAATTTCCACCATGCCGCCCAGCCCGGCGCCCTTAAAGCCAAAGCCATTGCCGCCTAACGGCAGCAGTGCGGCGATCTCGCTAGGGTCGCGGCTGACCTTTCCGCTGGCATCGGCAGCAACCTGGTCCGGCAGCTCACGGCCAATCGCGCCGTACTGCTGCACGCGGTTCCAGGGAACTGAGCTAGTTGCCATATCCAGCAGATACGGCGCCTCTCCCGCCACCGGCGCTGCAAAGGCGATAGGGTTAGTGCCGTGGAAAGGTTTGGCGCCCTCATGCAGCAGCACGAAGGGGTCAGAGTTACAGAACGCCATCCCCAGATAACCGCGCTGGGCGGCTGCCAAGGCATAGCAACCCGCAGCCCCGAAATGTGATGAGTTACCCACCGCAACAGCGCCTATGCCGACCTCTTCCGCCATTGCCATGGCGTGTTCCATGGCGGCATAACCCGCCAGATGGCCTAACCCATCATCCGCATCCAAGAACCCCGTTGCGGCCAAGCGCTGATGAAAACGTATGTTGGGCGTGCCGTTAATGCGCCCGCCTTTAAGCGCCTGCAAATAGTGGGGCAACAGGCGTAGGCCGTGGCTGTCGGTGCCCATCCGCGACGCCGTCACCAGTGCGCGAGTTACCGCATCTGCAGATGCCTGATTAGCCCCCGCCGCCGCGAGGGCCGCTTGCATAAAGCGAGTAAGGTCTTCGCGTGCGACGCGAAAGTCCGACGCCAAATCGGTCATGGGTCACATACTCCTGGTCTTAATATTAAACCGTTACCGGTAGTGCTTAACGATAAATTAGCGTGGGTAGCCAAAGAGAGATGGCCGGGACAAAGGTGACCAACAACAGCGCAATGACGAGCGGCACCAGAAACGGCAGCGTGCCGCGCATGCATTTCTCGAACGAAATACCGGAAACCCGTGACAGCACGTAGAGCACCATGCCCACTGGCGGTGTCAGCAAACCGATCATCAGGTTAAGCACCATGATCACGCCAAAGTGAACGGGGTCGACACCTGCGGTGATCGCCACGGGCAACAGTACCGGCACGAGAATGGTGATCGCCGCAATGGTCTCCATAAAGCAGCCCACCACGATCAGCACCAGGTTGATGATGATCAGCGTCGCGATGGGGTTATCGGCGAATGGCCCCAGCAGTGTCACCACGTGCTGAGTGACCTGGTTGCTGGTCAGAATCCAGGCAAATATCGAGGCTCCGGCAACGATCAGCAGGATGACCGCCGTGGTCTCGATAGTTTCCATGCTGACCTTGAGCAAGCGGCGCCAGGTTAGACTGCGATAGACCACGCCACCCAGCACCAGCGCGTACACCACCGCAGCGATAGCGGCTTCTGTGGGGGTGAAAGCGCCGCTCATGATGCCGCCAACAATGATCACCGGCGTCAACAGCGACAGAAAGGCCCGCTTGAAGCTATGCCCGAGCACCGGGAATGAGAACACCGCATCGCGTGTATAGCCGCGCCGACGTGAAATGATTGTGATCATCGCCATTAGCACCAAGCCCATCAACAGCCCCGGCACCAGGCCTGCGACAAACAGTTGGCCGACTGAAACCGACGCCATCACGCCATAGATAACCATCGGCAGGCTAGGCGGAATGATCGGGCCGATGGTCGATGATGCGGCCGTGATCCCGACCGAAAATTCTTCATCGTAACCAGCATCCTTCATAGCCTTGATCTCAATGGTGCCCAGGCCTCCGGCATCGGCCACCGCTGCACCGGACATGCCGGAGAAGACGATACTGGCGCCAACGTTGACGTGGCCAAGGCCGCCACGCATCCACCCCATCAGCGCCTTGGCGAAGTCGAAGATCCGCGAGGTAATGCCACCGTTGTTCATCAGGTTACCGGCGAGGATGAAGAACGGAATCGCCAACAGCGGAAAGCTATCGACGCCGTTGATCATACGGTGCACCACCACAACATCAGGCACCCTGCCGGTTAGCAGCACGTAGAGCAGGCACGAACCGGCCAAGCTAATGGCAATGGGCACCCCCATCACGAGCAGGGTGAATAGCGCCGCAAACAAAAACAGTAGGTAGTGTTGGGTAACGGCCAACGCGATGCAGCCGAGTATGGCGACTGCCGCGACCAGCGGCGCTACCATCGAGCCACCGCGCCGCATGGACAAAATGTTGGGCATTGGAGTGATCTCCGCAAGAGTATCGTTGTGGCGGGTCATGCCTGGGTATCGAGTGGCTGAGTATCGAGTGGCTGAGTATCGACTAGCTAGGTATTAAGTAGCTCATGGGAACCCGTGCGCCAGTGCCGAATCGCCACCTGAATACCCCGCACTAGCATCATGATGAAGCCAAGCATAACGAGGTAGTAGAGCCAGCTTTTAGGGATATCTACCGACACCATCATCGCACTGGTGCGGTCGGCCAGCTTGAAGGTGATCCAGGCCATAATGGCGAAAAAGGCGATATTAATCAGATCCACTACCGTAGACATCAAACGCCCAAGCCACATCGGCATGTAGCGATAGAAGAACTCCACGGCAATATGTGACCCCTTGCGCACCGCCATAGTGCTCCCCAGAAAGCCCACCATTACCAGCAAGTAGCGCGCCATCTCTTCGGTCCAGGCGATGGAGTTGCCGAGTACATAGCGGCTGAAGAACTGCAAAAAAACATCCAGAGCGAGAAGCCAGAAGATACCCAGGGTCAGGAAATCCTCCATGGCATACTCACGGATGTCGAAGGAGTCATCGTCGAGGCCAGCGAAGCTGATCTCGTCAGTAGCGTCGTGTTGGCTCATAGAAAAGTTCCCATTCGCCCCACCCTAGGCTTAGGGCGGGGCGAGTCGTGGTCTACGAAAGCAGTCTTTCAGGAAAGAACTGACCGTTCGACGTTATTGGCCGATGGCCTGCAGGCGATCATAGGTGTCTTGATCCCAGGTCGCCGCGTCGCCGTTATGGGCCGGAATCGTGGCTTCGCGGAAGGGGGTGATATCCACCTCATTGACATTCACACCCTGTTCCCCAAACCAAGCAACCAGCTCCTCCTCGGAGGCTTGAATATCCTGGGTAATGCGCTCCCCGGCTTCAGCGTAAACCGCACGGAAAATTTCACGATCCTCTTCGGAGAGGCGGTTCCACAATGGCCCACCGGCGATGGTGATCAAGGAGTCGGTGATGTGGCCGGTCAGATTGATAGTGTCCTGCACCTCATAAAACGCCTTGGCGCGAATGGTTGGCAGCGGGTTCTCCTGAGCATCCACCACACCCTGCTGCAGTGCTAGGTAGACTTCGGAAAAAGCAATCGGCGTAGGGTTGGCGCCCACCGCATTCGGGAACATCATGTACATCGGCGCATTAGGGGTGCGAATTTTCAGGTCTTGCATGTCCTCCGGAGTATTAATCGGCTCATTGGAGGTGACATGACGACGTCCGTAGTAATTCATCGCCAAGGGCACGTTGCCAGTCGCGTCCTGATACCCCTGGGCAATCTCCTGAAACAGGTCGCTGTCAGCGTAGGCTTGCCAATGGTCGAAATCGCGGAACATATAGGGCGCGCCGGCAATCCCTACGGGGCCATAAAAGCGACCGGCGAACTGGTTGCCGGTGTAGATCAGATCAACGGTGCCCAGCTGTAGGCCCTCGTTGATATCCGCTTCCTTACCGAGTGACGACGCCGCGTGGACGTTGATCGCATAACGCCCATCGGTACGCTCCTCAATTTCATCCGCTGCCCATAGGGCCCACTCGTGAAAGGGCTCGGATGTCTCATAGACGTGGGCAAAATTAAGCTCTTCTTGCGCATGCACAGCACCGCTCAGCGTAAGACCACTCGCGATCAGCGTGGCGGTTAGCAGGCGGGACATACGGAGATGTTGCTGGCTTTTGTGACTCATTGTGTACTCCTCGCAACCGTTAGATTTGTTGTTGGTTATTGAGATTTTCTGCTATTCATTGCGATGTGTTGCTGTTTATTGTGGTGTGTTGGTTAGTTAAGTGGTGACAGCCAGCGTAACTGACCATCTTGCTGTATACGTATCATACCACCAGCTTCAAACCTAGTTGGTCGCCTACAATCGCGCAACCATCCAGATAAGGATTTTAGTCATACTTATGATGATGCCTGCGGAGTCATCCCATGGTTATGGCATTAGCTGCCCACCGTTGACCTCAATAATCTGGCCCGTGACGTAGCCACTCAGCGCGTCGGTGGCGAGAAACACATACGCACCTACGCACTCTTCTGCCGTGCCCAAGCGCCCCATGGGAATCGACGCTCGTGCTGCGGATAAATGCGCCTCACTAGAGTGGCGGTCATGAAAATCGGTGACAATCGTGCCAGGTGCCACGGCGTTGACGCGGATATTATCGCCCGCTAGCTCCTTGGCCATATTGCGCGTTACCGTACTCACAAAGCCTTTGGCCGACGCATATAGCCCCGCACCACCGCCGCCACCGTTGCGCGCGGCAATCGAGGTAGTGTGAATAATATTGCCGCTCCCAGCGCGGCGAAAATGCGGTAGCGCCGCTCGGCTAGCCATCACCACCGAACGCACGTTGAGATCCATTACCCGGTCGTACTGGTCATCATCCATCTCTTCCAAACCCACCCGACCCAGCATATCCCCGGCGTTATTAATTAACAGGTCTAAACCGCCCAGGCGCTCGGCGGCTTGATCGACAAGTTTTTGGGTTTCACGGGTATGGCTAACATCCGCTTTAAGGGTAAAAGCGTCGCCACCTGCATCGCGAATAGCCTGTGCCACCGCTTCAGCGGGCGCTTCACTACTGTGATAGTGCACCGCCACGTGGGCCCCTAGCGCGCCCAACTGCTTAGCAACCGCGGCGCCGATTCCTCGGCTGGCACCGGTGATTAATACTCGCTTGCCTTTCCACTCGTCTAACATGCAATGCTCCTTAACGCTGGTTACTTTTATTGTTTAAAGCCTTGCTCAGCGAAACCACCTTAATCTAGACAGATTTGCCTATCGACCTGAAATAGAGCAGTGCGCTAGAGTAAGGCATGAGCTGGCATACCTGTCATACAACACGACATCCATAACATGATAGGCGATGGCGCACCAGCCGCCAGTCGTACAGCATTTTTTTAAAGACCCACTTGTCACTGTTCCATTTATAACTATTCCATCTATAACTGTTCCATCTATAACTGTTCTATCTATAACCGTTCTATCTATAACTACAGGAGACACGTATGAACCCACTATCCTCAACTGACGCCGTTCCCAATGACCTGGATAAAGCGCAGCTGGTTGGCCGCGTATGGCTAGATGGCCCTCAACCCGGGCCTGCTTTGGTGGCCGTGCACGATGGTCAAGTTATTGATATCACCGAATTTGGCCCGACCATGGCCGACCTGCTTGAGCGTGACGATGTGCTGGAGGTGGTAAAACGTGCAGAAGGCAAGCCTTTAGCTAGTTTGGAAACTCTTCTGGCTAACTCCCAGGCGTCTCCAGCCCAAGCGCCCTATTTGCTCGCCCCTTGCGATGTTCAGGCCGTCAAGGCATGCGGCGTCACCTTTGCAGTCAGCCTGTTGGAACGGGTGATTGAAGAGCAAGCGGGCGGCGACCCGGCCCGGGCCGTTGAGCTGCGTGACGACTTGCAGGCGCTGATCGGTACCGACCTTTCCAAAATTGCCCCAGGCTCTGAAGAAGCAATGGCGCTTAAGAAAGCGCTTCAGGCGCGCGGCGGCTGGTCACAGTACATGGAAGTCGGTATCGGCCCCGATGCCGAAGTATTTACCAAAGCTCAGCCGCTCTCCTCGGTAGGCTTTGGCACCCCGGTAGGTTTACACCCATCATCACAGTGGAATAACCCCGAGCCGGAAATTGTCTTGGCAGTCGATAGCCGTGGCCAGGTGCGCGGCGCGACCCTGGGCAACGACGTTAACCTTCGCGATGTAGAAGGCCGCAGCGCCCTGCTGTTAGGCAAAGCGAAAGATAATAATGCCTCCTGCTCGATTGGCCCGTTTATCCGCCTGTTTGATGACCACTTCGACATAGATAGCGTGCGCAACTGCCAGGTATCGCTGCGTATTGAGGGAGAAGATGACGACTTTCTGCTCCAGGGCGAGAGCGATATGCGCGAAATCAGCCGCGACCCGCTGGATCTAGTCAGCCAAACCATCGGCGACCACCACCAATACCCGGACGGTTTCATGCTATTCCTGGGGACCATGTTCTCGCCGATTCAAGACCGCGACGGTAAAGGCCAAGGCTTCACCCATCATATGGATGACCGCGTCACTATCGCCACCCCGGCGCTGGGCGCCTTGGTCAACCGAGTAGGCAGAAGTGATCAACTGCCGCCCTGGACCTACGGTATCCGTGAGCTGATGCGCCACCTGGCGCGCCGTTAAATTTCGCACCCACGCAACGCCAAGGAGAGCACAATGACAACGATTACTCGCGTCGAGATTCAGGATATCCGCTTCCCTACCTCGCGCTCGCTGGATGGCTCAGATGCCATGAACGCCGCGCCGGACTACTCCGCCGCCTACGTTATCCTGCATACCGATGACGGCAGCCCTGAAGGGCACGGCTTAACCTTCACGATTGGTCGCGGCAACGAGATCGTGGTGACCGCCTTGCAGTCGCTGGCGCCGTTGATTGAGGGGCGAACGCTTACCTCAATTACCGATAACATGGGGACCTTCTGGCGGGAGATTACCGGCGACAGCCAGCTACGCTGGATTGGCCCCGATAAAGGTGCGATTCACCTCGCCACCGCCGCCATCGTCAACGCCGTGTGGGATATGTGGGCGAAGCGCGAAGGCAAGCCGGTGTGGAAACTGCTGGTAGATATGACCCCTGAACAGCTGGTGCGCTGCCTCGACTTCCGCTTTGTCACCGATGCGTTGACACCCGAAGAGGCGATCTGTTTGCTGCGCCGTCAGGCCCCCGGCAAGGCAGCGCGGGAAGCCGAAATGCGCACTGATGGCTACCCCGGCTACACCACCTCAGCGGGCTGGCTGGGCTATAGCGACGACAAAGTGCGCGGTTTGGCCCAGGAAGCGCTGGCCGAAGGCTGGACCTACTTTAAGCAGAAGATTGGCGGCGATATCGAAGAGGACGCCCGCCGGGCGGCGCTGCTGCGCGATGAGATCGGCTGGGACAACGTGCTGATGATGGACGCCAATCAGGTATGGGAAGTCGACGAAACCGTCACCAAAATGCGCCGTCTGGCGGAGTTTGACCCACTGTGGATCGAAGAACCCACCAGCCCTGACGATATTCTCGGTCATGCCGAGATCCGCCATCGCGTTGCGCCTATCGGCGTCGCTACTGGCGAGCACTGCCATAACAAAGTGATGTTTAAGCAGTTCTTTCAAGCAGACGCCATCGACTACTGCCAGCTCGATGCGGCGCGCCTGGGCGGACTCAACGAAGTTATTTTAGTGGTGTTGATGGCCGCCAAGTTTGACGTGCCGATTTGCCCCCACGGCGGTGGCGTTGGGCTTTGCGAGTACACCCAGCACATCTCACTGTTCGACTACATCGCAGTATCCGGCAGCCTTGAGGGTCGCGTACTGGAGTATGTGGATCACCTTCACGAGCACTTTATTGACCCGGTGGTCATCAAGCGTGGCCGCTACCAGGTGCCTGAGGCGCCGGGTTACAGTATTGCCATGCACGCGCAGTCCCAAGCACAGCACCGCTTCCCTGAGGGCGCGGCCTGGCAGGAAGAGAGTTAATGACAGACACCACCCACTTTTTAGATGAGCTAACCAACTTGCTCGGCGAGCGCGGCTTAATCCGCGCGCCGGACGCCATGGCGCGTTATATCAGCGACTGGGCGGGCGACACGCTGGGCACGCCGCTGGCGGTGGCGCGCCCGGCCAATACCGCGGAAGTCGCCGAGTTGGTCAAGCGCTGCTATGAGCAGGGCATCGCGATGACGCCCCAAGGCGGCCATAGCGGTTTGGTGGCAGGCGCCTTGCCCGCCGGCCAGGAATTAGTAATCAGCCTGGAGCGTTTAAACAGTGTGCGCGCCATTGACCCGGTCAACTTCACCATCACGGTAGACGCGGGCTGTATTCTTGAGAACGTTAAGTTGGCGGCTTTTGATCATGACTGCGACTTTCCGCTCTCACTAGGCGCCCAAGGCAGCTGTCAAATTGGGGGGAATATCGCGACTAACGCAGGCGGGCTTAACGTGCTGCGCTACGGCATGATGCGCGAGCTGGTACTGGGGCTTGAAGTAGTACTTCCCGACGGGCGCGTTTGGGAGAGCCTGAGCGCACTGCATAAGGACAACCGCGGTTACGACCTTCAACAGCTATTTTTAGGCAGCGAAGGCACCCTGGGTATCGTCACTGGTGCGGTACTCAAGCTCTCACCGCGCCCGACCCAAAACCGTACCGCACTGCTTGGCCTGCCCTCCGTTCAGGCGGTGATTGATCTGTACGGTTTGGCGCGGCGCGACTGCTGCGATCTGCTGACTGCTTTTGAGTTGATTCCCCGCCGCTGTATTGAACTGGCTATCGAAGCAACACCTGAGCTGCGCGACCCGATGGAGAGCGCCTACCCCTGGTACGTGCTAATGGAAGTCGCGGCCACCGGGCCTGTTGATCTCGGCTCAATGCTGGAGCAACTGTTGGAAACCGGCATGGAGCGCGAACTGGTGCTGGACGGCGCGCTGGCCTCCAGCGACACCCAATCCGCCCAGCTGTGGCAGTTCCGCGAGAGTATGTTGGAAGGCCAACGGCGGCGCGGCGAGCACTTGCGCACCGATATCTCGGTGCCTATCTCGGCAATTCCCGACTTCGTCAGCCGCGCAAGTGAGGTCGTCATGGCCGCCTCCCCTGAGTGCGAGATTATTGCCTACGGGCATGTCGGAGACGGCAATCTGCACTTCAATATTCTGCCGCCCAGCACCATGGCGGACGCAGATAAGAAAACCCACCTGCATGACTTGGAAGAACAGCTATTTGACGTGCTCGACGAGTTCCGCGGCAGCATCAGCGCCGAACATGGCATTGGCCGCACCAAGCAAGCGCCTTACTTGGCGCGGTTATCGCCACTTGAGCGGGAGTTGATCAGCGGCGTTAAAGCCCTTTTCGACCCCAAGGGGCTGATGAACCCAGGGAGGATATTGCCTGCTGGGGAGTAATCCCCAGCGTGGTTTTGTCGCTGCTTCGGTTGAAACCTGCTTGGGTTAAAAACTATTTTTGAAACGCTCTGCCAACCCGCGTAGAGCATTGGCGTAAAGCAACGTATCAATCCCCACACCAACAAAAGTGCAGCCCGCCGCGATATAGCCGCGGGCGGCCTGTTCATCCACCGTGACGATACCTGCCGCCTTGCCTGCGGCACGTATCTTGGTGATGGCATCGCTAATCGCCGCTACCACATCGGGGTGGCTGGCGTTACCGAGATGTCCCATTGAGGCCGACAAATCCGCTGGGCCAATAAACACGCCATCGACACCTTCCACAGCTGCAATAGCCTCCAGGTTGGCAAGTGCTTGAGGGCTCTCCACTTGCAGCATCAGGCAAATCTCGCCATCGGCACGGGAGAGGTAATCCTCTGCTTGGCCCCAGCGAGAGGCCCGCGCCAGCACATGCCCCACCCCGCGTGTGCCATTGGGAGGGTAACGTGTGGCCGCCACCAGCTCGGCGGCTTGTTCGGCCGTTTCTACCATGGGGATCAGTAGGTTCTGAACGCCGATATCCAAGTAGCGCTTGATCAATACCGCGTCGCCCGTAGGCGGACGAACAACAGGGTGACTGCCATAGGGCGCCAGCGCTTGAAGCTGGGCAAGCAGGCTCGACACATCATTAGGCACGTGCTCTGCGTCAAGCAGCAGCCAGTCAAAGCCAGCGGTCGCCGCGATTTCGGCCGAGTAGGCGCTGGCAAGCCCGAGCCAGATCCCCGTTTGTGGCTGGCCCGCCAGTAGCTGCTGTTTAAAGGCGTTTTGCGGCATTTTCATTCAGAGGCTCCCTAATCCACTAGTAACCCATCACTTCTGGCAGCCAAGTGGCCAGCCCCGGCACGGCGATTAGCAACAAAATGGTGGCAATAATGGGTAGTAAGAACGGCATGATCGCCGTGACCACCTGACCGTAGCGTAATCGCGTGATCCCCACCATCAAAAACAGCACCGTGCCAAACGGCGGGGTAATCACCCCCACCGAGAGCGTAATCACCATCACGATACCAAAGTGAACGGGGTCTAACCCGGCACTTAGTGCCGCCGGCACCACGATCGGGGTAAAAATCAGGATGCTTTCAATCACCGACATAAAGCAACCGATCAGCAGGAAGAACAGCGCAAAGCAGAGCAGTAGCGCAAACATGGGCATATCAATGCTGGCGACCTGGCCCGCCAACGCTTGAGGAATGCCCATGCGCACCAGAATCCAGCCATAGAAGCTGGAAACCGCAATGATCAGCAGGATGACCGCACTGAACATCAGGGTACGACGAAAGGCATTGAATAGATCCCGCCAACTCAAGTCACGATAGACCACGCCACCCAGAATCACCGCGTAAAGCGATGCAATCGCACCGGCTTCCGTAGGGGTGAAAAAGCCGCCCCAAATACCGCCGACAATAATCGCCGGCATGATCAGCGGCAGGATTGCACGCTTACCGGTGCGGGCCACTTCGCAGGCATCAAAGGGCGTGGGTTTGGGCATCGCTACTTTGCCGGTGGCACCCAGCAATACGGTCATGCCCATGAGCAGCAGTGCCATCAAAATACCGGGCACAAGCCCCGCCATAAACAGCCCGCCAATGCTCACATTAGCCAGCCAGCCATAAACCACCAACGCGATACTGGGCGGCAGAATTGGCCCAATCACGCTAGAGGCGGCGGTAATGCCGGTGGAATACTCTAGTTCATAGCCACGCTCTTTCATGGCTTTGATTTCGATACTGCCAAGACCTGCAGCGTCGGCCACAGCGGTACCCGACATGGTGGCAAAGATGGAGCTGGCTACTACGTTAGCGTGGCCGAGGCCACCCTTGGTAAAGCCCACCAGAGCGGTGGCAAAGTCAAAAATTCGCGTGGTGGTGGAACCAATATTCATAATATTGGCGGCCAAAATAAACAGCGGGATCGCCAGCAAAGTAAAGTTATTGAGCGTTTGCACCATACGTAGCGGCAGCAGTTCAACAGGTAAACCACCGGTGCCAGTGAACACCAGCGCGATAAACGAGGTAACCCCAATAGCAACAACAACGGGCAAGCCAATCGCCATCAGCACGAGCAGCCCACCGACAAAAATAAGTAGTTCGGTCATGGCTGAGCCGCCTCCTCTTCATGGGTAACGTCTAACCAAGCAACGGGCCCGCGCAGAGTTTGCCACAGGGCAATCAGTGCCATGCCCGCAAAGCTAAAAAAGACTCCGTAGTAGAGGTAGCTAAAACTGATGCTTAACGAGACGGTTTTATTGTTCGCGCTCATATCCGACATGATCCACGCGCCCCAGGCAGCAAGCAGAAAAAAACCGCAGGAAATCAGTGAGGTGAGCCGATATTGGATGTTTTTACTCAGTCCAGAGAGCTTGTGGCTAAACAGATCGACCACCAGGTGCTCGCTGCGCACCCATGCCGATAACGAGCCAAAGCCAATCGCGTAAATCGCCAGCATTGACGCCACTTCTTCGGTCCAGGGCATGCCCAGCCCCAGCAAGTCACGGGCAAGGACGGCCGCCACGATCAATAGCAAAATGGCCGCCATTAACGCTACGCCAAACCCGTCGCATAGGCGGGTTACGCCACGCAGCGTATAGAAAGCAATTCGATCTGGCCCGTTACTGGGCGCTACCGCGTCATCCACAGGAAAACTCCTCAGCCTTTACCTAACGTCTTTTTAGTCTTTTATAAAAATACAACGACGGCCCGATGGGCCGCCGTTGTTCATGCCAAGCGCGCTTTACTCGCCTTGGTTACCCAGCGCGTCTTCGCGTACGCCGTCGGCCATGTCGGTCATCACACGATCAATCGCCGGTAACGCCGCTTCGCGGAAAGGCGCAACATCCGGTTCAATGACGGTCATACCTTCATCCTGAAGGGCTTCCAGGTAGTACTCGTCAAGTTCGCGTTCGCGCTCTGATCCGTGTTGGCGGGCTACGTCGATCGCCTCTTCAATCAATGCCTGGTCATCTGCTTCTAAGCCATCCCACCAGCGCGAACTGGCCACCCAGCTCCACGGAAACTGCACATGGCTGGTCATAATCAAGTAGTCCTGCACTTCCCATAGGCGACGAGTATAGGGTGAGGAGAGCGAGTTCTCATGGCCATCTACCTGGCCGGTTTGCATGGCGAGATAAATCTCTGGCGCAGGCACGTTCACCACCTGAGCGCCAATCTCTTCCCACACTTCCAGCCATACCGGCAGCGAAGGCAGGCGCAGACGGAAACCCTCTAGATCAGCCGGCGTGTGGATCTCTTTGTTAGCGGTCATGTGGCGGGGCCCACGGTGTTGCAAACCAAAATACTTCAGGCCGCCCTGGCTTTCTGCTTTCTCAACCAACGCTTGGCCGGAAGGACTCTCCATATAGGCGTCGACTTCGCCCCAAGTGGTGAACACAAAGGGAACCGTAATGGCGTCGTACTCAGGCGCATACTGCTGGCGCCAGTTACCGCCAGTGATAGAGAGCTGGGTTTGACCCAGGTTAAGCAGCTCCAGGACGGAGTTCTCACCGCCGAGAGAGCCGGCTAAAAAGGGGCGCACGTCAAAGCGGCCAGGTGCCTGCTCTTCTAGATACTCAGCAAAGCGTTCCACCGCGGCGCTTTCCGAACCGCCCTCGCTCATGGTGTTGTTAACTTGAATTTCGATTGGGTTAGCCAAGACGAACGGGGCCGTCGTTAGCATGCCTAGGGTAGCCAGCGTGGCAAGTAGTTGTTTCCGCATAGGATGACTCTCTACGGTTGTCGTTATTGGGAGTGGTGCTAGTTCGATCTTGAAACAAGCCGCCAAGTGTCTCAAATCGACGTTCAAGAAGGCTGGCTTCGTCAAATACGATGGCTTGTCTTTAGAGTATGCCCCCATTCAGATTATGTTGGGTGAGATGGTCGACTAAATGACGAGCAGTGACTGGAAGCGTGGCGTAGCGGCGCATACCCACCACCAATTCTCGCTGGGCCCATGGGTCGCTCAGCGGAATACTTTTCAGCTGCAAATCGCCCAGATCACGGTAGATGGTCTGCTCAGGCAGTACGCCAACGCCCATGCCGTGGTGAATCATCCGGCAAATGGCGTCAAAGCTGCGCACCTGAATACGCATACGCAGCGCTTTGCCGGCCAAGTTAGCCTGTTCATTCAACAGCGACTGCAGCGAGGCATCCTGTTGCAAACCGATAAAATCGAACGCCAGCGCTTCGTTAAAGGCGATGCTTTCACGCTCTGCTAAGGGATGGTCAATGGGTGTCATCAACACTAACCGATCATGCCGATAGGAGAGCTGCTGCAGGTCGGGCGCCGCCACATGCCCGGCGAAAATACCGATATCGGTCAGCCCATCGCGAACCGCAGCAATGATTTCACTACTAACCCGCTCTTGTAAATCGATTTTAATTTCCGGATAGAGGCGGGAAAAGGCGCTGAGATCCTGGGGTAGGAAGGCAATAATTGCTGAGGTGTTGGAGTGAATGCGCACATGGCCCCGCACGCCCTCACCATACTCGCTAAGCTCTGCGTTAAGGCGCTCAATATTATCCATAATGCGCCGGGCATGATGCAGAAATGCTTGGCCCGCGGGGGTCAACTCCACGCCTCTGGGGCGGCGATAGAGCAGCGTAGTGCCTACCAGGGCCTCCAAGTCACTGATCCGTTTACTTACCGCGGCAAGCGCCAAGTGCTCGCGCTCTGCTGCCGCCGTCAGGCGCCCCTCATCCGCCACGGAGATAAACAGTTTAAGAGTGACAAAATCGAAGCGACGCATAAACGAATTCCCTTAGAAGCAACCTTGCCATGCTAGCGCACACCTTCGTCAGCGACGAACCCTTTGTTACCGATTGCCTAATTGTCGCCCCAGGACGGCTCACGCATGCTGACCACAAGTGATGATAACGATAAGTAGAGGAAAGCCTTAATGAATGCTCCTGAAGCGCGCCAGCTCCCATTAGAGGGCTTAAAGGTTTTGGAACTTGGCCAACTGATCGCGGGGCCTTTCGCCACCAAACTGCTGGGTGAATTCGGTGCCGATGTGATCAAAATCGAACCACCCGGCACCGGCGACCCGCTTCGCAAATGGCGAATGATAGAAGAAGGCACCTCGCTGTGGTGGCACGTCCAGACTCGCAACAAGCGCTCTGTGGCGCTGGATTTACGCAGCGAAGAGGGCCAAGGCTTAGTGCGCCAGCTTGCCGCCGAGGCCGATGTAGTGGTGGAAAACTTCCGCCCCGGCACGCTGGACAATTGGGGGCTAGGCTGGGAAGCGCTCTCTAAACTCAACCCACGATTGATCATGGTGCATATCTCCGGCTACGGGCAAACCGGGCCTTACCGCGACAAACCCGGCTTTGGCGTCATCGGCGAAGCCATGGGCGGGCTGCGCTACCTCACCGGTCAGCCGGGTGAACCCTCGGTACGCGTGGGCGTGAGCATCGGCGACTCGCTTTCCGCGCTCTACGCGGTAATCGGTACGCTGTTGGCACTCCAGGAGCGCAACCGTAGCGGCCTGGGCCAAGAGATCGACGTCGCGCTGTACGAGTCGGTGTTTGCCATGATGGAGAGCCTGCTACCGGAGTTCGATGCCAGCGGCCAGGTGCGCGAGCCCAGCGGCAGCGCCCTACCCGGCATTACGCCCTCAAACGCTTACCGCTGCCAGGACGGCGATTACGTGCTAATCGCCGGTAACGGCGACAGCATCTTCAAGCGCTTGATGGGCGTGATTGGTCGCGATGACCTCGCCAATGACCCAGCGCTGGCCCATAACGATGGGCGCAGCCAGCAAGCCGAGCTGATTGATGCGGCGATTCAGGCATGGACGGCAGAGCGCCCACGCGATGCCATTTTACAGGCGCTGGATGATGCCCGTGTACCGGCAGGCTATCCCTATACCGCTGAAGATATTGCCTTTGACCCCCACTATCTGGCGCGGGAAATGATTCAAACCTTCAACCGCCCCAACGGCAAACCGCTCAAAGTCCCCGGCGTACTACCGAAACTTAGTGCCACCCCAGGACGGCTTGGCGATGGTGGCCCGACGCTTGGCCAGCATACCGACGATGTACTGGATGAGCTGGGAATCGACCACGAAACCCGCGCCAAACTGCGCCAAGCGGGCATTATTTAAGGAGTTAGTTATGAGCCAGTTATCACCGTGCCCCAACAAGATAGAGATCAACGAAGTCGCTCCCCGGGATGGCCTGCAGATTGAGGCGCGCTTTGTGCCCACGGAAGACAAAATCCGCTGGATCGACGCGCTTTCTACCACTGGCCTGCGCCGCATCGAAGCAACGTCGTTCACCTCCCCCAAAGCGATCCCCAACCTGCGCGATGCCGCCGACGTAGTGACCGGCATTCAGCGCCGGGATGGCGTCGATATCACCGTGCTAGTGCCCAACGTCAAGGGCACCGAGCGAGCGCTTGGCTGCCAAGTGGATGAGATCAATCTAGTCATGTCCGCCAGCGATAGCCACGGGCTGGCCAACCTACGCATGACGCCGGAACAGTCTCTTGAGCAGTTCGCGGCCATTTTGGACGCCAGTAAAGACAGTGGCGTGTTTATCAACGCCTCGCTTTCAACCGCGTTTGGTTGTCCGTTTGAAGGCGATGTCCCCGAAGCGCGGGTGCTGGCACTGGTTGAGAAGCTTATCGACCTTGGCATTCAGGGCGTCACACTCTGCGACACCACCGGCATGGCCAACCCTGCCCAGGTCAAACGCTTATGTGAAGCGGTGCTTGAGTGCTGGCCGCAAACACCCTTCACGCTGCACTTTCACGACACGCGTGGCATGGGGCTGGCTAATGCGCTGGCGGCGTGGCAGGCGGGCATTAGCCGTTTCGATGCCTCATTAGGCGGGCTGGGCGGCTGCCCCTTCGCCCCCGGCGCTAGTGGCAATGTATGCACCGAAGATTTGGTGCATATGTTTGAAGCCATGGGCGTCGATACCGGTGTCGACCTGGATGCGCTACTTGAGGTTGCCGCCACCCTCCCCGACCTTATCGGTCACGATGTGCCGGGGCAGGTGGTAAAAGCCGGGAAATCGACTCGGCGTTATGCGATGCCAACCCAGCGAACGACGTAATTTATATCTCGGTTTCTTCAAACGCACCCACATTTGCGCAGCCTCAGTTTTATTAACATCAGTATTTACTGAACAATGCCATCCTGATATCTTGAATGACAATCAGTTCAATTTAGATGAATTGATTTTGTTGAAACTGGCAAGCAGTTAAGCCAGCTTCTTTCTATCGGTTTAATTAGGACGATTATACCGCCATGGAACAAGCCAAGCTGGGCGATCAGGTTGCCTGCCCCTGTAACGGTGGCCCTCACCGCATTGTTAGTGCTGCCTCCACCACCTTTGTTGACGGCTTACCCGTCGCGCGCGTTGGCGACCACAGCTCCTGTGGTGCCAGTATCGTCACCGGCCTTGATTGGTACCCCATTGAAGGCGCCGCTGCAGCAATCCACGGTAGTAAAACCTCCTGCGGTGGGGTCGTTATTGCGGCCGCCACAGCTATCACCGGCCAGCCAAGGGGAGGCGCAAGCGCTTCATCACTTCCTGCCATTAAACCACCACGCTACAACCGCCGCGTTGTGTTTCGTGACGAATACGGCGCTCCTCTTGCTCATGAAACCTATCGACTAGTGCTAGAAGGTGGTGATACCAAAGAGGGACAGACCAACGCCCAAGGTGAAGCGGAGCTTATGGATTCAGACATTGCCGCCAAGGTGGTCGATATTCTGATTAGGAGTAACTGAAATGGCCGAGTGGCAACGTATCGCACAAACAGTCACCACCCCAGCCACGCTGGATGATCCTTTTATCGTCACTGTGCCTTGCTTACATAAAGACCAAGCACCTGAGATCGCTGAGTGGATTGTCGAGGAAATTCAGGTCAACGTAGAATCCGAAGACGGCCAGCGCATAAAACGACAGAATGCCTACAACGCTCAGGAGGCAATGGATCGCTGGCGACGGGAAGCCGAGTCGCTAAACAGTGCTCAGCGTCTTGCCCGTAACATGGCAAGGCCAAATTTTATGCAAATCGAACGGCATGCCCGCCGGGCTGCACTTGCTAGTTGGGCACGTCTCACGATGCCTGGAGGCGTGTGGGATCACAAACAATATTTTGACCCAGAGGTAGCCCCAGAAAGGGCTAGACAGTTTGCAACATTAGGGATAACGACTAGGCAATATCACCATAAATACCAAGGCTATGAGTATTTTTGGCTCTTCGACGTTGGGTGTGGAATTCGCCCCCTGAGCTGGGCCAGAATATGACCTCCACAGCGGCAGGAGGTATGACATGGACGGCACCCAGATTCTAACACTCGGCCTGGGCTTGGAAGCGCCCTGGATCCTCAAGAACCAGTACCTGGATACCGCCGTGTCGCCCCACCGCCTGAACCTCTATGTCGAGGCGGAGCGAGGCAGTTTCTATCCCTGCCCAGAATGTGGTAAGGCCTGCCAAGCTCATGACTTTGCCGACAAAACCTGGCGGCATCTGAACTTCTTTCAGCATCACTGTTACCTGCATGCTCGCGTGCCGCGCACGAAGTGTCCTGACCATGGCGTCAAGCGCATAGAGGTGCCCTGGGCCCGGCCGGGCAGCGACTTTACCCTGCTGTTCGAGCAAGCGGCCATGTCACTGGTCAAGGAGATGCCGGTACTGGCCGTCTCCCGCCAGTTGGAGATTTCCGACAAACGACTATGGCGCATCGTGCACCACTACGTTGGCCGCATGTTGGGGGAACTGGATCTGTCCAAGGTGGTGACGGTCGGCGTGGACGAAACCGCCTCCCGGCGCGGTCATCGCTATGTCACGGTGTTCCTCGACATGCAGCGCAAGCGGGAACCGGTTATCTTTGCCGTCCCAGGCTGCGGCAAGGATGCCATCCAGGCTTTCAGCGCCTTCCTGGCGGCCCATGGCGGCGACCCGAATAATGTGGTCGAGGTCGTCTGCGATATGTCGCCAGCCTTCCTTAGCGGCGTGACCGAGCACCTTCCCAAGGCCGAGGTAACGGTCGACTGGTTCCATATCGTACAGACCTTCACCAAGCGGCTGGACGAGGTACGCAAGAAAGAGCGCCGGGAGCAGGGGCCCCCCAAGTCGCTGCGCTGGGCCCTGCTGAAGAACCTGGATAACAAGAACCTGACACCCAAACAGCTTTCGGCGCTCCAGGAGTTGGTGGCCGATCAGAGCGCCACGGCCGATGCCTGGGTGATCAAGGAGAAGCTACGCTGGATCCAGAAGGCTCCAACGCCCAGAGCGGCTCGGTGGCGCATCACGAACTACCTCAAGGTCATGCAGGCGGCGGTGTCTGAAAAGTCACTGCTGAAGCCGATGGGGAAAGCCCTGGCGACGCTTGAGCGGCACGCCGACGCGGTGGTCAGACGCTGGCTCTCGGGACTGACGAACGCAAGACTGGAAGGAATGAATGGTCTGTTCCAAGCGGCTCGGTCACGGGCACGTGGCTACCGGAACGAGGCCAACTTTATCGCCATGATCTACCTGATTGGCAGCCCGGTGGGCCGCCTATTCGATCAGGCCAAATCCACGTGAAGTGACGAAGAACCATATTAGGAGACTGGTCAATTCCCGTATTGAAGCTTTGATAACAAACTCTCTTATAGTTTAACGACATAACACGCTATACTGAACGTTGGAATAGAATTCCTAGCCGTGATAACGGTGAGCAATAAGACCAATAACATAATTGCAGCTTAATGTTGGTTGTGACTACATGTGAGCAAATCACTGAATAGTCCCCTTCTAGTGTTCGTCATACTCAACATCAGAGACCACACGGGCGAAAAGTGGGAGCTAAAATTGCCTATATCAATGCAGCGCCAGACTAGGGCTCAAAGAATCGCATCTGACATAGCAAGCCAAATCACTGAAGGTATTTTACGCAAAGGAGATAAGCTTCCTTCTCTACGTGAACACATGCGTTTGCACGGCGACTCCAAGAACACCGTAATTACGGCCTATGATTACTTAGCAGCACAAGGCTTGGTGGAAGCACGCCAAGGGCGCGGTTTTTTTGTTTTGGCAACGCCTACACAAACAAATTGCGATACACAACCGCTCCCTTATACTCGCGCCCTCGACACTACTTGGATGATGCGCCAACAACTTGTACGCGAACCAGGGCACTCCCACCTGGGTGAAGGGTTCCCACCAGTCCACTGGCTTATGGATATGCGCCTGGATAAATTTCATCGTCAAGTTGTCCGTGGTGGCATTACCTCCCTATTCCGCTATGGCAACCGCTTCGGCAATGCCAGCTTACGAGAGCAATTGAGCAAAAAAATAGCCAGCTACGGCATTAACGCATTACCACAGCAGATTTTAACCACCTATGGTGCAAACCATGGAATGGATTTGATTATTCGGCGCTTTACCCAACCCGGTTCGACTGTACTAGTAGAAACTCCAGGCTATTACCCACTTTTCGGGAAGTTACAGCTCAGCGGTGTGCGCATGCTTCCTGTACGACGCGAAGAGGATGGTCCGAATATAGATGATTTAAATAGTTTACTGATTAAGGAGCGGCCGACGCTGTTTTTCATGCAGTCTGTTTGTCACAACCCGACTGGAACTGACATCTCGGAGCATAAAGCACGCCAGATATTAGCCCTAGCAGAACGCCACGATTTAATCGTAGTGGAAAACGACGCGATGGCTGACTTCAAACTTAGCTCAGCATCCAAGCTCTCAGCGCTAGATCAGCTTGGCAGAACGCTATACTTGGGAAGCTTCTCCAAGTCGGTATCAGCGGCGTTGCGGGTTGGTTTTATCGCCGGTAGCGAAAAACTAATCTCCGAGTTGGCAGATATAAAAATGTTACTCCATATCGCTGGGGCGGAATATGCCGAACGTACAGTAGATGTCATACTACGTGAAGGTAACTATCTTCGTCATCTTGCCAAGTTACAGGCTCGACTGCGCACAGCTACTGCTGTTGCGCTAAAAATTCTGGAAGAACTCGGGGCGGAAGTTTTCTGCAAGCCAGAACAAAGCTTATACCTTTGGGCTCGATTTCCTGGTATCGAAGATGCTAACCAGCTTACACGTCACTGTATGAAACAGGGAGTGATGCTAGCGCCCGGTGCTATTTTTTCGGTAGACCGGAATAATGTAGTTCCTTGGACGCGGTTAAATGTAGCCTATGTGGATGACCCAGCATTTCGTGCGAGCTTAAAATTCTGAACCCGTTTTTTATTAATCGTGTTTTAAAAGTTATCAACCATCATCAAACCAAAAATTTAAAAAAATATACCTTTTCTTCAAACAGAAAAGACCAATAAGACAACGGCCATATAAAACACTCAAGACAAGAGCCACTGTCTATTCAGACAGCAGCTCTCAGCATCAACATAACTTTACAAAAAATGCTTTCAGGTAGGACTCACGAGTTTTAAACAATGACAAGTCTTATGTTGACAAATCATCCTAACTTCTCAGGCAAGAAAAGTATTATCTCTGGAAAGCTCATCAAAAGAATTAACACTAGCACGTCCATTACAAGAAACCAGAAAACACCTTTAAAGATCGCACCAGTAGTTACTAAGTTTCCCACCACGCTTTTTATCACGAAGATATTCATACCTATGGGGGGAGTTACCATCCCTATCTCAAGTAGTTTGGTCAGCACTACGCCAAACCAGATTAGGCTAAGCCCTACGCTATCAACGATAGGTAACACAATAGGAAGAGTCAGCAACATGGCGCCGATCGGTTCTAAAAACATTCCTAATAATAGGTAGATAAGTATAATGATTAATAGAATAACAAATGTGCTGGCGCCAGCTTCAATCACCATCGTGGAAAGATAGTCACCAGCACCAGAGAGCGATAGAAAACGGGTAAGCAGGCTAGCCCCCATGGCAATGATAAGAATCGTACCCGTGGTGAGCAGGGTTTCCAGCACAGCACTACGCATACGAGCCCACGTTAAAGTGCGCTTACATAGTGCCACGACACATGCAAGAAAGGCACCAACAGCCCCAGCCTCTGTGGGAGTAAAAAGGCCGCTGAATAGGCCACCGAAAATGCCAAGCATGATCATCACTACCGGCCAGACCTCCCACAACGCATTCAAACGCTCTTGTGTTGAAGCCGTCTCTGTCGATGCCGGGGCTAACTCAGGGTTAAGCTTAACTCGCACAATTACAACGATAATGTAGCCCATCACTGTAAGTAGGCCAGCAGCAATACCACCAAGGAACAGTTTTGAGATCGGTTCCTGGGCAATAATGCCGTACAGAATCATGATGATCGAAGGAGGTAGCAGGGCGCCTACAGTACCTGCAATAGCTACTGTACTGGTGGCCAACCCTGGATTATAACGATGCTTGATCATTTCTGGTACAGCGACACGGCCCATGGCCGCCGAGCAAGCCACTGATGAACCGCATACAGCAGCGAAGCCAGTGGTGCCAAATATGGAAGCCACCGCCAGCCCTCCAGGAACTCGAGATAACCATAACCTAGCGGCACGAAACAGCCCTTGAGTCAGCTGGGCGTGGTAGCAAATATATCCAAGCAAGAGGAACATAGGTACTGAGCTAAGCACCCAGTTGGCGGAAAACTGATAAGGAATTAAACCAACAGACCCCCAAGCGATCCCCCATCCCATTAGGTACCAAAGTCCACTAAACGACACCCCAATCAATGCCAAGCCTACGGGAACACGCAGCGCTATTGTCATAAATAACACAACAAGGCCACAGAGCCCGATCTGTACATCACTCATGGGAGCCTCCTCTCTGCTCTTGCATATCAGGGTGTACATCCCATGCGATGGCTTGTTCTTCGTCGCTCGCCACTAGGCCGCTACGCGCACCGGTCAAATAAATGACAAACTTATACACCATCACAAGCACCATCATGCCCAGCCCTAAAGGCAACATGAAGTAGCCAGGCCATGTGATGATGGTAGTGCCTCCCTCTACGAGAGAGGCATTAATTTCAAACTTAATCATTGCTTCAGCCCAAGTCTTGATCGTCATTAATAACAACACTGCGGCGCTGAGCGGTAGCAACCAATGTGCTAAATGATACTGCACACGTAATGGCAGCCTCTCGGTGACTACTTCCACCGTTATATGGGCATTTAGCTTTTCTGCATAAGCAAGCGGCACAAAGGTAGCAATGATCATGTAGTAGTTAGCAACATAAGTAATCGTGCCAGGTAACGGCGCCGAAAATAGATATCGTAATATTACGTCTGCCGTGATATGCAGCATCATCAGCACGATGGCACAGCCACCGAGCAACGTAGTAACGTTCGTTAATCCAGAAAGCCAACGTCCGAGCCGGTACATAACAGTTCTCCTGAAGGTTGCCACAGCTCACTAAGATTCAAGTGAGCCGAACACTGGCGACAGCTACGGTGGTGGTTATACCGTCCTGTTTTTTGAGACACAGAGAAAGCTCAGCGACCACTCCATCCCACGAGGTCACCCTGCCTTCAGCTGTGAGCACCTCCCCGATATAGGCGGCCTGGCGATTGCTATAACGAAAAGCAGTCAGCTCTCCCTCTCCATCCAGCCACTCCTCAACCATTTGGGTCAGCCAATCCCCTTGAAGCGGACCATCAATAAGCAGTTGAGGGTGCCCCTCATGTTCCTGGGTATAGGGAAGATCGTAGTGAATACGGTGGGGGTTCCAGATCGCCGCGTTATAAAGGAAAAGCTGAACCGTATCTGCCTTGAAATCCTGGCGAGGCAGCGCGCCGCCTTCTCTAATTTTGAAAATAGGCATCGCTCTCATCTCGCAATACGTGTCAGATATTCTGTAACGACTGGCTCGCCGACACTGGTTTCAAAGCGGTTTTCGAATACCATGAAAATCAAAGGGCCTGAGCCACCCTGTTTTTCGTAGAGATCCGTTAGTTTTTGGGTGCAGACCAGTACGTCCCCCGCGTAGGCACGCCGATAGATTTGATAGTCACTACCTCCCGCCATAATACGCTTGAGCGGCAATTCAGGTATCAGCGAGCTATCCGGTTGGCGTCCATCAGGCAGCAGCTCACTTAAAGGAATAACCGGCATCATGGCGCTGAAAAGAAACAGCAAAGGGGCTTCATTACCCTCAAGATAACGACGTTGGCGCTGACCGGTGGCAACAGCATATTTCTTGATATCATTCCGAGTAACTTCGAACTCGAATGGCGCTAGCTCCGTGCCAATGAGTGCCCGGAGCTCATCTGTAAGAAGATTCATGACTTCCTCCTAATCGGGAGAGCTGGGCTCAATGCGCCCAGCTCTGGTCTCATAGACCGTGTTTTTCTACATCGACTTTGGAGAAAATCTCTTCCCAGTAGAGATCAGCCAGCTCCTGCTCAGTTTCCACGTCCTGCACCAAATCGGTCCACTTTTCCAGTAGCCCCTGGAAGTTCGCAATCATTTCCTCACCATTCTCGACACCATAACGCGTGCGGTAACCCTCAGCGATGTGCTGCATGTCGTCTCGGATAAACGCTTGAGTCTTGTCGATTAGAGCTTGATCAGCATGGTGGATCGCCACGCCTCTTTGCTCGGCCTCGGACAAAATACGATCTTCTTGCTGGTGATAAATCCAGGGAACCCCGGCAGAGAACACACTTGCTGCACGTAGCATTACTTCGCGCTGCTCCAGGCTTAAGCTTTTCCAGGTATCGGCATTGATATTAGTGCCAGCGATGGGCATTGGGCCGCCAGGTACGTCCATATTAATGTCGGTTACTACATCAGTGAGGCCGAAATTATGGATCTCTGGGGAGGCAAGTACGATACACGAAACCACGCCCTGGCCGAGTGCCTCAAACATCTCATTAGCCGACATAGTAACGGGAGATGCTCCCACCGACTCAGCCCAGCGTGACCAGTTGGAAGCACCTACACGCAGACGCATACCTTTTAGATCCGCTTCAGTTTCAACCGGTTCATTACAGACTAACCCGTAGGAAGTGCCGCCTGTGCTACCGGTATAGACTTGATTCTGAGCACTAAACTCTTGGCTACATTCTGGGCAATCAAAAAAAGTGAACTCAGATAGCGCGCCCATAAAGATCATGCCTTCCCGGCCTTGCGCTTTCTCACCCAGCAAACCGACCAACATAGACGCCTCAACGGCCATATTGCTGTGTGGATATTCTGATGGGAAGTAGGACGTCAAAACAAAGCCAATATCAGCCATACCATCACGTACGCCCCCAGACGTTTCTGCGAAATTCAGCAGAGACATAGGGAAAATGCGAACACTGAGCTCACTATCAGATAGAGCTTCGACTTCGTCTGCGTATTTTTTGGTCACGTCCACTACAGAAGAACTCGGCGGATGACCGATCGCATAGCGAAGTGTCCGTGCTTCAACGTTAGACGCTAGACCGCAAAACACAAGAGTTCCAGACATGATCAAGCTTGCCATGGATTTGATATTCATATTGTCACCTTGTTGGATTTGTTATTTGAAATTTCAGTATCAAAAAATCAAATTACCCCGTTCTCACGTAGTAATGAGATTTCCTTTTTAGAGCGGCCTAACCAGCCTTCGTACACGACTTCGTTAGATTCGCCCGACCTTGGCGCCTGTGCGCCTTTCTCGTTGGTACCTAAAGACATTTTTATTGGATTACCAAACACCTCGAAGCTTTTTCCTTTGTATTCCACCGGTATAATCATGTCGCGTTCACGCACGTGAGGATCTGCGACTACTTCATCAATCGTTTTGATGGGTGAAAGAGGAAACCGAGTGCCGGTCATTTCTTCAAGTTCAGCCTTGGTATGGCTAGCACACCAACGCTCCACCACGGGCCGTACCCGGCGCTCGTAGATGGCGTTATCAAAGCGCTTGGCCATGGTGTCAATCTCTGGATCCGTGATCAGCTCTTGGTCGCCGAACACTTGGCACGCTTCGCGCCAAAACTTATCGGTATAGGCACCAAAAAACACATGGCCGTCTTTGCACGCAAACCGCCCATAGGGCTTCACAAAGGGATGGCCATTTCCCTCGGGTACTGCGACCTTGCCGGTGGCTGTGTAGTTAACCAAGGCATTTTCTGTTAGCGATATAATGGAGTCCTGCTGGGAGATATCCACATGTTGACCGTATCCGGAACGCTCTGCCTCGCGCAGTGCGCCGAGCGTTCCTATGGCGCCATATAAGCCCGCACTGAGATCGCCCAACACGGTGCCTACTCTCATAGGTTCCTCAACCGTGCCATTAATAGACCAGAGCCCACCCGACGCTTGTGCGCTACTATCGAACGCAGGACGGGGAGCATTAGGCCCCTTTTGGCCGAATCCACTGATACTGGTCATGACAATGGCCGGATTAATATCACGAAGCGCTTTAAAGCTCAGCCCTAACTTCTCCATAGTTCCAGGACGAAAGTTTTCAATAACGATATGAGCCTTGCGCACCATATCTAGAAAAAGCTCATGCCCTTCATTGGCCTTAAGATCAAGGCTGATAGCCATCTTATTTCTATTGTATTGAGCGAAGAAGCCACTAATGGCTTCATCATTTGCATCTATGGCTGGTGGAAATTCCCGGGTGAGATCAGGATCTTTAGGATGCTCAATCTTAATAACCGTAGCGCCCATGTCTGCGAGCATCATGGTGCAATAGGGGCCGGCGACCACACGGGTAAGATCAAGGATAATGACTCCTTTAAGAGCCCCTTTCGCCGCTAACGGCATACCGGTTGTTTCGGTCATTTGTCCTCCAGTTTTGTTATCGTATTATTCTGCTGGCTGCAAGCGTTAACACGCTTTGCCCTCCAGGCCCGTGCTACACGGGAGGCCGTTTCGCGGCCCAGATATTGATCCGCGAAATCACCTGCGCTGATCACGCTTTCCAGATCAATACCGGTAGCCAAACCCATACCTTCAAATAGATAAACCAAATCCTCAGTGGCGACATTTCCCGTGGCCCCTGGGGAGTAGGGGCAGCCGCCCAAGCCGGAGGCCGAGCTATCGAAGACCCGAACGCCTGCTTCGAGCGCAGCCAAACAGTTAGCCACTGCCATTCCCCAGGTATCGTGAAAATGGGCAGCGAGATGTTCAACAGGCATCTCCATGGCACAGGCAGAAACAAGGTTTCGCACCCCCCTGGGCACACCAGCTCCTATGGTATCGCCGAGACTTACTTCGTAGCAGCCCATGTGATAGAGCCGTTTCGCCACCCGAACCACATCGACAATAGGTACCGTTCCATCAAAGGGACACCCCAAAACACACGATACATATCCCCGCACATTGATTCCGTTTTCCTTTGCCGCAGCCATCACCGGTTCGAAGCGGTCAAGGCTCTCATTAATGGAACAGTTAATGTTGCGTCGGTTAAACGCCTCCGAAGCGGCAGTAAAAATGGCGACTTCGCGACAACCATTTTCAATCGCCCTCGCCATGCCATGCTCATTAGGAACCAAAACGCTATAAGTCACACCGTCGCGAATGGGTAAGGCCTTCAGTACCGCGTCAGTCTCTGCCATTTGCGGTACCCAGCGCGGTGACACAAATGCACCCGCTTCAATATGGCGTAAGCCAGCATCTGCCAGCTTCTGGATAAACGCAGCTCGGATATTAGGAGGCAGTATTTGGGCCTCATTCTGCAGTCCATCACGGGCTCCAACTTCCATGAGGCGTACGGCTGGGTGACACATTATTTACGCAATTCGTTGAGTAGCGCTTCGGCTCGATCAGAGCGCACATCATTATCCAGAACCATCTGGCGCACCAGCTGATCCACCTCCTCACCCCGAGCACCCGCAGACAATGCAATATTCCGCGCATGCAAGGCCATGTGCCCGCGCTGAATACCTTCAGTGGCAAGCGCACGTAAAGCGCCAAGATTCTGCGCTAGCCCAACGGCTACCGCAATTTCAGCCAGCTCCTGTGAACTCTTAACACCTAGAATCTTCAATGCCAGCCTGGCTAGTGGGTGCGTTTTGGTCGCACCACCTACCAGGCCTACAGGCATCGGCATCTCTATCGTCCCGACCAAGTGGTCTTTCCGATCTTTTTCCCACGTGGTCAGCGAACCATAGTGACCGTTGCGGCATGCATAGGCATGCGCGCCCGCCTCTACTGCCCGCCAGTCGTTACCGGTGGCAACAATCAACGGGTCAATACCGTTCATAATACCTTTGTTATGTGTGGCCGCTCGGTAGGGATCAATCGCCGCGAATGTATAGGCGTCAATAATACGGTCTATAACGTCTGTACCCGTAAACTCACTCGTCTCAAAGTACTCCGGAGCGATGCGCACTTGCGCCCGCGCCAGACGTAAATCAGCTAAGTTAGATAAAATTCGAAGCCGCACCGTGCCGCCGGTTACTTCTTCAATCAAGGGAGCAACCGCCTCGGCCATGGTATTAACAGTGTTAGCTCCCATGGCGTCGCGCACATCCACTACCAAGTGAACCACCACCATGGGGCCTCTAGGACTTTCCATAAAGGTGTGCACTTCTAAATCACGACAACCGCCCCCAAGTTTGTTAAGTAGTTGATCCTTAGTGTTGGCCAGATCGATCAGCCGATGCTTATTACGCAGCAAGCTCAGCCGCGCATTGGCGGGATCGCCGAGTCCGACGATTTGAATTTGTGCACGCATTAATGGAGCGCTACTAGAAGTTAGAAAGCCGCCACCAGGGCGCGCCAGCTTTGCCATATAGGAGGCAGCGGCAACCACGGAGGGCTCTTCCACCACCATTGGCACGAGTACATCACGGCCATTGATCATAAAGTTACTTGCTAAGCCAAGGGGCAGCTCAAACTTACCAAGCACGTTCTCAATCATGCCATCAGCAATCTCGATTGAAAGCGCGCCGTCATTACGAAGCAGAGCTACTTCCTCTACATCCAGATCAATATGCCGAGACAGAACATCAATACGCTCTGACGGTGAAAGGTTGCGAAAGCCAGGAAGTTGGGAACTGTTGCTCACTGTATCCCCCTTTTGGGATGTGTTGTTATTAGAAGCGCTAACTTTCGCGCTTATACTGGCTTATAACATATCCGTACCTGTACCCATAAAAAAGGTACAGTTACGACGGACAGAAGCAATGAAGGAAACGATAATTAATGGGTGATAGCCCTCTGCTCTGTCTCGGGATATGAATTATCAGTGCATCCGGCTAATTGATTATTCGAGAGGGAGGCAAAGAAAGAAAACTCTTCGCATACACTAATGAGAGTTTTGAATATGAATAGTTATGCAGAATGCTAAGCAGAGGAATAGGTAGCTGTATGACGCCAAAGTCGCTAGGTGATTTTCTGCTTGACACAACTGCTGTCATCACCCATCCATGTAAGTGTCACGCAATTGCAACACCTTCAACACAAGCTGGATCAATAACAACCAACAGCCGGTGATGTGTGTGCTATGCCAAACCAATCGCGAATCCGCCTGGAACGCGTCACTAAACGTTGGGACGCGACGACCGCTGTCGATGAAATCTCCTTCGACGTCACGCCTGGGCAATTTGTCATTCTGCTGGGGCCGTCAGGCTGCGGGAAATCCACCACGCTGCGTATGATCGCGGGCTTGGAAGAAGCCAGCGAAGGACGTATTCATATCGGCGAGCGCGATGTCACACGCCTGCCGCCGGGGGATCGTGGGCTGAGCATGGTGTTTCAGTCCTACGCACTGTTTCCGCATTTAAGCGTTGCCGACAATATCGTGTTTGGCCTGCGCAGCCGCAAAGTACCCAAAGATGAGCAGCGCCAGCGGCTAGCCAAAGTCGCTGAACTGGTTGATTTAACCGACTACCTGAACCGCAAACCTGCGCAACTTTCCGGCGGCCAGCGCCAGCGGGTGGCGCTGGCCCGCTCGGTGATCTCCGAACACCCGATCTGCTTGATGGACGAGCCGCTTTCCAACCTGGACGCCCGGCTGCGCAGCGATATGCGCCGGGAAATCAAGGCGCTACAAAGCCGCCTGAATATGACGGTGATTTACGTGACCCACGATCAGGTCGAGGCCATGAGCATGGGTGATCGTGTCATTCTGATGCAGCACGGCAAAATTGTGCAGGACGGCACCCCAGACGAGCTTTATAACCGCCCCGCTAGTGCTTTTGCCGCCAGTTTTATCGGCAGCCCCGCCATGAACCTGCTACCACTAGTAGCCGGTGAGAATGGCGCCGTTATCGAAGGCGAACCAAGTACCCCCGTAGCCCCCCTGGACGCTACTGGTGGACACTTGGGCATCCGCCCGGAAGATATCGAGCTGCGAATCGCACCAGGTTCCGGCGTACCCGCTAACGTATTAAGTGAGGAGTATCTGGGCGCAGACACCATTGCTTATGTCGCAGTGGGATCGCACACCCTACGCGTGCGGCTTAGCGGCAAGCAGGCACTGACAGGTCAGCCATGTAGCCTCTATTGGACTTCCCAGAATACACATCTTTTCGATGCCGACGGCCTGCGGCGGGATGACCTGACGCCGGCCCCATTTCCCAACTCATCTCGAAGCGTTCCTCGTCCACCGGCGGTGGGCTCTTTCCAACACTGACAGCAGCATTGACACTTGCGGAGTCTCTTATGCGTTTGCGTACCCCTTTTGCAATGACCGCCCTGGCAGCGGGCTTGTTAAGCGCCGCCCAGGTAAACGCGGATAGCGTCGATCTGACCATGTACTACCCGGTCGCGGTGGGCGGTGCACTCACCGGCGTCGTTGATAACCTGGTGGAAGAGTTTGAAAGCGAATACCCCGATATCAATGTGGAAGCGATCTACGCCGGTAACTACGACGACACCCGCGTGCGCGCCATGTCGGCGATGGAAGCGGGCGACACACCCCAGCTGTCGGTGATGTTCTCCATCGATCTATACGAGCTGATTGAGCAGAACGCCATCGTCGCCTTTGACGACCTGGTCGAAAGCGACGAAGAGCGCGAATGGCTCGATGGCTTCTACCCTGGCCTGATGGAAAACGGCCAGCTAGATGGCAAAACCTACGGCATCCCCTTCCAGCGCTCCACCATCGTGCTGTTCTGGAACAAAGACGCCATTGAAGCCGCCGGCCTAGACCCCGAAACGCCCCCGGAAAACTGGGAGCAGATGGCCGAGATGGCGGCGACCGTGCGCGAAGCCTCCAATGGCGAGCAGTGGGGCGTGATGGTGCCGTCGACGGGCTACCCCTACTGGATGTTCCAAGCCTTTGCCTTTCAGAACGGCCACCGACTAATGAGCGAAGATGGTACAGAGGTCTACTTTGACGACCCTGCAGCGGTTGAAGCGCTGGAATACTGGGTATCGCTTGCCAGCGAGCACAATGCCATGCCCGACGGCACCATTGAGTGGGGCACCCTGCGCCAGAACTTCCTTGAAGAGTCCACGGCGATGATGTGGCACACCACGGGCAACCTAACCGCCGTACGTAGCGAAGCCGATTTTGATTTTGGCGTCGCCATGCTGCCGATGAAAACCCAGCGCGGTAGCCCCACCGGCGGCGGCAACTTCTACATTTTTGAAGACGCCACTGAAGAAGAACAGCGCGCGGCGATGACCTTCATTCGCTGGATGACCGCCCCCGAGCGCGCCGCTGCCTGGTCGATTGAGACCGGCTATATGGGCGTTAGCCCCGCCGCTTACGAAACTGACGCGCTACAACGCTATGTGGATGAGTTCGCACCCGCTGCGGTCGCCCGCGATCAGCTTGAACACGGCACGGCGGAACTCTCCAGCTACCAGGGTGGCCGCATTCGCCGCGCCTTGGATAACGCCGTGCAAGCGGCACTGACCGGGCAAATGACACCGCAAGAAGCGCTTAGCCAAGCGCAGCAAGAGGCCGACAGCGTGCTGCGCCGCTACGCCCGATAATCGTTAGATATTTCACTGTTCGCCGGGGCATGCCCCGGCTTTTCCAACTTGCGGTACGTCTCTATGCCATTCACCAACCACCGCAAAATGCAGCTCTATGGCGCGCTTCTGCTGCTACCCGCTGCGCTACTGCTGACGACTTTTGCTTATTTACCGACCGTGGCAACGGTCATTAACAGCCTGTTTTTACCTGGCTTTCGCGGCGCACCCACGGAGTTCGTAGGCCTTGAAAATTATCAGGTATTGTTCGATGACCCGACGTTTTGGAAAGTAGCTCGTAACAACTTAATCTATGCTGTCGGTACGATTCCTACGTCTATCGCGCTGGCCTTGGGTATGGCGCTGTTCGTCAACAGAAAGCTGCGCGGGCGGGGCTTTGTGCGCATGGCCTACTTTACGCCGACGATTCTACCCATGATCGCCGCGGCCAATATCTGGATGTTTTTCTACGCGCCGCAGATTGGCCTATTCAATAAACTGCTCGGCATGCTGGGCTTTTCCGGGGTGAACTGGCTGGGCGATCCAAGCGTTGCGTTAAGCTCGGTGATCGTGATGTCGGTGTGGAAAGAAGCCGGCTTTTTTATGATCTTCTACTTGGCGGCGCTACAGGGTATGCCACCCGAGTTAAAAGAGGCAGCTGACTTAGAAGGCACTAGCCGCTGGAGCTTCTTTTGGCGCGTCACCTTTCCGCTACTCATGCCCACCACGCTGTTTGTGCTAATCAATGCGCTGATTAATTCGGTGCGGGTCGTGGATCACCTGTTTATCTTGACCAAGGGCGGGCCCAATAACGCCACCAACCTGCTGCTCTACTATGTTTACGAGAATGCGTTCTCATTCTTTGACCACACCACGGCAGCCACCATTACGGTGGTTATTCTGCTGGTGCTTGCGGTAGTGGCCACGCTTAAGTTCACGATTTTAGATCGCAGGACGCACTATCAATGAATACGACCACTACCTATGCGCCCCGCTCCCGTTTCTTCTCAATCCCAGCGCTGGAAACAGTGGCCGCGTGGCTACTGGCCATTATTTGGATTTTTCCGCTGCTGTATGCCTTTTGGGCCGCCTTCCACCCCAGCGAGTTTATGGTGAACTTTGAGTTCTTCGCCCCGCTGACGCTAGAGAACTTCACTAACGCTTGGTCTCAAGCGCCCTTTGCACGCTATTACTTGAACACCTTTGCGCTGGTAACAGGGGTGGTGATCGGTCAGTTTGTGGTCTGTACCCTGGCGGCGTTTGCCTTTGCGCGCTTTCCGATTCCCGGTAAGAACGTTTTATTTATGCTGGTGCTGATTCAGCTCTTTGTGTTCCCCGAAGTGCTGATTGTCGAGAACTACCGCATCGCAAGCGAGCTGGGGCTGATCAACACCATCACCGGGATTGGCTTACCTTACGTGGCCAGCGCCTTAGGTATTTTTCTGCTCCGCCAAACCTTTAAAACCATCCCAAGGGAGCTGGAAGACGCCGCCCGCATCGAAGGCTGCAACTGGCTGGAAATTTTGTGGAAGGTTTACGTACCACTAGCCAAGCCCACCTACCTTGCTTACGGGCTGGTCTCGATTAGCCACCACTGGAACAACTTTATCTGGCCGCTGGTGGTTACCAACTCGGTAGAGAGCCGCCCATTAACCGTAGGGCTGGGGGTCTTCTCCGCGCCTGAAACCGGGGTTAACTGGGCGACCGTTAGCGCCGCGACACTGCTCAGCATCGCGCCGCTGTTGATTGCTTTTCTGCTCTTTCAGCGCCAGTTTGTGCAGTCGTTTTTGCGCGCCGGAATTCGCTAACTGAAAGCCTTATGGCACTTTCTGTTTTTAGCTTACTTCCACCATGCGCCAAAACGCTGTTCACTATCATCAAGCCGGATGGGCTCACCGATGATGGGCGTCACTAGCCGATAGTCTCTTGCTTCACTAGTGGATGTAATACGTTCGAAAGGCTCTTGCCAGGGATGCTGAGCGAGCGAGAACTTTCCCACATGAGCTGGCAATAGCGCATCGGCCCCAAGCCCCTCGGCAGCTTCGGCTGCCTCTTCAGGTGTCATATGGATGTAGGCCCAACGAGGATCGTACTGGCCGTGATCCAGAGAAACCAGGTCAAAACCGTCAAAGCGCTGCCCTATTTCAGCAAAGTGCGGACCATAGCCACTGTCTCCACTGAAAAAGAGTCGGCGTCCGGGGCTCTCAAGTGCAAAGCCCACCCAAAGCGTCCGATTGCGTGTCAGCATACGTCCTGAATAGTGTCGCGCTGGCAACATATGCAGCGCCAGACCACTCTCCAATTCGAAGGCATCATTCCAATCACCTTCATGCACACGCTCGGGTTCGTACCCCCACTTCTCGAAGTACGCCCCTACGCCAAGGCCGGTAAAAACCTCACCTACCTGGGGTTTGAGCGCGTTGATCGTGGGGTAATCCAAATGATCCCAGTGGTCATGGGTCACCAGTAAGTAATCGATCGGGGGTATATCATCAGCCGTATAGGGATTCGTTCCTGCAAAGGCACGGTTGGCAAGGGGGATGGGGGCCGCGTCGACACTGAATACCGGATCAATCAGAAACCGCCTCCCAGACAACTGTATGTAATAGGAGGAGTGGCCCAGCCAAATCACGATGTCCTCATTGACATCCAAGGCGTTTCAGATGTTCGTCAAAGAACTCTGCCAGCCTGTCAAACGGGATCTTGTCCATCTGGTCGTACAGGTCGACATGGCTGGCCCCCTCGATAATCATGAGTTCCTTGGGTTCTGCCGCAGCCACATAGGCGGTTTCACTGAAGTAGCGCGAGTGGGCGTTTTCGCCATGAATCAGTAGTAGAGGACGAGGTGAAATTTCCTCGATATAGGTAAGCAGCGGCATGTTCATGAACGACAAGTTGTTGGTAATCGTCCAAGCGTTGCCGGAGTTGACGGCACGCTCATGATACCCACGCGGTGTCATGTAATAGTCATGATAGTCGACCTGGAACTGTGCTTCTCCCCCCTGTAATTCATTATAGGGAGGTTGGTAAGCCGGACGTCCGTTCTCCGCATCCACCCATCGTTGTTCGCTCAGTTGTTCCAGCGTCTGGGTGCGTTGTTCCTGCGTCATACTGTCGTTATAGCCCTTGGACATGACCCGCGTCATATCGTACATAGTAGTCGCCATAACAGCCTTGACGCGTTTGTCCACCGCAACGGCATTCAATGCCATTCCCCCCCAGCCGCAAATACCGATTACACCAATACGCTCTCGATCAACGTAAGGCTTCAGGCCAATGAAATCTATTGCAGCACTGAAGTCCTCGGTATTGATGTCCGGCGAGGCGACGTTGCGCGGTTCACCGCCACTTTCTCCGGTGTAGGATGGATCGAAGGCGAGCGTGACGAACCCGCGCTCAGCCAAGGTTTGTGCGTACAAGCCAGAGGATTGCTCCTTCACCGCACCGAACGGACCACTAATGACGATGGCCGCCAGTCGTTCATCAGCACGATTCTTCGGTAAGTACAGATCAGCAGCTAGTGTAATACCGTAACGATTTTTGAACGTTACCTTCTCATGGTCTATCTGGTCGCTTTGCGGAAATGTCTTGTCCCATTCGTGCGTAACGTCAAGGGACGTCTCGCCTGTAGCGGCCAAGGCTGGCTGTGCCCCAAGGATGACGGCTGTACCTGCCAGCACCGTTCCTTGTATGAACCCCCTGCGCGATGTAGTGAGTTGGTGGTTATCTAATGATGTCGGAGTAGATGCGTTCATGGGTTTCTCCTGGCGTGACGTCCGGCTCATACCGCTTACCGGACTTGCGATCGTGAGGTCATAAAGGCGAGGAAAGCCGCCAACAGCAACACGGCAGCACTGGCCACGAAGGTACTTCGGTAGCCCGCCGAATCGAACAGTAGACCACCTACGGTTGATCCCAGCGCGATGGATAACTGGATTACCGCTACCATCAACCCACCGCCGACTTCGGCATTTTCTGGCACGGATTTAGCGAGCCATGCCCACCAACCCACGGGCGCTGCCGTAGACACTAACCCCCAGAACCCCAGCAGAACAAAGGCCACGGCGACCGAGCTACCGAAGGCGACTAACGCCAACGCGGTGGCCGCCATTAATAGCGGAATAACCACCAATATCCGGTACAACCCCTTTTTAATAAATCCACCGATCAGCATGGTACCGACCAACCCGGCAATCCCCAGTACCAACAGGATCAGCGAAAGCATCGGCACATCAACGCCGGTGACGGTTTCAAGAAAGGGACGAACATAAGTGAACAGTGCGAACTGCCCCATAAAGAAAACGCCCACCGCCATCATCCCTAGAAACACTAGGGGATCCTTCAACAGCGTGAATACGTTGCCAGCACCGTTCGCCTGTGGAGCCGCTTTCATGGAGGGCAAACTGATCCATTGCCAAACCATGGCAACAAACGCCACTGGCACTAGGCAAAAGAACGTCCCACGCCAGCCGATCATTCCGCCCAAATAGCTGCCTAACGGAGCAGCGACCACCACCGCGAGCGCATTGCCCCCGTTAAAAATCGCCAATGCTTTGGGAACACTATCAGCAGGCACTAATCGCATGGCGACTGCCGCAGACATCGACCAGAAGCCACCCACAACAACACCAATCAGCGCCCGCCCCACCATGTACATTGTGTAGTTAGTCGCCAATCCAACGATTATCCCAGAGACACTCATCAGTGCCGTTAACATAAGCAGCAGGTTTTTTCGGTCGATTCCGCCTGCGAGTTTTGAAATCGATAGGCTGGTTAAGACCGCAAAGGCTCCCGAGATAGCAATGCCGTAGCCTGCCAGCCCTTCCGTGACGCGTAGGTCGTTAGCAATGGGAGTTAGCAGACTAACAGGCATAAATTCCGAGGCGATCAACGCAAAGACACAGAGCGTCATCGCAAAAATGCCGCTCCAATAAGCAGGCTGCGATTTATTTTCCTGCTGAGTAACGCGATGGGTAGATGCGGTGTCAGAAGCTAGTGTGCTCAAAAACGTCTTCCCTCAAGTAGTGAATGGTTAAGATGAATGTCGAACAACCTTCTTTTACTGAACACATATTGACACCAGCCTTCCATTTTGATTAGTGGGAATAATGCTTATGCACTTGTGAGTAAAATTCAGCAATGGCAAATTCGAAAATCGATGACCTGCAGGCTTTTCTCGCCGTGGCAAGAGACCAAAGCTTTACCAAAGCAGCTGTCAAGCTGGGAGTGACGCCATCAGCCTTAAGTCACCGTATGAAATCCCTAGAGCAGCGTCTTGGGCTGCGATTACTGGCCCGCACTACAAGAAATGTCGCACCAACGGAAGCGGGTGAGCGGCTGATACAGTCGCTTACACCTCTTTTTGATCAGATTGCAATGGAAGTCGAAGCGTTAGGAGAGTTGCGTGACAAACCAGCAGGAACCATCCGTATATCTTGTACCGATGATCAGATTGAGCTTTGCTTGAGGCCAAAAATGGCCGAGTTTCTGAAGAATTATCCTGACGTCACCATTGAGCTCTATGTGGATTACGGGTTTACCAACGTGGTGACAGAGCGATTTGATGCCGGTATACGCCTTGGCGAAGCGATTAGCCAAGATATGATTGCGATTCCGCTCGGCCCTGAAATGCGCTTGGTGGTAGTGGGTTCAACGGAATATTTTAATCAACATCCCGAACCTCAAACACCTTATGAGCTGACCCATCACGCCTGTGTGGATATTCGCCACAGGCCCGATGGAGCAATCTATTCCTGGGAGTTTGAAAAGGATGGTAAGGAGTTCACCGTCAAGGGCCAGGGACAGCTCGTCTTCAACAGTATCGTTCATGTACTTAATGCGGCTTTGGATGGGATCGGTCTAGCTTACGTACCAGAGGCTTTAGCCGCTCCTTACCTTGCAAATGGTGGGCTCAAAAAGGTATTGACCGACTGGTCGCCCTATTTTTCTGGCTTTCACCTGTACTACCCGAACCGCCGACAGTCTTCGCCTGCCTTCTCGGCATTTGTCGATACATTCCGCCATCAAGAGTAGCAACCTCGCTGGATTGCCTTGAGTCACCATGGGGCTGGACATATTCTCAGCGTCGACATTCGCGAAACAAACTCCCTTGAGTTTTCGTGCGACAATTCTCTCTTAAGCACAAGACAAGGGAGAGCATTGATGCACGGCGACACCCACCCGACAGCCCTCAAGGTGCTGCAGGAAGTATTTGGCTACGACAGCTTTCGCGGCCCGCAGCAGGCCATCATTGAGCATGTGATTGCCGGTGGCGATGCGCTGGTACTGATGCCCACCGGCGGCGGCAAGTCGCTGTGCTATCAGATCCCTGCGCTGCTGCGCGAAGGCACCGCGATTGTGGTCTCGCCGCTGATCGCGCTGATGCAGGACCAGGTGGCGGCACTTGAGCAGAACGGGGTCAGGGCAGCTTACCTGAACTCTAGCCTCGATTATCACGAGGCGGTCGAGGTGGAGAACCGCCTGCGCTCAGGCGAGCTGGATCTTTTATACGTCGCCCCCGAACGACTGGCCACGGCGCGTATGCAGATGCTGCTGGAGCAGACCCGGATTGCGCTGTTCGCCATTGATGAAGCCCACTGCGTCTCCCAGTGGGGACACGATTTTCGCCCGGAGTACCGCCAGCTCTCCCAGCTTCACCAGCGCTTTCCCCAGGTGCCGCGCATCGCACTCACCGCCACCGCCGATGTACCCACTCGGGGCGATATCATTGAGCATCTGCAACTCCACGAGGCGGCGCTGTATAACAGCGGTTTTGACCGGCCCAATATCCGCTACCATATCGCCGAGAATCAGGGTAACGCCAAGGAACAGCTGCTGCGCTTTATTCGCGAGCATCACAACGGCGAAGCCGGGATCGTCTACTGCCTCTCCCGGCGCAAGGTGGAGGAGACCGCCGCCTGGCTGGCGCGCCAGGGGCTAACCGCACTGCCCTACCACGCGGGGCTTCCCGCCGAGCAGCGCCAGCACCACCAGACCCGCTTTCTGCGTGAAGATGGCGTGGTCGTCGTGGCCACCATCGCCTTCGGCATGGGCATCGACAAACCCGACGTGCGTTTTGTGGCGCATCTTAATCTGCCTAAAAGCATCGAAGCCTACTACCAGGAGACCGGCCGCGCCGGCCGCGATGGCCTGCCCGCCGATACCTGGATGGCCTATGGGCTTCAGGACGTGATCACGCTGCGCCAGATGCAGCAGGACTCCAGCGCCGCCGACCATCAAAAGCGCATTGAGCAGCAGAAGCTCGACGCCATGCTGGGGCTGTGTGAAATCATTAGCTGCCGCCGCCAGGCGCTGCTCCACTACTTCGGCGATCATCTGGACGCGCCCTGCGGCAACTGCGACAACTGCCTGACCCCACCCGAGACCTGGGACGCGACAGTGGCGGCGCAAAAGGCGCTGTCGTGTGTCTACCGCACCGAGCAACGCTTCGGCGTAACGTACCTGGTGGATGTGCTGCTGGGCAAACGCAACGAGCGCATCACCCGCTTTGGTCACGACCGCCTCACCACCTTCGGCATTGGTAAAGAGCTCACCGCCAGCGAGTGGAAAGCGCTGTTTCGGCAATTGATTGCCAGCGGCTATTTAAGCGTGGACATGGAAGGCCACGGCGGTATTAAGCTCACTGCCAATGCCAAGCCGGTGCTGCGCGGCGAACACTCCCTTACCCTGCGCAAACCAAGTAAGGCCAAAACTACCCGGCGGGGCAGTAAAGGAGCCCCTGCCACTCTGCCCCACGGTGTACTGTGGGAAGCCCTGCGCCAGCACCGCCGTGAACTTGCCGAGTCTCAGGGCGTGCCTGCCTATGTCATCTTCCACGACGCCACCTTGGCTGAACTGGTCGAACAACAACCCCAAAACCTGGAAGCATTGGGCGCAATTTCCGGCATCGGTGCGCGCAAGCTGGCGGATTACGGCGAAGGTTTTCTGGCCGTTATTCTGGCGCATCAGGAAACCTGAGCAAAACAGCTAAACCAATTCGTCCAGCGGTTTTTACAAGCAGGGATTAGGAAAGCTCAAATGGTCGTTATTTTCAAAAATCGCTCACTTGGCGTAATCTATAGGTAAGTGAGGAGCAAGACATATGACCATTCAGCATAAAACAGCCGATAAGCGCCGCGAAATGGGGGCCGCAGCGATGCGCACCTACCCCAATATTTCACGCAGTTGGGGGTTGAAAGAGAGCGAAGCTGCCCTGCTGCTGGGAGTACCCGATTCCACCTACCGGCGTTGGAAACAGTCACCTGAGCATGCCCGGCTTGATGCGAATCATTTGGAGCGGATGTCGTTGATTCTCGGCATCTACAAAGCATTACACATCTTGTTACCCAATAAAGGAGCCGCCAACGGATGGCTGCAGCGAGCCAACAGCAATCCTCTTTTTGCCGGTCACTCGCCAGCGGAACGCTTATTAAATGGGCAAGTGTCTGACCTGTATGTGGTTCGCCAGCATTTAGATGCAGCGCGTGGTGGAGGCCATGCATGACATTCCCGCTGAGCAATGTCACGTGGCGACCCAGTTACCGCGTTATTCCCTCGCGTTTTCCTCCCATTGATTTATTCGAAGGCGTCAATTGCAACGCTGATGACTGGGACTTACTCAATGAGTTGGAGGGTGAAACCTCCGCAAGGCTTCGTGAGGAAACGGGAGCCATTCACCTAGTCCGCGATGACGACCGCCGCTACGGCCCCGGCTGGACGCCAGTCATGGCTGCCTTCTGCCACTTCCCCGCGACCGGTTCACGTTTTAGCGATGGCACTTTTGGTGCCTACTACTGCGCACTCACCGAAGCCACCGCCATTGCCGAAACCGTTTACCACACGGAATGCTTTATGGGGGAGTCAAACGAGCTGCCCATGATGCTTCAGCAGCGTGTTTATCTGTCGGATTTAACGGGCCAATTGATTGATTTACGCCGACAGGATGCTGCCCAAACGCTTCTCACGCCGGATAGCTGGGCAGCCGGGCAAACCTTGGGTAGAAAAGCCTGGGAGCAGCAAACGGATGGCATCGTATATCCAAGCGTTCGAGACCCGGATGGCGAATGTGCCGCTGTATTACGGCCACCCGCGCTCTCCGCAACACGCCAAGGACGCCACCTTGGCTATGACTGGGATGGCCAGCGCATCCGCCATGTCTATGAGCTAACGCTATTGGGTTAACGGTTCCGCGAAACCCTGCCCCGGAAGTGCTCACCCCTGGCCATAGCAGCAGCATCGAACATGCCGGTATCCAAAATCCAGGCAGTGACGAGCTTGGCGGGGGTGACATCAAACGCCGGGTTCCATACGGGGGCATCGCTGGGTGCCCACACTACCTCGCCAAACGCTCCTGCGGCGCCGCGCACCTCAGCAGGGTCACGCTGCTCAATAGGAATATCCGCGCCGGTGGCGCAGGCGGGATCAACCGTGGTGTAGGGGGCCACCACATAAAACGGTACCTGATGGTAGTGAGCAACCACCGCCAGCATGTAAGTGCCCACTTTATTGGCAAAGTCGCCGTTGGCGCAGATGCGGTCTGCGCCAACCATCACTTTATCGACTTTCCCTGCTGCCATCAGGCTGGCAGCCATGCTATCGGCAATCAGTTGGTAGGGAATTCCCAGATCGGCCATTTCCCAGGCGGTTAAACGGCCGCCTTGCAGCAATGGGCGGGTTTCATCTACATACACATGTAGCTCAACGCCACGCTGTGTGGCCACTGCCAGTGCGCCAATGGCCGTGCCTACACCCGCGGTTGCCAGCGCCCCGGTATTGCAGTGGGTGAGCACGCGATCACCCGATTGCAGCAGGTCAGCACCCCGTTCGGCCATGCGCTGGCATAGCGTCCGATCTTCAACAAACAGTGCGGCAGCGCGTTCAACCAGAGCATTGGCGCCTTGCGCAAAGCAGGCCTCCATGGCATCCAGGCAGTACATTAAGTTAACTGCCGTCGGGCGGGTGGCGCGCAAGCGGTCACTCACCAACTGCCAGTCATCGTTGGGGTGACGTGCGGCGTAGTGCGCCAGCACGAAAGCGGCGCTCAAACCAATCAGCGGGGCGCCACGAATGGCTAAGCTTTTAACCGCAACCTGCCAGCCTTCAGGCGAGTCACAGCGTACCCACTGCTCCGCTTGGGGCAGCTGGGTCTGATCCAAATACTCAAGGTGGTCGGCATAGATCCGTAAACTGCGTGACTGAAGATGAGGCATCAGAGGCTCCTTGAGTACTGCGATAAAGAACGTATGGAAAGAGCGAATATGGCACGTGGCTTATCAGCCGCGGAGCATATCATATAGAATGAAAGCCTTTGAAAGCGACGCGATACTGACCCTACGATGACATTACAAGACGAACTGCTAGCAGCGATCTCTTGGGCGGCCCAGCAAGGCTGGACGCCCGCCACGGGCGGTAATTTTTCTGCCCGTGTGCCGCAAGGTTATCTGGTCACCGCCTCGGGCCGTGATAAAACGCACATTCAAGCCGATGACTTATTGCTTTGCGACCTTGAAGGGCGCGTACTTGAAGGCGGCGGCAAACCCAGTGCGGAAAGTGACCTTCATGCGGCACTTTATCGGATGGATGAACAAATTGGCTGCGTCCTGCACACCCACACCGTGGCTAGCACCGTCCTTTCGCGTCGTTTTCCTGAAGGCATTGCGCTAAGCGGCTTTGAAATGCAAAAGGCGCTACAGGGTAATAGCACGCATGACGCCACCATTCACTTGCCGGTGGTACCCAACTCCCAAGATATGAGCGAGCTGGCCGACCATGTACGGGCAGGTTGGCCGATGCCCTGGGGCTTTCTGGTTGCGGGCCACGGTATTTATGCCGTGGGCAGCAGCATTGCCGAGTGTCGCCGCCATTTGGAAGCCATTGAGTTTTTACTTGCCTGTATCCTTGAAGAGAGCCGGTGGTCCAAATGATCAATCATCCAGATGTTAATAAGCCAGATCTTGATAACACCAGCATTCGCGCCGTGGTCACCGATATCGAAGGCACCACCACCGATATCAGCTTTGTGCATAAGGTGCTGTTCCCCTACGCTCATGATCAGCTGCCCGAGTACGTGTACACCCACTCGGCCCAACCTGATGTGGAAGAGCAGATAGATGCGGTACGCAATGAGCTTAAGGAACCGGACGCCTCGCTGGATAAAGTCGTTGAAACCCTGCTCTACTGGATCGAAACTGACCAGAAAGTTACGCCGCTCAAAGCGCTTCAGGGCATGATGTGGGCTGATGGCTACCAGCGTGGCGCCTTTAAAGGACATCTGTATAGCGATGTCGCCCCGCGTCTTCGTCAGTGGGCAGAGGACGGTAAGCAGCTTTATGTCTACTCGTCCGGCTCCGTGCAGGCGCAAAAGCTGCTGTTTGGCTACAGCACAGAGGGCGATTTAACCCCGCTGTTTAGCGGCTATTTCGACACCCATATTGGTCACAAACGCGAAGCCTTGGCGTATCAGCATATCATCAGCAAGCTACAGCTTCCCGCCGACGAAATCCTGTTTCTATCCGATGTGGTAGAAGAACTGGATGCCGCCAAGCAGGCGGGCATGCAGACGTTGCAACTGGTGCGTGAAGGCACACAGGCAGGCACACAGCACGCTTGCGTGACAAGCTTCGATGAAATCGATCTGTAACGGTTCAAGCTTTTAACTAGCGGAGAGCGCCTTAATGTCACAACTTAAAGTATTTACCGATCAAGACCCGAACAACGCGCTGGTCGATATTACCGACGGCGAGCAGATCAAAGCTGAGCTCAACCGTGTAGGCGTGCTGTTTGAGCGCTGGGAAACGCCGGGCGAGATTGCCGACGACGCCACTCAGGACGATATTCTGGCGCTCTACCAGGATGATATCGAGCGGCTAAAAGCCCAGGGCGGCTACCAGACGGTGGATGTGTTGCACATGGTGCCTACGCACCCTGAAAAGGATGCCATGCGCCAGAAATTTTTAAACGAGCATCGCCACTTTGAGGACGAAGTGCGCTTTTTCGTCAAAGGCCAAGGGCTTTTCTGCCTGCATATCGACGACAAGGTGTACCAAGTGCTATGCACCCGCAACGACCTGATCAGTGTGCCCGCCAATACACCGCACTGGTTCGATATGGGCCCCGCGCCTGAATTTACCGCGCTGCGTTTCTTCGACAACGTAGAAGGCTGGGTGCCCCACTGGACCGAGAGCGATATCGCGGGCAAGTTTGACCGGATTGATCAGTTGTAAACAGGCGAATGAAATAACGCGGCGGATTCAAAATCCGCCGCTTTTTATGGGGAGAATCGTCTTGTAACGTCGGAAAGTCGCCCCCGATCAAGATGCTTAGCGGCTATCACGCGACCGAGCTTGGCATGTGCCAAAAGCAATACGAATACTACAGATATCTGCTGTTAAGCTTTCCCAAACAGGAGACACCGCCCTCAAGCACGGAGCCGCTGCATGGATAATATCAACCTGACCCAACAACTCGTCAGCGAAATCAATCGCCTACATGCGGATTTTTCCAGGGATTATTTTGAAACCGGAAAAATCGCCAAACTCAATCTTTCCAGAACTATCCGACAGGTCCCCGTCACCCATATTTATCAATATCGCCTCACGCTGCATGAAAGCATTAACGACTACCTGATGGCCGCAGATATAGACATTAGATACTTTTATCGTGTGAAAACCCGCGAAAGTATTGATGACAAGATCGAACGGTTTTCAAACCGTGAAGATCAATATCCAGTAAATAACTGGCTGAATGATATTTTTGGTGCCCGCATTGTGCTCACCGCCGATGACGTTCATAAGGTGATGGAGTTGCTGGATGACTGGCAAGACGAGCTGGGGTTGAAAAACTGGTATTTACGCGACAAGCAAGGTTACCGTGGCCTGCATGTTTACTTCAAAAACAGGAATAACTTTTACTTCCCGTGGGAACTGCAAATCTGGGATGAAGCCGATGTTCGCAGCAACATTGAAAACCACGAAAAATTTAAGCGTCATTTTATGTAATCAGTGATCTGACATGAGCTACAAAACGCCCCTGTAAACGCCTCTGCAAATGCCCCTGTAAATGTGACAGGGCATTGTGGCTCATTGCTGACTCGAATGGCGATACCCTGCCACGGCGATTGACTTTCCAACCTTCGTTACCGATGATCTTGCGCCCTTCACAGCGTATGCCTACCAAGGAGAAACGTCTTGCAAGCGAGCGTGCTTGATATCCAGGGGATTCATAAATCCTTTGGGAACAATCAGGTCTTGCGTGGCATTGATATACGTATCAGTGCTGGCGAAGTCGTCGTATTGATGGGCGCCAATGGGGCAGGCAAGTCGACCCTGGTTAAGGTACTTAGCGGCTACCACGCAGCCGACCACGGCCAGATGCAGCTTGCCGGTATGCCCTACCACCCCCGCGATGCGCGTGAGGCGATTCACCAGGGCGTGGTGACCGTACATCAATCCATCGATGACGGTGTTATCCCCGACCTGGACGTCGCCAACAACCTGATGCTGGATAGACTAGCTTCCGGCGCGCACGGCTTATGGGTCAGCGCCAAGAAGCTTCGTCAGCAGGCAAGCGAAGTTGCCGATGCCATGGGCCTGGATATCGATCTGAACGCCCGCGTTGCCGATCTTTCGGTGGCCGACCGGCAGATGATCAGCATTGCCAGGGCCATGGCCCACGCCCCCAGGCTTTTGATTCTGGATGAACCGACCTCATCGCTCTCCGCTACCGAAGCCGAGCGCTTGTTTACGGTGATCGACCGTTTGCGCGCCCAGGGTGTGGCGATTGTGTATATTTCGCACCGCATGTCCGATATCAGGCGTCTGGCGGATCGCATCATCTGCCTGCGCGATGGCCAGATCTCCGGCGTATTCGATCAAGCGCCGCTGGATCTTACCGCCGCCGTGCATGCCATGTTAGGCCAAGCGATCAATAATGCTGATATCAAACCGGCCACACCGGGCGCGCCTATCCTAACGCTGCAAAATATCGAACTGGCTAAAGGGGCAGCGCCGATCAGTTTGAGCGTGGGTGATGGCGAAGTCGTCGCGTTTACCGGCCTGCTGGGGAGCGGAATGTCGGTGCTTGTCGAAACTCTGTTCGGGCTGCGTCCTTTAAGCAGCGGCACCATGCACATTGATGGGCAGCCCTATGCGCCCGCCAATGTACGTGAAGCGCTTGCCCGGGGTGTGTTCATGTCAGTAAAAGACAGAGCGACCAACGGCGTGATTGGGGATTTTAATATCGCCGACAATATGACGCTGCCGTTTTTAAAAGCCTTTACCCGGGGGGCGTTTCTGAGCGCCCGCCAACAGCGCGCCAGTACCGAGCAGATGATTGCCCAGCTGGGGATTGTCTGCCAATCCCACGCGGATTCGATTGGCACGCTTTCCGGAGGCAACCAGCAAAAGGTCATGATCGGACGCTGGCTTCAATCACCCAGCCGCGTGTTACTGCTGGATGAGCCCTTTCAAGGCGTGGATATCGGGGCACGGCAGGATATAGGCTGCCATATCCGGGCAACCGCCAAAGGGCGCGCCACGCTGGTGTTTGTCTCTGAACTAGACGAGGCGATTGAAATCGCTGACCAAATTATTGTGTTACATGAAGGAGCCATTGCTGGTGAGCAATCCAACCGAGATATCGACCTCAACGTCCTCGTCGCCCAGGCCTCCGGAAAAGCCTAACGCCAGCGCCGCTAAAGCCCGCTGCCTGGAGCTAGCCATTCGCTACGGTTTCTTGCTGTTGCTGGTAGCGCTGGTGGTTTACTTCAGCCTGGCAGCCTCTGGCTTTGCGAACCCGCGTTCGGCGGTATTTGTGCTTCAGTCCGTGGCAATTACCGGCATTCTGGCGCTGGGCGTGACCACTACGCTGGTGGTAGGCGGGTTTGACCTATCCATTGGTGCCGTGGCCACCACCTCGTTGATGCTGGCGGCGTACTGCATGGTGGTGCTTGAACAGCCCGCCTATGTGGCCGTGGCAGTCTGCCTGTTGATGGGTGCGTTCATCGGGCTTATTAATGGCCTGCTGATCGTCAAGTTCCGCATTCCTGACCTGCTGGCCACCCTGGGCATGATGTTTTTGCTGATTGGCCTTCAGCGCATTCCTACCCAGGGCAACTCTATCGCCACCGGTATGTCACTGGCCGATGGCTCCACTGCGGAAGGCACGTTCTCGGCGGCGTTTCTGTGGTTGGGCAGGCACCGCTTTGACCTGATTCTGGAGCGTTTGATTCCGGTGCCGGTAGTGGTGTTTGTATTGATCGCGGTCGCTATCTGGCTGTTTTTAGGTTTTACCCGTCACGGCAGGCTGATGTATGCGATTGGCTCCAATGAGCGTGCGACCGCTCTGGTGGGCGCCCCGGTGGAGCGCTACAAGATCGCGGCGTATATGATTTCTGGCGTTACCGCCTCGATTGGCGGTATTTTGCTGGCCGCCCGTTTAGGCCGAGGAGATATTGCCAGTGGTAACAACCTGCTGCTGGATAGCGTGGCCGCCGCGCTAATTGGCTTTGCCGTACTGGGCGCTGCACGCCCCAACGCATTTGGCACGGCCATGGGCGCACTTTTTGTGGGGATTCTTCTTCAAGGCATGACGATGATGAATGCACCCTACTACACCCAGGATTTTGTTAAAGGCGCGGTACTGGTGGTGGCACTCATGTTCACCTTTTATCTCTCCTCACGGCGTGGCCAATCAGGCCGTCATTAATTAATAAACGCATCAACTCTAAAAACGTTAACAATCGGGACACCGCTATGCTTAAACACCGTATGCTCAAACGCTTTGCTGTAAGTTTTACCGCCGCCATGGTGCTACTGGGAACGAGCCTGGCAACAGCTGAGGAGCGCCCGGCACCCTTCGATGCGCCGGAAGATGTCACCATCGCGCTTATCCGCTATATCTCCACGGGCGATTTTTTCCAAGCCTATCTGTCGGGTGTAGAGGCGCAAGCCGCTGCGCTGGGCGTGGATCTGCGCGTGCTGGATAGCCGCCAGGATGCGGCCCTGCAGGCAGATATGGTGGACCAGGCCATCGCGCTCGGCGTCGACGGCATCATTATTCAACACGGGCTGCCGGAGTCCATGAAAGATGCCGCCCAACGCGCCGTAGAGGCGGGTATTGATGTTGTGGCATTCGATGTGGAAGTGGACAACCCCGCCATCCCGCAAGTCGAGCAGTCCGATTATCTGCTGGGCGAGTTGGTGCTTAACCAGGCGCTACAGGATAACGGTGACCGCTTTACCGCAGGCTATGTTTACGTGCCAGGTATCGCGCCGCTTGATCGCCGCAACGCCGCTTGGGAAGATTTTAAAGAGGCTCACCCCGGTGTGACCGAAGCCGCCGTATTCGGCACCCTGGATAACCCGATCGCCAACTCGGTTGCCAATCAGGCCCGCGCGGTGATTCAGGCCAATCCGATGATTGATGTGTTCTTCGCGCCCTACAATGAGTTTGCAGCGGGCGTGAAAATAGCCGTGGATGAAATGGGGCTGGGTGAGGATATCGCTATTTATTCCGCCGATATCTCCACCTCCGACATTGCCGCCATGCGTGAACCCGGCTCGCCCTGGGCCGCAACGGTTGCCACCAACCCAACCGTGGTGGGTGAAGTCTCGGTACGTACGCTGGCGCTATTAATGGCCGGTGAAGCGCCCGGCCAGCAGGTTATCGTGCCGCCCACGCTGATTACTCAGGACTTCCTGAACGATAACGCCATCACCAACATGGAAACGCTGGGTGAGAATATGCCGCAGTTTTCCCATGCTGAGGTGGCGCTTGCCGACTGGCTGCCCCTGCCTGAGCGTTAATCCTGCCCAGTGCTAAACCAGCCATTCAAAAGCTGTGCAACGATGGAACCGGTAGCGGGTTTTAATCGTTAAATGAGGCGGGTTCAATCAGAACCCGCCTACCTTCTAAGCGTACATATTCAGCTTGAAACAATCTTGCCTGCCAATCCTTCCAGCTGCATTGTCTCCTTGGGCTGGAAATGGATGACCGAACGGATCGATTTGCCCGCGTGCAGCAAGTCGAAGGCGGTGTTGATCTGATCGTGCGCCATATTGTGGGTAATGTAGGGGTCGACGTCGAAGTCGCCGCGTAACCATTCATCGACCATCCCCGGCAGCTGACTGCGCCCTAGCACACCGCCAAAGGCCGAGCCACGCCATACGCGCCCGGTCACCAGTTGAAAGGGCCGCGTAGAAATTTCTTCGCCCGCGCCTGCCACGCCGATCACCGTACACTCACCCCATCCTTTGTGGCAGCACTCCAGTGCCGCACGCATCACGTTGACATTGCCAATGCATTCAAAGGAGTAATCTGCGCCGCCATTGGTCATTTCGACGATGACTTCCTGGATGGGCTGCCTGAAGTCGGCGGGATTAACGCACTCCGTTACGCCCATGTCCCGTGCCAGCGGGAACTTGTTGGGGTTGGTATCGATACCGATAATACGCCCAGCGCCGACCATTTTGGCGCCTTGAATTACCGCCATGCCCACCGCGCCTAAGCCAAAAACCACGACGGTCGCGCCAGGTGTAACCTTGGCAGTATTGCGCACCGCCCCCATCCCGGTCGGCACCGCGCAGCCCATAACACTTGCCTTGGCAAGTGGCGCCTCTTTAGCAATTTTTGCGACCGCAATTTCAGGCAGTACCGTGTATTCGCTGAAAGTACTGGTCCCCATATAGTGATGGATCATCTTCCCTTTGTAAGAGAACCGCGAGGTGCCGTCGGGCATCACGCCGCGCCCTTGTGTCTCGCGAATCGTCTGGCAAAGATTGGTTTTACCCGACTTGATATAGGGGCAGTTGGGGTCTTCGGGCGTGTAGAGAGGAATCACATGATCCCCGGGCTTGACCGATGTAACACCACGGCCCACTTCCTCGACGACCCCTACGCCTTCGTGACCGAGCACGGCAGGGAATAGCCCTTCGGGGTCGCGCCCTGAAAGCGTGAACATATCCGTATGGCAGAGGCTGGTGGTAACAATGCGGACCAGTACTTCACCGTCTTTGGGACCTTCCTGGTCGATTTCTTCAATTTCTAGTGGGCGGTTCGGCTCCCATGCAATCGCGGCGCGCGTTTTCATTTTCTCTCCTTTCATTTAACCTAAAATAGATACGTTATAACATTCTACCAAATCCCCCAGCTGGAACGCCGGTCAAATCAAGACAGAGTGCACGGCAATCAGGCCTCGATAGAGTAATACCCATGAAAAATGGCGAAGCGAACAGCACCCCAAGGCTCACGACGACTGAAGAGAGTGATCATGTACATCTGATCATTTATCCGGGGTTTAAACTCATGGAGGCGATCGGACCGCTCAGCGTATTCACCTACGCCAACAGACGCTTGGCCGAGCGAGGCGATCCGCGACGTTACAAGGTGACGCTGGCCGCCCCACAGCCTGGAGTGATTGCGTCGGAGACGATGGTGCCACTTCAAGCACAGAGCGGGCTGCCTGAAAATGGCCCGCTTTCAACCGTAATGGTGGCAGGCGCTGCCGATATCGAAAAAGCACTCACCAGCCAACCCGCACTTATCGATTGGTGTCGCCGTCGGGCAGATGATGTTCAGCGCTTCGCCGCGCTATGTACCGGGTCATTTTTTCTCGCTGAAGCGGGGCTTCTTAACCGCCGTCGTGCGGCAACGCACTGGCACTACGCGGCCCTGCTACAGCAGCGTTTTCCCGCGTTGCAGGTAGATGCCGATGCGATTTTTGTGCAGGACGGTCGTTTCTGGACTTCCGCCGGGGTGACGGCCGCGATTGATCTGACGCTGGCATTTGTCGAGCAGGATTTTGGACGCGATCTGGCGCTGGGCGTAGCGCGCGATCTGGTGGTTTATCTCAAACGCCCGGGTGGCCAGTCGCAATTTAGCGCCGCCCTCACCAGCCAAATGACGGGTTCGCCCAGTATGCGCGAGTTACAGAGCTGGCTTATCACTCATCTTGATAAACCTTTCAAGCTTGCAGATATGGCCGCCAAGGTGGGTATGAGCCCCCGCCATTTCAGCCGCACGTTTCTTGACGAGTTTGGCATGACGCCATCGGCCTGGCTTGAAAACGCCCGTTGTGAACGCGCCAAATCGCTGTTGCTCGACACGGCGCTGCCCATGAAAAGCATTGCCTGGCGCGCAGGATTTAGCTCCGACGAACAGATGCGCAAGGTGTTTTCTCGTCGTTACGCGCTGACGCCTACCGCCTATCGGGCACGCTTTCAAACCGCCCGCACGCCCCTATCGCTTCATTGATTACGATCATCACATCACCACTGCCCTCCATCCCTACCCATGATAAAGCGCCTGATAGCGTCGGCCTTTGGCGTGCAATATCGGGTAACGTCACAGCGGTCATTAGGCACTCTCTTTAGAGGTTTGAAAAAAGCGGTACATCTCAGCCACGCTCTCCGGCGACACGTTCTGCGTGATGAAAACAAATCGGGAAACTCGATCACTCACGCTGCCTATGGGCAGCTCTGCAGGCGGGTGAAAGATATGTTGTACGCCGTGTAACGCCAGCGGTGACCCCCTGTCGGTAAGATGCACTACCGCTTTGATACGCAACATTTTATCGCCCATCAGCGACATCAATATATCCAGCCAGCTCTCTAACGTGTCGGGGTGAATTGGCTCCTCAACGCTAAAGCAAAAGGCATTGATACTGTCGCCGTGCGATGTGCTGTCGGGCTGGGCCGCGTTCAACAATGAATGCTTACTTAGCGAAAAAGCAGCGCCGGCGTGTTGATCGGCGGGCTGGATTGTATAACTGCCCGCCTTTAGCCACTGATCAACCTGATAGCCCGCCTGTTCACTGCGATAAAGCCCTGCGCCGACCAGGAGGCTGGCGGAAAGCTCGCCGTTAATTACCTGCCACTGCTCGGCCGTGGGGTTAATTCTCGCGAGCTGGTTGGCCAGGGTAGATACCTCGTTTTGCTCGGCCAAGTCGGTCTTGGTGAGTAACAGTTTATCGGCGATGGCTACTTGCTGCTGCGACTCGCTATGGGCGGTAAGCGTTGCGGCGCCATTGACTGCATCAACACAGCACACCACGCTATCAAGCTTAAAACGATGCGCTAGCCAGTGGTCGGTCATCAGCAGTTGCAGTATGGAAGTGGGCACTGCCAGGCCCGTGGTTTCGATCACCACGCGTGAGGGCAAAGGCTTATCTTGTGCCTGAATATCTTCCAACGCTTGCTGAAGCGTACGACTAAGATCGCCGCGCAGCGTACAGCATAGGCAACCGCTGCTCATTTCGATAACAGCTTGCTCATCGCTATGGGTGATGAGCAGGTGGTCCAGCCCAATATCACCAAACTCATTGATAACCACCAATGTATTACGCATTGACGATTGGTGTACCCAACGATTGAGCAGCGTGGTTTTGCCGCTTCCCAAAAAACCGGTAAGCACGTTAATGGGAATGAGCGAGGGTGTCGTCATAACGGGTTACTCCCACCTTGCTTTGCGATAATGATTTTCTTGGCTTTCCTGACGCTCTTTGGCCTCAATACATAGCCGCGCGGTGGGTCGGAACAGCAAGCGGGCAATACCAATAGGCTCGCCAGTCTCGTCACAATAGCCATAGTCGCCGTTATCGATCCGTCTCAAAGCCGCATCGATATTATTCACCAGGCGGCTTTCCCGGTCGGCCTGGCGTAGTGACAGGCGCAGCTCCTCTTCAAACGAGGCCTGATCAGCTTCATCGCTGTCACGTTCGTGAGAAGCAATTGCCTCTTTCATTTCCTTTAAATGCGCTTGAATTTCATAGCGCTCATCCAGCAACCGCTGGCGAAAAAAAGCCAGCTGCTCGTCGTTCATATAGTCGCAGGCAGGCATGGCCAATATCTTGGCCTTCTGCGCTTTATCCGGCGACTCACGCTGTGTTAATGCCGTGGTAATTGGCTTATTCATACATATACCTTGCGCTATAAATTACGTTATAACATACCAAATAAAGACGAAAAATTTAACGTTAATGGCGACCTGACTCACTAGCTAAGCGTAACAGCGTGCCCTTAATCGTTTTATACGAGCGGAAAATCGCTACTGCCTAAAACTCATTATGGATAGCCTTATAACCCTGCACCAAATCATTGTTGGTGCGAGCGACATCCTCGGAAAACGCACTCACTTCGCTGGGCACTTGGCTTAAACGCGTCAAATTGGTATCGGGGCCAATTCGCTCAGTAGAAGGAACATAAAAGTTCGCTGGCAGTTGGCAACCATCCACCACCGCGTTGTAGCGCACTACGCAGCCATCGCCAATCTGGCAATTGAAAAGTACGCTGTTAAAGCCGATGAACACGCCACTACCCACCGTGCAGGGCCCATGCACAATAGCGCGATGAGCAATCGAGGTACGCTTACCTATCGTTACGCTGGCCCCCGATTTGGAGTGGATCACAACGCCATCTTGAATATTGGAGTGCGCACCGATCACCATCGGATCAATATTTCCATGCGCATCCATTTCATCGGCTCTGATCACGGCGTAGGGCCCAATGAATACATTCTCTTCCACGATGACCAATCCACAAATGATAGCCGTGGGATCAATAAAAGCACTGGGATGAATCGTTGGCAGGTCACCACGTGGATTTTTCCTAATCATTGGTAACTTATCCTTATTTATCATAAAGCAGGGGAAGTGTTGAGGCAGACCAGATGGGGCTTACGGACTACAGCAAGGGGACTCAAATATGCTGAAATCAATCTCAGTCAAAACTCTTATTGTTATAGTATAACATACCAAATAAATATAACGAATGCTCTCAATCGTAACGTTACCGGGACAGGGATATTTACTGGGCAGGCTGCGCAATCAGCAATTTGAACGTCTCGTCGTACGCCTTCCTTATAAAAACACCCCCTAGCGTTAGAGGGTTGTCCAACGCTAGGGGGCAGCTCATCGGGCGATTGCGGCTTTTTTAAAGCATGTCTTTTGTAGAATGCTGTTTATAGAACATCCTGACGGTTATACGCCTGGGCCAAATCAATAAGCGCAGACACCTCATGAGATGCTTCAGGCTCCAGAATCAGCGCTTGGCCCATCAGCACATTGCGCGCTTCAAGTTTGGCGCGCAGCCCGGTGTCTTCGATCTCTTCAAAATCGGCGTTGTGGGCAAGTGAAAGTACCCGGCGGTGCATTTCAATGCCGCAGTAGGCCAGCGCATCCAAGCGGATCTCTTCAAGCAGCGCATCACAGGCGTCATCGGCGCTATTACCCTGCTCCTCAAACAGCGATTTGGGGAACAGCATGCCGGTACGCTCGGTTTGCCACAGGCGGCGGAATTCGGCATCAAAGTAGCTAAAGCATGCTTCGATCACCTCTAAAATCCACGCCTGATACGCCTCAAGCTCATTTTCCTGGCGATGAGCAGGTTGGCTGAAATAGGCCATCAGGAAGTTAGCCACCGCCATGCCCAAATCAAACGCCATGGGGCCGTACTGAGAAAACTCTGGGTCAATGACCCGCACGTCAGTATCGGTGGCCATTATCGAGCCGGAGTGCAGATCGCCGTGCAGCATCGTTTCGGTGTTAGCGGTGAACTTCATCAACAGCCGCTGAACCTTGGCCTTTAGCCGCGCATTGCGACGCAGCTCATCCACCACCGGCGAAAGTTCCGGCGTGTGGTGGTTCATTTCGGCGCCGTAATAGGGGTCGGTAAATACCAGCGATTCGGTAATCGCGGGAATCGCCACATTGCCTGAGAACAGCCCTACGTCCGCTTTTTTCTCTGGGCTGCTCAGCGAAAGCTCCGAGCCACGAAACGCTGTGCGCGCACAGAATTGGCCAATGGTTTCGCCCAGTTGAGCGACTCGCTCACCGTTGATTAGCTTGCGGCGCAGAATCGTGTGTGGGTGAAGGTACTCCATCACAAACAGCGCCTGGGGTTTGTCGAAGTAGTACACCTCAGGGGCAACGCCGGGCGCGCGCTTGGCTTGGCGGATCAACGCGTAGTATTCAAAGTGGGCACGATAGATCGGTAACGGCCAGCTTTCGCCCACCATGCGTACATAGGGAAGCGCCTGCTTAACCACGACACTGCCTACGTCTCCGGAGACAATAAATACTAGGTTGAGGTTACCGTCACCCACCTCGCGAATGTCCCAGCTAGCGGGTTCTCCGCCCACTCGGCTAGCCACCGCTTCAACACCTCCAAGCCGTTGGGAAAGAGTGTCGACGCTGAGCGCGCGGTAATGTTGATCAATCTCCACAGGCCAATCCTCACCAAAACGTTGCATATATTCGGGCCCGAATAGGGGGCTTTAAGATGTTAATTATCAGAGGGTAACGTTTAAAAGTTAATAAGGGCACTATCAACATCGCTATTAATAGTGATCCCAATAAGGTCGTTCGCCAATTGCCGCGAACAAGTGCTCTAAAAAGACGGCCACTTTCTGCGAGCGCAGGCGGTTTTCGGGGTAGATAACATGGATCCCTTCTCGTGTCGCTTCGCCCAGGGCTTCATAGGTTTCTAAAATGGGCGTTAGGCTGCCATTCCGCAGCGCATCGAATAGTAGCCACGTAGGAAAGAGCACAATACCTTGCCCCTGCAGAGCGGCCTCTACAAGACTCTCTGCATTGTTGCTATGCAAGTTGCCTGTTACCGAATAACGCTGCGCTTGAGGATCGCCAGCCCCCTGGGAATACCAAGGCTGAACGCCGCGTGTTCCTTTATAGACTAAGCAGTTATGGTCACTCAATTGTTCGGGATGGTGAGGCTCGCCGCGCCGCGTTAAATACGCGGGGGAAGCGCAAGCGACAAAGCGCTGGGTCGCCAGTTGCCGGGCCACCAGGCTTGAATCCCCCAGCGACCCCACGCGTATGACGACATCGGCGCCTTCTTGTACCGGGTCGATAAAGGCGTCACTTAACGTTAGCTCTACTTCCACAGCCGGGTTTGCTTGCTGAAAACTAGCCAACAATGGCGCTATATGTCGGCGCCCAAACGCCACCGGCGCATTCAGACGCAGCAGCCCCTGTGGTTCTCGAGCGCCACTAACCACCTGTTCGGTAGCGGCATCCAAACGTTCTAATATGCTTCTTACCTCCCGATAGTAGCGCTCTCCGGCATCGGTCAGTCTGACTGCCCGCGTATGGCGATAGAGCAACCGCTGCCCTAGCGAACGCTCCAACCCTGCAATGTGTCGCGAGACCGAAGAGGACGGTAGATCAAAGTAGCGCGCGGCTTCAGCAAAGCTACCACTTGAGGCCACTCGCACAAAAAGGCGCAGTGCTAACAGGCGAAGCGAGTTGTCCAAAATGCAATAGTCCTTTGCTGTTTTGACGCATTGTAGCAACAACACTAACTCTCTACAGTACGCGCTTCTTTTACTTAGCGGAGCCACCTATGCGTCACGCACTTATTCTGCTCGGCGTGCTAATCGCCGGGATGGGGCTATCGGTCGAAGCCGGCTTGCTAGGCCCTCTTGGCGAGCAGGTTGGGCATTTATCGGCCACCTTGTCGATTTTTATGGTGGGCGCGCTACTGCTCTCGTTAGCACTGGTGTTTGCGCCTAAGCGTCAGTTGGGAGCCCTCTTTAAGCAGCCTCGCTGGCTGCTGACGGGCGGCATCTTAGGTCCGGTCTACGTCATTGTGTTAACGCTTGCGACGCCGCTGGTGGGTGTTGGCATGACAATGGTGGGGATTTTATGCGGCCAAGTAGCGGCCAGCGTCGCCATCGACCACTTTGGCTGGCTGGGAAGCGAACAACGTAAAGTCGACGGCTACCGAGTTGGCGCCTTAGCGATGATTCTTGCCGCCCTGTGGTTAATGTAACGGCTAACGTTTTTAAGGAGCTAAACCATGCTACTCCCTTTTATCTTTATCTTACTGCTCGTCGGCGGTGCGGTGCTGGCAGCTCAGTCCTCCATCAATGGCCGCTTGGGTGCTCAAGCAGGCGTCATTGAAAGCGCTTGGCTGACCTTTGTGATTGGTGCCGTCCTGACCTTTTTATTGATGTTCTTTTTTGAGCCAGCACAGCAAGCGACGCTTTTCAGTGTACCGAAATGGCAGCTAACCGGCGCGCTGTTTGGCGTGGTCTATATGTTGGCAATTGTGTTTGCCGTACCCCGAGTAGGCACCGCAGCGGCCACGGTAGCGGTCATTTCTGGCCAACTGTTGATGAGCCTACTGATTGATCATTTCGGCTGGTTAAGCAATGCAGTGCGACCATTAGATGCTTCACGCTACATTGCGATGGCGCTGCTCATTGGTGCTATCGGCTTAATCTATCTCAGTCATCAGCAGCGTCATCGTCGGCTGGTAAGTCAGCCAAGTTAATGAGGTTCACCAGTTTTAACGTAGCTGACTATCTTTGCTGCCGCGGCGATTATAGCCACTAAAGCTCGACTGCTTTTTATCTAGTTCGCTCTGGCATTGCACGCAGAGCCGAACACCTGGAATGGCCTTGCGACGTGCTTCGGGAATGGGGTCGCCACACTCCTCACAAACCTCAAGGCTTTCTCCTGAAGGCAGTTGGCTACGCGCACGCTGCACTGCATCGTCCAGCGTGCTCTCCATCTGCGCTTGTTCGGCACCATCTTTTGCCCATCCACCTGCCATGGTGATACTCCTTGCGGTAAGACATCAGGATTTCAGCATAGCAGCCAAAACACATCGGGTAGAACGGGCAGCCTTGTGGGTTATGAGCACTACCCTATCCTCGCACACATAGCGCATAGCTGACCTCGCACAAAAGGAAGTGTCACGTTGTTGTAAACAGATAGCGGTAGCTTAGCTGGGCTAACTCACTAGAGGTTTTCGCCATGTTAAAGCTCCCCACAGCATCTGTTCTTTCAGCGTCGCTGGCCGTCGCCAGTTTTGCCCTTTCCATTCAGGCTGTTGCTAACGACTCGTTGACGCTCTACACCAGCCAGCCTAATAGCGATGCGCAGCAGACCGTTGATGCTTTTCAAGTAGCCTACCCTGATATCGAAGTGGAGTGGGTTCGCGACGGCACAACACAGCTAATGACTCGCCTACGCTCAGAGCTTTCTGCCGGGGTAAGCAATCCCGACGTGCTGTTGATTGCCGACAGCATGACCATGGAGTCGCTTAAGCAGGAAGGCCATCTACAGCCTTACCTGAGCGATGAGCGCAACGGCTATGACGCTGAGCTGTATGATCCAGAAGGCTACTATTACGGCACCAAGCTGATCACCACCGGGATTGTCTATAACACCGGCGCCGAGCATCAGCCGCAGAGCTGGCAAGACCTGCTGGGGCCTGACTATAAAGGTCTGGTGACCATGCCCAGCCCACTATACTCCGGCGCGGCATTGATCCACATGGCCGCCATTAGCGCCAACCCCGAGCTAGGCGCCGAATACTACGAAGCGTTACACGCCAACAGCACCGAAGCCCAGGGCGGTAATGGCGGCGTATTCAATGCCGTCGCGGCAGGCAGTAAGCCTTACGGCATCGTGGTGGATTTTTTACCCATTCGTGAAGCCGCCAAAGGCTCGCCGGTGGAATTCGTATTTCCTGAAGAGGGCGTGAGCGCCGTCACCGAGCCGGTGGCCATCATGCAGGATGCCAAGAACCTGGATGCCGCACAGCAGTTTGTCGACTTTGTGCTCTCCCAACAAGGCCAGGAATTAGTCAGCCAGCAGGGTTACCTGCCCGCCCGCAACGACATCACGCCGCCTGAAGGTTTTCCCGAGCGCGCTAACATCGCCCTAATGCCGGTTGATACCGAGCAGGCGCTGGCCCAGGAAGCCGGACTTAAACAGCGCTTTAGCGATCTATTCGGCGGGTAAGCATGACGCCCACCCTGAGCTATGACAACAAGTACGGCAGCCAGCACCGCTGGCTGCTTTCAAGCCTATTGATTGCCATTGTGCTGCTGAGCTTGGCGCCCAGCCTGCGCCTGCTGATCGAAGCGTTGAGCGATCTTGCTCAGGGCCGCCAATCGCCGCTATGGCAGGTGCTCAATAGTGCCAATACCTGGCGGGCGCTATGGCATAGCCTTTACACCTCCGGGCTCGGCATGCTGATTGCCCTAGTGCTCGGCAGCCTATTTGCGTTTGCCATCACGCTAACCAATGTGCGCGGCAAATCGTGGCTAGTGTTCTGCTTTATGCTGCCGATGATGATTCCGCCCCAGGTAACTGCCTTAAGCTGGCTTCAGCTGTTCGGCCCAGCTAGCCCACTGCTGAAGAGCATTGGAATGGCGCCACCATTGGGCAGCCCGCAGCCGCTTTACTCCGCTGAAGGTATCGCCCTGCTGTTAGGCATCCAAAGCGCACCGCTGGTATTTCTGGCCCTGCGCACCAGCCTGCTTTCTTTGCCTCGCGAGCTTGTCGAAGCCGCCCGCATTAGCGGCGCCAAACAAACCCAAGTTTGGGGTCATATTATTCTGCCGGTGACCCGCAGCGGTTTGATTGCCGGAGGTGCAATGGCGTTTATTTCCAGCCTGGGCAACTTCGGCATTCCCGCTATGCTGGGCATCCCAGCGGGTTATTACGTGCTGCCAACACTGATCTACCAGCGTATGGCTAGCTTCGGTACAGGCGTTTTGGCCGAAATGGCGGCGCTGTCACTACTGATTGGTTTACTGGCACTGGCCGGGGTAGCGCTGCAACAACACTTGATGGGCCGTAGCCGCTTTGGCTTAGGCGGCCATAGCGGGCGCTCCCATGACTTTACCCTGGGTCGCTGGCGTGCCCTGGTGACCACAACGCTGGTGGGCATCTTATTGATTATCCTAGTCGCACCGCTGCTCGCTCTCGTTGTCAGCTCGCTAGTGCCCGCGGTTGGTGTGCCGCTTAACGCCGATACCGCCACATTTAACGCTTACGCCGAAGTGATGGGTCGCCAAGGCGCCACATGGCGTGCAGTGAGTAACAGCCTATGGCTAGCGGGCAGTGCGGCCGTGGTATTAATGCTATTAAGCCTGCCGCTGGCTTACCGGCTGCAGCGACTACCAGAACGCTTACGCGGCATAGTGCTTAGCGCTATCGAAATTCCCTATGCCCTGCCCGGCGTGGTGCTGGCGATTGCCTGCATTCTGCTGTTTGTACGCCCACTGCCGATTATCAATGTGGCGCTCTACGGCACCCTGGGGCTGATTTTTGTCGCCTATCTGGCGCGCTTTCTGGTGGTCTGTGTGAAGCCCGTCGCCGCTAGTTTGGCACAGTTAGATCCCTCCCTTGAAGAAGCGGCACAGCTAGCCGGTGCAGGTCCGTGGCGGCGTCTCGGCGGGATCATTTTACCGCTAGTAGCACCAGCATTATTCGCAGGCGGGCTGCTGGTGTTCCTGCTAGCGGTCAACGAGCTCACTGTGTCAGCGCTGCTGTGGAGCGCCGGCAACGAAACCCTTGGCGTACTGATTTTCAACCTAGATCAAGGTGGCGAAAGCGTGCTGGCCGCGGCTGTTTCGGTGCTGGTGGTGCTTATGGTCGCCTCGCTGATGCTGACGCTTAGTGTGCTAGCGCCGCGCCTCCCAAAAGGAGTCATCCCATGGCAGGGCTAGCAATTGATAGCGTTACCAAACGCTTTGGCGAACACACCGCTGTGGATGCGCTGTCGCTGGAGATTAATCCGGGTGAGTTTGTTGCCCTACTCGGCCCTAGCGGCTGCGGCAAAACCACCATGCTACGCATGCTGGCGGGTTTTGAAACAATCAACGAGGGTAGCATTCAGTTAGCCAATCGCACCCTGGCCAGCGCCGATACTCATGTGCCCCCCGAGCAACGCAATATGGCCATGGTGTTCCAGTCCTATGCGCTATGGCCGCATATGAGCGTGGCCGACAACGTGGGCTACCCGGTCAAACTGCGCGGCCTGCGCGGGGCGGCGTATCAGCAAAAGGTGCAGCAGGCACTGAGCCTAGTAGAACTTGAGGCCTACGCCGAGCGTATGCCCCAGGCCCTTAGCGGTGGCCAGCGCCAGCGCGTCGCTCTGGCGCGCTGCCTGGTCAGCGACCCGTCAGTCGTACTCCTGGATGAGCCACTGGCCAACCTTGACCGCCATCTGCGCGCCACCATGGAGCACAGCTTCCGCGATTTTCACCAGCGCACCGGTGCCACGCTGGTCTACGTCACCCACGACCAAACCGAAGCCATGGCGCTGGCGGATAAAATCGCCGTGATGAAAGCGGGCAAATTGGTGCAGTGGGGCGCCCCGGAAACTCTTTACCGCCAGCCGCTAACCGCCTGGGTAGCCGGCTTTATCGGCCAGGGTAGCCAATTAAAGGTCGCCGCCGGACACCCTGGCAAGCGCCTTGAGAGCGCTGCCTTGATGCGCGGGCTGAACGCCCTCGCATCCGAGCGAACTCAAACAGTACTGGTGCGCCCGGAGCATATTCAGCTCAGCACGACACTCTCTTCCTCCGCGGCCCCCACGCATAGTCAGCTTGCCGCCCAGGTGGAAAGCGTAATTTTCCGTGGTGAGCGCTATGAACTGACATTGCGCCTACCCAGTGGCGAAACCCTGCTGGCCTACCATCATGCCGCGCCTGATTTGGGTAGCCAGGTTGCCGTTAGCCTGCAGCAGGGCTGGTGTCTGGAGCCCGATCAATGAGCGTACACATTGAGGTTCTCAGTGGGTTAGGCGCCAAAGGCCCTGCCGCGATCGTGGTAGAAGCACAGGGAAAACGCTTACTGCTAGACGCGGGTGGCGCGTTGCACCCCGGCGACCAGATTACTTGGACGAACAATTTGGACGTGGATGCGGTGCTGATCAGCCACGACCATGTCGATCATATCGGTGGCGTAGCACAGCTGCCTGCTTACGTACCGCTTTACTGCACGCCGCTAGTGGCCAATGCACTGCCCAAAAACCGGCAATGGCGACCCTTGCCAGAGCGCGGCTCATTAGACGTGGAAGGCATCACCATCACCACCGGCCAAGCGGGACACTCGCTAGGCGGTGTATGGCTGCATTTAGCGGTAGCAGAAGGTATTTTTTACAGCGGCGATGCTTGTTTTGAGTCACGGCTGTTTCCATTTGATACGCCACCACCGGCGCGTATTGCACTACTGGATGCCTCCTACGGCAGCTACGACCAAGCTCAAACGCGTTGTGTGCAGGCTATCAGTCAGCATCTTAATCAGCCGCTGGCGTTTCCAGTGCCGGAAACCGGTCGCGCCCTGGAAATGGCCCTATGGCTAGCGGAAGAAGCTGAACAGCGGCAGTTAACGCTCGCCATCGAGCCAGTGATTCGTGACAACCTAGCGGCGCTATTAGCATTGCCTGCCTCTCTGCGAAGACCTGGGATCGATGTTGCTATTGCCAATGTGTTGGCGCGAGCAAATGATGAACACGCCACACTCCGGTTAATAAGTGACCGCAACGATACCCCGGAACAGTGGCCCAATTACCACCTGCTCCATACGGGTCACCTCATCCCCGAGCGCCGCGCCCAGCTAGCGGTGGGCGAGATAAGCTGGCAGCGCTGGAATGTTCACCTGCGTGCGTCGCACCTGGTGGCGCTCGCCGACCAGCTGGGCGCCACTCAGGTAGTGCCGCTATTTACCCCGCTTTGCGCTAACCCATTAACTGCCTGGCGTAGGTTGCTCAGTGATCGGCTCTGCACTGCTCAGCGTTTCCGTGTTGATTCTCGCTTAGCTACTTTTTCTGTTTAGGGAGTTTTGTATGTCTGCAGTCATTGTTGATGTCGATGGCACCTTGGCGGAGTTTCACCCCCACCAGGTCAGTGACTGGGTGCTGGGTAGTCAGAAACAGTGGGAGCCCTTCTTCGCCCATATGGCCGAAGCGCCGGTGATCGAAGCGGTGGCCAAGCTGGTTAAGATTTTAAAGGCACAAGGTCAGCAGATCGTGATTTGCAGCGGCCGCCCAGATAGCCACCGTGAGCATACCCAACGCTGGTTAGAGCGCCACACCATCCCCTTTGATGCCATGTACCTGCGCCCAGAAGGCGATGACCATGTGGATGATGAAGAGGTAAAGTCCGCGCTACTCAATCAAATGCGCCACGACGGCTTTGCCCCCTGGCTGGTGCTGGATGACCGTGACGCCGTAGTTACCCAGTGGCGCGCACTCGGCCTCACCTGCCTGCAGTGCGCGCCGGGGGATTTTTAAGCCTTTGCCAGCCTGGCGATGATTAAGCCGTTGGCAGTCGGGGTAATCTAGATTAGGAGCCGTATCAGCCGGTTCTTTCTAACGGCGACTCCATCCGACGAACGCTGGAAACGAAGTCGCTAAAGCGTTCACCCTGAATCAATACATGGTCACTCAGTGCTTGCTGGGCCGCCACGGGGTTGCCCTGTTCAATGGCTTCCACGATGGCTTGGTGCTCGCTGAGGGAATTATTTACCCGCTGGCGCATCTGGAGCTGCAAGCGCCGGTAAGGCTTTAAGCGTTGTTTAAGTTGGCGCGCTTCGCTGGCCAAAAAAGTGTTGTGGCTAGCGGTGTAGATACAGTCGTGAAAGCCTTCGTTTTCGTAGTAGTACTCGTCGCTATCTCCCGCCAGTGCTGCCGCTTCGCAGCGTTGGTGCGCTTCGCGTAGCGCGGTTAACTCCTGCTCGGTAATACGGCGTGCCGCCAGGCGGCCGCACATGCCTTCAAGTTCGGCCATCACCTCGAACATTTCGATCAGTTGATCAATCCCCACCTTTGCGACGAAAGTACCTTTCTTGGGCGAAACAGTGACCAAGCCACTAGCCACCAGTTGCTGAAAGGCCTCACGCACGGGTGTTCGCGAGACCTGAAACTCACGGCCCAAGGCTTCAGGATCCAGGCGTTCTCCCGGTAAACGGCGGCCATTAATAATGTCATTTTCAAGCGAATCTCTTAATCGTTGAGCGTTGGAACGCTTGGTGCCCGTCATGTTTTACCTCCTTGGATCGCGGCTCGTCTTAGCCGTTTTAATACTGTCATACAGTTGACATTAGCATACGTAGCGCCTATTGATATATATATCAGCTCGACTGATAGATACAGTCAATCCAAACACACAACAACAACTGTTGGAGACACCTCATGCAACGCTATTTGATCTCAACTGCTGCCGCTCTTGGTCTCGCCATTGCGGCTTCCCACGCCTCTGCCGATACCGTGCTACGCGCGTCGCATCAATTCCCCGGGGGCCAGGGAGATGTTCGCGACGAAATGGTGCAAATGATGGCCCGCCACGTGGCCGAGGCAGACGTTGGCCTGACCATAGAGGTCTACCCCGGCCAATCGCTGTTTAAAGCGCGCGAACAGTGGGGTGCCATCGCCCGTGGCCGCCTGGATATCACTTCGCTGCCGCTGGATTACGCCAGCGGTCGGCACCCTGAGTTCTCTGCCACGCTGATGCCAGGTTTAGTGCGCAACCAGGCACATGCTCAGCGTCTGAATGACTCCGAATACATGGAGATGATCAAAGCGGTGATCCTAGATGGCGGCGCTCGAGTGCTCTCAGATGCCTGGTTATCGGGCGGCTTTGCCTCTAGCGAGCGGTGCATTACCTCACCCGATACCGTCGAGGGTCAGAACCTGCGTGCTGCCGGGCCCGCCTTTGAAGAGATGCTGGAAGCAGCCGGTGCCTCCATCGCTTCTATGCCCTCCTCTGAGGTTTACACCGCCATGCAAACCGGCGTACTGGACGCCGCCAATACCTCGTCGATGTCATTTATCTCTTTCCGCCTTTATGAGCAGGTCGAGTGTCTGACCGAGCCGGGCGACTTCGCACTGTGGTTCATGTATGAGCCGATTCTGATCTCCGAGCAGGTGTGGCAAGGGCTTAACGAAGAGCAGCAAGCCGCGCTAATGGAAGCCGGTGAGGCGGCAGAGGCCTTCTTTGCTGAAGAGGCCGCCGCCATTGATCAGGAGATGGTCGATCTTTACGAGGAGAACGGCGTTGAGGTCGTCAGCATGAGCGAAGAGGACTACAACGCCTGGCTGGAAATCGCCCGCGAGACCTCCTACAAAAACTTTGCCGACAATGTTCCCAATGGCCAAGCCATTATCGATGCAGCGCTGGCCGTCGAGTAAGCAACGCATACCGGCGCGGCCATTCTTTTAGGAATGGTCGCTTAACACTGATGCTTGCTGTGCTGGATGAGGGAACTATGGCAACCACAACCACTCACGAAGCCCCCTTGCGAAGGGGCATCATCGGCGGCTACATCCGCCTGATGGATAAGCTCTCGCGAATTTCCGCTTATTTGGCCTGCGCCATGTTTATCGCTGGCGTATTGGTCATCTGCCAGATGGTGTTTGTTCGCTACTTACTGGGGATGAGCACCAGTTGGCAGACCGAATTCACCATCTTCTCGGTGACGGCGGCGATGCTGATGGGTAGCCCCTATGTACTGATGACCGGCGGCCACGTTGCTATCACTATTGTTCCCGATGCGCTGGGCGGTATTGCCCGCACCATTATGCGTCTGATCGCTTCGCTGTTTGGGTTAGGTTTTTGTGCCGCCCTGGCATACGCCAGCTGGGTGTATGTTTTTGAGGCACTCCACGGCGGGTGGACCACGGGGTCAGTCTGGAACCCGCCGCTGTGGCCCGCGCTGCTGCCCATGGCCGTCGGTGCCACCTTGCTGTCGCTGCAGTATGTGGCTGAAATCTTGCGCGGGGAGAGCTAAGTATGGATCCCATTACGTTAGGCATTATTGTCGCCGTCGCGCTGATTGCGCTGATGGCCATTGGCACCCCTATCGCTTTCGCCCTGGGCGGTGTATCGCTGCTCGCGCTGCTCTATGACCGTGGCCTTTCCGAGCTCACCTACTTTGGGGAAACCTTTTTTGACCGCATCGCCGAGTTTGGTTTTGTCGCCATCCCGATGTTTATTTTGATGGGCGCCGCCGTAGCCTCCTCGCCCACCGGCCGCGATCTTTACCGCTCGTTGGATCTGTGGATGGGCAAACTGCCCGGCGGTTTGGCGGTCTCCAATATCGGTGCCTGCTCTATTTTTGCCGCTCTCTCGGGTTCGTCACCAGCCACCTGTGCGGCGATTGGCAAAATGGGTATTCCCGAAATGCGTATGCGCGGCTACCCAGACGGTGTGGCAGCAGGCTGTATTGCCGCGGGCGGCACCTTAGGCATTCTGATCCCGCCGTCGGTTACCATGATCATCTACGGCATCTCCACCGAAACCTCTATTGGTCGGCTGTTTATTGCCGGGGTGGTGCCGGGCTTTATGCTCGCTGGCCTGTTTATGATCTGGACGATAATCGCCTGCAAGATGGCCGGTGGTTACAACAACCCGATGGCAGAGTCCGTCGAACGGTTAAAACAGAACGTTAAGCAGAATGTCGATACCAACCTGAAAGCGCTCGTCCGTGTACTGCCTTTTATGGGCGTGGTCGCGGGTATCTTGTTTGCCCTGTATGGCGGTGTAGCAACACCCTCAGAAGCAGCAGGCGTAGGTGCCTTCCTGTGCTTGGCACTGGCTATTCTGATTTACCGCATGTGGCAGCTGGGCCCGATCAAACTGATCATGCGCGACTCGCTGCGCGAAAGCGTGATGATCATGCTGGTGATCGCCACCGCCGAAGTGTTCGCCTATGCACTCTCTTCCATGTTTATAACCCAAACCGTGGCAGCCGCGATTGCGGATCTTGAGATTAACCGCTGGGCGCTGATGGGGGTGATTAACCTCTTCCTGCTGGTCGCCGGTTTCTTCCTGCCTCCGGTCGCCGTGATCGTGATGACCGCGCCGATTCTGTTGCCGATTATCCTGGCCGCTAACTTCGACCCCTACTGGTTTGCGGTGATTTTGACCATCAACTTGGAGATCGGACTGATTACTCCACCGGTAGGACTTAACCTGTTTATTATCAAAGGTATCGCGCCGGATATTTCGCTGCGCGACATTCTGATGGGAAGCTTGCCCTACGCGCTGTGCATGGTGCTGGGTATCTTGCTGCTGTGTCTCTTCCCAGGCATCGCGCTTTGGCTACCTAACTTGATCATGGGGTAAGGAGTTCGACCATGAACATGCTGTTTTTGCAGGAGCTGTTCAACAACATCACCCAGCGTGACGCGCTGTTGCGGCGCCGCCATCCCGAGACCCTAACGCCCGACCATGGGCAACTGATTAAGGCCTGCCAGGCGCTTTTAGAAAGCGACGGGGAGGCGTCTAGCATTGCCCTTGCAAGCCGCGCTTTGGCGATTTATCAGCGCCTCACGGCTGCTGAAAAAAGCCATTTCTTTGACCGCCTATTAACGGAATTCGCTGCCGAACCAGGCCCCATTGATGCGGCCTACGCGGCGTATCAAGACGCCCGCGACAACCCCACATTGCAGCGCCTATTTGAAGCCTGTGAGCCGCGGCGCCAAGAGCTCTTCCGGCGTTTAAACCTGGCCAGCGACGGTACCTATGAGCTGGTTAAAATGCGTCAAGACTTGCTGGGTTTGCTACGCGAACAGCCTGATTTTTCGGCTATTGACGATGATTTTTCCCACCTGTTTGGCTCCTGGTTTAACCGCGGCTTTTTGATGCTCAAGCGCATTGACTGGAACACGCCAGCCTCAATCCTTGAAAAAATCATCCGCTACGAAGCGGTGCACGAAATTCAGGATTGGGACGACCTGCGTCGGCGGCTAGACGCCCGCGACCGGCGCTGCTTTGCCTTCTTCCACCCGGCGATTGGCGACGAGCCGCTGATCTTTGTGGAAGTTGCTCTACACAAGGGCCTGCCCAGCCAAATCCAACCGATCTTATCTGGTGAAAGCTCTGGGGAGCGCAGCAAAGCGAAAAAAGGCATAGATGAACCTGAGGATGCTGATAGCGCAGCGTTCTTCGGCATTAGCAACTGCCAGACTGGGCTGCGCGGCATCTCATTTGGCAACTTCTTAATCAAGCAGGTGGTTCAGGAGTTATCCCAGGAGCTGCCGCAACTTAAGTACTTTGTCACCCTTTCGCCGGTGCCCGGCTTTGCCCAGTGGTTGCAGGAACAGCGTGACGATGAGCAGCTCCCTGCCTCGCTGCGTAAGCCCCTTAAAGAGCTGGAAACGCCCGACTGGCATCAGGACAAAGCCCGGGAAGAACAGCTTAAAGCCGCCATCCGCCCGCTGGCCGCGCGTTACCTGGTCGAAGAGAAGAACCATCACGGCCTGCCGCTGAATCCGGTGGCGCGCTTTCATCTGGGTAACGGTGCCGAACTACACCGCATTAACTGGCTCGGCGATATCTCCGCTAAAGGCTTTAAACAGGCCGCGGGCTTGATGGTCAACTACCTGTATGTGCTAGACGATATTGAACGCAACCACGAAAACTATACCGCCAAGGCCACCGTTGCCTGCTCAAATGAGGTGCGCGACCTCGCTCGTCGCGCCCGCAAAATGGCCAAGGGAGAGACCACCAAATGAGCCACAATCTATTTGAAACCTTTGCCGCCAAAATGCGCCAACGCGCTGACGCTGATTTTATTACCACCCGCGATGGCCGCCGCTACACCTATACCGATGCGCTTAACTCAAGCGCCCAACTGGCGGGGGCATTGACCGAACTAGGTGTTAAACAAGGCGACCGCGTGGCCGTACAGGTGGATAAAAGCCCTGAAGCGATACTGCTTTATTTAGCCTGCTTGCGTATTGGCGGTGTTTATTTACCACTTAATACCGGCTATACCGGCGATGAGATTCGCTACTTCTTAAACGACGCCGAACCCGCGCTGTTTGTTTGCCGCCCTAAATTACTCGATGAGGCCCAGGCACTGGCCGCTGAAACCGGCTGCCCGGCAGTGGCCACGCTCGGTAGCACCGCCGATGGCAGCCTGATGGAAACCGCCCATGCGGCATCGCCGCGGGAAGATATCGTGGCGCTGGACGAGCGCGACTTGGCTGCCATTCTGTATACATCAGGCACCACCGGGCGCTCTAAAGGTGCCATGCTGACCCACCAAAACTTGGCCTCAAACGCTGAAACCTTGGTCAAGGCGTGGCACTTCAGCGCTGATGATCGGCTCATCCACGCGCTGCCGATCTTCCACACCCACGGTTTGTTTGTTGCCTGCAACGTTACCCTGATGGCGGGCGCCAGCATGCTGTTTCTGCCTAAATTCGATGCCGACATCATTTTCGCAGAGTTGCCCCGCGGCAGCGTGTTGATGGGTGTTCCCACTTTCTATACCCGCTTGGTTCAGGACGAGCGCCTAACACCAGAAGCCACTGCCCATATGCGGCTATTCGTTTCCGGCTCTGCCCCGCTCACCGCCGAAACCCATGAAGCCTTTGAAGCCAAAACCGGCCATGCGATTTTAGAACGCTACGGCATGACCGAAACCAATATGAACCTCTCCAATCCTTATGAAGGCGCCCGGCGGGCGGGCACCGTGGGCATGCCGCTACTTGGCGTGGAGATGCGCATTACTAATCGCGAAAGCGGCGATGAGGTGCCGTTAGGCGAGATTGGCATGCTGCAGATTCGTGGTCCCAATGTGTTTATCGGTTACTGGCGGATGCCGGAAAAGACCCGTGAGGAGCTGTTAGACGATGGCTTTTTTATTACCGGCGATCTCGCCATGGTCGACGCACAGGGCTATGTGCATATCGTCGGGCGCGACAAAGATCTAGTGATTTCCGGCGGCTACAACGTCTACCCCAAAGAGGTCGAGCAGGTGATTGACGAGCTTGATCAAGTCGCCGAATCCGCGGTAATCGGCTTGCCACATCCTGACTTTGGCGAGGGCGTTACCGCTGTCGTCGTGCGCCAGCCAGGCGCCGATCTTGAGGAGGGCCGGCTTGAAGAAGACGATGTGATCAGCCATTTAGACGGCCGTCTCGCCAAGTACAAGCAGCCCAAGCGGGTGTTTTTTGTCGATGAACTGCCGCGCAACACCATGGGCAAAGTGCAAAAAAATCAACTCCGCAGGCAATTTGACGACACCTACCGACGCCCTTAGACGCGCTCTTCACTAACGTTATGCTCTCCCTCCTTTTGGCCCCGCTTCTGCGGGGCTTTTGGGGAAAAGGAACCATTTGCTCCACTAAGTGTTAAGGTGAAACGACTTAACGAACGATGGAGCAAATTGCTTTGACTACGCCTACCGTCACCAATGGCATCACCGCCACCGAGCTATATCATTTAGTCAAGCAGCCCGCGTCCAACAGCGCTGGCGACAATACCCTTGAGTGGCCTGAGGGCACGGTCAGCCTGGATGAGACGAATCAGACGCTAATCTGGGAACTTAGCGATTACGGTAACTTGCCGATTACGCTGTCGCGTAGCGAAAATGAGTGGATGGCAATGGCGTCCATCGCTGCTGTAGAGGCCGTCAAAAACAGCGCTGAGCTCAATGAAGTGCTGCTGCGCCAGGGCATTTCGCTGCCGCTGGCCTCCGTGGGTATTGTCGAAATCGACGGCCACGACGTTTACGTGGCTTATGGGCAGCTGTTTGGCGATTCCAAACTTGAGTCTATTTGTGCAGAGCTGCATGCCACTGCGGGCGCTGCCATGGAAGTTGCCGAACTGATTCAAACCCATTTCGTATAACGCTTATCTCTGCTCGGTTATTATTAGTGCCACTATTACAGCAACTTACCTGTGAGATTATTTATGTTAAGCAAAATTATGACCGCCCTGCGCGGCAAAGCGAATGAAACCGGTCAAACGGTCGTGGATTCCCAGGCGCTACGTATTTTAGACCAGGAAATTCGCGATTCAGAAAATCACCTTAGCCAGTCAAAAACTGAACTGACCCGCCTAATGGGCCAGCGCCAGCTAAACAACAACAAAGCCGACACGCTGGAAAGTAAAATCGCCGAGCTGGAAAAAAGCGCCGAAGCCGCGCTGGATAAAGGCGAAGAAGCGCTGGCGGTTGAAGTGGCTGAACGTATGGTGGCACTACAGGATGACCTGGAAGCTGAGCGCGCCATTGTTAGCGAATACGATGCCAGCATCGAAAAGCTACGCGGCGCGATTCGCGGCACCGACAACCAGCTTCGCCAGTTGAAGCAGCAGGTTAGCGTGGTTAAAGCGACGGAGTCAGCGCAGAAAGCGCAATCCGCTGTGGCCGCTCGCCATTCGGGTCAGAACAGTGCCATGAGCAGTGCCATGGAGTCACTGGAGCGCATTAAAGAGCGCCAGCAGCTTAACTCGGCGCAAATGCAGGCGGCTGACGATATGGCCGCGGAGGAGAGCGGCAGTTCACTGGAAGCGCGCTTGAAAGCGGCCGGCGTGGGCGGCCAGAACCGCAAAGCCGACGACGTGTTAGCGCGCCTAAAAGCCAAGAAAAACGCGCCACAAGCGTAAGCCCAGCGGTTGATATGCATTAGGGAGCCAGACCATGCTAAATACCCTCAAGGCACTTTTTCGCGCTACCACTGAGAAGCCACCCGAGCCTTCCACGGGCCGTCCGGTAGCGCCAGGGTTGCCCACTGGCGTTAACCAGGAAGACCTTGAGGGCCTGCGCCTGGATGGCCGCGTCAACATCAAGCTGATCGGCCTACGTGCGCACCCGGACGCCCTCTTTCGCTGGGACGACGAGGCCTATCATCATATTGCCGCCGTGGGCCATGTTGACCTTGGCCAAGGGGCGCACTTGGTGCGCTTCTACCTGGATAACGATACCTGGCTACAAGCCAACATCGAACATGGCCAGGTGCTTGAATATAAGCTGTTCGACTTTTACCGTGTCGCCCATCTTTCGGATGCTGAATTTGATAATTTGATCAACGGCGATAGCTTGATCAACGGTGAAGATAAACAGCCCGGCAGCATCGGCGCCCAAACCATCGCCCTTACCGCAACCACTGACGAGGCACGTAGCTGTACCTATCAGCGGGTATGGGGTAACGGCGACAGCCTGTGGTCGCCGCCAGTGGTTTTTGAAGAGCAGGTGATGACCACCGAGAGCGTGACAGCACGCACAGTGACCCATCATGCGATGCTTTATGAGCGCACCATTCAAGACGCTGAACGCATAGAGTACTTACTACTAAGCGCTGAAAACGATGGCGAAGGCAGTTTTATGCTGGTGCACAACGTGGGGGTGGATGTGGCCTCCGTCGATATCGACGCAATGTAACCTCAATCTATTTTCAAACGCTAAATTTAAGAGCTATAAAAGGAAACTGCCACCATGGTGAATTATCTCTACGGCTTGCCGTCATTTATCGCCTATCTAGTAGCGGCGATAGTGCTGCTCGCCGCCTTTATGTACTGCTACAGCCGGATTACCCCACACCACGAGTGGACACTGATTCGCGAAGGCAACGCAGCGGCGGCCTCCGCCTACGGTGGCTCGATTTTAGGCTTTACCATTCCGCTATATAGCGCGATGGCGAACTCGATCAACTTTATCGATTTTGTGCTCTGGGGCGTAGTGGCCTTTGTTGTTCAGTTGGCCACCTTCTTTGGCGTAAAGCTGTTTCTGCGTAAACAGGGCGAAAGCCTCTCTCAGCACATCACCGAAGGCCATCAGGCCTACGGCATTTTAATGGCCAGCGTGGCCGTGGCAGTCGGCTTACTCAACGCCGCTTCGATGACTTGGTAACGACGACGTGGTAAAGGAGAGAGCCTGCATGTCTAAACACGATCACACTCCCCATCTGCCCCGCCGCAAGCGCAGCGGGCGCTTAACCCTGGCGATGATGGGCGCCAGCGCGTTTGGTCTTACCGCCTGCGGCCAACCACCCCAGGAAGAGCAAATTACCGAGATAGAATTCGATGAGCCGCGCAGCTTTGAAAGTGTTGAAGCCTGCGTTGCTGAGAATGTGTATACCCGTAGCGCCTGTGAAGATGCTTACGAAGCGTCCTTGGAAGCCGTGCCGCGCTATAGCACCCTGGCAGAGTGTGAAGCTGAGAATGGTGAAGGCGCTTGTAGCGCCCCAACCGAAGAGCAGTCTCAAGCGGCGACGGGCAGCACCGGCGGCAGTTGGTTTATGCCCGCCATGATGGGCTATATGGTCGGCAGCATGATGTCTAACACCAACCGTGGCCGCTCCTTTGAGCGGGTTTACCAGGAGCCGGTGTACCGCAACCGTCAGAATCAGGGCAACTGGAACACCGCATCTAATCAGGCCACGCAGCGGGTCTCCCAGCGTAACGATGCGATGCGCAGCTCGGTGGCGCAGAATCGTCAAGCGGCTTCTCAGCGCCGGGGCTTTGGCTCACGCTCCTCGGCACGAGGTGGCTGGGGCTCATAGCCGCCAGCAATCATCACTATGCTGCGAATTGATATCCCTGAACGCAACGAGTGGAAAGCCCTGGCCCATGAGCTGGGCTTTAATTTTCACACCATCGACGGCGAGCCCTACTGGAAAGAGGATGCTTACTACCAGTTCACCATAGAACAGGTAGAGCGGGATATTGAAGCGCCCACCGAGGCGGTGCACGAGATGTGCATGGAGCTGGTCGATAAAGTCTGCCACTCCAATGCGCTAATGCAGCGCTTGGCACTCCCCGAACACATGTGGGACAGCATCCATAACTCCTGGAAATCGGGGCAGCCGCACCTTTATGGGCGGATGGATTTCGCCTACTCCGGCGATGGCCCGGCGAAGTTGCTAGAGCTCAACTACGACACGCCCACTTCGCTTTACGAAGCAGGCTTTTTTCAGTGGGTATGGCTTGAGCAAGCCATTGCCCAGGGCATCCTGCCCCGCCATGCAGACCAGTACAATTCGATTCAAGAGCGCTTGATCAATGCCATGGCCCACCTTGGCGACCGGATTGATGCGCGTACGCTCTACTTCTCCTGCATCAAAGATAACGCCGAAGAGCGCGCCACCGTACACTACTTGCAGGATGTAGCGGTGCAAGCAGGCCTCAAGACGCCGTTTATCTATATGGAAGATATTGGCATCAATCCTGGCGCTGAACATTTTGTCGACTTGGATAACCAGCCCATCCATGCCCTGTTCAAGCTCTACCCGTGGGAAGAGATGGCCGACGATGCCTTCGGTGAAGCTATCCCACAGCTAAATACCCACTGGTTTGAGCCGCCCTGGAAAGCAGTTCTCTCTAATAAGGGGATTTTGCCGCTGCTATGGGAGCACTTTGAAGGCCACCCCAATCTACTACCGGCGTTTTTCGAGGATGCCAATAGCCCGCCGCTGCCAGCAGGCTGGGTGCGTAAGCCGTTTTTCTCCCGCGAAGGCAGCAATATCGAACTGATTACCCCAGCCGGGCAGCGCGAAGCGGTGGATGGCCCTTACACCGACAGCCCCTGGATTCGCCAGGCCTACCAGCCGATGCCGCGCTTTGGTAATAACCATGCGTTAATCGGCAGTTGGGTGGTCGGCGACCGCGCGTGCGGCATGGGTATTCGCGAAGACGTTGGCCGCATCACCAAAGACTCCTCCTGTTTTGTGCCTCACGCGATTGTTTAAAATGGCTGGCGTTAACCCGCCAGCCATAAACAGCGAATCATATCGCCCTCGGCGATTGTGCTATTGGGTGGAATCACCGCGAAAGCATCGGCGTTAATACACGACGAGAGCACCCCAGAGTTCTGATCGTCAAAGGCCTTCGCCATCACCCCGCTGGGCGCGAACTGAAGCGTCACGCGCATATAGTGCTCACGCGGGCCAGTCAAAGTGGCAAACCCAGCGCTGGCGGTAATGTTCGGCAGCATTTTTAGCGTGGGGCAGCCAAGCATCGCGCCAAGCAGAGGGCGCAAAAACAGCCAAGCACCGACAAACCCCGAGACCGGATTACCCGGCAAACCGACAAACCGCGCTTGGCAGCCATCACCGCGTGGCAAGCGGCCCAGTGCCAGCGGCTTGCCGGGGCGAATCGCCAGCTTCCACATATCGAGCTGGCCAATCGCTTCCAGCGCTGCTTTGACATGATCCTCTTCGCCGACGCTCACGCCACCAGTGGTCACCACTAAATCCGACTCAGCAGCGGCCGCCGTTAACAGTGCCACCGTGCGGGCGTAATCATCCGGTACGCTCACAGTGCTCACCACCTCGGCCCCAAAGTTCTCCAACAGCCGTTTAAGCATCGGCCGGTTGGAGTTATACAACTGGCCCGGTTTGAGCGGCGTACCAGGATCGATGATTTCATCGCCGGTAGAAAGCAGCGCCACACGGGGGCGACGGCGCACGCTGACCTGGGTGATGCCCTGGCCCGCCAAGTGGCCCAGCGCGGCGGCTTCGAGTCGCTCACCGGTATTTAACAGCACACTGCCCTGACGGACGTCGCGGCCCCGGAGGCGCACATTGTCGCCGCTAGGAATGTCCGAGGGCATCAGCGCACGTTCACCGTCGACCTCTACGCGCTCCTGCATCACAACGCAGTCGGCACCGGGAGGAATTTCACCGCCGGTAAATATTCGCGCGCAGCTACCCGGCTCCAGCGCAGCGGCAGGCGTACCCGCAGCAATACGCTGACTGACGGGCAGCCACTTTCCGGCATCGACGGCGCGCAAGGCGTAGCCGTCCATCGCGCTGTTATCGAACGGCGGTACATCCAATTGCGCGGTGACGGCTTCAGCCAACACACGCCCAGCGGCGGCTTCCAGTGGCACACTCTCATCAGTGCCAACGGGGCTTACGTCGGCCAGTAGCGCCTCAAGCGCGGCTGAAATTGGCTGCAAATCAGCCATGCTGACCTCGGCCTGGGATAACCAGGTTGGCGAAGTTGCAGGGTTTGTGGCGGCTATCCAACTGCTCGGCAAGAATACCGTCCCAGCCGGTGCGGCAAGCGCCGGTAGAGCCTGGCAAGCAGAACACCACCGTGGCGTTGGCTAGGCCACCAAGGCAGCGGCTTTGAATGGTCGAGCTGCCGATCTCTTCACCGCTGAGCTGGCGAAAGCGTTCGCCAAAGCCTTCGATGCGCTTATCCAGCAACACCGAGATGGCTTCCGGCGTGGAGTCGCGGCCGGTAAAGCCGGTGCCGCCGGTGGTGATTACTACCTGTACATCGCTATCGGCAATCCACTCTGCCACTACCGCGCGAATACGGTAGACATCGTCAGGCACAATGCGCTTTTCAGCGAGCGTATGCCCGGCGCTAGTTAAGCGCTCGACTAATGCTTGGCCGCTGCGATCCGTCTCTTCGGTACGCGTATCCGAAACCGTGAGGACGGCTACCTTAAGCGGCACCATTGATTCGCTCATGGCATTCATCCTTGTTTGGCAGCTTTCTTTTTGGCGTGGTGGGCTTCCCAAGCAGCCATCTGCTCTGGCGTCGCAGGCGGTTGGTAAAGCTCCTTCCACTCGCTGTAAGGCATCCCATAAACGTACTCACGGGCCTCGTCGTAGTTAAGGCTTTCATCCTGCGCTTCGGCGGCACTTACCAGCCACTTAGATAAGCAGTTGCGACAAAAGTCCGCCAGGATCATCAGGTCGATATTCTGGACATCCTTGTTATCGTCCAGATGCTGCAATAAGCGCCGAAACGCGGCGGCTTCAAGCTCGGTACGCGTAGCTGGGTCTAACTCATCAAACGCTGACATAACCGTTCCTCTCAAATAATGCGGGTTATTAATTAACGTAATAAGGGCAGCATAACAAAAGACACCGCCAAATTCGGCGGTGTCTCTGGTCTCAGCAAGTGCTTATCAGCTGGTTCGCGGCGCGGATGGTTCGTCGCTACCACCTGATGATTTACGAGCCGCTACTTCTTGCTCCGATAACGTTTGGTCTTTGACTTCTTCGTACCATAGGTTGTGGTGCTCTTTGGCCCAGGTTTCATCGACGTAGCCGGTGGTCATCCCCTCTAGCGCGCCTTCGGTACCCAGCGTGCCGATATAGATATGCCCCAAGGAAACCGCCGTCAGGCCCAATGCGCCCACCGCGTGGATAATATTAGCCCACTGCATGGTGTCACGGCTCTGATCGAAGTTAGGGAAGTCGAGCACAAAGCCACTGGCGACCACGAGGATGCCCACCGTCGCTAACAGCCAGTACCAGGCTTTTTCGCCACCATTGGCAAAGCCTGCATCCACATGCTTTTTGCCAACCATACCGCCGCCTTTCTTAAACCACACCCAGTCGTGCTTTTTGGGGATATTGTCTTTGATCAAGCTGACCAGCAGGATCACCAGCAGAATGCCAAAGATCGGCCCCAGGTAGTTATGCAGCACTTTGGTGGCTGCAATCATCCATGCCCAAACCCCATCGCCAAACAACGGGCGGAACACAAATTTGCCAAATAACAGCGTTAACCCAGTCAGCGCCAGAATGATAAACAGCGTTGCTACCGTCCAATGCAGTGCGCGTTTCATTAGCGTCCAGCGCAAGAGCAGGCGACCCGTACGCGGCGCCTCAAGCTCCTTACGCCCGACTATTAAGTAAAACAACGCGATCAGGGCCGCCATGCCAAATACCGCAATCAAGCCAAATGGCGATACCCAGCGGTTGCGAATCTGCCGCCAGGTTTCACCGCTTGAATTGATCAGGTTGTAGTTACTGTCAGCGCGTGAATCACGGTAGTTAGGCCCCGTTTCTCCACTGCGCACCTGACGCCACTGGTCAGCGGTAATGCCGGGGGCAGCCGTGGTCATTTCGCGATCGGGATCCGCTTGAGCAACGGCCACTTGCGTGACGCCGAGGCTTAGCACCAGAGCAAGCGCGACTAACATAAAGCGCCAAATGCCCAGGGCGAGCCCTTTACCTGAGCGCGGCACCCTACTGGGTGCCTGTGCAGTCAACAGGTTCATGACACGCCTCCTTACCCTTTATGGGCAGCATCATAGGCTAGGTTGTCGGCACTGGCCTGTGGGTTATTGGACCAGGCGCCATCTTTGTGGCCGCGATGGACAACCCGCTGCCGGAAGATGTCGGCAACGTCTTGGGCATCGCCAGCAAGCAGCGCTTTGGTAGAGCACATTTCCGCACATAACGGCAGTTTGCCTTCGGCAATGCGGTTAGATCCGTACTTCTCGTACTCTTCTTCTTTGCTTTCGGCCGGGCCGCCCGCGCAGAAGGTGCATTTGTCCATTTTGCCGCGTTCGCCAAAGGCATCCTGCTGAGGAAACTGCGGGGCGCCAAACGGGCAAGCGTAGAGGCAGTAACCGCAGCCAATGCAGAGGTCTTTATCGTGCAGCACGATGCCGTCGTCGGTTTTGTAGAAGCAGTCGGTCGGGCAAACCGCCATACACGGGGCGTCGTCGCAGTGCATGCAGGCAACGGAAATCGACATTTCGCCCGCTTCGCCGTCGTTAAGCGTGACCACGCGGCGGCGCTGAATGCCCCATTCAACATCGTTGGCATTTTTACACGCGGTGACGCAGCCATTGCATTCAATGCAGCGTTCGGCGTCACACATAAATTTCATTTGAGCCATGGTGTTCTCCTCATGCCGGTGCGGAATGGCTCCCGCACCGTCGTGCTGTCAGGTCGGTCGGGGCTTAAGCCCGCTCAATGCGGCAAATGGTGCACTTGGTCTCTTGCATCAGTGTCACCGGATCGTAGCCGTAGGTGGTCGCGGTATTGGCCGCCTCACCAATGACGTACGGGTCAGACCCATCCGGATAGCGGTCGCGCAGACTCTCGCCCTGGAACATGCCGCCAAAGTGGAACGGCATAAATGCCACGTTACGATCGACCCGAGGCGTGACCAGCGCTTTAACTTTCACACGGCCCCCTTCTGCCCCTTCAACCCAGACATCGTCGCCATCTGTGATGCTGAGGTCGTTGGCGTTCGCCGGGTTAATCTCGACAAACATCTCCTGCTGAAGCTCGGCAAGCCAAGACATAGAGCGCGTCTCTTCCCCGCCCCCTTCATACTCAACCAGCCGCCCGGAGGTGAGAATTATCGGATACTCGCCGCTGTTATCGCGATCCTGAATGGTTTTGTACATGGTCGGCAGGCGCATGATGGAGTCGAAGTCATCCCAGGTCGGGAAGCGTTCAACCAAATCACGCCGCGTGGTGTAGAGCGGCTCGCGGTGCTTCGGCACCTGGTCGGGGAAAGTCCAGACCACGGCGCGAGCCTTGGCGTTGCCGTAAGGCGCGCAGCCATGTTCAATCGCGACCCGCTGAATACCGCCAGAGAGGTCGGTTTTCCAGTTTTTGCCTTCCGCCGCCTGCTTCTCTTCGGCAGTCAGATCATCCCACCAGCCCAGGTCTTTGAGCAGTTGATCATTGAACTCCGGATAACCGTCATCAATATCGCCACCCACCGGGGCTGATCCTTCCGCCAGAAGGTTGACGCCATCGCGCTCGATACCGAAACGGGCGCGGAAGCCCATGCCGCCTTCCATCACCGGGACGCTAGCGTCATACAGATTAGGTGACCCAGGGTGGCGGAACTCTGGTGTTCCCCAGCAAGGCCATGGCAGTCCATAGTAATCACCGTCTGCAGGACCACCTTCGGCACGCAAGTTCTGGAAGCTGAAGGTGTGCCAGTTTTGCTGGTGCTCTTTGAGGCGTTCGGGGCTTTGGCCGGTGTAGCCTACCGTCCACATACCACGGTTAATTTCACGCAGAATGTCATCGATCAACGGCTCGTCACCGTTCATCTGATAGCTTTTAACCAGCTCATTACCGAAGCCCAACTTCCGGGCAAGCAGGTACATGATTTCGTGGTCGGGTTTGGACTCAAACAGCGGCTCAATCACGCGATCACGCCACTGAAGAGAACGGTTAGTCGCGGTGACACTGCCGGTGGTTTCAAACTGAGTAGCCGCAGGCAGCAGATACACGCCGTCAGTACGATCATGCATTACCGAAGCAACAGTGGGATAAGGGTCAACGATGACCATCATCTCAAGCTTCTGCATGGCTTTTTGCATTTCGACGCCGCGCGTCTGGGAGTTAACCGCGTGTCCCCAGTAAAACATCGCTTTCAACGCGGTACGCTGGGAGATATTCTCGTCCTCTTCGAGCACGCCATCGACCCAGCGAGACACGGTAATACCGGCGGTATACATAGGCTTGCCATCGGCGTATTCGGTGTCGTCATAACGGCCTTTAAGCCACTCGTAGTCGAGATCCCACACCTTCGCCCAGTGCTGCCAAGCGCCTTCCGCCAAGCCGTAGTAGCCCGGCAGCGAGTCGGAGCCCAGCCCCAAGTCGGTGGCGCCCTGCACGTTATCGTGACCGCGCAGAATGTTGGCGCCGCCGCCAGATTTGCCAATATTTCCCAGCGCCAGCTCGAGGATGCAGTAAGCGCGGGTATTGTTGTTGCCGGTGGTGTGCTGCGTGCCGCCCATGCACCACACAACGCAACCAGGACGGTTGTCGGAGAGGCGTTTGGCAACGTCATACATCTCGGCTTCAGATACGCCGGTGATTTCTTCTACGAGGCTAGGCGGGAAGTTGGCGACTTCCGCACGCACTTCATCCATACCGTAAACACGCTGGTTGATGTATTCGCTATCTTCCCAGCCGTTTTCAAAAATATGCCACAGCAGGCCCCAAATATAAGCGACGTCTGTTCCGGGGCGGATACGTACATATTTGTTGGCCTTGGCAGCGGTACGGGTAAAGCGCGGGTCGGCGACGATGATGTCGCAATTATTACGCTCTTTGGCGATCAAGAAGTGCTGCATCGCTACCGGGTGAGCTTCTGACGGGTTCGAGCCAATGAACAGCATCGATTTACTGTTTTGCATATCATTGAGCGAGTTGGTCATCGCCCCGTAACCCCAGGTATTCGCTACGCCCGCCACGGTAGTGGAGTGGCAGATACGCGCCTGGTGGTCGGTGTTGTTGGTGCCCCACAGCGAAGCAAGCTTGCGCATTAAATACGCCTGCTCGTTGCTGAATTTCGCCGAACCCAACCAGTAAACGCTGTCCGGGCCGTGCTCTTCGCGAAGCTCTAAAAGTTTATCGCCAATCTCATTAACGGCGTCATCCCAGCTCATGCGCTCCCACTCGCCCGCTACCAGCTTCATCGGGTATTTAAGACGCCGAGTGGAGTGGCCGTGCTGGCGCAGCGAGGCGCCTTTTGCACAGTGCGCACCGCGGTTGATGGGGTGGTCAAAGGCCGGTTCTTGCTTAGTCCAAATGCCCTCTTGAACTTCCGCGTAAACGCCACAACCCACTGAACAGTGGGAGCAGATAGTGCGTTTGGTCTCGACCGGCGAGTCCAGCACGGGTGTTTTGTCGGCGGCTTCTGAGCGCTGCATCATCGGCGCGCCCATAAAGCCAACGGCAGCCACACCGCCGGTGGCTGCACCACTGCGTTTGAGGAACTGGCGGCGGGAAATACCCAGCCCGGAGGCCTTCGGGGTATCTGTTGTGCGAGTTAAGCGCATGGCAAATCTCCTGGAATTCCGCCGTCAGTCACGCAGCGAGGCGTAATAAGCACGGACGTGATCAGTCTCACGGTAGTTAACCGATTGTTTTTCGTTTTTCACTGGGGTGGTATCAGCCTGAGCCAGGGTGACATGGCCGACCGCCGCCACGGCGCCAGCAGCGGCGGTTCCCAATCCTACGGTTTTGATAAACCGGCGGCGCTCAGAATTGTGTGGCTTATGCATAGGTTTCTCCTCTAGCATGCTTTTATGCAGGGTCTTTTTAGGTAGTTTCTTATACTATTTTTGGCTTTTTGCTGATTTTTTTATGCAGCCTTCGCTAAAGCTCAACAATACGCACCGGCGAGTAGCCCGCGTCAACACTCAAGCGAGCCTGCTCGCTCTCCATAAAAGCGCTCCCCAACTGACCCAGCGCTGCATAGAAAGCGGTGTCTACCTGCCCAAGGTCGGCAAAACAGCTGGCCGCCCAAGGGGCTAAATGCTGACTAAAGAAGTGGGCCTGCTCTTGGCTTGAAGATGCAATGAGCATCACCATCACTTCACACAGTGCGGCCAAGTGATCTTCAGGATCATGGGTATGCTCACTGCGTTCAAAACCGAGAACCCTTAAATCTTGGCGCAGCGCCACCAGCGCGGCTTCCATTAATTCACCATTGCGATACCAGGAGGCATACGGCACCACCTCGCCCTGAATCACCCCCACCAAGTGGCGAAAGTGGGCGCGCTGAAGACGCTCGGGGTCTGCGCCGCCCTCTTGAGCACCGGCTGCTGCTTCTGCCAGCGCCTGCCAGCACTCCGCCAAGCGACTGCCATCTTGTTCAATGGTCAGTTCAGCCAGCCAGTTCAGCAGGTCGGCATCCGGCGCTTGGCGCAACAGGGTGGCAAACAGCCGGTAGATATCGGCGCGTAGCGCATCCGCTTCTTTAAGCGTGGGCAGAGCATCCGTCATCGGCTTATACCTTCAGTTGCGCGTTTGGGTCGCGAATCATGGTTTTCCAAACATCTTTTACCCGGCAGTCTTCGCACATTTCCAAACGAATCATCGCCTCACCGGCAAAATAGGGGTGATTGGCCAGCTTCTCTTTAATAGTAGCTACCGTACTGACGGTGGCAAACGGCTTGCCGCAATTGATGCACTCAAAGGCGGCTTCTTGGTGACAAATATGCCGCGCTTCGCGAGCATCCGCTGCCAGGAAACCAGGCAGCAGCGTGATCGCATTCTCCGGGCAGGCCTGCTCGCACAACCCACACTGCACGCAATCCGCCTCGAGAAAGCTCAGCGCGGGCGTTTTGCCACCGGCCTTGAGCGCCGGGGTTGGGCAGTTGCTGACACAGGCGTGGCACAGCGTGCAGGCGTCGCTATCTACCTGAACAGCGCCATAGGCCGCGCTTACCGGCATTGCCACCCGCTCACCGTTGGGGCTTCCCAACTCGGCTAGACGCGCCAACACGCGGTTCAAGCGTGCGCGTTTTTCTGGCTCGGGCAAACTTAACGGCGCTTCTGTTAAGGGCGTGAGCGCCGGCAGTGCATCACGAGCGGCCGCATCGGCTACATTAATGAGCTGTACGCGGGCACGATCATGGCCCAAGGCGTCCAGTAAAGCGTGCGCCTGGGTGACTTGGTCGGTTAAAAAAGCACTTAGACGGGCGGGCATATTAGGATGCAGTTGAATACGCACTTCGGCGGCCCCGGCGGCCAAGGCGGTTAGCCACTGGTCGTGGCCTGCTGCGCCCAAATCCTCAAGCGGTGCATCGAGCACATGGCCTGCAGGCACTACGCCAGCAGCGCGCTCGGCGTCCTGGGAATCATGGGTAATAAAACGCAGCACCGGCACCTGGCCACCGGCTTCACGGTAGGCGCCTAGCCAAGCGGAGAGCGTATCCTGCTGCCGGCGTGTTTCCGGCACGCGAAACTCAATAGCGCCAGTGGGGCAGGCGCTGGTGCAACTGCCCACGCCTTGGCAAAGATAGGGGTCAATTTCGATATGCGACTCAATGCGGCCTTGAATGCTGGAGATAGCATCCGCCGGGCAGACATCCAAACAGCGGGTACAGCCAATATTGCCGCTGGTGGAGTGGGCGCATAAGTCACTGTTAACCTGAAAGTAGCGCGGCTTGTCGAATTCGCCTACCAATCCCACAAAGCTGTCGAGCGTTTCGCCGCGCTGCTCAACGTCCTGCCACTGCATTACCACATAGCCTGGCGGCGATAACTCCACCGGCAGGCAAGGAGTGGCATTTAAATCCAAGATTAGATCAAACGCCTCTCGCTCGATCAGCGCACGGGCAAGATCAAGCGGCTCATCGCCATCAAGCATCGTTTTAAACATGCCCAAATGGCCGCTAATGCGCAGCTTTTCGGCCTGGGCACGGGTTAGCGCCTGGGTAGTGAGGATCTCGGTGGCAGCGAGCAAGTCGCTATCATTTTCCCCGCCGTCAACATCTGCGGCGTTGGGCGCGGTGAACACCAGCGTCAATGACGCCAAGCCACGCCCCTGTAGAATACGCGCAGCTTGCCGGGTATCGCGCTCACTGCCGAGCAGCAGCGCATGACCTCGGCTGTGATAGGTCACATTGGCAGGCGTTAGGTTAGCGGGCCAAGAAATACGCTGGCGTACCGTCTCCCGAGCCTCGGCATTGCGCTGGTCGTCTACCGACGCCAGTTGGATTCGTTGGTTCATGCTTTCTCACGGTCATGGAATAATTCTTATTATATTTCTAAGTACTAATGATTAATTATTATGACATAACAATCCGTTGAAGCTAAGTTCAGCCTATGCCGTTAGGCCTATTTTCGCCAACGTCGTTATCGTCAACGCTGCCAACGCTAGCCGCTTAAAAAACCCTAAGCCACTATTTTAGTGCTGTTTTTCATTCAAGTATCTTTCGTCTGAACGCCAGATAAAACATCAGACTGGTCGTCTAGTTGGGCTTGTTTTACGTTTTGTTGTTTTGAAAGCGGCTCCTGCTCGCTTGCCGCCTCACCTGCCTCCTTATTGACTGCTACGTCTTCCTTAGATTCAGGCTCAGCTTGGGAATCATCCACCGGCTTATCGACTGCCTCTTCCACTTTGTTCGTCCAGCGACGCAGCTTACCGGCGAGCTCTGCCGTCATCGGCTTCAACAGCTTATTATAATCGGCATCGTAGTCATCCAGGCCATCGCGCACGTTGTAGTTACCGGTGGCCCACAGCCGCTTTAACGCTTGCCTGCGTAAAGGGCCGCTGACCCCAGGCGCCATAAACGCGCTGAAATCGCTGCCCGCTTCTAATGTATCTGGATCAGGCAACGTATGGTCGAGGCTACCCGGTTCGGGTTCTGGCGCATGGTTTGACTCTGGCGCTTCCGTTAATTCAGACGCGCTTTGCGACCGCTCGGCCTGATTATGAAGCGCACTATTTGGCTCTTCAGATGGCTCTTCAGATAGTTCATCAGCCGGGTCGCGGGCAAGTAACGACCCAGGTGGCGCGTCCTCTGCCTTTGCAACGTTGCGTTTAAGACGCGACCAGCGCTCTAAGCGGCTCATTCTGGCTGCTCCCGGGTGGGTGTTTCTTTGGCACGCCCGGCACCTTTACGTTTTTTCTTGCGCATTTCCATCGGCGCTTCGCCGTGACGCGCAAGATAGCTCTCAATCCACACCTGAATAGCCATGGGCATGGGAGCTTCGAGTACCTGCTGCTCGCCATCCATCCACCCGGCCGCAACATCCTGACTAGCGGTGATGGCATCCGGCTTGGGCGTTTGCCCGGTAAAACCAGCCCTTACAAACAGCCGCGGAGTAGTCGATGTGAGATTGAAACGATAGGCCGCCCGCTCGGTCATCGACAGCTGAAGGTTAAGCACGTTAGCTCCCTGATCGCCCAGGGTAAGCTCAGCAATACGCCACTGCGTCAGCGTAAACTGCTTTACCTGTTTGGGTTCAGCCACCAGGGTAATGCTGATTGGGCGTAAATTATCGTTCATATTTTAAAAACCCTGACCCTTGAATGGGTAGACAAGTAAGCATCCCCAGCGCCATCATCGTCAACCCTGTCGTTTTGCGAGAACCATTTCGCGAGGATTACCCATGCCCGCCCTTCAGCCTGCCCTTCAGATAAGCCGAGCTCGCTTACCGGCCACCACCGAGATCAGTATCGTTGACGAATACGGCGATGCGCGTCAGCAGGCGATTGCCGCTGAACGGGCATTGACGGTGTACCTCAACAAGCGTGAAATTGTCACCTTAATGACCCTGGGCGACGACCCCGAGGCGTTGGTAGTGGGCTACCTGCGCAATCAGGGGCTGCTACGCGCCGCCGACGACCTCGAAGCAGTGCAGGTCGACTGGGAGGTAGAGGCAGCGGTGATTGTTACCCGCCATTTGCCGGAAGATCTGGAGGCACGCCTAAGCACTCGCACTGTCACTACCGGCTGCGGCCAGGGCACAGTGTTTGGTAAATTGCTCGACCAGACGGCACTCACTGCGCTGCCCCACACGCAGTTAGCACAATCCACCCTTTATCAGCTGCTGCAAAACCTCAACGCCTATAATGAGACGTATCGCAGCGCGGGCGCCGTGCATGGCTGCGCGCTGTGCCATCAAACAGAGGTATTGGATTTTGTCGAAGACGTAGGCCGGCACAACGCTGTGGATACGCTGGCGGGCCGCCAGTGGTTGCAGCAGGCAGACAGCGCCAATGCAGATATCTTCTACACGACAGGGCGACTGACCTCCGAGATGGTGCTAAAAGTGGCGCAAATGGGCATTAGCGTGCTGGTATCGCGCTCCGGCGTTACCCAAAAAGGCGTCGAGCTGGCCGAGCGCTTTGGCGTCATGTTGATTGCCCGCGCCAAAGGCCGCCACTTCCAGGCCATCAATACCCACCGCCGTTTAACGCTGGACGCTATTCCGGCTCGGCCCTCCCATGCTCGTTCATCCAAAGAGGCTAGCTCATGACTCCCATTAAAGAACTCACCGGCATGATTCTCGCCGGTGGTGAAGGACGCCGGATGGGTGGTCGCGACAAGGGGCTTGAGCCGTTCGCGGGCCTGCCGCTCGTTGGCCATGTGGTGAAACGCCTTGAAGGCCAGGTAGCCGAGCTGCTAATTAATGCCAACCGCAATGCCGACACCTACCAATTTTTTGCTGACCGCGTGATTGCGGATCTGGTAATGGACGGTGCCGAAGAAGGCTTCAAAGGCCCGCTAATGGGAATTTATAGTGGCCTACGCGCGGCAAAAACACCCTGGTTACTGGTGGTTCCCTGCGACTCCCCCGCCCTGCCCGACGATTTAGTCGCCCGTATGGTGGCAGGCATCGCCTCAGAAAGCGGCGACTGTGACATCGCCGTAGCCTTTGACGGCGAACGGCTACACCCGGTGGTCGCGCTACTGCGCACCTCCTTGGCCGATGATTTGGCCGCCACGCTTGCTGAAGGCGAGCGCAAGATTGATCGTTGGTATGCGCGCCACGCCTGGCGCCGGGTCGATATGTCCGACTGCCCTGAGGCCTTTGCCAACCTTAATACGGAGGAAGAGAAAATGCGTCTGGAAGCAGCGCTTGAAAATGATGCCAACGCGAAAAAGAAAACCACATGACGCTCTCCTGCTTTGACCTTGGTGAACAGATGCTTAGCGTTGACGAAGCGCGTCAGGCGCTCGCCACGTTGATTGAGCGTCCGCTGGGCAGTGAACAGATACCGCTGGCGCAGGCCTATGGCCGCCGTTTGGCGGTAGCTCTGCAGGCACCGATTAACGTGCCACAAAATACCAACGCAGCGATGGATGGTATAGCGCTGGCCTGGAACGAACCCTCTCCCGTTCAGACTCACTGGCCGCTGGCGGGAGATGTTTTTGCCGGACAGTACCGCAGCGAACCCGTGCCTCTCGGCCAGTGCGTGCGTATTACCACGGGCGCCCCGCTGCCACCAGGCACCGATACCGTCATTATGCGTGAACAGCTGGATGAGCAACCTGAGCAGGTCGTCATTGAGTTTCCCGAACATATCAAGCGCGGTCAGCACGTTCGTCAAGCCGGTGAAGACATTGCTATTGGCGACACTGCACTACCGGCTGGCGCGCGGCTCGATGCCGCTGCGCTGGGGCTGATAGCGTCACTGGGTTATGCCGAAATCGTCGTATGTAAGCGCCCAAGGGTCGCGATTTTTTCCACCGGCAATGAAGTCACTGCCCCCGGTGAACCACTGCCTCAGGCAGGCATTTACGATGCCAACCGCTTTACGCTGACCGGCCTGCTCATTGAACAGGGCGCTGACGTGATCGATCTGGGCATTCTGCCGGACGACTTGGACGCCACCAAAACGGCGCTTAAGCAGGCCGCAGAGCAGAGCGATTTAGTCATCACCAGCGGCGGCGTATCGGTGGGTCAAGCAGACTTCACCCGCGACGCCCTGGAACAGCTGGGCCGCCTGGCTTTCTGGCGCGTAGCGTTGCGTCCTGGCCGCCCCATGGCCTGCGGCTGGTTGGGCGAAACGCGTACGCCGTTTGTGGGCTTGCCCGGCAATCCGGTGGCGGTCATGGTAACCTTTCTACAGTTTGTGAAGACGCTGCTGGATCAGCTTTATGGGCAGCCGATAATGCCGCCCCAGCGCCTAAATGCGATAGCTGATAACGTCATAAAAAGCCGCTTAAAGCGTACTGATTTTATTCGCGGCATCTACCATACTGATGAACAGGGACAGTTACACGTGCGTAGCACCAGCGCCCAGGGTTCGGGCATCTTGACCTCGATGGTAGCTGCGAACTGTTTAATTGAGCTTGCCGACGACCAAGACGGCGCGCAACCAGGCGAGGTAGTCAGCATACAATCACTAACGGGATGGCTATGATCGAGCAACGATCCTTACAACAACAGTCTCAAGCACAAGCTAACCAGCAGTTGATCGACGGCTTTGGTCGACGCATCAGTTACGTGCGTATCTCGGTCACCGATCGCTGTGATTTCCGTTGCGTGTACTGCATGAGCGAGGAGATGACCTTTTTACCCCGCGCCCAAGTGCTCACGCTGGAAGAGATTGCTATGGTCGCCCGCGCCTTCACCGAGCTTGGGGTTGAGAAAATCCGCCTTACCGGGGGCGAGCCTTTAGTGCGCCGCGGCATTGAGCAACTGGTCGATGAGATCGGCGCTATGCCCGGCCTTAACGATTTTACCATGACCACTAACGGCGCCAGCCTGCGCAAGCACGCCAAGCAGCTCTACGCCAGCGGTCTACGGCGGCTGAATATCAGCCTCGATTCGCTGGACGCCGAGCGCTTCAAGCAGCTCACCCGCACCGGTGATTTGGCTAAAGTCATCGACGGCATTCACGCCGCACAGGAAGCCGGCTTTAAACGTATCAAGCTCAACGCGGTGATTTTAAAAGGTCGTAACGACGATGAAGTGATCGACCTGGTCACCTTTGCCCGCCAGCAAGGCCTCGATATTAGCTTTATCGAAGAGATGCCGCTGGGCGACGTTTCCGACCACTCTCGAGCGGAGACCTTCTACTCCAGCGACGATGTCCAAGCGTTGATCGAAACGCGCTACCCGTTGATCCCCACCACCGAAACCACCCCCGGCCCTTCGCGCTACTTCAAAATGGCCGATAGCGACAGCCGCGTAGGGTTTATCTCGCCCCATAGCCACAACTTTTGCGATACCTGCAACCGCGTCCGCGTCACCGTTGAAGGGCGGTTGCTGCTCTGCTTAGGCAACGAGCACTCGGTGGATCTGCGCGCCGTACTGCGCCGTCACCCCGGCAACATGCAGGTGCTGAAAGAGGCCATTATCAACGCTCTGCCGCTAAAGCCGGAGCGTCATCACTTCACCACTGACGGCGATGTGCAGGTAGTGCGCTTTATGAATATGACGGGAGGCTAAGCGTTGGCAGCATTACAAGGATTGGCCAAACTAAAAGTGCCGGTGCATATCATCACCGGTTTTCTCGGTAGCGGTAAAACCACGCTTATCCACAGCCTGATTGAACAGAAGCCTGTGGATGAAAAGTGGGCCATCCTGGTCAACGAATTTGGTCAAATCGGCATCGACCAAGCGATGTTTGATGCCCGCGACGATGTGGTGGTGAAAGGCTTGCCCGGCGGCTGCCTGTGCTGTCAGCTCGCTTTTGTACTCCAAGCGGCGCTCGTTAACCTGCTGGCGCGCAGCAAGCCTGATCGGGTAATTATCGAGCCCTCCGGCCTTGGCCACCCGGCAGGCCTGCTGGATCTACTGCGCGGCGAAGCCTTTCAAGAGGTGGTTGAAGTGCGCGACATTATTGCCACTCTCGACCCACGCCGAATGGATGACCCACGCGCCCTGCAGCACGATACCTTCCGCGATCAGCTCGATATGGCCGATGCCGTGGCGCTGACCATGCTCGACCACAGCACCCCCGAACAGCTCAGCGCCGCCCACGCTTTTGTGGCTGACCGTTGGCCGCCGCGCAAATGGGTGCAGGAAGCCCCGCAAGGCGAACTACCGATAGCGCTGCTGACCCAAAGCGGGAGCGCCAAAACGAGCGATACCAGCGTCCCCGCTAGTCATCAACAGTTGGCTGCGGCTCCCAGCTTACCAGGGGCATTCTTTGATTTTCCGCCCCCGCCCGGCAAGCCCCAGCGTGAAACCGGCACCTCGCTGGGCTACACCAGTACAGGGTTACGCTGGCACCCAAGCGAATGCTTTGATCTAGATCGTCTCGCCGCTTATTTGGGCGAGCTTCCCAGGGAGGCACGCATTAAAGGCGTGTTTCATACCGATAGCGGCTGGAAACGTCTCAACCGCGCAGCGGGCACGCTGAGCATTGAAAGCAGCGCGTGGCGTCAGGATTCACGTCTGGAAGTTATTCTCCCCGAATCACTGAATAAACCCTGCGCTGAACTCGAAGCCGCTTTGGCCGCGTTGGCCTGACTCTCAAGCACTTGCTGAACAGTGGGGGCGGTCGCGTTTTACGCAACGCACTGTTCCCGCTTAAAAGGGCGACAAAATAGAGCGCGACTGCGATTATGAGAAACTATCGCATATAAAATATTTTCTCATAAAAGGAAGGCCAATGAAGTTTGCCATCACCGCTGCGTTACTCTTGGCCACTGCCAACGCTAGCGCCGACCAGCGTATCGCCACCTTCGATTTAGGCAGTTTAGATACCCTTGATGCACTTGGTTTGAGCGAGCAGGTGGTGGGCATACCTAAAGCAAGCTTGCCCAACTATTTAGAGCAGTACGCGGGAGATAGCTACACCGATATCGGCGGCCTGCGCTCACCGGACATGGACGCCATCCGCGCAAGCGAGCCCAGTCTGATTGTCTACACCGGCCGTCAGGGTGATTGGGAAGACGAACTTGGCGAGATCGCCCCACTGCTGAATACCAGCCTGCAAAGCGATGATTATCTCAACGCTTTTGACTCCAATGTGCGCGAACTGGCGAGTCGTTTAGAGGCGGAAAGCGACGCAGAAAAGGCGCTTGAAACACTACATGCCGAAATAGAGACCCAGCGCGAAGCGTTAAGCAACACTCCCCGTGCGCTGGTGGTGACCCACAACGGCGGCAACCTGATGCTGAATCGGCACCCGGTGGTTCACGACGTGCTGGGCGTCGCAGTACTTGAGATACCGGATAGCGTCACTTCCGAGACACGCGGCACGCGTACCTTTACCCCGCTCTCCCCTGAGGCGATTGGCGAGATTAATCCCGACGTAGTTCTAGTGATTGACCGCAGTGCCGCGATTGGCGATGAGCCTGCCGATGCGGATGCCCTAGCGCAAACGCTGTCAGATGCCGGTGCCGAAAACGCCCGGGTCGTTATGCTCACACCCGCGCTGTGGTACCTCTCCGGCGGCGGCCTGCAGAGCCTTAAGCTGCAGATTGAAGAAGTCGCCGCAGCGCTGAACTAAACGCTCTCTGCTAATCGGCGTGGATTTTGATGCGATAAAGCACGCAGTAAACCACCGGCAGCACCACCAGGGTTAACAGCGTGGCGACGCCAAGGCCTCCAATCAGCGCCACCGCCATGCTGGCAAAGAAGGCGTCGCTAATCAGCGGAATCATCCCCAGCATGGTGGTCAGCGCAGCCATCGCTACCGGGCGTACCCGGCTAACGGCCGCCCGCACTACCGCGTGGTAACGGTCTTGATGCAGCGGCAGTTGTACGTTGATCTCCTCCACCAGCACGATGGCGTTTTTGATCACCATGCCGATCAAGCTCAGCGTGCCCAGCAGCGCCATAAACGAGAACGGCAACCCGGTAATCAACAGCGCGCCCACCACGCCGATAATGGTCAGCGGCACCAGCGACCAAATCGCCAGCGGTTGGCGGAAGTTGTTGAATAGCACCACGGTGAGGATAAACATCATCACGATACCCAGCGGCAGCGAGGCAAATAGCCCGCTCTGCGCTTCGCCTGCGGTTTCAAACTCGCCGCCCCACTCCAATCGATAACCTGATGGTAGCTCCAACGCCTCTACCTGGGGGCGGATTTCGGCCAAGACGCTGGCCGCGGTTACGCCGCTTAACGGGTCTGGCTCGCCGTATACCGCCAGCATGCGTTCGCGGTTGCGGCGCATAATCAGCGAGTCGGCCGCCTGGGTGGTGATATCACTGATGACCTGATCAGCGGTGATATAGCGCCCCTGCTCTTCGCTCCACACATTAAGCGAGCCAAGATTATCGACGTCGTGGCGCTGCTCGGGAATTGCCCGCGCCACCATGGGAATCAGGTCACTACCGTCGCGATAAATACCCACCTGACTGCCGCTGGTACTCAAAGCAAGCGTACTCGCCAAGTCCTCGCGAGTAACGCCGAGCCTGCGCGCCGTGTCTTCCAAAAACACCGGCTCAATCGCCTGCACGCGGTTGCGCCAGCTGGTGCGCACGCTGGTCATATTGGGTGTGTCACGGAACATGGCTGCTATCTGATCACCTAGCTGGCGCAACACTTGCGGGTCACTGCCATAGAAGCGCGCCTCCAGCTTGGCTTTCGGCGCTGGGCCAACCTCCAGCGGCGCTATTTTATAGTCGATATCGCTGTGATCGCGCTCCAAAACCCGCCCAACCTCCGCCATACGCTCACGCTGAATAGCTTTATTGCCAGTTTCGACAATCAGTTGCGCGTAGCTTGCGTAGCGGTCTTCCGGCGCATAGGTCAAGGTAAAGCGCTGCGCGCCACCGCCTACCGTGGTGGTTAGATGGCGAATACCCTGCATCTCCATAATGCTGTTTTCTAACTCACTCACACGGCGCTGGGTTTCAAGGATATCCGTGCCTTCCGGCGTGCGATAATCGATAAAAAAGATCGGTGTGTTAGAGGCTGGGAAAAAGGCATTTTTGACCGAACCAAAGCCGACGACCGCACCCACTAAGACCGCCACCATCAGCACCAGGGTTAACCAGCGCCAGCGAATCCCCGTCATAATCACGCGCCCCACAAAGCGATAAACACCGCCTTTATAGGGATCCTCCTGGCCATCGCCAGGCGCGATGTTGCGGAAAAACAGCTTAAAGTAGAACGGTGTTAACGTCAGCGCGGTAATCCAGCTCAGCAGCAGCGAGTAGAGCAGTACAAAAAACAGCGAACCGATAAACTCGCCGGTGGTATCCGGGGAGAGGCCAATCGGCGCGAAGGCGGCAATCGCAATCAGCGTGGCCGCTAACAATGGCCAGGCATTTTGGCGAACCACTTGGTGCGCCGAGTCGCGAATGCTCTGGCCGCGCTTCAAGCCCACCAACATGCCTTCGGTGACCACAATGGCATTATCTACCAGCATCCCGAGGGCGATAATCAGCGCCCCTAACGATATTTTTTCCAGCTGGAGGCCATGAAAGCGCATCAGCATAAAGGTACCGATGATGGTGATCAGCAGGATAAAGCCCATCAGCAGGCCACTGCGCCAGCCCATAAACAGCATCAGCACCACGATCACAATGGCCACAGCCTGCAGCAAACTCATCAAGAAACCCGACACCGCTTCATCAACCACCTGCGGCTGGTTGTAGACCACGTTGAGCTCCATTCCCAGCGGGGTGCGCGCTTGAAGTTCATCCAACCGCTGCTGAAGCCGCGCGCCGACTTCCACTACGTTGACGCCACTTTCAAACGAGACGCCCAGCGACATCGCCGGACGGCCCATATCGCGATAAAGCTGCTGAGGCTGTTCGGCCAAGCCCCGCGACACCTCGGCGATATCGCTTAGCCGCACCAGCTCGCCATCGCCTTCACTCACGATCAGCGCCCGCAAGTCATCAATATCCGCCGCGCTGCCGGTAGGCGTGATACGAAAGCGGCGGCCATCCTGTTTAAGGTGGCCTGCATCGGCTACGGCGTTTTGAGTGTCGAGCAATTGCTGCAGGCGGGTTAAAGGGATGTTCAGCGCACGCAGCCGTTCGCGGTCGACTTCTATATAGATGCGCTCTTCGTGCTCACCGCCCAGCGACACTTTCTCGACGCCGTCTACCAGGGTGAGCTCGCGCTTGAGAAAGTCCGCCTGGTCGGCAAGGTCAGGCATGCTGTAGCCTTCGCCGGTCAGATTGACCATAAACCCAAACACATCGCCGAAATCGTCGTTAACGCGGGATTGGCTGGCGCCCGGTGGTAGCGCTGCCTGTGCATCCTGGACTTTACGCCTGAGCGAATCCCATAGCTGCTCCAACTGCTCATTCTGCACCGTGCTTTCAAGCTCGATGGTGATCTGCGAGAGGCCGTCGGAGCTGACCGAGCTAACGCGTTTGATCGATGACATTCCCTGGATTGATTCTTCCAGCGTCGAGGTGACTTCCTGCTCAACCTCTTCCGGCGTAGCCCCCGGGTACTGGGTGGTAATCAGGGCGTTGCGAATGGTGAACTCGGGAAATTCCAACTGACCCATGCCTAAAAAAGACAATGCGCCGCCGGCCAGCAGTACCACGGTCATTAAATAGCTGGCTGCTCGATGGCGTAAAAAGTAATCGACCATCTTATAGCCCCTGCTCTTTTTCCCACGGAGTCACTTTGGTGTCCGCGGTTAGGCGGTGGGCACCCGCTGATACGATACGGTCTTCCGCCGCCAGCTCGCCACTGACCTCAAGGCCGGAGGACGTCAATCGGCCGACGTTGACGGGGACTGCCTCGACGCTTTCAGGTGCTACAAAGCGCCATACCTGTGCCTGCTCCGGGTCGTCCCCTGCGTAACTGACGGCGTCTGGGGGTAGGTGCCAAAGCGGTGAAGCGTTTGCGGTTTGCAACGAACTTAAATCCAAACGCACGTTGGCGCTCATGCCATCCAACAGCGTGATATCGTCCGGCTGGGGCAGCGTGAGGGTGACTTCATAAGCCAAGCTTTGCGCGCTGGCTTGAGTGGTATAGGAGGCTAGCTGGGCGAGGTAGGGTTTATCGCTATTGCCAAAACGCACCTCGAAGGCGATCTCATCACCCAATGGGCCCGCTCCGTCACCTCGAGGCATACGCTGTACAATTTGCTCGGGCAGATGAAACACCACGTCCAACTGCCCCGGCTGCTGAATCACCGCAACGGTTTCCTGCACCTGAACAATCTGGCGGTTATCCACCGGTACTTGGGCAATCACCCCATCGTAGGGCGCGCGTAGCTGGGTATGCGTGACCTGCTCCTGGGCCTGCTCAAAGGTGGCGCGGGCAGCCCGCCACTCGCTCTGCGATTCGTCAAACTGGGATTGACTGACCGCCCCGCGCTCCAGGGTATAGCGCATGCGTTCTAGCATCGCCTTGGCCAACTCCAAGCGCGAGCGCGCGCTATCCAGCTCGCTCTGGGCATTGCGATCATCAATACGCGCAATTATCTCGCCTTCGCTGACCTGCTGGCCGGGGCTAACGTTGAGCTCAAGCAGTTCACCCGCCATACGAAACGAGAGATTGCTGCGCGTGGTCGCTTCCACCCGCGCTGGAAACTGGCGAAGTGCCGAGGCGCTTGCGGACTCCAGGGTCATCAACTTCACCGGTCGTGCCGACGCTTCTGGTTGCGCCTGAGGTTGCTCGCAGCCCATTAGCACAAGCAAGGCCAGTAGGACTGGCAGTAAACGTAGCTGGGTCGCGCGCACGATAGGCTCCTTGGTGGCGGTCGATACCGCTTTTCAACGTAAAATTTAGAAAACAGCAACATTTAGAGGGCAGCATAAAGTAATATACGCTTCACTGACATTCATGAATGTCAGTGAAGCGTATATTACTCACCACGCGGCGACTTGGCTATCTATCAGTGCCAAAATACCGCTAATGCTATCAATAGGAGCCGCTATGTCCCGTCGTAAGGCCGACGCCGAGCGTACCCGCGAGGCGATTCTCGATGCTGCGGAAACCACATTTCTTGCCCAGGGCGTTTCGCGCACTACTTTGGCGCATATCGCCCAGGCGGCAGGCGTGACAAGGGGGGCTATTTATTGGCACTTTGAAGATAAAGCAACGCTCTTCAATGCATTACTCGAGCGGGTCAGACTGCCGCTGGATGGCATCGTTGAAGATGCCGTAGCACGGCTGGCAGATACACCGGCTGAATGCCTGCGAGACATCGCCCAGAGCTCGCTCGCCGCTATATGTCACGACCTGCCGCTACAGCGGGCAGCAACGATTGTGCTGCACCGCTGCGAAAAACTCGAAGACGACCACCCGCGCATCAGCATGATTACGCGACTGTCGGAACATGCGGTGGCCCGGGTCGAGCAACTGTTCGAACAAGTTCAGCAGCAGGGCCAGCTACGCGCCGACCTGACACCCGTAAACGCTCGCCGACAGTTTCACGGCTTTCTGATTGGTACTTGCTTTGATTGGCTGCAAGACACTCACCAGCATTCGTTGGATGACGACCGTGACAGCATCGTCGAAACATTGATGCGCGGGCTCTTGGTGGGCTAGCCCCGTACGTCTAAACCCCAGACGCCTAGTAGAACTGGTCAATACCAAATAGATGGATGTGCACACGTTGCCTGAGCGTGTTAGTTGAGTCCTCTTACACATAGCAGCGCTTAATTCACGTCCAACACATAACCATAAAACGCGGTATTGCGCTGCCAGCGTATTCTCTGGATGCATTCTTGTAGTAGTGTATCTTTCTTTACAGGCTTAGTTATAAATCAAATGAAAAGGGGACAACACGTTCCCAATGGGGTCAACGTGGTTCAATCGTTCTCTTCGCACACAGAATCCCGCGCCTCACGATGTAAGGCATGGAGCGTGCACATATTTACCGCCAGCGGTGTGCTGCTCGGAACGATGGCGCTGCTCGCACTGGTCGACAACAATCCAGTCGCTTGTCTCCTATGGCTAGGCGCCGCGATGATGATCGACGGTATTGATGGCACCCTGGCGCGCAAATATGAAGTCAAGGCCATACTGCCCCACTTTGATGGCTCAACGCTTGATATGGTCATCGACTACCTGACCTGGGCCTTTATTCCCGCTCTGTTTATCTACTACTTCATTGAATTGCCGCCCTATTTAGGGCTGCTATCAGTGTTTATTATTTTGCTGTCATCGATGTTCTGTTTCTGCAACGTCGATATGAAAAGCCAGGATAATTACTTTGTTGGCTTTCCCGCCGCCTGGAACATCGCCTCCGCCTATTTTTATATTCTCGATTTCCCGCCTTTTATCACCTTTGCCTCTATCGTTCTCCTAGCCATCCTCACCGTAACCCGAATGAAGTTTCTGCATCCTTTTCGGGTGCGCTTATTTATGCCACTCAATATCGCCGTCACCCTGGTGTGGTGTGTATGCGCCACGTCACTGGTGCTCTCCAGCCCAGAGCATGCTGCCTGGGCACTATGGGGATGGGGCATAACATCGGCTTATTTCATCGGTATGTGCCTGTGGCGTACCGCTCAAGAGTGGTTCGATTAACGGATGGGTAGCTGATGGCCAACGATTTTATCGCCCCCGACGGGCACCCCCGCTGCCAATGGTGTGGCGGCGCGGCGGAGTTTCTGCCCTACCATGACAACGAGTGGGGCTTTCCAGTAGATGACGACCAGCGACTGTTCGAAAAGCTGTGTTTAGAGAGTTTTCAGTCGGGCTTAAGCTGGCGCACTATTCTCAATAAACGCGAAAACTTTCGCGCCGCTTTTCAGCACTTCGATTTTCACCAAGTCGCCCACTTTGGCGAAGACGATGTACACCGCTTACTTCAAGACGCAGGGATTATTCGCCACCGCGGTAAGATCGAAGCAACGATTAATAATGCGAAGCGGGCGCAAGACATGACCGAACAGGAAGGCTCTCTGGCAGCCTTCTTCTGGCGTTTCGAGCCTACCGAATTAGCGACACCACAAACTCAGACCACCTCGCCCGAATCCGTAGCAATGGCGAAAGAACTGAAAAAGCGCGGCTGGAAATTTTTCGGCCCCACCACTGCGTTTGCCTTTATGCAGGCCATGGGGCTGCTCAATGACCACTCGCTAAACTGCGTTACCCGCGAACGCGTAGAGCAGGCGCGGCAACAGTTTCAGCGTCCCACCTAAAGCCATCTTATTAGGAGCGCCCCCATGAAGCCGAAAATCAGCCTGATCACGCTTGGCGTAAACGACCTGCAACGCGCTATCCGCTTTTACCGTGAAGGCCTAGGCCTGCCGGAGCACAAAACGGATAGCGATGAGGTCGCCTTTTTCAAAATGGAAGGGGCTTGGTTATCACTTTTCCCACGTGAAGAGCTAGCTAAAGATATCGGCATCCACAGCGAGTCACCTAGTGGCTTCAGCGGTATCACGCTGGCTCATAATGTCGCCAGCCAAGACGCCGTTGATCAACTGCTCGAACAAGCGGTTGCCGCAGGCGCTGAGCTGATCAAGCCAGCGGAAGAGGTATTCTGGGGTGGTTATTCCGGCTACTTCCGCGACCCAGAAGGCCACTACTGGGAAGTCGCCTATAATCCGTTCATGGATTTGACGTAAGGCAACCCTCATTGCCCAAGAGCGGATAAGTCCAGAAGCACCTTCTGGCTACTCGGGGAACGTAGATGAAACTTTCTATAGTGAGCGCAAGGTTTGGCATCCAATTGAATAGCTTGCCCCGTCAATAGCCCATAGGTGATAAACGTCGGATCAGGTGCCATCAGTTGCAATATATTTGCCGCGACCGGGCCGTTCTACCGGCCCCCCTTTTTACCAGCACCGCTGGCAGATCGGGTCGCCCTGATAGTGGTTGAATCCAGCATCCATGTGTCGAGATCCATGAATCCGCCTTCTCGAAGGTGAAGATGTAGCCGTGTTAGAACCCGGTCGAAGGTGCCATCATCACGCCATTGGGCAGCGGAGCAAAGAGTCCACAGGATTCCATTAAGCATCTGGCGATCATCCCGACGAGGGCGCCCCATCGCAAAAAACATCAGGCGAGCCACTTACCAGCGGGGTTGTGCCGTGCCCTGGTTTAGTGGCACGCAGTAGGGTCAGTAATACGTGCTGCTGACTTTTCAGCTCATCGTACAGCTCCTTAAGCGTATGCCGTTTTAAACATCTCAATACGACGATTATTTAATATTCAGCAAGTTGGCTGATCCTCACTTAAGACCTACGGTTAGCAATTACCAACCATCAGGCAACCGTAACGTCGGTAGAAAGATAGACATCCTGAATGGCATGCAGCAGCTCGACGCCTTCCTGCACTGGCTTCTGAAACGCCTTGCGCCCGGAGATTAACCCCATGCCACCGGCACGCTTATTGATCACCGCCGTACGCACCGCTTCGCCAAGATCGGAGTGCCCTTTAGAGCCACCGCCAGAGTTAATCAAACCAGCGCGGCCCATAAAGCAGTTGGCAACCTGGTAGCGAGCCAGATCGATGGGATGATCAGACGTCAGTTCGCTGTAGACTCTCTCATGGGTATGCCCGAAACCGACCGCCTTATAGCCGCCGTTATTCTCGGGCAGCTTCTGTTTGACGATATCCGCTTTAAGGGTTGCAGCCATATGATTGGCTTGGCTGGTTAGATCGGCAGAGGCGTGATAATCGGTACCACCCTGTTTGAAATCAGGGTTACGTAGATACGCCCACAATACCGTTACCATACCCAACTGGTGGGCACGCTCGAAGGCTTCGCTAATCTCCATAATTTGCCGACGGCTCTCGTGAGAACCAAAGTAAATCGTCGCCCCCACCGCCACGCAGCCCATATCGTGGGCCTGTTCGACATCGGCAAATAGCGTCTGGTCGTAGATGGCCGGGTAGCTCAGCGTCTCGTTATGGTTGAGCTTGAGCATCATTGGAATCTTATGGGCATAACGCCGCGCAACAGATGACAACACACCCAGCGTTGACGCTACGCCGTTGCAGCCACCTTCGAGGGCCAGCTCAACGATATTGGCCGGGTCGAAGTAGCGCGGGTTTGGTGCAAATGAGGCCCCCGCAGAATGCTCGATCCCCTGATCAACCGGCAACAGACTGAGATAGCCAGTGCCCGCTAAGCGGCCATGGTCAAAGAAGCTCTGCATATTGCGAAGCACCGCTGGGCTGCGGTCGCTATCGGTCATCACACGGTCAATAAAATCGGGGCCGGGAAGATGTAAGTCTTCACGACGAACGCCCTGGCAAGTGTGGTTCAGCAAGCTATCGGCATCGCTGCCGAGCAAAGCGGCTATATCGGTCATGCTGCGCTCCTCTGTACTTTATCGATCAGTAGGGCGGAAGGTACGCCAACTACATTTTCAATAGAGCATAGAGCTTAAACATGACCTAGGGAAATGACCGTTGCAAGGAAAGTGCGCGTCGATACGGCGCAGCTTGAGCTCCTTGCGCTTGCCAGCAGCGGAGCCACGGCTATAAATCGCTTCCGCTACGGGCGTTGAACCAACGAAGGTTATGCTCGCGGCTCTTAAGCTAATGAATCCAAGCTGGTCGCAACGGCGTCGAACAGGCGCTCTAGCTCGGTCTCAGTGGTGCCAAACGGGGGGCCAAACTGCAGAGTGTCGCCGCCGTAGCGCACGTAGAAGCCCGCTCCCCAGAGCGCCATATGGGCATCGCGGGGGCGAATCGTTGGATCGCCGTCTCGGGGCGTGAGCTGAATGGCGCCGGCTAAACCGTAGTTACGAATATCGACAATATGATTGCGGCCTTTGAGAGCGTGCAACTTCTGCTCAAAGGTGGGCGCAATGGCGCTTACCTGAGCGGGGAAGTTCTCACGCTCCATCATTTCTAGAGCTGCCAATCCCGCCGCGCAGGCCACCGGGTGGGCGCTGTAGGTATAACCATGGGAGAACTCGACGGCATGCTGGGGGCCACCAGCGTGCATAAAGGTGTCGAAAATCTCGCTGGAAGCAATTACCGCGCCCATAGGAATGGCGCCGTTGGTGATCTGTTTCGCTACGTTCATGATATCGGGCGTGACACCAAACGCTTGCGCGCCGGTGGTCGCGCCGCTGCGCCCAAAGGCGGTGATGACTTCATCAAAAATCAGCAGAATATCATGGGTAGTGCAGATTTCGCGCAGCCGATCTAGATAGCCTTTGGGAGGCACAATCACCCCCGCCGAGCCAGACATCGGCTCGACAATCACCGCCGCAATGGTCGAGGCATCGTGGAGTGCAATTTGCTCGAGTAGCGCATCGGCCAGCTCAGCGCCGGTTTCCGCTTGACCACGGGTGTAAGCGTGGCCCGCTTGAAGGGTGTGGGGAAGATGCGTTACGTCCAGCAACTGGCCGTAGTGTTTACGGTTACCACCGATACCGCCCAGGCTGGTGCCGCCGATGTTCACCCCGTGATAACCCTTGGCCCGGCCGATCATGCGGGTTTTCTCGGGCTGACCTTTTAGCCGCCAGTAAGCCTTGGCCATTTTGACCGAGGTATCCGCCGCTTCTGACCCCGAGTTGGTGAAGAACACATGATCCAGCCCAGCAGGCGTCAGGCTAGCGATCTTTTCCGCCAGTCTGAACGCCAGCGGATGGCCCAGCTGAAAGCCGGGGGCAAAATCGAGGCTGCCCAGCTGGGCCGCCACAGCTTTCTGGATCTCTTCGCGGTTATGGCCCGCGCCGCAGGTCCATAGTCCGGAAAGCGAATCGAACAGCTTACGACCCTGGTCATCAATGTAGTAACGCCCTTCCGCCCCGGCGATGACACGCGGGTTGGCGTGGAAATCGCGGTTGGCGCTAAACGGCATCCAGTAGTGCTGATTAAGTGCCGTTTTTGAGGGGGCATCCCCCATCGAAGAAGGCGAGGCTTGTGTCTTGGTTTTGCTTTTTATTCCAAACATGGTGTCTAGCTCCATCGCTATGAGACATGGTCTCAGCATGCGCCACCACACACGTTTGTAAAATTACGCTTTTCTTTTGTTCACGTTAGAGGATCTATACGTATTACTGGCTTTTTTATCTCTACTCTAGCAATGAGCCAAATAATAAATCGGGGAGTCGCCAGCTTCGTCCGTGCTCAATAAAAGGAATTGATATGAACTCGCTTACTGAACCGAAAATCGCTATCGCTGACTTACGCACTGACAGCGACCGACTTTGGGAATCGCTAATGGAGTTGGCCAAGCTAGGTGCCACCGCCAAAGGCGGCGTCAACCGCCAAGCGCTTACCGATTTAGAGCGCCAGGGGCGGGATCTCTTTATCCAGTGGTGCCGTGCAGAGGGCTGCACGATTCGGATCGATAATATCGGCAATATCTTTGCCCGCCGGGAAGGCAGCGATCCAACCGCCAAAACCGTCATGGCCGGTAGCCATCTTGATAGTCAGCCTACCGGTGGCAAGTACGACGGCTGCTTTGGTGTGCTCTCTGGCCTGGAAGTGATTCGAACCCTTAACCAGCACAACATCACCACGCAATCCCCTATCGAAGTCGTCGCCTGGACGAACGAAGAAGGCTGCCGCTTTCCACCCTGCATGATGGGTTCCGGCGTATTTACCGGCGAGCTGGAATTTGACGCCATGATGGCGCGCACTGATGCCGATGGCGTGACGGTTAGCGATGCCTTGGACGCCATCCATTACCGCGGAAGCGACAGCGTCTCGCCAAGCGAGATAAAAGCCTACTTTGAGCCGCACATTGAGCAAGGCCCGATCCTGGAAGATACCGACACCACGATTGGTGTGGTGATCGGCGGGCTTGGTCAGAAGTGGTTTGATTTAACCCTGACCGGGCTTGAAGCCCACGCGGGCCCTACGCCGATGAATCTACGCCGCGACGCCATGATGGGTGCTGCGGAAGTTACCCAAGCGCTCAACCGTATCGCCTTTGATCATCAGCCCCATGGGCGCGGCACGGTCGGCTGTATGACCCTGCATCCTGGTTCGCGTAACGTAATTCCCGGCCAAGTCAAAATGACCCTGGATATGCGCCACTGGGAACCAGAAGCGCTGATCACGATGGGTCAAGCTGTCGCTGAGGCAGTCGAGGAGATTTGCCAACGCCACGGGCTGGCGTATGAATTAACGCCCACGGCGGATTTCGCGCCGGAATACTTCAATAAAGAGTGTGTTGATGCGGTGCGCCAAGGGGCAGAAAAGCTCGGCCTATCCCACATGGATATCATCAGCGGCGCAGGCCACGATGCGATGTTTGTGGGTCGCGTCGCCCCCGCCGCCATGATTTTCATTCCCTGCAAGGATGGCATCAGTCACAACGAGATCGAAAGCGCCACGCCGGAGCATGTCCACGCAGGCTGTAACGTTCTACTCCATGCCATGCTGGACGCTGCTGGCGCTGACCTAGCTGAATAACGAGGCAAAGCCTAAAAGGTCGTGTCGCTAAACAGCAAAATCTACGCGTGCCCGCGCCAGCTCAGAGAACTGCTTTCGGGAAGGCTTAAAACCCACTCCTGGCGGCCAGGCTAGCCAGGCGTCGGGCACCATAAAGCCGGGTAGCGTCTCGCGTACCCAGGCGCTTAGCGCCTGCTCTGTCACGGCTTCTGCATGCCAATCGATAAACGCCACCGGGCGCTCTCCCCATTCGGGGTGGGGCACCGGTACGACCAGCGCCTGGGCGACGCTGGGGTTGTCGACCAAACGCTGTTCGATAGCTTCCGGCTGAATATTCTCGCCGCCGGAGATAAAGCCGTTATCTAGCCGCCCTTCCACTACCAGCGCGCCTTCCGAAGTGAAGTGCCCCTTGTCGCGGGTAGCAAACCAGCCCTCGTCGTTTAGGCCTGGATCAACCTCGCCATTATTCAAATAGCCGCAGAATAGGGTCTCACCGCGCACCTGTATCTCACCCTCGACAATCCTCACTTCACGGCCCGGCAGAGGCCTGCCGACGACGCCCGGCGCGGTGGGGATACCAGTGCAGACTTGGCTGGCCATCTCGGACAGCCCATAGCTAACTTTCGGTGTTAGCCCCAGTGATGTCATCTTCGCCACCAGCGGCGCGGGTATCGCCGCGCCGCCCAGCAGCAGTTCCCGCAATTGAGTACGCTGAGGTGTAAAACCTGCCTGCAACAGCCGCCACAGCTGGGTCGGCACCAGTGAAAGGTGGGTGATTGACTGCTGCTCAAGGCGCGCGGGAAGCGTTTGCGGAGCATCATCGAGAATCACCCGCCCACCGGCGAGAAAAACACGAAACGGGATAGCGTAGCCACCGATATGAAACAGCGGCAGCGACAACAGCCAGCCACTGTTTTGATCAACGGGAATAAACGACGCTGAACCACGCGCGGAAGCCAAGTGATTCGCCACACTATGTAACACCGCCTTGGGCGTGCCGCTAGAGCCGGAGGTAAAAATGGTGTTGCAGAGCTGGCTACCATCGATCGATGGTGGCTCATCTGCGTTAGCTTCCGCCAGGAAACTCAGGGTAATTGGCGTTAGCTGTGAAGAGTAATCATTGTCGCTTTCCGTTTGGCAAACCCAGTCAGCCTGCAAACGCTTGGCTAAATTGAGCTGCTGGGCTACAGGGAACGCTGGATTATGCGGGCAGAAAATAACCCCGGCCCGCAGGCAGGACCACGCCAGCAGCAAGGATTCAAGCGAGCCTTTGGCGGGAACCACTAGCCGATCACCCGGTACAAAACCTTTCCGGGCCAGTTGCTGTGCTAAAGACGCCACGCGACGATTGAGCGTCCGATAACTTAGCATTACCGAGCCAGCCTCTATCGCAATACGTTCCGGGGTCTCTTTGGCCCAGTAGTGAATAGGGCAAGTATCTTTCACGCTGAATTTTCCATTTTAGAGAGGCAGTTCAAGCTTTCTGTCATCACTTCGCCCGTGGCAGTGATAATGCGCCCGGTAAGCCAATGTCCCGTATCTAACCCCGGCGGCTCATTGGGCGCCCACTCACTGGCCAACCGAGCAAGCAGACCAAGACCTAAATCAGATTCAAAGCTGGAGGAGATCACCACGCGGAGGTTACCCGCCCGCGCTCGCTGGACGAGTGCCTCGCAGTCGCTTAACGAGCCGATCAGTGTGGGTTTGATTACCAGGGTTTTAAGCTGAGGGTGGCAATGCCACTCTTCCCGACGCGATAGCGTTTCATCCAGCGCGATGGTTACTCCCGTTGCCTCGGCTACTGCGATGGTATCGGCAAAGGTAGCGCAGGGCTCTTCCAGGTAGTCGATATGTTCAAGGGGTAGGCGCCCGCAGAAGCGCAGGGCTTCTTTATGCGTCCAGCCACCGTTGGCATCCAGAATCAGCTTGGTAGCTGGGAGCCATTTGGCAAGCTGCTCGATCAGTGCCAGCTCTTCTTCCATGGCGTAGCGTGCCACCTTTAGCTTGAGCCGGGTCGGCGGCAATGTTTGCCAACGGCCTGCTGAAAGAGACTCGATCAGCACTGCAGGTGCTCCCTGGAGCAGCGGGTAGGGCGGCAAAGGCGCAGGGAGATTGTTTGGCCAAGAGCGCTGGGCGCAGTCAAACCCAAATTGCACCGAAGGCAGTGCTGGAGAGGCTATCTCACCACGCCTTAACGCAGCCAGGCAGGCGAGACTTTCCACTTCTGCTTCCGCCAGCGTTTCAGCCGAGAAGCCGGGCAGCGGAGCAATCTCGCCCCATTGCCCGTTGATGGAAACTAACATCCCTTCTCTGTGCGCCAGCCGCTGGCCTTTAAACATCAACGGCTGACGAAACGGTAGGGAGTAGCGGTAAAGCGCCAGCTGCATTAAGGGTTACGCGGGTAGCGGGAAAAATCCGGGCGACGCTTTTCGTTAAAGGCGTTACGTCCCTCCTGCCCCTCTTCGGTCATGTAGTAGAGCATGGTGGCATTGCCCGCCAGTTCCTGTAGACCGGCCTGGCCATCGCAGTCGGCATTGAGGGCGGCTTTTAGGCAGCGCAACGCCATGGGGCTGTGCTGTAGCATCTCGCGACACCAGCGCACGCTCTCTTTCTCCAGCGCTTCCAGCGGCACAACATGGTTGACCAGCCCCATTTCCAGCGCTTGGGCGGCGCTATATTGACGGCACAGAAACCAGATCTCCCGTGCCTTTTTCTGGCCCACAATGCGCGCCATATAGGAGGCACCGTAGCCACCATCAAAAGAGCCAACTTTGGGGCCTGTTTGGCCGAAAACCGCGTTATCGGCCGCAATGGTCAGGTCACACATTAGATGCAAAACGTGGCCGCCGCCGATAGCGTAGCCCGCCACCATGGCAACCACCGGCTTGGGGCAGGTGCGAATATCGCGCTGGAAATCCAGCACGTTGAGATGGTGGGTGCCCTCTTCATCCTGGTAACCGCCATAGTCACCGCGAATGCGCTGATCACCGCCGGAACAAAACGCTTTGTCACCTGCGCCGGTGAGCAGTATGGTGCCAATCGCGCTGTCGTGACGGGCGCGATTCAGCGCTTGGGCCATCTCGCTGACCGTCAGCGGGCGAAAGGCGTTGCGTACCTCGGGGCGATTGATGGTGATGCGTGCAATGCCCTCGGCACTGGTGTGGTACAAAATATCCTGATAGCCATCGGAGCGATCCTGCCACTCGATTGGGGCATAGAGTTCCGTTTCAGTGAGTCCGTTGATCATGCCTGTCTCTTTTTTATCTGTCAGGGATAAGGTGAGGACAGTACGTCGTTTAGCTAAAAAAGCCCGCCACGACTATGCCCAAGGCTACAATGCTTAGCAGCGCAGCCCCACCGTACATCAGTTTTTTGTTAAGTGCGTCATTGCCCACGCTGATATCAAACAGCCCATGGCGCAAGCGGTGGGCGGCATGAAATAGCGGTAGGCAAACCACCGCACCAACAAACAGAAAGCCTGGTACGCTAAACAGCAGCGCTGATGCTCGCTCATAACTCAGCGCATCGGCGGGCAGTAGGCCAAGCGGCAGTAGAATCGCTATAAAGAGAATAACGGCAGGCAGCAAGACGGCAAAACAGACGCCGCCTGCGCTAAACAACCCCCACCAAAGCGGCTCATCAAAGGCTTGTTTGTGCTGTACACCCTGTTTGCCACTAGGTTTGCTCATGGCTTGATTGCTCATGTTCATGCCCTCCCCAATAGCCAGAAAAACAGCAGTGCGACTGCCACGACACCTGCCCATTGCCCAGCAACAATGGCCTGATCAGGTAGGCTGTGCCCGGCGATGCGCAGCGGCATTACCCGCGGGAACAGCACAAAGAAGGTGGCGGCGTGAAACAGGCTGGCGGCCAGTGCTAGAAGATTCAGCAGCAGCACAATGGGGGAGCCCATAAAAGCGATCCACCCCTGCCAGCTATCCGTCCCCTGCAGCAGTGCAACCATACCGGCGAGTAAACACAGCGTGAAGAAAACCAGCGGCAATACTGTGGCTTCGCGCAGCATATAGAGCTTAAAAAAGCGGTGCTTGAGCCACCAGTTACGTTTCAGTGGCGGCAGGCGTTGCGACGATAATTTATCCACGACTTCTCCTCCCCCTAACCTTTAAACAGCGCAATAAGCGTGTGTTTGGCAGCCTCGACCTTACCCTGATTCACCGCAGCGGCCGGGTCGACGTGTTTGGGACATACCTTGGAGCAGAAGCCCACAAAGGTGCAGCTCCATACCCCCTCATGGCGGTTAAGTTCGGCCATACGCTGCTTCTTGCCGTGATCGCGGCTATCCAGGTTGTAACGGTGGGCCAGCGTTAGTGCCGCCGGGCCAAGGAACTCAGGATTAAGTCCAAACTGCGGGCAAGCCGAGTAGCAGAGGCCACAATTAATGCAGTTAGCGAACTGCTTGTAGCGGGCGAGCTGTTCGGGCGACTGCTGATAGGTTTCCGGCGCCTGCGGGTCATACGGCTTTACCGGATTGTCATCGATCAAGTAGGGCTTAACCGCGGCCAAGTGCTCAAGGAATATTTCCATATCCACCACTAGATCCCGCTGTACAGGGAAGTGGGATAGCGGCTCGATGCGGATATCACCGTCATAATCACGCAAAAAAGTTTTGCAGCCGAGCTTGGGAATGCCGTTAACCATGACCCCGCAGGAGCCGCAAATCGCCATACGGCACGACCAACGGTAACTCAGCGTGCTATCGAGCTGCTCTTTGATATGGTTGAGGGCATCCAGTAGCGAGGTACTGTCGTCCACCGGTAGTTCGTACTGCTGCCAGAAGGGTTCAGCCGAGCTGTCTGGCAGATAGCGTTTGACGCTGACTTGTTTGGTGCTGATCTGCTGGGTGTTCATACCTTGCCCCCCTTGCCCGCATCGCCATAGGCCCGCTCAGCCGGCGCGGAAAACCGCACATCGACATCCTGCCAGTGCAACTCGGCATTGGCTTCGCCTTGATAGAACACCTGGCTATGCTTGAGGTAGTTAACGTCGTCGCGTTTCTGCATGCCGTCATCCAAGCGCTGGTGAGCACCGCGTGATTCACGGCGCTCCAGTGCACTCAGGCAAGAGGCTTCGGCGATATCTAGGCCATACCCAAACTCGATAAACTCAAGCAGCTCGGTATTGAATATTTTGCTGGTATCGTTAACGCGTACCTTTTCGTAGCGCGCTCGTAGCTGGCGTATGGTTTCAAGCGATTGCCGCATGCTCGCTTCGGTGCGATAAATACCGCAGCCGTTCTCCATAGCCTGCACCATGGCGTGCTTGTGTTCTACCCAGTTCTCATCGCTCCCGGCGCCGTCACAGAGCCTAGAAAGCTTGGCTAGCTGACGATCACCCTGGGCTTCCAGCAAGTGCATATCGGCCCACTCGGTTTGCGCTGCACGTTGACTTGCTTGCTCACCGGCCAAGCGGCCAAACACCAGTAGCTCGGTAAGCGAGTTGGAACCCAGCCGGTTGGCCCCATGTAAACCAACGGAGGCACACTCCCCGGCGGCGTATAGTCCGGCAATCGAGGTTTCGCACTGAGGGTCGGTTTCGATCCCGCCCATGGTGTAGTGAACCGCTGGGCGAATGGGAATCGGCTCTTTCACCGGATCAACGTTGATATAGGCTTTGGCCAGCTCGCAGATAAATGGCAGACGCTCCAGAATGTATTTTTCACCCAGGTGGCGCAAGTCGAGATAGACCACGTCGCTGTCGCCAAATTTGCCGGTGCGGCCCGCCTGCTGTTCCTGCCAAAAGGCCTGGGAGAGTTTGTCCCGAGGTCCCAGTTCCATGTATTTATTCTCCGGCTTGCCCAGCGGCGTTTCCGGGCCTAGGCCGTAATCCTGCAGATAGCGGTAGCCATCTTTATTGAGCAAAATACCCCCTTCGCCCCGGCACGCTTCGGTAATCAGAATACCGGAGCCGGGCAGTCCGGTGGGGTGGTATTGCACAAACTCCATATCCCGCAACGCCACGCCGTGGCGATAGGCCATCGCCATACCGTCACCGGTGACAATGCCCGCATTGGTATTAAAGCGAAAAAGGCGCCCCGCACCGCCGGTGGCGAGGATAACCGCTTTAGCGCGCAACAAGGTCAGTTCACCAGTGGCCACCTGAAGAGCTATCACCCCAATCACGGAACCTTCATGAACCGCTAGGTCGAGCACGAAGTACTCATCAAAACGTTCGATCTCAGGGTATTTGAGCGAGGTCTGAAACAGCGTGTGGAGCATATGAAAGCCGGTTTTGTCGGCAGCGAACCAGGTACGGGCAGTTTTCATGCCTCCAAAGCGGCGCACCTGTACCTGGCCATCTTCCTTGCGGCTCCAGGGGCAACCCCAACGCTCCATCTGCACTAGCTCTTGATAAGCGTGATGGACAAAATATTCGGCTACCCCTTGTTCAACCAGCCAATCACCGCCTGCCACGGTGTCATCAAAATGTGCCTGGTGAGAATCTTCGGCGCTGGTAACGGCTGCAGCGCCACCTTCGGCGGCCACGGTATGGGAGCGCATGGGGTAGACTTTGGAGAGCAGTGCAATACGCTGGGGAGTACCCTGCTCCTTGGCCTGCTCGGCCGCGCCAATGGCAGCGCGTAGGCCTGCTCCTCCACCACCCACAATAACGATATCGAAATCTCGCTGCTGCATGAAAAGCCCCTTCATTAGCCAAGTCAAAGGTGGTACTGGCGGCAATCTGCGCTGCCGTCTTGTCTATTCGAACTTACCATACAAGGGGAAGGCTCTGTTCATTAGTCCAAAGGACTATTGATGTACATCAAGAAACGCACTGGTGAGATGGCTATTTCTGTAAATAGCAATATGGGAACCCGCATCCGTAGTCGAGATGCGGGGCATGGGTGCAGGTAGTTAAAGCAGCAGCCCACCAAAAACAAAGCCTAGTATTACGCTCACGGTGATAGTCACAACACCGGGGATAAAGAAAGGATGGTTGAATACCGCTTTACCGATTCGGGTGGAACCTGTGTCATCCATTTCCACAGCCGCCAACAGGGTAGGATAAGTAGGTAACACGAATAGCGCGCTCACCGCCGCGAAAGAAGCCACCGCAGTTAAGGGATCCACACCCATAGCTAGTGCCGCAGGCATCAAGGCTTTAGTAGTGGCTGCCTGGGAGTAGAGCAGCATGGAAGCAAAAAACAAAGTGACTGCTAACAGCCATGTATAGCTTTCGAGCATCTCGCCAGCAATACCCTCGATTTCGTTGATATGATTAGAGACAAACGTATTGCCCAGCCATGCCACCCCTAGTACACACACGCAGGCCGACATACCCGATTGGAAAGTGGGCATATTGAGGATACGACTTGCCTCCAGCTTACAGCTTAGAGTAATGGCACCGGCGGTTGTTAGCATGAAGACCATGATAGCGGCATCTCGTGGTAGAACCGGGTTAGCGATCAAACCCACCGCATCGGAGATAGCTGTCGCGTAAAACACTACGGCGACAATGGCTAGCAAGAACAAAAGAACAGAGCGCCTGGCCCCCGGTTGAATTTCAAAAGCTTGTTTACCCCGGAGTTTAACCAGTCCCTTCTCCAATCGCTCTTGATATACTGGATCCTCATCCAGCGGCTTTCCCATCATATTTGCCACCAAGGCACCAGCAAGACAGGCCAGCAAAGTAGCGGGGATACATATCGCTAATAGGGTTAAATAGCCTACCCCAAGAGGCTCAAGAATACCGGAGAAATAAACCACCGCTGCCGAAATAGGCGAGGCGGTAATAGCAACTTGTGAGGCAACCACTGCAATGCTGAGTGGCCGCGAAGGACGAATCCCATATTCTTTGGCTACTTCGGTAATCACAGGCAGAGTGGAATATGCAGTATGGCCTGTGCCTGCGAAGAAGGTCATGGCATAGGTGACCATGGGAGCTAGAAAAGTAATATACTTAGGGTATCGGCGCAGCAGCCGCTCGGCCAGCTTAACCAAGTAGTCCATGCCACCAGCAAGCTGCATGGCAGCGATCGCAGTAATGACAGCCATAATGATTAAGATGACTTCGATAGGAATGGAACCAGGAGTTAGCCCAAACCCTAAGGTGAGTATCAACACACCCATGCCACCCGCAAGCCCGATACCGATGCTGCCTATTCTGGCGCCCAAATAAATAGCGCCCAGCACGACCAATAATTCCAAAAAAATCATAAGGACTTCCCCTGCAAAAGCGTGGGTAAAATTAGCCTATTCTTTTGATTTTGACGGCTCACTGGGCACCCAAAGCACGCGTATACCGTTTGGCACGATATTGCGGACGCATCAAATTATCGATAGAGAGGATCTCATCGAGCTGCTCTGCAGTGAGGAGCTGCCGTTCCAGCACCACTTCACGCACACTTTTGCCGGTTTCAGCGCAGATTTTTCCTACGATATCGCCTTCATGGTGACCAATATAAGGATTGAGGTAGGTAACGATGCCTATTGAATTGAGCACATAATCGCGGCATACATCGGGGTTGGCTGTGATGCCAGCGACACACTTGTCGGCCAGGGTGACGCAGGCATTTTCCAACAGATTGATCGACTCGAACATAGTTTGGGCGATCACCGGCTCCATGACGTTAAGCTGCAGCTGGCCTCCCTCGGCGGCCAGGGTGACCGTCACATCATTGCCAATCACTTTGAAGGCGATTTGATTGACAACTTCAGGGATAACGGGATTAACTTTTGCTGGCATAATTGAGGAGCCCGCTTGCAGCTCGGGCAGATTGATCTCGTTAAACCCTGCACGGGGGCCAGATGACAGTAACCGTAGGTCGTTGCAGATTTTTGACAATTTCACTGCCAGCCGCTTGAAGGCATTGTGCAGCAACACATAGGCATTACAATCGGAGGTGGCTTCAATCAAGTCTTCTGCAGGCGTATAAGCTTGGCCTGTGATCTCAGCAAGCTTGGTGATGGCCAAGAGTGAATACTCCGGCGGCGAGTTAATGCCGGTGCCGATTGCGGTGGCGCCTAAGTTGACCTCCAACAGTGACTCCCGGCACCTACGGAGACTCCTCACCTCCACGTTTAACGTCACGGCGTAGGCGTGGAATTCCTGGCCCAGACTCATGGGGACTGCATCTTGGAGCTGAGTACGCCCCATCTTTAGAATATCCTTAAAAGCTTCCGCTTTTGATTCAAACACTTCGGCTAACCGCTCAAGCGCTGCTATCAGGCTATCGCAGCTGCTGAACAGGGCTACCCGAAAGCCGGTGGGATAAGCATCATTGGTTGACTGACACTTATTGACGTGATCATTGGGGCCAATGACGTCGTAGCTGCCCTTTGGCTGGCCCATTAACTCCAGAGCAATATTGGCCAGCACCTCGTTGGTATTCATGTTGACCGAAGTACCCGCACCACCTTGAAAAGCATCGACGGGAAATTGATCGAACCCTTTACCTGTGTTCAACATCAAGTCGCAAGCTGCGACAATATAATCGGCAATGTACGGTTCTATCGTACCCAACTCACCGTTGGCCAAAGCAGCCGCTTTCTTTGTCAATACCATACCCCTCACTAGCTCAGGGAGGTCGGAAATTGTCTGGGAGCTTAGTTGGAAGTTCTCCTTTGCCCGTAAGGTGTGGATGCCATAATAATTCTGGCTATCTATTTCTTTGTAGCCCAGCAGGTCTTCTTCTGTACGACGAGAGATCTGATCACTCATGATTATTCATCCCCATTGTGATTATCCAGCTATCCTCCTCTAAGTAACTGTATATTGAAAGTATCTATAATTTTTTGACGTACATCAAAGCAGATCAGAATTCCTGAGTATATTCTGGCGTTTGGTGAACTCTTCAATGCTCTCGCCTCGCACACTTAGCTGACGTAACTTAATCCTAAAAGGCTAATTGGTGACGATAGGAGGAGATTTGCACCCGCCCTAGTAGCTCAGAATAAATTAATGAGCAGCTCTGAATATACTAAAGATGAAGTAGAGGTGCCGCATGACAACCAATGCCCAACCCTCACCGCGGTGGAAACTACTAGCGCCGTTAGCAGTCGCTATTATTGTCGCGCTGATCCCCACTCCACCGGGGCTTGCGCCTCACGCATGGTACTTTTTCGCCATCTTCCTTGGCTGCGTGGTTGGCTTGATTCTTGAACCTCTTCCTGGCGCCGTTATTGGGCTGCTCGGCGTCACCCTCGCTGCGCTACTCTCGCCCTGGGTGCTCTTCTCGCCGGATCAACTGGCAGCAGACGGGTTTAATGCCGCCAACCAAGCATTCTCATGGGCGGTATCAGGGTTCACCAACTCAACCGTATGGCTGATATTCGGGGCCTTTATGTTTGCATTGGGGTACGAGAAAACTGGCCTTGGCAGGCGTATTTCTCTCTGGCTGGTGCATGCCATGGGTAAGCGTACTCTTACGCTTGGCTACGCTGTGATGATCTCGGATACCATTCTTGCTCCTTTTACACCCTCCAATACCGCGCGTAGTGCAGGCACCATTTATCCGGTAATTCGCAATCTTCCCCCCCTTTACGATTCGCACCCCAACGACCCAAGCATGAAGCGCATGGGTAGCTTTTTAATGTGGACAGCGCTGGCCTCTACCTGCGTGACCAGCTCGTTATTTCTTACGGCGATGGCCCCCAACTTGTTAGCCGTCGCCCTGACCGAAAGCACAACCGGCATCAAAATCAACTGGGGGCAATGGTTTATGGCCATTGCTCCAGTCGGTATTTTGCTGCTGCTAATGGTGCCGCTGCTGTGCTACTGGCTTTGCGGCCCCGAGGTGAAAGCGGGCCATGAAATCTCTGATTGGGCAAGAGACGAACTAAAACAATTAGGCGCCCTCACCCGTAAAGAGGTCTTTCTGGTGGTAATGGTCGTGACTGCCCTGCTGCTATGGATTTTTGGCGGCGGCATTATCTCTGCTTCGCTAGTAGGGCTGGTGGTGATCTGTGGCATGCTGTTAACTGGCATCGTCACCTGGAATGACATCCTCAATAACAATGCTGCCTGGAATACCTTTGTATGGTTCGCCACCTTAGTGGCACTGGCAGGCGGGCTGAGTCAGGTGGGTTTCGTGAGTTGGTTTGGTAATGTGGTCGGTGGGCAGATCAGTCACTTTAATCCGCTGATGGCCATGGTGGCACTGGTTGCCATCTTCTATCTACTTCACTATTTCTTCGCCAGCGTGACAGCGCACGTTACCGCTCTGCTGCCGGTGATTCTTGCAGCAGCGTCGGGGATTGCCGGGTTGGATATGCAGATATTTGTTCTGCTGCTACTTCCCACGCTGGGCTTTATGGGTATTCTCACGCCCTACGGCACAGGACCAAGCCCGGTTTACTATGGCAGCGGCTACTTGCCTAGCGCTCTCTTCTGGCGCCTTGGGGCAATTTTCGGGCTCATCTTCCTAGTCGCTTGGCTAGTCATTGGTCTGCCCTGGTTAATGCTGTTTACCTAATCCTTGCTTATTCAAGGAGGCCATACCAAGCGTTAAGCTGCTGCGAGAGCGCTTCTGGTAGCTCGAAATGGAGATTGTGTCCCCCCTCCAGCGTGATATGACGCAGGTGGGGAGCCCTAGCAGCCAAACGGGATGCCAATTTATGAAACTTGGCATCCCGAAGACCTGAAAAATAGCTGACCGGTAGCGACGTGTTTGCCAGCCACGCCCATTGCGACGGTTGCTTGCCGAGTGACGTGGCACGCAGCATATTCGCGACAGCCGGCCCATGATTAGCAAGACGGCGTTGAATCTGCCGACGACGCTGGGCCTCGGTTAGGTCGGAAAACACCGGTTGTTGGTACCAGTCAGTCAGTACCCCCTCTATTGGTTCCTGCTCGAAACGTGTTGCCCAGCGTTCATCATGGGCAATGCGGGCGGGTCGCTCGCTGGCAGCCAGCCCTGGATGGGCGCTTTCCAACCAGAGGGCGGCAAGATCTAATGGCTGACGGCTGGCGTGGTAAAGCGCCAAGCGCCCGCCCAGGGAGTAGCCCAGCAGGCAATAGCGGCGAATACCGTGAGTCACCAGTGTGTCAGTAAGCCAATAGTGAAACGCCTCAAAAGTGGCGGTCTGGACGCGGTGATTTTCGCCATGGCCAGGCAAGTCCAACGCTAAGCAATCAACGCCTTCCAAGCCATCACTCACCCCCGCCCAATCGTGGCGGTCGCCCAGCAGGCCGTGCAGCATGACCAGGGTTGGCTTGGATGCCTTTTGCTTAAATTCGTCGCTCATCCTGTTCCTCCCGAATTGCGGCTCCTAGCGCTGTCAGATCATCGGCGACCTGTTGATGGGGTACGTTAACCTCGATCAACGTAACCCCCACCGTTAGAGCTTGGCTATAGGCTGTCGCAAAGGCGTCCAGTGACGCTGGCGCAACGTAGCCAAGCCCAAACATCTGCGCCGCATGCTCGAAGCTTAAGCCGTGAGGCTGTCGATAATAGCGCTCCAGCAGATCACCCTCTTTAGGCACGGGCAGCATATGGAAAATACTGCCGCCATCGTTATTGAGGATAACCACCACCAGTGGCTGGGTGGCTTGTTTCAGCAACGCCAGGCTATTGAGGTCATGTAACGCGCTGGTATCTCCCAGCAAAATAGTGATGGGCTCTTGGCGAGAGCAGCTAATGCCATAGCCAGTGGCAATCAATCCATCGATACCGGACGCACCGCGATTGGCAAATACCCGCAGCGGTGTTTGGCGATGCGTACCCAGCATATTCATAAGCCGTGCAGGCAGGCTGTTGCCTATAAACAGTTGCCCTCTAGCTAGCTGCGCTAGCTGGTGGCAGACACCCAACTCTGAGAATGCTATACAGAACTTCTCAATAAGCTGACTGGTGCGGCGCTGGAGGTTAGCCAATTGATGCCAAGGAGGTTGCTCGGGAAGAGCCGGTAAATCAGCGATAAAGTCGGCAGGCGAGCATGTCAAACGGCGCTTAACACAGTAATCAGGGTCCAACCGCTGGGGCAGCGGATCAACCAACCAGACATCCTGCCACGACTGCTGGGCAATAAACTGGCTTAATCGCTTGGAAATCAGCCGGCCGCCAAACTGAAGCAGCACCTCGGCTTTAGCAAGTTCAGCACTGAAATCTTCGTCATGCAGCGCCAGGTCAAAATGAATTAGATTTTGAGGATCAAAATGGATCTGGCTCTGCACATCCGCTAACAGCGGCCAACCCAACTGCTTGGATAGCTCAACAATTTGCTGCGCCTGTTGGGAGCTATCAACACTGTCTTCAACTCTCTTTTTAACCCTGTCTTCAATCCTGCCAACAACAATCAGGCCGCGCTGCTGGGCAAGCGCTTCCCACTCGCTGTTGAGCGCTGGAACCGCAGTACTGGCCTGCCATTCACTCCAAGGTGTGGAGGCGGTCAGCCAGTTCCCCAGCAGGGCGAGATAGTCGCTGGCATCCACCAGGCAACGGCCGGGGTAAAGCGGTTCGCGGTAGCGGCAGTTAATGTGGATAGGCCCAGGGGAGCGGCGCTGTTGATCAATGGCTTGATCAAGCGTGCTGAGGAGAAATGCGGCTTTTATCTCAACCTCTGGCGGCGGCAGGTCATGATAGGCAATGGTGTGGCGCGAGAAAATATCGCGCTGATCAATCGCCTGGTTGCTGCCGTTATCCAGTAGCTCAATGGGGCGGTCGGCAGAGAGCACAATGAGCGGCACGCCGAGCAGCTTGGCCTCTACCACCGCCGGGTAAAGGTTCGCCACGGCAGTGCCTGAAGTAGTGATAATGACCACCGGACGCTGACTGCCCCGGGCAATACCCAGCGCCGTAAACCCCAGCCCACGCTCGTCAAAATGGCAGTGGCTGTGCAACCCGGCATGTTCGCTGGCGGCCATGGTCAAAGGCGAGGAACGGGAGCCTGGCGCCAGCACTACGTCGCGGACACCCAAGCGGTAGAGTTCCTCCAGCATTAGCGCCGCCCACACATGATTAAAGGTGGCGTGCTTTTTCATAAAGCCGCTCGATGTCGGTGCTGTCATCTACGTTATCCCATTCCGAGTAGTGACATGATATCAGCGATTTTGGTATCCAGTTCGCGCCACTCCTCTTCAGGCTGTGAGCCTGCCACAATGCCTGCCCCGGCATACAGCCGAATCGTTTTTGGGCTGATATGGGCGCAACGGATAGCGACCGCCAAGTCGCTACTGGCGTGATTAATTCGACCGAAAACGCCCGCATACCAGCCACGTTGATGGCGCTCATGCTGGCGAATAAAAGCCAGTGACGAGTCGCGGGGAACACCGCCTACTGCCGGGGTAGGCGGCAGTACTGCAAGCAGTTGCTGGTCGGTGATGTCACTGTGAAGCTCGGCGTGAATCAGGCGTCGGATATGCTGCACCGAGCGCAGCTTAACAATATGCGCCTCGCCCATCTGGACTTGCGAAGAAAGCGGTTCAAGCTGGGTCAAAAGTTGCTGATAGACGCACTGGTTTTCCAGATTGTTTTTCTTATCAGCAAGCAGTGTATCGGCAAGCGCTTGATCTTGTTGGGCCTCCTGCCCACGGCGGGTGGTGCCTGCCAGCGCCTCACTAACCAAATGTCTGTCTTCACGCTTATAAAGCCGTTCCGGCGGGCAGCCGATAAACGCTTCATGCGGTGTCAATTGAACGCCAAAGTGAAAGCAGTCGACGGTACCGGCCTGCCAGCGTGCTAGCAGCGACCAAGGGCTAGGCGTTTCAGGTGTCGTGAGGCAGGTCTCCCGGGAAAGCACTACTTTGGGTGTGTGGCCCAACTGATCAGGATGAGTGACCTGCGCCACCGACGCCATCCACTCTTTCAGGGTGGGGCAGTCTTCACGCTGATAGACATGCGGCAATAGGCAAGGCAGCGGTTGCTCCTGTTTCAGCGCAGCCAAACAGGCACGAGCCTGGGCTATCTCAGCCTCTGGGCAACGGTCATCAAAACGCAGGTTGAGTGATAGCGTCGCCCCACCTTGATGACGCCTAAGTACTATACGCGGCAGCAAAAAATGACAACCAGGGAAGTGCTGCCACCCAGGTGTCTCAGGATCGAAGGCCATACCACCGAAGTAGTCCGGCTGCTCGCCACCATTATCGGCCAGCGTGGCTAGGTCAGCCTGCAGCGCCGCTAGCGAATCAAACGCCTTAACAACCCCTAGCGCCGCATACTCAACAGCGCCCACATCACGCGCCCTCCAATAGAGGCGGGGGTAAACACTCTGCACGCTTAGCCACCCCATTAGGTTACCGACCTGACAGGGCGTACTTAGGCGGATAAACCCTTTTTTAGCAGTATGACAAAGCGAATCAAGCTGGTGCTTAAGTGCTTCAACAGGGTGTAAAGAATGCATAATTCGCCTATGAGCAAGCATTTATGATTACCTGCTATCTGCTACCTATACGCCCAACCTAGCTTGTGCTTTATATAGGGCAGCAGCCAACGATCTCCGCCCAAGCGGCCAGCATTCGCGCCCGCCACCAGCAAGAAGAAGGTTAGCGCAATCATCCAAGGATTGGTGGACACCGTGCCCGCCATCAAGAAAGACATGTTCATCACGATGGCGAAAAACGCAGCAAACGAGGTCAGCACACCAACAATCAAACCCAGGCCAACTAATATTTCTCCCAACGGTATAATGAAATTAATGGCATCCGCATTGGGCAACGCAACATTTTCGAGAAAAGCGACGTAATTAGGGTAAACCGCGCTTCCCTCGCGCATCACAGGGTTGGCAACAGCATTGTTCAAGAAGCCCTCGGCATTAAAGCCTCCTGTCATCTTACCGATGCCCAGTGTTAGCCAAGTGATGCCTAAATAGAGCCGTAGCAGTAGCCAAACTACCGCCATATATTTGTTATGTCTAAATAAGCTGCCAATCATCACGTAAACTCCTGAGTCGGGGTGGCTGAGTGTGGCGCAAAGCATCACTGCTTATTTTTACTTAGGTCTGCTTTTTAGCAGTTAACTATACATTAATGAATGTTTAACTATTACCCCCTGAAGCTGTTATTTAAACCTGAATCAAGGAATATCGACCTAATGGAACCACACGCTAAGCGCCACCATTATCAAGCCTGGTTGCTAGCTGCTCGCCCCCGCACCCTCCCTCTGGCGTGCGCTTCTATTCTGCTGGGTAGCGGGCTAGCGGCGAGTGCGGATGCTTTTGATGCTGGTGTGCTCTTGCTTGCTCTGCTGACAGCGATTTCACTGCAGGTACTCTCCAACCTAGCCAATGACTATGGCGATGCAGTGTCCGGCGCCGACGACCAGGCGCGCATTGGGCCGGTACGGGCGGTCTCTTCAGGCTTGCTAAGCCCACAGGCCATGCGCAGAGGAATGATAATAACGGCCACTGTGGCAGCGCTCTTAGGGCTTTCATTGTTGGTTACCGCCTTCGGAAACCAGTGGGGATATATTGTCACCTTCGTGCTGCTAGGCGCCGCCGCTTTATTAGCCGCGGTGACCTATACCGTTGGGCTGGGCGGCACGCCCTATGGGTATCGTGGATTGGGCGATATTTCAGTCTTTGTGTTTTTCGGACTGCTCGGTGTTATGGGTACTTACTTCCTTTATACCCAGCAACTAAGTGGGCTGCCCTTTCTGCCCGCTGCGGCGTGTGGGCTGCTGGCAACCGCCGTGCTCAATGTGAATAACGTGCGCGATATCGAAAGCGATGCGCGTAACGGCAAAATTACCCTGGCGGTGCGGCTGGGCCGCGCTAACGCGATTCACTACCACTGGTCACTGCTAGGATTGGCGCTGTTACTGACGTTAATCTACTTGGTTGCGCTGCCGGTGCCGTTGGCGGGATGGAGTTGCCTGCTGGTGGTCAAGCCGCTGATGGATGCCGCCAGAACATTAAAACATAGCCGTGATGGCGAAATTCTCACCGGCATGCTGAAGAAAACGGCCATTTCAACGCTGCTTTACAGCGTGCTGCTCTCTATTGGTTTGGCATTATTTTAGTTAACGCTAACAGCGGGGCAACCACCCCGCTGACAACTGACTCAATTGAGCAACACGAGCCTTACAGCACCACCTCATAACCTTCAAACTTGGGCGGGCCAAGGTAGATACCTTCCGGCGCTTTAGCATTGGCATGCGCTTTGCGGAATGCGTCTGACTTGGTCCAGTCGCGGAAGGCCGTTTCCGACTCCCACACGCTGTGGGAGATAAACACGGTGTGATCTTCCTGGCTTTCGCCCTGTAGCATCTTAAACTGCTTGAATCCCGGCACCTCATCCAAGTGAGAATCACGGTTGCGCCACACCTCTAAAAAGTCCTCCTCACGGCCTGGGGCAATCTGGAAACGGTTCATGGCGATATACATCGTTACTCTCCTGTGGACAGATCCTGCTGGGTTGGTTATTCAAACAATGCCTTGATGGTAACGTCACAGTTCAGTGGCGAATAGACTTAGCAGCGAATAGCTCTCAACTGTCATATCACAGTATGGATAAACAGCGCTTATGCGACACCTTGGCACACGCTTATATTGTCCAGATGATTACGAGTTTAACCGCGACGGCCACCCCAACCTGCTCTTCGATCCACTCTCGGAGCGCCACTTGCTGGTGGACTCGTTTTCCAAGATGATGTTTCCAGGATCGCGCTTATAGGCTATTTAGTCATACCCCGCCATTTAGCCAGGCCGATAAACCACCTGCGTAGCGAGCTTTTTCGTGAAGGGCCTATGCTGGATCAAGCCGTACTGGATAAGAAAAGTATTCACGGCTTACCCACAGGCTCTCCTTGATTTATCCACAAGAGCTTACCCACAACGGCTTATTCACAAGGACTCTTTAATGCATCACCCTGTTGATAGTTTTTCTCCGCTCCTGTCGGCTTTCACTAAACTTCGTTTGTGGATAGCGCTGGGCTTCATCCTGTTCCTTTCTGGTTGCGCCACCTTTGCGCCCAACCCGCCCCAGGATCAGAGCAATATCTGTGAGATATTCCGCGAGCAGCCCAGCTGGTACGACTATGCCCAGGAGTCCGAGGAGAAATGGGGCACGCCGATCGCCACACAGATGTCTTTTATTCAGCAGGAGTCATCGTTTCGCAGCCACATCCGTCCAGACCGCAAATACTACCTAGGCTTTATCCCCGGCCCACGCCCCTCCTCTGCCAAAGGCTACGCCCAGGCCCAAGACCCGGTGTGGGAAGAGTATGAGGATCAAGCAGGCAGCCTGTTTTCCCGGCGCACGCATATGAAACACGCCACCGACTTTATTGGCTGGTACAACCGCCGCTCCCAGCAGCAAGCGGGCATATCGTTAAGCAATCCTGAGCACCTTTACTACGCCTACCACGAAGGCGCTGGTGGCTACCAACGGGGCACTTACCGCGGCAAGCCACAGGTATTGAGTGCGGGTAGGCAAGTCGCGGCCCGCACTAATCGCTATCAATCCCAGCTCAACGCATGTGAGGCGGAGTTTCAGTGCCGCAAGTTTTATCAGGTCTGGCCATTTTGCCGTAGTTAAGGGATTTGACGATGTCACTATGGATTGGAGCGACACTGGTTAGCGTGGTGTTTTTCACCTCGATGCTCTCCGGTGTGTTTGGCATGGCGGGCGGTTTGGTACTGCTATGGTTTTTGCTGTTGATATTTCCCGCTGGCACGGCGATGGCGGTGCACGGCGTGATACAGCTCACCGCGAATGGGTCACGAGCGTGGCTCTCGCGGCGCTATATTGTCTGGCGTATCGTCGCCTTTATGACGCTGGGCGTGCTGAGTGCCGCTGGCCTGCTGATGCTATTCAACTACAGCCCCAATGCCGCTAGCGTATCGCTTTTAATTGGCCTGCTGCCGATATTAGTGTGGATACCCAAGCGCTGGTTTCATCTTGATGCCAACCGCGCCAGCCATGCGCTGTGCTGTGGCATCGCCTCCGGTGGTTTAACGATTGCCGCGGGCGTTTCCGGGCCGCTAATCGATATCTTCTTTGTGCGCTCGCATATGGATCGCCGCCAAGTGGTAGCGACTAAAGCGATGATTCAAGTGGTTGCCCACAGCATTAAAATCCTATTTTACCTGGGTGCAGCAATGGCACTAAGCGTGGGCGAATGGAGCATTGTATTGCTAGCAGCACCTTTTGCCATGCTCGGCACTCAAGCGGGCAACCGCATTTTACATCGCCTCACCGATGCTAACTTTCGCACCTGGACCCGCTGGATCGTGACCGGTATTGGCGCTTTTTACTTTCTGCAGGGGGTATTCCTACTCACCCGCTAGCGTTGAGAAAGAGCAAAGCGAGCTTCCGGCAGATGCCTATACTGACCTTACCTAATATCGGAGGTCGCTATGGATTATCACCACTACCGCGAAGCCCTTGCGGAAACCTTCGCCCAGAGTGAAGTGCCCTTTCCCGCTGGCGAATATCAGGCGCGCCTGGATAAAGTGCGCCACGCCATGACGCAGCAAGCGTTCGACGCACTGCTGCTCACCGATCCCGCCGATATTAATTACCTCACCGGCTATCACACCTTTGAGGTCTCGGTTCATGCCTGCCTGGTCTGCACGCAAGAGCGGTTAGTGCTGCAAGTCGCCTCGATTGAAACCGGCGCGGCAGTCGTCACCGCCCAGGTTGATGAGATCATTGGCTACCGCTGGGAAAACCTTGATGAAATCATCGCGCCATTGGCGGATCTGCTGACCCACTGCCAGAAAATTGGCATAGATGGCTGGAGCAGTGGGCTACGCTTTGGGGTGATGGATGCACTGCTACAAACTATTGGCCGTGAGCGCTTTTGCGAAGCGGGCGCGTTAGTCGATGCGATTAGAATTGTTAAAAGCCCTGCTGAGCTGGAGATGCTTCAAGAGAGCGCGCGGATCACCGCTCTAGGCCTGGAGACCGCGATACAGAGCATTCGGCCAGGCATGACCGATAACGATATTGCCGCCATCGGCGCCAAAGCGCTGTTGGAAAACGGCAGCGAGTTTATGAGCCTGCAGCCGATTGTGACCAGCGGGCACCGTATTGGCATCATTCACGTTAACCATAAACGGCGTGTTATTCAGCCAAACGAGCCGGTATTTTTAGAGTTTGGCGCTGCTTATCAACGCTATACGGCCCCCATGATGCGCACCGCGGTAACCGGTGCACCAAGCCCTGCTCTCTCCGCTACTCGGGATCTTTGCCGCTCAATCTTTGAAGCGCTTTGCGACGCCATGCGTCCGGGTCACACCTTTGATACTGCCGCCCAGGCTGCCGACGCACTGCTCGCACCCAAGCGTGACCAGTATTTCTTCTCCGGCGTATTTGGCTACGCCGTGGGCGCGCAGTTTCCGCCTAGCTGGGTGGAAGGTACAGGCTTTATTGCCAAAGGTCAGGCCCGCACCTTTGAAGCCAATATGGTCTTTCACCTGCCGTTATGCCTGCGAGTGCCCGGCGAGTGGGGCGTGGGAATAAGCGACACCGTGGTGGTAACCGAGCAGGGAGCCAAGCCTCTCACCAATAACAATTGGCAACTGTTTAAAGCGCGCTCATAGTCTCCTGCCCTGATAGCCACAGCATTGACAGGTCCTTGCATTGACAGATAGAGGGAAGTAGCGCTATCGTCTGATAAGATGCAAATGAGAAACACTCTCTTTATATCAGATGGCGTGAGGGATCAGTGGGATGACGATTGAGCAGCGACAACTTCGCCAAACAGTCATGTTTTTGCGCACCTCTTTTGAAGCGGTAAAGCACTCTATTGCTGGCCGCTTGGAAGACCCGCTGCCCTGCTGGATGGATACACAAATGCTTGAGATGTTGTCGCGAGAGCTTAGCCGCTGCTGCCAGCAGTCCAAGCCCTTATTTGCCCCGCCCGTCACCGAACAGCTGTATATCGCTTCCCAACAGTGCGAACTGCTCCTCAAACAGTGCCCAGGGGTACTCAGCAGCGCCGTCTGCCATCGCCAACTGGGCGCCATTATGCTGCCGCTTTCAAGTGCACTTCAGCAGATTGATAGCCCCGCCAAACGCCGCTGGCCGTGGCAGCGGTAATAGTCTGCGACGCTAGGCTTTGTTCTCGCTGTATGCCCCACCCCGCCTGATTGACTCAGCGGGGTTTTGTTTTGCCGACAACGCCCCATTAAATAGGTCATAGCAAAGCAGTTGGCGCTTACTAGTAAACTGGTCTATTCTGTTCGCCACTGTTTAACTGACTGCACTCAAAAGGAGCTTACCCTATGGCGTATGAAACGCTTTTCACACCGACTAATCTAGGCAGCCTATCGATCCCTAACCGCGTTATTATGGCGCCGCTGACCCGTGCGCGTACACCCGATAGCGTACCGGGCAAAATCCAGGAAGCTTATTACGGCCAGCGCACCGGTTCAGGCCTGATCATCAGCGAGGCGACCAATATTTCCCCAACCGCCCGCGGCTACGTTTACACACCGGGCATCTGGACTGATGAACAGGAAGCCGGCTGGCAGCGGGTCGTAAATACCGTACATGCCAAGGGCGGGCGGATCGCCCTTCAGTTGTGGCACGTTGGGCGTGTCTCTCACGAAATGGTTCAACCTGATGGCCAGCAGCCGGTAGCGCCGAGTGCGCTGAAAGGTGAAGGCGCCCAGTGTTTCGTAGAGTTTGCAGATGGCACTGCAGGTCAGCACCCGACGAGCACACCGCGTGCGCTGGAAGCTGATGAAATCCCCGGCATTGTCGATGACTACCGCCAAGCGGCAGAGCGCGCCAAACGTGCCGGTTTCGATATGGCCGAAATCCACGCGGCAAACGCTTACCTACTCAATCAGTTCCTGGCCACCGGCACCAATAAGCGTACCGACCAGTACGGCGGCTCTTTGGAAAACCGTGCCCGCTTCCCGCTGGAAGTCGTCGATGCCGTGATTGACGTGTTCGGCGCTGACCGAGTCGGTATCCGCATGACGCCGTTTATTGAACTGTTTGGCTTGACCGACGATGAGCCCGAAGCGATGGCGTTCTACATGGCCGAGCAGCTCTCAAAACGCGGCCTCGCCTACTTGCACCTAAACGAGCCTAACTGGGCCGGTGGCGATATTACTTTCCCTGACGGTTTCCGTGAGCAGATGCGCGAGCGCTTTAGCGGTAGCCTGATCTACTGCGGCAATTACGACGCAGAGCGCGCTGAAGCCCGTATTGGTGAAAAAACTACCGACGCCGTTGCCTTTGGCCGCCCCTATATTGCCAACCCTGATTTGCCGGAACGTTTCCGCGTTAACGCCCCACTTACTGAGCCGAACCAGGCAACGTTCTACGGCGGCGATGAAAAGGGTTATACCGACTACCCGTTTATGGATAACCGCTACGACCGCGTTAGCTAGGATTTCTCCATCGCGGGAACCCATAACAACGAAAAGCACCAATTAGTGGTGCTTTTCTTATGCCTAATCGCTATCAAATGCTGCTAGGTTATTGATTCTTTCGTTTGAATAAAACGAAGATAAATTTTGGCTCATTGCTGATGACCATCCTGCAAACAACGCATTATCGGGTAGAGCGTTTAAGTAGACCGTTTAAACAACGCCTTGGCTGCGCAGGTAGTCGTCATAGCTGCCGCTGAAATCGACAATGCCATCAGGCTGCATATCAATAATGCGTGTGGCCAACGATGAAACGAACTCGCGGTCGTGGCTGACAAACAGCAGCGTGCCAGGATAGTTCTCTAAAGCCAGATTCAACGCCTCGATGGACTCCATATCCAAGTGGTTGGTCGGCTCATCCATCAGCATCACGTTGGGCTGAGTAAGGATTAACTTACCGAACAGCATACGTCCCTGCTCGCCACCGGAAATCACCTTCACCGACTTGCTGATATCATCGCTGGAAAACAGCATCCGCCCCAGGGCTCCGCGAACTACCTGTTCGCCACCTTGCGTCCATGCTGACATCCACTCAAACAGCGTCGCATCGACAGCGAAGTCATCGCTGTGATCCTGGGCAAAAACACCTATATCAGCGGCTTCGGTCCACTTCACTTCACCCGCGTCTGGGTGCAACTCGCCTGCTAAGGTTTTCAGCAGCGTGGTCTTACCAATGCCGTTGGGGCCGATAATGGCAATCCGTTCACCGGCTTCAACGGTCATCGATAACCGCTCGAACAGCGGCTTTTCGTCGTTATAGCTCTTGGTAATACCATCAACATTGACAGCGTTGCGATGAATTTTCTTGGCTTGGTCAAAGCGAATAAACGGGCTCACCCGGCTAGAGGGCTTGATATCTTCCAGCTTGATTTTGTCGATTTGACGCGCCCGCGAAGTGGCCTGTTTGGCCTTTGAAGCATTGGCAGAGAAGCGGCTAACAAACTGCTGCAGCTCAGCGATCTGGGCCTTCTTCTTGGCGTTATCCGAGTGCTGACGCTCGCGGACGGCGGTGGCGGCGGTCATGTAGTCATCGTAGTTACCGGGGAACAGGGTAATTTCGCCGTAATCCAGATCCGCCATATGGGTACAGACGCTGTTCAAAAAGTGGCGGTCGTGGGAGATGATAATCATGGTACTGCTGCGCGCTTTGAGAATATCTTCCAGCCAGCGGATGGTGTTGATATCCAGGTGGTTGGTAGGCTCATCCAGCAATAGTACGTCGGGGTCAGAAAATAGCGCCTGGGCTAGCAGCACGCGTAGCTTCCAACCGGGGGATACTTCGCTCATCGGGCCGGTATGCTGCTCAATGGGAATGCCCAAGCCCAATAACAACTCCCCCGCGCGGGGTTCCGCCGTGTAACCATCAAGCTCGGCAAAGCGCACTTCTAGATCTGCAACGGCCATGCCGTCCTCTTCGCTCATCTCGGCCAGCGAGTAAATACGCTCGCGCTCGGCAGCGACCGACCACAACTCTACGTTGCCCATGATGACGGTATCGATCACCCGCTCGTTTTCAAACGCAAACTGATCCTGACGCAGTTTACCCAGCCGTGTACTGCTATCCAGCATCACCTGGCCGGAAGTGGGCTCCAAATCGCCACCGAGAATTTTCATAAAGGTGGATTTGCCACAGCCGTTCGCGCCAATTAGGCCGTAGCGGTGGCCGTTATTGAATTTAACGGAGACATTTTCAAACAGGGGCTTAGCCCCAAACTGCATGGTGATATTGGCGGTTGCGATCACAAAAGGAGCCCGGTTAGCGTGTCATTGACAATAATAGAAAGGCTCGCGATTCTACGCGCTATTGGACGGGTATTCACCCATCAGACTTTAGTCACATCCGCTGATTGCCGGGATATCGAGTAGAAAGCGTTCACCATCAAGCGCTTGGCGTAAACGAGAGCGCAAAATATCGACAATCCCCGGATGCTCGCCTACCAGCTTGGTCGTAGTAGCCGAAAGCCCTGGATGCTGCTGTTCAGCGGCCGCACAAATCTCGGCGATATCGCCGCCCTCTCCGGCGTGGCGCCCCGGCGAAAGAAACAGCATCGCCAAGATCACCGGGCCTGCCTTGAACTCGGGTGCCACCAGCAAGTTTTCCAGCAGCGGCTCGTTAAAGCGGTACTCCTCGCCCTGGCGACGCTCCATGGAAGCGGCGGCAACACAGGCGACGTCATCGCCAAGCAGCACGCTAAGCTGCCCCGCCAGCCGGTTACGTACCGCGGTGACCTCTGGTATCGGGCTGCCGTGATCCACCAGCGCCACGTGAGGCTTGGTACCCGGCCGAAGCCTGTCGCGCACGTTATCGGCCAGCAAATGGGCTAGACGTAGGTCGTTACCTCCCAGCTCATCCACCAAGGGCTGGGCCACCCGCACCTTGACGTGGGGAAAACGCGCTTGCAGCGTCGCCATACGCTCAGGCAGGTAGCCGGTGAGGGCTTTGCTCGGCCCGAAAAAGAACGGCAGGATAATGATTTCCGTTGCTCCCTGCTCGGCGCTGCGCTCAGCCGCAGGCCCAAGCGTGGTCGCCGGGATTCCATCAACCTCTTCCACCGGAATCTTATTGGAGTGCAGCAGCGAAGCCGCCTGTACGCTTTCGCCTATCAGCTCGCTAAGCGAGGCCGCCACGCGGCGTAAATTCAGCGTTGACTGGGGCCGTAGGGAGCCATTGTCGACCAGAAATATCGCGCGCATATCTGCCTCCCAAGTGATCGTCAGTGACATGATAAGATGGACGTTGGAACCAATACGCCGAGAACATGATGCTTGATACTGATGTTTGACACCACTGCCGTAAATCAGCAAAGAAACTTCTTCGAGGGCCACGCGGCTATCTGGCTGTTTGGCTACGGTTCATTGATTTGGAAGGCTGATTTTGACTTCCTGGAGCGCCGCCCGGCTTATATCCACGGCTGGGAGCGTCGCTTTTGGCAGGCTTCCCACGACCATCGCGGCACCCCTGAAGCACCTGGGCGAGTGGCCACGCTAATCCGCGCCGAGGGTGCAATTTGCCACGGCATGGCCTATCGCATTACCCCGGAAGTACTGGCACCACTGGATGTGCGGGAGAAAAACGGCTATTTGCGGGAGAAAGTGCCGCTGACGTTTGTTGATGTCAATGGCGAAGCGATTAAACAGAGCGAAGGGCTGATTTATTTAGCCAGCGAAGACAACCCAGCCTTTCTGGGCGAGGCGCCGCTTGCCGAGATGGCCCAGCAAATTGCCAACGCTCATGGCCCCAGCGGCCCCAACCGCGACTACTTGGTCAACCTAGCCAAGGCGCTACGCGAGCTGGGAGCAGAGGATGCGCATATTTTTGCGCTTGAGAAACACTTGGATTAGCGCTTCGCGCTCAGCCTCTACATCATCAGCCACGAGAGCAGAAATAGCCCCAGCAAGGTGCGAAATATCCCGCCGACCAGCGAGCCACGCAGAAACGCGCGCAGTCCGCCCCATAAAATCAGCAGCCCGATAACGAGTATGGCAATGCTGAAAAACGAGTCATTGATCCCCAGTGAACGGGTCAGACCATCGATGAAATCACCGAATGCGCCAAAGAAGTTAGTAAAAATACCCAACAAAAACTCAACCACTACGCGAATTGCCTCGCCGATAGTCTGGCCAATTTCGTCAAAAAAACCGTTTGCCTGCATTGCGGATGGCTGCATCGATAGTACCCAAAGCTGATAAGGATAAGCATGGCATTGTGGGTTAAATTCGTTGGTTGAGCAAAACAGAACCGAGTGGCGTGCCCTGAAGCCCCCTGTTCCCTATCTTTTTAGCGCCCTACTCGTTGAGCAACTACTATAAAAGGCATAAAACAAACGTTTAAAAACACGCTCTTTAAGGTGGTCGCCATGCCCAATCACTATCCACTTGCCGATAAGTTACAAGCCAACACCCATCAAGTAGAAAACCAGCCACCGTCGCTGGAGAACTACAACAGCTACACCACTGATCGCGCGCTTCAAGAAGGCGTCAAACGCGAAGGCGGCACCGACGACGCTTCACTCAAGGCATTTGGACAGTGGGCAGGCTCATCTGAGGCGATCGCCTTGGGGTTTGATGCCAACTGTCACTCGCCGCAGTTGGTAACCCATGACCGGCAAGGCCATCGGGTTGATCTGGTCGAGTTTCACCCGGCCTATCACCAGCTAATGCAAACAGCGGTAGAGCACGGCCTGCACGCCAGTCCCTGGCGGAATCCCCGGCCGGGCGCCCACGTAAACCGGGCCGCCAATTACTTTTTGCAGGCCCAAGTGGAAGCGGCCCACGGCTGCCCGATTACCATGACGTTCGCTGCCCTGCCTGCGTTACGCCATCAACCCAGCCTGCTTGAGAGCTGGGGCGATAAAATCACCGCGCCCCATTACGACCCACGCAACGTGCCCTATTTCGAAAAACAGGGCGTCACCCTGGGTATGGCGATGACCGAAAAGCAGGGCGGCTCCGATGTACGGCTTAACACCACTCGCGCCTATCCGATTGATCAGGGCGGGCCGGGGGAGGCTTTTGAGTTGGTGGGGCATAAGTGGTTTGTCTCCGCACCGATGTGCGACGCTTTTCTGGTGCTCGCCCAGGCGCCCGGCGGCTTGAGCTGTTTTCTGCTGCCGCGCTGGCGGCCCGATGGCAGTAAAAACCCGCTCCACATCCAGCAGTTAAAACGCAAAATGGGCAACGTGGCGAATGCCTCCAGTGAGACTGAGCTGCGCGGTGCCTTTGCCTGGATGGTGGGCGAAGAGGGCCGTGGCGTGCGCACTATCATCGAGATGGTCGCCATGACCCGCTACGACTGCATGATTGGCTCCGCGGCGGGGATGCACCAAGCCACCGCTCAGGCGATTCATCACGCCACCCATCGCCATGCGTTCGGGGCGCGCTTGAGCGAGCAGCCGTTAATGCAAAATGTGCTCGCCGACCTGGCCATCGAGAGCGAAGCTGCCACCACCCTGATGCTGCGTATGGCCCGAGCGATGGATCAGCAAGACAACGAGCACGAGCGCCTGCTCGCGCGAATCGCCACGCCCGTCGGCAAGTACTGGATCTGTAAGCGCACGCCCCACCACGCCTATGAAGCGATGGAAGTCATCGGCGGTAGCGGTGTCATGGAAACCCACATAACGGCGCGTCTATTCCGTGAATCGCCCATCAACGCCATCTGGGAAGGCAGCGGTAATGTCCAGTGTCTGGATATCCTGCGTGCGATTGAAAAGCAACCCGAGGTGCTCGATGCCTACTTTGCCGAACTCGCCAAAGCACAAGGCGCCGATGCGCATCTGGATCGCTTTATTCATCAATTACAGCGAGCGATGCAGGATACCCAAGCGCTCCAGTACCGCGCACGCCAGTTGGCGGATGGTATGGCCCTGGCGTTACAAGGCGCCCTACTAGTACAGCACGCCCCCGCTTATGTCGCCGATGCGTTCTGTGTAGGCCGGCTGGCCGAACGCAGCAGTCTCAATACAGGCACCCTACCCACCGGGCTTGATTGCGCGGCGATCATTGAGCGTGCCCAACCCGTGGGATAAGCGTTCACGACCATAGTCGACTTCCATGCCAAAACGAGTCAGGTTAAAACTGTCGTTGCTAAAGACAATCAGTGTTAAAGACAATAAGTAACAAGGTAATAGCGGGAGAGCTTGGTGCATCTAAAAATAACACGATGACGCCAGCGCCGAAGGAGCAACAACCCCGGAAACTCTCAGGCAACCGGACCGCTATTACCCTCACTTTCCGAAGAGCGGCTGATGACTGCGTCACTCAGCCCACCGAAGGAGCAAGCGCACCCAACGGATGCGTGAATCTCTCAGGTTCCATGACGGAAGGGGTACGCCCAGCAGCCATTACGCCGTTAGGTGATATTCCCGACGCTCATGAGAACCGGAGAGACTTATGCAACGCATTGCCGTTATCGGCGGTGGTATCACCGGCATTACCAGCGCCTACGCCCTGGCCAAACGTGGCTATGAGGTCACTGTCTTTGAAAAGCATCGCTACGCCGCGATGGAAACATCCTTTGCCAACGGCGGTCAGCTTTCAGCCTCAAACGCTGAAGTGTGGAACCACTGGCCGACGGTGATCAAAGGCCTGCGCTGGATGCTTAGAAACGACGCCCCGCTGCTGGTTAATCCCCGCCCGAGCTGGCACAAGCTCAGTTGGTTTGGCGAATTTATCGCCTCCATTCCCCGCTACGCTGCCAATACCACCGAAACTACGCGACTGGCCATTGCTGCTCGTGAACACCTATTTCAGTGGGCGCAGGACGAACAGATTGATTTTGATTTGAAGCAGAAAGGTATTCTGCATATCTACCGCGATAAAGCGGGCTATGACCACGCCGCTAAGGTATCGCAACTGCTCAGCAAAGGCGGCCTTGAGCGCCGGGCAGTAACTCCCAATGAGATGCGCGCCATCGAACCCACCCTGGCGGGCAACTACTACGGCGGTTTCTTCACCGAAAGCGATGCCACCGGCGATATTCACAAGTTTACCCACGGATTGGCACAAGCCGCCGAACGCCGGGGCGTGCAGCTCAAATATGGCCATAGCGTGCAGGATATCGGTGCCGATCAGCAGCAGGCGTGGGTTACGGCCACTATTGAAGGCGAGGCTGGCGGCGAACCAGTGCGTGAAATGTTCGACAGCGTGGTGGTATGCGCCGGCGTAGGCAGCCGCGCCCTGGCCGCCAAGCTGGGTGACCGGGTCAATATCTACCCGGTCAAAGGCTACTCGATTACCGTGCAGCTCGATGACGCCGTCTCTCAACAGGCCGCTCCAACGGTCAGCTTGCTGGATGATGAAACCAAACTAGTCACCAGCCGCCTAGGCGATGAGCGCTTTCGCATCGCCGGTACCGCCGAGTTTAACGGCTTTAATCGCGATATCCGCGACAACCGCATCCGCCCGCTAATCCGCTGGGTAGAAGAGTGCTTCCCCGGCGTTAGCACCCGCCGCGTGGTGCCATGGGCGGGCCTGCGCCCGATGCTCCCCAATATGTTACCCAGAGTCGGCCCCGGCAAACTGCCCACGGTGTTCTACAACACCGGCCACGGCCACCTCGGCTGGACGCTCTCCGCCATCACCGCCGAGCTGCTGGCGGATGAGGTGTGGGCGAAAAGTTCACAAAGCGAGCGATCTATGCAAACTCTCGCTTAGCCTCATTTACATCAACTGCACCTGCCAAGCGGTCATCCGTTAATATGTATGACACTTAATGTCAGGTGTATTTATGCTTAATCAGCGTGCATTAACTTACCTCAATGAGGTCATTCGCCGCGGCTCGCTCAGACGTGCCGCGGCCCATCTAAATGTCGATGCTTCTGCCGTTAGCCGCCAATTAAAAGCACTTGAAGAAAAATTGGATACCCAGCTATGTGAGCGGCACGGTCGAGGTATGCGCGCAACCGCCGCGGGCCAGCTCCTGGTGCATCATTTCCATGCCCAGCGGGCCTCAGAAGAGGCCGTACTATCCCAGCTTATGGCACTGCAGAGATTGGCGAAAGGGGAAGTACGCATTGCCGTCGGGGAAGGGTTTATCGCTGACCTAATCACCGCACCGCTAGGCACCTTTATGTCTGCGTTTACGGGTATTAATGTCGAAATCCGTATGGCGGGTGTGAACGAAGCGATGTCGTTACTCAAAGACCGTGAAGTGGATATAGCGCTACTTTATGCACCTCCGGTAGACCCGCAGCTTTTTTGCCATATAGAAACGCGCCAACCGCTCGATGTTATTGTGCCCCCCAAACATCCACTCATTGAGCTGCATCGTCCTGTGACGCTGCATGACTTAAAAGACTGGCCGCTGGCGTTAATGGACAATCCTTTCGGTATGCGGCAAATGGTCAATATGGTGGCTCACCAGGAGCGTATTCATCTTGAAGCACGCTTACATACCAACTCCGTTTCGGTGTTAAAGAACTTCGTCCGCTCAGAAATTGGCGTTACGTTTATGCCTGAACTCACCGTGGTGGATGAGATCAAGCGCGGCGAAATTTTCACGCTGCCGATGCAGTACCCGGTAATGAACGGTACGCGGGCACAAATAGTCAGCCTGAGAGGGCAAGAGCTTACTGTCGCGTCTACCACCTGTATTGATCATTTACACAAAGGCATGCGCTTTTTCTCGGCCGATGCGCCGCGACTGTTGCAATAAAAGCCACAGTTTAGGTATTGCTTAGTCAACACCTCAATGCATAGTCTTGCGTAGGCACTTCTTATAAATCTAATACCGCGTCCTAAGCGCCTTCTAGCTCACGACAACAAACCAGGAGACTAACCATGTTTAAACAACTTGTACTTACTCAACCTCTGTTTACACCTAAACAACTCATCTCGGCTTGCCTGATTGGCTCTGCCTTGATGGCGGGAAATGCTTTCGCGGCGACAACGATTAATCTGAGCTACAACGGTGCCCCCGACCCAGAGAAGAATGCTGTCCATGTATTTGCAGAAAATCTTAAAACGTTGGTAGACGAGAAAACCGACGGTGAAATCCAGCTTGAGCTCTACCCCAACAGCATGCTGGGCGAAGAGCAGGAGCGCATGGAGCAGACCATGAACACACCGATGCTCAACGTGGCGTCATTTGCGGGTGTCTCTCCCCTCGTTGATGAGATTTTCGTCAGCGCTATTCCATTTCTGTTTGATGATTTTGCTGCGGCCCGCACTTTTTTCGATGAAGGTGAGTATTGGCAGGAAGTAAGTAGTGCTCTGCAGGAGCGTGCAGGTATCGATATGCTGGCGGTCGTCGAAGAAGGCAGCTTTTTGGCATTCACCAATAACGAGACGCCAATCAGCCACCCTGACGATTTCGAAGGACTCCGCTTCCGGGCCATGGATCCCAGCCAGGTAGCCCTCTATGAGGCCTTCGGTGCATCGGGCACTCCCATTCCCTGGACAGAAACCTACATGGCACTGCGCACCGGGGTAGCTGACGGGCAAATGAACCCGCCGATGTATATCATTCTGGGTAGTCTTTACGAAGTACAGGACTACCTTACTCTCGCCAATATCCAGTACTCCAACCAGTTCTTGGTGGGCAACAGCGAAATGATCGCCGATTGGGATGATGAGCTTCGTGAAGCCTTTCAGGAAGCCGTCGCCGAAGCTAACCAAAATGCTCGTGAGCACAACGAGGAGCAGGTCGAAGAACGTATCGCCAACCTAGAAGAACAGGGTATGGAAGTGATACGCCCTTCTGAAGAGGATTTAACCGCTTTTCGCGATATCGGTCAGCCTGCGTATCTTGAATGGCTCGAGGAGCGTGATATCGAGCAACGCTGGGTCGATATGGCGCTGGAAGATGCGGGTATGAGCGACCTGCTCAACTAACGCGCCTCTCACACTGTTGCAACAACAGGGGCTGGTACCTTACCGGCCCTCTATTTCTAGTACTTAATATTCCCGTACTTAATGTTCTAGTGCTTAACATTTCTGTGCTTCCTGGAAGGCTGCCATGTTCAATACGCTTCGATCCCGTCTTTTAGCGATCAGCCGCCCTGTTACCCTAACGCTGGCGGGCGCGCTGTTATCACTCAATGTTGCGGCCATTTTATTTGGTGTGTTTTCCCGTTATATCGCCGGTGGCGCTCCCATCTGGACAGATGAGCTGTCGCGTTTCTTGATCATCGCCACTGTAATGCTCGCGGCAGGGGCTGTCTGGGCGGAAGGGGGCCACATGCGCGTTGGGCTGTTGGAGAAATTGCTGCCCGCCCCCTTCGCTCGTTTGCTCAATGTGTACCAATGGTTACTTACCCTGCTGATTGCCGTGGGGGGCGCATGGGTCAGCTACCGCTATGCGCTATCGGTCAACATGTTTACCACATCTGGGCTCGGCATTAGCCGCACGGTGCCACTCCTCTCGCTGCCCGTTGGCTTTTTGCTACTGGCTTGGCATGCGCTTCTCTATGGCCCTGCGCCACTCAAGACCGTCGAGGGCACTCTACGCACGACCGTTGAGGACTCCCTATGATTGTTACTATGCTGGCGGTTTTCCTCGGTCACGTCCTGCTTGGGCTGCCACTGTTCATCGCGCTGCTTACCACCGCGATAGTGGGCTTTGTGTTTGTCGATCCATCGATGATTCCACGTATGCTGCCTCAGCAATTTTTCAGCGGTATCAACGTTTTCTCCTTGATGGCTATTCCATTATTTATCTTCGCAGGCAATCTCATGAATGTCAGCGGCTTAACGGAACGCTTAATGGGATTTGCCCGCCTGATGGTGGGGCATTTACGGGGCGGCATGGGCCACGTCAATGTGGTTTCGAGTGTATTCTTTGCAGGCGTCAATGGCTCGGCGGTGGCTGACACCTCGGCGCTAGGGTCGTTGTTAGTACCCGCCATGGAGAAAGAAGGCTACTCACGGGCATTTGCCGCTGGGTTAACTGCAGGTAGCTCGCTGATCGGCCCGATTATTCCCCCCAGTATCTTTATGATCCTCTACGCCTCACTGACGAACACCTCAGTAGGTGATTTATTCCTGGCGGGCGTCGTGCCGGGGCTGTTGCTGGGTGTTGCCTTTATGGGCATGAACGCTTGGTATGCCTGGCGTCACCGGTTGCCCAAAAGTGGTCAATTGCCCTCAATCCGCCAACTTGGCATAGCCTTTATAGCCGCCCTCCCTGCGCTTATCGCCCCCTTCATTATCGTTGCGGGTATCGTGCTGGGCTTTGTGACGCCTACAGAGTCGGGCGCATTGACAGCGCTGTATGTGGCCCTGTGTGGCTTTGTGCTGGGAGGGTTACGGATTCAAGAGTGCTGGCAAGCCGTTGTCGATACGGCACGCTTAACCTCAGCGATCTTTTTGATCATGGCAGCCTCGGCCACAATTAGCTGGCTGCTCTCTTATGCTCAAGTGCCCGCACAATTTGTCTCCCTATTATCTCCTTACATAGATAACGCAGTATTAATTCTACTATTACTGAGTGCTATTACCTTTGTAACGGGCATGTTTATGGAGGAGGTATCAGCATTGATGCTGCTCACGCCTATTTTTGCGCCGGTGGCCATGATGGCGGGTATCGACCCCATCCATTTGGGCGTCATCATCACGCTGAACATTACCATTGCGTTAATCACTCCCCCCTTGGGCGCCTGTGTATTCGTGGCCGCCGCGGTCAGTCGGCTTGAGATAGTGTCGCTATTCAGAACTATTTGGCCCTTTGTACTGACGGCGATAGCGGTGCTTATTCTACTAATCCTCTTCCCACCGCTGACACTGTGGCTGCCTACTCTGTTTGGATAACCAGCTTGTATAACCTCTGCTTGGATAACGTGATGCCGTTGAACACACTCTTGAAGGCTTTGCCGCCTATCCCCAGCCACCCTGCTCCCTGCTGGGAACAGCTGCGCCGTGCGTCTATTGAAGATAACGGTGAGCGCTTGGTACCGATGAGCCTCGCCCCGGTACCCGTCAGCGTGTTCCCCGCCTATGCGCGACTGGGCATACCTGGTGCGATACCGGAGTGTTTTGTACGCGAAGGAGTTTATCGGGCGCTACTCGCTGCGGCACGCAGCTTACCCGTCGGCATCGGTTTAATCGTACTGGATGGTTGGCGACCATGGCGAGTGCAGCAGTACTTGTTTGATACCCTGCATGAAGCCATCCACCACCACCAGCCTGCTCTTAGCGAAGCTGAGCTATTGGAGCGCACAAGGGAGTTTGTATCGGTCCCCAGCCGTGACCCTTTAGCCCCCAGCCCCCACCTCACCGGTGGTGCCGTGGATGTCACGCTGTGTGATGCCGATGGCCTACCGCTGGATATGGGCACCTTGTTTGATGAGGCGTTACCAGCGTCTCATAGCGACTATTTCGAGCATCTGGAAATACTTACCCCACAGCAGCATAAAGCGCGAGATCACCGCCGCTTGCTGTATCACATCATGCGTCAGCAAGGTTTCACCAACCTCCCCAGCGAGTGGTGGCACTTCGATTATGGCGATCAATTATGGGCCTACTACGGGCCGCATGAGCATGCCCTTTACGGCCCAGCAGAGTTGGATACCATTGAGAATCGCTGGCGTAGACAGTTGGGGTAATTATTACGTGTGGGTGGATAAGAAGCGGCATGAGTGGCATTCATAGCAGACACCCTGTTTAATCCATTAGGAAATAGTGTGCTTGCCAGCCTAGTGAGTTTGATCCTTGAGGCTGTAGGATCAACGTTGCTTACAGTGGGGCAACCATGGGCAATGCCTCACTATTAAGCATTAACTAACATGGAGATATTGCAATGCCTAGCGTACTTATCACGGGAGCTACTTCGGGGTTTGGTAAAGCGGCAGCGCAGCGCTTTGCCAAAGCAGGTTGGTCGCTAATTTTAACGGGCCGTCGTGAAGAACGCCTAAAGGCACTTGAGGACGAGCTTTCTAAACAAGTGCCTGTGCTAACGATGGTGCTTGATGTACGAGATAGTGATGCGGTCACAAGTGCTATCAGCAATCTGCCGGCAGATTTTTTGCCGCTGACATGCTTGATCAACAATGCGGGGTTAGCCCTGGCGCCGGAACCGGCGCAAAAAGTGGCGCTGGAAGATTGGCACACGATGATCGACACCAATGTCACGGGCTTGGTTAACGTGACCCATGCGGCGCTGCCGCTGCTACTCAAAACCGGTAAAGGCGCCAGCATTCTCAATCTTGGCTCGGTGGCGGGGCAGTGGCCGTATCCAGGTGGGCATGTTTATGGCGCGTCTAAAGCCTTTGTTCAGCAGTTCAGCTACAACTTACGCTGCGACCTTCTGGGTACTGGCGTTCGCGTGACTGACCTTGCCCCCGGCATGGCGGAAACCGAGTTCACCCTGGTCAGAACCAAAGGCAACCAGGCCGCCTCCGACGCGCTGTACAGAGGCACCACACCACTTCAGGCGGAAGATATTGCCGAGCAGCTTTACTACTTGGCTACGCTTCCCGACCATATCAACATCAATCGTTTAGAAATTATGACCGTTCGTCAGGCGTGGTCAGCGTTTGCGATTGATCGCGACCAAGATTAAATTAACTTATCAGACGATAGTAAGCTACACGTTTAATAAGCTACCCGTTAAGACTTGATCACGCCCTTTCTCCTTCGCTAGGTAAAGGGCGTTACCCACTCGCCACGCCAGCAGGTGCGTACTAACGCCGCTGCTCCAATACGCCAATCACTTCCGGCACGGCCAGCGTAGTATCATCGATAGAGCTATACAGCGCATGCACAGCGCCTGCCACACCGCGTTCCACGCCGAGTTCATTGGTCATAGCGTGGTAGTAACCCAGGTCTTTGCTGGCATTGGCGACGGTAAATTTAAACCCAGACGGATCGTTTTCCGCGATATAGGGGCGCAGCCTCTCTAGCACTACCCCACCGCCGCCACCTGCCCCTAGCACTTCTAGTAGTGCAGTATCGCTGATGCCCGCCTTGCGAGATGCCGCAGTGGCTTCAGCCAATACTGCCGAAAACCCCAGCGACACAAAGTTATGCAGCAGTTTTAGCGTGTGACCGGCCCCCACATCGCCGGCATGGGCAATATTTTCGGCAAAGCCTTGTAGTAGCGGCAATGTTTCATCGAACAGCGCTTTGGGGGCGCCGACAATCAAATTGAGCCGCCCTTCCGCCGCTTCTTTCGGCGTGCGCGTCATTGCCGCATCCATAAAGCGACCGCCAGCCTCGGTAACTCTGGCTGCGACTTTTTCAGTTGAACTGGGCAAGGCGGTGGAGCAATCCACTACTACGCAGCCGGGCTTTAACCCTTCCAGGATACCGTTGGGCTCAAACAGCACGGCTTCTACTTGAGGAGATCCGGTGACGCACAGAATCACCACGTCAGTGTTTTGCGCGACTTCCCGCCCCGAACTTAGCGGGGTGGCGCCAGCTTCCAGCAAATCCTCCACTGGCTGGTTGCCTGAGTGCTCAAGAAAGCAGATCTGATGGCCTGCACGCAGCAGGCTGCTGGCAATCCCATGGCCCATTAAACCAACGCCGACGATGCCTACTTGGCGTGATGTTGTCATTGTTATCTCCTTAAAAGTGAAACGTCCGTTAATGCTTAATCGCGACCGTTTTGATCCGCGTATAGCTACGCAGCCCTTCAAAACCCTTCTCACGGCCATGGCCGGAGCGACCAACGCCACCGAAAGGTAGCTCAACACCACCGGCGGCGCCGTAGTTGTTGATAAATACTTGGCCGCTACGAATGCCTTTGGCCAGGCGCAGTTGACGCCCACCATCGCGCGTCCAGATGCCGGCACACAGGCCGAAATCAGTGGCATTGGCGAGCGCAAGCGCGTCGGCTTCATCGTCAAACACCTGCACCACCAGCACCGGGCCAAATAGCTCTTCACGCAGCACGTCATGACCTTCAGGAATATCGGTGAGCAGTTGAGGCAACACAAAATGACCACCCGCCGGTGCGCTCGGCGCTAACTGGCCTTTTGCCGCCACGCGGATACCATCGGCCTCTGCGGCCGCCAAGCGCTCCTCCAGTTTGGCTTTTTGGCGCGCATTGATTAGCGGGCCACAGTCGGCATCCGCTTCGCCCGCATCGCAGCGCAGCGCGGTGAAGCGCTCGCAAAGGTTCGCTACCACGCTACCGGCGATGTCACGCTGCACCAGCAGGCGGCTGCCCGCCGAACAGGTCTGCCCGGCATTCTGAATAATCCCTCGCACCACGGCGGGTAGCGCGGCGTCGAGATCCGCATCGGCAAATACGAGCTGAGGCGATTTGCCACCCAACTCCAGCGTAACCGGCACATGGTGCTGCGCGGCTGCTTGGGCAACCTGGGTGCCGGTTTCCGGTGAACCGGTAAACGAGAGATGATCAATATTGGGATGGGCGGCAAGCGCTGCGCCTGCTTCATAGCCAAGCCCCGGCACCACGTTGAGTGCGCCAGCCGGAAGGCCATGAGTCACGGCCAGCTCCGCCAAACGCAGCACGCTCAAGCAGGCATCTTCGGCGGGCTTGAGCACGACGCCATTACCTGCTGCTAGTGCCGCGGCCACACAGCGGCCAAATATCTGGGAAGGATAATTCCAGGGAATAATTTGCGCGCATACACCGTAGGGTTCGCGCAGGGTCATCACGGCGAAGTCGTTTTCAAAGGGGATGGTTTCACCGTGCAGCTTGTCCGCTGCGCCGCCGTAAAAGCGGAAATAGCGGGCGCAGGCGGAGATATCGCCGTTGGCTTGGGTCATCGGCTTACCGGTATCGGCACACTCAAGCTGTGCTAGCTGTGCATGGTGCGCTTCGATCACATCGGCAAAACGCAGCAGCCATTCACTGCGTAGCCGGGCAGACCAACTGGCCCACTCGCCTAATTCACCGGCGAAGGCTTGTCGAGCGGCCTGTACCGCGGCATCGACGTCTTCAGCCTGACTGCGCGCAATTCGCGTCAGAGGCTCGCCCGTCGCCGGAGCCTCTACCTGTAGCGTCGCGGCGGTAGTAACCCACTCTCCAGCAACTAGCGCCTGCTGCGGCGGTAACGTTAAAACTTGTGACATACAGCACTCCTTTTATTGTCGTTGTTTTGCTCAGTTAACATAACGACCTACCTAACCGTAAAAAGTATTCACCAGCCCCATCGAGATCCATGGCATATAGGTAATTGCCATTAGGCAGGCCAGCACCACCAGCACAAAGCGCGCCAGCCATGGCAGCATTTGATCGATCGATATTTTGGCCACGGCGCAGGCAGCAAACAGATTCACACCCAGCGGCGGGGTAATCATGCCAAGCGCCAAGTTGACCACCATGACTAGGCCAAAATGCACGGGGTGGATGCCGAACTGCATCGCGATCGGCGTCAAGATCGGCGCCAGCACCAAAATGGCGGCGGAGGTCTCGATAAACATACCGACGACCAGCAGCAACACATTAACCACCAGCAGGAACATAATGGGGTCATTGATAGTGTTAGTAACCAACGTGGCAATATGCGCGGGCAACCCCGTACGGCTGAGCAGAAAACTAAATAGTGAGGCCGCAGCAATGATCAGCATAACCGCCGCAGTGGAAATCACGCTCTGGCGTAAAATCGGCCATAGGTCATCTAGCTTCAGCTCGCGATAGTAGAAACCGCCGACGATCAGGGCAAAAAACACCGCCACGGCGGAGGCCTCAGTGGGGGTAAAAATCCCGCCATAAATACCGCCAATCACCACCACCGGCATCAGCATCGCGGCCCAAGCCCGCTTTGCTGAAATCATAAAACCGGTGCTGTCTTTATGGTCGTCCTTACCGTAGCCACGAACTTTGCAGAACAGATAGAGAAACAGTATTAGCGCGCATCCGATTAAAATGCCGGGGCCTACGCCCGCTAGAAACAGCTGCCCGATAGAGGTATCGGTACTCACCCCGTACAAAATCAGCGGAATCGAAGGCGGAATTAGCACGCCAAGCTCAGCGGATGACGCCTGAATAGAGGCTGCCAGCGGCTTGGGATAGCCATGCTTCACCATTGCTGGAATCAAAATGGCACCAATCGCAAAGGTGGTCGCTACACTGGAGCCTGACACCGCCGCAAACATCATGCAGGTCAGTACGCAAGACATGGCCAGCCCGCCTTGCACACGTCCTACGATGGATTTGGCTAAATCGACTAGCCGCTGCGAGATCCCCCCGGCGGCCATTAGGTTACCAGCAAGAATAAAAAACGGTATCGCCATGAGGGGAAATTTATCGATGCCGATAAACATCTGCTGCGGCACTAACAACAGCGGCAGACGGGTAAAGAATTCGATGCCGATAATCGAGGCGAGAATAATCGAGATCGCAATCGGCACACCGAAGGTAAATAGAATGATCAGCGACAGGCCAATAACCATATTCATGGCTGCGACCCTCTTTCCGGTAGTTGCTCACCCTGGGGTTCAGGCACTATTTCGCTATTCTCCGGACCCACTTTCTCACCACCACTGAGTTGCGCCAGTAACCGTGCAATCACCGCGACAATGGCAAAAAACGACCCTGTCGGTATCGCCGCATACGCCCACGCCATCGAGATGTTCATCCCCGACATGGTTTGATTACTCACCCGCAGGGTCATTTGTATGCCGAAATGGATCAGTACGCCGAGCACCAGCAGGCAGCACAGCACAATTGCTATTTCTAATAGCGTTAGAAAACGTGTTGGCACGACTTTATAAACCACCTCTACCGCCATCATATAGCCGCCCCGAAAGGTGGCCGCCGCCGCCATAAACACGCACCAAATCATCGCCGCACGGGAGGCGACTTCTGTCCAGGTAGAGGGCGCGTTAAACACAAAGCGGGTGAGCACCTGATAAAAGCTGAGCGTCACCGATATTGTCAGCATCACTACTGCGAACAGCATCGCGAACCGGGTTAATTGGTGCTCAAAACGAAGAAATACCGCTAGCATAAGAGTTCACCATGCCAAAGCGACCTCCGACGATGCCGGAGGTCGAGGTGGAAGAAGCGCTCAACAGTGTTAGTTAACAGCTGCTGGCTTGTTCCTGAACACGTTCCAGCATTTCGGTGCCGTATTCAGAGGTGAATATCTCGTAGGCGGGCTGTACCGCTTCCTGGAAGGGGGCAATGTCGATGTCGGTTTTGACCGTCATGCCGTTCTCTTCGAGTAGCGCCACCCCCTCGCGCTCTAGCCGCGATACCTCTTCACGGGTCGCCTCGGCAGACGCCGCTGCGGCTTGCATAAACCAGCCGCGCTCCTCATCGCTTAGGCCGTCCAGCAGAATGGGCGAGCCCAGCACGATAGCCGGAGAGTAGACATGCCCAGTGAGCGAGAGGTAGTCCTGCACTTCCCAGAAGTTGGTGGCGACGATAACGGTGATCGGGTTCTCCTGGCCATCGACGGTACCCTGCTGGAGTGCGGTGAATAGCTCAGGGAAAGCCATCGGCGTGGGTCGCGCGCCCATTTGACGGAACGCCTCCTGGTGCACCGCATTTTCCATGGTGCGTACGCGAAGCCCCTCGGCATCGGCTGGCGTGGCTATTTCACGCTGGCTATTGGTCAGGTGGCGGAAACCATTCTCCGACCAGGCCAAACCGACTAAATCGTGCTCGCCCACTTTTTCCAGCAGCTCATCGCCAAGTTCACTGTCCAGCACACAGCGCGCCTGATCATAATCCTTAAACAAGAACGGCAGGTCGAGCACATAGCTTTCGGGCACAAAGTTACCCAGCGGGCCGGTCGAGGTAATCACCACGTCGACCGTACCTATCTGCAGTCCTTCGATCATTTCCCGTTCGCCGCCGAGTGAACCCGAGGTGTGCTCGGTCACCGTGAACTCACCGTCAGAAAGGCGCTCCAGCGTTTCCTTAAACGCATCGGCACCTACCGAATAGTGCGAGGTGGAAGAGAGCGTGTGGCCCAGGTTCACCTCCGTAGCGGCGTGGGCTTGAAGTGCCATACCGGCCGTGGCGATAGCGCCAATCGCCGCTACCAGCACTTGGCGTTTCAGTGTCGGTGTAACGTGTTGCTTAGTCATTGTAGTGCCCTCTTTGTGTTGTTGTGAGGGTGATCGTTGGGGCAACTTACCCGCCTGCGGGGGTCGCCCAGGCAGTTTCCTAGCGCGAACGATAGGAGGGGGATTCACGTCGATTCAGCAATAAACGCATCGATAATCTGCTTAAAGTTGTCGTCACCCACAAAGCCAAGCTGCTGGGCTGTTGCGGTTGCAAATTGAGCAGGCCAGCTAGCCACAATGGCTTCGATGCGTGGGTCGGGCTCATGGCGCACCCGCGCAAGTGCTTTCTCGCCCGCGGCTTCACGCAGCGCTTCCAGCATTTCTGCCACCGTGACGGTAATCCCGGGCAGCATAAAGGCTCGAAAAGGGCCCAATGCCTCACTTGGCACCTCAGCACCATGGATCAGCGCATCCACTACTTTGCCCGGCGACATCACAAACATCGACAGCTCTACCGGCACAGGGCAAACCGCTTCGTCGCCATTGAGCGGTTCGCGCAAAATGCTGGAGGCAAAGCTGGAGGCCGCGGCGTTCGGTCGGCCGGGGCGAATAACAATCGTCGGCAGGCGCAGCACAAGGCCGTCCACCAACCCGCGACGGCTGTAATCGTTGATGAGCAGCTCGCACATGGCCTTTTGGGCGCCGTAAGAATTCTGCGGATGGAGCGCCGTCATATCATCCAGCACTTCTGGCAACTCGCCGCCGTAGGCCGCCACCGAGCTAGCCATGATTAAGCGTGTGTGAGTTAGTACCTGCTCCCGGCAGCCTTCCAGCAGCGCCCGAGTCGCGTCAAAATTCACCCGCATACCGAGATCCAAATCGGCTTCTGCGGCGGAGCTGACCACCGCGGCCAGGTGATAAATAACATCGGGGCGCTGCGCCAATACGCTATCTAGTGCGCCGGGCGCGGTAATATCCAGCGCTATTGAGCTCACGGCGATGTTTCCAGGGTCGGGCTGCGGTGCTTCCACCTGGTCAATCAGCGTTAGCCGAGTGATGGCCTGCTGGCGAAGCTCGCCTTTCGCAATCAGCTGTTGCACTAAGCGCTGACCAAGAAAGCCAGCCGCGCCGGTGATGGCTATATGCATTGTTGTGCTCCTATGGGCTGTTGTTATTGTGTATTCAGCTATTGTTTATTCAGCTTGGGGCAACTCACTGAGCAGTTAGCCCCCAGGCTGCGCCCCAGCCCAAACCGGCTCGAGTTTCGGCTTGGGGGCGATACTCACAGCCGATCCAGCCGCGATACCCCAGCGTGCTTAGGCGTTCAAAAATGGCGGGGTAGTGCACTTCACTCACATTAGGCTCGTGGCGCTCGGGAACGCCCGCGATTTGGATATGACCAATGGCATCAAACTGGCGCTCAAGGTGGCGAATCAAGTCACCGTCCATAATTTGGCAGTGGTAAAGATCAAACTGGAGCTTTAGGTTTGCCGCGCCGACCTCTTCCAGCACCGCCATGGCTTGCGCTTGGCGAGAGAGGAAAAAGCCCGGCATATCGCGGGTATTGATCGGCTCGATAAGAATGTCGCGGCCGACTTTTCCCGCCTCGCTTGCCGCAAAACGCAGGTTGCGAATATAGGTGGCGTGGTGCTCAGCCTGGGTCGCAGCATCGGCGTTCTCAGGTAGCAGCCCGGCCATGGCATGCACGCGGGGGCAGTTGAGTGCTTCGGCGTAACGCAGCGCCTCAATTACCGAATCACGAAACTCGCCTTCTCGTCCTGGTAGGCTCGCCAAACCTCGCTCACCACCTTCCCAATCACCTGGCGGCAGGTTAAACAGCACTTGCTCCAACTGCGATTCTTGCAGTGCTTGGCGCAGCTCTTGCGGGGAGAACGCATAGGGAAACAGGTACTCAACACCTTTAAAGCCCGCGCTGGCAGCGGCGGCAAAGCGATCCATAAAGGCATGCTCGTTAAACAGCATGCTGAGGTTAGCGGCTAATCGAATCATCGTGGTGCTCGTTGTTAATGACATAATTATTAACTGAAATATTATTAATCACGTGGAAAACGCGCTTCCAGCTCGGCGACCTGCTCTGGCGTTAGCCCCCGGGGGTTCTCACCCCGCAGCAATAAATAAAGCTTGGCAGTCTCTTCCAGCTCTTCGGTGGCATACACCGCCGCTTCGAGGTTTTTCCCCGCCACTACCGGGCCGTGGTTGGCCAGCAGCACCGCGCTGTGTTTGCCCGCTAGGCCACGCACCGCATCGCCCAGTTTAGGATCGCCGGGCATGTGGTACGGTACCAGTGGTAGCTTGCCCACCCGCATCACGTAGTAGGCGGTCAGCGGCGGAATACAGTCGCAGGGGTCGACGCCCGGCAAACACGAGACCGCTACCGAGTGGGTGGAGTGCAGATGCACAATAGCCCCGGACTGCGGGCGCTCCGCGTACATCGCCATATGCAGAAACTGCTCTTTGGTGGGCGCATCGCCACTCAGCAGTTGGCCGCTTTGGTCCAGATGGGAGATGCGCGCCGGGTCCAGCCGCCCCAAGCAGGCGTTCGTTGGGGTCATCAGCCAGCCGCCATCATCCAATCGCACGCTGATATTGCCGCTGGACCCCATCGTTAGACCGCGATCAAACAGCGATTTTCCCAGCGTACCGATCTGCTCTCGCAAGGAGTTCTGGTGATGATGGCGAAGGTGAACGCTCATGCCAGCACCTCAAACGCGCGGGTAAAGAAATCCACGCCACCGAAGTTGCCGGACTTCAGCGCCAGCGACAGCGGAGCCTCGCGGTCTGGCAGTGGAGCTTGGGTCCAGGGCACGCCGGGGTCGATCTGCTCGCCGATTCGCAAAGTGGTAATGCCTAACGCCGAGACCACCGCGCCAGAAGTTTCACCCCCGGCGACCAGCAACCGACCCACGCCTTCATTGACCAAGGTGATCGCCAGTTGGCTCAGCGCCGCCTCGACGAGAAGCCCTGCCCACTCCACGCCGAGTGAGACTTGCGCGGTTTTAACCTTGTCTGGCTCAGCAGAAGCGTAGATCAATACCGGTTCATTGCTTGATAGCCGCCGCCGAGCAAAGGCCAGCGCCTGCTGTTGTTGCTGTTCGCCTTGCGCCAACGCCAGTGGGTCAAGGGCAAAGCCACCGTCAGGGTGCTTAGCCAGAAAATCCGCCACCTGGGCGAGCGTTGCCCGAGAGCAACTGCCGGAGAGCATCAGCGCACCGCCGGAAGCAGGCGCCAAGCGCCCTGGCTCTGAGATGGTGTCTAACCAGCCTTGGGCACGGTATTGGGCAGGCAGCGCCTGACCCAGGCCCGAGCCGCCGGTGACCAAAGGCATCAACACCGTAGCTTGTGCCAGTACGTCTAAATCCTGTTCGTCTAAAGAGTCGCAAACCACATGACGAATGCCTTGCTTGGCCAGCACCGACAAGTGCGCACGGGTAGCATCTGCCCCTTGAGCCAGCACCGCGCGGTTGGCCAACCCCACCGAGTGTGGTGTCTGGCGAGCAAGCACGCGTACTAAATCCGCGTCTTGCATGGGGTTTAGCGGGTGGTGCTGCATACCGCTATCGTTAAGTAAGCGATCCCCCACAAACAGATGGCCTTGGTAGACCGTGCGGCCATTAATCGGAAAGGCGGGCACCATCACGGTTTGATTAGCGCCAAGGGCTTCCAATAGAGCATCCGCCACCGGGCCAATATTGCCCTGGTCGGTGGAATCAAAAGTGGAGCAGTACTTGAAGAATAGCTGGCGAGCGCCTTGTTGGCGTAGCCAATCCAACGCAGCGAGAGAGTCCGCCACGGCTTCGTCCACCGGGCAGGAGCGTGATTTCAGTGCCACCACCACCGCATCAATCTCACCCAGATCGATCTCTTTCGAGGGTACACCAATCACCTGCAGGCAGCGCATGCCGCCGCGCACCAGATTATTGGCAAGGTCGGTAGCCCCGGTAAAATCATCAGCAATAGCGCCCAGCACTATATTCGCCCCCATATCAGGCCCCCTCGGCATCGTTGGCAGCGTCGGGCAGCTTGATGCCGGATAGCCGTTGGTAGACTTTAATTACCGCCGAGTCATCTTCGCGGCCAAAGCCTGCGCCACTGGCAGCGGTAAATTGCTGCAGAGCGCTTGAGGCAACGGGCGTTGCCAGCGCTAACTCACGGCCGGTTTGATGCACGATATTGAGATCTTTGATGAAGATATCCACCGCCGAAAGCGGCGTGTAGTCGCCACTCAGGATATGCGGCACGCGGTTCTCAAACATCCAGGAGTTGCCCGCCGAGTGGGTAATCACCTCATAAATCACCTCGGGGTCGAGCCCCATACGAATACCCAGCGCCATCGCTTCAGCGGCGGTGGCAATATGCACCCCTGCCAGCAGTTGATTGACCAGCTTCATGCTGGACCCCACGCCAGGAGCATCACCAAGGCGATAGACCTTGGCGGCCATGGCATCAAGCACTGGCTGGGCGTCGCTGAATGCCTCAGCTGTACCGGAGGCCATGACCGAGAGCTCACCGCTTTTGGCTTTCGCCGCACCGCCGCTGATCGGCGCATCCAGTAGCATTATCCCTTCTGCCGCCACACGCTCGCCAAGCTGTTTGGCTTGACTAGGCGCGACCGTGGCGCATTGCATAATCAGGCTGCCCGGCGCTAATTGGTTCACCACGCCCTGCTCACCGAACAGTACTTGCTCAACTTGCAATCCGTTAACCACCACCACCAACACGATCTGGCAGTCAGCGAGCCCCACAGGTGTGGCGACGCTCTTGCCCCCTGCCGCCACGAAGGCTTCGCGCGCCTCTGCAGCAATATCGCATCCCGTTACGGCCAGCCCCTGTTGAAGCAAGGTGGTTGCGGTGCCCATGCCCATAGCACCGAGGCCAATGACGCCTACATGAAGTGGTTGTTTATCGTGTTGACTCACCAGCCGACACCTCGCTGTTGTTGAGTTCTTTGTTGTGTGGGTAGCTATCGTCGCGGTGCTGTTAAAAGAACAATCTAGAAATAATGGTAGCGCTGTCATGATAGCGCTACCATTATTTCTAGATTAATCTTTGCCAATCGACAAGCTGAACATCAGGAACATGCGACCAATGTCTAAAGACTCGCCCCAGCCAGCAAGACAACGCCGAAGCTCCGACCAGGTCACACTCAGCCAAGTCGCGAAGATGGCAGGCGTATCTCCCATTACCGCATCGCGAGCACTGAATCACCCAGACAAAGTCAGCGACAGTACACGCCTTAACGTTCTAGAAGCGGTGGAGACGCTGGGCTACGTGCCCAATTTGGTCGCAGGCAGCCTGGCCTCTTCCCGCTCACGACTGGTGGCGGTGATTGTGCCGTCACTGATCAATAGCGTGTTTGTGGAGGTCATCAAAGGCTTGCAAGAGACACTCGAAGCCGAGGGCTACCAGATACTGCTGGGTAATACCGACTACGACTTGGATCGCGAGTATCAGTTGGTACGCACTTTTCTAGGCTGGTCATGCTCGGCACTGGTCACCGCCGGGCTGCGCCATAACAAAGCCTGCCATACGCTGCTGAACAACTGGGATCACCCCATCATGGAGGTGATGGAACTAGGCAAAGGCATGGATCTTAACGTCGGGCTGAACCACGTGGCCGCCGGACGCTGCATGGCCAACCATCTTGTCGACCAAGGCTACCGCCATATTGTCTATGTGGGCGCACGGATTGCCCACGATTACCGCGCGGGAATGCGCTATGAAGGACATCAAGAGGTACTGCAGGCAAAGGGAATCGAAGCACCTTTGGTGGAGCTCGACACCCTGGGCAGCCTGCAAGCGGGGGCGGAAGGGCTGAACCAAGTGTTAGCGCAATACCCTTACACCCAAGCCATCCACTTCGCCAACGACGACTTAGCGGCAGGCGCTCTTCTAGCGGCACAACGTCAAGGTCTCAATGTGCCTGGAGATATCGCCATTGCCGGGTTTAACGGCTTGCCGCTTGGTCAGCATGTGACGCCACAGCTCACCACTATTCTCTCCCCCAGAGAGGAGATGGGCCGCTTAGCCGCCAAAGAGCTTATTCGGCGACTAGGCGGTAAAAGCGTCTACCGCCGCCAGCACGATGTGGGCTTTACGCTGCAAACGGGCGGCAGCACATAGGCTTTCAGGCTAGATCTCGGGCGGCTGACCAAGAATCTCTAGCCCCGAGCCTAGCTCTTTTTTTAATTCAGTGGTGAGCTCCGCATCCTAAAAGTTAGGCCAGCTGTTAAACGCCTATCGGCCCGCCATCGCGTTTCTGAATGACAACGGTCGACGCCCGAGGGCGTACCTGGCCGCTAGCCGCGACAGTAGCGTCTTGAGCCAACGCATCGTCATCGGCCGGCCAGTTACCTGGGTGCTGAATGTTAATAAACAGCGCGGTTTTATCCGGCGTAGCAAAAATACCGGTGACTTCGCAGCCGTTCGGCCCTACCGCAAAGCGTTTTAGCTGCTGCTGATTGCTACTGTTAACCACCGGCCCGGTACCTTGAATATCGTCCAGCCCGTTGGGCACGACCGCAAGCAGTTGGTCGTTGGTGTACTCCGTGATGCCATCATAGCCGTTATCGGTCTGGATCCAGAGAATGCCCTGCCCGTCGCTGCGCTCGTCGAACCAAAGACCATCAGGGCTGGCGAACTGGTTCATTTCAGTCAACCCCGAGTGGTTATCCGTATCATCGGCAGCCGCACCAAACACGAACACTTCCCAAGTAAAGGCGTTCGGCAGACGGCTTTCACGCCAGCGGATAATGTGTCCCGCTTCATTATTGGCGCGAGGGTTCGCGGCGTTGGTCGGTGCTAGATCGTAACCGACACCCCTTTGTTCCAACCGCTCGCCGTCGTTGGTGAAAGTGGGAGAGGTATCCTCGGCAGTACGTTGGCTATTATTGGTTAGGGTGAGATAGACGTCGCCCGACGCGGGATCGACTGACGCCCATTCAGGGCGATCCATCGGCGTGGCACCCAACAAATCCGCCGCATCGCACGTGTTAATGATAATGCCCGCTTTATCGTTATCGGCCAGCCCCAATGCCGATGCCAGCGTGCGGCCATCACGCGTCTGGGTCTCAGGTGTCAGCGGCAGCCACTCACCGCTACCATCGGCGTGAAAGCGGGCTACAAATAGCGTTCCGTTATCCAGGTATTTACTGCCAATGGAAAGACGGTCGTAGGCTTCGCCTGGACGATTCGCATCGGCAGGGTCCCAGGCAGCGCTGGAGACGTACTTGTACACATACTCATTGCGCGCATCATGACCTGAGTAGTAAACCACCGGCTGTCCTGCTTCCAGTTTGCTTGGTTTCAAGTAATAACTGCAATTTCATTACGCGGCGAGTAAATCGTCTCGCCGCCCTATAAATAACTCATTCGGTGATCGTCCACCTCTGGTCGCTCTGGGTCTGCTGTTCAGTCGATCCATAACAAACTGAACCTGCTCATCCGTCACCTTGCTTAAGTCTGTTCCCTTGGGGAAGTACTGGCGGATAAGGCCGTTGGTATTCTCATTGATCCCTCGTTCCCATGATGCATAAGGGTGGGCAAAATAAATATCCGCCTCCAGACCTTTCGCTATATCCTCGTGCCCAGAAAATTCAAGACCATTATCCAAGGTGATGGTTTTGATTCTGGCTTTGAGCGACGCCAAATGCTCAATCGCTGCAGCCGCCAGCAGGTCGGCTCTTTTGCCCGTCAGGCGAACAATGACCGTATACAGCGTCTTACGCTCAACCATCGTCAGCAGAACGCCCTTGCGACCCTTGCCGATGATCGTATCGCCTTCCCAGTCACCAATTCGGCTACGCCGGTCAACGACCGCAGGGCGCTCATCAATACTCACTCTGTTCTTGATCTTCCCTCGCCGATCATAGCTGCCATAGCGCTTGCGATAGGGCTTTGACGCTACCCGAAGATGCCTATACAAATCGCCACCGTTGGCCTTGTCTGCGTAAATCAACTGGTAAATCGTCTCGTGGTGCAGACATACGCCTGTGTGCCTTCTCAGGTAATCGGCAACCTGCTGCGGACTCAGCTCCTGACGAAGCAAGGTTTCTATCTCACCTCGCACCTCGTCCGTCACCTTCCGTGCCTTGTAGGCATCATGCCTCCTAGCGCTCGACAGCTTCTGTGCCTGCCCAGGCCGATAACCTCGAAGCCCTCTGTTACGGCGAAGCTCCCGGCTGATCGTGGACGGACTCCGCTCCATTTTCTCCGCTATCGCCAATTGGCTGTGGCCTGCTTTTTTTAGAATGTAAATCTGGTATCGTTCGTTTTCGGTCAGCTGGTTGTAGCTCATCAGTGCTTTTCTCTTGGTCGGGAGGAGCGCCGACTCTACCAGCTGGCCGCCCTCTTACCAATTGCACTTATTATCCGAAACCGCGATTACTTGGCAGTTCAGGCCAACTGATAATTCACCATGAACAGCGCCGCTACGTTTTACGCCGCACCAAAAGCGGCAAATTAATTCTTAACGCCTGATATAAAAGTTAGTCACTCATCATAGCCAGCCACCTGCAGCCTTACTGCAACCAGCCAGCGATGTCTTCCACCTCTCTTTGTTGGAACTCTCTGGTACATGAAACACACACGCACCTTTAATGGCCTCTTGTTAACGCTACTCCCCCTGCTAGCCGCCCAAGCAGATGATGCCGAACTTAACCCGGTGACGGTCACCGGCACCCGAGCGCCTACCGACCTTTCCCGGGCACCGCTGATTATCGATATTATTGATCGCGATGACGCCGTACTGACCACCGCTAGCCGAGTCGAAGATGTGCTTAGCCGCCAACCCGGCCTGCACGTCGCAGGACAAGGCCGCCGCAATGGCCAAACACTCAGCATGCGCGGTTTTGGCAGTAAAGGGGTGTTGGTGCGCTTGGATGGCGTTCGTCAGGATATCTCTACTGGCCACATCGGCAACTTCTTCCTTGACCCTGGTTTGATTCAAGAAGTGCAGATAGCGCGTGGCGCGCTCTCAAGCCTATATGGCAGCAATGCCATGGGCGGGGTCGTCAGCTTTACCAGCGTGGATGCCAACAACCTGCTTGCCCCTGGCGAAGATAGCGGCGTGCGCCTTTCCGTCGGCGGTGCAACTGCCAGCGATGAGCTGCGGGGAAGCCTTACCGCCTTTGGCCGCCGCGATACCGCCAACGGTCAGGTGGATGGCCTGTTTTCAATCGGCCGCAGTGAATCGGGCGATATCCGCCGCGCAGGTGGCGATGAAGCAGAAGAGGATGCCACGCTCAATAGCCTGCTGCTAAAAGGTGGTTGGGAGCCAAGCGACGACCAGCGGGTATTTATGAGCTGGCAGCACTACGATGAAGACGCCACCCAGCCCGCCAACCCACAACAGCTTTCAACCGATGCCAGCAATCCGCTGCGCGACCGGGAGGTGGAAAGCAACAACGTCCAGTTGGGCCACCGCTGGCAGCCCAGTGGGGCAACCGAAGTCACTTCACGGCTTACCTTTAGCCAGCAGGATATTGATGAGGCCCAGGCCAACCGGACGCTGGAGCGGGCCGGTCTCCAGAGCGACGGCTTCCACACCATGGATCACGGCTGGCTTTCGCAAACGCTGGTGTTCGGCGCCGAATTGGAGCAGGCACGCCAACGGCCAGATGGCGAAGCGAATGGCTTTCCTAAAGCCGACATCGATACCCAGTCAGCCTATCTCGACACCACACTTACCGCTGGGCGCTATCTGGCCGATGGCGGTGCCGGGCAGTTCGACGTTGGCCTGGGTGCCCGCTACGACCGCTACGACGCCAGCGGACAAAACGATGCCGACAGCGTCCACGACCAAGTGTCTCCGCGTTTTCGTCTTGCCTGGCGGCCCGATGACGCTTTGATGCTATTCTCCGGCTACGCCGAAGCCTTCCGCGCCCCCAGCCTGTCCGAGCTTTATGCTAACGAGCGCCACTTCGCGGGTTTCTGCGCAGGGCCCGCCTTCTGCACGCCGGACAACTACTGGATTCCCAACCCCAATCTCTCGCCTGAATCCAGCCACACTTGGGAGAGCGGCGTGGTGTGGCATCAGGGTGACTGGCAACTGCGCGCCAGCTACTTCGATACTCGCGCGGATGACTTTATCGATACCCAGGTTGATATTATGGCGGGCACCACCCAGGCGGTAAACGTTCAGCGCGCCCAGCTTTGGGGCTATGACGCCCGGCTTACCTGGCAGCCTACCACCTTCCCATTCCTGACAAGCTTTGCAGGCCTCTCGGAGGTTTCCGGTAAAGATCGCGATTCAGGTGAACCGCTGGGTAGTCAAACTCCATTGGAAGCCACCTTGGGCAGCGAAGTGGCACTGTACAGCAGTGATATCCGCCTGGGCTGGCAAGCTCGCTTTGCCCAATCCTTCGATAAGCAGGGCGACGACGAACACCTGCCCGGCTATGGCCTGCACGACGTTCATCTCGCCTGGCAAATCACTCCGGCCGTGGATACCTCGCTGCGCCTAGCCAATCTTGGCGACAAGGTTTGGTACCTCCCTGACGGCAGCCTGGGCGACGGGCGCAGCCTGTTCGCCACCCTCAACTGGCAGTGGTAAACCCAACCAGTGAACCATAAAAGAGGTGCGTTATGATTCCATCCCAACAGATCGCCATTCTCGAAGCCCTTGATGCGGCGCGCGCCGCTCAGCCACGCCTTCCCGCCATTGAGATTGCCGAACGCTTAGCGATCAGCGAAGGCGAACTCCAGGCCGCCCGTTTAGGGCGCGATGTATGGACGCTGCCACTCTCACCCAGCGATATTGCCGCTTACCTGCTGCAGTTGGGGCGGGTTAAAGCCCTAACCCGCTCACGACTGGCCGTGCTAGAACAAACCGGCGATTACCCTGAGCTCCGCGGCGGGCCACAAACAGGTTTATTACTCGATCCCGGTGGTCTGGACCTTCGGCTACTCTACACACACTGGCACTGGGCTTGTTTGATTCGTGACCCAATGCCTGACGCAAAAGAGCCAGCGCCGCCGTGGCGTTGGAGCCTGCAGATATTCAACCAGCATGGCTGCGCCGTTCACAAATGCTTTGCCCTGGAGAACCCACTGCCGCGCCCTTGGGGTGCATTAGCCGCCTTGGGCACCCGGGACACACCGGCGTTTACCCAGAGCATGCCGCGCCTAAAGCGCCCGCTGCCTGAAGCGCCGAACCTCGCTAGCGAGTGGGGTGCAATGCGCGATGTACACCAGTTCTTTGCTCTCCTTCAGCGCCATCAACTGGAGCGTATCGAGGCTAACCAATTAATGGAAGGTCGCTATACCCGTGCGCTACCTGTGAACGCCCTGGAAACAGTGCTTCAGCAGGCAAGCCAACGTGCGCTGCCTTTGATGCTGTTTGTCGCCAGCCCCGGCTGCGTGCAGATCCGTACCGGTGATTTACCCGCTCCCCAACGTGCTCGCGGTTGGTTAAACCTGTTTGGCGAACAATTCACCCTGCACCTTGATGACACTGCGATTGACCAAGTGTGGCAAGTCAGCAAGCCCAACCGCGACGGTGGCGTGACCAGCATTGAAGCCTTCGATGCCGAGGGGTCGTTAGCGCTGCAGCTTTACGCGGAGCGTCAGGAAGGGGGTACTGAAAGACGCGAGTGGCGGCAACTGCTGGACGAGCTAGGAAGCTGCGAGGAGGTCGCATGATCCAGCACCACTTAAAGACACGCCTGTTGCTTGGCATCATAGCATTGGGATGGCTGCTGGTAGGCGCACCGCTAGCCCATGCCGATGAGCACCGGCATGCTGACGGGCGTTGGCTAGTACTCGGCGGAGATATCGCCGAAATCCTGGGCGCCTTGGATGCCGATATTAACGTTGTCGCGCGGGACGATACTGTGCTTTATCCGCCGGAAATGGCTGCTTTACCGTCAGTCGGCTATCTACGTCAACTCTCTGCGGAAAGCGTGCTTTCTGTTCGGCCCGACCACGTGTTAGCCGCCGGGCACGCAGGGCCCAAAGAGGTGCTGGAGCAGCTAGAAGCTGTGGGGCTTGAGGTAGCTCTCATCAACGCCCCGCCCTCCCTCGATGCCATGGCCGAAAAAGTCCGCGCCGTTGGTCAACTAACCAATCGCAGCCAGGAAGCAGATGCCTTGGCGGCCACACTGAACAAGAAACTTGACCGGTTAGCCAACCTGCCAGCCCTACCCTCGACCCGTGCCATGTTTATTATGCAGAATAGCGGCTTAACGCCCCGTGCGGCGGGCAGCAACACGGCAGCGCATACCGTGCTCGAAGCGGTGGGCCTGGAAAATGCCTTTGCCGAGATGCAGGGCTATCACAGTGTGGGTGCCGAAGCTCTGGCCCGTGAAGCCCCCGACATCGTGGTTGTCTCCGAACGAGGGCTGGCAGCGATGGGCGGAGAGGACGCACTGTGGCAACTGCCCGGCATGGCGTTAACCCCCGCAGGCCGCGAGCAGCAGTTTATCGTGATTAACGACCAAGCGTTGCTCGGCTTTGGCCCTCGTACCCCTGATCAGTTGCTCACCTTGCGTCAGGGCGTCGAAGCTCTGTTAGGCATAATCGCCACCGCCCAGTTAAGTCCATGATGACCATTATCAACGCTTACCGCTTTCGCGTGCAGCTACCGGTAAACCGTACAACCCGCGTTCTCGTCGGCTTAACCGCTGCCTTGCTGTTGGCTCTATGCTGGGGAGCCAGCTCCGGTGCGCTGGGCATTCCCCCTTGGGGTCTATTCAGCGACCAAGCCGACCCGCTCAGTGTTCAGGTGTGGTGGCAATTGCGACTACCCCGATTACTGCTTGGCGTCGCGGTAGGGGCGATGCTCGCTGGGAGCGGCGCCGCCATGCAGGGGCTATTTAGAAACCCATTGGCCGACCCAACGCTATTAGGCCTTGCCAGTGGTGCAGGGCTATTTGTAGCACTTTGGATTGTGCTATTTCAGGGCAGCGCTGCCGGTAGCCTTTACGGCCAGTTTGCAGCGGGCTTTCTCGGTGCGCTTAGTGTTTGCTTAGTGGTGTTTGGCATTGCCAAGCGCCAAGGGGGTGGCAGTGCCGCCGTCATGTCACTGCTACTAGCAGGCTTAGCAATCAATACGTTAGCAGGCGCTGGAGGCGGCGTACTGGCGTTTATTGCCAGCGACGACCAACTTCGTCAGCTCAGCTTATGGGGAATGGGCACGCTTACCAACGCTCTGTGGCGCACCACCGCCATAGCCCTTGTCCTGATTGCTGTTGCCCTATGGCTGTTAATACGCAGCGCTCGTGAGCTTGACCTACTTCAGCTAGGCGAATCTACCGCCCATGCGGCAGGTCTGGATGCAACGTGCTTAAAACGCCGCGTGGTCGTTGCTACCTCGCTGGGTGTAGGGCTGTGCGTCGCGCTTACCGGCGTGATTGGCTTTCTTGGTTTACTCGTCCCCCACTGCCTGCGACTTTGGCTCGGGCCTGGCCATCGCCTGCTGCTACCCGCCTCTATGTTAGGCGGTGCACTACTGCTAGTGGTGGCCGACACCCTGGCGCGCACCCTCGGCGCTCCCGCCGAAATCCCCGTCGGGCTGTTAACCAGCCTACTGGGCGGCCCCTATTTTCTTTACCTACTAATGCGTCGGAACCGGGCATGCTAACCCTACATCAGGCGGGTTTTACCACCACGCCCTCAATCGCGCCTCTGGACGGCACTCTTCGCCCTGGTGAGCTACTCGCCATTGTTGGCCCCAACGGCGCGGGCAAAAGCACACTACTCAGCATGCTGTCGGGATTTCGCCCCTGTGAACAGGGCGAGCTACATCTGGATGGAAAACGCCTGAGTGAGTGGCCAATCAGCGAGCTTGCCAATCGCCGGGCGCTGGTTGCCCAACAGGAGCTGCCCGGCTTTGATTGGCAAACCTTTGAGCTGGTGAGCTTAGGCAGCAACCCTAGTAACGCACTGATTGCGGAACTGCTGCATGACCTAGATCTGACGCATTTAGCTAAACGCAGCGTACTTTCACTCTCTGGCGGCGAACGCCAACGGGTAATGATTGCACGAGGTGCCTGCCAGCTACTCTCACGGCGTTCCCCCACCTCCAAAGATGGCGGGCTTTTACTGCTGGATGAACCCACTAGCGCACTCGATATCGGCCAGCAGCAGCGCTTAATGCGTCAACTACGCGCCTGGGCAGAACGGCACCATATGGCGATTGTCTGCGTGCTGCACGACCTCAATCTCGCAAGCACCTACGCCGACCGGGTATGGCTATTGCATCAAGGTCAGCGTATTGCTCACGGCTCACCCGCCCTAGTGCTTGACCCCGCCACCATCGCGGAGGTTTATGACGTAGAGCTGCTGCCTATCAATAGCAGTAACGCTGCAGCCCCTCTTCTCGCCCTAACGCCTTAACGCTTCTATTCATGAATCATGACTAAGCCCTCTTCCGCCCTGCTTCGAATGTTCCAAAAAGAGCGACACCGCCTGATTAAGCGCATAAGGCAAGTAGTTGGCAGCACCAGCGTGGCCGAAGATTTAGCCCAGGATACCTTTGTAAAACTATGGCAACGGCCGCCAAACGCAACCGACACCCCCGGCTTATTGCATCGCACCGCGCATAACCTAGCGCTAGACTATTTACGCGCCCAGGAGGTTCGCAGACGCCATCATTCAGAGGCGTCAAATATCTCTGCTGACGAGCCACTTCAAGCGCCCAGCCCAGAGCAGTTAGCCACGACCTTACAGCAATGGCAAAGCCTGCTAGAGCAACTAGATAGCCTTCCTGAACGAGCCAAGCACGTCTTTCTTTTAAACCGTGTTGAAGGTGAGACCTACACCGCTATCGCCGAGCGACTTGGCATTTCAATTAGCACCGTCGAAAAGGACATGATGCGTGCCATGCGCTTGTGTCGCGAATGGCAGCGCCAAACACAAAGTGAGGAAGATCGGCGCTCCAAACGTTCTATCTATAACAATACGTCGCATTCCCAGAAAGGGTAGCACCGTGACTATACCGCACAGACCAAACACTCAGCCCCGTCATACACCATCGTTGGACGACAACACTGTAGACGAAGCCATTGGCTGGTACTTACGGCTCAAGGACAGCAGCGCCACACCACACGACCGCCAAGCGTTTGAAACCTGGTTAAGCCGCGATCCCTGCCACCAACTCGCCTACCAAGAAGCCGAACAGCTATGGCAGGAAATTGGTGCACCTGCGCGTCTTTATGCCCTTCAAAAGGCAACACAAACAGTCCTCAAACGCCGGTTTAAACAACCTCGGCACTGGGGTTGGGCACTAGCTGCCACGTGTCTACTGGGAGTTTTGCTGAGCTTTGAACTATGGCGTGAGCCTGCTCATTTAGACCACTTAATAGCTGACACCACCACCGCACCAGGGCAATCCCAGCACCTTCAACTGGCAGATGGCTCATCGCTGCTACTTGATGGCAATAGTGCCCTGGATATTGACCTCACCGAGATGCAGCGGAGATTAACATTACGCCGTGGGCGCCTGTGGATTGACGCCGCCAAGGACCCCCAGCGTCCGCTAATTATTACCGCCGGAGAGGCGTCGGTGCGCGTTATAGGCACTCACTTTTCGGTAATGCGTAGCGGCGATCGAGTCACCGTCACGGTGTCAGAGGGGCAAGTGGCGGTCAGCGACAACCTGGACCACCAAGCCATGCTAGTGGGCGGCCAGCAAATTGCCTTGCAAGATGGTGCACTCGGCCCAGTCTCAACAGTGGCAATCCCCCTGACACGCGCCTGGAAGGAGGGAAGAATAATTTTTGACGATGCTGAAATCAGCGAGGTCGTGGCACAGCTTGAACGCATGCTACCAGGGCGTGTACTTATTGATAAGCAAGCATTTTCCGAGCTTCGCGTCTCTGGCAGTTTTCATGCCAACCAACCAGCCGCGTTAATTGAAACATTAACCGATGTGTTTGGCATCACAGTGCATAACCTGCCTGGCAACCTGCTTTGGCTACGCCCCACCCATACCAGTTAAGAACGCTAAGAGCAGCCACTGCAGTGTTAGTTACCGAGTACAAATCACTTACCTTGCCGTTTTTATCCACCCACAGCAGCGAGTTCATCATGGAAGCACTTTTCTCCCCGCCCAAAGGGGCAAACACTCTCCCGTTAAGTAAACGGTTAAAACTTGATACACACTCAACGCATGAGCGTGTTGATGAAGCCATTATGGCGCTATCTCCATTTGCCAGCCTAAAAGGTTACCAGCGCTTTCTTGTGGTTCAGTACCAGTTTCAACGCCGTACAGCACCTCTCTATCATCAACAGAACCTATGCGCCTGGCTGGAAGGATTACCCCAGCGTTGCCGTTACAGCGCCGTGATTAGTGATTGCCAAGACCTAGCCCTAAACCTAAACGATTTAAAGGAGCTCTCCCTCCCAGAGCCAGCTATCGATTCCCAAGCAGCCGCACTTGGCTGGCTCTATGTGAATGAAGGCTCTAACCTAGGTGCCGCTTTTTTGCTCAATTACGCCAGCCAACTAGGACTCTCCGCTAATTTTGGCGCCCGGCACCTTGCTCCCAGCGATTCAGGGCGAGGGCTACATTGGCGTCGTTTTACTGCTCAGTTGGATGCTATATCACTATCAGACGAACAATCTATTCAGGCACTAAACGGCGCGCGAGAAGCATTTCAGTTCGTCAGGTCGCTGGCCTCAATAGCGCTAAATAACCACTAGAAAAATAGCGCTAAATAACCACTAGAAAAATAGCGCCGCAAGCAGCTTTTATGCAAATGACACCACAGGGAGTTTCAATGACTCAAACCATAGAAGGGCAACCATTCAGCTTGCTTAATCGCAGCCTTCCCATCGCGTCTCTACTGCTCAACTGGTGGGCAGCCAGCCTGTGTATCGTCACATTACTCAGTGGATGCTTGGGCACTCTTTATGGACTTTTCCAAGAAACATTCGAGGTTTGGCTTTCACTGCTCCTCGCGATAGGAGCGGGTGCCCTATTGCATAGTGTGGTGATCGTACTCGCATTAACCATTTGCGTAATAGCCGAACCACCTAACGTGAGCCATACACACCACTAAGTTTTAGAAATATTTATCTAAAAACTGTTTTTTCATGATGGAAACCGCCCCCACAAACGTTAATGATTATAAAGATGATTCTTATTAGCGAAAAAAGGAGCGTTATCTCAATGCACTTAAAGGTTTTCCCCCGATCGTCAATCACCGCCGCTGTGATGCTGGGCCTGCTTGCCACTCAAACTCAGGTACAGGCCCAGCCCTCTGCGCAAAACTCAGTCGATGCGCCACAGCAGACTCCCTTTCAGCAGCTCTATACGTTCGACCTTCCCGAGCAGCATCTGCTCTACTCGTTGGGCGAGTTCACAGCGACTACCCAGATTTCCGTCGTTCGCCAGGATGGTCAACCTATCGACGGTACCGCACCTGCCTTACGCGGCGAAATGACAGCCGATGAAGCACTTCGCACACTGCTAGCCGACTCCTCACTAACTATTTCATACCGTAATGGCAGAACCGCCGAGCTGCTGGAGCCAGCAACCTCGCTTACCGTGGGCAACCAAACGGCCTTTAGCACCCTGACCGTATCGGCTGAGCGTATAGGTGACGATTGGGTATATCACGAACCGCGCGCAGTGAGTGTTATCAGCCGGGAACAGATTGATCGAACGCCGCCTCGCCATGCCGCCGATATGTTGCAGGAGACCCCGGGTGTCTACAGTGCGGTCAATGCCCAGGACCCAGGACTGTCGGTTAATATCCGCGGCATGCAGGATTTCGGACGCGTCAACATGATGGTTGACGGCATGCGCCAGAATTTCAACGATAACGGTCACCAGCAGCGCAACGGCACGATGTATGTTGACTCAGAACTATTGTCGGATGTGGTGATCGAGAAAGGCGCCAGCACGGGTGTACATGGTGCAGGTGCCATCGCCGGTAGCGCCAACTTCCGCACCATCGATGTAGATGATGTTCTTTTACCGGGTAAAGATATCGGCGTGCGCTTACGCGGCATGACCGGCGTAGGTGGCGAAGGCAATGGAGTCAACTTTATTGGTAGCGCGGCTGTGGCCGGGCGCCTTGGCGATCGCTGGGAACTACTGGCGGCACGCAGCAACCGTAATTTCGGCGAATATGCGCCTGGCCGTCGGCGCCCTAATTACGATTTCTTGACAGTCGGCGTGCAGGACCAATTTCACCAAGAACTCCAGCAAGATGTAGAGCGCGTTCGGTTTACCGACAACGAGCAAGACTCGAACCTGTTCAAAGCGCGTTTTCATATCGATGACGATCAGTCGCTAACGTTTTCCTACTTAGGCACCGAACTTTCTTACAACAACGTCTCTGACCGGCAGGTCTTACGAGCCGGAGAGGTAGTCGACGGCGATAATGCCTGGCGCCGCTTTGGCGATGCCAATACCACCTCCGATTCGGTCAGCCTGCGCTATAACCTTAACCCCTCCTCCCCTCTGCTTAACCTGGAGGCTAACGCCTACTTCGTTTCAACAGAAGGGCAGCGTTATACCGAAGCTGGCCGGCCTGTGGTTCAGGGTGGCACCAACATGACCGAGCTGGCCTGGATGATAGGCGTCTGCGAGACCAATCCGGTTCAGGATATGTACTACAACGCCTGCCGGGCGGGTCTGGATAACAATAACCGCACTCAAATCGATACCTACGGCTTTACACTGGAGAATACAGCGCGCTTTTCACTGGGAGGAATGGATGGCTTTTCCTCTAACCACGGGATCGAATACTTTATCGATAAAGGCGAATCGACGACGACGCAAGAGCGCGGTGGCCGTCAGTTTGGCGCTAACGACAACACCATGCAGCCCAACGGCGAACGCAGCATTGCCAGCGCCTTTGGTAACTTACAGTGGGAAAATGAGGCCTTTACCCTGGCGGCAGGGCTTCGCTACGACTACTACAAGCTTAAGGGATCAACAAAGTTGCCTGGAGTAGAGTGGACTTACTATGACCGCTATGCCAGGGCTTCGCGGTACGCAGAGAATCAGTTGGCAAGTCGAACCAGAAATTGTCATAACCCCTCCCCCGGTTCAAGTGAGCGCTCGATACAGATGGCTTGCGATAGCCTTGCTGCTTTTGAAGGCTACGCCAACGACCCAACCACTCTCCCCAACTATGAGACACATTGGCGTTACGAACCTACTTGGTTATCGGACACTGTGATGCAAGATTACGACGTCGATAACAGCATGGATAAGTTGCTGCCTACATTATCCGCAGCCTATCGCCCCAATGAGAACGTCGAGCTATTTGCTAATTGGGGCCGCGGCTGGCGGCCACCCGCACTCACAGAAACACTAATGCAGGGCAGCCACCCCGGCGACCCCTTCGCGGTGATGTTCCCTAATCCCCACGCCCAGCCGGAAACCTCACGCAGTTGGGATGTTGGCGCCAACTTTACCGCCCAGGACCTGTTTAAAAGTGGGGATCGCTTCTTCAGCAAGCTCTCCTACTACGACACCCGGGTGGACAACTACCTGATCACCTCCATGGTTAACGTGATGCCAGGGCAGCAAGGGGGGCTGGGCCACACCATGTTCGTGCCCAACCTGCTACCGATGAACTTCCGTGGCTTGGAGCTGGAGATCGATTACGACGCCGAACGTTGGTACACCCAGGCCAATTATACCCATGTACTGGGTAGCGATAATCAGTTCTGCCAGAAGATCTATCCATTGGGCAGCGGTAATATCCGCGAAGATATACCGGATGAGAACGGCAACTACTCTGACGCTCACTACGAAGCCATCGAGGCTGGCTACGACTCTTATGAGGCCATGCGAGATGACCTGACCTATTGCGGTATCGACGTGATCGGTATGAACAGCGCCCGTCAGTTGCCGATGGATCGCGGCAGTCTGGTATTCGGCACCCGCTGGTTCGACCAGCGCCTGGATGTGGGCACACGCCTTAACTATAGCGCCGCAGGCGGGCCAGAAGATTTCGACTTCGACCTATGGCCCAGCTACGTCACCTGGGATCTGTTTGCCAGCTACCAAGTCAACCCTAACCTGCTACTACGCGCCACCATGCTTAACGTGCGTGATCGCAACTACGTCACCGGCTACTCGGATATTTTCTCCAAGAGTTACGGGGCGGGCCGCACCCTAATGGCCGGGGCAGAACTGCGTTTTTAATTTAATGGCAGCGCGATTGTGCTGTTAACGAATATGCCCGCCAAGCGGGCATACAGGGCAGGTAACTCACCTTGCCTGCCAACTCACGGCCTCAAGGCCAACATTGTTATATAAAGGAGATTGAATAAGTACCCCAGGGCGTTAACCCATTACCACAGTTGTTATTGGTGCCACGGGTTTGCGTACCCGCTGGGGAGAAACGCGTTTTCACATAGTCACTGCCTGCCACTGGGCCTGCAATGTCCATCACCGTCGCGCTGGTAAGACGGCGGTTATAGCGGGAGCCAAGCACATGCGACCAGTGTCCGTTAGCGTCTTTCTCAACTTCCACAATAGTGACACCGTGAGCGTTGATTTCAGTACGCGACTCTTCGGCGGGGCGCTTGCCTTCAGCATCAGTGGGGCCACCTTGAGGAGCCCACAGCGCATCTTGTTCGATATATTCGTTGTTGAGCACCAGCACAAAGCGCCGTGAGGCGTTATCGGCATCAAGAGCAAAGCCAGCCATTCCATCGTGGTTCATACCCACACTCGCGGCTTGGCGCTCGGCAGTCATTGGCTGGTCGGACTGCCAGCTGTCACCAGCGTTCAACGGTGTGCCCCACGGCACCAGCACTTGGGCAACATAGCCTTCAGGCACTACGACAGCATCTGTTAGCGATCCTTGAACTGCCTCAAACGCCAGCGTCAACGGCGTTTTTTGCGCCCCGTTTGAAGCCAGTGCTTGGGCGGCGCCGCCAAAGCCAAGCATTGAAGCTGCAGCCAAGCCTAAGCCGCCCCGCATTACCGCTCGCCGAGAAACATGCTGCGCTAACACATCCGCAAACGGCTGGTTGCTGCTCTGGTTAAACAGGCGATGATCTTCAATTTCCTTGCTCATAACAACACTCCTCTCGTCACGGTTAACACGCGCTAGTTTTATGTTAAGAGGACACTAATCAATTTAAATGACAGGGTAATGACGAGAACTCTACTGTTAGGTGAACGCTCATTCGCAAGCTATTCCCCACCTTTTAAAACGGGCTGGTTTAGCATCTGCACAGTGGTTAGGTAAGGTTGGGAGTGATGGTTGTGAGAGGTAGCCAAATCTGCTAAATTAATGCTAATAGTTATCATTAGCACAGGAAACAGCCTCTCATGCAGCCCAGAAAAAAAGACATTCCGCCAGAAAGCTCGCCTAGCGCATCTCGCGAAGTGACAAGTCAGGCGCTGCTTGATCAAGACGGTCAGTTGGTTATTCACCATGAACAGCGACGCTATGTGCTGCGCCGCACGAAAAGCGGCAAGCTGATCTTAACGGCGTAAGCCTTTTTAAATAATCACGTACCTACTACTAACCCTTTTAGCCAGCCAGGTAGCCCATCGCACCCAGCCAGCAACATTATCCATCACTTTCTGCTGGAACTGTCTGGCCCATGAAACCAACTCACACGTTAGGCTTTTGCCTTACCTTACTCCCTCTTTTGCCTGCCAACGCCAACGACTCAGACTTAGCCCCGCTAACAGTCACCGGTACCCGCGCACCGACGGACCTGTCCCGCGCACCGCTGATTATCGACATCATCGACCGCCAAGACGCAACGCTTGCCACCGCGAGTCGCGTTGAAGACGTACTGAGCCGCCAGCCTGGCCTGCATGTGGCTGGCCAAGGGCGCCGTAACGGTCAAACACTGAGTATGCGTGGCTTCGGCAGCAATGGTGTCCTGGTGCGTTTGGACGGCGTTCGCCAGGATATTTCCACCGGCCATGTGGGCAACTTCTTCCTCGACCCAGCGCTGATTCAAGAAGTGCAGATTGCCCGTGGTTCGCTTTCCAGCCTGTACGGTAGCAATGCCATGGGCGGCGTTGTTAGCTTTACCAGCGTCGAGGCCAGCGATCTATTAGCCCCAGGTGACGATAGCGGTGCACGTCTTTCCCTAGGCGGGGCAACAGCGAACGACGAGCTACGCGGCAACCTAACGGCATTTGGCCGTCGCGATACAGCTAATGGGCAAGTGGATGGGCTATTTTCGGTGGGCCGCAGCGAGTCCGGCGATATTCGTCGCGCGGGCGGTGATGAAGCAATAGAAGATGCCAGCCTCAATAGCCTGCTTTTGAAAGGCGGCTGGGAACCAAGCGATGAGCAGCGGGTGTTTATTAGCTGGCAGCACTATGATGAGCGCGCCACCCAACCCGCTAATCCGCAGCAGCTATCAACCAACGCTAGCAACCCATTACGCGACCGTGATGTTGAGAGTAATAACGTACAACTTGGCCAGCGCTGGCAACCGAGTGGGGCCACTGAAATCACCTCTCAGCTTACCTTTAGCCAACAGGATATCGACGAACCACAGGCTAACCGTACCCTTGAGCGAGTCGGCCTGCAAAGCGATGGCTATCACAGCATCGACCATGGCTGGCTTTCACAAACACTGGTGTTTGGCGCTGAACTGGAGCAGGCCCGCCAACGGCCTAACGGTGAAGCGAATGGTTTCCCGAAGGCTGATATCGATACTCAGTCAGCCTATCTTGACACCACCCTTACCGCGGGCCGCTATTTAGCTGAGGGCGGTGCGGGGCAGTTTGACGTTGGCATTGGCGCGCGCTATGACCGCTATGATGCCAGTGGTAAAAACGATGCCGACAGCGTGCACGACCAAGTGTCGCCGCGCTTTCGTCTTGCCTGGCGACCCGATGACACCTTAATGCTGTTCTCCGGCTACGCCGAAGCCTTCCGCGCCCCCAGCCTTTCCGAGCTTTACGCCAACGAGCGTCACTTTGCCGGGTTCTGCGCTGGGCCATCTTTCTGCACGCCCGACAACTACTGGATTCCCAACCCGAACCTGTCGCCTGAAACCAGCCGCACCTGGGAAAGCGGTGTGGTATGGCACCAAGGCGACTGGCAGGCGCGCGCCAGCTACTTTGACACTCGTGCAGACGACTTCATCGACACCCAGGTCGATATCATGGCGGGCACCACTCAGGCCGTAAACGTGCAGCGTGCCCAGCTATGGGGCTATGACGCCCGCCTTACTTGGCAGCCTAGCGCATTCCCGCTACTAACCAGCTTTGTAGGTCTTTCAGAGGTATCCGGCAAAGATCGCGATAGTGGTGAGGCTCTGGGTAGCCAAACACCGCTGGAAATGACCCTGGGCAGTGATGTTGCGCTTTATAACAACGCTGTACGGATCGGCTGGCAAGGCCGCTTTGCCCAGGCGTTCGACAAACAGGGCGACGATGAACGCCTGCCAGGCTATGGGCTGCACGATATCCACCTTGCTTGGCAAATCACCCCCGCTATTGATACCGCGCTGCGCCTCGCCAACCTCGGCGACAAAGTGTGGTATCGCCCCGATGGCAGTCTGGGCGACGGACGTAGCCTGTTCGCCACCCTCAACTGGCAGTGGTAACTCCTTGCAATGTTAAGCCTAGAGGTGACGTATGATTGAGTCCCAGCAGATCGCAATTCTCGAAGCCTTTGACGCAGCACGAGCGGCACAGCCTCGCCTGCCAGCGATTGATATTGCCGAGCGCTTATCAATTAGTGAAGGCGAACTTCAGGCCGCGCGCTTAGGCCGTGACGTATGGACGCTGCCCCTCGCGCCGAAAGACCTTGCGTCTCGCCTCCCTCTGTTAGGCCGAGTCAAAGCGCTTACCCGCTCCCGTTTAGCCGTGCTTGAGCAAACCGGTGATTACCCTGACCTGGACGGCGGGCCGCAAACCGGCTTGCTGCTTGACCCAGGCGGCCTAGATTTACGGTTGCTGTACTCCCACTGGCACTGGGCTTGCCTAATTCGTGACCCCATGCCCACGGAGAACGAGCAAGGCCAGTGGCGCTGGAGCCTGCAAATTTTCAATCAGCATGGCTGCGCCATTCACAAAAGCTTTGCGCTGGAAAATCCGCTGCCCCGCCCATGGGGCGCATTAGCCGCTCTAGGCACCCTAGATACTCCTGCGTTTACCCAAAGCGTGCCTCGCTTAAAGCGTGCGCTTCCTGAAGCGCCGACACTCGCCAGCGAATGGGCGGCGATGCGCGATGTGCACCAATTTTTCGCCCTGCTGCAGCGCCATCGTCTGGAGCGTATTGAGGCCAACCAGCTGATGGAGGGCCACTACACCCGGGCGCTACCGGCTAACATACTGGAAAACCTGTTTCATCAGGCAAGCCAATACGCCTTGCCGCTCATGCTGTTTGTCGCCAGTCCCGGCTGCGTACAAATCCGCACGGGCACGCTGCCCACGCCCCAGCGCGCACGGGGTTGGCTGAATCTGTTTGGCGATAGCTTTACCCTGCACTTGGACGACACCGCCATTGATCAGGTGTGGCAAGTGTCTAAACCCAATCGTGACGGAGGCGTCACCAGCATTGAAGCGTTTGACGCACAAGGCGCATTAGTCCTGCAAATATACGCCGAGCGCCGAGAGGGCAATCCCGAATCCAGCGCCTGGCGGCAGCTATTGAATGAGCTTAATCAGCGTGAGGCCGTGGCATGAAGCAGCCTGTTCGACTGCTCTCCGGCGTTTTGCTTGCGCTGTTTTTCAGCCTGGAAACGAGCGCCAGCGAACGCTGGGTTGTGCTGGGTGGCGATATTGCTGAAACGCTTTCAGCCTTGAAGGCTGACATCAATCTGGTCGCCCGCGACGATACCGTTCTTTATCCTGAGCCCCTGACAGCGCTGCCCTCTGTGGGTTATTTGCGCCAGCTCTCGGCCGAAAGCGTACTGTCGGTTCAGCCTGACCGCATCCTTGCCAATCAGCATGCTGGCCCTAAAGAAGTGCTTGAACAGTTGGACGCTGTCGGCGTTACGCTGGATGTGGTTAGCGCACCCGCTACGCTAGCGGCCATTGCTGAAAAGGTTCGCGCGGTGGGTAGCTACACTGACCGGCGTGAACAAGCCAACGCTTTAGCGCAAACCTTGACTGACAAGCTTGAATACCTGGCCGACTTGCCCCCCTTACCTTCAACCCGGGCGATGTTTATTCTCCAGCATAGCGGCTTAACGCCGCGCGCCGCTGGTCGCCAAACTGCGGCGCATACGGCACTTGAAGCCGTCGGGCTGGAAAACGCCTTTGCAGCGATGGAGGGCTACCACAGTGTTGGCGCCGAGGCGTTGGTGCGCGAGGCGCCTGAGCTGATCATTATGTCAGCGCGCGGTTTAGACGCCATGGGCGGCCCAACGGCCTTATGGCAATTACCCGGTATGGCACTTACTCCGGCAGGCCAAGCGCAGCGGTTAATCGTTATCGATGATCAGGCACTGCTGGGCTTTGGGCCACGGGCGCCCGACCAGCTGTTAGCCTTACGCCAGGATGTTGAAGCGCTGCTCAACGCCTCGCCCACTGCACTGGCTGCGCCGTAATGGTCAGCTTAACGGCTTATCGTCAGCGTACGATGCAACCGATGGGGCGCGCCCCACGAGTCCTTATCGGTCTAACGCTTGCGCTATTACTTGCCTTGGCATGGGGCGCGGCGTCGGGAGCGTTAGGGCTCTCCCCATGGGCACTGCTAAGCGGCAATGCCGATACACTCAGCACACAGGTTTGGTGGCAGCTGCGCTTACCGCGCTTGCTGCTGGGGGTTGTCGTAGGCGCCATGCTTGCGGGCAGCGGCGCTGCCATGCAGGGGCTATTTCGTAATCCTTTAGCCGACCCAACGCTGCTCGGCCTTGCCAGCGGTGCCGGGCTATTTGTGGCGCTATGGATCGTTATTTTTCAGGATAGCGCCGTCAACAGCCTTTACGGCCAGTTTGCTGCTGGCTTTTTGGGCGCGCTGAGCGTATGTGTCATCGTGTTTGGCTTGGCCAAACGTCAGGGTGGGAGTGCCGCCGTTATGACCCTGCTGCTAGCGGGCCTGGCGATTAACACTCTGGCCGGCGCTGCAGGTGGCGTCCTTGCGTTTATCGCCAGCGATGAACAGCTGCGCCAACTGAGCCTGTGGGGCATGGGCACGCTAACCCATGCCTTATGGCGAACCACCGCTATCGCCTTGGTACTGATTAGCTTGGCACTATGGATGCTAATGCGCAGCGCCAGCGAGCTTGACCTGCTTCAACTAGGCGAAACCACGGCCCATGCGGCGGGGCTGGACGCCAACCGCCTCAAACGCCGCATTGTCGTGGCCACCTCACTTGGCGTCGGGCTGTGCGTAGCCCTCACCGGTGTCATTGGCTTTCTTGGCCTGCTGGTTCCCCACTGCCTACGGCTTTGGCTAGGGCCCGGACACAGGTTACTCCTGCCTGCCTCAATGCTGGGCGGTGCTTTGTTATTAGTGGTCGCCGATACCTTGGCGCGCACGGTAGCCGCTCCTGCCGAGATCCCGGTCGGGCTGCTAACGAGCCTTTTGGGCGGGCCCTACTTTCTGTATCTGCTTATGCGCCGGAGCCCGTCATGCTGACCCTGCATCACGCGGGGCTAACCTCAATTCCCGCACTAGCGCCCATGAATGGTGAGATCCATCCAGGCGAACTGCTCGCGATTGTAGGGCCTAATGGCGCAGGCAAGAGCACGCTGCTCAGCATGCTGTCAGGCTATCGCCGCTGCGAGCAGGGCACCGTACAGTTGGATGACCACTTGCTACATAAATGGGAGATCACCGCGCTCGCCAACCGTCGTGCGCTTGTCGCTCAGCAGGAGCCTGTCGGCTTCGATTGGCGAGTGGAAGAACTGGTGTGTCTGGGGAGCAACCCCGATAAAGCACTCATCGCCGAACTACTCGATGACCTGGACCTCGTCCCGCTCGCCAAGCGCAGCGTACTCTCGCTTTCGGGCGGCGAGCGCCAGCGAGTGATGATCGCCCGCGGCGCCTGCCAGTTACTCTCGCGGCGCTCAGACGCTGCCAGGGATGGCGGCCTGCTTCTGCTGGATGAACCCACCAGCGCCTTGGATATCGGCCAGCAGCAGCGGCTAATGCGTCAACTACGCACTTGGGCCACACGGCATCATATGGCCATCGTATGCGTCCTACATGACCTGAACCTGGCCGGCACTTACGCCGACTGCGTTTGGTTACTGCAAAAGGGACAGCGTATAGCGCATGGTAAACCCCGACACGTTTTAAAGACTACGACCATCGCCAAGGTGTATGGAGCGGAACTTTACTGCATCCAAAGCGACATGGCGTTGGCTCCTCTTATTACCCTTGCGCCGTGATTTTTTTATTAATGAGATGAGCAAGCCTCGCATGACCAAAACTTCTTCTGCTCTGCTTCGCATGTTTCTTAACGAGCGGCATCGTCTTATAAAACGTATCAAGCAGGTTGTTGGTAGCACTAGTGTTGCAGAGGATCTGGCACAAGACACCTTTGTTAAGCTGTGGCAACGCCCCTCTAAAGAAACAGATACTGCTGGCTTGCTACACCGCACGGCGCACAACCTAGCGCTGGACTATTTACGATCCCAAGGGGTGCGTAAGCGTCATCAAACTCAAGAATTTAATGCCACTATTGATGAGCCCCCTCAGGAGCCAAGTCCAGAACAAATTGCTCATAAGACTCAACAGTGGCAGAAACTAATCGATCAATTAAATACCCTTCCCCCCAGAACTAAACGCGTATTCCTACTCAATCGAATTAGCGGTGAGACCTATCAGGCTATTGCCGAGCGCTTGGGCATTTCTGTTAGCACGGTTGAAAAAGACATGATGCACGCGATGCGCCAGTGTCGTAAATGGAAAAAACAATCAATCAATGAGGAAAACATTCAGTCCACTCGTTGTATTAATAACAACAGGCCACGTTCCCAGGAAGGGTTAGACCGTGACTAAACCAAACGAACCTTTGAGCCAGCCAGCGCCATCGCCTGCAATAGATGACGCCACCATGGATGATGCCATCGCTTGGTATCTTAAACTCAAGGATGCAAGCGTCACCCAACATGATCAACAGGCGTTCAACGCGTGGCTACAACAAAGCCCGCTTCACCACTTTGCGTATCAAGAAGCGAAACAGCTTTGGCAGGATATTGAAGCCCCCATTCGCCTGTTTCACCTTCAACAGTCTGCCACGCCATCCAAACGGCGGAATGAACGACCGTGGGGATGGGCAGTCGCTGCCCTATGCATGCTCGGCTTGCTGTTGAGCCTTGAACTATGGCGTGAACCAGCCAACTGGGATCGACTGACAGCCGATGCCGTCACGACACCAGGGCAAATGAAACAACTTCTACTGGCAGACGGCTCGTCTCTTTTACTGGATGGGAATAGCGCGCTGGACATTGAGTTTGACGAAACCTACAGAGGACTAACGCTAAGACGCGGGCGATTATGGGTTGATGTTACGCAAGATGCCCAGCTCCCCTTCACCATTACCGCTGGCGAAGCATCGATAAAGGTTATCGGTACTCACTTTGCTGTGATGCATAGCACTGACAGTGTCACCGTGACGGTGGCAGAGGGGCAAGTAGCCATTACAGACAGTCAAGGACACCAAGCCCTGTTGGGTGGCGGTAAGCAAGTGGCACTTATCAATGGCGAACTTGGCCCTGTCTCACCGGTAGCTCTGCCTGTAGCACTTGGCTGGAAGGAAGGAAGAGTTGTATTCGATGACGCAGGAATGAGTGAGATCGTTGCTCAATTGGAACGCATGCTACCAGGCCGCCTACTACTCGATACTCACGCTTTTTCTGACGTACGTCTTTCCGGAAGCTTCCCTGTCGACCAGCCGGAGGCTCTGCTTTCAGCCTTGACTCATGTATCTGACATTGAGGTTCATCGCTTACCCGGCGATTTACTGTGGCTACGCACGGGGTGAAGTACTCATAGGTACTACACGCACACACGGGGATTGCGCCTCCATTTACGTCCCTGATTTCATTCATCTCACTAAAGAGAACGACTCATGGAAACACTTCTTTCCCCTTCAAGAGAGACGAATACTCTCCCCTTGAGCAAGCGTCTAAAGTTGGATACCCATACTGCTCATGAACATGTTGATAAAGCCATTATGGAACTCGCCCCTTTTGCCAGCCTGGAAGGCTACAAGAGATTTCTAACGGTTCAATATCAGTTCCAACGTCACACTGAAGTGCTTTATCTTCAGCCTGAGCTGAACGACTGGCTGGAAGGGCTGGCCGAGCGCAGTCGTTACCAAGCAGTGATCAGAGATTGCCAGGATCTTGCCCTCAACCTCGATGACTTGACTGACGATGCTCTCTCAGTACCCGCTATCGAATCTCAAGCGGCTGCGGTTGGCTGGCTTTATGTCAATGAAGGCTCGAACCTGGGTGCGGCTTTTCTGCTCAAATACGCCAGCCAACTTAACCTCTCCATCAATTTTGGTGCCCGTCACCTCGCCCCCAGCGATGCAGGACGTGGGTTGCACTGGCGCCGCTTCACTGCACAGCTAGACGCCATCCCGCTCTCTGAAGAACAGGCAAACGAAGCCTTAAACGGCGCCAGAGCGGCCTTTACTTTCGTTAAATCGCTGGCCTCTAACGTACTAACTAATAACCAAAAATAACGCCAAAAGAAGCGTTACTAAAACGATATAACGGGGAATTTTAGTGAACCAGACTCTACAGGGACACTCGTCCAGATTGCTTGTATACGCCTTTCCTGCCGCCTCTCTGTTGCTCAACTGGTGGGCAGCCAGCTTATTCATGATTTCACTGATAAGCGGGTGTTTAGGCTCACTCTATGGGCTAATGACAGAAACACCTAGCGTATGGATTTCGCTAATGATCGCCTTGGCAAGCGGCGTTTTTCTGCATAGCGTGCTGATCGCAGTTGCATTGACGATTGCCGTGACCGCCGAACAAACCTGCTGATGCAGTTCGCTCAACTACAAACGGCGGCTGCAGAAACTGAGCGCAACACCTTAGCGAAATGCTCAGGTGTTGCACTCAGTTTTTGCAGCCAAGCGGTAATGTACGCCGAGATAAGGCACATAATTGCGGAAATTAAACACCTTGGACTCATGAATAGTCACCAACCCGTGCACTTCTTTTCGTGTTATACCCTCTTCATTGGGAGTTATAAAACCACCATCGTTAAAAACGATACAATTACTTCCGCCATGAATGACAAAAATATCGTCGCCCATGCCACCCATTCGCATACCGTCTATGGTGAAGCCTCCACCAAGATAAACGCCTGAACCATGCCCGCTCCCTCATACCGGGAGGGAGGCATACGGTGATATCATCCCACTCGATTTCCTGAGCCATACCATCCCCCCCTTGAATGTACCTAATCTGCCTTTGATTTGATCACCATAAAATATAAACAATCTCAAATATAAGCAAATATCAATTGCAATTGATTATGATTAACCCCGAAGTTGAACGAGGGGTATATAACGCATGCTCGTATGCCCAGAGGGAAACCTGCATGCATGGCATGCCACGCATCGCGTCCCATACCACGGCCCCACAAAATAATTTGGCAAAAAATTTATTTCAGATGAGGGAAATTCTCATCCCAATCGTTAATTAAGATACAAACGATTATTATTAGCGTAACAAGGGAGCTTTATTTCAATGCATTTTAAGGTTTTTTCCCGATCCCCAATCACTGCCGCTGTGATACTGGGCCTGCTTGCCGCGCAAACTCAGGTATTGGCACAGGCCCAGCCCTCTGTACCGAACTCATCCAAGGCGCTGCAGCAAAATCCTTTGCAGCAGCGCTACACGTTCGACCTGCCCGAACAGCACCTGCTCTACTCGCTGGGTGAATTTACCGCTACCACGCAGATTGCTGTCGTCCGTCAGGATGGCCAGCCCATCAACGGTACCGCACCGGCCTTACGCGGCGAAATGACTGCCGATGAAGCACTTCGCACACTGCTAGCCGACTCGTCACTGACCATTTCATACCGCAATGGCAGAACAGCGGAACTGCTGGAGCCAGCAACCTCGCTTACAGTGGGCAACCAAACAGCCTTTAGCACTCTGACGGTATCGGCTGACCGTATAGGTGACGATTGGGTCTATCACGAACCGCGTTCGGTCAGTGTGATCAGCCGCGAGCAGATTGATCGCTTACCGCCACGTCACGCGGCGGACATGTTGCTTGAGACGCCGGGTGTCTACAGCGCAGTAAATACTCAGGACCCGGCGCTTTCGGTCAATATTCGTGGCATGCAGGACTTTGGCCGCGTCAATATGATGATCGATGGTATGCGTCAAAACTTTAACGAGAATGCCCACCAGCAGCGCAATGGCAGCATGTATGTGGACTCCGAGCTGCTGAGCGAAGTGGTCATCGAAAAAGGCCCCAGTTCAAGCATAAACGGTGCAGGCGCCATTGCTGGCAGTGCTAATTTCCGCACCCTTAACTATGACGACATCATCATGGAAGATAATAATGTCGGTGCTCGTATACGAGCCAATACAGGGATAGGCAATGAAGGTAATGGCGTCAATTTTATTGGCAGTGCCGCGATAGCGGCACGTTTTGGAGATCAGCTGGAACTGCTGGCAGCGAGGAGTCGGCGAAGCTTGGGCGAATACTCGCCGGGTCGCCGAAAGGAAAGCTTTGATTGGCTTCTTGTTGGCGTACAAGACGGTATTGAGGGCCGCAATAGTGAGCAGGCTGTCGACCGCGTTAAGTTCAGCGATCAGACCCAGGGCTCCAACTTATTCAAGGCTCGATGGCACCTGACACCAGAACAATCGTTGCAGTTCACCTACCTGGATACCGACATTTCCTATAACAACGTCTCCGATCGCCGGATTGTCAACTCCGGCGATGGGAGTGTACTTGACGGCGGCGATGCATGGCAGAAACGCGGTGATGCCCAGGCGACGTCACAATCCATCGGGCTGGAATACACCTTCAACCCTGACTCCAACTTGGTTGACCTTGACGCGAGAATTTATCGCGTTTCCACCGATAACGAGCGCTATACCCAGGAGGGGCGTCCGGTGATGGCGGGCGATACCAACATGACGGAAACCGCCTGGAACCTCGGACTATGCTCAACGCCTTTTCCTGATAGCTGGCGTAAGCAGTGCGAAGCAGGGCTTGGCTCTAATGTCACAACAAGCATCGATACCTATGGCCTAGCCCTAGAAAACACATCAAGGTTCTCATTAGGTGATGTTGAGGGCTTCCGCTTCAATCACGGCATCGAATATTTCCAAGACCGAGGAGACTCCAGTACCGAATATGACCGGCATGGTAGTGCCATCACTACATCCGAAAATACGCTTCAGCCCAATGGAAAGCGCAGCATCGCCAGCGCCTTCGGCAATTTAGTGTGGGAAAATAACACATGGACATTAGGCGGTGGCCTACGCTACGACTACTACCGTCTCAAGGGCGATACCCGCGTTACAGGAGTGGAATGGTCCTACTTAACCCGTCAGGAACAGTTTGACCAAAGGTTCGACGAGGCAGCCCAGCAAAGGATGCGTGATGCTGGCACCTATGATCTTATCTTTAATCGTGGTCAGTATGCGCCTGGGTATGACTCGGAGCATGGGCTGTACGCATATGAAGTTAACAATCGCGAGGACAAGCTGCTGCCGACTCTGCAGGCAGCGTATCGACCCTCTAGCTGGTTAGAGCTATTCACGAGCTGGGGTGAATCCTGGCGCCCACCGGCACTGACCGAAGCACTAATGGAGGGCAGCCATCCCAGTGACCCCTTCGCCATCATGTCCCCTAACCCCTACGCAGAGCCCGAGACCTCTCGCAGCTGGGAAGTAGGTTTTAATACCGTGTTTCAGGGATTGCTGACGGACAATGACCGTTTCCTTAGCAAAGTGACCTACTACGACACCCGCGCAGATAACTATCTAATTACCAGCATGGCCAATGCAATGCCCGGCGTAGTGGCGGGTGCTGGGTTGGGTAATACCATGTTCATCAATAACCGCCTTCCCATGAATTTTCGTGGCATCGAGCTGGAACTCGACTACGACGCCAGCAATTGGTACACGCGTCTGAACTACACCCACGTGCTAGGCGGTGACCAAGGTTTCTGCCAGGAAAGATGGCCACTGGGCAGCCATCAACCCCAGTTTGATATGCCTGATGAGGCTGGCAACTATACAGCAGAGCATCAGATGGCGATCGAAAACGGCTACGACTCTTACGAAAGTTTCCTTGATCAACAGATGGTCTGCGCGGTTGGAGGCCAGGCGGCAGGCTATGGCATGAACAGCGCCCGCAATTTGCCAATGGACCGAGGAAGCTGGGTAATCGGTACACGCCTATTCGACGAAAAGCTGGATATGGGTACCCGACTCAACTACAGCGCCGAGGGCAAGCCAGAAGATTTCGAATACGCCATCTGGCCCAGCTACGTTACCTGGGACCTCTACGCAAGCTACCGCTTCAATGACCATCTACTAATGCGCGCCTCCATCGAGAATCTACGTGACCGTAATTACGTCTCAGGATACTCAGATATCTTCTCCCGCACCTATGCGCCAGGTCGTACAGCAATGGCAGGAATAGAGTTGCAGTTCTGATGCTATAGCGGTTGCTGTAGCTGAAGGCTCATATCCCTTTAGGGTATGAGAAGTGGGCATGGCGATAATGCCCGTTAGAGCTCGCCGGATAGGCCGACGAGTCTCTCTTAATCAAGTAAAACGAAAGGAGTATATAAAATGTCTATTTCCTATACTTACGATGAAAACAACTTCCCTGGTGAATTTGCAGTAGGTAGCCTAGAAAGTTTGCTGCTGGCTTTCCAGAGTGACGGTGTCGACGGTGAACACCCTGCTAATACTGGCGGTTTCTACGAAGATGGCAGCCTCTCATCCAATCCTTTCTCTGGTGATACCTATGCGATGGCCCTCAATGGAGGTGACTTTGCCTTCTCGGCAACGGGTGATATCACTTACGACTTCCCCAGCCATACGCTACACGGCACCCTGACTGGGTTGACGCTGGGAGGCGGCCTAAATAGTGATGGCACGGTATCCGATGACTTCATCACTTTTGACTTCAACGCGCCGCTGGATGGTGATCTTGCCGATGGTCGAGAGAATGCGGTCCACGACGTAATTTGGGGCTTAATGAATGGCTCAGTGGAGGGTTGGGACAGCAGCAGCTCAGTTAGCCAGGGCGGCTTGCTAGCAGTACTGGACGATGCTGGTCTGCTTGGCGATGCCATTCCGGCTTCTGCAACCGGCGTTCAAGAGTTCAGCGAATTCGATTTCGCTCTGGCTGCGTGAGCAACGCCATCGCTATAAATAGCTAATAAAAAAGGCAAGGGGAATCCCCTTGCCGCAACGTTCAAACACCGCGTCATGGGCTTTATGCCTTGGCGCGGTGCCTCGGCATTCTCGCCCGATGAGACGAGAAGTCAAGCAGAGACGTGACAAAAGCACTAATGAGAGAACGAATTCGAGACGAATTGCTATGGCGATTCGTTGATTTGTTACGTCTATTTTCAGGGACATAGCCAATGACCCCCTCCCAACGCCAGCCCGGAAACGAACTCTACCGAGCGCTCGGCCGCTATCGCGGCACACTGCGCTCGGTAGGGCTGTTCAGTGCGGTTATCAACCTACTGATGCTAGTGCCGCCGCTGTATATGTTGCAAGTCTATGATCGCGTACTGGCTTCCGGCAATACCACCACGCTAGTGATGCTAACCGGCATGGCACTGGGGCTGCTGGCATTAATGGGTGCCTTGGAGTACATACGCAGCCTGGCGGTCATTCATATTGGCGAGCGGTTTGATGAGCAACTGAGGGAGCGTGTTTACGCCGCCGCTTTCGAGCGCGGCTTAAGCGGCCAGGCTGCCCAGGCGGGGCAAGCTACACGTGACCTTGACTCGCTGCGCCAATTTATCACCGGCAGTGCGGTATTCGCGTTCTTCGATGCTCCCTGGTTCCCGTTGTATTTGCTGGTGATGTTTATGTTCCACCCCTGGATAGGTTGCCTGGCGCTGGGGGGCGCCGTGGTACTGGTGGGCTTAGCGTGGCTGAATGAACGGCTTTCCCAGCCGCCGCTGCGTGAAGCGGGTGTGCTTTCTGTACAAGCTAATGCCATGGCGGAAGCACAACTGCGCCATGCCGATGCCATCGAGTCGATGGGTATGCTGTCGGTCTTTACCCGCCGTTGGTCGCATTTTCACGATGGCTTTGTTGCGCTGCAAGGGCTGGCCAGCGAGCGTACCGCCCTGGTCACCGCTATATCCAAGAGCCTGCGTGTTGCGTTGCAGTCACTGGTGTTGGGGTTGGGCGCTTGGCTAGCGATTGGCGGGCAGATCAGCCCTGGCACGATGATCGCGGGCTCTATCCTGATGGGCCGTGCACTCAGCCCCATTGACCAGGTCATTAATGCCTGGCGGCAGTGGTCGTCGACACGGCTGGCTTACCAGCGTTTGGGTAACCTGCTAACAGCACACCCGGCCCGCCAATCAGGCATGGACCTACCTGCCCCGCTGGGCAAGCTTGATGTGCAGTCGGTGAGCGCCATGCCGCCCGGCGGAAAAACACCCACGCTGGTTCAGGTGGGCTTCCAATTGGAAGCAGGCAGTGCGCTCGGTGTTATCGGGCCTTCGGGATCAGGCAAATCTACTCTGGCTAAACTACTGGTGGGCGTTTGGAAGCCGAAGATCGGTACTGTCCGGTTAGATGGTGCCGATATCCAACGTTGGAACAAAGCGTTGCTGGGACCACATATCGGCTACCTGCCTCAGGATGTCGAACTTTTCGCCGGTACCGTAGCAGAGAATATCGCCCGTTTCAGCGAACCAGAGCCCAATACAGTCGTCGAGGCCGCCAAGACCGCGGGCGTACACGAACTGATTCTGGCCCTCCCCAATGGCTACGACACCTACTTGGGAGATAGCGGAATCGGCCTTTCGGGTGGGCAGCGCCAGCGTATTGCCTTGGCCAGAGCGCTCTACGGCCCCCCTGCGCTCGTCGTCTTGGACGAACCCAATGCAAACCTTGATGACGCCGGAGAAAAAGCACTATTGGAAGCGTTGCAGCGATTGCGCGAACACCACGTTACGGTGGTGCTGATCACCCACCGCCCTCAGGTACTCAAAGCTACCTCTCACTTGCTAGTACTACGTGAAGGCCGCCTGCAGAAGCTCGGCCCCACTGAAGAGATCTTGCAAGCCCTGAGCGCTGCCCGCCAAGCGGCGGCACCTGCCAATGGCGCGATGGCCACCCCGTATGCGCAAGGCGCTTATAGCTACGGCAATGTTTCCATCAATCGTCAGGAGCAGCGCGCATGACCCTTCGCGATATCTCGCAGGCGCCGCCTGCTGCAAAACCGCATACCTCCACAGCCACACCAGACTGGCAAGCACTCGCCATGCACCGTAAGCGACGACCACTACGCATAGGGAGTTGGCTACTACTGGGAGGCTTAGCACTGTTTGTGGCTTGGGCAGCCTGGGCACCGCTGGATAATGGTATCGCGGTACCCGCAACAGTGGTTGTCTCCGGCAATCGACAGGCGGTTGAGCATCCAACCGGCGGTGTTATTGGGCGGCTGTGGGTACGTGAAGGAGACCAAGTGACAGAAGGCCAGACACTGATCAGCCTGGACACCACGCGGTTGGAACATCAAGCCCGTGCACTGCGCTTACAGCGGGCATCATCACTGGCAGAAACAGCACGCTTGGAGGCCGAGCGTGACCAACTAAGCACTATTAGCATGCCTTCTGACCTGATGAGCAGTGCCGATGTGGATGTCGGCACCATGCTGGCATTGCAACGCCAGTTATTTACCAGCCGGCGTAATGCCCTGGCCGCTGAAATATCAGGGATCGAGGCCAACCTTGATGGTCAGCGTGCCCGGGTGGCGGGGCTAGAGTCCTCGATGACCCAACAGCGGCGGCGCCTGTCAGCCTTGGGTGAGCAGCGCAACAACCTGCGTGAGCTGGCTGCCGACGGTTATATTCCCCGCAACCGGCTGCTGGAAATCGAAAACAGCTATGCCCAGCTGCAGGCTAACATTGCCACAGAGACCGGCACGTTGCAGCAGACCCGACGCCAGATTGATGAGTTACAGCTTCGCCTGACCCAACGCAATGAAGAGTACCAGCGTGACGTGCAGGAGCTACTGTCCCAGGCACGCTTACGTGCACAGGAGCTAACTAGCCAGCTGGCAAGCACCGAGTTTGACTTGGCCCATGCCGAGATACGCGCTCCTCGCTCAGGAACGGTGGTGGGGCTAACCCAGCATACCGAAGGAGGTGTGGCCCAGCCCGGTGCCTTACTGATGGAAATTGTCCCCCAAGGCGAACCCTTATTGGTGGAGGGCCAGTTGCCCGTTGAACAGATTGACCGAGTGCACGCGGGCCTGCCAGTTGAGCTTGCCTTTACCGCTTTCGAGCGTAGCAGCACACCACGCATACCCGGGGTTGTCAGCCAGGTTTCCGCCGACCGGCTCACCAATGAACAGACAGGGCTGCCTTATTACCGGATGTATATCGAAGTAGCCAACGATGACCTCTCCCCCTTAGGCAGCCAACCACTCAAAGCGGGTATGCCGGTCGAAGCCTTTGTGCGCACTGGCGAACGCACGCTGCTCAACTATCTGTTTAAGCCACTGCTTGACCGCGCCCGCACGGCTTGGGGGGATGCATGATTCGCACTGCATTACTGCGATACCGCACTTGGTTGTTGATGGCTTGCCTCTGCTGCTCTTTCAATGCGTTCGCACTGGACTTCCGTGAGGCCTACGAACTGGCCAAGCAGCATGATCCAGGCTGGCTGGCCGCACAGAGCGAGAGTGCAGCCGGGCAACAGGCCCGAGCGCTAGGGCGATCAGCGTTATTGCCCTCTCTCAACTATCGCTACTCACGGGCTAAAAACTGGTCGGAAGTGCGGCAGGAAACACCGCTCGGCGCGACCACAAACGATATGGATTACACCAGTTACTCCTCTTCTTTCACACTAACGCAGCCCTTGCTGGATGCGGCGGCTTTCGCCCAGTATCAAGCTGGCAAAGCACAGGCCCAAGCCGCTGAGCTGACGCTTGAGCGCGCCCGTCAGGCGCTAGCCGTTGAAGTTCTCCAGGCCTATACGGGGGTGCTTTACGCCCACGACGATATCGAACTGGCAACAGCCCACCTGCGCGCCCTGCAAGAAGAGCACCAGCGTAGCCAGCGTTTTATTGATTATGGCGAGGGCACCCGTACCGACCAGTTAGAGATTGCGGCCCAGACACGCTTGGTGGAAGCCCAACTGATTGAAGCCGAAGACCGCTTGAGTGATGCCCACAATGTGCTGCGCGCCCTGACTGGCACAGGTGCCCCACCCGGTGCACTCGCCCCACTGCAGGCCGACCGGCTAGCCCACAATCTACAAGCTACTCAAGAAAACTCCGTGTTATCACTGGAGCAGTGGCACGAACGCACGCTAGCCCATAACCCTGAGCTGGCCGCCCAGCGCAGCCTACTGGAAGCTGCTCGTCACCAACTGAACCAGCAACGCGCCGGACACCTGCCAAATGTGCGCTTATATGCACGCAGCCAGCTCTCTGACTCCAACTCTGAAAACGTCATTGGTCAGCGTTACGACACTGATAGCATTGGCATGGAAGTCAACTTACCGCTCTATTCAGGCGGCCGAGTCGTGGCGGCTAGCCGTCAGGCAGACAATACCTATGCACAGACGCGCCATGAATTGGATGCCGCCACAATAGAATTGCTGAACGACGTTGAGCGCCAGTACCGTTTAAGCCGTAGCAGCCAACAACGTATTGAGGCCTATCAGCAGACGGTAGACGCTGCAACAGAACGCCTGGAAGCCACACGGCGAAGTCTTCTGGGTGGCGAACGAACCAATTTGGATGTGCTAAACGCCGAGCGTGAACGTTTCGAGGCGCTACGCGACCTATCCCGTGCCCGCTATGACTATCTATTAGCTTGGCTAACACTACGCTGGCAGGCAGGGGTATTAAATGATGAGGACATTTCCCAAGTTGCTGGCTATTTTTAGTAGTAACCTAAAACTCACCAGCATAATGAGGTAATTTCTACTCACAGCCGTTTATAACTTAAGTGCAGAGATAAGGCCCATAGGAATGTGACTAGATGACACTGATACGTATTCTTTGGGTGGGCTTGGCAGGGTTGAGTTTTAGCATCGGAGTACTAGGCATTTTTCTACCCCTGCTGCCTACCACCGTGTTTATGCTAATGGCGGTTTACTGCGCCTCCAGAGGTTCGCCGCGCTTCGAGGTTTGGATCCGCTCCCGCCACTATGTCGGTCCCCTACTGGTTAACTGGGAACAAGAGCGCGCCATACCCAAGCGCGCTAAGATTTTTGCCGTTTGCACGATAGCGTTGAGTGCAATAATCACCTTTTGGTCACTCGGGCCTGGCTGGTTAAGCGGGGCAGTGGTAGCTCTACTAATGCTGATTGCACTTTGGCTGGCTACCCGGCCAGAGCCTTCTTCTCATAGTTAAGTGTGACTGGATAGTTCATCGTTTAGTGAAGTGATCGCCACTTCCAGCTGTAGCGCTGCTTGGGCTCGATATGGGCTGGTATATCGTGTGCTTGCATCACAGTACCGTCATGGCTTTCAACCCTACCTGTCTATAACATTCATAAAGCGAGCCGCCAGGAGTTTGCACTTCTTTAACACTAAGCTTCCAATAAGGACGGACTCTATGCGCGATGAGGAAAAATACACAAATTCAGAGGAGCAACTGCTCTATCTTCAAAAGCGGTTAGATGAGGAAGATACCGCCGCCCTAAGCGAGCTGTTTACTGAACTCGATATTTTATCGATTGCGCGCACGCTGGAGTCTTTCCCAACTAAAACTCGCGACCGATTGTGGGAGCACATTCCTGAAGCACTGCTCGGTGAAGTGCTCGCCGAAGTCGATGAAGATATTCGTGCCGACTATATTGAAGACCTTTCTGCCAGCGATGTAGAACAAATCGTTAAAGGCCTAGATGCCCAGGAAGTGGCTGAAGTTCTCGACGTCGCCGACGAAGAGATTAAAACGACCGTCTATGCCAGCTTAGATCAAGAGATCCGCGCCCAAGTTGAGAACCTTCATTCTTATGAAGATGACGTGGTCGGCCGTTACATGGACCCAGAAACGGTCAATGTAAAACAGGGCGTATCGCTGGAAGCCGTACAACGCTATATCCGTATTCATCAGCTGTTGGATGATGAATCGCAACAGATCATGATTACCGACAAGGATAAGCGCCTGCTGGGCACGCTGACGCTCATTGATCTAGTCAAACAGCCGCAGGAAAGCGTCGTTGATGAGTACATGGCTGCCCCCTTCACGCTTAATGATCAGATGAAGGTGAGCGAGGCTGCCGCACTGCTCCGCTCTAAAGAGCTGCCTTTTGTCCCTGTTTGCGATAGCGACGGGCTGTTAGTGGGCCAGTTGAACGCTGCTGATGTATTAGAAATCACCCAAGATGATGCTGACATGACGTTAAAACACATGTCGGGCGTCAGCGACGAAGAAGAAGTCTTCACCCCGATACTCCGCAGTGCAAAGAGCCGCGGCATTTGGTTGGGTATTAACCTGCTCACTGCCTTTTTAGCGGCCTTCGTAATTGGGCAGTTTGAAGAGGTGCTGGATCAAATTGTAGCGCTAGCCATCCTGATGCCGGTGGTCGCGAGCATGGGCGGAATTGCGGGCAGCCAAACCCTCACGGTGGTGATACGCGGCTTAGCACTCGGTCAGCTCGCCGGTAATAACAAACAGTGGCTCTATAACAAAGAACTGTGGGTGGGGATGAGTAACGGCTTGGTGTGGGCACTCGTCGTTGGTGGTATTTCCTATCTGTGGTTCGGCGATCCGCTGATTACGCTGGTGATTACGTTGGCCATCTTTGTGAATATGAGCCTTGCTAATTTATCAGGCGTGCTGATTCCCTTAGTGCTGAAAAGATTACAAATAGATCCCGCATTATCAGGTGCCGTCATTTTAACCACCGTTACTGATGTGGTCGGCTTTATGTCGTTCCTGGGGTTAGCTACTTTAATTATCCTATGACCACGTGTTCCTAGCGGGCACTGCAACATTTGCAAGGAGCAATCACTAAGCACCGCTTGACTTGGGGGAGGTGCCCATATATTTCTGCTATGTGCGGCACGGCTCCGGATACCGCTGGAAATCAGGCAATAGGGCGACTCTGATGAGTGAGTCATCTTCTACACAAGATGCCAATGCGAATGGCGTGCTCAAAGCGGAGAGGAAATCACATGCCGAGAAACAGCATCGAAGGAACCCGGCATCTCGGTGACCGCCATCGGACCTGGCCCGATGGACACGCCGTTCTTCTATCCGGACGAAGGCGAGGATGCTGTCGCCTATCACAAAACAGCGGCGGCGCGCTCTCCCTTCTCGAAGACCGGTCTGACCGACATCGCAGATATCGCGCCCTGGATCACCTTCATGGTCTCCGACGGCTGGTGGATGGCCGGCCAGACGATCCTCGTGAATGGCGGTTACACCACCAAGTAAACTCGACGGAGGCGGCGGGGCATCGGCTCCGCCACCTTTCTGGATTCCAAGAGACGTAAACGCAGCGAAGGGATTTCAAATGGCGGCTTCAAATATTGTTCTCAAGACCAGCCAGGGTGTGCGTCGGAAACCGCGGCGTATTCTTTCCATTGTTTCGAATACCGCCGAGCTCAAAGGATTTCCGGTCGGCTTTTTCGCTGAGGAGATGACACGGGCCTTTCTGATGTTTACCGAAGCGGGACATCAAGTCGATCTCGTCTCGCCAAATGGGGGCGAAGTGATGTTCGATACTCACAGCGACCCGCGCACCCCGAATGGCGCCTATTCGGACGATCTGATCAGCCTCGGCTTTGCCCATCATGCGCAGTTTGGCGAGATGTTAAAGGATACGCCGCCGATAAGTTCGGTGTCGGTAGATGATTACGATGCGGTCTGGGTTGCCGGTGGCGGCGGGCCATTGCTGACCTTTCGAGACGATACCGCGCTGCATGCGCTGATCGCAGCGTTCTACGAGAAGGGCAAGATCGTCTCGCTCATTTGTCACGGTTCCTCCCTACTGCTCTGGACAAGACTGTCGAACGGAAAGCTGCTGGCCGAGGGAAAGAAGTGGACCGGTTTCACCGATGCCGAGGAAGAGGCGGTCAATACGGCCTTCGGCATGACCCTGAACGACTACACGATCGAGGCGACGGCGAAGGACATGCTCGGAACAGAGTTCCTATGCCGGGACGCCAACGAGCCCTTTGCGATCCGGGATGGCCGCCTGATCACCGGGCAACAACAGTACAGCAGCGGCCTGACAGCTGAACTGGTGCTCGAAGCACTGGATGAAGTCGAGTGAACGACCGCTAACACCTGCACGCTAATGGGGAGCCGGGCATATGAGCAATCCGTTTGAGACGATATTCCACCGCCAGAAAACAGCTTTTCTCAGCGACCGCACGAAATCGCGCGGCTGGCGGCTAGATCAACTCGCGAGAATGGAGCGCATGCTGCTCGAGCATCGCGAACGCTGGTGTGCGGCACTTCATCAAGATTTCGGCAAGCCGCCGTTCGAACAGCAGTTCGAGATCACCGTGCCGATGGGAAATATCGCCTATTATCGCGACAATCTGGACCGGCTGATGACACCGGAAGAGGTCGAAATCCCCGAAGGGCTGGCAAAGCTCGGGCAGCGCGGTGTGATCCGACGCGAACCCTATGGCGTGACGCTGGTGATCGGGCCATTCAATGCGCCGATCCTCCTGTTGCTCGATCCTGCCATCGCGGCGCTGGCAGCGGGCAACCCATTGATCCTGAAGCCGGCCAACACCACGCCAGCAACGGCTGCGCTCTTCGCGGAACTGGTGCCGCAATATTTCGAGCCCGAGGACGTTTCCGTGGTCACTGGCGGACGCGAGGAGATCTCAGCGCTGCTGGAATTGCCCTTCGACTTCATCTTCTTCACCGGCAGTTCGGCGGTGGGCAAAATCGTCATGCGTGCGGCTGCCGAGCACCTGACGCCTGTGATTCTGGAACTGGGTGGGCAGAACCCGACCATCGTCGACGAGACCGCAAACCTTGATCGCGCCGCCGACGCCATCGCCTGGGGGCATAACGCGATCTCGGGTCAATGGTGCATCGCGCCCGGTTTCGTCTGCGTACATGATAGTGTCGCAGACATTTTTGTCGAGAAACTGAAAGCTGCGGTCACGCGTATGTACGGGACCGATCCGTCGCAAAGCCCTGACTTCGCGCGCATGATCAGCGAGAAAGATGCGCAACGCGTTGCTTCCTACATCCTGCCGGACAAGACCGTACTCGGGGGGCGCTTCGATGTGCCTGCCCGCTACGTCGAGCCCACCCTGCTCTATCCTTCCGACTGGTTGGATCCAGCGATGCAGCAGGAGGTGTTCGGCCCGGTGCTGCCGATCCTGCGCTACGGCGACATGAGCACGCTGATCGAAAAGCTGAAGACAAGAGACAAGCCGCTGGCCGCCTATATCTTCAGCCGCGACGAGGCGACGATCGAGCACTTTCTTCAGTCAGTGTCCTTCGGCGGCGGCTGCGTAAACCTGACCAATCTGCATTGCTGGGTCGGCTCACTGCCCTTCGGCGGGGTCGGCAGTTCGGGAATGGGGAAATATTACGGCAAGGCGGGGGTCGATGCACTCAGCAACGCTAAGTCGCTTTTGATCTCGCCCGCCGACAAGACCGTCGATGTCTATCCGCCCTATGAGGACAAAGATATTGGCGCGATGCTGGCGCCGTTTTCCTGACATAAAGGTTTCCCTTCTCGCAATCCTTAGCGGCCTTGTCCTGATTGTTGTTTGTAGCGTTGCAACTGGAGGGGCCGCCGCGGTGTACTTTGCGAAAAGCCTGAAGTGAAGTACGCCTTTATCCATCAGCATCATCAGGCACAGGGCTGCTGATATTAGACTTGCACCCACTGCCCCGTCTGATCTGATGTTTCGATGGCATCTATCATACGATTCACCCGCGCGGCTTCGCGGAAGTCTGGATAGAGGGGAAGATCGTTAATGATACCTTCGACCAGATCACGCACCTCGATAATCTTCTGATCGTTATAGCCCAAACCATGGCCCGGTGCGGGGCTAAAGGCCGCATAGTCGGGATGTTCCGGGCCTGCCAACAGAGTAGTGAACCCGCGCCTGCCGTGGGCATCGCCGTGGCGATACAGCTGCAGCTCGCTCATGCGCTCCTGGTCAAACACAATGGCACCTTTGGTGCCCGTTAGCGTGTAGGCCAAGCCCATTTTGCGACCAGCCGCCACCCGAGACGTTTCGATATTGCCGATTAACCCTTTATCAAACCGCAGCATGGCCTGGGCCTGATCGTCGTTTTCCACCGCAGCCATACCACTCCCGTCGGCATTGGGCCGATTGGGGATGACAGTCTGTAGCTGGCCGCAAACCTCGCTAATCCGCTGCCCGGTTAAAAATTCGGCCATATTGAGAATATGCGAGCCCACATCACCTAACGCACCGGCGCCTGCGGTCGCGCGTTTGGTATGCCAGTCGTGGGGCTTGTGCGGGTCGAGCAGGTAATCCTCATTGTGCCGTCCACGAAAGTGAATCAGCTCACCAATTTCACCGCTGGCAACAATCTGACGAGCCAACTGGGTGGCAGAATTGCGAATGTAGTTAAAGCCCACCAGAGTTTTAACGCCCGCCTTTTCAGCCGCGTTAACCATCTCGTCGGCGTCTGCCGTGCTCAGCGCCAGCGGTTTTTCAGCGTAAACATGCTTGCCAGCGGCAATGGCGGCCAGCGCCATCTCTTTATGCAGGAAGTTGGGCGCGCAGATATCCACCACGTCCACCTCACTATCTTCTACCAAAGCGCGCCAATCGTCGGTGGCGCGGGCAAATCCCCAGGCCCGCGCTCGGCTCTCTGCAGTGGCAAGGTTAACGTCCGCCAGCAGTTCGCAAACGGGCTTGGCGGGCAGTTCAAAAACGCTGGACGCCGCATTAAAGGCAATGGCGTGAGCTTTGCCCATAAAGCCAGTGCCGATCAGGCCAATCTTGAGGGTTTTCATTGTGGTTACCCCTGTTCTAAAACAATAACGCCGGGCTGGGCCCGGCGTTGAATGATGTCGTGCCCCGTAGACTGCTTACATGGTCGGCATGGTGAAGTGGTTGGTCTCTTCACGAATGCCGCTGGGCCAGCGTTGGGTGATGGTTTTCATACGGGTGTAGAAACGCACACCGTCGGGGCCGTGCATATGCAGCGGGCCAAACAGTGAACGTTTCCAACCGCCAAAGCTGTGGAACGCCATGGGTACCGGAATCGGTACGTTAACCCCCACCATACCGACCTGGATCTGCTCGCAGTATTGGCGCGCGGCATCGCCATCGCGGGTAAAGATTGCCGTGCCGTTGCCGTATTCATGAGCGTTGATCATGCTGACCGCTTCGTCGAAGCTGGCCACGCGAGCAATCGCCAGCACCGGGCCAAAGATCTCCTCGGAGTGAATACGCATTTTTGGCGTCACATGATCGAACAGAGTGCCGCCAATAAAGTAGCCATCGCCTGCGATATCAACCGTTGTCTGGCGACCGTCGACCACGAGCTCTGCGCCTTCATCCACACCAACCTGAATATAGTCCGCTACCTTGTCGCGATGCTCACGGGTGATGAGCGGCCCCATATCGTTATCAGGGCCATCAACCAGGCCAGGCCCGACCGTCAATTTATCCAGTTCAGTCACCAGCTTTTCACGCAGGCGGTTGGCGGTTTCTTCGCCCACGGGTACAGCAACAGAAATCGCCATACAGCGCTCGCCTGCTGAGCCATAAGCCGCGCCCATCAGGGCACCCACGGCCTGGTCGAGATCCGCATCGGGCATAATCACCATATGGTTTTTAGCCCCGCCCAGCGCCTGAACACGCTTGCCATGTGCTGATGCGGTGGCGTAGATGTACTCAGCGATGGGTGTGGAACCCACAAAACTTACCGCCTGAACACGCTCATCGGTGAGCAGCACATCTACCGCTTCTTTATCGCCATTGACGACATTAAAGACACCATCCGGCAGACCCGCCTCTTTAAGCAGCTCGGCTAAGCGCAGCGGCGTAGAGGGATCTTTTTCCGAAGGCTTCATGACGAAGGTGTTGCCGCAGGCCAGTGCAATGGGGAACATCCACATGGGCACCATGGCGGGGAAGTTGAACGGCGAGATACCGGCGCACACGCCCAGCGGCTGCATCATCGAATAGCTATCAACGCCGGTACCGACGTTCATGGAGTGCTCGCCCTTCTGCAGGTGGGGAATGCCGCAGGCAAACTCGACCACTTCCAGGCCGCGAGTCACTTCGCCTTTGGCGTCTGAAAACACCTTGCCGTGTTCGCTGGAAATCAGCCGCGCCAGCTCATCGGTGTGCTCCTCAACCAGCGCTTTAAACTTAAACAGGATACGCGCGCGCTTTAGCGGCGAGACTTTTGACCAGGCGGCAAAGGCTTCGTCGGCGATGCGCACTGCTTCACGAGTTTCATCGGCGGTGGCTAGCGCTACCCGGGCGCTTTGTTCACCGGTGGCCGGATTATAAACCGGCGAAGAGCGCTGGCTCTGACCGGTGGAGAACTCACCATTGAGATAATGGGATAACATCTTCATAAAAGCTCCTGATTAAAAGGCGGCGACTGGCACTGTTTAGCTGGCAATGTCGAAACCTGCCTGCTCGGCAAGTTGGCGCAAGTTGCGATAACCCAGGCGGGCGTAAGTCAGCGGATGGGCGACTTCGGGGTCTTGTTCGGCTTCAACCACTAACCAACCCTGGTAGCCCTGTTCGCACAGGTGGGTTAAGGCGGGCAGAAAATCCACATTGCCATCCCCCGGCACCGTAAACAGGCCGTCTAGCACACCGTTTAAAAAGCTTTTGTCGCGATTGCGCACTGCGTCCAGCACCGGAAAGCGCAGGTCTTTGCAGTGCACATGGTGAATGCGCTGGCTGTAGCGTTTGGCGATGGCGAGTGGATCGCCGCCTGCACCTCGAAGATGACCAAAATCAAGCAGCAGGCCGACGCCTTCGCCGGTGTTGTCCATTAAGTGTTCAACGTCGGCCTGGCTCTCGATCACCGTGCCTAAGTGGTGGTGATACACCAGCTGAATGCCCTGGGATTTGAGGTAGTCGCCCACCACCTCCAGGCCATTCAGCAGGCGCTGCCACTCTTGCTCGGAAAGATGCGGTCGCTGGGAGAGCGGGCGCTCCTGATCACCGTGTACACAGTGGGTAACTTCACACAACACCATCACCCTCGCGCCGCACTGCTTGAGCAGGTTCATGTGATCCTGAATAGCGTCAATCTCTTCTTCAGGCGTGCGCTCCAACAGCTGCGCGGAGTACCAGCCCGACACAAGTGCCAAGTCGTGGGCGCTAAGCACCTGATTCAAGGCGTCGGGCGTGCGGGGAAACTTGTTACCTAATTCAAAACCACTAAAACCTGCCTCGCGACCCTCTTTCAAACAGGTTTCCAGCGGTGTTGCGCCACCCAGGCTGGGCAAGTCATCGTTGGTCCAGGTGAGCGGATTGATGCCTAAAGTAACCGTCGGCATAGCGTATTCCTTGTCATTTTTGTCTGAGTATTTTTGGCGTTAAGGCGCTTTACCCTATCGCCGACTCTCTGATGTTCTGCATTCGATTAGCGGGCCTGGCGCTGCTTAGCCTCGCGGTAACCTTGATAGGCTTTATTGACCGCTTCGCGCTTGGAAACCTCGGGCACGGCCACTTCCCACCAGGCACCGCCTTCTTGGGTGCTGGGCAGTGGGTCAGTATCCAGAGCAATCACATAGGTCGAGTTGGCGCTGCGAGCGCGCACCAACGCCTGCTCCAGCTCCGCAATGCCGCTTACCGATTCAGACTCACAGCCCAGCGCTTTGGCGTGGGCGGCAAAATCGGTTTTGGGAGCGCCGGCCTCGACAGTGCGGCAATCTTGCAGCAGGTTGTTGAACCCCGCGCCACCAGTGGCGTGCTGCAAGCGGTTGATACAGCCATAACCGCGGTTATCCAACACCACCACAGTCAGCTTGTGGCCCAGCATCACCGAGGTCGCCAGCTCCGAGTTGTGCATCAGGTAGCTGCCATCACCGACCAGCACCACTACCTCGTTGTCAGGTTTAGCCATCTTGACGCCCAGCCCGCCGGCAATTTCATAGCCCATGCAGGAGAAACCGTACTCAACGTGGTAGCTGCCAGGGCCCGAACATTGCCAGAGTTTGTGCAGCTCGCCGGGCAAACCACCGGCAGCGCAGACCACGGTAGTATCGCTGCCAGCTTGGCGATTAACTGCACCGATCACCTGAGCATCGGTGGGCAGCGCTAGCCCTTGATCTGCGGTTACACGGCGCACTATTTCGGCCCATTCGCGTTTGCGAGTGCCGGTTTGTTCGCGCCATTCATCGCTACCGCGCCACTCGCCCAGCGCTGCGTCGAGTTGCCCCAGCCCGATCAAAGCATCGCAGCTAAGCGGTAACGCTTGATGCTTCAAGCTATCGAAACGGCCAACGTTAAGGGCGATAAGTGTTTTATCGCTGCTTTCAAACAGCGCCCGAGAGCCAGTGGTAAAGTCCTGCAAACGCGTGCCCACCGCCAGAATGACATCCGCCTGCTCCGCCAATTGGTTAGCAGCTGCACTACCGGTCACCCCAATGGCACCTACGGCACAGGGGTGGCTATCGGCCAGTGCGCCTTTTCCGGCCTGAGTTTCAGCCACCGGAATACCGCGTGTTTTGGCAAACTCGGCCAGGGCATCGCAGGCAGCGGCGTAATGCACGCCGCCACCGGCAATGATCAGCGGGCGTTTAGCCTGCTGCAACGCGGTAATGGCTTGGCTTAGCTGGTATGCATCCGGTGGCGAGCGACGAATGCGATGCACGTTGGGGGCAAAAAAAGCCTCTGGGTAGTCATAGGCAAAGGTCTGTACATCCTGAGGCAGCGCCAGGGTTACAGGGCCGCAGTGTTCAGGATCCAGAAGCGTAGCCATCGCTTGTGGCAAGCTGGTCAGCAGTTGCTCTGGGCGATTAATCCGGTCGAAGTAGCGCGACACCGGGCGGAAACAGTCGTTGACGCTAATCGTAGGGTCACCGAAATGCTCCACTTGTTGGAGCACCGGATCCGGTTCGCGGGTGGCAAAGGTGTCCCCCGGCAGCAGCAGGATCGGCAAACGGTTGGCATGAGCGAGCGCCGCGGCGGTCACCATATTGGTCGCCCCCGGGCCGATGGAGCTGGTCGCCGCCATTAGGCGCTGGCGGCCATTGGCCTTGGCAAAGGCGATCGCCGCGTTGGCCATGGACTGTTCGTTATGGGCACGAAAGGTCGGCAATTCGTCTTGCACGTGGTAAAGCGCTTCGCCTAACCCCGCCACGTTGCCATGACCAAAAATCGCAAACACGCCTTCAAACAGAGCCACTTCTTGGCCATTTATCTCAATACGCTGAGCGGAGAGATACTTGACCAGCGCCTGGGCCATGGTGAGTCGAATGGTGCTCATCTTACGCCTCCTCCGTGTGGGCCAGCGTTTGCGGCTGCGCCTGCCTTAGTTGCCGCCAAGCCTTTATCAGCTCGGCATAGTTTTGGGCGACTCGCGCTACCAAGCTAGCGTCGTCGATACGCCCGGCCAGCCAATCACGACTCGCACTAGCAAATAGCGTGCGGCCAACGGTGAAACCCTTACAGCAGGCATGATTGGCTGCTGCTTCAAAGCCGCGTTTCATGTCGTCCATAGGGGCGTCGAGCCCGAGCAGTACAACCCCGCGGCAGTATGCATCCTCGCGCTCAATCGTCTCGCCCACCGCCTGCCAGGCAACATCCGTCATTGAGGGTAGCTTCCACCAGTCTGGGCGAATGCCTAGGTTGTAGAGTCGCTGAAGGCTGCGCGGTAGCGTCGTGTTATCGCTTTGCATATCAGCGGGAGGGATTATCTCAATCAGCAACTCCAGCCCATAAGTACAGGCCGCCTGATAGAGCTGGCGCAGACGCTCCTCCTGCTCTAGGCGCAGTGAGAGTTCATCGTCAGGATGGTAGAACACCAAGCATTTAATGATCTGCTCTCTAGGCCAGTTTCGTAGGCAGGCACCTAAATCATCGCCATGCTGGAAACGCAGCGGGCGTGAGCCTGGCAGCTCTACCGGTCGACCAATCCACCAGCCTTTTCCACTGGCATGATTGAGTGCGTCCTGACCCAGCACGTCATCAACCAGGATAGCGGGAGTGGAGATGCCGCCCAGCTTGGCGCCCTCTTCAGCGGCGGTGACCAAGAGTTTTTTGAGTGCTGGCAACCGCACGCTGTCGGCATGCTCTTCGCGGGCCATATCGGTGAGCTGGCGACGGTGGTCAAATGCCAACCCCAACACTTCGGGCCACTGACTAGGCACCCGGGTAGTGACGCGGTGCAGATGATTAAGGCGTTGATCAATATCCGGACGGGGTACCTCACCCCGGCGCGCCAAGTAATCAAATAACTCGTCTTCGGTGGGCATGGCGGGGGCACAGCCGTGGCGGGAGACCACCAACGCGCCACAGGCATTGGCGTAACCGGCGCTGGTTTGCCAGGGTTCATTGCGCAGCCAGCCGCGTAGCAAGCCACTCATAAAGGCATCGCCAGCGCCCAGTACATTGAGCACCTCGACCTGAACGCCCTTGACCAGAATGCCGTCTTCAATGCGGTCAGGAATAGCGCCTTCAAACACGACACAGCCCATGGGCCCCAGCTTGCATACCAGAGTGGCTTCGCTAACCTCACGTACCGCGCGCAAAGCGGCTAAGGTGTCCGTGCTGCCACCGGCAATATGAAACTCCTCTTCGGTGCCCACAATCAGGTCAAAATCCGCCAGCCAGCGCTGCAGATCGGTGGTCACGGTTGCATCCGAAATAAAGCGGGTTTCACCATCACCAGGGTTAGTCAGCCCCCACAGCACTGGGCGGTAGTCGATATCCAGCACCCGCTTCACGCCATGATGGGCGGCGGCGTCCAGCGCTTTGCGGCACGCCCGGCGAGTGGTATCGGTAGAAAGATGGGTGCCGGTAATCGCCAGCGCCTTGGCCCGGGCGATAAATTCAGGGTCGATGGCGTCGGCGTCGATGGCCATATCGGCACAGTCGCGGCGGTAAAATAGCAGCGGGAAGCTTTCGCGATCTTTTAACGCCAGCAGTACCAAGCCGGTGTGGCGCTCGGGGTCGGTTTGTAGCGCGGAGGTATCCACCCCCACTCGTGCTAATTCCTCGCGAACAAAATTGCCCATTTGTTCATCGCCGACCCGCGAGAGCATGGCAGACTTCAATCCTAAACGAGCGGTGCCGTAAGCCATATTGCCCGAGCTGCCACCTAGGTACTTGGCAAAGCTCGCCACGTCTTCTAAACGGCTGCCAATCTGCTCGGCGTACAGGTCGACCGCCACACGTCCCAGGCAAATCAGGTCAAGCGGCCGGTGTTGACTATTGTTATTCAGCATAAATGTCTCCCCACGTCACAAATTCGTGGTATCGGGCAAAAGAGGGCACTGGGCATAAAAGCGTCTTGGGTGGCTATCGATGAGGCTTACCTAAAATGAGAAGGCGTCCCGAAACCGCTTGAGTGCTAGTTCGTCGTCGCCAGAGGCCCAACCTTCTAACCCCACCGTGCCGCGATAGCCTATGTCGTTCAGCGCTTGAGCAATGGCCGGGTAGTTAATCTCGCCGGTTCCCGGTTCGCAGCGCCCCGGCACATCAGCCACCTGCACTTCACCAATGTAGGGCCCACAGCGGCGAAGTAATTCGATCAGATTACCTTCGCCAATCTGGGCGTGATAAACGTCCAACATGATGCGTAAGCTAGGCCTATCGACACTCTCCACTAGCGACAGGACATCTTCCAGGCGCGCAAACGGCACACCGGGGTGGTCAACGTCGGTATTAAGGTTTTCAAGCACAAAGGTGACGCCGTGCTGCTCACCGAGATCCGCCAACCGATTGAGTGTGTCGCGGGCTTTGAGCCACATAGCGCCGGTCATCTGTTGGCAAGGCTGAACGGGCAACCCATTACCATCTAGCCCGGTGCCGTGCAGGTTAAGGCGCGGAATGCCAAGGCGTTTGGCCACTTCAACCGACTCCGCGGCGGTACGTAGCAGTTCATCAGCACCGGCGGCATCCGCCAGGGTGCCGGTGACATAGCCGGTCATGGATGAAAACGTCGCCCCGCTATTGGCCAGTGCCTCGATGTCGTGCTTAGTCCAGTCCCAGATTTCGACCTGAAAACCCAGTTCAGAAATACGCTTAACACGCTCCAACACGGGCAAGTGGCGAAACACCATTTCGGCGCAGACGGCCAGCGTGAACGGAGATGATGGGGTTGGTTTATTCATTATGGCTCCTTAATAGCCGTTCGCCGTTCGCGGTGAAGAGAGTTCAGTGCTGCTTGTTTCATCGCCGGGCTGAGTGTCTTGACCGGCTAAGTTGGCCTTCTTGGCTTTATCGTCCCGCTGAAATTCCGCAAGCTCCGCATCCAGGCTTTCAAGCTCAGCGCCACCCGCCATCATGTTGAGCACTTCTTCGCGGCTGACTTCTTCTTTGCGAAAGGAGCCCAAACTACCGCCGCGTGACAATAGGGTGAACGCATCCGCCACTGGGTAAGCATGGTGGACATTGTGGGTAATAAAGATAACCGCAAGCCCATCGGCACGAGCTTTGGCGATGTAGCGCAGTACGACGGAGGCCTGCTTGACCCCAAGCGCTGAGGTGGGCTCATCAAGAATCAGCACCTTGGCACCAAAATAGACGGCACGGGCAATCGCCACACACTGGCGCTCCCCACCGGAAAGCGTACCCACCGGCTGGCTTGGGTCGCGCACATCAATACCGATTTTAGCCATTTCTTCTTTGGCAACCCGGTCGGCATACTTCCAATCAATCCGCTTTAAAGGCCCCCATCCCACCGTCGGTTCGCGCCCCATAAAAAAGTTACGGGTAATCGACATCAACGGCACCATGGCAAGATCCTGGAACACGGTGGCGATACCAGCATCCAGTGCATAAGCAGGGGACTTGAAACGGGCGGGTTCACCATCCAGTAGCATCTCGCCATGGGTAGGTTGGTGAACACCAGAAAGGGTTTTGATTAGCGTCGACTTGCCAGCACCATTATCCCCCAGCAGGCACATAACCTCACCGGAATAGACCTGCATTGAGATATCACTGATGGCGATGACACTTCCGAAGTGTTTGCTGACACTGCGCATTTCAATCATTGGAGTGCGTGTAGTCATGTTATTTAGCCTCCATCGCCTTTTTGCGCATGTAATTGTTGAATAGCACCGCCACCAGCAACATCACGCCCAGGAAGACCTGGAACCAGTCCGTATTAACACCGGTGTAAAAAATACCCATTTGCACCATGCCGAAGATCAGCGCACCTAGCGCTGCACCTATAGCGGATCCATAACCACCGGTCAGCAAAGCGCCACCGATCACCACAGCAATAATGGCTTCCAATTCTTTTAACAGGCCACGAATGGTGTCCGCAGAACCGGTATCCATCACCTGTATGCAGGCAAAGATAGTCGCGGAGAAAGCAGTGAACATGAACAGTGAAATCTTGACGCGATGGACGGGGACACCCGAATTGCGCGCCGCGTTAGCATCACCACCGCTGGCGAAGATCCAGTTGCCATAAGGTGTGCACAGCAGCACCCAAGTCGCTACAGCGGTTAAGCCTAACCACCAGACAATCGAGACGGGAATACCGGTGACCGTGGGGTTGCCCGCAAAGTTGGTTGCCATCCAGCCATTTGCCGCCATCCAGCTAAATAGTCCCGTAGCGACCTCTCCAGAGAAAAGCGCCGCGAACCAATCTCCGGGGATATGATCTTGCACTCCCCCCACCTGAGTACGTCCCGTCAACAACCGACTAGTACCGATGGCTAGGCCACGCAGAATGAACAGGAAGCCCAGGGTAACGATAAATGACGGCAACCCCGTTTTATTGACTAGATTACCGTTAATCCAGCCCACCAGACCTGCACAGGCGAACGCCAATAAAATTGCGGCCCACAGCGGCCAGCCATACTCCACCGCAGGGATGGCAATCAGAATGCCTGCCAAACCAATCATCGAACCTATCGAAAGATCAAACTCTCCGCCGATCATCAGCAACGCAGCCGCAGTGGCGATGATGCCGAGCTGAGCGGCAACTTCAAGAAAATTAATAATACCCGCTGGGGTAAACATCCCGGTGCCGCTGGAAGCAGCGATAAAAAAAGCAAGCACCAACACAGCACCGGCCAGGGCTCCCAATTCTGGGCGATTAAGCGCTTTCTTCCAGAAAGAGACTCTCTGGATACGCTCATCTTGAGGAGCGGTTGCTGGCGCAACCGATTGTTTCGTTTCAGTGGAATTCATAGTGACCGACTCCCAAGGCTCGACACCGCCGAGCCTTTTCCGATTAGATAGTTATCAACGGATGCCCTGGCTACTCAACTCAATGACCTGTGCAGCGTTTTCTTGAGTGACAAACCCTGGGCCGGTGGCAACATCCCCTGCGGGTAGCAGTCCGTTCTTGACGAACTGATCTAGGAACATGACGGGCAAGTAGCCCTGCATGTACTGCTGTTGGTCGATCGCGAAGTCCAGCTCGCCCGCATCCAAGGCTTCCAAAATGCCGGGTGAAAGATCAAAGGTACCGAGGGTGAACATATCGGTTGCCCCCTGCTCACGCATGGCCCGAATCATCGGATCAGCGGCCAATGCACCCAAGGTCAGCACACCGCGCACATCACTGTTCTCATTAAGGTAAGCGATAATGGCATTGCGAATGTTGGTGGGGTCGTAGGTGGTCGCTAGCTGCTCAGCATTGCCATCGAAGCCCTCGACAAAGCCATCACAGCGCTGGTCGAGTCCCTGGTTGCCTTGTTCATGGTTAACGCAGACGCCTTTCTCAACGCCCATTTCTTGCATGCGCTCAGCAGCCTGCTTCCCTGCTTCATACTCACTCTGCCCGATGTGCAGCCGGGCACCATAATCCCTTGCCACGTCGCCACCGGAGTTAATGGTGATGACGGGTATGCCGTTATCGACAGCATTTTGGACAACGCCGCCCAGGGCATTTTCGTCGGTAAAAGAGAGGATCAAACCATCCGGTTGAGACGCTACCGCCGCCTGTACGAGTTGCTGCATCTTGGCCATATCAAAGGTCGATGGAGCACGGTATTCCAGCTCAGCACCTACGAGATCAGCGGCTGCTTCTGCGCCGTTTTTCACCACTGACCAGAAAGGATCAGAGGGAACACCGTGGGTCACCATTACAAAACGGCTCTCTTCTTGTTCCGATTCCTGTGCTTGTGCGACACCTGCCATTAGCGCTGTGGTGGTGGCCGTGGCTATAAGCCAATACGGTAGACGTGTCATAGATTAATTCCTCTTCGTATTATCATTATTAGTTGGTGATGCGGTATCGCATGCAGTGACGCTATGAAATATAGATTCCAAAGTGGCAAACAATCAAATTATTTATTCTATATTTTGGTATAAGTGGAATATTTATTTCAAACAGCTAGACTGCATATCTAAGAGCCACTACAACCAGTGGCAGAGGCTTTAATCAAAGGAATTGCCATGGAGCAGCCGCCACAAAGCTACCGCGAGCTGGAAACGTTGATTACCGCCGAGTACGCCACGCTAAGCAAACGCTTGCAGCAAACCGCGCGCTTTATGCTTGATCACCCCCAAGAGGTTGCTCTGTCGACCGTGGCCAAAATTGCCGAGCAGGCGGATGTCACTCCATCCACCTTAATTCGCCTGGCTAATAGCTTGGGCTTTAAGGGCTTTTCCGAAATGCAGCAGCTGTTTCGCAGCCGCCTGGTCGATGAGCTGCCTAACTACACCGAGCGAATTCGCGCGGTACGCAGCGCCACTGGAGAAACACCGGATAGCACCCAGCTGTTATGGGAGTTCGCCGACGCCAACCGTGCCGTGCTTGAGCAGCTACCCAGCCGCATTAATCCAGAGAGCCTAGAGAAGGCGTTGGATATTTTTGAGAAGGCGCACGCCATTCATGTGATGGGTGCCCGGCGAAGCTTCATGGTAGCCAGCTACATGACCTATGCCTTAGCGCATGTGGATAAACCTGCGCTGCTGGTCAATGGTTTGGGAGGGATGTACGGCGAGCAGCTGCGCGCTATGAGCCAACACGACGCTCTACTGACCATCAGCTTCTCCCCCTATGCCGAAGAGAGCCAAAAAGCCTGCGAAGACGCCCATCAGCGCGGTCTACCCATTGTGGTGATTACCGATTCGAACCTTAGCCCGCTGGCTCGCTTCGCGGATGTCGTCTTCGTGGTCAACGAAGCCGAAGTAAAAAGTTTCCGTAGTTTGACCGCGTCGCTCTGCTTGACCCAGACCTTGGCAATTGCCCTGGGGGTGCGGCAAGACAAAACACGCGACAAAGAAAAAGGCCAGGACAAACAACGTAAGGCCTAAACACCCAAAGCAAGCCAACAGTAAAAACAAAACAGGAGAGCTTATGAAACTCGCGCTTATCGGCGCTGGGCGGATCGGCAAAGTGCATGCCCAGGCCATCTATTCACACCCAAACGTTACGCTGGTTGCCGTGGCTGATTTTCATCAGCCTGCCGCAGAAGCCCTGGCCGAGCAGTACGCTAGCCGAGCGGCCTCCGTGGATGAAATCTTCGCAGATGATGAGATTGATGCCGTACTGATCGCCTCAAGCACGCCTACTCATGCGGAGTATCTAGAGCGTGCCGCCCGTACAGGCAAGGCGGTTCTGTGCGAAAAACCTATCGCCCTGGATTTAGCGCGCACGCGCGATGCCCTGCAAGTACTTAGCGAACACCCGGTGACCTGCGCGTTAGGCTTTAACCGTCGCCACGACCCACAGTTTGCGGCACTAAAAAAGGCCATTACCGAAGGGCGTATAGGCGCGCTGGAAACATTGACCATCATCAGCCGCGACCCCTCTCCCCCACCTGCCGAGTATGTGGCTGAGTCGGGCGGCCTGTTCCGCGACATGATGATTCATGATTTCGACATGGCACGCTGGCTGCTAGATGAACCAATTGAAAGCGTCTTTGCCGTCGGCAGTAGCATCATCGACCCAGCGATTGGCGAAGCAGGTGATGTAGATACGGCGATGGTCACCCTCACAACGGCCAGTGGCAAGCTGTGCCAAATCAGCAACTCACGACGCGCCAACTACGGCTACGATCAGCGTATCGAAGCCTTTGGCAGCCAAGGCATGCTGCAAGCCCAGAACGAGAGTGATACCCGGCTGCGCTTCACCGGTGAAGCAGGCCAAGTGGAAGACAAACCCAAGTGGTTCTTCTTAGAGCGCTACGCCCAAGCCTACCAACTTGAAATTGGCGACTTTGTCGCCGCATGGAAAGAGAAACGTGCGCCACTCGCCGGTGCCCAAGATGGCCTAGAGGCGTTGCGCTTAGCCGATGCAGCGGAGCTTTCATTGCGTGAAGGTCGCAAAGTTCTGCTTGACGCCTCGGTCTAATTAGACGCAAGCGGGTCTGTGGAGACCCTTCATATCGTAAACGGCTAGCGGCTAACAGGGCAGCTAGTCATCAGAAGGAACGACATATGGCTTCCCTACTGGTACGCCCCACCGCCCCAGACACCCAAGGCACCGTGATCGACGTTACCCCAACATCGGCTGGCTGGCAGCATGTCGGCTTTCGGGTGCATAAACTCGCCAAGGGCCAGCGCCTGGAGGCCAGCAGCGATGACCAGGAAGTATGCCTGGTGCTGCTCACCGGTCGCGCCACGGTAACTTGCGGCGAGCACCGCTTTGAAGATATTGGCCAGCGTATGGATATTTTTGAGCAGATCCCGCCCTATGCGGTTTACCTACCTGACCATGTTAGCTACTCGGTGGAAGCAACCACGGACTTAGAGCTAGCGGTGTGCGCCGCCCCAGGGCATGGCAATCACGCCCCTAGGCTAATCGCTCCCGACAAAATCAAAAAAAGCACCCGTGGCCAAGGCACCAACACCCGCCATGTTCACGATATTCTGCCGGAAACCGAGCCCGCCGATAGCCTATTAGTAGTCGAAGTATTCACACCTGCGGGTAACTGGTCGAGCTACCCGCCCCACAAACACGATGTGGATAACTTACCCCACGAATCACATCTGGAAGAGACCTACTACCACCGCATTAACCCTGAACAAGGGTTCGCCTTCCAGCGCGTTTACACCGATGACCGCAGCCTTGATGAAACCATGGCGGTGGAAAACGGCTGCTGTGTGTTGGTGCCCAAGGGCTACCATCCAGTAGGCGCCTCCCATGGCTACTCGCTCTACTACTTAAATGTGATGGCGGGGCCCAAGCGGGCATGGAAATTCCACAACGACCCCGATCACGAGTGGCTGATGAACGCTTGATGGAACGACTCTTCGCCCGCTAACGTTTATTGGATGCTATGCTAACTAGCCCCGCCGATGCGGGGCTTTTTATTATTCGTATTCCTACGGTTAGCTATTTCATTTATCCAGAGGCTTCAATGCTCCCCGAATACTCCGTCATCGCCTGGTTGTTAATTGCATTTTCCGTTTACCTGACCGGCGTTTCAAAAGGTGGCTTTGCGGGTGGTTTTGGTACGCTCTCGGTACCGCTCATGGCGCTGGCGATCAGCCCCGCCCAGGCAGCGGGCTTACTATTGCCGCTATTGCTGGTGATGGACGTGTTTGCGGTGAAAGCGTGGTGGGGCAAGCAGGACGCCACTGAGGTCTGGCGCTTTGTGCCAGGACTGTTTATCGGCGTGACGGTAGGGACGCTGCTGTTTGGCAGTTTGAGTGAACAGGGCTTACGCTTGACGCTTGGCATTATCACCTTACTGTTCGCCGCTTACATGCTACTCAAGCCCGTCGCCAAAAAGCCCATTTCTTCCCGCTGGGCATTGCCAGCGGCGAGCGTCTGCGGCTTTACCAGCTTTATGGCCCATGCGGGCGCGCCGCCGCTGAATGTCTACTTACTGCCGCGTAAACTGCCTAAAGAAACCTTTATCGCCACCTGCGCGGTGTCGTTTGCGGTGGTCAACGTGATCAAACTGGCCCCCTATATGTGGCTTGGTGAAATCAACGTCACCAGCGCCTGGGCGTCGCTGCTGCTGGTGCCCATCGCCTGGATTGGCGTGCGTAATGGCCTGTGGCTGCAAAGCCGTGTCAACGAAGCGCTGTTTTACCGCTTAGTTATTCTTGCTATGTTCGTGGTGGGTATTAACTTGGTGTGGCAGACCATTTAACATCCACTGGAAACAGAGGTGAACGCCGCTGTTCGCCAATCCAAGCGCTGCCACCCTTCAACGCTAGCCACTTCTGCCAGTACCGGGTCAGGGTTAACCGCTACGGGACAATCCACGTACTGCAGTAGCGGGAGGTCGTTGCGGGAGTCAGAATAGAAGGTAGTGTGGCTCGGGGTGATTTGCTGTTCAGTCAGCCACTGTTTCAGACGCAGTACCTTGCCGCCACGATACGAAAAGATGCCTTCACTGCTGCCGATATAGCGCGCCTCTTCATTAATGCCGCGCTCAACGCTTAGTTCTACCGCCAGCACGTGCCCAATGCCTAGAATGGTCGCAATCGGCTCGACCAGATGACGTGATGAAGCGGAAATCAGTAGCAGGGTATCGCCTGCCTGACGATGCGTTTCCAAGCAGGCCCAGGCTTGTTCAAAAATACGCGGCTGCAGGTGGGTGGCTACAAACCGCTCTACCTCTTTTTGCACATCCTTCACTCGACGTCCGCGCAGCGGTGCCAGTGTCATAGCAAGATACTCTTCAAGCTTGAGTTTGCCTGCGTGATAGGCTTGGTGCATTTGCTCCGCTCTCGCCATAAAAGCGTCGGCATCGCTGATCCAACCTTGCTCTATCATCCATAAATTCCAGCGGTCGCTGCAGTCTCCATCCAGGAGGGTGTCATCAAGATCAAACAGAGCCAGGCGCATGGGAGCACTCCTTTCATCGCGGGTTAACGGCGCGTAGGGTATGCCAAAGGTGATGACAAGACGATGACGCTGGCGATGACAAGGTATTAAGGTATTAACCACTCCGCGGCAAACTCTTCCGCCGGTAATGGCCGTCCAAACCAATACCCTTGCGCTTCATTGCAGCCCATTTCGGCAAGCAAATGAGCTTGTTCCTGGGTTTCGACACCTTCTGCCACAGTCTTCATTTCTAACGCCTGCGCCATGGCAATGATGGTTTGCACGATGGTGCGATCATTTTGGTTTTCGAGCATTTCGCGGACAAAAGAGATATCGATTTTCAGCGCGTCGGCGGCAAAGCGCCGCAAATAGGAGAGCGAGGAGTAGCCCGTACCAAAATCATCAATGGAGAGCGCGTAACCCGCTTTACGCATAGTGTGAGTAATCTCAATGGCTTGGTCGGGGTCGCGCATAAAATCGCTTTCGGTCAGCTCAAGTGCAATAGCGCTCGGCGAAACGCCAGCGGTGAGGTGCGCAATGTGGCGGGTGAGCTCTGGGTCGGCAAACTGTTGAGCCGATATATTAATCGACAGCCTCCCTGGCAAGCCTCCCTCCGTCTGGTTATGCCAGACCATTAACTGCCTTGCCGACTCTTCCAGCACCCAATCTCCTAAAGCACGAATTAAACCGCGTTCTTCCGCTAAAGGGATAAACTCACTGGGGCTTACCCAGCCCCATTCGGCGTCAAACCAGCGACACAGCGCCTCAGCACCAGTCAGCAGGCCGCTGGTAAGATCTACTTGGGGCTGAAAATAGAGCTCCAGCCGGTGCTCGCTAATAGCGGCGTTGAGTCGCTCAGTCATCCATTGGCGTCGCTGAAGCTCATAACGCATGGTTTGGGTATAAGGACAGGTATTATTTTCGCGCTGCTTAGCATGATGGAGGGCAATGCTGGCAGCGTTAAATAACTCTTCTGCTCCCGCCACATCTTGCGGATAACAGGCAAAACCAATACTCACATCAAGATGAAAGACGCGACGCTCTAGATGCAGCGGCTGCGTTACCGCTGAGCGTAACTGGTCGACCAGCACACCGATGTCACTGTCATTAGTATTTGCTATCAATAAAGCAAACTCGTCCCCAGATAAATGCGCTAACGAGCCATACGCATGGCTCGCCTGCTGTAAACGATCCGCTACCGTCACTAGCAGTTGATCCCCCACCTGGTGGCCATACAAGTCATTCACTTCTTTAAAGCGGCGAATATCTAAGCGCAGCAGGGCAAGCCCACGCTCATTTTGCAGGGCCTCATTCCACATCTGCGCTAACAGCTCCATGAAACGAATGCGGTTAGGTAAACCAGTGGTGCTATCCCGGTAAGCCAGTTGGTGCATGTGGCGGTGATCGCGTCGGCGCTCAAGTTCTGCTGCGGCACCAGTGGAAAGGATTTGTAGTACCGAGGTGGCAAACGCATTAGTGGTCAGCGGTTGGCGATAAAATACGATCATTACGCCAATCGCTTCCCCATTAGCATTATCCAGGCGACGACCAATCCACGCTCTTGTCGATAATGTTGTTCCCGACAAAAGTAGCGGCGGCCCGTCATTCACTACAGCTTCGCGCTCGAGCACTATCTGCTCGCTGGGTGAGCCTCGCAGAGCAAAGGATTGCTGTTCAAGTTGCGCGCCCTCTACCACCATGCTGACAGTGACCGCCTGTCCAACGGCTTTTTCGTCACGTTGAGGGGGCGTATCGAGCAGCGCAATAAAGCCCGCATCAGCCTCCAACACCTCCACCAAAGTAACGATCAACTGCTGAAAGTAGCCATCACCCACCCGTGTGGTGACCGTGGAGGCCACCTGCATGACGGCATTTTGTACCCGCTGAGACTCTTGCTGGTCGGTGACATCGGAAATGAACCCCTCCAAACAGACGACTTCGCCCGTCTCATTGATGACCGCCTGCCCCTGCTCCCACATCCACCGGTAGCTACCATCGCGATGGTGTAGCCGATAAACCATGCGATAAGGCCGCTTGCCAGCAATAGCCAACTGCACCTCGCGAAAGAGTTTGTCCTGATCGTCAAGATGAATAAGCGCGGCAAAACTAGTTAGCCGATTATTTTGCAACTCGTCAGGCCGGTATCCGGTCAACGCCTCAGCGCCCTGGCTCACCAGTTGCATAGTCCAATCACGATCATTCAAACAGAGGTAGGCCATACCCGGCAGATGATTAAGCAGTGTCTCCAAACGGCGCTCACTCTCGCGCGCCAGCGCTTCGCTTTTTCTTAAGGCCTGTTCCGCCTTTTGTCGGCCAAGCTCGGCCCCGGCCTGGGCGGCGGCGATTTGCAATATTTCATTGGCTAATGCATCCAACTGCATGGGAGAGTTTTTGAGCACTGCCAGTAAACCGATGACAGCGCCATCCGCGGTGTAGAGTGGCAACCCCAAATAGCTATCGGCGCCGAGCTCATAAAGCAGTTTATCGTCGGGAAAGCGTGACTGAACATCACATTTATATAAGCAGAAATCGCGGCCTACTACGGTTTCGCACGGTGTGCCGGTTAGCGAGTAGGTAATATTGTTGAGCAAGCGACCATTTGACCAAACCGCTAGCGTTTCCACTTGGTATTGCTCAGTAACATCAGCGACGAGGACATGATCAACGCCTAAAATGGCTGCAAGGCGCTCTACCAGCGTTGCATAAAAGCGAGGCGTTCCACTGTGCCCAACCCCTTCGGCTAACTGGCGAAAAATATCTGCCGCCTTATTCCTTATATGCATTGGTGGGCTCACTTATTCCCGCTTTTCCTTCAGCTTAGCTCGAACAGCGAGCACAAAGAAGTGCCGTTTAAACACCCAAGCCTTCGCCAAGACGGTTTGGGTGTTTCAGTCTGGCGCTGATGGGCATTTAGCGCGTCATCGCCTCAGGTAGGTAGAGGGCAATGCCAGGGAAGATATGCATTAAGGCAATCGCCAATAGCATCAGTAGGAAAAATGGCAGCGTGGCTTTGGTAATGGTCAAAATATCCTTGCCGGTTAGCCCCTGAATCACGAATAGGTTGAAGCCCACCGGCGGCGTAATCTGCGACATTTCGACCACCACGACCAGGTAAATACCAAACCAGATAAGATCAAATCCCGCAGCACTCACCAGCGGCATAATTATCGCGGTTACCAGCAGAATTAGCGAAATACCATCCAAAAAGCAACCCATTACCAACAGCAGCAACGTTAGCGCAATCAATAGCATGGTGGGTGAAAGGCCCATCTCACCAATCGCCGTTGCCAGCTTTATCGGCACCTGGGTAAAGCCCATGGCCGAAGTCAGAAACGAAGCACCGGCAATAATGAACGCAATCATACAGGCGGTGCGCACGGCGGCAAACAGCGAGCTTTTAAAGGTTTCGCGGTCAAAGTGACCGTTAAAGCGCGCAATCACAATCGATAGCACCACGCCGACGGCGGCGGCCTCGGTAGGCGACGCTAACCCGCCATAAATCGAGACGATAATCCCGCCAATCAGTAGCAAGATAGGAACCAGGGACCAGGTATTGCGCAGCTTTTCAGCAAAGCTCATGTTTGATTCATCTTCGCCGGTAAGCCCTTCGCGGTTACCTTTAAGTAACGCCCACAGAATGAGATAGGTCATGAACATCGCCAATATCATCAGCCCCGGGCCGATACCGGCCATAAACAGCCTGGAAATCGACTGCTCGGTCACTACGCCATAGACAATCAGTACGATAGAGGGCGGTATCAACAGCCCCAAGGTGGAAGCGCTGGCCAGGGTGCCAATCGCCATATTGCTATCGTAGCCCCGCCGCTCAAGCTCTGGCAGGGTCATTTTACCCACCGTGGCACAGGTGGCGGCCGAGGAGCCGCACACCGCCGCAAACATGCCACTGCCAATGATATTGGTATGCAATAAACGCCCCGGCAGGCGGTTTAACCAGGGCGAAAGACCACGAAACATATTGTCGGCAAGCCCTGAGCGAAACAGAATTTCGCCCATCCAGATAAACATTGGCAACGCGGTGAGATCCCAGCCGTAGCTGGCCCCCCAGAAGTCTGACGCTAAGATAGATGCCGGTGAGAACGAGCTGAAGAACTCTAGCGCTATCCAGGCCGTACCGATCAGAGCGAAGGCGATCCACACCCCACTGCCAAGCAGCAACACGAGGGTAAATAGGGTGGCAAGACTTAGTAGTAGCACGAGGAACTCTCCGGTTTAGAGGGCAAAAAAGCGGTTAATGTCACCTTTAGTGCTCCTCGCTGTCATCAGCCGCGGTGGCCTCGCGAAAACTTGAGGGATCGTGTGCAGCGATACGTAGCGCCATAAATAGGGCTTCAGCCAGGGCCAAACAGAGCAGCCCGACGCTTGTCGCGAGTACAAGCTGGGGAATCCATAGCGGAATCGACAAAAATCCCGATGAAACATCGTTGTACGCCAAGCTTTCTCTGGCCAGTTCAATCAGGCCGTAGCTCAGCATCAGGCTGATCGCCAGCGCGATAACCAAACAAAACACCTCGAACCACACGCGAATGGCCGAGGGTAATCGTGCAATTAGCAGCGTTACGCGAATATGCGCATGATGCACAAAGGTGTAGGCCAACCCCAGGAAGGTCGCCCCAACCAATAGGTAAGAAGCAATTTCCGACACCCCGGTGATACTCAGGCCCAAACGGCCCAGTCCCACCAGCACTAATAGTGCATCTACCAAGCGAAAGGTCACCTGAATCGCTATCAGCGCACAAATAACCACCATGCACGCCGCTGCACCCCAAGCACCCAGACGATAGAGTTTGTCGAATTTAAACGTCATGTTCGCAGCCTCAAGAAGCGCGTGGGAGAAGCAAGGGCGGCGGCAATGCCACTGCCCTTGCAGGTGCTTAGCTGTCGCGCTGCTCGCGGTAGCTTTCCAGCGCCTGTTTGGCTTCATCGTCGGCACGTGACTGCCAGTCTTCAAACAGTTGATTACCGGCCGCTTGGAGCGCTTCTGAAATAGCATCGTTAGGCTCAGAGACCGAAATACCGTTGTCTTCCAAAACCGCCAAACTGGCATCGTTATCTTCGCGACTCAACTGCCAACCACGTTTCTCAGCCTCAGCAGCGGCTTCCATCAGTGCTTCCTGGGTCGCTTCGTCTAGGCCATCAAAACTCCGCTGGTTGATGAACACGATATTTTTAGGTAGCCAGAGGTTAGCGTCGGTGTAATCGGTCACGTAATCCCAAGCGGCCATGGAGTTACCAGTCGAGCTAGACGTGATCATGGCATCAACCCGACCGGTGCTGAAGGCGGTGGGGATATCAGATTCTTCAGTCTCAGTCGGGCTGCCGCCCAGATTATCAACAAAACGCTGGGTATTAATGTTGGGTGCGCGGACGCGCAGACCTTCAAATTGCCCTGGGTCGGAGAGAGGCTCAGAGGTATAAATGCCTTGCGCTGGCCAAGCGACCGCGTAGAGCGGAATCAACCCTTCATCGGCAAACAGGTCGGTAATCATCGGTTTGGTGGCTTCCCACAATGCGTAGGCATCATCATAGCTACCCGCTACACCTGGCAGGGTATCGACTTCAAAGATCGGATCGTCGTTGGAGAGAACCGAGAGGAAGACTTCACCGGCATCGATGGTGCCGCGACGCACCGACGGCTTAATTTCTCCGTGTGCTACTAGCGCGCCGCTGCTATGCACGGTAATGGTTAACTCGCCGTCGGTCGCTTCAGCCACATCTTCGGCGAACTGCTTAGTGTTTTGGGTATGAAAGCTGGCATCACCGTAGGGCGTGGCCATCGTCCATTCCGCCGCGTGAGCCGTTACCGTTAAGCCACAGGCGGTCGCCAGTAGTAGTGACGTCGTGATTGTCTTACACATCGTGAGAACCCTCTTATAAATTTTAATAGTGTGTTGCTTAGATGGTATAGATCGCACACGTTTCATAATGCATCATTAAGCTCATTTCCAGCAGTAAACGGCAACCAACGCTGTTATCACGCCGAATGGTCAAGCTATGCCCAGCTGCCAGGAAGCTCTAGTGATTATTTCACCAGACAATTGTCATTGGGCAAGCCATGTTTATATATTGATGGTGGCTTACACTTCAGCTTCAGCCAAGTGAAAGCATCAACGACCTTAACTGTATCAACGACAGGAGTCGCTATGGCCATCCCCCTGCTTAACTGCGATATGGGCGAAAGTTTCGGCAACTGGCACCTCGGCCTGGATGCCGATGCGATGCCTTTCGTCGACTGCGCCAACATCGCCTGCGGCTTCCATGCCTCCGACCCCCATGTCATGCGCCGCACCGTCAAACTAGCGGTTCAAAATGGCGTCCGCATTGGCGCGCACCCGGGTTACCCGGATTTGATGGGCTTTGGCCGCCGCTCCATGGCCTGCTCACCGGAAGAAGCGGAAGATATGGTGCTTTATCAAGTGGGTGCGTTGGCGGGCATATGCCAAGCCGAAGGCACTCAACTAAGCTACATCAAACCTCATGGTGCGCTGTACAACGATATGGCCGCCAACCCGGCGCTGCTCGAAGGCGTCATGCGCGCGGTACGTGCGTATGACGCCAGCCTGCCGTTAATGATTATGTCCACCGCCGACCCCGAACCACATCGCGAGCTGGCCGCCCAAATAGGCATTACCCTCTGGTTCGAGACCTTTGCCGACCGCGCTTATGATGGCAACGGCCACTTGGCCTCACGACGCCTGCCTAACGCCGTGCACCACGACCAGAACACCATCGTCGATCAAGCGGTAATGCTGGCCAAAGGCGAGCCGCTCACCGCACTTGATGGTACGCCGCTGCAGTTAGCCTGCGATACGCTCTGCGTTCATGGCGATAATCCCGAGTCAGTGGCCGCCGTACGCGCTATTCGCGAGGCCTTTCAGGCGCTGGAGCAGGCGTGAATCCCATTACTGAAAAAAGAGCTGAAAGAAGAGCTGAAAGACGTATTGAAATGCGTGTTGAAACCACCGCCATGGACGCCCTGATGGTGCGATTGTTCGACACCATCGATGAGGCCAATATGGCCTGGGTCATCGCTGCCGACCAAAAGTTGCGTAGCACCTTTGGTTCAGCGTTAATTGATCTAGTGCCCTCTTACACCACGCTGCTAGTCCATTACGACTGCCAACAGCTAAATCACGCCGAGGCTCTCACGCTGATTAACCAGGCGCTTTCTGGCCTCAAACCTGTCGATACCCAGGCGGGTGAGCTACACGATATTCCCGTGTGGTACGACGAAAGCGTCGGCCCCGAGCTGCCGCTGGTCGCCAAGCGGGCAGGTTTAAGCGTCGACGAACTCATTAGGCAGCACTGCAACCACGACTACTGCGTGTTCGCACTGGGGTTTGCCCCCGGTTACGGCTTTATGGGCTTGGTAGACGAATCTCTCGCGACGCCGCGCTTGAAAACACCCCGTCGCAAAGTCGCCGCCGGCAGTGTAGGCATCGCCGATCGCCAAACCGCGATCTACCCACTGCTCTCGCCGGGCGGCTGGAATATTCTAGGGCGTACCAACGTGCCGCTATTCGAGCATGCCAAACGCGGCGAGCCGCTGTTTCGCCCCGGCGACAAGGTGCGCTTTAGAGCCATCTCCCGCGAAGAGTTTGAAGCCGACGGTGGCGATACCACGCCCATGGAGGAGCGCCCATGAGTCACACCGCCATAAATGAAACACAAAAGGGGCTAGTGGTTAAACAAGCGGGGCCGCTGGCGCTTATCCAAGATGCCGGTCGATTTGGCGTCGGCCATTTAGGCGTTACTCAGGGCGGCGCCGCCGACTGGATCTCTTTTCGCTGGGCTAACTGGCTGCTGGGCAACGCTTTAAACAGCGCCGCGCTGGAAATCGTCATGGGCGGCGGCTTGAGTTTTGAAACCGAACGTGAAGTGCGTCTGGCGTTGACCGGCGCCGATCTAGACGCCCAATTGAATGGCAAGCCACTCGCCCCCAATACCAGCTTTAAGCTACAGCCCGGCCTGCGCCTGGAGTTTCGCCAGCCGCGCCAGGGCCTGCGCGCCTATCTCGCTTTTCCCGGTGGGTTGAATGCGCCAGAGGTGCTGAGCAGCCGCGCCTGCACCGCCCGCGAACAGCTGGGCGGCCTGCATGAAGATGGCAAACCGCTAAAAGTGGGCGACCGGTTAACCTGGAAAGGCACCCCGCCAGCGAATCGTCGCCTGCCTGATGGCCAAGGCCCGCGGATGCCAGCATCAGGCTGCCGCTTACCCATCGTGCTCGGCTCGCAAATCGCCTCCTTTAGTGGTCGCACGCTTTTCCAAGCGTTCAACCAACCCTGGACAGTGGATAACCGTGCTGACCGCATGGGCGTGCGGCTCACCGGCCCTGGCCTGCATGGCTCGCTGACGGGGATTATTTCGGAAGGTATTCCACTCGGTGCCGTACAGATACCGCCAGACGGCCAACCTATCGTGCTGATGAATGACCGCCAAACCATTGGCGGCTACCCACGCCTAGGCGCCCTCACCCCCATCGCCTGCGCCACGCTTTCCCAGTGCCTGCCCGGCACCCAGGTGTGGCTTACGCCCGATAGCGCCAGCCAGGCGCAGGATGATTATCGTAAGCAGTTAATGGTTTGGCGTTAAAGGACGGCGCTTTTTGCTCAGCTCGTCCGTAATAGCGGGTACCCGAATCATTATCCACTTTTGTCACTTATAGAGGCGAAGATTTAAGAGCCGCTAGTTTTAGAGCAAAAAACCCGCATCCTGAGATGCGGGTTTGTGTACTAAAACGAAAGTGCTAAGTGCTTAGGCGACGTCGAAGCGATCTGCGTTCATCACTTTCGTCCAGGCGGCGACGAAGTCTTTAACAAACTTCTCGTCGTTGTCGTCCTGGGCGTAGACTTCTGCATAGGAGCGCAGCAGCGAGTTCGAGCCGAATACTAGATCAACCCGTGAAGCGGTCCACTTAACAGCGCCCGTTTGACGATCACAAATCTCGTAGGCGTTGTTACCCACCGGCTTCCAGCTGTTACCCATGTCGGTCAGGTTAACGAAGAAGTCGTTGGTCAACTGGCCTTCACGGTCGGTGAATACGCCGTGCTTAGTGCCACCATAGTTGGTGCCTAGCACACGCATGCCGCCAAGCAGCACGACCATTTCCGGCCCGGTGAGGCCCAGCAGTTGGGCGCGGTCGAGCAGCAGCTCCTCCGGCTTCACGGCGTACTCCTTCTTCTGCCAGTTGCGGAAGCCATCCGCCAGCGGCTCTAGTGGCTCAAACGATTCGCCGTCGGTCATCTCGGCAGAAGCATCGCCACGCCCTTTCAGAAAAGGTACGCGAACGTCGTAGCCTGCGGCTTTGGCGGCTTTCTCAATGGCTACACTACCGGCCAGAACGATCACGTCGGCAATGCTCGCGCCAGTGTCGGCAGAAATCTGCTCGTATACCGCCAGTACCTTGGCAAGACGCGCAGGCTCATTGCCCTCCCAATCCTTCTGAGGCGCCAAGCGAATGCGTGCACCGTTGGCACCGCCGCGCATGTCAGAGCCGCGGTAAGTGCGGGCGCTGTCCCACGCGGTGCTAACCATGTCACTGATGCTCAGGCCAGCCTCGACGATTTTCTGCTTAACGACTTCTTCGCTGTAGTCAGTGCTGCCAGCCGGAATAGGATCCTGCCAAACCAGGTCTTCAGCGGGCACTTCGGGGCCAATGTAGCGCGCTTTCGGGCCTAGATCACGGTGGGTCAGTTTGAACCACGCCTTGGCGAACGTGTGCTTGAAGTACTCTGGATCCGCCATGAATTTTTCACAAATGGCGCGGTAGGCCGGATCCATCTTCATGGCCATATCCGCATCGGTCATGATCGGATTGTGGCGGATAGAGGGGTCGCTGGCGTCAACCGGTTTATCCTCTTCCTTAATGCTCACCGGTTCCCACTGGTGAGCGCCTGCGGGGCTCTTGCGCAGTTCCCACTCGTAGCCGAACAGCAGATCAAAGTAGCCCATATCGAACTGCGTTGGATTGGTTGTCCAGGCGCCTTCAATGCCAGATGACACAGCATTACTCGCTTTGCCACCCATGTTTGGGTTGCCCCAGCCTAACCCCTGAGTCTCAACGTCCGACGATTCGGGCTCAGCACTCAGCGCTGCCGCGTCACCGTTGCCGTGGCACTTGCCTACAGTATGACCACCCGCGGTGAGCGCGGCGGTCTCTTCGTCGTTCATTGCCATGCGGGCGAAGGTTTCGCGCACCTGCTGTGCGGTCTTCAGCGGGTCGGGCACACCGTTAACACCTTCAGGGTTAACGTAGATAAGCCCCATCTGAACCGCAGCCAGCGGGTTCTCCATGGTTTCCGGGCTGTCGACGTCCGCGTAACGTTCGTCGGAGGGCGCCAGCCACTCTTTCTCGTCGCCCCAGTAGATATCTTTTTCCGGCTCCCAGATATCTTCACGGCCGAAAGAGAAACCGTAGGCTGGTAGCCCCATGGATTCATAGGCAACGGTACCGGCTAGGATCATCAGGTCGGCCCAGCTGATCTTATTGCCATACTTTTTCTTGATCGGCCACAGCAGACGACGCGCCTTATCAAGACTGACGTTGTCAGGCCAGGAGTTGAGCGGTGCAAAACGCTGGCTACCGGTACCGCCACCCCCGCGGCCGTCGGCCAGACGATAAGTACCCGCAGAGTGCCATGCCATGCGGATCATTAGACCGCCGTAATGGCCCCAATCGGCAGGCCACCAGGATTGGCTGTCGGTCATCAGCGCGTGAACGTCTTGCTTCAGCGCGTCAAAATCGAGCTTTCTGACCTCTTCCCGATAGTCAAAATCAGCATCCATCGGATTCGTTTTGCGGTCATGCTGGTGCAAGATATCCAGGTTAATCCCTTCAGGCCACCAGTCTTTGTTAGACGTACCTGTGGAGGTATTACCACCATGCATTACAGGACATTTACCACTCATAGCTCTCTCCCTTTTTTGCTTTTGTCTTGGTTGCACTCATCTTAAGCTACCAAGTCAACTGATGCTGGGCGCCCTTACGATAGTGCTATCACTCTGCCTGCTGTGCAGAAAAAGGCCACTTCATTCACTTGGTACTGTTTTAAAGCAGATCCTTCATAGGCACAATTTGCTTTTAGTGACCGATCTAATAGCTTTTATACATCGGCTGTCTGCTAGCGCTATAGTGGTTAAAATTCTTCGGTATCGATATCTGCCTGCTGGGCCGCGCTGTAGCGTGCCCCAGCCACTTGGTCTGGCGTCATCATGGCATTCAACTGTTGCTGTGTGGTGACATCAAGGTGCAGCGTTTCCGCGGCTAAGTTTTCACGCATATGATCAGGCGAGCGAGTTCCGGGAATCGGGATAATATCCTCACCTTGAGCCTTCAGCCACGCCAGTGCCAGTTGTCCTGGCGTGACGTTTAAGGCCTGCGCCAGCGCCGCCAGGCGCTCGAATAGCTTTTGATTATGCGGGTAGTTCTCGGCACTAAAGCGCGGCATATTACGGCGCATATCGCCCTCTTCTAGGCGCGCCGAGTCTTTGATAGCGCCAGTTAAGAAACCTCGCCCCAGCGGGCTAAACGCTACCAGAGCAACCTCCAATTCTCGACACGCATCAATCAACGCAATTTCAGGATTGCGCGTCCACAGCGAGTATTCCGACTGCACCGCGGCAATAGGATACTCAGCCACCGCGCGGCGCAAGGTAACCGCAGAGACTTCAGAAAGCCCCACGCCACCAATCTTGCCCTCTTCCACTAAGCGCCCCAGCGCCCCCACGCTCTCCTCGATGGGTACTTGGCGATCTAAGCGATGCAGGTAGTAGAGGTCTAAATGGTCGGTACGCAGGCGCGCAAGGCTTGCTTCGCACTGCTTGCGCAGCGTTGCCGGATGGCCATCAATCACCCGTTTGCCCGACTCAGGGTCCATCGCCATGCCGCATTTACTGGCGAGAAAGAGTTGCTTTCGCTTACCTTCAAGGGCGCGCCCCACTACCTGTTCATTGGCCGTGGCGCCATACAGAGTGGCGGTATCAAAATGGCGATAGCCCATATCAAAGGCCTTATCCAGCGCCCGTAAGGCCGCGCTTTCCGGCACGATGCTGCCGTAACCGTGGGAGAGGTTCATACAGCCCAGACCAATCGAAGGGGCATTAACAGCGTTCAGGCGTTGAAAAAAACTCGACATAGGTTCCCTCGTCAATAGAGACGCTCGTCAATAGAATTGTGTTAATTGTTAGGCATACGCCAAGGCACGGGTACTGGCTTATCTCACTGGCTTATCAAAGCTGCCATCCTGGGGTTGCGCCTCGCTCCCCTCGCGCAGGCGATCGATGGACGCATTGCCCTGCTTAGCCAGGGTCGCCAGGCGGTCGATCTGTTCATCCAGCCGCGGTAGAGCTTCCTGACGATAGGTTGAGAGATCATTAATCGCGCCCATCACCTCGCCAAACGCCTCCTCAAGCACTTGCATATCAAGCATCGCCGAAGAGGCCCGCTTCTGGATGTCGACGCCTTGCTGGCGCAGCGCCTTGGCAGTCCCACCAATCATTTGCGATGTGGTGGAGTTGAGCGATTCGATACGATCCAGCACCAGCCGCTGGTTAGCCATCGCCATGGCCACGGTTACCGCCACGGTGAGGGCCGAGACGGTGACATTGATGGCCCTATCCACGCCGCGCATCAACTCCCGGTTGTTGCGGATAATCACTTCTAGCGCCAGCACACCCTGCTGGCTTACCGCCAGCTGTTGCTGTAAATCGACGATACGCTGGCGCAGCGGAAAGAGCAGCTCTTCCTCGAGGAAGTGGTGCCGCGGATCCTCGCTATCGTGAGCGGCGACCTCGTCGCACAGGCGCTGGTCAATCAAGCGACCGAGGGCGATCTGGCGGTTCAGCTCGGTCAGGATGCCATTGAGGGCTTGCTGGTCATCGCTCAGCGTAAGGTTGTCACGATGCAGCATGTCGCGACCGCCTTTCAGTTCCTCGATAATGGCGTCCAGCGCCTGCTGAGCATTCTCAAACTTTTGGAAATAGCGCTGTAGACGGCTATCGACACCGGGAATGATCGCTAGAACCCGATCCAGCGCGCTCGGCGCCAAGCGATGGCGAGAAGGATCAAGCCCCTCCATGCGCCCGCGCAGATCGGTCAGTGCCTTGGCGACCGGCCCACCTTCGTCACCCTGATGGGCCAGCTTACGCAGTGGCGTCTGTAGCATGGCACTGCGATGAGCAGCCTGCTGTTGCAATTCAAGGCCCATCTCATCCACCGCCCGGCGCTGGCGAACCGCAGACGCCTCGTCCCCCTTGGCGAGAATACCCTCCACAAAGCGGTCAGCCATCACCTCAAGTTCAGCGTCGCCCGAATCGGCTTGGCTAGTCCCCAATTCGCTAGCAATCTCTTCAACCGACGGTAGGGAGAGGCGAGGTTGGTCATCGGATTGCTGCGTCATGGGCACCTCCTGAGCTGTCAATAAAACCGTGTGAATACCGCACGCGACCCTTGGCTGCCGGATTAATCTTTGCGGGCATAACGGTCCGCGCCTTCGATGAAACGGCGCAGATCCTCCAACGCTTTCTCGGTGGTGACAGACGCCTGAGGGCGCGCCGTCTCAATGCGCGCCATGGAAACGGCGGTATCGTCGAGCACGGTCAGCGCCGATTCGATGCGGGCGGAGAGCTTACTTAGCTGGTGCTCGGTCTCCACCAACAGGTCCAGGCGTCGCACCAGAGCAGTTCGCTCCTCATCGCTTAGTCGCTTGCCCTCGCGCTCCAGCCGACCGCGCACGTAATGGCCATCCACACTAACCACCCCGCGTGCCTGGGAGGCCATCGTGGTCAGCGTATCCACCGCACCGAAACAGACCTGAGTGACCAGCCCGCGCGAGCGCTCAAAAGCCAACTCGCCAGTGTAAAAGCGACCGCCTAGCACGTCCATCACATGGCGGTAGCGGCTGTAGAGGCGATCCGCGAGAACCGCCAAGTCGGGGCGTTTAACGTCCAGCAGGCTCTGTTTGGCCCGGCACAAGGCCAAGACAAGATCGTCAGCTCCCTCGGGTGGCCGCTCAGGATCGAGCACCGATACGCCAGCCTCATAGGCGTTACGCTCCTCTTGGGCACGACGCTGACGCGTCTCGGCTGATCGCAACTTCTCCCGGCGACGCTCGCGACGGCGGGCCAGCCAGCCGCGCAGCGTTCGCTCGACGGGCAGCGCCACAGGGATAGCGATGATGCCCGCCAACCAGCCAAACAGGTTGGGGCTGAAACCGCCCCAAAGGGAGGTCAGCCATAGCAGCGAGCTGATGAAAGGAACCACCAGGCAATAGCGTAGGATCACCTGTAGCCGACCTTGGGCCGCCACCGGCAGCGCCAGAGCAGGATTGAAAAGGCCGACCAGCAGCCAGGGCAGGCAGGTCATAAAGAGGCCATAGGAAAATCCCTGCAGGAATCCCAACATCAATGCGATTATCCTTCGTTCATAGAACGCAAATGGAACACAAACGACGAGTGTAGAGCAACAGGGCAGAGACGATAAGCAACGATAAGCACTAGCCAAACTGCAACGCAGCTAAATGACGATAGAGCGGGCTGGTGGTGATTAGTTCGTCGTGCGTGCCCGCGGCAATCAGCCGCCCACCATCAAGCACCAGCAAGCGATCAGCGGCGATGACGGTCGCCAGCCGGTGGGCAATCACGATGCTGGTACGGCCCACCATCAGCCTGTCCAGCGCCTGCTGCACTAGGCGCTCGCTCTCGGCATCCAGGGCGCTGGTGGCTTCATCTAGCAATAACACCGCGGGATTTTTCAGCAGCGCCCGGGCGATGGCGAGACGCTGACGCTGGCCACCGGAAAGCTGCACGCCGCCGGGGCCAAGCGGTGTATCAAAGCCTTGGGGAAGCGCGTCGATAAAGTCCAGGGCGCTGGCATCCTGGGCGGCAATGCGCAGTCTATCGATATCAGCCTCGGGGTTTCCGTAGCGCAGATTTTCGGCTACTGAGCCGCTAAACAGCACCGGCTCTTGGGCCACCAATCCCATCGCACCGCGCAAAACAGCGAGGTCTAAGCTGCGGATATCACTGCCATCGAGGCTGATACGCCCTTGGCTGGGATCATAAAAGCGCAGCAGTAGGCCAAGCAGCGTGCTTTTACCCGCCCCCGAAGGCCCCACCACCGCCACTCGCTCCCCAGGCTGAATATGCAAATCAAAGCTTTCAAGCGCCGGTGCTTCGCGGCCAGGGTAGGTGAAGCTGACACCCTCCAGCCTAATCTCACCACGCAATGGCTTAGCCAGGTCGTACGAGTTAGCAGGCGATTGGATAGCGGGCTGGGTATCGAGCAGTTCCAATAAACGCTCCGCTGCACCCGCCGCGCGTTGCACATCTCCCGCCACTTCGGCCAACGTGGCAATAGCCCCCGCGGCAAGCACGGCGTAGAAAATAAACGCCGAAAGCTCACCGGCACTCATCGTACCGGCCAAGACGGCTTGGCCACCCTGCCAAAGCATTAAGCCAACGGCGGTGAACACCACCAGCATGGCAATACCGGTGAGCCAGGCGCGCTGCTGAGTGCGCTCGACGGCGCTGCCAAAGGCCTGCTCGACGCGTTGGCCGTAGTGGGTTTTATCTACGCCCTCGTGGGTAAACGCTTGAATCGTTTTAATACCGCTTAGCGCCTCTTCGGCATAGCGGCCAAGCTCCGCCACGCGATCTTGACTGGTGCGCGAAAGCCGCCGCACCCGGCGGCCGTACCAAACAATCGGCAATAGCGTCGCGGGGATACCGATCAGCACCAGCGCCGAGAGCCACGGCTGGGTGATCAGCATAAGTACTACCGCGCCTACCAGCATGACCAAGTTGCGCAGTGCCAACGAAACAGAGGAACCAAACAGGCTCTGCAGCACGCTAGTATCCGCGGTCAACCGAGAGGCAATCTCTCCTGCGGCACGGCCGTCGCTAGCGCTCTCAAAAAAGCTGGGCTCCAGAGTGAGTAAATGATCAAACACGCGCTGGCGTAGGTCAGCGGCCAAGCGCTCGCCAATCCAAGTGACCTGGTAGTAGCGCAGCGCGGAGGCCATCGCCAGCACCGTGACCACTGCCAGCATCAAACCCAGCATTTGCGCCAACGCCTGCTCATCCGCCGCCAGAAAGCCGCGGTCGATAACTAAGCGCAGCCCGTTACCCAGCAGCAGCACACTTCCTGAGGCCAATAAAAGAGCTAGGCCAGCCAGGGCTAAACGCAGTCGGTAAGGGCGCAACAGACCCAGCAAGCGCAGCAGCACCCGGGGGTTAGGGCGTTGATTCATAGCAGAGGGTGCTCAACAGAAGAGGCGGTAACCGACCATAACAGGAGTACTGAAAGCATGCAGCCGGGGATGGCATAAGACGCACCCCAAAAAAAAGCCCGCGAATAATCGCGGGCTCAATCTTAAGGCTAGCTATAGCGCATTAACCTAATCAATCAGTGGCAGCAGCGTATTTAAGCTATCCCGCGCATCGCCGTAGAACATGCGCGTGTTGTCTTTGAAAAACAGCGGGTTCTCGATGCCGGAGTAGCCGGTACCCTGACCGCGCTTACTGACAAACACCTGCTTAGCCTCCCATACCTTCAGCACCGGCATACCGGCGATGGGGCTGTTGGGGTCTTCTTCGGCAGCCGGGTTCACGATGTCGTTGGAGCCAATCACGATGACCACGTCGGTGGTAGGGAAGTCGTCGTTGATTTCATCCATCTCCAGCACGATATCGTAAGGCACTTTGGCTTCCGCCAGCAGCACGTTCATATGCCCTGGCAGGCGCCCCGCTACCGGGTGAATACCGAAACGCACGGTTTTACCGGCAGCGCGCAATTTACGCACCAAGTCGCTCACCGCGGTTTGCGCCTGGGCCACCGCCATGCCGTAGCCCGGCACGATGATGACGCTGTCGGCATCGTTTAGAGCGCTCGCTACACCACCTGCGTCAATAGCCACCTGCTCGCCTTCAATCTCGGCCGCAGGCCCAGTGCTTCCGCCAAAGCCGCCTAGGATCACATTGACGAAGTTGCGGTTCATCGCCTTACACATAATGTAAGAGAGAATCGCACCGGAGGAGCCCACCAGCGCACCGGTGACAATCAGCAGATCATTAGAGAGCGTGAAGCCGATAGCGGCGGCTGCCCAGCCGGAGTAGCTGTTGAGCATCGATACCACTACCGGCATATCGGCACCGCCAATCCCCATGATCAGGTGGTAACCGATAAAGAACGACAGCGCTGCAAGCACGATCAGCGTCCAGAAACCTGCGCCATTGAGGTACAAAATCGCTAACAGCAGCGACAGCACCGCCGCCCCGGCATTGAGCATATGCCCACCGGGCAGTTGGCGAGGTTTGCCATCCACTTTACCGGCCAGCTTACCAAACGCCACCACCGAACCAGTAAAGGTCACTGCACCGATAAAGATAGCGAACACCACTTCAATCTGTAGAAAGGTGAGCTCGTCAGGTGCCTTGGTGGCGACCAGCGCGGCAAACGCAGAAAACTCCTGCATAACGCCATCGGCCGCTTGCGCCGCCAGCACACGGCGGCGCTCTAAATCGGCGCTCCAGGCGACAAACACCGCGGCCAAGCCGACAAAACTGTGCAGCGCAGCCACTAGCTGAGGCATTTCGGTCATCTCGACCTTGCCCGCCACATAGACGCCGATACCTGCACCAATCACCATCATCGGAATTAACCACCAGTAGCCGCCAATACCCGGCCCTAAGGAGGTAAAAAATACTGCCAACGCCATACCCACGATGCCGTACCATACGGCCCGCTTGGCTTTTTCCTGGTTACTCAAGCCGCCTAGCGACAAAATAAACAGAACGCTTGCCGCGATCGCCGCGGCAGATACGAATCCTTGACCTAACATATCGTCTCTCCGCCGCTTATGATTTTTGGAACATGGCCAGCATCCGGCGTGTCACCAGGAAGCCACCCACGATATTGATGGATGCGATAAGCACCGAGATCGCCGCCAGCACGCCCACTACGGCGCTGCCGGAGCCAATCTGCAGAATCGCCCCCAAAATAATGATGCCCGAAATCGCGTTGGTCACCGCCATGAGCGGTGTGTGTAGCGAGTGGCTTACGTTCCAAATCACTTGGAAACCGATAAAGCAGGCCAGCACAAAAACAATAAAGTGCTGCATAAACGACACCGGCGCCACTTGCCCCAACAGCAGCATCAGCGCGCCACCAACGGCCAATAACCCCACTTGGCGTTTTGTTTGCGCTTTGAAGGTGGCTAGCTCAGTGGCTTTTTTCTCCTCTGGCGTGGGCGCTTTCTCTTTCTTCTTCGGCTTGGCGGCAGCAATCGCTTTTACTTTGGGCGGCGGTGGCGGGAAGGTGATTTCGCCCTGGTGAGTCACCGTGGCGCCACGAATCACATCGTCTTCCATATTGTGATTGATAACGCCCTCTTTCTCGGGCGTTAGGTCGGTCAGCATATGGCGGATATTGGTGGCGTAAAGCAGCGATGACTGGGTGGCCATGCGCGAAGGGAAGTCAGTGTAGCCAACCACCACAACGCCGTTATCGCTGACGACGCGCTCGTCAGGTTTGGTGAGATCGCAGTTGCCACCCTTCTCTGCCGCCAAATCGATAACCACCGAACCCGGCTTCATGGCCGCGACCATATCTTCCAGCCACAGCTTGGGCGCGGGACGGCCCGGAATCAGAGCGGTGGTGATGACGATATCCACATCGGCTGCCTGCTCGCGGAAGCACTCAAGCTGCTTCTCGCGAAACTCAGGGCTTGAAGGCGAGGCGTAACCGCCACTTTCGGAACCATCCTGGCTGTCTTCGAAATCGAGGAACAGGAACTCGGCACCCATCGACTCGATCTGCTCAGAGACCTCCGGGCGCACATCAAAGGCGCGCACCACAGCACCCAGGCTGGTGGCGGTACCAATCGCCGCCAAACCCGCCACACCGGCACCAATCACCAGCACCTTGGCGGGGGGCACTTTACCTGCCGCCGTTACCTGACCGGTAAAGAAGCGGCCAAAGTTGTTGCCCGCCTCAATTACCGCACGGTAGCCGGCGATATTGGCCATCGAAGAGAGCGCATCCATCTTCTGCGCCCGTGAGATACGCGGCACCATATCCATCGCGATAACACTGGCGCCCTGGGCCTTACACTTTTCCAGCAGCGCTTCGTTTTGCGCCGGCCAGAAAAAGGCGATTAAGGTTTGCCCTTGCCGCAGCCGCTCAGCCTCTTGATCAGAGGGCTCACGGACTTTAATGACCACCTCAGCGTCGTTCCAGAGCGCATCGGCACCGTCCACCACGGTAACGCCAGCCTCACGATAAGTGTCGTCATTAAAGCCCGCCGCCAGACCTGCGCCGGTTTCCACCAAGCACTCGTGGCCCAGCTTCTGAATCTGCTTAGCACTCTCAGGGGTCAGCGCGACACGCGCTTCCCCCTGGGCACTCTCTTTGGGTGCGCCTATTTTCACTCGCGTTCTCCCTTGCTTCAGCTTCCTGCAGCGCCGCTATTCAGTCGTGAGCGCTACACCTTTAGACGTTATGCGTCATGTTGTTCAGCCCTCCAGTATCTAACAGAGTGGCTGCCAGATACTACTCAACCTTTGATTCAACTTGGTTGTTTAACTACTACATTAACTAGCAGTGCCTTTATCTACAGCACATTACATAGTGTGCATGACTGCTACTCTAACGTCTAAATTCGTTAGCCAGCTCAATAAATGCTCATAGAGACACGCGTTGGCTCAAACGCTGGCAATCAGCCGGGTTTGGATCAGGGCGTATTGCGGCGACGCAACTCTCGAATCAACGCGCTGTGGTCGAGTTCGCCATCGCCATGCTCAACCAAGTCGGCATAGAGTGCATCGGCGATAGTCGCCACCGGCAGGTCGAGTCCTAGCGCACGAGCGCGGGCCAGTGCCGTGCGGGTGTCCTTCCACTGATACTTTGACGGCCCGCCCGGGGCGAAATCCTCTTCGATCATGCGTTGGCCGTGTTGGCGCAGGATCGGCGAGTCGGCGAAGCCGCCGGCCAGGGCGTCGCGAACCCTGGCGGGGTCCGCCCCGCCGCGCTCGGCGAACAGCAGTGCCTCGGCTACCGTTGCGATGGTGCTGGCGACGATCATCTGGTTGGCGAGCTTGGTCTGCTGGCCAGTGCCGGCAGGACCTACATGTACTGGCCGTCCCATGGCGGCCAATACCGGTCGCACGGCCTCGAAGGCATCCGCCCCACCTCCGGCCATGATCGCCAGGTTGCCGTCGATAGCCCCGCGCTGGCCGCCAGACACCGGAGCATCGAGATAACCAACCCCAAGCGCTGCGCAGCGTTCAGCCTGGGCGGTGGCAGTTTCGACCGGAATCGAACTCATCACGACCAAGGTGGCACCCGCCGCAAGTCGCGAACAGGCCGCATCGTCATCGTCGAACAGCACAGCATCGCAGGTTGGGCCATCGCTCAACATACAGATCAACACCGACGCATCCGTGGCCGCTGCCTGCGGACTCGCGCACGCCTCGGCACCGGCCTGGGTCAGCTCATGCAGCTTCTCCGGCGTGCGGTTCCACACCCGTACCCGATAGCCCGCCGCCAGCAGGTTTCGCACCATCGGGCCGCCCATCAGTCCTGTGCCGATAAATCCGATCGTCTTACTCATGGCCTGTCTCCCGTCACTGTAATGCCCTCGTCTTCAACGTGAGCGCGGATGATTGATTCGATATCACCGTCGGCGTGAAAGCCGAGTTCGGCAGCCCGCGGTGCCTCGACCCGCGACGGCCAGCTGGCGACGATACGCTGAATCTCGGCGTCTTCGTGCCACTCGATCAATTGGCTTGTGGCGCGACCCGCCACCCGCTCCAGGGCCACCACCATCTGCGCGATGGTCACGGTCAGGCCGGGCAATGGAATGATGCGCGATTGGCCCAGGCGTTCAGCGTCAAGCGCCATAGCATGCAGCATGGCGTCCAGCACGCGACGTGGCGAGGTGATATACACCGGAGTCTCAGGAGTGACCGGGCAGATCGCACGCTCGCCAACGAGAGGTTCACGGATGATCGAACTGACGAAGGTCGAAGCGGCCTTGTTGGGCTTGCCCGGGCGCACGGCGATGGTTGGCAAACGCAGCGTGCGCCCGTCAACGAAGCCACGCCGGGAGTAGTCGTTGATCAGCATCTCGCCAATGGCTTTCTGGATACCGTAGGAGGAGACCGGCGTCGGCAGAGTGCCGTCGCCGACCACCTCGGGCAGTGGGCCGCCAAATATCGCGAACCCGCTGGCGTAGACCAGCCTGGCGGGCTTTGGCTGAGCCCGCATGGCCTCGAGCAGGGCTAGCAGGCCGTGCAGATTAACCTGCATGCCGAGCTCGAAGTCCGCCTCGGCAGCGGAGCTGACCACCGCTGCCAGGTGCCAGACGAGATCGACCTCGCGGGTCAACTCGTCGAGCAGTGCGCTGTCGTCGATCTCACCGATCCGCACCTCAAGACGCGGGTCGGCGGGAAGATCGTCAGCGGGAAAGGTATCGAGCAGAATGATCTTGTCGATCTTGCGCGGCGCTTCGCCTTCCAGGGTAAGCATTGGCTGGGCGAGCAGTTGGCGCGCAAGACGCTTGCCAATGAAACCGGTTCCCCCGGTAATCAGAACACGTAATGGGCTGTGCATGCTGGACTCCTAGCTGAGTCACCCGGCGCTTGCATCAATGCCCGGGGACAGGTTCAATGAACCCATATGTATACCAGCCAAAACTACCGCAAACTGTCGCCAAAATGACAATTCCTGCCACTCCCCTCGCTTGCGACCTGCCCAGCATCCGGCATCGATTGCGTCAAGATACTCTGCTTAACGCTCTGCCCGACGTCGCCATCGACCAAGTACTGGGGCGCGGCCAATTACTGCGCGTGGAAGCTGGCCAGACGGTTCACAGCAAACAGGCACGCTCGGATCATCTGTATCGTCTGATGTCCGGCATGGTGCGCTTAAGCTCGGCCTCCGCCGAGGGCCGCGAAGCGATCTATAGCTACTTGGGGCCCGACGAGTGGTTTGGCCATATAGGCTTGGTGGACGGCGGCACGCGTACTCACGATATCCACGCCTGCGGCCCCTGCCTGGTGTTCGCCCTGGGGCGCTCCGAGCTGCAACGCCTGCTCGACCACTACCCTGTGCTATATCGTGATTTCGCACTGCTACTGTGTCGTCAGATGCGCGTATCGTTCGCGATGCTTGAAGACCGCTCACTGATGAGCCTTGAGGGGCGTCTTGCTAAGCACCTACTGGCGTTGGCCGATGCCTATGGCATCGATGGGCCCGATGGCCGGCTGATTGACCTGCCACTTCCTCAGGAGGCGCTGGGCCAACTGCTGCACGCCAGCCGTCAAACCATCAACCGCAAGCTCGCCCAGTGGGCCCGCCTGGGCATTATTCAGGTACGCTACCGGCGAATTCTGGTGGTCGACCGAGCGCAGCTGGCGAGCCTGGCGGGCTGACGTTATGTGCTGAACTCAGGGCCGTCTTACCCCTGGGATACCTCCAGCGCTTGATCAATATCCGCGAGCAGATCGTCAATATGCTCGATGCCGATCGACAGGCGTACCATCTCTGCCGTGACCCCAGCCGCCTTCAGCTCCTGCTCGTTCAACTGCCGGTGTGTGGTAGACGCTGGGATCGAAGAGCAGCTCTTGGCATCGCCGATATTCACCAAGCGTAAGATCAACGACAGCGCATCGTAAAAGCGCTCCGATGCGGCCTGCCCACCTTTAATACCGAAACTGAGAATCCCCGAGGCATGGCCCTGCATATAGCGTTGAGCTAGCGAATGATCGGGATGATTTTCCAGGCCCGCATAGTGCACCCAAGTCACCTGCGGATGGCTTTCCAGATGCTTGGCAACGGCTAACGCGTTAGCACAAATACGCTCGATACGCAGCGACAGCGTTTCTAACCCCTGCAACAGATTCCAAGCCGCTTGGGCAGAAAGCGCCGCTCCCATATTACGTAACGGCACGACGCGGGCACGGGCGATAAATGCCGCATCGCCCACATCGCGCGTATAACTAACACCGTGGTAGGAGACATCTGGCTCATTGAGCAGCGGAAAGCGTTGTGCATTCTCAGCCCAGGGGAACTTGCCTGAATCAACAATCACACCGCCAACCGTGGTGCCATGGCCACCGATATACTTGGTGGCAGAGTGGACAACAATATCCGCCCCGTGCTCGATTGGGCGGCATAAAAACGGCGTTGCGGTGGTGTTATCCACTATCACCGGCACCCCATGGCGGTGCGCTGCCTCCGCAAGCTTTTGCAGATCCACCACCCCGCCGGAGGGGTTACCGATACTTTCGCAGAAGACGGCTTTAGTGCGCTCATCAATCAGTGCTTCGATGCCGGCGATATCGTCCTTATCGGCAAAACGTACTTGGATGCCTTGGCGTGGCAGCGTGTGGGCAAACAGGTTGTAGGTGCCACCGTAAAGCTCGCTAATCGAGACAATGTTATCGCCCGCTTCGGCGATAGTTTGAATGGCATAGGTAATGGCTGCCATGCCCGATGCCACCGCCAGGCCTGCGATACCGCCTTCCAGCGCGGCGACCCGCTGCTCCAGTACAGCGCAGGTCGGGTTCATAATACGCGAGTAGATATTGCCTTCTACTTTGAGATCAAACAGATCCGCCGCGTGCTGCGCATTATCGAAGGAAAACGACGTGGTTTGATGAATCGGTACCGCCACGGCGTTTTGCGAATCAGGCGAATAGCCATGATGGAGAGCAATCGTTTCGGGTTTCATATAACTGGCTCGCTAATAATGGATCGACAAGCCTGATCGTAAACAGGCTTGCCCCTAAAAGCTAACGGTGCGCTATCTCTGCCACTACATGCAGCGCTGGAACAGCGCCTTGAAACTCGCCACGTTCAGCCCCACCGGGTTGCCACCACAGCTTGGGTCTTGAATAGCCATTTCCGCCAGCTCATCGATACGCAAAGGATCAGCCCCGATCTCCGCAAGTGTACGCGGGATACCCAACTGATCATTGAACTCTTGCACAAAGACGCTAAAGCCAGCGAACCCGCCTTCAATACCCAGATACGCGGCAGCCATGTCGAAGCGTTGGCGAATTTTATCGGCGTTAAAGTCCAGCACCGCAGGCATACAAATCGCATTGGTGGTGCCATGGTGGGAGTTGAATACCGCACCAATGGGGTGGCTCATGGCATGTATCGCGCCCAGCCCTTTCTGAAAAGCGGTAGCACCCATTATCGCCGCACTCATCATCTGCGCACGCGCTTCAATATCGCTGCCGTCGGCGTAAGCACGCGGCAAGTACTGCTTAACCAGCCGCATGCCTTCCAGGGCGATACCCTGGCTCATCGGGTGGTAGTGCGGGCTTGAGAACGCTTCGACGCAATGCGCAAAGGCGTCCAGCCCGGTGCCCGCGGTGATCGGTTTTGGCATGCCCACTGTCAGTTCAGGGTCGCAGATCACCACGGAAGGCAATACATTGGGATGGAAGATGATCTTTTTTTCATGGGTTTGCGAGTTGGTAATCACGCTGGCGCGCCCCACTTCCGCGCCGGTGCCGGCAGTAGTAGGTACCGCTACGATAGGCGCAATGGCATCGATATCGGCGCGGGTCCACCAGTCGCCGATATCCTCGAAATCCCACACTGGGCGCGTCTGGCCCGCCATAAAGGCGACCATCTTGCCCAAATCCAGCCCTGAGCCACCGCCAAACGCAATCACTCCATCATAACCGCCCGCCTTATAAGCCTCGACGCCTGCCGCAAGATTCTTTTCGTTCGGGTTGGGGTCGACCTCGGCAAACAGGCCACGGCCAAGGCCTGCTGCTTCCATGATATCCAGCACGACCTTGGTAATCGGCAAGCCGACCAGTCCTCGGTCGGTCACCAGTAAAGGCTTGGTGATAGCGGCCTGAGCGCAGGCCTCGGACAACTCAGCGATACGGCCCGCGCCAAAGCGGATAGCGGTGGGGTAGGACCAGTTTCCCGTCAGCGTCATGTCGTCACCTTTTTTTCAGTCAATTATTTTCTTTAGATCAGTCGGTTGTTTTCTTGAGGTCAGGCGGTTGTTTTCTTGAGATAGTAGGATTTTGGGCGTGTCAGGTTGTGATAGCCGATTACCGACAGACCACCACCACGACCGGTATCCTTGCAGCCGGTCCAGCATAGGCTCGGGTCGAGGTAGTCGGCACGATTCAGAAACACGGTGCCAGTTTCAAGCTGATCACCCACACGCTGCGCACGCGTCATATCGGCGCTCCACAGGCTGGCGGTCAGGCCAAACGCGCTGTCATTCATCAGCCGGATCGCTTCATCATCGCTGGATACCTTCATAATGCCGACCACCGGGCCGAAACTTTCATCGCGCATCACCCGCATGTCGTGGGTCACATCGGTCAAGATTTGTGGCGTCAGGTAGGCACCACCATCATCATTGGGCTTTCGCGCAATATGGGTCTTTGCCCCAGCGGCTACGGCTTCATTAATCTGGTCGCGGACCTCCTTGGCGAATCGAATATTCGCCATGGGGCCAATATCCGTCGCGGCGTCTAACGGGTGCCCCAGCTGATAGCCCTCGACAATCGCGACGGCCTTTTCGATAAAGGCCGCGTACAAGCTGTCATGCACATAGATCCGCTCGATCCCGCAGCAGCTTTGCCCGGCGTTAAACATGGCCGCATCGATGAGCGTGGCAACCGCCGCATCGAGATCAGCATCTTCCATCACATAGCCGGGGTCCTTGCCGCCCAGTTCCAGGCCCAACCCGGTAAAGGTGCCCGCTGCCGCCGTTTCCATAGCACGCCCGCCGCCGACCGAGCCGGTGAAGTTGACGAAGTTGAAGGCTCGCTCGGCAATCAGCTCCGAGGTGGTGTCATGATCGAGAAACACATTCTGAAAGACATCCGTTGGCACACCGACAGAGTGAAAAGCTTGCGCCATCCGCTCGCCTACCAGCAGGGTCTGCGTCGCGTGCTTCAACACCACGCTGTTGCCCGCGATCAAGGCCGGAGCCACGCTATTGATCGCCGTCATATAGGGGTAGTTCCACGGCGCTACCACCAGCACCACGCCGTGCGGCACACGTTTGATATAGCGTTTGCTGGTGGTGTCTTCGCCCACCTTGATAGCGGCCAGAGCGTCCTTGGCAATAGCAGCCATGTGGCTTCCACGCTCCTCGAAACCACCGAATTCACCGCCATAGCGCACCGGGCGGCCCATCATGCGCGCCAGTTCCGGCACCACTTCGTCATTCATCTCGCCCACGGCGGCAATGCCTGCCACGACTAGGTCGATACGTTCCTGTATCGGTCGCGCAGCCCATTCAGGCTGCGCTGCACGCGCGCGCGCGGCGGCCTCTCGTGCGGCCTCGCAGGACAGCGCTTCGCGCTCGGCAAACAGCGAGCCATCAATTGGTGAGATACATTTCAGCATGTGGCCCATCGTCATCATCTCCTCTCTACAGCTGCACAGCTACAGCCTCATCAGGCACGCTCGAACCCGCGTGCGATTTCGTAATCGGTCACTACTCGGGCGAAATCTTCTATCTCTATCTGGGCGGCGTGCGCGTAGTGATCGACCACGTCATCGCCCATCGCCTCACGCAGCATGGCCGAGCCTTGCAGAGCGTCACGTGCATCGCGCAGATTTTGTGGAATCAAGCCGGTTTCACCGTGATAAGTATCGCCCTCGGCGGGCGGTGTCAGCTCCAACCGCTCCTCGATTCCCTTAATACCGGCGGCCAGCTGCGCGGCGATGGCCAGATACGGGTTCACGTCCGACCCACCAATGCGGTTTTCAACCCGCACGGCCTTGGTTCCCGCCGCACAAAGACGAAAGCCCGCGGTGCGATTATCCACTGACCAAACCGTGCGCGTGGGCGCGAAAGTCCCCTTTTGAAAACGTTTGTAGCTGTTGATATAAGGGGCCAGGAAGTAGGTGCAGTCTGGGGCGTAGGCCAGCAGCCCGGCCAGGTAGTGCTTCATCAACGTGGACATACCCAGCGCATCGCTTTCATCAAAGAACGCAGGCGCACCACCTTGCCACAGCGTCTGGTGTATATGGGCAGAGCTGCCCGAGTGATCATGATGCCACTTAGGCAGAAAGGTCGCCGCACGCCCCTGCTGCCAGGCAACTTCTTTTATCGCGTGCTTGGCGATGGTGTGGTAGTCCGCGGTATCAAGCGCCGCCGCATACTTGATGTTGAGCTCCTCCTGACCACAGCCAGCTTCGCCCTTAGTGCCTTCCACGGGGATACCTGCCGCGTAAAGATGGTTACGCACCGGGCGCAACACGTGCTCCTCCTTGGTGGTCTGGAAGATGTGGTAATCCTCGTTATAATCACTGATCGGTTCCAGGTCTCGAAAGCCTGTTTTACGGATCTCACCGAAGCTTTTCTCAAATAGATAGAACTCAAGTTCGGTCGCCATCACCGCGTCGTAACCCATGTCCGCGAGCCGTGCTAGCTGGCGCTTGAGCACGGCTCGCGGCGAATGCGGTACCGGTGCGTGCGTGTCGTGGTCCAACACGTCACATAACACCAGCACCGTACCCTCAAGCCATGGCACGGGGCGTAGCGTCGCCAGGTCAGGCTTCATCACGTAGTCGCCATAGCCCGCCTTCCAGGAGGTGCTGGCATAGCCGTCTGGCGTTGCCATCTCAAGGTCGGTGGCCAACAGGTAGTTGCAGCAGTGCGTTTCCCCCCACCCGCCTTCTATGAAATGGTGCGCATGGAAGCGCTTACCCATCAGACGGCCCTGCATATCCACAAAACACATCAGCACCGTGTCAACATCACCACTCCCAACCTGGGCCTTCAGGGCATCCAACGTCAACGCACTGGTCATTTATAAGGCTCCTTTCCGGATCGCCGTAGCATGTTATTGTGACATTGTGATTGTGCACCCCGGCTGATTACCGGGGCGGTAAGAGCACTCATGCGTCGCTATAACGATAGGGCCTTCCGGCGTTGCGCATATCCGCGTTGTACTGCTTGAAAATCTCAACGACCTTGGCCTTGGTCTCGGACTCAGCCGCGATCTCGTCCCAGAATGCTTGGGCGGCGCTCTCCACCTGTTCCCACTCAGCATCGGGGATCGACGTGAGCTCAAGCTTCTCGCCATGCACGCGCAAATTAGCCTCTCCACCCCAATACCAGTGCTGGCGATAGTAGTGCGACTGTTCACAACACACCTCGAACAGCAGTCTGAGGTCCTCGGGCAGTTCTTCCCAACGCTCCATATTGACGAAGAAATGGCCGATCCAAGCGCCAGAGATGTTATTGGTCAAGAAGTAGTTGGTCACATCGGCCCAGCCTACCGTGTAGTCTTCGGTAATACCGGACCAGGCGATGCCGTCGAGCTCGCCGGTCTGCACGGCGACCTCGATATCCTCCCAGGGCAGCGTCACCGGTACCACCCCAAACTGCGATAGGAAGCGACCTGCCGTGGGGAAGGTGAAAATGCGCTTACCTTCCAGGTCTTTCAGGCTGCGGATGGGCTCCTTGGTAACAAAGTGACAAGGATCCCAGGCACCGGCGCTGACGTGCTTGACGCCCACCTTGGCGTACTCCTCTTCCCAGATTTCCTTGAGTCCATACTGGTTAAACAGCACCGGCACATCCAGGCTGTAACGTGAACCAAATGGGAAGTAGCCACCAAACACAGTGACTTCGGTCGGCGATGCCATCGAGTCGTCATCCGACTGCACCGCATCAATCGTGCCGCGCTGCATGGCGCGAAATAGCTCGCCTGTGGGTACCAGCTGGTCAGCATAAAACAGCTCGATTTGCATACGCTCGCCGGCAATTCGGTTGAACAAGTCGATGGCCGGCTTGGCAACGTGCTCAGCCAGAGCCGCACCGGCATAGGTCTGCATACGCCACTTGATGGTGGGCTCAGACGAGCCCTGGGCAACAACTCTGGTAGCTAGTGGCGCAAGAGCGGCGGCACTAGCGGCGGTGATCAGAAATTTGCGTCTTGTTGTCATTGTTTCGCTCTCCTGGTGTGGTGTTGCTGTTCGCTCCCTTCGTTCACTCCTCCTTTTACCTAATCGCTTGCTAGCCTAAGCACTTGTTAACATAAGAACTTGTCAACATAAGCACTTGCTGTCAGTTTCCATAAACGTAGCCGGGTAGCCAGAGTGCGATCTGCGGAAAGATCATCACTAGGCTAAGCGCAACCACCATTACGAAAACGAAGGGTAGAATCGACCAGTAAATATCGCGCAGGCCAATCTCGGGCGGTGCCATGGCACGCATCAGGAATAAATTATAGCCAAATGGCGGCGTCATATAGGCGATCTGGGTCGTGATCGTATAAAGAATGCCATACCAGATCAGATCGAAACCCAGTGCATCGACTAGCGGCACATAAAGCGGCGCAACGATCACCAACATGGCGGTATCGTCCAGAAAAGTGCCCATCACGATAAAGCTGAGCTGCATCAAGATCAGGATCATCCACGGCGAAAGGCCTAAGTGTTGGGTGAACAGATCCTCAATCGCCTTGACCGCACCCAGCCCATCAAAGATAGCGCCAAAAGCAAGCGCGGCCAGAATGATCCACATGAACATGCACGAAATGGCCAGGGTCTGCCGCACCGATGTTTCAAACACCTGGCGCGTCATTCGCCCCTTGATAAGCGCCGCCAGAAACGCAGCCATGGCGCCAACCGCCGAGCTTTCAACCAGTGAGGTCCAGCCCTTCACAAAGGGTACCATCATGACCGCAAAGATCATCAGCGGCAGCAGGCCCGCTCTCAGCAGCCGCAGCTTTTCAGCCAGCGGCACATCGCGCTCTTCAGCCGGCAAAACGGGGCCAAGCTCGGGCTGTATACGACAGCGTACATAGATATAGATGATAAACAGCGTCGCCATCATCAGCCCAGGCAGCACCCCGGCAAGCCATAACTGGCCCACCGGCTGGCGTGCGATCATGGCGTAGAGCACCAACACCACCGAGGGCGGCACGAGAATGCCAAGGCTGGAGCCTGCCTGGATCACGCCGGTGACCATGATCTTGTCATAGCCACGCCGCAGCAGTTCGGGCAAGGCGATGGTCGCGCCGATCGCCATCCCTGCCACTGACAGCCCGTTCATCGCCGAAATCAGCACCATCAAGCCGATAGTGCCGATAGCAAGACCGCCTCTTACCGGCCCCATCCAGACGTGAAACATCTTGTACAGGTCATCTGCGATACGGCTTTCCGACAACACGTAGCCCATGAAAACAAACATCGGCAGGGTCAGCAGCGGGTACCACTTCATCAGCTTCATCGCCGAAGCAAACGGGATATCCACGCCGCCCGTGCCCCACAGCAGGACTCCCGCGATCGCCCCGACAAAACCAATCGCCCCGAACACGCGCTGCCCGGTCATCAACATCAGCATCATCGAGCTGAACATTACAATAGCGATCATCTCGTAAGGCATCAGTGGATCACCCCCCGCAGGCGACCGATATCTTTGAAGAATTCGGCTAGGGATTGGAGAATCATCAGGAACACCCCAAGGCAGACCACCGTCTTGATTGGCCACATAAAAGGACGCCAGGCTGTCGAGCTGCGCTCTAGAAAGCCGAGGCTTTCACCGGCCGCCGACGAGCCTTGGCTAATCAGTGTCCAAGCCAGAGTCAGCAAAAAAGTGAGCGGCTCTTTGCCAAAATAACCGAGCGAATAGGACAGCGAAATCAACCCGCCATACAGCAGCACGCCGAGGTAATAGACCAGGAAAAACACCGTAAACGCATCGACTAGCGCCTTAGTCTTCGGGCTCCAGTCGCCATAGAACAGATCCATCCGCACGTTTGAACCCAGCTGAATCGAATAGGGCCCGCCCAAAACGAAATACGCCACCATGACGAATTGCGCGGTTTCTAGCGTCCACATCGAAGGCGCCATAAAAACCTTGGAGGCTGAGGACCACAGCAGCACACCGATCAAGGCAAAAATCAGGTACATCGCAACGCGCCCGATGGCCCGATTCATCGCCTCGATGGCCTTGATATAAAGCAGGATAGCGTTAGGCATCGCGCGCGCCCTCCTGCGGCGAAACCCCAAGCCCAAAGGTTGCCAGCGCCGGGTGAATCAACTGCAACAACTCCTCCACCAGCGTGTCTTCATCAGCAGGCGTCGTCAGTAGGTCGTTGCGAATCTCGATCATCACATTCGCCAAGCCATTGCCCATGCCGTGCAGTTTTAACGAATGGGTGACGCCATCATTGGGGCCGTAAGGCGCATTGCGCTGAACATTGCGGTGGGGCAAACGGTGGGAGTGGGACAGCATGGCATCGGCCATTCGAGCATCAGCATCATGCAGAATGCCGATCTCTACCGCACGGGGCTGACCGTGATAGTAAGGTGTAAAGCTATGTATGGTGATCAACACAGTAGGGATACTACGCGCTGCACGGGCGGTTAGAACGTCAGTCACCGTACTGCAAAAGGGGCGATAGATAGCATCGACCCGCGCCGTTCGCTGTACCTGTGTCAAATTATAATTTCCCGGTACATCAATGACTTCCGAACGCTCGGGCATCGCGCTGGCGCTCTCGGGCGAGCGATTGCAGTCATACACCAACCGCGAGACGCGGCCTGCTATCAGCGGCGCATCGAGCGCAGCCGATAACTTTATGGCCACGGCACGCGCGCCGGGATCCCATGCAGCGTGGCTGTCGCGGTGCATAGGGGCGAGACCGAGCCCCTGGTATAGCTCGGGGATAGCATAAGCGGCGTGCTCACACAGAATCACCACCGGGCCGTTACCGTCCCGATTGCTTAGCTCTACGCTTTGCGATGCCTTTGCGCTTTGCGATGAAAGTGCCGTGTTATCCGCCATCACAACCCCCGCCATTACAACCCCACCCATCGCTGAACAGATATTTCCATATCACAATAATTGTGTGAATATCCTTTCAGCCCTATCTTTAACATTGTTCAAAAAATACAGCCTGTCAATGATGAATCAGAAAAGGAGCTATCTTGACGACCACTAGCACAACGGCACGCGAGTTGATCCGCCAGCACTACCAAGCACTGACACAAGCGGAGCGCAAATTTGCTAACGCCCTGCTGGAAAACTATCCAATGGCGGGATTAGCCTCAATCACAACCGTCGCGGAAAATGCCGGCGTGTCGACACCCACAGTGGCGCGTATGGTTCAGAAGCTAGGCTTCAAGGGGTATCCACAGTTTCACAAAGCGCTGCTGCGCGAGTTGGAGGCCAAAGGGTCAGGCCCCACGCAACGGCGTGAAAACTGGGCCCCCGAGGCACCCGACACTCACTTACTGAACCGCTTCGCACAAGCAGTTACCCACAACATGGGACAAACCTTCGCCAATATAGAAACGGCCAACTTCGACCAGGCCGTCAGCCAACTGGCCAATATGGATCAGCATCTGTATATCATTGGCGGGCGCATCACTCATGCCCTGGCCGACTATGCCTTTACGCACCTTCAGGCGGTACGCCCCAACGTAACGCATATGACCTCGTCATCCGGCACATGGCCGCACTACGTTCTCGATATGAAGCCGGGCGATACCTTGCTGATGTTTGATATACGCCGCTATGAAACCAACTTGCAGCGCCTTGCTGAGCTGGTAGCTGAACGTGGCGTGCGTATCGTGCTGATTACTGACCAGTGGACATCACCAGTATCAGCAGTGGCCGATTTCACCTTCAACTGCTGGGTCGAGATACCCTCAGGATGGGATTCGAACATTTCTACCATGATGCTGCTGGAAGCCATGATTGCCGCCGTACAGGAGCAACGCTGGCCGGAAACCCGCGACCGCTATGAAAAGCTGGATGAGCTGTTCGACATGACACGCTTATTTCGCAAGTTTGTTTAAGTACTCTAGGTTTTGTACGAAAAGTCGGCTCGCAAGCAGCGGTCTATGCATGCTACGCATACCATCGCCCTAAAGCTGCTTGCTAACTTATCGTAGCGTGTGGCAATGCGGCGTAGCTCCTTTAGCCAGCTAAAACAGCGTTCTACCGCATTTCGTTGCCGATATTTAGGCTTATCAAACCGTCTAGGTAGACCAGGCCGTCTTCTTCGATGCATGTTGCGCTGAGCTATTACCGGCTTCATGCCGTGCCTATCGCAATAACGACGCAACTCATCGCTGTCATAGCCTTTGTCAGCCACCATATAGCGACTACGTTTGCGCGGGCGCCCTACGTTACCAGGCAGATAAACGCTCTCTAATGTCGAAATAAAGTGCCGAGAGTCTGCCTCTTGGCCGGGAGACAGCGTGAATGCCAGAGGCCAACCATGACGATCGCAAACCAAATGAATTTTGGTGGTTAACCCCCCGCGACTGCGGCCAAGGGCATGATCTAGCGGTTCTTTAGACCCCCTTTTTTGCCGCCTCCTGCGGCAGCACGAGTGGCACGAACCGATGTTGAATCAATCATCCACGTCTCCAAATCCATCAGGCCGTCTTCACGTAACTTGAGCTGTAAGCGAGCAAGAATGGCCTCAAACGTGCCGTTATCTCGCCATTTTCGAAAGCGTTCATAAGCGGTAGACCAAGGGCCGTAGCGCTCAGGCAGATCACGCCATTTAGCACCAGAGCACAGCACCCAGAAAATACCATTGAGAACTTGCCGGTCATCTCGCCTAGGCCTCCCCATGAGTTGAGGTGGCGATACAATGTCTTCAATCTGTGCCCAGCCGTTATCAGAGATTTCGTAACGTCCGACCATTAATGTTCCCCTATGCAGCTATCGCATAGGCAAATTTAGCAGATATGACTTTTCGTACAAAACCTAGTGTCTTTCGACGTTTGGTAAGATAGCGATTCACGTGCAAAAAAGCCTGCGATGCTGAGCTGCCTCGCAGGCTTTATTAACGCTTTCTATGTCATCTTCATAGCTATATTGGCTCCATAAATAGCTGTATTGGCTTAATAAAGCACCATATTGACCGCAGGTTAGATTAAGACACCCTGGTCATCTTCCTGCACCCCACTGATGCTAACGTCCTCACTCAACACCGCGATCTCTTCCTCAGTAGAAGGATCATCATTTGGCTCAGCGGACATCGCCATCATCACATCCATGTCCGCTGCATTAGCCGCTTCCACGTCAGCGTCACGGCTGAGCTGGAACGAGGCCAGGTCCTGAGAGCCTCCGTTAAAGGTGAGCCGCAATACCTGGACACCCTCCTCCAGATCAAGGGTCACCGAGGGCCCATCCACATAGGTGCCCCAAGCGCCTGAGTTCGGCACCGAGCTACTTGCCTGGTCATAGGTCACCCCACCCTGCTCAACCGACGCTGTAATGCTGCGCCCGTTGTTGGGGTTGGAGGTAACGAACGACAGGGTGTGACTACCGGCCTGTTCGACGTTGATGGTGTATTCCACCCATTCGCCCTCATCCACCCAGCCAATAGCCTCTCCCTGACCGACGATATCCACGCCTTCATCTGGACGGAAATCCGAACCAATCTGCACGGCATCGGCATCATTGTAAGCAACGTCCTGCCCACCTTCGTCAAACTGTGCCGCATCAAGGGCCAGGCCTTCCTCAGCATCCACCAGCCATGGGGTTCCTCCTGAGTTGAACGCTTGCTGTCCATCTCGTTCCAGGGTGAACGAAGCCAGATCCTGTGAGCCACCACTGAAGGTGAGCCGTAGCACCTGCTCGCCTGCCTCCAACGCGACCTGGGTAGCCTCGGTAGGCTGGAAGTCACCCCAGCCACCGGTGGGAGGTATCACCGAGTCGGCTGATACGTAGGGCGTGCCATCGCCTTGGGCAAAGGTCGCTGTGATGCTGCGCTGAGGGCCGCTGCCGTCACCGAGAGCTGACAGGAACGACAGGTCATAGACCCCCGACTGCTGGATGTTAAGGGTGTATTCCACCCATTCACCCTCGTCTACCCAGCCGATGGCCTCGCCGTCGCCGACGATGTCCACGCCATCACCGGGACGCACCGCAGTACCGATCTGGCCAGCATCAGCATCGTTGTAGGCTACGTCCTGGCCGCCTTCGTCGTAGTTGACCGCTTCCAGCGTAAAGTCACTGCCCACCTGCCAGGGGTTACCGCTATCAGTAAAGGCCTGCTGCCCGTCGTCTACCGAGGCCTCCTCTACCGCCAATGTGAACTCTGTCTGAACGCTAGCCTGGCCGTCCGAAGCCGTCACGATAATGTCGAAGCTTCCCGCAGTAGCAGCCGTTCCGGAGAAAACTCCGCCCGGCGACATTGATAGGCCGTTGGGCAGACCGCTAGCGGTATAGGTCAAGCTGTCTCCATCAGCGTCGCTAAAGGCATCCTCAGGCAGGCTGAAGTCGATGGCTTCGCCTTCCACCATGGTGACGTCGTTAATGCCTGCCTCAATTACCGGTGCTTGGTTAGGCGGGGTCTGCTCAACGGGCACCAGGTTGAACGATGCTAGATCCATGGGGCCGCCATTAAAGGTTAGCCGTAGCACCTGCTCACCTGCTTCAAGCGATACCTGGGTGGTGTCGGTCTGGGTGAAGTTAGTCCAGCTTCCCGTTGGTGATACTCCTACAGGCGAGGCCGATACGTAGGGCGCATCGCCCTTGGCGAAGCTCGCGGTAATCGAGCGAGCGCCTGGGCTTATGGAGTCCATCGCAGTCAGGAAGTCGAGATCATAGACGCCGTCTTCCGACACGTTGATGGTATATTCCACCCATTCGCCGTCCTCAATGAAGCCAATTGCCTGCGATGGCGTGGAGATATCCACCGCCTCGTCGAACCGGAAGGCATCACCCTGGTGAGCGGCGGTGGTATCGTTATACGCCACGTCCTGGCCGCCGTTGTCATAGAAGCGCGCTTCCAGGTTCAAGCCCTCAGCGCCCACCTCCCAGGCTGTTTGAGTGTCATTAAAGGCACTCTGACCATCGTCCACCGGTGCTTCAAAGTCCAGGTTAAACGATGCCAGGTCCAGTTGGCCGCCGTTAAAGGTCAGCCGTAGCACCTGCTCGCCCTCTTCCAGCTCGAAGGTCAGCGGACCGACGGTCTGGAAGCTGGTGAAGCTGCCAGTGTTAGGAAGACCCTGCACCTGAGCTGGGGTATAGAAGCCGCCATCCTGCTCGAACGCCGCAGTGATGGTCTTGCCATCGCTGACTGCCGAGGTTGAGAAGCTCAGGATATAAGTCCCCGCCGTCTCTACGTTCAGGGTGTACTCAACCCATTCGCCATCAGCGATGTAACCCAGTGCCTCGGTACCATTCGAGATATCCACCGCCTCATCGGAGCGGAAGGCGGCCCCAGAGTGACCTGGGGTGGTGTCGTTATACGCCACACCTTGTCCACCGTTGTCGTACAGTTTGGCCTCCAGTTCCAGACCATCGCTGCCCACTGTCCAGGCGGCTTGGTTGTCATTGAAGGCGGTCTGACCGGCCGGATCAGGGTTGTCGATGAAGTTTGGCACACCGTCGTTGTCATCGTCGTCGTACAGATCCACCCGGCCATTGCCGTCGGCATCTTCCGCCCCAGTGGGGTCATAGGTGGTGACGTTCTCCACCAGGAAGATATTGTCGTTGTAGTCGTAATTCACCCCAGCATAATCCTGGATCACGATATAGGTGTCGGGAATCACGTTACCGGCAGCGTCTTTGGCGATATAGACGCGGATCAAATGACCGTCGTTATCGTCCCAGTTAAGGTTGGTTCCCGGGTTGCCGATGGCATCGATGGTATCCTCGTAGAGATTGGCATCCGGATCAGACCAAGAGATGTACCCTTGACGACCGGATATCTCGGCGAAGAAGCCAAAGGGTTCATTGCGATCAAGCGTGGTCGTGGTCAGCAGCTCACCGTCGTTGAGTGTGCGCGGCAGCAGCGTCTGGCCGTCGGCCTCGTCGTGGGCCAGAATCTCATCGAGATTGCGGCTATCCACGTCGTGGACAAACAGTCGGGCCACGTCGCCCTGGGTGTGGTAAGCCGCCAGTTGAGTGATCTTGATCGGCGAGCTACCATCGGCACGCTGGAAGTAAGGTGACAGAATCTCGTCGCCGTTGGCTTCCACCAGCCCTCCCTGGTTCATCTGCCCTTCTGCCACATTGGTGGTGTAGCCAAAGGCGTTGATGATTTCCTGCACCATCGGCTCCTGACCGCTCTCGGACTGATTCTGAGCCAAACCGGCCAGCTGGATAACCTTCTCGCCCTCGTCCGAATCGCTTGAGTTGATCACCAGACTCGCCTCGTACAAGCTGGCATCATTGGGGTCATCGGCGATGAAGCGCACCGTTACGTCGATAGACTCACCCGGCTCAAGGCTTACCGCCGCGAATGCCTCGGTAAGCTCAAAGAGGGTGGTATCACTAACCTCAATGCTGTTGATATCCAGGGTCTCGAAGCCGTCATTTCGGATCGTGATGGTGGCTTCGTCGTGCACTTCTTGCGCATCGTTGGCCGGATTCTCGATACGCGACATCACCAGGCGATCGTTGGACGGCACGCCGTCGTTATTGATCACCGTCAGCTCGCCACCGGCTATCGGCGACACGCCCTCGATGAGGAACATGTTGTCGTTGTAGTCGTAGTTGATACCGGTGTAGTCCATGATCCCCAGATACGTATTGGGAATCACATTGCCCTCGGCGTCGAGCGCCCGGAACATGCGCACCGTGTAGCCGCGCTCGATACCCTCAGCGTCGGCCGGGGGCGTGCCGCCCCCTTCGGGGTTCAGCGATGGGTCGGTGGACAGGTTCGCCACCTCGATACCAAACACCCCCTGCCCCGTCCAGCCGCCGGGAATATCTGCCAATGAAAAGCTCGCGGTGGCAAACTGCCCATCGCTCTTGATCGGCAGAAGGCTCTGGTTATTATCCCCAGCATGGTTGCTGAAGATGATGTCCTGGCCCTTGTTACCCGGGTTATGGATACCCAGCGTTGCCCCGCTGGGGCCATGATAAGCCGCCAGTTGGGTGATCTTTGCCTCTCCGGCACCATCAGCCAGCGTCCAGTAGCGCGACAGCACTTCGTCGTCGTTAACGGGACGATAGAGGTCGAAATCATTCAATACTGAATTCTCGCCGCCTCCCACGGTGGTCAGACCGTCGATACGGTTTCCAAAGCCGAACACCTCCCACACTTCATTGACGTTGGGTTCCCAGCCGCCTTCATCACGTGCCTGCCAGAAGCCGGCCATATGGATTTCGGCAATCGGCGAATCGGCATCGTTGGTCACCAGGCGAATGCGCCCTTCGAATACGCCATCGCCAGCATCGTTGGTGGGGGGCGTATAGCTGTCCCGGTCGAACAGCACCGTTACGTCCAGCGATTCTCCGGCGGCGAGTGTCAAGCCTTCAAAGGCGCTCGGGTTCTCAAGCACGAAGGGGCCATCAATATCGGCATCCAGAATCTCCAGCACCTCACTTCCGGTGTTGGAAATCGTGACGGTAGCACTCTCCTTGAAATCACGATCGTCCGCCGAGGCGCTGTTGTTCTCCAGGTAGCTGAAGTGGAGCCGGTCGGAGTAGTAGGCGGCATCGCCGCTCTGTACGCCGATATCGGCCCCTTCGTCCCCGGTTAGCGGTGTGACGTCGAGGTAGTCCAGCTCATCGGCGCCGTCGGCGCTGGATACCACGCGCAGGTTATACTCCACACCGGCTTCCAGCTCGACATAGGTGCCTTCCTCTCCGGCATCCCCCTCACCCGGATAGGACAAGACATCCACTGGCTGGCCGTTGAGGGTGAGAGACAAGCCCTGACCATCGCTGGCACCGGCGTTGGCCGCCAGATCCAGGCGATAAAGACCATCAGCATCCACGGTAAAGTAGAAGTCAGCAGTCAGGTCGTTGATCGTCCGAGCGCTGTCACCGCTTTCAAGCTCGATACGCGCGCCATCGGAGACATCGGCATACACCGGCATGAAGTTATCTGTCGGTGCGTCAGGCACTCTTAACAGGTCGACATTAGGCCCGTTGGCCTCTGGGGCCGTCACGCTGATGGTGTTGCTGCCTGTTTGCAGATTAACCAATAGCTCCTGGAAGAACCAGTTGCTTTCGGCCTCGTTGCTCTGACCAGAGAAGTTGACTAGGCCTAGATTAACGCCATTGACTGTCACCTCCATCGGACGGTCGGCTTTGCTTGCCGCCAGGGCATAGCGGAAGCCAACCTGGTAATTGCCAGTCTCATTGACGTCGACGGTCCAGGTAATGGTCTGATCGCCAGTGCCGTCGAAATCGACATAGCCATCGCCGGAGGCATTACGGTCATCGACGCTTTCCGGCACCACGACAGGGCCGCCAAGCGAGGCATTCTCGGCCTCGTAGTCGGTGAAGCCCAGGGTGGAGTCCTCAGGGGCTTGGAGTATCTCCAGCTGATCGATGTTAGGGCCGGTATTGGCCGTGGCCTGCAAGCGCACGGTGTTCTCACCGACCACCAGCGCGGCCTCGATATCCTGTGTCATCCACTCAGCCCAGCGCTGGTCTGTATCGACGATGCCAGCCGGCGCGGGGCCGAAGTTATAGACGCCAACACTCTGGTTGTTGACGAATACTTCCAGTGGTCGGTTAGTGTCACCACCGTTGGCGTAACGAAGACGCAACACAGAATCGCCAGCATCCTCCGCGGCCAGATTAAAACCGAAAGTCATGAAGTCGGCATTGGTGCTGCCGTAGTCAGCGTAGCCGCCAGGCACGCCGTCGTTACCGTTGGTATTGCCATCCAGGCCAAAGGCGCCGGGGCGCAGACCGTTAGGCAGACCTTCAGTGGTTTCAGTGTTGTTGATGTCGCGAATTTGGATTTCCGTGCCAGCGCCCTCAGCAATCGTCACCGACGTGCCGTCATTGGGAGTGTTATCTTCTGCCTGGATGACCAGCAGCGATACCAGGTCGTCACCCGGTTCAGGATCGGGGTCCACCGGATCCACGACGCCACCCGGTGCTGGGTCGAGGCGGATAATCTGGCTTTGCCCGTTCCCCCGGTTCAAGGTCAACAGATACAGCTGGCCGGTCACCGGGTTTTCGATAACATCCAGCGGATCAACGTAGCTGATGACGTTACCGTCAGGATCGCGCAGCACATCGTCACCGATCACATTACCGTTGGCATCGAGGGTAATGCTACGCACGTCGTCGCCGCCCGAATATTCGGTGAACAGCACATTGCCCTGCAGGTTGCCACCGAAGATACCGCTGGTGTATTCCACCGCCCCGTTGGGGGAACGGTTCTCGCCCAGCGAGTAGACACCGGAGATATCGTAGTTACCCTCCGGGTTGGTTCCTGTTGGATATCGATCCACCTGATTGGGGTCGCTGCCGCCGGTCGGGTTGCCACCGTTCATGATGTACTCATCCCGCAGCGGGTTGGGATGCCCGTAGTAGCCTCCCTCAACGATCTTGAACAGGTAGTCATCCTGCTTTTCGACGTTGGTGTAATGCTCATCTTCCGTTGTTGAGGGGTTGTCCGGCACATTACCACCCGCTGCCGAACCATTGGTCGGTACGTACAGGAAGCCGTTTGAATGCCATACCAGATCGTAGGCGTTGCGTGCACCGGTGGCGAAGATCGTCAGCACCGCGTCCTCGGCGTAAGGATCGTAGTAGTTCTGGAGAACGTTGCCGTCGGCGTCCTGCACCGTGGCCACACCACGCTCATCGAACACCAGGAACTCGCCGTTGCCCATGGGGATAGGGTCATCCTTGGGATGGCCGTCCGGGTCATCGAAGCGGGTGTTCTGGCCGTTGTCAGGGACAGGTTCGGTGGAGACATCAAAGCCCCCGGGAGGAGCATCGCGGGTCGGATCGATCTCCATCACCGCGGCATTGAGCAGACGCTCGGGGCGGTTGCCCCAGGCGCTATCAGGCTCACCCATCGCCGAGTTGGAGCCCTGGATCAGATACAACAGGTGTGTCGGCACATCGGGATTGGTGGCCGCGTCATAATCCGGATTTTCGCGGAACTCGAGACTGTTGGTCACGTGGTCGCCATTGGAACGCGGCAGCCCCGAGATGTAGGGCTCGGCGGTGCCGGAGAAACCGTTGCCGCCGTCAAGGGTGATTTTGGTGATCCGGCCGCTGAACTCCGGCACACCGTTATCGCGCCCGTTAAGCGGGATCGGGTAGTTGTCGGTAATCCACAGCACGTTCGGGTCGGTGGGATCGACCGTCAGGCCGATAATGCCCCGCCGATCATTGTTGCTGTCGGCGCCTGGTTCAAAGAAGTAATCACTGGGCAGCGACAACTCCTGTCGATTGATCAGCGATCCATCATCAGGGTCGATATCGAAGCGCAGGATCTGCCCGCCAATGGTCGCCACATACATTGTTGAGCCGTCGGAAGTAATCTCGAGCGATGTGAAGCCAAAGGCATCATCTGCAGCGCCATTAAGCTCGACCACATCGTTGAAGGCCACGTCGCGAGGGACGACTTCAGGCGCCTCACCAGTCACGAAGGTGTTGGTGTACTTCTGGAACTCCCGGGTCGGGGCATCAGAATCATCATTCGGGCCGCGGTCCTGGAACCCATTGATCACCAGGGTATAGCTGGTAAAGGGCTTGAGCGCGCCGCTGGGCGAAATAGTCAGGGAGTCGAAGCCGCCGGTTGTATTGACGTTGAAAGAAATTTCCTCGCCAGTGACCGTTTCAAACAACTTCACCGAGCCATCATTGAGGCTCTCAAGCAAGGCGCCGCCACGCCCGTCGACCACCGAGATACCGACGAAAATGTCCGACGTCGGGTCAACGCCGCTGGGAATCGCACCGTCCTCAGGGTCGAGGTCCACTTCCACCTCGTTTTGCCCGACACCAGCAATAGCTCGCGCGTCGGTGAAGAAGGCATAGTCTTCTGGTGCTTCGCGAGCATCATCCGGCGTCAGGTCAGGCAGCGACTGGATTTCGATGTACTGGATCTCGGTGTTCTCATTATCCAGCCCCAGCGAGTCCAGCGTCAGACGGCCGTCGGTAACCTGCACGATGCGGGTCACGAGGTCGGAACGCGCCCCTTCGGTGTCGTCGCCTGGGTTGCCATCCGCCGGGAAGTCGTCCGGTCGGAAGGGGGTGAAGGGGTCGTTGAACAGCTCACCTTCGGCATTCAGTACGTTACGGCTGTCGTAGGGCCCGGAGGTGTCGCCAATCGAGATGGTGACTTCGTAGTAGCCGTCATCCAGCTCCATTTCCCAACCAGCACGTACATAGGCGCTTCCTGGCTGGTCGAAGTGGGCGTAGGTGCCCTGACGCGGGTCGAGGCCCGCAATATCATCGGTACGGTCGTTGACCGCCACGCTGGTCAGCTCACTGATATCCAGCGGCGTCGTGCCGGGTTCATCGTCGTAGATCGACTCTTCGGTGACCCAGCCGTACTGGTAGGTCTGGCCGTCGATGGTCACGGACTGGGTGCCGAACGCTTTGCCGTTATCGGCAATATAGCCTTCCGGTACCGCCACTCCTTCGGGCTGGAAGTTGATCTTGACCGAGAAACGATCGCCCGGCTCGACCACGTCTGGCGGCTCGACACCGTCCCGCGCGACGCTCAGGCTATCAATGTTGGGGCCTGCATTGCCCACGTTCTCAAGCCGGATCGTATTGCTGCCCGCCTCAAGCTCAACTTCGATAGTGGCTTCCTGCCAGTTCAACCAGCCGGCGTTGCCTTCACCCGTGATGGGGAAGGCCATCTCACCCTGGGACTCGCCGCCCACCAGAATATTCATGGGCCGGTCAGCACCGTCTCCACCGCCATTGGTGTAGCGCACGCTCAAGGTATAGGTGCCCGCTTCTTCGACATTCACGTCAAAGAAGGCCGCATCACCGGCTTCGCCACCCATGTCGAGATAGCCGGTGCCGGTATAGCCTTCCCATAGCCCATCGGGGCCAGCCGCTTCGTTGGTTTCAGGATTATCGTCGTCACGCACCACTGTATCCGGGGTAGGCTCATCATCGTCGATCGACAGGGCCTCGCCCTGAATTTCGAACAAGAAGGGCTCGGCCGGAGGTTCGCTGCCATCGTCCTGTTGGTAGTTGAAAGTGATCTGGTCGATGTTGGGGCCGTTGGCAACACCGCCGTTGGCCGCGGTGGGAATGGTCAGCGAGAAGGTATTGGCGCCTTCGTTAAGCGTTACCTCTATCTCTTGCTCCAACCATTCATCCCAGGGGTCGTTTACGCCATCGTCCGGCGCATTGGCAAAGGGAACCTGAAGCTGACCAGCGCCATTCACCGCAAGATCCAATGGACGAGGCGCGGCTCCTCCGTTGGCGTAACGGATCGTGGCCGTATAGGTGCCCGCCGCTGGCGCATCGATATTGAAGGTGATTTGATCGCCGGCATCGGTGCCGAAGTCCAAGTAGGCGTCACCGACGGCTCCCTCACGGAAGTTACCAAAGTCATCGGGATTGTCTGCATCTACCACGCGCGTGACGGCTCCTTGGGCAGTGCCGCCGACGTCGGTAACGATGGCGTCTTCACCCTGAACGGTAAAGGGCTCAACCACCACATTGCCGTCACCAATGATCACGCTTTCGTTCGCCTGAGCCTCGTTGCCCACAGCGTCGGTGACGATCAGCGTTACGGTGACGTCACCGCTCTGACCGCTGAGATCCACCGTGATATCGCCGTTCGCCGCTGGCGTCACGGCTGTACGAGTGGTGCCACCATCGAAGCTGATTTCATAGGCAACGATGTCGTCATCGGCACCAGCCACATTAAACAGCGCCGTGGCAAGCTGGTCTGGCTCCAGGGTATCGTCGGCAGCGGTCAGGCTCAGGTTGCCATCTACGTCGGCACTATCATCGACGGGGATCGGTCCCGTGCCACCTTCGGTGATTTCGATACGGTCGATATTGGGACCAGTGGTCGCGCCTGCCGGTATCGCCAACTCAATGCTGTTGCTACCCGCTTCCAGGGTGACGGTAACCGTCTCGAACAGCCAGTTATCGAAGCCCTCTTCCGGGCCGGTGCCATCTGGGTCGGTGGCCAGCATATCGAGCACGACCGGCGTGCCGCCATTGATGACCAGGTCCAGTGGACGATCAGAGTTGGTCGCATAACGCACGCTGATGTCGTACTCGCCCGCTTGGGCCACATCGACCTGCCAGGTGGCGTTGTCGCCGGCAGTATCGCCGAAGTCCAGATAGCCAGTGCCGGTAAAGCCTGGACGCAGGCCGTTCTCTAAATCCGGATTGTCTTCGGGATTATCCGCATTGCGAACCGTGGTGTCAGTTTCATTGGCGTCGGTATCGAAGCTGGTCACCGTTCCGTCCTGCACCTGCAGGCTAATTGGCGAGAAGGGGGCTTCATCGACGTCATCAACAGTGACTTCCAGGGACTGGACGTCGGCCAGGTCGCCGTCAGTGACTGTCACCTCTACTTCGTAAACCCCATCTTCGTCGTTATCCACCGGCAACTCGAAGTCGCGGGCGCTGGTGAAGCTCAGCACGCCGGTCGTTTCGTCGATGGTAAACAGCGGCGCATCAATGCCACCGGTGATCGCGAACACAGGCGCATTGAGCCCGGTGGTAACACCATCCTCGTCAACGACGGGAATTGCACCGATCTCGGTCAGGTTCTCGTCAACAGAGTAGGCGACCTGATCAATGACGATGCTTTCGTTGAGATCCGCCACCGTGATCAAGGTATCCTGCGAGACGCTTTCTCCACCGTCAGAGACGGTAACGGTCAGCTCATAAACACCGTCTTCATCGCTGTCGGCGGCAAGCTCCGCGTCTGGCGGGTTAACGAACATTAGCTCCCCGCTCGCCTGATCAAAGCTGAACAGGGCTACATCGGCGCCGGACAAGGTTACAGTCAGACCGTCGCCATCGGCATCGTCAATTACCAGGCTGGCCACAGCTGACGTGTTCTCGTCAACGCTAACATCGGCCGCTAAGCCTTCCAGTGTCGGCACGTTGTTGGACGGCTCCTCGATACGCTCGAACACCAGCGAGTCAACACGCATCTGTTCGCCACCGGCACCACGAAGCTCAAGGCTTGCCAGGTCGTCATCGGTGACCTCGAAAGGCGTTTCGAAGACAATTTCCTTGTGGTTACCGCTCTGCCCCGCGTTACCACGAGGGCCGCTGCCCACAATAGTGCCGAAGTCGTCGCTGAGCACCACATCAGAACTCAGGCTGTCGCTTGAGGCATTGCGCGCTTCAAGCACGGTATCGCCGATGGTCAGTGTCAATGAACCTTCACCATCGTTTTCATCGAACACATACAGACGTGCCACGTACCAACCGGGCTCTACGCCACCGGCTGCCAGGTCGGTGCCAATGGTAGCGGGTTCGTTACTGGTCAGCCGAATCAACTGTTCGTTGGACGCGCTCGCGCTACCGGTCACGATCAGATTGGACGCATCGAGATCAGTGAAGTTTTCCGCCTCAATGGTAATGGCGTCACCCACCTGAGTGCCTTCGATCACGAAGCTCAGTGTTTGGGTGTCGGCCAGACCAGCCGGATCGGTGGCACGTATCACTACGTCGAACGTGCCGCCTTGGCTAGGTGTGCCCTGAATAACGCCATCCACCACCTCAAGCCCGGCGGGCAGGTCCTCGACAGAGAGCGTCAAGCTGTCGCCATCGGGGTCGGAAAACAGTGACTCAAAGTCCACCAGCGGAATCTGGATGAAGTTCTCCCCCACTTCGCCAAAGTAGGGTTCCAGTGCTACTGGCTCGGCTACCGGCGCGGCGTTGACGTTTTCAACTGTCAGCGCAAAGTCAGTGGAGGTACTGGCAGTGCCGTCATCGGCGGTCACCGAAATGGTGTAGCCGCCGGGGGCGAGTCCTTCGAGGCTGCCACTCAGCACCTGGTCAGCGACGCTCAGGCCGTCCACGGTGACCGGCTGGCCGTCGCCGTCGGTCACCTCGAAGCTGAAGCTAAGCGCGTCGCCATCATCATCGATAAAGGGCAGATCGACTTCGATATTGGAGCCTTCATCAAGGCTGAGATCGGCGATACCGCCGCCAACGACCCGCGGAGCGCTATTGGTGTCGTCGACACCGGCTTCCGACAGGCTGACGGCGCTAAAGCTGGAGCTGCCCTTGGCACCCAAATCATCGTCGTTGACGAACACCAGCGAGTCGATGGAAGTGCCCGCATGTGCCGACAGGTCGATGGTGAAGCGGAAGGTGCCGTCACCGTTATCGACACCCTGACCGCGCAGGTCCACAAACCCGCCCTGAGTCTGGGTACCGCCCAGTTGGTAAACACTGTTACCGCCATTAAACGGATTGGCGTCAGCATCGAAACCAATCGCGACAATTTCTGGCACCGGCGAGCTAGAAATAGCCAGATCCAGCGTCAGCAGTGTATCGCCACTGATGATGTAGCTGCTCGGCAGCTCGGCCCGCTTCCAGACGTTGTCATTCAGAGTGAGCGTGGCGCCTTCGTCCTCCACCGCTGCGCCGGTACCGCTTGCCGGATTGTCCTGGGTTTCGTTGTAGGCGCTGATGGCAGCGTCATCGAAGGTAACATCGAGCGCCACCGGCTCCGGATCGGTCGCTCCAGCCAGTGTCACTGTGTCTGCTACGCTTGCTTCGTTACCGGCTGCGTCGGTCACGATGAGCGTCACCGTCACCTCGCCTGGGCCCTGCCCCAAGAGATCCACGGACAGGGTATCGCCGTCGCTGGTAGCCGCCTGGCGAGTGGCGCCGCCGTCGAAGCTGACTTCAAGGGTCGAGTCGGCGTCGATGCCGGCAACACCAAACACCACTGAGTCGCTATCGCCCGCCTCAATATCGGCATCCGGGCCGTCAAGCGCCAAATCACTGCCTTCATCGGCCGTAGTATCCAGGGTAAGGTCAATGGACTGCTCGACACGGTTGCCGAAGGCGTCCAGGGCGATCAGGGTGGCCGTGAGATCGCCATCGGCCTGACCGGACAGATCCAGCGTAAAGCTGCCATCCTGGTTCGGCGTGACGTCTTCGACGATAACACCACCATCGAAGCTCACCCCGACAGATTCGATGTCATCATCAAGCCCGGTCACGCTGAAACCTGCCTCTCCTGCGGTTGCACCATTGATGACGGGATTGTCTGCGCTGAAAGCCAGCGGCGTGGCATCAGCATCCGCCACGACATCGCCTACCGGGCCACTGCCTGCCGTGGTCACTTCCAGGCGGTCAAGGTTCGAGCCGCTTCCAGCACCAGTGGGAATACTCAGTACAATCGTGTTATCACCAGCGGCGAGCTCGGTGGTCAGGCTTTGATAAGCCCACACGTCAAAGCCTTCCGGCGCTTCGTTATTCGCGTTAGGGTCCGTGGATAAAAACGCCTGCTGCGGGAGTGGTGCACCATTGACGGTAAGGGCCATTGGGCGGTCGCCACTGCTGGCATAGCGGAAATTTAAGTCGTAGCTGCCCGCTTCTGTCACGTTCACGGTAAAGGTCAGGCTATCGCCTGGCACGCTGCCATAGTCGACATAGCCGGTACCGGAGTAGTCAGGGCGAAGGCCCTGGAAAGTCGAACCGTTTTCGGGATTTTCGGCGTCGCGCACCAGAGTGCCGGCGTCATTGTCAGTACCCAGTTGAGCGTCCTCGGCTTGAACGACGATGGCATCGATCACTGGCTGCGACGGATCAACCGGATCAGCATTTAGCAGCGCCACCTCGATCTTATCGATATTGGGGCCATTGGCGGCTCCGCCCAGGCGCAGGGTATTGCTGCCCGCGGTGAGGGAGATTTCAATGGTTTCAGTGGACCAGCCTTCCCATTCGCTTGGGTCGGGAGCGCCGCCAGGCAAATTGGCCGTGGGCACATCGCTGACGTCGTCTGGGTAGTAAACGGGCTCACTTGTTGCCGCAAAGGTGAAGGCTCCAAGCGAGCTAAGCGCTTCGCCATCGACCAGGGATAGGTCTAACGGACGCGAAGTACCTGAGGAGGCATAGGTCACGGTGACGTTGTAGGTACCGGCGGTGGCGACATCCAGAGTGAACTCGCCATAGGCACCGGCATTATCGAATGCCCAGTCAAGATAGCTCGCGCCCTCAGCACCGACACGGAAGGTTTCCAGCCCACCGGTAAACTCGGCGATGTTGTCGACGGTGACCACCCGGTTGGTGGTGCCCAGTTCGACATCGGAAGATGGCGAAACCGTCATGTCTTCGCCCTGAACCACGTAAACATCAGGGTCGGGCGCGCGCACTTCCAGGTAATCAACGTTAGGGCCGCTGGCACCGTTTGACGTGAAAGTCACTGTGTTCTCACCCGCCTCGAGCTGTACGCGAATGGTGCGCTCCCCAAACTCGCTGAAGTCAGTAGAGTCGCCTGTCAGGGTGGTGCTGGGCAGGTCAAACATGCGATCAACCAGTTCGCTGTTGACGTCCAGCCGTAGGGGGCGATTGCGGTCAGAGCCGTCGTCATTCTGGCTAAGCGCATAGCCCAGCGCTAGGTCGTACTCCCCGGCTTCGTCAACGTTGAAGGTGAAGGTCAGTGTCTCCCCGCCATTAATACCATCGCCATAGTCCACGTAAGCCTGCCCGTCGGCATTAGCGGCATTCGGCTGCTGGGCTGGGTCATCAACCACGTTAATTCCAGGCCCCGAAATAGCCGCCGAAGCACCATCACTCACATCGGTATCTTCGGCCTGAATACGCAGCGGAGTGAAGGTATCGGGTGTCACGGCCAGGGCCATCAATGGGCTATCTTCAGTCAGAGGTAGAACCGCTTCGAGCGAAGTCGCTTCAGCGGAATCACTCTCTGGGATAACATCAATCTCAATGTCCATATCCGAGCCGGGTAGCGTCCGGCCAAGCTCATCCATGGCCTCCAGCCGTAGTTTTAGTCTACCCAGAGCGGGGGGTGGAAGATTTTCAAAGACGAATGGGCGCTCGAAGCTTTCAAATATTGAGGTCTCATTACGTGCATCCTGCCATGCCATTCGCAGGGTATTGGCAGACGACTCCCAAGGTGAGGGGGACAACATTACATGTAACTGATTGTCATTAAATGCATCTACTCCCCAGCGGTCTCCTTCGCTAACGGAACCCAGCAGAGACTTGGCTTGACCAGAAAAAAACGACATTGAATACATGTCCCACCCCTTCGGCTTTAATTAGAATTCTTCATGTGCACCATGAGGTGCATGTAAGAGCAGCCACTAGCCTTTTCCCTACAAACTGCTGTCAAATTGAGGCGTCCATGCCACGTGCCCGCCATGGGCAACTAGGCCTACTATTGGTGAGTCTAACCGGGCTTTTTCAGGTGGCAAGCCAGAGTCTCAGAGGCATTACTGTATCTAAATGTTACTATAAATATTTATAAAACGACGTTAAAATAAAAATAAATCAAACACTTAAAAATATAATAAAAAAACAAGTAACGGTTATCGAATTAAATATGGAAAGAAAAATAAGTGGATTTAATTATAAAAACGACTCAATCGTCTCACGTTAAATTTTAATGGATAAGACTTTCAGGATTAGCAAATCTAGATAATCATAACTAAAAAAATAGCAACATGGATTCAGAAAAAATACGATGCATTAACTTACAATTAATTTACAATTTAACTACACATATAACAGATGGTTAAGCGCCTCAGGCCGAGACTTATCACTGACTGACAGGGCCTTCTCCTTAGATACCAAGGTGACTAGCCTGTATGAATAATCACAACATTTACAACAACAATGCTCTGGAGCTCGGCTATGTCGGATTCACGCGCAGGCTCAGACCTAAAGAAGGTGCTTAGCACCTGCAGACGCAGCTTTGTCGATGTGGGAGCGTTCAGTTTATTTATCAATTTGCTGATGCTGGTTCCACCGCTCTACATGCTGCAGGTCTATGACCGGGTGATCACCACTCGCAGTCAGGAAACGCTACTAATGCTTACCTTGGTGGTGGTCTTTCTGTTTGTGGTAATGGGCGGGTTGGAGCTGGTTCGCTCTCGTATACTCGTACGGATCGGTAGTTGTCAAGAAATCTGTCGCCTCTGAGGTCTTTTAGGCCACCTGTTTTTCCGGCTCTACGACGGTGACCTGGAGTTCCCGCTCTGGGTTGAGTGACACGGTACCTATCGGCGTCCAGTTGCGGGTCTTGCCGCTCCAGCGTGCGGGGTTGGCCGCACGTGCTGCCTGATTGATGGCATGGCGCTTGGCCAGTACATCGGTATCCCCGCCAGCATGGCGCTGTGCCGGCGTCACCAGGCGAATCCCGCTGTGGCGATGTTCGTGGTTGTACCACTGCACGAAACCGGCCACCCACTCACGGGCATCGTCGACCGTGGCAAACCCGTCGACGGGGTAGCAGGGCCGGTACTTGCAGGTCCGGAACAGCGCCTCCGAGTAAGGATTATCGTTACTGACACGCGGCCGGCTGAAGGACGGCGTGATGCCGAGGTCATGCAGCTTCTCCAGCAGCGTGGCGCCCTTGAAGGGGCTGCCGTTGTCCGCATGCAACACCAGCGGCTGATCGATGATCTGCTCGGCCAGCACCGCCCGCTCCAGCACGCTGCGGGAGTTATGGGCCGACTCAGCCAGAAACACCTCCCAGCCGGTGATCTTGCGGCTGAAGATGTCGATCATCATCACCAGGTAGTAGTACTGCCCCTTGATCGGACCACCCATCCAGGTCGCGTCCCACGACCACACCTGGTTCGGCGCAGTCGCCTGGTAGGTCGTGGGCTTGGCGCGGCGCTGAGGCGTTTTGGCACGGCCACGATGCACCACTTGCCGATGCTTGTGCAGGACGCGGTAGAACGACGAGGGAGAGGCCACGTAGCGCTGCTCCTCGTCGAACAGACGCACCACGATCTGCTCTGGCGGCAAGCTCGCGTACTCGGGGCGGTGGCACACGTCGAGGATCTCCTGCTCTTCGGCCGGTGTCAGTGCGTTAGCCGGCACCGGCCGGTCGACCAAAGGGCGCTGGTCCTCGCGTAGCTCGCCGTCGCGCGTCCAGCGTTGGTACGTTCGGGCGGTGATGCCCAGCTCGCGACAGGCGGCTTCCAGGCGGGCCCCTTGGGCCCGGGCGTCTTCGATCAGCGCGATAGCGCGTTGGCGATCTGGGGTGCTGATCATTCGTCCTCGTCCCCCCAGATCGCCCTCGCCTTTTTTCGGAGGGCCAGTAACGCTGCGGTTTCCGCCAAGGCCTCGTTCTTGCGAGCCAGCTCCTTCTCCAACGCTTTGATGCGCTTGCGCTGCTGCTTGGCCTCGTCGGCCTCACGCTGGCGTTCCGAGTGCGAGAGACTGGCGGCCTGCTCACAGTCATTCCGCCAGCGCTCCAGCTGTTCGGGATAGATCCCCCGACGGCGGCAGTATTCCGCGGTTTCCTGGGCGTTCATCGAGGCAGTTTCGATCACGGCGCTGAACTTATCCTTGGATGACCATCCATCGGCGCCCTTGCCCAGAGCATCCGGCAGACAGCGGCCTTCGGCACGGGCTTCCTTGCGCCACTTGTAGACGGTGCCCAGCGAGATCCCTTCCTGCTCCGCGATTACCTGCGGAGAGAGGTTGTGGGGAGGCAGCAGCTTGGCAACCACGGCTTGCCGGCGCTCCTCGGAGTAACGAGGCATGAGTGTCTCCTTTCGCCCCCTGATCGGTTTATAAGAACAGGGTATCAGAGGGTGCGACATTCATCCTGACACTGGGGGGGATCGGCAACCGACTCGATGTTCTCATCAGCCAGCGTCTCTATTCCGCGATGTTCAAACGCTCCCTGATGATGCCCGGCAAGCCCTCCGCTCAGCCATTGAATGACCTTACGACGCTGCGACAATTCCTTTCCGGTAACGGCCTATTCGCTTTCTTTGATGCTCCTTGGGTTCCGATCTATATTGCCGTGCTAGCGATGTTTCACCCATGGCTCGGTCTCTTCGCCCTGGGAGCAGGAATCATCTTGGCCACATTGGCCATCATCAACGAAATCATCACCAAGTCGCTACTGAGCGACGCCAATAGCCAGCACGTACTCTCCCAGGACTTAGCTAATAGCAACCTTAGAAATGCCGAAGTGCTTCATGCCATGGGCATGCTACCCGGCATCATGGGCCGCTGGAGCGCGCGCCATCGCGAATACCTGATCCTGCAATCAAAAGCCAGCGACAGAGCTGGCATGATCACCAATACCTCCAAAGTCCTCAGACTGATGTTTCAGTCATTGATCCTGGGCCTAGGCGCGTACCTAGTACTGGCCGGCGACCTTACCCCCGGTATGATGATTGCCGGCTCCATCCTGATGGGGCGTGCGTTGGCACCTATCGACCAGATGATCAATGGCTGGAAGGGGTTCTCAGGTGCGCGCACCGCCAGAGCACGACTTGAAGAACTGCTCATTACCATTCCAGCTGAAGAACCGAGCATGCCGCTCCCCAAACCCAAGGGGCGGCTTGTGTTAGAAGGAGTAACTGCCGCGCCTCCTGGGCAGAAACTACCAACCCTACGCGGCATCAACCTAACGCTGGCTAAGGGAGAGCACCTAGCCATTGTAGGCCCCAGTGCATCCGGTAAATCCACACTGGCACGCGTCGCCCTCGGCATCTGGCCAAGTCAGTTCGGCTGTGTGCGCCTGGATGGTGCCGATATCACCCAATGGAATCGCTCAGCCCTGGGCCCCCACATCGGCTACTTACCTCAAGATATCGAACTTTTCGATGGCACCATCTCAGAGAATATTGCCCGCTTCGACGAAATAGACCCACAAGCAGTAGTGCTGGCGGCCCAGAGAGCGGGCGTGCACGAAATGATCCTGGAACAACCTAGCGGGTATGACACTTGGTTATCCCATGGGGGTAACGCCCTCTCTGCAGGCCAGCGCCAACGTATCGGCTTGGCACGAGCGCTGTATGGTCAGCCCGTGCTGGTAGTACTAGACGAGCCTGATGCCAACCTGGATGAAGCGGGCGAACAGCTACTTGCCAACTGCTTGATCCGGCTACGCCAGGAAGGCACCACAGCACTGATCATCACCCATCGAACACTCCTGCTGCATAACGTCGACAAGGTCTTAGTGCTCAAAGAAGGTCAGATTTCCTCAATCAAACCACCCACCAGAGTGGCCCCTGTGACACGGATGACGGCTGATGGAGGCCGACCTGTGCCAGCGCAGCGCGTGACCACGCTGAGACCCAGTGCAAGAGGCCGTAATGGCGGCGAGGACACCTAGTCATGAATATGCAAAAGACGCCAAGCACCAGTATCGCGCCAGCAGCAAACGATGAGCTGCCTCTCGAAGATAAGCGGTACCGCCGGCTGGGCATCGCCATACTGATCCTGGCCGTTGGTGGCTTCGGCAGCTGGTCGGTATTCGCCAATCTCGCCATATCGGTGGTTGCCCCAGGCTCCGTATCCGTAGAAAGCTTCACCAAGACAGTGCAGCACCTTGAGGGCGGTATCGTCGAGAATATACTCGTCGAAGACGGCGACCAGGTTGAAGCGGGCGATGTATTAATGGTGCTTGACGATACCCAGGCCCGCTCGCAGTTGCAGGTCACCCGCTCTAACTACCTCATTAGCCGAGCTACCGAGGTGCGCCTTTTAGCTGAGCTAAGCGATGCCGAGTCGCTCCATTTTCCTAAGGAACTAACCGACTCTGGACACCAGCGGGTGCAAGAAGTATTAGATGTTCAGCGCCGTTTATTCCACTCCCGACGTGAATCCCTATCCAGTACCCTTGCTTCGCTAGACGAGCAGATTGTTCAAATGAACGAGCAAATAGAAGGTTTGACCAATACCCAGAACATCAATCAACGGCGAATCAGCTCACTCGAAAACGACGCTGCCAACCACCGCCAACTGTTTAAAAGAGGCATGATCAGCAGCCAAAGAATGCGCGAATTGGAACGTGAGAGTCTCGAGTACCAGAGCGTTAATGCCCAGCATGCATCCGAAGTCGCCCGCTTACATTCGCAAATCAGCGAAAACGCGTTACAAAGACAGGTTCGCCTGCAGGAGTTTCAGCAGCAGGTGGGTGAGTCACTGCGCCAAACCCAGACCGAAGTCACCGATGCGGAAGAACGCCTAAGTGCCCTTATGGATAAGGTAAACCGCACTCAAGTGCTAGCACCAGTTTCGGGAACGGTGGTAGGGCTAAAAGTGCACACGTTGGGAGGCATTATCCGCTCTGGGGACCCACTACTTGATATTGTGCCAACCAATGTCGGCTTCATTGTCGAGGCCAAAGTTCCGGATCACGATATCGACCATCTCTATATGGGGCAGCCGGCGGAAATCCGTTTCAGCGCCTTTAATCAACGTCTTTCCAACGTCATCAACGGTGAGGTCATCCATGTAAGTGCCAACAGTTTCGAAGACGAGGCGACCCGAGCGCGTTATTACAAGGTGCGCTTGCGTGTCACCACCGAAGGCCAAGAGAACATGACCGAAACCATGAAGCTGCTGGCCGGTATGCCAGCCGAAGTGATGCTACGTACCGGTGAGCGAAGCTTTTCCAGTTACCTAGCCAAACCCATTACAGACATGCTAGCCCGCGCTATGCGCGAAGATTAAGTTGTTACGAGTACCGCTCGGCATAGTGGGGGATTTTTGACCAAAACTAAGCGACCAGTTTATCCTTAACATCAAGTGTTTTTTGTAGTGGCTCGATAAAAACCGGCTACCAACGTAGGTGGTCACCTAGCTTGGATTTCTCATAGCGTCTCAACAAGTACCGCACCCAGGCCGTAAAGCCACTAAAAACCTATTGATGAGAAATCCGGACTAGCTTGAAAGCAACAACCCGACGTAGCATCGCAACTCATGTAGTATCGCAACTTATGTATACTGGCCTCGTAAGCTGTTCTCATGGTTATATTTTTGGCTAAACAACTTTCCAAGTTGATAAAGATCATGCATATACATATCAAGCTTAGCAATAACGTACGTCATGAATATTAATGCATAAATAACCAGCATCACTATCAATGGCTCATTAAGCCAAACCAGCAAGGGCATCGACACTGCATAACCAAGCGTATAAATACTCATTGCACCTAATAATTGCACCAAAAAACAATTAAAAATTATCAACGTTATCAGTAGCCCTCGGGCATCCACCTTTGGCAAGTTTGTCTTCAAGCAAGGCAGGTGGCGAACACTCACATGACCGCTGCTTACATCACCTCTATCGCTGCCTAACGCTAGCCTATTTTTGCGCCGCACCAATGGGATTGCATAAGTACTCTCCTTCTCTGTAGCAAAGGCTTCCCGCACGATATCTCGACTGAAACCAGGCCCCAAGATGTTGGTGACTGCCTGATCAAAACCTGACCACTCACTCGTGAGGGTGGCGGTTTGTGCGCTGTCTGAAAGCTCATTCAAGTGGCTAAAATCAGTAGATGACAGCTTTTTTTCATTACCAAAATTTATATTGAAGTGTGTTTCATACACCTGATAAAGAGCGAACGTAACGCCTACAAATATCATTAAGAAAATAACAAAAACCAGCATGTTAATGACCTCAACTTAAATCCGGAATCAAACACGATGGTGGCTATTCTGCCCTAATTTTCACGTTATCACCATTCACTACTTCTACATTAGCCAAGCGATGAGAGCGGCAAGAAACGATGACTACTCCACCCCCAGTGTCAGGATGAGTGTCGCACCCTCTGATACCCTGTTCTTATAAACCGATCAGGGGGCGAAAGGAGACACTCATGCCTCGTTACTCTGAGGAGCGCCGGCAAGCCGTAGTGACCAAGCTGCTGCCTCCCCACAACCTCTCCCCGAAGGTGATCGCGGAGCAGGAAGGGATCTCGCTGGGCACCGTCTACAAGTGGCGCAAGGAAGCCCGCGCTGAGGGGCGGTGCCTGCCGGATGCTCTGGGCAAGGGCGCCGATGGCTGGTCGTCCAAGGACAAGTTCAACGCCGTGCTTGAGACCGCCTCGATGAACGTCCAGGAGGCTGCGGAATACTGCCGCCGCCGGGGCATCTATCCCGAGCAGCTGGAGCGGTGGCGCCACGACTGCGAGCAAGCCGCCAGCCTCTCCCAGTCAGAACGCCAACGTGAGGCCGACGAGGCCAAGCAGCAACGCAAGCGCATCAAGGCGCTGGAGAAGGAGCTCGCCCGCAAGAACGAGGCCCTGGCAGAAACCGCGGCGTTACTGGCCCTCAGAAAAAAGGCGAGGGCGATCTGGGGGGACGAGGACGCATGATCAGCACCCCAGATCGCCAACGCGCCATCGCGCTGATCGAAGACGCCCGGGCCCAGGGGGCCCGCCTGGACGCCGCCTGCCGCGAACTCGGCATCACCGCCAGAACATACCAGCGCTGGACGCGCGACGGCGAGCTACGCGAGGACCAGCGCCCTTTGGTCGACCGGCCGGTGCCGGCTAACGCGCTGACACCGGCCGAAGAGCAGGAGATTCTCGACGTGTGCCACCGCCCCGAGTACGCGAGCCTGCCGCCAGAGCAGATCGTGGTGCGCCTGTTCGACGAAGAGCAGCGCTACGTGGCATCCCCCTCGTCGTTCTACCGCGTCCTGCACAAGCACCGAGAAGTGGTGCATCGTGGCCGCGCCAAAGTACCTCAGCGCCGCGCCAAGCCCACGACCTACCAGGCCACCGCGCCGAACCAGGTGTGGTCGTGGGATTGCACATGGATGGGCGGTCCGATCAAGGGGCAGTACTACTACCTGGTGATGCTGCTCGACATCTATAGCCGCAAGATCACCGGCTGGGAAGTGTTCCTGGCCGAGTCGGCCCACAACTCCCGTACCGTGCTGGAGCGGGCGGTGCTGGCCGAGCAGATCATCGATCAGCCGCTGGTGTTGCATGCGGACAACGGCAGCCCCTTCAAGGGTGCGACGCTGCTGGAGAAGCTGCATGACCTTGGCATCACGCCATCGTTCAGCCGGCCGCGGGTCTCCAATGATAACCCCTACTCGGAGGCGCTGTTTCGCACCTGTAAATACCGGCCTTGCTACCCAGTTGATGGGTTCGCCACGGTCGACGACGCCCGTGAGTGGGTGGCCAGCTTCGTGCAGTGGTACAACCACGAGCATCGCCACAGCGGGATCCGCCTGGTGACACCGGCACAGCGACATGCTGGCGAGGATACTAGCGTGCTGGCAAAGCGGCATGCCATCAATCAGGCAGCGCGTGCGGCCAACCCCGCTCGTTGGAGCGGCAAGACCCGCAATTGGACGCCGATTGGCACCGTATCTCTTAACCCGGAGCGGGAGCTCCAGGTCACCGTCGCTGAACCGGAAAAACAGGTGGCCTGAATGATCTCAGAGGCGACAGATTTCTTGACAACTACCGTCCATTGCGTCTATAAAGGCACCTAAAGCCAACACCAAGGCACCTCAGAGCAACCTCATGGGAGTTATTAGCATTCTCCCCCCTCATCGTTGCTTTAAAGGCAACAAACCTGTCATTTAAAGTACTCCTCCCCGCCGACCAAGTCGCTTAACGTTAAAGCGCTAAAAAATGACATTGATGACTGCAAGGACAGGACATGCTTTCAAAACAAGTATTTTCAGACACACAACTACAAGAAGCCACCGCGCTGCGTCATAAGCTGCATCAAAACCCAGAGCTAAAATTTGAAGAAACTGATACCGCCCAATTAGTCGCTGAGCGGCTTCGAGTACTTGGATACCAAGTAACCGAAGGGATTGCTACCACTGGTGTTATGGCGGAGCTAGATACCGGGCGAGAAGGCCCAGTGATTGCCTTTCGCGCCGATATGGACGCGCTACCTATCAAGGAAACAAACACGTTTAGTCACCGCTCCCAACGAGAAGGCCTGATGCACGCCTGCGGGCACGATGGACACACCACCACGCTGCTGCTTGCCGCCGAGGCCATCATCGCATTGCGGGATGAACTGTGCGGTCATATCAAACTGCTATTTCAGCCAGGTGAAGAGGGCGGTAACGGCGCAGATTTAATGGTTAAAGCGGGCGTACTGCAAAACCCAAAAGTGGATGCAATATTTGGCTACCATAATCGTCCAGGCTTTCCCACAGGCCAGTTATTCGTTAAACCTGGGCCTGCCATGGGAGGTAACGATACTTATAAAGTCACCATCGAAGGCGTCTCTGGGCATGCAGCCATGCCGCATTTGGCAGTCGACCCTATTTATGTAGGTGCATCATTGGTTCAGCAACTGCAGGGGCTGGTTGGTCGTCACAAATCGCCGCTGGAAGCGGGCGTTATTACAGTGGCTTCCTTCCACTCTGGCGGCGCTGCTAATGTTATTCCCGGCCAAGCCGAGCTGTTGATTAATATTCGCAGTGACCGCCCCTCTTCCCGCAATGCGCTTGCTGGGAAATTGGAACAAGTCATTCAAGGCGTATGTGCGGCGCATGAGGCGCAATATCATCTGGAGCACCTACACCAAATTCCCCCGCTCATAAATGACTCAGCTTGGTCTGAACGGCTGTTGGCATTAGCCAACGAATACGTTGTTAGCAACGATATTCAGCAGTTGGATTATATGCCCACCATGGGTGCTGAGGATTTTGCTTTTTATCTCCAGGAAGTACCGGGCTGCTTCTTCTTCGTCGGTAACGGAGATGGTGCTTATCTGCATAACGAGCGGTATGACTTTAACGATCAAGTTCTACCGATAGCGGGCGGCATGTTTGTTGCTTTAGCTAAAGGGCTGTTATCCAGGGACTAATTGTCCACCACTTGTATATAGGCCTGAAAAAGTCTAAAAAAATAGGGATTAAAACGATGCAAGGCGTACTCACTTCCATAGAGCGTGTAGGCAATAAGTTGCCTCATCCGTTTATTTTATTTGCCATTCTGGCGGCTGCCGTCGTCGTAATATCCGCCATACTCGCTACTGCTGGTGTTTCTGCGATTAATCCACAAACCGAGGCAGAGGTTTACGTTCGCAACCTGCTATCGGCTGATGGAATCGAGTTTATGCTGACAAGTGTGGTCAGTAACTTCGTCAACTTTCCGCCGCTGGGGCTAATACTCGTAGTCATGTTCGGCATAGGCTTGGCCGATAAAGTAGGCCTCATGTCGACTTTGATGCAGGTCAGTGTGGCAAAGGCGCCACCCTCACTGCTTACCTTCTGCGTATTTATGGCTGGCATTTGCGGCAGTATCGCATCAGATGCTAACTATCTTATCCTGATCCCACTAGCGGCTATGGTGTACTACTCAGTAGGGCGACACCCAATTGCTGGTGCAGCAGCGGCTTACGCCGCCGCCGGTGCAGGGTTCGATGCCAGCCTTTTTATTACCGTAGGCGACGCGCTGTTTGCAGGCATTACCACTGATGCAGCACGCTTAGTGGATCCAGAGGCCTATGTATCACCGATCGACAACTACTATTTTGTCGCTTGCTCGGTGTTTGTGCTCGCGACTGTTGGCACTTTGATCGTTGATAAAATTGTAGAGCCCAGGCTTCAGCGTACCCTGCCGATGGCCAAGGATTTTAAAACCGATATCGTCAAACCAGAACTGACTGATGCAGAAAAACGTGGCCTCAAACGTGTAGGTATTGCCACCCTGATCTATATAGCACTGATACTAATAGTAGTGGTACCGGAGGCATCGCCATTGCGCAATGAGGAAGGAGGGCTCATTCCATCACCTTTCCTACGCTCGCTGGTGCCGCTGATGTTTATTTACTTTGTCACCATCGGATTGGTGTACGGCATCACTACCAGTAAAATCACCAGTAGCCGCGATGTCCCCCAACGGATGGCAGAATCGGCTAGCGACCTAGCTCCCACGCTAGTACTGTTCTTTGCCATTTCACAATTTATCGCTTACTTCCGCTGGTCTGAGCTTGGTCAATACATTGCTATTGAGGGCTCGAACATTCTGCAAAGCACAGGGTTTACCGGGCTGCCTTTGGTAGGTGCATTCATTGCGATGAGCGCGGTGCTTAACGTCTTTATGACCAGCGGCTCTGCCCAGTGGGCATTAATGGCACCGGTTTTTGTGCCGATGCTGATGATGATCGACTTTGACCCGGCCTTTGTACTGGCGATGTTCCGTATAGGGGACTCCAGCACCAATATCATTTCGCCAATGAGCCCCTATTTCTCGGTCGCACTGGTGTACATGCAGCGCTATAAACCTGACATGGGGCTGGGAACACTTATCGCTACTATGCTACCGCTAGCTTTGAGTTTCTTGTTAGCTTGGTCGGCATTTCTGATGTTCTGGTTGGCTATGGGATGGCCTATCGGGCCAGGTGTTTACATGATGTCGAACTGATTTCACATCGCGTCAATGCATCGTCATCATTAGCTTCCACAAATAGTCGGCAGCGGGCGAAAGCCTTCTGCCGACTCGGCGCACTAGGTTACCTTGACTGCTGGCGGCCATTGGGTGATGAATAGGTATCGCTTTAAGTAGTCCTTCCTCTATTTCATTGCGCGCAGCGGCGGCGGTCATAAACGACACGCCAATACCTGCGCTCGCCATTCGTCGCGACACGGAGTGCAAGTTGCAGCGATAACCGGGCGTGGCCGGTTGCCCAGCAGCACTAAACAACGCGTTAACAAACTGCTGAGAACCTGACACATCCGGTAAAAAAATCAGCTTATGCTGCAATAGCTCCGACACTGTGACGCTTTCTCTGAGGGCTAGGGAGTGAAACGGCGCTACTAAAGCACACAGCGGCCCCCTTTCAAAAGAGTGCACCACGAGCCTGGGATCAGAGATAGGGCCATAGGTAATCGCAATATCTACCTCGTCGTTGGCCACCATTTCATGGGGTTCGCGAGGGTAATAAATACCTGTTTTGATTTCGATAAGCACATCTGGATACTGCTCAGAAACCCGACGCATAACGTGAGTAATAAAACTATCCACAAAGCCATCACCTACCGATACAACCACCTTCCCGGCCTGTAAATTACGCAGCCGCGAAAGCGTGTCTCCTAACTCAGAATTCAATCGACACTGAGCCAGAAAGCTATCCACTACCAGTTGGCCTGCTTCGGTGAGCATTACATGACGCCCCTGCCGCTCTAGCAGTCCCATACCCAACTCCCGTTCCAGGCCCCGCACCTGTCGGCTTACTACGGAAGGGTTAAGATGCAAATGCTCCGCCGCTGCGCGAATACCACCGCAACTGCTCACCTCTAGCAAATAGGAAGCGCGTTTATCGAGTATGTTCATGGGTCTATTCCCTCCCCTGTATGCTGATTGAAATGGCAAAGCAGCCTAGCACCACGATTCAAATAGTGATCCCCGTTGTTATAAATCAGCACGCCTCTAGCATCGTCCAATTGTGGGTTATCGAATAATAAACGGCATCGGGTAGCCGTTAGCGGATTTATCACATCACGATGCTCCCATGGAAAAGTGAAGCATTATCTCAATAAATGGTGCCGTAAATCAGCGGGTAAAGTTGCCTCGCGACGATACAGGGCTTACAACTATACGGCGAGGTATAGTTAACAATTCAATAACAGGCAGATTAACGCTATGTCGATTGAGCTTTGGTTATCGTTCATGTTGGCTTCGTTTTTGGTTATTGCGTCCCCCGGCCCCGCCGTTGCCCTGCTGGTAATGACCGGCATTAACCAGGGTCGTAGAGCTGCTTTGGCGATGCTACCCGGCTTTTTCTTAGGCGACTTAGTGGCTATGTCACTATCGTTTGCAGGCGTAGGCGCCTTGCTGATGGCATCGGCTAAGCTATTCGCGCTGGTTAAGTGGTTTGGGGTTGTCTATCTGCTTCATCTAGGCATCAAGATGTGGCGTGAATCCGGCCAATTGAGCGACCTTGAAGCCTCTGGCGCCAACACCAAGCAAGGGACAGCAAAGGCCTTTTGGGTGACATTGTTAAACCCTAAAAGCATTTTATTCTTCATGGCCTTTATGCCACACTTTATTAATCATACCCAGCCCTTAGCGCCCCAGCTGGGGATTCTGTTTACCACCTTTCTTGTGATGGGCGTCATCTCAGACCTCGGATACACACTGCTTTCGACGACCAGCCGCCAATTGATGAACGCAAAATTCCGCCGCCTGCTACATCGTTGCGGCGCTGGCAGCTTGATTGGCGCGGGGATGCTCATGGCGGTGATGCGCCGCCCGACCGCCTAAGTCAATCTAAACAGATGTTATTTATGCCACGCCCAACTGCGGGTTAGTGGAGTATTATCGAACGACGCTATCCTGCGACCACGCGGCACCACGTCAGGCAATAGCGGCAAGGCTGGGAGTTAGCGACAATGCGAATTTCCGCAGTTCTTTCAGGCGCTGGACGGTCAAAACGTCCCATCAAATATGAGAGAAGCTGCAAAACTAGCCGTTAAGTCTCTCGTCAGATTTTAAACATAATGCTTAAGCTCACGCCTATTAACCATTAAACAGCGATATATCAGATGCTTAAAGTTGCTATTTTTATTGACATTCAAAACATCTATTACACTGTGCGCGAAGCTTACGGTCGAAATTTTGATTACAACAAATTTTGGGCGCAGGCAACTGCTAATAGAGAGGTTGTGCAAGCCTTTTGCTACGCCATCGATAGAGGCGACCAAAAGCAGCGAGAATTTCAAAACATCCTCAGGGCGATTGGTTTTAACGTAAAACTGAAGCCTTTTATTCAGCGCTCCGACGGTTCCGCAAAAGGTGACTGGGATGTAGGCATCGCTATTGACGCCATGGAGTGCGCAGAACAAGCAGATGTTATCGTACTGGTATCAGGGGATGGCGACTTTGACCTTCTAGTCAATAAAATCCGCGTTAAGTATGGAAAAAGAGTTGAAGTATATGGCGTTCCCCAGCTTACAGCTGCTTCATTAATCAATGAAGCTAGTGAGTTTATTGCGATAGATAAAGCACTGCTAATGGGTTAATTTAAATTAAACTAATAAAAAATCGCTTAAAGATAACTCTTCTCCCCCTCCATATCCAAGCTACATGAGGGAACACTGATTTTGCTGTTGGCTAATCGAGACAATAATCAACTCACAAGCAACAGAAAAACTTCTACAGTTATTCAACAGTAGCTTTACAGCTCAGTTGCCATTTGTAACCGCATCGACTAGCTTAGTTACTATGGGTGCGCTAAATACTTTTCTACTGCTGGCTGACTCAATCGCTCCTAAATACCACTGACTACGGCTCAGCTCACTTGGTGCGCTCCGACCTGTGCGTAATCAATTTGGGCCAACCAGCGAGGAGGACATTGAATGTCGATTACATCAGAAAAGCAATTACCCGAAGCAGTAGCGGCCTGGCGTGATCCGGAAATGGACTCGGTCAAGGGTACCGAGACCCCCAAGGATCCGAACAAAGGCTATATCGCTCTACTTGGTTGGAGCGTCAACGCGATCAAGGCTGCGCAGAAATTTGACCGCCGCTATATTGTCGTCGCGCCTGAATGGGCTGCGGATTTCTGTACGGCGAACAACATCCCATTTATCCCATGGGACTTTATCCGCTTGAACGACCGATCCATTGAGATCGCCGAAAAGCTGAAAGAAGAAGGCGTGGATGTCGCCATTCCGCTGTTCGAAGAAACCGTTGAGTGGTCCGGCGCGATCAACTCCGTCCTCCTCGACAGTCCGCGCATGTACGGGCAGTCTATTCTGTTCCGCGACAAAGCCTTGATGAAGCGCCGCGCTCAACTTGGCGGTATTCGTGTCGGGATTTTTGAAGAAGCCCACGAAAAAGAAGATATCGTTCGCTTCATGAAGCGCGTCAACCAAACGCTGCTCAAACTTGATGGTGACCCGGACGATCCGATTCACGTCAAAGCATTCGACAAAGCCGGTTGCCTCGGCCACCGCATGATCCGTACGATAGAAGAAATCGACAACATCCCAGACGAAGAATATCCGCTACTGATGGAAAGCCACTTGAGCGGCTGGGAGTTTGCCGTTGAAGCCTGGATTCATGATGGCAAAATTCAGTTCCTAAATATTTCGGAATACGTGACGCTGGGCTATTCGGTCTTCGTACCCGCCACTGCAGAACTCGAGAGCTGGCGCAACGCGATCACCAAGCAGATCGAGCTGTTGATCAAAACGTTCGATATCAAATTCGGTTTGATTCATCCCGAGTATTTCGTCACGGCGGATGGTGAGATGTACTTTGGTGAAGTTGCCTACCGCCCGCCCGGCTTTAAAGCGTTTGAACTGATCGAAAAAGCCTATGGGTTCAACGCCTATCAAGCGTCAATGCTGGTGTTCGATCCGAAAAGCAGCAAAGAAGAAGTGGCTGCCTTCTTCCCCCGCGAAGTGGTCGATGCGAAGGGCTACGCCGGTTGCTTTGGTGTCTACCCTCGCCGTCGTGTGGTCAGCAAGCTGGAAATGCCAGAAGCAACGGTTAACCATCCGTATTTCGAGTCGCATGAACTGGTGGCGCCAACCGAAGAGACGGTGCCTGACCGCTCGGCCTTCGGGACTCACTGGGGCTTGCTCTTCTTCTTTGGTGACGACCCCATCAAGATGCGCGACCTGCTGAAAGCGCAAGAGGATCTAGATTTCTACGTTTAGAGATTCATTAGCGTAATACGCTGCACTGTGGGCGCGTCTATCAGTATCAGGAGTACTCAAACTCCCGACGCTGATAGACGCGCCCTTTTGTTTATCAGTACTCGCTCTGCCAAGTGGGTGTACCGGCGGCTTGTTCTGGATAGGAAGCCTCAGCCACTTAGTTTATTGCTACTTAGTTGCTTGCCACTTCCCCTGCGGTACGTCAAATGCAAGGCTTTCAGTTTGCTTTTTGTCGCTCTTCAGTTGCTCTATAGTCGAGGAATATTAACCGGATGACTCCAGTCTATGGCCGTTGACCTGCAAGCGCTCTACCCCAAACTGATCCATCTAATGTTGGACACCGTCTTTGTCGTCGATAAAGACAACCAGATTGTCTTTGTGAGCAATGCCTGTGAATCACTGCTCGGTTATGTTCCCCGCGAGTTGATCGGCACCCAAATTACCAACTACATGCATCCTGACGATTTAGCGGCCACTCGGGACTCCATTGTCCGCGTGATGGACGGACAGCCCCACGTCGATTTTCGCAACCGCTATATCCGCAAGGACGGCGGTATCGTGCACATTCTATGGTCTGCCAGCTGGCACGAGGAAGAGGGTGTGCGGATCGGTGTCGCGCGAAACGTCACGGCGCTTATGCAGGCCGAGGAGGAATTACGCTATCTTGCCCACCATGATCCACTGACCAAGCTGACCAACCGAGCGCTATTCTATGATCGGCTGGTGTCTGGCCTGAGTGCGGCCCATCGCTACCAGAGCAACCTAGCGTTACTGTTTCTGGACATTAATGACTTTAAAGACATCAATGATGTTCATGGGCATGCCACGGGTGACCGAGTGCTCTGTACGGTGGCACGACGGCTGGAAGGCTGTGTACGAGAAACAGACACGGTGGCCCGGATGGGCGGAGATGAATTCACGGTGCTGTTAACGGACATCAAGTCGGCAAATGCCGTTGCGGAAAAGATAGAGCAAATACTGATGGTTATGAGCGAGCCGCTGGACGCTGAATTGGGCGAAGTCAGGATGCCCTCCTGCAGTATCGGTGTGGCCTTTTATCCCGCCGATGGGGAGGACGCCGACACCCTGCTAAGCCATGCCGATAGCCATATGTATCAGATCAAAAGACGCCATCGCTAGCGGGCAACAAGCCGGCAGGGGGCTAACATTGAGCCGTGCGAGCGCATTCACCGCCCCATCGGTAAAGCCCTCGATATCTTTGCCATTCTCGGCACCCTGTTTGGCGTGGCGGGGTTGGATTCAGGCGTAAAGCTGCTCTCCAACATCAATATCGGCATGGCCGTTGTCGAAACCTTTGGCCTCTACATCACCAACCTGCTGCCCATGGCGTTTTGGAATAGCACGCTACTCCAGCGAAGGTGGCACTCTTTGCCGTAGCGGGCTCCCATTTAATCAGAGCGTTAAGCCCGACTTTGAACAATCTTGTCGGGCTTATGGACGCTTCACTCGTAAGACATTTCTTCCAGTTCCTTGCCTTTGGTTTCCTTAACAAGTTTTATCACGAAGAAGATCGATACCACCGCAAAGAAGGCATAGATACTATAGGCGCCCGCTAAACCGATGGCGGCAAGCATGATCGGGAAGCTCATGGTAATGGCAAAGTTTGCGACCCACTGGAATAGCCCCGAAATGGCAAGCCCTGAACCACGCATCTGGTTCGGGAACATCTCCCCGAGCATGACCCACATGATCGGCCCCCAAGACACATTGAAGAAGAGTACATAGGCATTAGCCGCCAATAGTGCGATCACCCCCATGCTGTCAGACAAGCTCAATGATCCCTCAACCATGCTGGCGGTAGAAAAGGCATAGGCCAAGGCAATCAGCGTCACGGCCATACCTGCTGACCCGATCCATAGCAACGGCTTGCGACCAATACGATCAACCAACGCGATAGCAATCACCAAGGCACCGAGACTGACTGCGCCTGAAATGACGTTGATCAGCAATGCATCGTTTTCGGAAAACCCGACGGATTGCCACAAGACAGCCCCGTAATAAAAGACCACATTAATCCCGACAAGCTGCTGGAATACCGCCAGCCCAATGCCGACCCAGACGATGCTATGAACCTTGCCCGTTTTACTGTTGACGACATCACGCAGGCTCGGTTGATGATCGTCTGCCAAGGTCTCCTTAATCTCGGATATTTTGGTGCTAACCTCGTCATCCGACAGTAGCTTGCTTAATACACGCCGCGCTTTATCTTCCTTGCCTGCCGTCATCAGGAAACGCGGACTTTCCGGAATAAACATAAGCGCAATCAGAAAGATAGCGGCTGGAAACAGTTCGACCCAGAACATCCAACGCCATGTAGCGAAACCCAACCACAGCTCCGTGACCGATGAACCGGCCATATTGGCCAAAAGATAGTTGCTAAGGAAAGCCACGAATAGCCCCAGGACGATGGCCACCTGCTGGATAGTGGCCAGGCGTCCGCGATAGGCGGAAGGCGCAACCTCACTGATGTAGGCAGGTGCCATCACGCTAGCCGCACCGACGGCCAGCCCCCCTAAAATGCGATAAATCACGAACTCCAGAGAGCCCCCGGCAATACCGGATCCCCAGGCACTGATCAAAAAGAAGACAGCGGCGACAATCAATAGCATACGGCGACCAAAGTGATCCGCCAATCGACCCGCAAAGAAAGCACCAACGGCACAACCCAGCAGCATCGAGGCAACATTAAAGCCGGTACCAACACTCTCTGAGTTGAAGGCACGCTGGAGCCCATCAACGGTGCCGTTGATCACCCCGCTGTCGAAACCGAATAAAAAACCACCAATGGCGGCAACACAGGAAATGGCAAACACATACAGGCTTCGCCTACGAGTCATATCATTCGTCATGGTGTAATCCAATGAAGTTGTATTTATCGTCTGGAATTGTCATCGCAAGATGACGATTTACAGCCAGCCTGCATCGACCCAGTAATTGTGCGCGGTACAAGCGGCAGCTGCGTCGGAAGCCAGGAACGTCACCATACTGGCGACATGATGTGGGTGAATGCGAACCTTGAGTTTCTGTTCATCGACGATCTTCTGCTCATCGGCCGGGCTGTACCAACGCGACTGACGGGGTGTTTTGACGTTGCCGGGAATGACACAATTTACCCGAATGTTATCTCCACCCAACTCTTGAGCCATGGCCCGGGTCATGCCCTCAATGCCAGCCTTAGCCGTCTCATAGATCACCAGATGCTCTTGACCGAGATGCCAACTGATCGAACCCAGGTTAATCATTGCCCCACCGCCACGCGCCTTCATGCCCGGCGCCACAGCTTGCATGGCGAATAGGACATGACGCAGGTTGACGGCGATTCGCTCATTCCAATAGGTCGGCGTGATATCGCTTAATGTATGGCGGTCATCATTGGCTGCATTGTTGACCAGCACATCGACAGCGCCGATGCGTTTGAACGTCGCCTCTAGCGCGTCGAGATCGGTAAGGTCGCAATGATGAAAAGTCACGTGACTACCCAGGTGTTCGACCAGGGCTTGTGCTTCCTCGGCACAAATATCCAGAAAATGCACGTCGCCCTTTTGCTCGGCAAAAGCCTCGACCAAGGCGGCACCGATACCGGATCCTCCCCCGGTAATTACGACACGTTTACCCTCAAGGCCGGGATAGATTGCTGTACCCATAAGAAATGTCCATGATCTGAAAAAATAAAAGCGCTGCCCTGTACGCACCCTCCCTTCGAGGAGAGGCTATCAAAACCTGTCACTTAGCTCGGACTACTTAGTATGTAATATTTACTAAGTGGCGATTATCAATCCCTCAGGACGGCATATCCATACGACATAGGTTTAACGCCACAGAGTGCTGCTCACCTCCAAAGCCAGCCCATGATCAGGCCCACTCAAATGAAGTAACGATGCGCTCTTCTTCAACGCGATCTTGGTATAAGCACAGAAATTCTCGGTGAAACCAGATAAAATTATCGTTTAGCATCAGGCTAGGTCGGAGAGGCTTCATTTTATTCATGTCAACCAGTTACCAGCATCAAAAAGCAGGCGACCTCAACTTCCTCAAGCGCTTGAATCGCAGTGCGATTCTGGAAATGGTGCGCCGGGCTCCTGGACTGACCCGCGCCGACATTGCCACCCAGGCACAATTGACCAAGGCCACCGTGGGCTCAGGGGTTCAATCGTTGCTGAATCAAGGGTGGCTAAAAGAGGGTGAACTGCAAAAAAGTAGTGGCGGCCGCCCAGGGAGAGCTCTACATCTCAACGATGACCACCATTATCTATTGGGTGCTGAAGTAGGGGTACACAGACTACACCTTGTCGCTTGCGCCCCATCAGGCAAGGTGCTCGAAGCGCATCACGAACCTTTTGCCCCTACTACGCCCGAAGCCACGGCCGCGCGTCTTGCCAAGTTGTTACAGCAACTGATGAGAAGCCCTGCGGTATCCCACCGTGAAAACGTGGGCATTGGTGTTGCGCTACCAGGCCCCATCGCTACTGGCGAGACCGTGCTACGGCGAGCCCCCAACCTAGGCTGGCGCGATGTGCGTTTTTTGGATTTGCTGCATCCCCACCTCCTCAAGTCGAAGGGTGTCTGGCTGATGGACAATGAAGCCAAATCAGCGGCCTTCGGTGAGATTTACTTCCGCACCGGCAAGATCCCCGAATCGCTTCTGTACGTGAGTGCTGGAACGGGGATAGGCAGCGGTATGGCTGAAGGCAGTCATTCACCGTTGCTCACTCGCGGCGTACAAGGCTTGGCTGGCGAAATTGGCCATACCATCCTGCAGCCAGGCGGGCTCTACTGCCATTGCGGCAACCGTGGATGCGCTGAAACCCTTGTCAGCGGCTGGTCCATCCGCGCCACCTTAGGCATCGATGAGAAAGCTGACCTTATCCAGACGCTAGAGCCACGTTTACAGGAGCCAGACGTAAAACTCACATTGCGCCGAGCCGGTGAAGCGCTAGGCATGCTTCTTCTCAACCTTCACCACACTCAGAACCCTGCTGAGATTGTATTGGGCGGCTCACTTACCCAACTTGGCAGCACCTTTCTTGAGCCCGCGCTGACATATTTTGAAGCCAACCAGCATCGTTTGCTGGGCACAACCCAACGTGTGCCGTTGCGCGTCGTCGAGGACAGCACCTTCGTGGCGGCGCGTGGCGCTGCCGCACAGGTGCTGGCCAGAGCCATACACGGCCCAACGCTATGTTAACTTGCCTACCGATCATTTTTACCAGGCACTATTAGTCAGAATTGCCTAAATGGCTGTGCTAGTTCAAAAACTATCAAACTCGACAGCTCGACTAAAGTTGGCGCAGACGACTAAGTAAACAGATTGAACATACACTTCTAGTCTTTCAGTGTACGCCCGGACTCTCTGCTGACAAGCGCAGGAGGCCAATCGGTGTATATCGGCCTACTCCTTTCTGAGGTTAAGTACTAAATAACCTTCAAGCAGGCTCTATCATGAAGCTTGAGAAGAACTCATCGAGTTCGTCGAACCCGTCCAGCGGAAGCACGAGAGAGACATACTGGTCCGGTCGTACCACCACCAGCGCACCAACCCCGCGATCGATGCCGCGCAGATCGAAGATGTCCTTGTCGGCACCCAGTACCGGCGCATGGGCCTTCTGGTAGTCCTGAAGGCCGAGAGCGCCCTTGTGTGGTTTAAGAACATCGTGCATATCGGCCCAGTCCACCTCAAGATGTGACTGCTGAATGATACCGTGGACGTCGAAGATCGCATCCGGGTCAGCCCCTTGCGGGGTAAAGCGGCGGATTGGCGACGCCTCGCTATCCAGGAAATCCATCAGTTGGTTAAAGCGCGATCCCGGACTTCTCGGGTCGACCATGTCGGCGAAGACGTAGAAACGCCAGCGGCCATCGGCGCGATGGACATGCCCGAGATGGGCCTGCCTGGCATCGCCGAGCCGGACCACCTCAGCCGAATGGAACCGCCGCCCGGGCGGGAAACCGGTGGCCAGGCCCAGGTGGGTATCGTCACCGGTGAGCAGGTCCGGAGCGTAGTGGGTGGCGAAGCCCGCGGTGAACTCGCTGTTGGTGACGAACTGGCGCTGCACCTCGGCCAGGCCTTTCATGGCGGCTTGTGGGTCGTCGGAGTCCTGGGCGGCGCCGATCGCCCGCGACCAGCGGGTATCCATCTCGATCAGGTTCTCGGCGATCACGTGACGCTCGGCGTTGTAGGTGTGCAGCAGGCTGGCCGGGCTGCGCCCCTGCAGCACCGAGATCAGCTTCCAGCCCAGGTTGAAGGTGTCCTGCATCGACACGTTCATGCCCTGGCCGGCCTTGGCGGTGTGGGTGTGGCAGGCATCACCGGCGATGAAGACCCGCGGTGTGCGGCTCTCCATCTGGTCGTCGTCGACGTCATCGAACTTGTCGGTGACCCGGTGGCCAACGCGGTAGACGGAGAACCAGGCGGTCTCCTTCACCTCGAAGGTGTAAGGCGCCAGTACCGCCTGGGCCTTGGCCAGCACATCTTCCCTGGTCAGCCAAGCATCCGGGGCGATGTTGCCCATGTCGACGTAGAGCCGGACCATGTAGCCGCCTTCACGCGGGATCAGCAGGATGTTGCCCGCCTCGGCGGACTGAATGGTGCACTTGAAGCGGATGTCCGGGAAGTCGGTCACCGCCAGCACGTCCATCACACCCCACGCCTTGTCTTCGCCGTGGCCTTGCGGCACCCGGCCGATGGAGTCGCGCACCACGCTGTGCGCGCCGTCGCAGCCGACCACGTACTTCGCACGGACACTCTTCTCGCCCTCTGCGGTCTTGAGCCGCACCGTGACACGCTCGTCGGGATTCTCGGGGACCTTCACCTCGAGGGTCTCGTGGCCGTAGTCGACCCCCAGGCGGCTGGGAGAGTTATGCATGTGCTCCAGCAGGAAATCGAGCAGGCGAGCCTGGTTGACGATCACGTGCGGGAACTCGGAGAGGCCATCGCGCACATCCTGCACACGGCCGAGCCGGGTGATCCGTGCCTTGTCATCGGCATCCGGCCCCCAGAAGTGGGTCTCGTTGATCCAGTAGGCCTCGCTGGTCAGCCGCTCGGCCAAACCGAAGGCCTCGAACATCTCGACCGTACGGCAAGCGATACCATCGGCACGTCCCACCTCGAGTGGCCCATCGGCCTTCTCCACCACGCGGGTGACAATCTCGGGAAATGTGGAGAGCTGGGCGGCCAGCAGCAGTCCAGCCGGCCCGGTACCGACGATGAGTACATCCACCTCCTCCGGTAGCGGCCCCTGTTCGGTACCGCGCCCTTCTGCCACGGGTTGAATGCGCGGGTCGCCACTGCGGTAACCATCGAGGAAGTACTGCATCTGCTCGCTCCATCCCGTGTATTACGGGGTTTCGTTGTTTAAGGTCCATCAGGGGTTGGGCCGTATCCGGTGTGGCAATCTGCCATGGCCATATTCGTCAGTATTGTGATTAATTTAATCCCGAGCAATTAGACTTTCCGCCAAGACTTTCCACCAAAACCCGTTGCCCTATGGCGAGAACTCCAGTGACACAGGGTTTTGTTGCGATATCGAATTCTGTCTCACTATCGACCTTTGGATAATTGATCATTATTGTGATCATCACAACAATGACGCATATCTAAAACAGATACCCTTAAGAATCAACCTTGGTCAACACGCGGCCAGCGCACTCCCCTGCGACAACTGACAAGAGAGTTAACAATGATAATCACCTCACACGCTTCACGCCGCCATACCCTTAGCATAACGCTGCTCTCGGCCGCTCTTTTCGCCGTTAGCACACCACTCCTGGCCAAGGAACTTCGCCTGGGCTTGATCACTCCACCACAGCATATCTGGACGCAAACTGCTGAACGATTTGCCGACGAGGTTGCCGAGCGCAGCGACGGTGAAATGACCGTAGCGCTATTTCCTTCTGGCCAAATGGGTGATGAGTCGGCGATGTTCTCGCAAATGGAAACCGGCTTACTCGACATGGGGATTATGACGGCCGCGTTAACTAGCCAACGCGAACCATCGGTGGTTGGTTGGTTTACGCCGTTTCTATTTAATAGCGTGGCCCAAGCGGCCGAGGTGGCTGATACCGACGCAGCCCAGCAGATGCTTAGGAATTTAGAAGACAAAGGTCTTCACGCTTTTGGCTACACATTTGCTGGCATGCGTCACATTTTGATGCGTGACAATCAGATAGAAAGTGCAGCGGATGTTGCTGGCAAAAATATGCGCATTATTCCCTTTTCAGCTATGAACGCTTGGTGGCGAGCGGTCGACGCTCGACCAATGCCGATCAGTTTGCCGGATGTTTATCAAGGTCTACAGAACGGTATGCTAGATGGCGTGGATATCGATCTTGATGCTTTAGTGGGGTCTGGCTTTTACGAGGTTGCCGAACACCTCACGCTGACCAATCACATGGCCTTCCCTGCTGTGTCGGTAATGAGCCAAGCAACGCGCGCCTCGCTTTCTGATGAAGAGCGCCAATTGATAGACGCCGCCATGGGGGATGCGCTGGCTTGGGGGATCGAGGCACAAATAGAGGCGGAAGAGCGTAATCTCACCATGCTCGAAGACCGCATTAATGTGTATACGCTAGAAAGCGCTGAAAGCGCCTTCAGCACGGCTAACCAAGCGTTCGCTGAGCGCTTTGGCGAACATCCGCTTATTCAAGCATTCCAGCAACAGTCTAGCGAACTCCTTAACGCTGAATAAAGCGCGCCGGGGCGCTTCTGCGTCCCGAACCAAAGAGGCGTACCCCTGATGCATTTCCCCCAAGACACCTGGCTCACCAGGGCGAGCCGCCAGCTAGCCAGGGTTGAACAGTTGCTCTGCAACGTACTAATGGTCGCTTTTAGTGTGTTGCTTATTGCTAATGTCTTCGCTCGCTACATACTCAACAGCCCGCTCTTTTTTGCCAATGAGCTAGCCGTATATATTCTGATTTGGATGGCGTTTCTCGCCATCTCTATCACCATACATAATGACCAGCACGTACGTTTGACCATGCTGATTGCGATACTGCCTAAAGCGGTGCAGCGAGTTTGTTATTGGCTTACCGAGCTGGTCTGCCTGACGGTACTGGCTACTGTACTGTGGTACGCCATCACTTGGCTGCGGTCACCTTCGATCCACTACGACATCGCTATTACGCTCGATTGGCCCAAGTGGCACTTCTATCTCATCGTGCCGCTTTTCTGCGCCACATCGATTTTTCACCTCATCGCTAGACTTTTTGATCGCTCGCGAGCGAGTTTCGTCCTAGCCAACGACGAGGAGTGACCCTATGACGCTTGCGGCTTTTATTGTGTTGATGCTACTTGGAATGCCAATTGCCTTTGTCCTCCTGGCTTCAACACTTACCTTCGTGATCACTTCCGGCAACTACCGTCTATTTGAAAACCTACCCCAGGTTATTTTTGGCTCGCTAGAGGTATTTGATCTGCTGGCGATTCCGCTGTTTATTCTTTTAGGCGAAATCATGAATGAGGGCGGCATTACACGTCGCATTATCACCGCCACACGTGCCTGGTTTGCGTGGATTCCTCACAGCATTGCCTATGTATCCCTCACCTCGAACTTGATGCTCGCCTCTATTATGGGTTCAGCGACGGCACAGATCGCTATTATGAGCCGGGTAATGACCCCCGAATTGGAGCGTGATGGTTACGACAAGGGATTCGCCGCTGCGTTGACGGCAGGTGCTGGCCTGCTGGGGCCGATTATTCCGCCGTCAATGGTGTTTATTATCTATGGCGTCATTGCTCAAGTGTCGATTGGAGCCATGTTCATGGGGGGCATTCTTCCAGGACTACTGCTGTTTATACTGATCAGCGGTTTGATCGCGATCATGGCGCGTCGCGCGCGTAAGAAAGGAAGCGTTGATCAGAAACGCACGCCTCTATGGCGTGCGACTCGTGGCGCACTGCTCACACTTAGCATTCCCATCGTCATTGTGGGCGGTATCGCGTTTGGCATAGTGACGCCGACTGAGTCTGCGGCAGCTGCGACGCTAATGGCGGTGGTTATAGGCGCCCTCTTCTTTCGAGAGCTTAAGTGGAGGCAATTACCTGGCGTTTTAAGCCGAACAGCGCGCAATACCGCCATTGTGCTATTTCTGATTGTCGCTGCAAAAGCCTTTGGCTGGGTACTGGTGTATAACCAGATTCCTCAGCAAGTAGCCGGGCTAATGCAAGGCACCACCGACAGCCCGCTGGTATTTATGCTGCTGGTGTTTGTGATGCTGATGGTAGTGGGCATGGTGCTTGATGGCATCGCCGCGCTGATCATCCTAGTACCTATTTTGCTCCCGGTGGCGCAGCAAAGTTATGGTATTGATCCCATCCATTTTGGCATCGTCACCTGTATGACTCTAAGCCTGGGGCTATTAACGCCCCCGGTTGGTGCAGGGCTTTATGTTGCCTCCGCTATCAGCAACGTTAGCTTGCCTCGCATTACGAAGTGGATCTTTCCGTTCATCATAGCGGCCTGCCTCGTTATATTGGCGGTCATCTTTAACCCTTGGCTCGTTAACGTTTTCGGTTAAGCCTAGCCGTTACCTCCTGCTTACTCTTTATCGATGAGAGGCACTGGCCAGCATCATGGCGACCAGTGCCTATCACAGCAACTTCTGCTATGGTCACAGCGTATTTTGACCCTTTAATTAATAAGACCCCACATGACTCGATCACCGCTATCTGAAGCTTTTGACTTGCCTGGCAATCTTTTAAGACGCTGCCACCAAATTAGCGTGGCTATTTTTCTGCGCAAGTGCGAGGCGTTCAACCTTACCCAACTGCAATATATTATCCTTTCTGCGCTTGAAGAGATGGGAGTCAGTGACCAAATCACCCTAGGTGGCTATACGGCGTTGGATCGCAACACCATCGCAGTCGTGGTTCGGAAATTAGAGGAGCGCGGCCTCATTACCCGGCACCGTAACCCTGAAGATCGTCGTTCCATGGTGGTGAAACTAACCAAGGAAGGAGAGGCGTTACGAGAAGCCGTAGAGCCTGCTGTTGAAGAGGTTCAAAGTGATATCCTAGCGCCGCTTAACGCCGGGGAACAACAGATGTTGCTTTCTCTGCTGCAAAAGATCGCTAACGATAATAACCATTTAAGCCGTGTTCCAGTGCGCTTAAACGAAAGCTAGCGCTGTCATGTATAGCGGAACCTACGCCTCCCAGTCGTTCCGCTCTATTTCATCATCTCTACCTACCAGCAACCACAGCATAGAAGCTGGCACCACCGCAAAAGTTAATCAAGCAAAGTCCGAGCGCTGGCGTTATGCAGAATGCCAGACAAGATATTTTGCAATGGTGGCGCTACCTGAACGATGACAGGACAATACAGCAGCAATTTCGTGACGAGGCTGCCGTTGCGCTTCCTCTTGCCAACTCAAAGGCTTCCCTCGATATGTTGTTTAATAGCGCCTTACTACAACGCCAACGACTAAAGGCCAACCAGCAATTAGCGGAGTGGATGGGCATGACCCGATAATGACGTGCCCAACATTGTGCCCTGAAAAAGCCGCTGGTCATTAAAAAGGAGTAAACCAAAGCGTGAGAATTGAGCAAAGGGGGCACAAGATGGGCACACGCAAAAGAAAAGGGCTTACGCGTTAACGTAAGCCCTTGAAATGGTGGCGCGCCCTAGGCAGGATTTAAACCTGCGACTCTCGGCTTCGGAGGCCGGTTCGGCGGCACCATCTTCTAACCTGCGCCGCCGGCTTCCATAAACCCTAGAAACGCAAAAACTTATATATATCAGCATAATACGCCATAAATTTTATGGGTTTATCTTTTCCGGCGGCGGCTTTTTGCACCAATTAACGCCGCCCTTCGCCTTCCGGCCTGGCACAAGCTGGCACACACCGTGATTTTGGGGTGTCCGGATTTCGGACATTTTTGACCTTTGGCCCGTTTGGTTTATGAAGGATGCTTTATCACCACACCAAATTTTTGAGCAGTAACGCTGATCAACTCGGCCGCTGGCGAACACCCTGCTCTACCTCCATGGCCAACGCCCCCGCCACCTGGACGCCTGGCTTGATGCGCCAGGCAGTGCTAACGACGTGGCATCCCCCCCCCCTAGAAACACCGCCTTGCCAAACTCGGTGCCGATTCCAGACAATGGCGGGCCCTTCACTACTCTGAGGCGCCTGCATGCTTGCCGAACTCTTCGCCGTGATGGCCCCGGTACTGGCCGGGGCGGGCCTAGGCTTTTTCTGGGTTCGCCTCGGCCAACCCTACCCGGTAGAGTTCGTTACTCGGCTAGTCTTCAATATCGGCACGCCGGCGCTGGTGATCGCCTCACTCTCCGGTGCCGAGATCGAGGCCGGCAACTTCGGCCGCACCATGCTGGCCACGGCGCTGGTGATCTGCACCATGGCGGCGATGACCTGGCCCCTGGCACGCCTGCTTCGCCAAGATTGGCGGGTGCTGCTGGCCCCGACCATGTATCCCAACACCGGCAACATGGGCCTGCCGGTCGTGCTCTATGCCTTCGGCAGCGCCGGCTTCGCTTACGGCATCACGGTAATGGTCACCGTCTCGCTGTTCCAGTTCACCCTGGGTTCGGTGATGGCCAGTAGTAGCGACAACCCGCTGCGTACCCTGGCGCGCACGCCGACCGTCTACGCCATCCTGCTGTCGCTGACCCTGCTGCTGACTGGCACCGCTCTGCCCCGCTGGCTTTCCAACAGCGTCGAGCTGATCTCGGGCTTTACCGTACCCCTGATGCTGATCACCCTGGGCGTCTCGCTGGCCAACATTCAGGTAAAGAGCCTGCGTTCCGGCATCGGCTTCAGCCTGCTGCGCATTCCGGTCGCCGCGGCGCTGGCCTGGGGCATCGGTGCGCTGCTCGGTCTGCCACCGCTGGCCCACAGCATCGTGGTGCTGCAGATGAGCATGCCGGTGGCGGTGTTCAACTACCTGTTCGCCCAGAAGGCACGGCGTGGACCGGAGTATGTCGCCAGTCTGGTGTTCTGCTCGACCCTGCTTTCGCTGCTTTACCTGCCGCTGCTGCTGGCCTGGCTAATGTAGATATCGGGCCCAGTGTAATTAATCATCCGAGGCTCTATACCTACACCGGCTCTGGCGGCTTCTATTCGGCCTGCTGGCCGCGGCGGGGGCACTATTGAGCAGGGAGTGGCTGCCTGCAACCACAGCAGGGATGCTGTTCTGGCCGCTTTGGATAGCCACCACTACAGATGAAGAAATGGTAGGCCAAGTGGCCAAAGCGATTGACCAAGCGTGTAGTCAATCACACGGAATCCGACACCTAGTGCCCGAAACGCCACCAGTGCTGGTCGGCACAGGTCCTTTGCTCTACCTGCTGGCCTGGCAGTACCTGCGCGCTGGTTGTCCGCCGCAACTTATCCTCGATGTGGCGTCACGCTCTAGCTATCCGGCACTGCTTCGCCAGCCGGGAGGCGTCTGGCACGCCCGACATTATCTGCTCAAGGGCCTCAGGATGCTGGGAACTCTGCGACGAGCTGGCGTCACGATCAAGTATGGGCTCGAAGCATTAGAGGCAGAGGGTGAGAGCCATGTAAAGGCGGTGCGCTATCGCCTTTCCGGGCGCTGGCGGCGCGTCGAAACGCCGCTACTTTTGACTCACTTCGGTGTAGTGCCAGAGCCCCAGCTGGGCCGCGGCCTGGGACTGACGTTTGCCTGGCGCGATGGTCAGCAGGCCTTCGCTCCCGAGCGCGACACTGATTCCCTGCTCGCCGAGCCGGGAATCTGGCTGGCTGGCGATAGTGCCAGCATTGGCGGAGCGCTCAATGCCGAACGCGAAGGCTATCTCGCAGCCCTATCGATTCTCGAAGCCAAAGGCGAGTCGGTGGCCATTGAACGCTCGAACCTTCAGTGTGCGCGTACCCACGATCTGAATGCTCGAGTGCTGCTCGAGAAGCTATTCCGGGTGCCTTCGGGCTGGCACGCCGCCCAACCCGAAAGCACCCAGGTGTGCCGTTGCGAGTCTGTCTCGCTTGGTGAGCTCAACGGTGCCATAGGTCAGGGTGCAGCAGGCCCCGGCCAGCTCAAGGCTTTCACCCGCTGCGGCATGGGCCCATGCCAGGGGCGTTTGTGCGGTGAAAGCGTCAGCCGGCTGCTGGCCAACCGCCTAGGCACTTCCATGAACGAGGTGGGGTATTACCGGGTTCGCCCGCCACTGCATTCGATCACCCTGGGAGAGCTGGCAACCTCGCCTTCGCCGCCCTCTTCTTGATCTCATTCCAGTCATCGCGACTGGATCCAACGTCGCCAGAAAACTGGCTGTGCATTTATCACTGCATCACACAATTACAAGAGGTGTATTGCCATGCATGTTTCCAAACCATTAGGTCTGCTAATCGCGGCGGCGCTTTCGACGTCTCCCGCCATGGGGGATGAACGCCCGCTGAGGATTGGTGTGGACGTGCCCTATGTGCCTTACCAGTACCAACCAGCCCGGCGGCAGCATCACCGGCTTCGAGGTTGAGCTGATCGACGCCGTCTGTGTTGAGATGCAGCGCGAGTGCAAATGGATCTAGCCTGGTGCTGGATCAAGGCTATTCATTAGCTGCTGCCAGCCGCTCGCTGGATGTGGGCGAAACGGCGCTTCGACGATGGGCACAACAGCTGGAAAAAGAGTGGGGTGGCATCACGCCAACTACCAAAGCATTAACGCCGGAACAGCAGCGTATTCAGGAGTTGGAAGCCCGCTGCCAGCGGCTGGAGCAGGAGAAAGACATACTAAAAAAGGCTACCGCTCTCTTTTAGCCGCCCCGATCGCGCCTGTTGTGGCGATATCACTTATATCTGGACAGGACAACAATGGAGCTATCTGGCGGTCGTCATGGATCTGTATGCACGACGAGTGGTGGGCTGGGCCATGTCACGGCATCCCGACACGTCGCTGGTCATCAGGGCGCTGGATCATGCCTGGGTTGCGCGCGGTAAACCAGACGACGTCATGTTCCACTCAGATCAGGGTAGCCAATATGCCAGCCGGTCGTTCCGCCAACGGCTATGGCGTTATCGCATGCAGCAAAGCATGAGGCGTCGTGGCAACTGCTGGGACAACGCCCCGATGGAGCGCCTGTTCCGCAGCCTGAAAACGGAATGGGTGCCCGCGCAGGGCTATACGGTGCTGCACAAAGCGCGTCAGGATATCGGTGACTACCTGATGGGCTATTACAACCGACAGCGTCCTCATGCCTTCAACGGTGGTATATCGCTCGTGGCAGCCGAGGAAAAACTTAACGTGCTGTCCGGAATTAGTTGACCACTACACTCTGTTTCAAGGCATCACCCGCAACCCGTTAGGCAGTCCCGATATTATCGGCCTTACTGCCAGCGCTAGCCTGGGAGCACTGCTGGCAAGCAGCTGGTTGGTGGGCATTATGTCTACCACGACAGGAGCCGCACTAGGTGCGATCATCGGCACACTGGCGGTCTATAGCGGCTCTGGGCGTGGTTTTCGCCACCCCTCTTCAATGATTATTGCTGGCATCGCTATCAATGCCTTGGCTCTAGCAGGTGTGCAGCTAAATTTGACCTGGCTGGGCCAAGAGCAAGCGCGAGACGCGATGATTTGGCTTAGCGGTAGCGTAGCAGGACGCCAGTGGCACGATCTTTGGCCAATGCTTGGCCTGTGTTTGCTGTTACTGCCCGGTGTTGTGCTGATAGCTCCCCGGCTGCGTCTGATGGCGCTTGGCGACCCCGTCGCCAAAAGCCTCGGCGTTAATCTGGCAACCTCACGCTTATTAAGTGCCTTAATGGGGGCTTTTCTAGCAGGTGGCGCGGTCGCGACGGTAGGGCCGATTGCGTTTGTGTCACTTGCCGCCCCCCAGTTGGCGTTACGTCTGTGGCGAAAACCGGGACCTCTCCCCTTAGCAGCGGGCGTGGTTGGAGCCCTGCTCCTGTTAGCGGCAGACTTAGCGGCTCAGTACTCATTACCGTCTGGGGCGTTACCCGTCGGGGTTTTAACGGCCGGGCTGGGCGGCGTCTATTTGGTTTATTTATTAAATCGCCAGCGGCGGGGATAACTACCGCTGCTGGATAAAGCGCTCAAACATCGCCAAACCAAGAAATACCACTCCCGCCGAGATACTAAGACAGCCCAGCCATAGCGTTATTGCCAGCCCAGTGCTCCAGGTTTCCATCGCCAACCAAAGCGGCCAACCGAGTATCGCGCCGCCCGCCCAGAGCCAAGGTTTTTGTTGAGAAGGCTTAAGGCCACAACGGCGCCGGTGGCGGCTGTCCGACAGCGCAATTAATGCAAAACCCAGCGTACCGAGTGCTAGCAGCGTGATCAGCATCATGACGCCACCTGAATAGGTGGTACACGCGGAAGCGTTTTTTTAGCGGCTCGCCTCATCTGCCAGACGATGATCAGCGCGCTGACCAAGCAGATCAGGTCAACGCTGACACGCTGCCAATTACCTGCGGCCAGCTCACCTAAAACACGATAGGAAGGCACCAAGAGATTGAGTATTGGCAGGCACAGCAACAAGATAACGATCAGAATTAACTGCTCCCGCCACGCCTGCGAGGCCGAGCGTCTTAAGGCAGCGTGTAGCAGCGCCAGCAGCCAGGCGGCAAAGAAAAAATGGATTTCCCATTGGGCGCGCCCACTAAGCGCCATCGGTAAAAGTCGATTGCTGGCGAAAAAGGCCAATACGGCAATCGGCATGCCAGCCAACGTGGCTATATTAAGCCGCTCGACACACCACATCCCCACTACGCCGCCCTTCTTATGCTTACGCTTTGATGTCCACAGCAGTAGCCCAGTTGCCACCATGCCACACCCAGCAACCCCTAACGCAAAATAGATCCAGCGCATGCCCCAGTCGGCAAAACGGCCGGCATGTAACCCCACCATAATGCCGTGTGCTTGTTCATCAATGCGTTGCGGCTGAGTCTCTGCTAACAATGCGCCCGAACTGGCCGCATAGATACGTTGTGGGCGGTGCGCGGATAACGCCTCGTGGGTACTTTGCCAAACCACGGCACGCGCACCTGCATCCCCCGGGTGGCTAATCCTTAAGGACTGCACCGGCTTCTGCCAATGCGCCTCCGCATCACCGACCATTTCGCTAAGGGCATATAACGCTGCAGGCTGCCCCGCAGCCGGGCCGGAGAGTGGAAAGGCATGCAGCTCACTGGTCGCTTGGCGACGCGCGTCAGCATCGGGAAACGCGCGCTCTACTCCCCAAGGCATATAGAGCGACATGAGTGTTATCAAGCCGGTGTAGGTAATCATTAACTGAAAAGGTAGCGCTAACACCGAAAATGCATTGTGCGCATCAAGCCAACTGCGCGCGCCCTTTTGGGGCCGGAAAGCAAAAAAGTCGCGCAGGATTTTTTTATGGGTTATCACGCCGCTAATGATTGCCACGAACATCATCATGGTGGCGATACCAATGATCCAGCGGCCATAGATGGCGGGCAGATGATGCAATTGGAAATGGAATCGATAGAAAAAATCCCCCCCACGCGTTTCTCGCGGGGTAACCAACGTCAGAGTGGTTGGGTCAAGTATCGATCGCTCTCTCCCATCCTGCCCAAACCAGACGGCTGTCGAAACCGCCTCGCGCTCATTAGGGAAGGTGATCTGCCAGCTTCTCGCTGAGGAAGCATGTTCAGTAAGATAGTGCTGCCAGTAATCCGCTAGGCGTCGATTGTCCCACTCAGCATTCGTGGCGACACTCGGAAGTTCGGGCTGCATCCACAACGAGATACTCTCTTTGAAGTAACTCAGAGTGCCCGTCAGAAAAACGGCAAATAGCAGCCAAGCAGCCAACAAGCCGCACCATGTGTGCAGCTGGGCCATATTACGCCTCACGCTGCGCTTAGTGGACGCCATAGTTAGCCACCACTAGAAGGCCGCCAATGGCTAGACCGATAGTCCCCCAAAGACGTATCAAACTCGGCGTGATAAACGACCAGATCGCCACGCCCGCCCAAATAATGAAGCTTCCCATCATGCCGATACGCAGAGACATCATTATATCTAGCGGTAAGCCAAGCGCTGCCACCGAGAACAGTGCAGCAACGATATAGCCGCCAAGCGTCGCGGCCAGGATGCGTAAGATCAGCAGCCAATAGGAAGAGGATAAGACGTTGAGCAGCATGGTGCATCTCGGTGCAGGTCACAGACCACCATTTTAATGCAAAAGGTTTTCATTTGCATTAGTACAAATAACTTATTTAGCATCTGCTGCACAACGTTTAGGTTAACCAAATGCGCGGTGTGTGGGCGACACGAGCGATCCAGTGCGGGCGCAGAACATGCCACGCCTGCTCACACAGCGTCCAGGCTTCATTGCGTGAGTTTCCGAGATAACGTAATAACAGCACGCCCTGGCGAACGGTAACCGCCCAGCGCGGGTTATCCGGCAGCGCTTCGCGTAGCTCATCAATCGCCACACCGGCATCTTCAAAGCCCACCGCCCATAGCGTGGCTTGCACCGTGGCGCCCCCCTGCCCCCAGCGCCCGTTAAAACGCGGATGTGCAGGATCCAACGGTTGGCGTTCAAGCCACAGCGGCTTGCCATCTAGGGTTAAACGAAAGTGCTGCTCAATGCGGCCTGTTACATAGGGAAGTTCACTGGCGGGGCGGCCCAGCGCCATGATTTCCCAGCCCAGGCAACGGGCACTGCCATGCAACGCAATATGCGTTCGCTGAGCGCCTTTGGAGCCATCAAAGGCGATCGTTTCTTGAGGAAGCCACTCAAGGATGCCGCCATCTTCCACGTTAAGCTCAGTCTGTTGGTTCCAGGCAACGCCCTGACTGTCAGCTTTATAAAGCTTGTTAGCCGCTGGGGTGGTGAGCAGCGCATGAGCATCACCCTCGATGTGGGCGCGAATCGTCAGGGCATCGCCACTGACTAAACCACCGGGTGGATGCAGCACGTACACATGGCAAGCTTCCGTGCTGCCTTCTGGGTAAAACGGCCGCTGTACTCTTAGCGGCCCTTGGTGACGAGCCTGCACCAATCGGGTTGTGTCCTCACGGTTAGCAAAACGCAGCCCCAGCGATGCCGCCCAGTAGCGCTCGCCATCAAAGCGATGGCCTGAGCTAGCGGCAGGTGTCGCAAGTTCACACAGAGTCATGGCGCTATCGCTTCCAGTTGGTCAATATTTCAACTTGAAATGCAAGGAGTGCGCCAAAATGGTGAAAAACCACGTTTCTTTGTCGACACAATAACTTAAGCCTTGAGATTGTTAGCCAATAACGGTCTTGAGCACCAAAAAAGAGCGTCAAAATGGATAAGCGCACCACGTTGGAGCAACCTTCAACGCTGTTAGAAGAAGGCCAAAGCCTTGTTAACCTAGGCTGGGAACGCTTCTTCGCCAACCACTAAATGGTAAGCGTTGGGGACTGTATCGTTGCTAAACTGATACGCACATAGTCATCAGCAGAGTTCAATAATGACACGCACCCATCACCCTTCCCCTACCTTCCAGTTGCGCTTAGCGTTAAACCACGACGTGGTAATTGGCCCTGGTAAGGCTGACCTGTTGGAAATGATTGATCAAACCGGCTCAATTTCTGCGGCGGGCCGCGCGCTGAACATGAGTTATAAAAAAGCCTGGCAACTGCTCGAAACTATGAACGGCTACTTTTTATCACCGCTGGTAGTCACAAGTTCCGGTGGAAATGCACGAGGTGGAGCACACCTAACAGAGATGGGCAAACAAGTACTTACCCACTATCGAGCACTGGAAAAGCAGTTTGTGATGGCAACGCCTGACGATGCCAAAGCACTGCTAGCGCTTCTGTCACCTTCTGATGATGCCGAGCGCGACAATGATTGATCGCCATCCAGCCACGCGTTATTTATCATTGAACACGCGCTGAGTATTCGCTAATCTCCGCTATATCCATGTGGAAATAGCGGAATAAAACGATGCTTAACTTCGGTGTGAACAATCGCCTGCTTGCCAACGTTATTCTATTTAGCCTTCCGACGGCATCAGCGCTCGCGAGCGACAATGTGCACGTTGCAGCCGCTGCGTCGCTGACCGATGCGCTAAACGATGCCATTGCGGTTTATGAAACACATAATGACGTTGATGTGACCGCGATTTATGCTTCGTCGTCTACCCTTGCTCGACAAATCGCCAGCGGCAGTCCCGCGCAGCTATTTCTTTCCGCAAATGTGACGTGGATGGATTGGCTTGAAGATCAGCATATCAATGTGCAGCAACGTAGGGATTTACTGCAAAATCGATTGGCGCTTGTTAGTGCCAGCGATAGCGTGCCAATGCAGTTCACCCCGGGGGAAGGCATCGCTATTGAAACGCTATTAGGCGAGCGCGACCGACTGTCCGTGGGAGACCCAGACCATGTACCGGCCGGTATCTATACCCAGCAAGCACTGGAGACACTGGGCGAATGGGAAGCTCTAGCGCCGCGCCTAGCCCGTGGCAATGATGTGCGCGCTGCATTAGCGCTGGTAGAGCGTGAAGAAACACCCATCGGTGTGGTGTATCAAACGGATGCTTTTGCCAGCAAGGCCATCAGGGTACTTGGGTTATTCCCAGCCGCCAGCCACGACCCCATTACGTACCCCATCGCCCTGATTGATGCCGAGCAAAACGCTGCTGCCGTGGCGCTACGGGCATGGTTAACCAGTGAAGAAGCCCTCGCTATCTTTGCCGAGCACGGCTTTGACACAAGCATCAGTGCACCGTGACGCTTTCTCCAGCGGAGTGGGAGGCTATTCGCCTAAGCTTACTGATCGGCTTAGCGGCGGTTGCATGGATATTGCCCCCGGGCATTGCCGTCGCTTGGTGGCTAGCCCGCTATCATTTTCGCGGGAAAGCATTGGTCAATGGTTTGATACACTTGCCACTGGTTCTGCCGCCCGTGGTTGTGGGGTATCTATTGTTAATTGGCTTGGGCAGGCAAGGGGTGTTTGGCCAATGGCTTTACAGCAACTTAGGCGTATCATTGCCATTTACTTGGCAAGGGGCAGCCGTCGCTAGCGGCGTAATGGCGTTTCCATTACTGGTGAGGGCTCTGCGTTTATCCCTTGAGGCCGTTGACCCCAAACTCGAAGCGGCTGCCAGCACGCTAGGCGCTAGTCGCTGGCGGGTATTCACCACCATCACATTGCCGCTGGCGATCCCCGGCCTACTAACAGGCACCGTGCTGGCTTTTGCTCGCGCACTTTCCGAGTTCGGTGCCACTATCACTTTCGCCTCTAATATCCCTGGTGAAACGCGCACCTTACCCCTAGCACTCTATACGCTAATTCAGACACCCGGTCAGGAAGCCGCTGCGGCACGGCTATGTTTTCTCGCCATCATTATTGCCCTGCTCTCGTTAATTGCCTCCGAATGGCTAGCGCGCCGCACCCAACAGCGTTTACAGGAACGTGATGCCTACTAACCCAACGTCTCCCGACGCCTCTTCCCATTCATCGCTATCGCTCTCTGTTGAACAGCGTCTTGGCAACTTCCAGCTGCAAGCATCGCTCACGCTGCCCGCTAGCGGTGTGACCGGTATTTTTGGCATATCAGGAAGCGGCAAAACCAGCCTACTGCGCATTATTGCAGGCTTGGACACACCCGTCGTAGGCAAACTGCAGCTCGGCGACCAGGTGCTACTAGACACCCAACAGCGCCAGAATGTACCCGCCCATCAACGGCGCATTGGCGTTGTGTTCCAGGAGGCGCGTCTTTTTCCTCATTACCGAGTGCGAGGCAACCTCACCTACGGCATGCCTAAACGAGCAACTCACCGCTTCGATGAGATTGTCGAACTGCTTGGCATCGGGCATTTACTTGAGCGGATACCGGGTACCCTTTCGGGCGGCGAAGCTCGCCGAGTCGCCATAGGCAGGGCACTACTGAGCGATCCTAAGCTCCTGCTAATGGATGAACCACTCTCCGGATTGGATGGGCCACGTAAGCAAGAGCTGTTGCGCTTCATTGCGCGACTGACTCGCCAGGTTCAAATCCCGGTGATTTACGTCAGCCACGACCCCGAAGAGATCTCTGCAATTGCTGATCATCTCGTACTGATGAAAGAGGGGTGCGTTATCGCTAGCGATCCATTGCATGATCTTTTGCAGCGCTTTGATTTAACCGAGGAGCTGGGAGGGTTCGATGCCGCGTCGATTATCGAAGGTCGAGTTGTCGAACATGACGATGTATACCAGCTAACCCATCTTGCGCTTGATAAGTGTCACCAATTAATAATACCGGGTATATCAGCGCCTATCGGCAGCCGTTTGCGCGTACGTATCTTTGCGCGGGATATTGCCTTGGCACTCTCACCTACAAAGGACACCAGCTACCGTAATCAGCTCGCGGCTACCATTGAAAAAATGGAAACGCTGCCCACCAGCCCACACTCGGTGGAGCTGCTGTTGAGCCTTGGCTCTATTCACCTTAGATCACGCTTAACTCGCAAGTCCTCAGATGAAATGAAACTCGCTGTAGGTAAGCAGGTGACAGCGCTAGTGCGCAGTGTATCGATCTTGCATTACTAATACACAACGTAGGAGCTATGAATTGATTTAGCACTCGTTTTATCCGACGCCAATAGCCCCTACGTGTCAATTGACCGCACCGCCCTCACATTTTCATAAGGAAATTTCAGCTAAAATTGCCAAGCACTCTATATGAAACAACATAACACGGCCCAAATAGCGTATCGAGTAAATGCACTTATCACGTTCAGTAGGGACTCTTTGGTATCGCATAGCGCTTTATATGGCGTTTTTGGCGATGCATCTGCTACTGGGCGGGCCGCTAATTTCGCAGTATCAAGCGGGTGGGCAACATCACGCTAACCACGGCACTGACCACTCCTCTAGCCATCCATCAAGTCACCAGAACGGAAACCATCATCAGCACGCGGCCCCGCAAGCAAGTCAACATCACCACTCTTCAGGCCATGCTGAAGCGGTAGAGCCGATATTCAACTGGTTTCACCAATGTGGCTACTGCGCCGTCTGGCAACAGTTTCCAACGACACCAACCGTTCTTCCCGCGATCAGCCAGCAAGCGTTTATCACGCATGGGCAACTGCTGACGCAACCGACACAGGCGATGCGGTCCTGTGATAACTACCCCCACGCGCTAACGCGAGCTCCGCCCTTTTTGCGACGTGTATAACGCCACATCGTCAGCCCTTTCAGCCTGAAGCTCGCTTCAGGCGAGTGGCTGTCTACATCAAAAAAAGGGATCATCATGTCGCATCTAGCTACTGGGCATGGCGTCGTTACGCCTGCCCGTTTAAAAAATCGTTTTCAACGACACGCACTAACATTAAGCATCGCCGCGGCATCGAGCGTGGCTGTTCAAAGCACATGGGCACAGTCGCCTGCCGCTCACCACGACCATCATCATGCGCTCAACACCATGGTCGTCACCGCTGTACCGCTAAGCTCGCCACTTACGGTGGAAACTGACCCACGCATACCGCGCCAACCGGCCCCTGCCAGCGACGGTGCCGACTACCTTCAGACCATTCCGGGGTTCTCTGCCATTCGTAACGGCGGCACCAACGGTGACCCGGTTTTCCGTGGCATGTTTGGCTCGCGTCTACGGGTGCTGACCAATGGCAGCCAAATGCTAGGCGCCTGCCCGGCGCGCATGGATGCGCCGACGTCTTATATTTCACCTGAAAATTACGACAGCCTCACCGTCACCAAAGGGCCACAGTCGGTGCTATGGGGGCCAGGTGCCTCAGCGGCAACGGTGCGCTTTGACCGCGGCCCAGAAGAGTTCCATGAACCGGGCGCACGTGTAGATGGCAGCGTCATGCTGGGCACCTATGGTCGCTTTGATCGCCGCATTGATGCCGCAGTGGGTAATCAAACAGGCTATCTGCGCATTACTGGCAACCAATCAGAGGCCAACGACTATAAAGATGGCGACGGCAACGCTGTGCCCTCTCAGTGGGATAAATGGAACGGCGACGTGGCCATAGGCTGGACACCCGACGACGACACTTGGCTTGAAGTCACCGCTGGCCGAGGAGACGGCGAAGCGCGCTATGCCGGACGGGGCATGGATGGCAGTAAGTTTCTGCGCGAAACCGTGGGCATACGTTTTCAGCGCGAGAATTTAGGCGAGCACTGGAAACGTCTTGAAATGCAGGCCAACTATGCCTACGCCGACCATATTATGGATAACTTTACCCTTCGTTCACCGGGCAGCATGAGCATGGGTGGCGGTATGGATATGGGCGGCGGCATGGACATGGGCGGCGGCATGGACATGGGCGGCGGCATGGATATGGGCGGCGGCATGGACATGGGCGGCGGCATGGACATGGGCGGCGGCATGGACATGGGCGGCGGCATGGATATGAGTAACGGCATGGCCATGCGGGTTGATCGCCGTACTCGAAGTGCGCGCGCTGCGTCCACCTGGGAGTGGGAAAACACCACCTGGATCGCTGGCGTCGACGCTGAACATCAGGTACACCGCAACCTGGATGGAGAGCGCTGGCAACCCGATTACGAGCAGACCCAGTTCGGCGCCTTCAGCGAGGTCACCCGGTATATAGGTGAACGTGACCGCCTGATTGGTGGTGCCCGGGTAGACCGCTATCGCGTCAGTGACGAGAGCCTGGATACGGCTACCGCAGGCCTTACCCGCCGTGACACTCTGCCCAGTGCCTTTGTCCGCTACGAGCAAGATTTAGCCTCAGCACCAATCACTTGGTATGCCGGTGTTGGGCATGTGGAACGCTTTCCTGACTATTGGGAGCTAAGTTCCAACAAAGCAGGCCCGGCCGGCAGCTTGAATGCCTTCGATGGCGTTCAAGCCGAAAAAACCACCCAGTTGGATATCGGTGCTCAGTACAACGACCAGCGCTTGAGCGCGTGGGTGTCCGGATATGCAGGATATGTAAACGATTTTATTCTGTTTGATTACAACACAGCGGGCATGGGCACTACTCAAATCGATAACATTGATGCCCAGATTGCAGGTGCCGAAGTGGGCGCCAGCTATCAAATAACCGACAACTGGGTGGGCAATGCATCCCTGGCCTATGCCTGGGGACGTAATGCCGACGACAATGAAGCCTTACCTCAAATCCCACCGCTGGAAGCTAATGTTGGCTTGACCTATGCACGCGACGCTTACTCCGTGGGCGGCCTATGGCGTGGCGTCGCGGCACAAAACCGCACTGCGCTCGAAAAAGGCAATGTCGTCGGCCAAGACCTGGAATCATCCTCAGGTTTCGGGGTGTTCTCGCTTAATGGCGCGTATCACGCAAGCAACCACCTAACCTTGAGTGTGGGTGTGGATAACGTTTTCGACACCACCTACACCGAGCACCTGAACCTAGCGGGTAACGCCGCTTTTGGCTACCCCGCTGATCTGGATCGCGGTATTAACGAGCCCGGCCGGATGGTGTGGGCACGGGCCGACTTCAGCTTCTGATTCACTCAGGTGCTCAGTAGAGCAGCTGTTTCCCCTGATTCATTAAACCAGCAGGCTCGTTGCCTGGTGGTCTGGAGACACTACATGACGACCGCGTCCCCCTCACAAGAAGGTAAACGCAAAACCTTCGATCTTTATCGCGCCGTTTGGCGCTGGCATTTTTACGCTGGCCTTTTGGTGCTGCCGTTTATGATTAGTCTGGCGATTACTGGCGGGCTGTATTTATTCAAAGACGAGCTGGACGCGCTGATACACGCTGATGTTAAGCGCGTGGCCGTTCAAGAGGCCACGCTGCCTCCCTCTGCACTGGTAAGTGCAGCGCTGACGGCTCATCCCGGCACCGCCGTAAAATTCACCGACCCCGCGACGCCGGATAGCTCCGCGGAGATCACGGTTAACACAGCGGAGGGCGAGCGATTAGCGGTTTACGTTAACCCTTACACGGCAAATGTACTGGGAGCACTGGATGACCGCGGCACAGTCATGTGGACCGTTCGCTATTTACACAGTTTGAAATACTTTGGCCCAACGGCGCGCAAACTGATTGAAATAGCTGGCGGCTGGTCAATTCTACTGGTGCTCACCGGCATCTACCTGTGGCGGCCACGGCGTAAAGGCGCAGGCGGCGTGGTTAGCGTACGTGGCAAGCCGAAAAGCCGGGTATTCTGGCGCGATTTGCATGCGGTTACCGGGCTATTTGTCGGCGCCTTTATCGTCTTTCTGGCAATCACGGGCATGCCCTGGTCGGGCGTATGGGGCGGGCAGGTTAACCAGTGGGCCAACGGTAACAATTTTGGCTACCCCGCCGGGGTGCGCGTTGAAGTGCCCATGTCGGAGGCACGTTTAAACGAACAAAGCCCAACCAATTGGTCACTCGAACAGGCACAACTCCCAGAATCCTCACAGCAGCCAGGTCAGGCAGAGAGCATCGGCCTTGACGGTGCTGTCGCCATTTTCAATGAACTGGGATTACATAATGGCTATGCTGTCAGCCTGCCGACTACGGCAACCGGTGTGTACACCGGCTCGGTCTATCCCAATGACCTTAGCCAACAGCGCGTGGTGCACCTTGATCAGTACACTGGCGAGCGCTTGATCGACATGAGCTATGCCGACTATGGACCCTTGGGCCGCTGGTTGGAATTTGGTATTAACGTGCATATGGGTCAGCAGTTTGGATTATTCAATCAACTCTTGTTCTTGACGGTCTGCCTCGCCATTATTCTGCTGGCAGTGTCAGCGGCGGTGATGTGGTGGAAGCGACGCCCCTCAGGCGCGATGGGAGTCCCACCACTACCGAGCGATAAACGGGTGTTTCGTGGCCTGACTGTCATGCTGGTGATCGGGGGAGTTATTTTTCCGCTCGTCGGCGCTTCCTTGATCTTTATGCTTATCGTTGACTGGTTTGTCGTTCAACGCTTACAGGAACGGCGTTTAGCTAGTCAAACTGCCTAAGCCTTGCTCAACAAATCGTTCCTTATCATCAATTCTATGCGCTAATTAATGAGGAGCTGGGAAAATGGTGCCTTTCCACCAACGCACCATTTTCCCATGCGCCTAATGTTTATTCGTGCCATCACCCGGGCTCCCCTTTCAGCTTACCTCAACGCCGTTTATCTGCTTGACATTGGATTAATCGCGTCACAAACTTAGCCAAGGCTATACTTCTTTCCTTAAGACAATCAGTTTACACAAAGCAATTTACCCCATCTACCTCATGACGAGTCTGGAGCTAAATAATGGCAACAAAGCATGCAGTGATCCTATTAACAACGCTGCCTTTAAGTGCGCTGGCAACTGCCGATACCCCCCCCTTAAACGTGGTGGCAACGATTGGTATGATCGCCGATGTGGCGCAGGAAGTAGGCGGCGAATGCGTTAATGTGGAAGCCATGATGGGCCCAGGCGTAGACCCTCATTTGTATCAGGCAAGCGCTAGCGATGTGGCAACGCTGCGAAACGCAGAACAGATTTTCTACTCGGGCTATTCGCTGGAAGGTCAGCTAGGCGACGTACTGGAAAGGTTCTCCGAGCGCACACCTACGCTTGCCGTCGCCCCTGCCTCGATTGACCCTGCATCATTGATTACCTCACAGGATGTGTACGGCATTGATCCTCATCTGTGGATGGACGTTTCTTTATGGGCACAAACACTGCCCACGCTCAATGCCGCGCTGAGTGAAGCACGCCCCGACTGCGCCGCGACGTTTGATGCCAATACCGAGCGCTATCAGACTCAACTGCTTGCCCTACACGAATGGGTGACAGACAGTATCGCCAGCATTCCCGATGAGCAACGCATTCTGGTCACCGCTCACGATGCCTTTGGTTACTTTGGCCGCGCCTACGATATCGACGTGGAAGGCATACAGGGCATTAGCACAGAAACGGAAACGGGTATTGCTGATATTCGCAACATGACAGATATTGTGGTGGATCGCGCGGTTCCGGCCCTTTTCATCGAGAGCACTATTAATCCGCGCACGGTTCAAGCCGTTATTGATGCCGCCCAACAGCGGGGCCAGGTTGTCGAAATTGGCGGTGAACTCTACTCCGATGCCATGGGCGACCCAGACACGGTCGATGGCACTTATATGGGCATGATCTACCGCAACACCCAGCATATCGTCGAAGCGCTTGGCGGTACCCTGGCACCGCTTCCCGAAGCAATGAACGATTGGGCTACCGAGTGGAAGCTCGCTCACTAATCATTCAATAAGGCACTGCAACAATGGCGACACCCGCAACAACCGACACGGCGCTCAGCATTCAGAACCTGACCGTCAGCTATCATAATCAGCCCGTTCTCTGGGATATTAACCTAGAGATTCCTACCGGCGTGATGGCAGGCATTGTCGGCCCTAACGGGGCGGGTAAGAGCACGCTGATCAAGAGCCTGCTGGAGCTTGTACCATCACTTTCTGGCGAGGTCATGGTGCATGGCCGCCCCTACGCCTCACAGCGCAGGCGCGTTGGCTATGTGCCGCAGCGCTCCAGCGTCGACTGGGACTTCCCGACCACCGCGCTGGATGTGGTCACCATGGGGCTTTACGGTCGCCTGGGCTGGCTCCGGCGCCCAGGGCGTAAAGAGCGTAACGAGTCACTGGAAGCCCTGGAGATGGTGGGAATGAGCGCCTACGCCGACCGCCAGATCAGTCAGCTTTCCGGCGGCCAACAGCAGCGAGTGTTTCTGGCCCGCGCACTGGTGCAACAGGCCGATGTGTACTTTCTCGATGAGCCCATGGCCGGGGTTGATGCCACCACCGAGCGAGCCATCATCGACATTCTGCGCCGTTTGCGTGATGCGGGTAAAACGCTGATTGTTGTCCACCATGACCTGCAAACCGTACGTAATTACTTCGACTGGCTGTTGCTGCTTAACGTCCGTGTGATTGCCAGCGGCAAGGCTGACGACGTGTTTAATATTGATTATCTACGTCAGGCGTATGGTGGCCAGATTGCCCTGCTGAACGATAGCGACGCCCTGATGTTCACTGCTTCGAAGGTAAAATAACCCATGCAGTGGCTTGATCTTCTTTCTGACTACACCTTTCAAAACGTGGTGATTGGTGCCTCGCTACTGGGTCTGATCAGCGGCCCACTGGGCTGCTTTGCGGTGTTACGCCGCCAGAGCTTGCTCGGTGACGCCATCTCCCACGCGGCGCTGCCCGGCGTGTGTTTAAGCTTTATCATCACCGGCAGTCGGGATATGGGCGGCGTTATCATTGGCTCACTGGCCACTGGCTCGTTAGCCGCGCTGACGATGCTGCTGCTGACCCGCAAAAGCCGCTTGAAAACCGATGCCGCTCTCGGCATTTGCCTAAGCATTTTCTTTGCCATTGGCATCGTGCTGCTGACCTATATCCAGGGTACCAATAACGCCTCCCAAGGGGGGCTAGAAGCCTTTCTGTTCGGCCAGGCCGCTGCTACGCTACGCTCGGATCTGTGGGTAATGGGCAGCATCACCCTCTTCACACTCACGCTGCTCGCCATCTTCTGGAAACAAGCCAAGCTGGTCACTTTTGATGGGCAGTACGCCCGCTCGCTCGGCATGCCCGTCAACGCCATCGAAGCCGCGCTTACCGCTATGGTGGCGCTCGCCGTGGTGGTCGGCTTGCAAATGGTTGGCGTGATATTAATGGCCGCCATGATCGTGGCGCCAGCCGCTGCGGCCCGGCAGTGGAGCCGTCATCTGGGGGGGATGCTGGTTATTGCCGCTGGCATCGGTATTGTCAGTGGGGTCTCGGGGGCAACCATTAGTACCCTATCCCGTGGTCTGGCGACCGGCCCGCTGGTGATTCTCACCGCAACGGCTATTGTCATCATCTCGCTGGCGCTTGCTCCCGGCCGAGGCCTGCTGTGGGGCTTCATCAAGCATTACCGCCAAAAAGAAGCGCTGCAGAAGCAGCAGTTACTCTACACGCTTTACAAGCATCCCAGCGCCTCCCGACACTACCGCGCAACATTTGGCGCGCGCATGGTGCTGAGTAAACTTAAGCGCCAAGGCTACCTTATACGCTCCTCTGACGGCGGCGCCGGATGGGCGCTAACATCGCGGGGAGAAAAGGCAGCCAAACAGGTGGTCGCCACCTTCGAAGAGGTCGTGACATGATTGCTGAATTACTAACCAACACGGCGCTGCCCATTATTCTGGTAGGTGCCATGGTTGGCATTGCCTCCTCGGCGGTGGGTACCTTCCTTGTGCTGCGCGGCAATAGCATGCTCACTGATGCGATTAGTCACTCAATTGTATTTGGCATTGTGATTGTCTGGCTGCTGACCAAACAGCAGAGTGGGCCTGTACAGCTAATAGGCGCCGCATTAACCGGGCTATTAACCGTATTACTTACCGAGGCACTGGCCAACACCAAGCGGGTAAAGCAGGATGCCGCTATCGGTCTGGTTTTCCCCGCGCTCTTCTCCATCGGTGTGCTGTTACTCAATGTCTACGCCAACGATGTGCATATCGACACGCATACTGTGCTGCTCGGTGAAATCGGCTTTGTCTGGTTGGATACTCTCGACATCTTCGGTCTGCCCATCCCCAAGGCGCTGGTATCGATGAGCGTGATGACACTGCTCAACTACGCGTTTATCGGGCTCTTTTATAAGGAGCTGAAACTAGCCACCTTCGATCCAGCGCTGGCCAAAACGTTCGGCTTTATGCCTTCGATTCTTTTCTATGTGCTGCTAATGCTAACTAGCTCAACCGCCGTAGCGGCCTTTGATGCCGTGGGGGCAGTACTGTTTATCGCCTTTGCCATTGTGCCCGCTTCCGCCGCCTATTTGCTGACCGATCGGCTATGGATGATGTTTATCATCGGTGCGCTAATTTCGATCGCTTCAAGCATTTCTGGCTACTACCTCGCCGTGTATTTCAACGTCTCCATTGGCGGCATGATGGCGATAATGACCGGCGTTTTCCTAATCCTCGCCTTCCTCGCTGGCCCCCGCTACGGCGTGATCACCCAGACCATGAAACGCCGCCGCGCCCGCGAAACACCAGAAGCGCCAAGTTCGTTGCGCTAAAGAGATTAGAGGCGATGCCTTCCATCTCACTTGACGTCTGGGCAGGCGAGGCGTATACCATTTGATAGTTCATTGAAATATCAAATGAGAAATACCATGGATATGCACTTCACTCAATACCAGCCACCCAAAGCCTTGGCATCAGGTTTCTGGCACCAGATCGGCCTGCCTGCCAGAGGCCGCAAGCTGCATGAGCTTTTGCATCAAGGCGTTGAGTATAGGGTCTACCCCAGACTGGCTAAGGCGTCAGGTATCGAACAGAAGGCGCTGGCAGGCTACGTCGATATTCCCCCGGCCACGCTGAGCCGCCGTGCTAAGTCGGGGCGCTTTAAGATGGCGGAAAGCGACCGGCTATATCGCTTTGCCGAACTCTTCAAGGCGGCGCTAGACCTGTTTGAAGGCGACGTCGAGGGTGCCCGCACCTGGCTGCTCAAACCCAATACTGGCCTGGGCGGGCGCAGGCCCATCGAAATGAGCGCAACCTCTGCCGAGTATCAAACGGTGCTGAACCTGATTGGGCGACTGGAGCATGGGGTTGCTACGTGAATGAGGTCAACGCTTACCGCTTGATCAAGCGCAAGTATCAGGACAACGCTTTCGATGGCGAAGGCGCACGCCTTTATGGCGGGCGCTGGAACAGCCCGGGTAAGGCCTGTGTGTATGTGGCAAGCGCTGAGTCGCTGGCGCTGCTTGAAATCATGGTGCATCTGGAAAGCTATCAGTTGCTCAATGCCTATGCGCTACTGCGCCTGACACTACCGACCGATAGCATTCTGGGTGTTGGAGAAGCCGATCTCCCGGATAACTGGCGGGAAGCGCCTGCGCCAGCAGAAACTGCCGAGCTTGGCGACGGCTGGTTGGACTCCGGCCACAGTTTAGCCCTGGCAATTCCTAGCGTGGTCGTGCCAAGAGAGTTCAACTACATGCTCAACCCTGGGCACCCCCTGTTTGATCAAGTCATCACGACGGCAAAGGCGCTGCCCTTCCAGCCCGACCCACGACTTTGAACCGGGTGTGGATAACTTAAACGGTCAAATGCTGTTTGATCAGTTCGTTGGAAAGCTCAGCGATCTCGCCTTTGGCCACCGGACGGCCACGATTCACGCTGGCGAAGGCCAGGAGATCATTCACTCCTGCCCCTGCGGATGATCATCCAGCATGGCGATAGCTCCAGCAATGAGCGCCTGAATACCTTGCTCCAGTTCGGCCTCCAGTTCGGCCTCTTCTACGGCATGATCTATTGCCTCAACAGGCTCCTGCCCCATCACCGAGTAAATCGTGTCCGCTACGGCAAAGCAGTGAAAGGCTACCGTCGCCAGAAGCCAACGCGCTTGTAACTGGGAAATCTCATAGACCTCGGCAATATGCGCTTGGTGCTCATGGATTTTTTCAATCATCGGCTGGGTCGCCGCCAGACGACGGATCACGTAGGGCGTCAGCCCTGGGTGTACTTTGACAAACTCAGCTATCGACATAGCAAAAGTGAACAGATACGCCTGCAGCTCTTCGGGCTCATCTCGACGAGCACGCGGAATTCTCCAGCGCCGAAAGATCTCTTCGGCTACCACCACCTTCAGCGCTTTAAGATTAGCGACGTGCTTGTAAAGCGCCATATGGCTAACGCCCAACGCGGCGGCTACTCCCACAAAGGTGATATTGGGTAGGCCAATCTCGACACCCGCATTCGCAATACGCTCACGCGTAATGGTGGGTGGCCGCCCGCGTACTTTAGATGCTGGTCGCGCTGCCATAACACACTCCTTTTAATAGCGTCCTTTATCAAGCCATGCCCCTTCCGCTAGGGTCAATTAGTTTATCAGCATGCAACTATTTTAATTAGTTTATAGACACTAAACTAATTTTCAATTAATCTCACAAACGCGATTAATTCGCGTTTATATCCAGTGGCAATTCCGGTTCTTTCGACTTGATAGCTCTGAGAGTAATCACTTAAACGCCCCATGACCGAGTAGCAACGATTCATGAACACGCAAACCACGCCGACTGGCCAAGGTCCCATCAGCCGAATACTGGCCCCCATCCGCACACGGCTCTTAATAGCCGCCACCCTGGCGGGCATCGGCACAATCTTCACGATGATACCGCTAGCCGGCATGGCGCACATCGCGCAGATCCTCGCCACCGCTTCAGACCAAGCCTGGGAGTTATCTGCGAGCAGCAAACGCGACATCGCGTGGGTGGTAACAGCCAGTATCGTCAGCGTCTTCATCGGCATGGGAAGCATGTTCCTCGGCGAGCTGATCGCGCATCTGGCGGATAACCGTCTGACACATCATCTACGTCAGGCCGTGCTCAGCCGCTTGGCCCAGGCACCGCTTGGCTGGTTTACCGGCCAAACCTCCGGGCAGGTCAAGCAAGCGATGCAGGATGACATTGCGACGCTGCACAGCCTAACCGCGCACTTCTATACCGCCGTCGGGCGCGCGCTTGGGGCTCTGTCGATCTCAGTGATTTATCTGTTTGTGCTGGATTGGCGAATCGCTGTGATAACCCTGTTGCCCTTGCCAGGCTTCTTTCTGTTTCTGCATCGGCTCATGCAGTCCAGCAAAGCCAACATGGGGGAGTTCGTCACAAGGCTTGAGCACATGAACAGCGCCACCAATGAGTTCGTTAGCGGCATTCCCGTTGTCAAGGCATTCGGCACCACTGGCCAGGCCTATCGCGGCTATCAGGACGCTGTGGATAGCTTTGCCGCTGCTTTTGATCGTTTTACCCGCCCGCTAGTCGCCTCCATGGCGCATGCTCATGCGATGGTAACGCCAGTGACGATATTGGGGCTGACGCTGCTGTGCGGAACGATTTCTGTCGTCAACGGCTGGACGACTCCCGTCGACTTGGTACCGTTCATTCTGGTGGCGCCAGGTATCTGTGCCCCGATCTTGCTGCTTCACACCCTACTGCACGACCTGGGCAGTGCCACCGGCGCCGCGCAACGCGTCATAGCGCTGCTTGAGACGCCTATCTTGCAAGCGCCTCTCTCCAACCAGCAGCCACTACCTGCAAACAGCGAAATCCGTTTCGACAACGTGAGTTACGCCTATGATAACGGGCATCGTGGGCTGTCGAATATCGACGCCACTTTTGCCGCAGGAAGTGTCACTGCGATTGTTGGGCCATCCGGCGCGGGTAAGTCGACGCTGGCACGACTGCTATTGCGCTTCTTTGACCCCACCCAGGGGCACATTACCTTAGGCGGTGTGGATCTCCGCCAGCTCTCAACGGCGACACTTTACCAATATATCGGTTTTGTTCTGCAGGACGTTCGCCTAATCCATGCCAGCATCCGCGACAACATTGCTTTAGGCCGCCCTTCCGCCAGCCAGCAAGAGATTGAGGACGCGGCTCGCGCGGCGAACATCCACGAGCGTATCGTCGCATTGCCAGGCGGCTATGACGCTGTCGTTGACGACACCATCCAACTGTCTGGTGGTGAACAGCAGCGTGTGAGTATTGCCCGCGCCATTCTGCTCGATCCTCCTCTACTGGTGCTGGATGAGGCAACGGCAGCAGTCGACGCGAGTAGCGAACTGGTCATTCAGGAAGCACTAGCTCGGCTAACCCGCGGACGCACGCTGATCGTTATCTCCCACCGGCTCGATACGATCCGATACGCCGATCAGATCCTGGTGCTCGATGACGGCATGATCGTCGAGCAGGGCAACCATGACCACCTCCTCACTCAACATGGCCTTTATGCCCGCCTTTGGGCCTTGAGCAACGCCACCTCAACGCTGGAATCAGAGGTATCAACGTGCTGAAAATACTGACTCATCTGCTCGGCGAGGACGTCGTACTCTTTCGTCGTTATCTCGGGCTGGCTATTGGCTATGGTCTGCTTAGCGGCGTCACAATCCTGACATTTATTCCTATCATCACCTATTTAATGTCTGGTGATTCGGCTAACGCCAGCATCTGGTTGGCCGTACTGCTACTGGGTATTCTCGCATGCTGGTTAGTGCGGTCACACGTAGAGAAGGCGGGCGTTCGCGTCGGGGTCGCTGTCCTGCAATCTGGACGTCACCGTCTAGGTAGCCATGTAGCTCGCCTGCCCGTTGGCTGGTTTACCAGCACCAATACCGCGCGTCTTAGCCATGTAGTGACTCAAGGTATAATGGCGGTAGCCCAACTTCCCGCCCATGTTTTCACACCGGTGATCACCGGTGTGGTCGTGCCGCTGGTTATTATAGTGGCACTGCTAGCGCTACACGCACCGCTCGGTATCGCAGCACTGATAGCATTAGCGCCACTGATGTGCGTGTTATGGCTCACTTCCAAGCTCACCCGTCACGCCGATCGGGCCTTCCAGCAAAACTTCTCCGCAACCAGCCAGCGGGTTGTCGAATTCGCGAATACACAGGCGGTATTACGCGCCTTTAGCGGCGAAGGCCAGAGTACGCGTTTTCTGGAGAGCGCACTGGAGAAGCAGCACCATTCCGGCACAAGGCTAGCCTGCCTTTCGGCTTTATCGGCGCTACTCAATACATGGGCAGTACTGACGGTATTTGCTGTCTTGCTGATCGCCATCATGGTGTGGACCAATACGCTGCTGGGTGAGCCACTGAAGGCATCTGACATCACCAGCGTCATTGCGGCACTGCTGCTAATCAGCCGGTTTATCGAGCCGTTGCTTGATGTGGCCCAGCATAGTGATGTTCTCCGCAGTGCCAAGGGGCAGCTAGAGGCAATAAAAGCTATTTTCGACGCCTCCCCCTTAGCCGAGACAGACGCACCTCAGTCGCCACGTGATGCCTCGATCGAGCTTCACGCAGTACATTTTCGCTATGCCGCAGATGCTCCCAATGTGCTCAACGGGGTGAGCCTGTCGGTCAAACCCGGCAGCATGACGGCATTGATCGGTGAATCGGGCTCGGGCAAGACCACTATCGCACGCCTTGTGGCACGTTTTTTTGATGTCGACCAAGGCAGCGCTTCCATTGGTGGTGTCGACGTACGCGACATGTCTAATGACCAGCTAGCAGGTGAGATTAGCCAGATCCTTCAGGAGAGCCACCTGTTTGCTGGCAGCATTGCCGACAACATACGCTTTGGCCGCCCTGAGGCCAGCGATGCCGAGTTGATGGAAGCGGCCGACCTTGCGGGTGTCTCTGAGATACTCGAACGCTTACCCATGGGGATGAACACACCGGTGGGCGAAGCAGGTGTCCGCCTTTCCGGCGGAGAACGTCAGCGCATCGCGATCGCTCGAGCACTGATCAAAGATGCTCCCATCCTGCTGGTAGACGAAGCGACAGCCGCACTGGACCCACAGAACCAGGCCATCATTACTCAGACACTGGCACGGCTACGAGGTCAACGCACACTACTAGTGATCGCTCACCAACTATCCACCGTGGCTATGGCCGATCAGATCATCGTACTGGAAAACGGTCGCGTCGTGGAGCAAGGCACGCCCGCTGAACTACGCGCCCACAAGGGACATTACGCCACCTTTCTTGACCAGCGACAGACCGCGAAAGCATGGCGTATTACACCGCATGCCGAAGCGAGAGAAGACGCCTAATGCGCGGATATCTGCCTTGTCTGTTTGTATTGCTTTGCGGCGTATCGTTACTGGTAGGCGCGCAGCAGTTGAGTTGGCACCAACTTATCACTCTGTCTGATGGCGCTTGGTTGACGCTCACAGCCAGCCGACTGCCGCGCCTCATCAGCGTTATTTTGACCGGTGTGGGCCTATCGATTTGCGGCGTGATTCTGCAGCACATCGTGCGTAACAAGTTCGTGGAGCCAGCCACCTCGGGCGGGCTTGATGCAGCTAAACTGGGCATTCTCGTATCGCTAACCCTAATGCCTGCAGCTGGCGCTGGATTACGAATGCTTGCCGCGCTGCTCTTTTGCTTCGCTGCAAATGTCGTATTTATCACTATTGTTCGCCGCATCAAGTTCACCAACAGCGTGCTGATTCCCGTCATCGGTTTGATGTACGGCGGCATGCTAAGCGCCCTTGCCGAGTTCTACGCCTACCGCCATAACATCTTGCAAAGCATGCAGGGCTGGTTACTGGGCGACTTTTCAAAGATCGTGCAAGGCCATTACGAAATCATCTACCTCATTCTGCCGGTCGTGATGCTTACCTACCTCTACGCCCATCGCTTCACGGTACTGGGCATGGGTGAGGCGGCGGCGGTGAGCCTAGGCATGAATTATCTTGCCATCGCCATACTAGGATTGATGCTGGTGGCCATCACGGTCTCGGTCACGGTCATCGCTGTGGGCGCCATGCCCTTTGTCGGCTTAGTGATTCCCAATTTGGTGGCGCTCTACTACGGCGATAACCTGACTCGCACACTGCCAGTAGTAGCACTGTCGGGGGCAACCTTGCTGCTGGCCTGCGACATTGTGAGTCGGCTGCTGATTTACCCCTTTGAAGTGCCCATCGGCTTAACAACGGCTTGCGTTGGGGGAGTGCTGTTTCTGATCTTGATTATCGGGAGAGCACAACGATGACAGCCAAGACTCGCCACACCGTTTGGGCAGCCGTGATCGTTCTAGCGCTCGCTTTTATCTTCGTGCGCTCAGGACTCGACTTCGACTATGTCATTCCGAAACGACTGGAACGCTTGGCCACTATGGTGATCGGCGGCATCTGCGTCGCTTGGTCGTCCATTGCGTTTCAAAGTCTTACCGGCAACCGGATATTAACGCCCGCCATCATGGGCTACGAGTCCATCTATCTGCTGTTTCAGGCTCTGTTGATGCTGATGCTGGGCACCCGCAGTCTGGTGGTACTCGGCGAGCACGGCAACGTCATACTCTCTATGCTGCTGATGCTTGGCTACTCCTGGGTGCTGCATCGCTGGCTGTTTCGCGATGGTAGAGACAACGTCTATTTCCTGCTGCTAGTCGGACTGGTGCTGACAATGGTCATTACCACCCTTACGCAGTTCATTCAGCTCAAGATGAGCCCGGGCGAATTTTCCATTCTGCTGGGGTACAGCCAAGCCACTTTCGGCAAAGCCAGCGCTGCACAACTGCTCTACGCTACCTCCATCGTGGTCACGATCTGTCTGGTGGGCTACAAGGCCCTTCCGGTGCTCGACGTGCTGTTGCTAGGCCGGGAGCAGGCCATCTCGCTCGGCATCGACTATCGACGCCGCGTACAACGCCAGCTTTTCTTGATTGCCGCGCTGGTAGCCATCTCAACCAGCCTGCTTGGCCCCACGGCATTCATGGGTATTTTCGTGGCCAATACTGCCTACGCGCTGGCAGGCACCTACCGGCATCGAGTCACACTGCCTTTAGGATGCGCCATCGCCATCGCCACTTTCCTCCTCGCCCAACTGCTGGTCGAACATCTCTTTAACTACAAAACCACCGTCAGCATTCTCGTCAACCTCGTATGTGGGGCTTACTTCCTGTCGCTGATGGTGCGGACGCGGGGCACGGCATGATTACGGTTCAAGACCTTCATAAAACCTATGCTAGCCGCACAGTGCTATCGGCTATCAATCTCCGCTTCCCGACGGGTCAATTGACGTCACTGGTGGGCCCAAACGGGGCAGGCAAAACGACCCTGCTGATGATGATCGCAAGACTGCTAAAGCCTTCTCAAGGAGTCATTCAGCTTGACAGCTCCCCGATAGAGAACATTCGCATCGGCGAGTATGCCAAGCGGGTGGCCACGCTGAGACAAACGCCTGAATTCAACTTGCGCCTGACCGTCGAGGAGTTGGTCGCCTTTGGTCGCTTTCCTTACACCCACGGCACACTCACTCAGCACGATCATCAAGTGATCGATGATGCCCTGTCGTTTCTATCGCTGACGGCTCTACGCGGAGCTTATCTGAATGAGCTCAGCGGCGGCCAGCGTCAGATGGCGTTCCTGGCCATGACCATTGCACAGCAAACCGATTACCTGCTGCTCGACGAGCCTCTGAACAACCTCGATATCAAGCATGCCGTTCAGATCATGCAGGCCCTTCGCCGACTCTGCGACGAATATGGACGAACGGTCATTCTGGTCGTCCATGACATCAACTTTGCCGCCAACTACTCCGATTACATTGTCGCCATGAAGGGTGGGGCAGTGCATTGCGATGGCAACGTCACCGACGTCATCACCGAGCAGCGCTTGAGTGAGCTTTATGGACTGAACTTCGACGTCGCCCGTGACGAGCGCGGCTATCTATGCAATTACTTCAAGCCCTCAGGAAACCTGGTATGACGCGATATCTCAACAGTAGCCGCCTGGCACACCTTCTCCTTCTCGCTACGATGGCATTGATGCAAGGGTGCGATCAGGCCAACGACATGCCCACACAGGAGGCCATGACACCGCTAACGATTCAGCACGCGCTGGGAAGCACTGTGATCGACCACCGCCCACATCGAGTCGCAGCGCTCGACATGAATGAAGTCGACTTTTTGGATCAGTTGGACGTTCCAGTGGTGGGCATGCCGAAGGACTTTATTCCCCATTTTCTCAAGGAGTATCGACACAATCCGGCGGTTGAAGATCTGGGCTCTATCGTGCGCCCCAACCTTGAGCGGGTGCATCGAGCCAACCCTGATCTAATTCTCATGACATCGTTACAGGCCAACCATTATCACGAATTAACTCAAATCGCGCCGACGCTCCACTTCGACGTGGATTACCGTAACAGCCAGAGCAACCACATTGACGTTATCAAAGACCATCTCATCGATCTTGGGGAGATCTTTGGCAAGGAGGCGCTGGCCCGTCAACGCACGGCCGAGCTGGACAATACAGTCGAGAAAGTTAGGCGTGTTACTCAGGGCCGACCAGAGAGAGCACTTATCCTGCTGCATAACAATGGCGCTTTCAACTCCTTCGGAGTGCAGTCGCGCTACGGTTTCATCTTCACCGAGCTAGGCGTTGAACCTGCGGCTCCCGGCATCGATACCAGCATGCACGGCCAGCCTGTCTCCAGTGAATTCATTCAACAGGCCGACCCCGACATCATTTATGTCGTGGATCGTACTGCCGTCATGGAGCACCGGCCCGCCATGGATGCCAGTAGCATGGCAAATCCCCTGATACGCCAAACCAGCGCTTGGCGAAATAACCGGGTGATCTATGTCGACCCCGAAGCTTGGTATGTCACCGCTGCCAGCGTGAGCGCCCTAGGGATCATCGCGGATGACATTATCGAGGGATATCGCGACTAGCGACTTAACCAGACTAAGCAACTCAAAAACGATTTAGCCGACTGCTTTATCGAGCGTTCCAACGACAGCTCGACTGGAGCAGCGTAGCTCCGCCTGTCTGATATAAAAGGAGACTGACATGGCCTTACCTCACCCCCCTAAAACACAACCCGAATGGGCAAAAGCCCAACTGCGCCTCGCTATTACCTACTTAGGCCCCCCAATGCTCGCCCGGAACACATTTCCGTTAGCCCTGAGCGCGAGTGCTCTCATGCTACTTTCTTTACAAGCACTGGCCCAGACAAGCAATGACGCCGAGCACAATGAGACACATCATGCCGTGGCCTTGGCTCCGGTCACCGTGCATGGTGAAGCGACGACAGTAAACGATACCTATGCAGGTGGTCAGGTGACCTATAGCAATCGAGCAGGCTTTCTGGGCAACAAGGACTTTATGGAAACCCCATTCAATGCCATCAGCTATACGGATCGCTTTGTCCAGGATCAACAAGCCCAAACTATTGCCGATGTAATTGCGGCGACCGATCCAGGTGTATTCAGTAATGGCGTCACCAGTGCCTGGAGCGAGAGTTACTCGATCCGTGGATTCAATTCCAGCACCACTGATACGACATTTGATGGCCTTGCCGGGATGGCCCCCTACTACCGTACGTCCCCCGAGATGTTCTCGCGTATTGAGGTACTCAAAGGGCCTTCTGCATTGCTTAACGGAATGCCCCCTGGAGGCTCCGTTGGTGGTGCTATCAACCTAGTTCCCAAACGGGCTGACGATGAGCCACTGACGCGTTTCACCACCACGTACATGTCCGATGCGCAGCTTGGTGGGCACCTTGATGTTGGCCGACGCCTAGGGGAAAACCAGCAGTTTGGCGTTCGCTTCAACGGCGTCTACCGGGACGGCGAAGGGGCTGTGGATAACCAGAAACCCAGGGTTCAAATGGGAGCTCTGGGGCTGGACTGGCGAGGTGAGCAAGCTCGGCTATCAGCCGACTTGTACAGTGCTGACGACCATATCGATGGCCCCGTTCGAGGTATCAATCTAGCCCCTGGCCTGGCAGTACCGACACCTCCCGACTCCGATACGCTGATCAACCCTGACTGGGCTTTTGCCAACACACGCGACAAAGGAGCCATATTACGTGGCGAATTCGACTTTACCGATGAAATCATGGGGTACGCATCAGTAGGTCGAAGCGAAACGAACTACACCTACAATGGCGCTATGTCATCCTTGGTGCTTGATGATCAAGGTAACTATCGTACAAGCATTGGTCAGCTCGCCTTCGATGTCGAAAAAACATCGGCGGAAGTCGGGGTTCGCGGTCATTTCCAAACCGGCGCCGTCAGCCATGCAATTAGCGTCAATGCCACTCATTACGAGCATGAACAACATGACTACGGGCGCAGAACCGTTCCCGGTGCAGACTGGGTCACTAATCTATACGATCCGCAGTGGGGCGCCGCTGCCGAATTTATCACCCCACATATCATGCATACAGAGCTACGCTTGAACAGCTATGGTCTGGCGGACACGATTTCATTTGCCGATGATCGCCTACAACTGACCCTCGGCGCCCGACGCCAGGAGGTAGTGAGCGATGCCTACAGCGTAACGAGCGGCGCACGCATCTCCCGCTATGATGAAAGCGCGGTCACCCCCGCCGCAGCGCTACTTTTCAGAGCCACCGACCAGGTATCACTCTACGCCAACTATATCGAGGGGCTCAGTCAGGGGGCCACGGCACCTATGAGTGCTGCCAATGCTGGTGAGGTATTTGAGCCTTACAAGACCAAACAAAACGAGATTGGGGTGAAGTTTGACCTAGGCGATTTCTCACACACACTTAGCCTTTATGAAATCAAGCGGCCCAGCAGTTACACCGACCTAGAAACTAATATCTTCTCGTTTGGCGGTGAGCAGCGCAACCGAGGAGCGGAGTGGAACTTCTTCGGCAGCCCACTTAGCAACCTCCGCTTAATGGGTGGGATCGCCTATGTAGACCCTAAAGTAACCCGCGCCGCTAGCGATGAAAACCAAGGTAGTCAGGCCACTGGCGTGCCCGACCTTCAAGCCAAACTAGGCGCTGAATGGGATCTATCCGCAGCACCAGGGCTGACACTGACCGCTAATGCCACCGCAATGTCAGAGCAGTATATTAATAGTGACAATTCCTTGTCGGTTCCTGGGCACACCATTTACGACGTTGGTGCACGCTACGCTACTCACCTTTCCGGCTACCCGTTGACGCTGCGCGCCACTATCGACAATGTAACCGATAAGGCGTACTGGGCCATGCCACAACTCTCAAGCCTTGCACTAGGAGCCCCCCGCACCTTTATGTTTTCAGCCTCGTTAGACTTCTAGATGTCTGAAACAAGCGATGCGCTTGTCCTGGCACCCGTTGTTTTTTCACAAAGGCTTGCCAATATGCACACCCCACCTGCGCCAGCCAAACGGGCGTAGGTGTGGATAACTTAAACGGTCAAGTGCTGTTTGATCAGTTCGTTGGAAAGCTCGGCGATCTCGCCTTTGGCCACCGGACGGCCACGATCCATAATCACAAAGCGGTCGGCGTATTTGCGCGCAAAGGGTAGCTTCTGCTCAACCAGTAGCACCGTTAGGCCATCTTCTTTGATCAACTGGCGAATCACCTGACCGATTTGCGCCACAATATTGGGCTGAATGCCCTCCCCGGGTTCATCCAAAATCAGTAGCTTGGGCTCTATTACCAGCGCACGGCCAATGGCGAGCTGCTGTTGTTGACCACCAGATAAGTCACCGCCACGGCGGTGCTTCATCTCTTTTAAAACCGGGAACAGCTCATAGATACGCTCGGGGATTTTTTTCAGCCCATCACGGCGCGCTGCCAAGCCGGTGCGTAGATTTTCTTCCACGCTAAGCAGCGGAAAAATCTGCCGCCCCTGGGGGACAAAACCAATGCCCAAGCGAGAGCGCGCTTCCACCGCTTTTTGGGTCAGCTCAATGTCGCCACCCTCACCTTGATAGCGCAGCTGGCCGCTCTTTACGGCCACTTCGCCCATAATGGTTTTCATTAAGGTGGTTTTACCCACCCCGTTGCGGCCCATCACGCAAGTGCACTGGCCTTCAGGCACATCGAGATCTAAATCCCACAAGGTGTGGCTTTCGCCGTAGAACTGGTTAAGCTTTTCAATCGTCAGCATTAGGCAGCCTCCTCATCGTCCGCACCCAGATACACCTCAACCACCTTGGGGTCGCTTGACACCTGATCCATACTGCCTTCCGCCAGCACGCTGCCTTGGTGCAACACGGTCACTTTACGGGCAATGGAGCGTACAAAGCCCATGTCGTGCTCGACCACAACCACCGACTGCTTACCCACAAGCCCTGTTAGTAGCTCTGCAGTGCGCTCCATCTCCTGTTCCGTCATCCCGGCTACCGGTTCATCTACCAGCAGTAAGCGCGGGCGCTGCATTAACAGCATGCCAATTTCCAGCCACTGCTTTTGGCCGTGGGAAAGAATCCCTGCTGGCTGGTAACGCAGCTCGGTCAGACCAATCGTTTCAAGCACTTCATCGATGCGGTCTTTAATTTCACCGCTCATGCGGGCAGTCAGCGTGGGGAAAATGCGCTTATCAGCGGCCATCGCCAACTCAAGATTTTCAAACACGCTCAGCGCTTCAAAGACCGTGGGCTTTTGGAACTTACGACCAATCCCCAAGCTGGCGATATCCGGTTCATTCATTTGCAGCAGGTTATGACGGCTACCAAACCACACGCTGCCTGCGTTGGGGCGCGCTTTGCCAGTAATGATATCCATCATGGTCGTTTTACCGGCCCCGTTAGGGCCGATAATGCAGCGCAGTTCACCGTCATCAATGGTCAGGTTTAAGTTATTGATTGCCTTGAAGCCATCGAAGCTCACCGAGACATCTTCCATATACAGAATCGGGCCATGACGCACATCTACCGGTGAGGCCTGAGGAGCCATAAAATCAAATACCCGATCCCGCGTGGTTAGCGATTGCAACAAGCTCATGCGGTAGCCTCCTTCGGCAAGGTAGCGGATTTTTTGCGGCGTTTTAGGTGGAGCAATAATCCCGCCACGCCTTTGGGTAGCAACACGGTGACCAAGACAAACAGCGCGCCTAAGGCAAACAGCCATGCATCGGGCATCACGCCGGTGAAGATGGTTTTGGCATAGTTGACTAAGATCGCCCCGATAACTGCCCCATAAAGCGTGGCGCGGCCACCCAGTGCCACCCACAGCACAATTTCAATCGAGAAAATTGGCGAAAACTCACTGGGGTTGATAATCCCTACCTGAGGGACATAAAGCGCGCCAGCCAAGCCTGCCAACATGGCGGAAACCACGAATACAAACAGCTGGAAGCGTTCGACCCGATAGCCAATAAACCGCGTACGGGCCTCGGCGTCCCGGGTTGCCACACACACCCGGCCTAGCTTGCTGGTAACAATCGCTCGACACAGGATGTAGCCCAGCGCCAGCGCAACGCCGGTGGCAATAAACAGCCCTAAGCGGGTGTCGTTGCTGCGTAGGTTGTAGCCCAGCAGCTCGCGAAAATCGGTCAGCCCGTTGTTGCCACCAAAGCCCATCTCATTGCGGAAGAATGCCAGCATCAGGGCAAAAGTCAGCGCCTGGGTAATAATCGACAGATACACCCCAGTGACCCGCGAGCGAAACGCTAAAAAGCCGAAGACCAGTGCCAATAGCCCAGGGGCTAACAGCACCATGGCAAACGCAAACCAGGCCATATCAAAACCGAGCCAGTACCAGGGCAGGCTATCCCAGTTGAGAAACACCATAAAATCCGGCAGTACCGGGTCGCCATAAGTACCGCGATCACCGATTTGGCGCATCAGGTACATGCCCATGGCGTAACCGCCAATGGCAAAAAACGCCCCGTGGCCCAGGCTCAGAATGCCCAAATAGCCCCATACCAAATCCACCGCCACTGCCAGCAGCGCGTAGCTTAAGTACTTACCGAACAGATTCACGGTATAAGCATTAACGTGCAGCGGGTGGCCTTGGGGCAGCGCTAAATGGAGCACCGTAACCAGCAGCAGGGCGGCAAACAGCACGCCAAGAAAAATCTGCGTGGCCCGTTCGCTAAACGGGCGGGCTAGCCAAAACTGGCGTGAAGATGATTGCGTCATTAATGAGATCGTTGATGACATCGCTTAGCCCTCCGCAGCCCGGCCCTTCTGCGGGAAGAGTCCACGCGGGCGTTTTTGAATAAACAGAATGATGAATACCAGGACAATAATCTTGGCCAGCACGGCGCCCGCCCAGGGTTCCAACACCTGGTTGATAATGCCCAGGGAAAGCCCAGCCACCAGAGTGCCCCATAGATTTCCCACGCCGCCGAAAACGACGACCATAAAGGAATCAATAATGTAGTTCTGGCCCAGATTGGGGCCGACGTTGGTCAGCTGTGATAACGCAACGCCTGCCAAACCAGCGACGCCAGACCCTAATGCGAAGGTCATAATATCGACCCGCGTGGCACGGATACCCATGGAGCGTGCCATGGCGCGATTTTGGGTCACAGCGCGCACTTCAAGCCCTAGCCGCGTGCGGCGCATAATCAGCATCAGTGCAGCAAACACTACCAGGGCAAAACCGAGTACAAACATACGGTTAAGCGTCAGCGACAGCGCATCGTTAATCACTAATGAACCGCTCATCCATTCGGGCGTTATGACCGTACGGTTTAGCGGTGAAATCACCGTTCTCACCAGCTGCTGTAAAATCAGGCTGATACCGAACGTCGCCAGCAACGTTTCCAGCGGACGCCCCTTCAGGAACTGAATAACGCCCCGCTCAATGGCAATGCCCACCAGCGCGGCCACCATAAAGCCCGCAGGGATCGACAGAATTAGCGCCAATCCTGGCTGGCCGGGCAACAGCTGCTGCATCATCCAGGTGGTATAAGCGCCGAGCATGATTAGCTCACCATGAGCCATATTGATAACGCCCATCACGCCAAAGGTAATGGCCAGGCCAATCGCCGCCAACACCAGTACCGAGCCAAGCGAAAGCCCGAAGTAGAGTGTTTCCAGGCCACGGTTAATTTTGAGATTCTGCTCGATGCTGCTCAGCGCTTCATTGGCGGCATCGGCAATCATGGGGTCATCGCTATTCGCCGCGCGACTAAGCGCTACTCGAACACGTGGATGCAAACTGCCTCGCAGCGTTTCAACGCCTTCAAGCTCGCCGCTTTCAACTTGGTAAATCGCCAGCGCCTGGGTCAGCCTGCGCACTACCTCAGCGTCTTCTTCCTCAGCGATCAGCTCACTGAGCGGTTCGGCCAGCTCTTTATCGACCTCGCCCAGTAGTCGGCTGGCGGAAGTACGCCGACGCTCAACATTTGGCGAATACAAATCCACTACGGCAATAGCGCTGCGTAGCTGATTGCGTAGATTGTTATTAATGCCTATACGATCCAGGTCGCGGCGGGACATCTCCCCCAGCGGTTCATTGGTCAGCGCATCTGCAACTGGCCAATCGCGACCTTGATTGTCAAGCACCACCACAAAACGGCCGTCGTCAGTGCGCTGCAAGCGACCATCCAACAAGGACTGCAGCCAATCACGCGCGCGCTCATCATCGCTTTGCAAAATAGCGTTGATCGCTTCGCCTTTGGCGGAATAGGAACGCACGTCCAGCGCGTTTAGTAGCTCAAGCGCCGCTGCGTCATCAGCCTCAACGGTGGCGCTTGTTTGTGCCTGGGCGGTGACTGTGACGCTTAACAACAGCAGACACAGCAACCCTAAGGAAAAGAAACGCCTCATGGGGTTCTTCCTTTGGTTAACAAAAAGGGGGGAACTGAAGATAACGGTGCCAAGAACAAGTTTCCGCGAGGGCGCTGTGAACCCATCCATGGGCGCTACTTTCGCCATCTGACCGCCATGGATGGCGGAAATGCCGGAATAGCCAGGAGCATTTTCCGGCCATGGCGAAAGACCCTCGCTTCAACCTGTCCTTACACCACAGCGTTAACAGCGGTCATTTCCCTGCTATATATCGCTTTACTTACTCAGCGAGAGCCGCTTCGGCTTCTTCTGCTGCGGTGCTGCCACCACACGAGCCGTTCACCACGTTGAAGTTGCCGCACTCCATGGGCTTGCGCCAATCGGCAATCAAATCACGTGAGCCAGGCAGGTAGTCAGACCAGGCATCGCCCGCTACGGTAGAAGGCGTTTGCCAGACAATATCGAACTGGCCATTGTCTTGAACTTCACCAATCAGTACCGGTTTAGTGATGTGATGGTTGGGCATCATCGCCGCATAGCCACCGGAAAGGTTAGGCACGGCAACACCGATAATCGCGTCTTTCACCGCATCCACGTCGGTAGTGCCTGCTTTACGCACCGCTTCGGCCCACATGTTGAAGCCAATGTAGTGCGCTTCCATGGGGTCGTTAGTGACGGCCTCTTCGTCGCCGGTGTAGTCGATCCAGGCGTCGATAAAGTCGTAGTTGTCATCAGTATCGACGCTCATAAAGTAGTTCCAGGCCGCCAAGTGGCCGACTAACGGGCTGGTATCAATGCCGGTGAGTTCTTGCTCGCCCACAGAGAAGGCGATGACCGGAATATCGGCAGCATCGATGCCTTGGTTAGAAAGTTCGGTGTAAAACGGCACATTGGCATCGCCGTTAATCGTCGAAATAACCGCCGTGGGTTTGCCCTCTTCGCCAAAGCGGCGTATTTCTGACACGATATTCTGCCAGTCTGAATGGCCGAACGGCGTGTAGTTGATCATGATGTCCTCATCAGCGATGCCATGCTCATCTTTGAGGAACGCTTCGAGAATACGGTTGGTGGTGCGCGGATAGACGTAGTCGGTGCCGACCAGCGCAAAGCGTTCGATGCCGACTTCGTTAATCAGATACTCAACCGCAGGAATCGCCTGCTGATTGGGGGCGGCACCGGTATAAAAGACGTTTTCCGAGGACTCTTCACCTTCATACTGCACCGGGTAAAACAGCAGGCCGTTAAGCTCTTCCACTACCGGTAGTACTGCCTTACGGGAAACGGAGGTCCAGTTGCCGAAGATCACGTCGACCTCTTCTTGCGCCAGTAGCTCTCTAGCACGCTCAGCAAATAGCGGCCAGTTAGAGGCAGGGTCGACAACCACTGCTTCAAGCTGGCGACCCAGCAAGCCACCCGCGTCGTTTTGCTGTTCAATTAGCATCTCAACGGTATCTTTAAGCACCGTCTCACTGATCGCCATGGTGCCGGAGAGTGAGTGAAGGATACCGACCTTGATTGGATCATCATCCTGGGCAATGGCCTGTGCACTGGCCCCCATGACGGCGGCGGCCATTAAGGCAGTAGCGAAACGGCCAGCAGTACGAGGGTGTGTCTTGCGCTGCAATGTGGTCACTTGAACCTCCTTGCGCCCCTTATGACGGGGCTCGTTATTTGAGCTTCGCGGCCAAGGACTCCCGTTATGTAACGTGGGAACGATTATTACGGGGCTTGGTGCATCCACTAGCTCCTAGCTTTTGCAAGGTTTGCGCCACACGACAAAAAGAAACACTAAAAATATTAAAATCAAAAAGTTAGTTATAGAAAAAGTAGTCCCGTTTTCACCGGCCGCACTACCGTGGCGCGCCAACATCCAAAAAATGCACGCTGTTTATGCACCACAACGACACCTCGCACCAATAGTGCGCTTTGCGTTGCATACAGCGATTAATCCCGCCCCATTGCTTGATCGAGTAGGAAGGGGAGTCGCCTCCCCTGTCCTCTCACACCACCGGGCATACGGTTCCGTACCACGGCGGTTCATGAAGAACGGTTAAGCCCTCTTACCGTATCCAGTACCGAGATCAGTCCCTGGTCGTAAAACCATTTCCTCGGCAGGGCCTGGTTCATGTGCGATGCCCCGGCGTTCCACCAAGGACCTCGACCATTGCCTGCCGATTTCCAAGCTCGGGGCGCGTCCAGGCCCAGCCCTTGAAGTTTCCGGCGACGAGTCGCTGAACGTTTCCATTGCCGCCAGATTAGGCCGCGTAAGCGGCGACGTATCCATTGATCCAGCGCTTCCAAGGGCCGTTTCACATCAACAAAGCTGAAGTAGTTGGCCCATCCACGCAGGACTGGCCCCAACTCTTCGATTATCCGTTGGGTGTTACGCCCCCTGCCACGCTTCAGGATCTCACGAACACGCTGCATCATGCGCTTCAGACTTGCCTTGGCCAGCGTCAACTTCGGCTGCTTGTGCCAAGTGAGACGGTAGCCCAGATAGCCGCGTTTCCATGGCCGATCCACTGCACTTTTCGTGCGGTTGACCGTCAGCCGAAGTGAGCTCTCGAGATACTCACTCAAGCTTTCCATGACACGCTCGCCTGCCCGCCGACTGTTGACGTACACCTGAACGTCATCGGCGTAGCGGCAGAAGCGGTGGCCTCGGCGTTCCAGCTCCTTGTCCAGATCGTCCAGCAGGATGTTCGCCAGTAGCGGGCTGAGTGGTCCGCCTTGGGGTGTCCCCTGTCGCCTCGGCGTGGGCAAGCCGTGTTGGAACATACCCGCTTCCAGATAGCGGCGGATCAGGCGCAGCACGCGCTTGTCATCAACGCGCCGCGCTACCCGTGCCATCAGCAGGTCGTGGTTCACTCGGTCGAAGAAGGCTTTCAGGTCAAGGTCGACCACCCAGCGGTGGCCAGCGGTAACATGGGCCTTCATGGCCGATACGGCCTGCTTGGCGCTGTGTTTGGGGCGGTAACCGTAACTCGACGCGGAGAACTCCGGGTCGAAGACCGGCATGAGCACTTGTGACAGCGCTTGCTGGATCAGTCGGTCGGTGACCGTGGGTATTCCGAGCTGCCGCACTCCGCCTTTAGGCTTGGGGATCGTGGCTGCTCGAACTGGACTCGGGTGATACGCATCGGCCAACAGCCGCTCACGCAACGTTGGCCAGTGCTGTTTTAGGTGGTCAGCCAGTTGATGCACCGTCATGCCATCGACACCCGGTGCACCTTTGTTGGCAGCCACCTTACGGTAAGCTCGCTCCATGTTCTCCGGGTCAACGACCCGCTCCATGAGCGAGGCTGACTCCGCTTTCGTCCACGATAACGACGCCGGGACCGTCTCGACGCCCACCGGCTGGGGCGCGGAGTTCTGCTCCTGCCCCTCTGGGTGAGTGACGGTATTAGCGTCATGGTCTGTCTTCATGATCGATCCTCGAGACGTTATCGCCTACTCGCGGTTCTTCATGTTCGGCCCTTGGTGCCGTAGTGAACCGGCACTTACTATGGCCTCGGCTGACGTCTGGTAACCCATCCCGTCGCCTCTCGACGCCGGTAGCACTGTGGCAGATCACCAGACCTCCCAGGGTAAGACGCGCGACCTTCCCGCTTATGCCTGTCGGATCTACGTCATGGCGTTCCGTGCAAGTACCGGGCTTTGATGATTATGGCCATCTCACCCCGCCATGACGCCTCGTATCCGCTTCCTATTCGTCAGGCCAGCGTTTTGCCTTGGGCTTCCTTCAGATTCCCCCTCGCGAGGGACACCCTTGCCGTCGGCTAGCACTTCCCCTTGCCGGGCGTGCAGGGGACTTTCACCCCCAAGTCATCCTGAGGCACCACCCTCAGGAATAGCGCCTGTTAAGGCGCTGCGCGCCATGCCTGGCGCACCATAAAAAAAGCGCCCTAGGAAACCCTAGGACGCTTTACACGACTGCCGGTGCTCTATTCAGCAGTGTTCAAACGCTTAGTGCGGCGCTTTTTCAGCAGCGGTAAACCAAGCGATAGCACAGCGATGACCAGTAACGACAGTGAAATCGGCTTGTCGATAAAGGTCGTCCAATCCCCACCGGAGATCTGCAGCGCGCGACGCATGGACTCTTCCATGATGTTGCCAAGAATGAGCGCCAGAATCAGTGGCGCGGCGGGGAAGCCAAACAAGCGCATTCCCAAACCAACCAAGCCAAAACCAAGCAGCAGTAATAAGTCGAACACGCTGAAGCTCATACCGTACACACCGATCATGCAGAAGATCAAAATCAGTGACAGCAACAATGGCTTGGGCAAATCGAGAATCTTGGCGATCAGCGGAATCAGCGGCAGGTTAAGCACCAGTAGGAAGATATTACCGATATACATACTGGCGACCACGCCCCAGAACACATCAGGACGCTGTTCAAGCATCATCGGGCCAGGATTAACGCCCATCACCAGCAGTGCGCCAAGCAGTACGGCGGTGGTGCCAGACCCCGGCACACCCAAGGTTAACAGCGGAACAAACGAACCGGTGCACGCCGCATTATTTGCCGCTTCTGGCGCAGCAACGCCTTTGATGTTGCCTTTACCAAACGTATCGCCGTCTTTGGCAATGCGTTTTTCCATGCTATAGCCAAGAAACGAACCGATGGTCGCACCTGCGCCCGGCAGAACGCCGGTAAAGAAGCCCAATACTGAACTGCGGCTAACAGGGCCTGCTATCTGCTTGACTTCACTGCGGGTCAATTTCAACGACCCGATCGCGTTACGCGGCGCTTCTTTACCACCACCTCCGCGCAGCAACATGTAGAACACTTCGGCTAACGCGAAGATGCCCAGCGCGACGACCAGAAAGTCGATACCGTCGAGCAGGTGGATAGAGCCAAAGGTAAAGCGCTCGGTGCCGGTTTGCATATCAATCCCGATGATCGAGATCATCACCCCAATAACAGCGGCAATTAACCCTTTAACCAGCGACTTATCGGATAGCGACACAACCGCGGTTAAGCCCAGCACCATCAACGCAAAGTATTCAGCAGGGCCAAAACTTACCGCGACTTTGGAGAGCAGTGGCGCAATCAACATCAAGAAAACAACGGAGATGGTACCGCCAACAAAGGAGGAGTAAGCGGCAATCGCCAGCGCCTTACCTGCCAACCCTTGCTTGGCCATCGGATAGCCGTCAAAAGAGGTCGCAACCGTTCCCGCCACGCCGGGGGCGTTCAGCAAAATAGACGAAGTGGAGCCGCCAAAAATAGCGCCGTAATACACCCCGGCCATCAAGATCAGCCCTGAAGAGGGCTCCATAGCGAAGGTAATCGGGATCATCAGCGCCAACGCGCTGATCGGCCCAAGGCCGGGCAACATGCCGATGATGGTGCCAGCAAAGACACCGGCAAAGACGTAAGCGATATTGATAGGCTCAAGCGCGATGCCAAAGCCATACATTAGATTGTTAAAGGCATCCATGGGAGTGTCTCTCTTTTAAACCCGCTAACAGTGGGCAAGCGCGGCCTGGTTAAAACGGCAGCACGCCAGTGGGTAGGTAAACATCCATTACCCGCGTCATGGTCAAATACAGTGCCAGCACCACCCCAAGCGATGTTGCCAGATTGACCCCATGGCGGCGGTATCCGTAGTAAGCGGTTAGGCCAACACACAGCAGCGTCGAAGCCAGCACAAAGCCTAACGGTACGAGCAGGAATGCATAGGCCGCAATGGCGATGGCGGTGACGATCACCCGCGCCCAAGGCGTTAGCAGTAGCGGCCCCTGAGTTTCGGCTTGATCAATCTGATCGGCCCCCGCAATAGGACCAGGACGCTCAAAAAACAAGCACGCCGACAGCAATAGCAGGGAAACACCGAGCACTTTTGGAAACAGATCAGAATCTACTGGGCGGGGCAGCGGAAAGTTTGGAATTTGCCAGGCCATTGCCAGATAGGCAGCCGCCACTAACGCTAGTACAAGCGCTAGCCATTGGTTGGTATTGAATCGAGTCATGGGAAAGCTCTCCGAAGACGTCATTGCTGAACAGCAAGACCCTTGCGGTATCAGACGGAAGATCCCGGTGGCACGCTGCCACCGGGGGAGCCTTTGGGACGAGCGCTTACTGGCGCATCAGCCCCAGGTCGGTCAACACGCTACTGAACTGCTCTTGTTGCTCATCCAGGAAGGTCGCGAAGGCGTCGCTATCCTGGTAGGCATCAATCCAGCCCAGCTGGTCGCTTGCTTCGCGCCATGCATCAGTTTCGAGCATCTCGGCGAAGAGCGTCTCGTAGTATTCAACCGCCTCTTCAGGCATTTCCGGCGCGCCCATTACGCCACGCCAAATATCGAAAGTGTAGTCGTAACCCTGCTCTTGGTAAGTGGGTACATCGGCCAGTCCACCGCCTAGGCGCTCTGCGGAAGAAACGCCCAACGCGCGTAGCTGACTACCTTCGCCCAACTGCCCTACCGCTTCACCGGCACCGCCAATGACTGCCTCGATATGGCCACCCATCAGGTTAGTCATGGCGTCGCCACCACCTGAGAAGGGAATATAGTTGACCGAGGAGGCTTCCATACCCGCCGCGGAAGCAAGACCAGCAACCGAGATATGATCCATCGAGCCCGGCGCACTACCACCGCCCACGCTTAAGCTAGGATTCTCTTTGAGCGCTGCAAAAAGATCATCCAGGTTTTGATACTCGGAATCTGCCGCCACCAAAATAATCGAATAGTCGGTATTGATGCGCGCAATCGGGGTGAAGTCGGTGTGGTCGTAACGCGATGCGCCTGCCAGGGGTACTAAAATCATCGGCGGGCTGGTAGCGAAAAGTTTATGCGGATTGCCGTTATCACGGGCTACCTGAGCCCAGGCAACTGCACCGCCGCCACCAGGCACGTTAATGGCTGCAAAGCTTTCATCGGCCAGCTCTTCTTGCTGAATAACGCGGGACATGGTGCGCACTAGTGTGTCCCAACCGCCACCGGGGTTAGCCGGTGCAACAAACTCAATTGAACGGCTCGGTGTCCACTCTTGGGCGCTGGCGGACGTTGTCATGGCAAGGGCTGCCATCGGTAAGGCAAGCACGGCAAAGCGCTTTAGGGGAAGCATGGTCATGGGCGTTCTCCACATTAGCTAACTATTGTTATAGATGGTTGTTATCTACGTATCTTTGTGTGGTTACACCCTTCACATTAGAAGACCGCTACTCCTCGCGACAAGCTTATGACCATTAATGGCAAAAAGTGCTTTTTGTGCGTTTTGTTCATTTTGTTCACGGCCGGTTAGAACGGCTCGTTTACAGTGATTCCAGCCATGTTGAGGAAGACTCAAGTAGCCGATAGCGGCGCTCAGGGCGACCGACATCGCCATAGCCAATTTCTGCATTAACTGCTTGCTCAGCCACTAAAAACTCCAAATAACGCCGCGCTGTTGAACGGCTTGCGCCCATTGCCTGCGCTACCTGCATCGCCGTTTGGGAATCATGCTCGGCTGCCAGCGACTCCACCACACAGCGCAGGGTCAAACGGTCAATGCCTTTCGGCAGCGTGCGCGTAGCTTGCCGCGCAGATTCACCTGGCTGTAAGCGAGCAAGCACTTGGTCCAGCTCGTCTTGACTCATTTCAGCCCGATTCGCCAATGCCTCTCGCTCGCGACGAAAACGTGTCAGCATTTGTGTCATACGCGCCGCTTCAATCGGTTTAATCAGATAATCAAAGACGCCACCACGCAACGCTTCGCTGATGGTTTCTACTTCGCGGGCGGCTGTCACCATGACGATATCCACATGCACATAGTCGCGGCGAATGGCCCATAGCAGCTCCAGACCCTCTACATCAGGCAAGTAGGCATCTAATAAGATGAGCTGAACAGCATCAGCATGCTGGGCCATCAGGGCTTTGGCTTCGTTGCCGTTACGCGCCAATCCCACCACATAAAAGCCGTCGCTCTGCTCAATAAAAGCCTTGTGGATATCAGCAATGCGAAAATCGTCTTCGACGACCAAAATACCGTACTGCGTCGCAGACATAGTGTTTCCTCTTCCTGGCGTCGTTATTATGATTTAAGGCGTTGTGGCTATTGGGTCGCAAAGCGCGCGATCCAGCACGGCAATAAAGCACGCGCCGCCTAACTCGCTCTCTTCTAATGTCACCTCACCGCCATGCTGACGGCACAACCGCGCGACCAGCGCTAACCCAATGCCACGATGTTTACCGGTTTTGGTAGAAAACCCATCTTGAAAGATCGATTCCGCATGCTCGCCGGGCACACCTGAGCCGTTATCCTCTACCTCAATCAACAGCTGCTCGCCCAGATCCGTAAAGAACAGGCGAACTTTCGGGGTGTCACTGTTTGGGCCATTAAGCGCCGCATGACAGGCGTTATCTAATAAGTTGCCCACAACGCTCATCATGACCTCCTGCCCAGTGACCGTCAGTGGGCAGGAGAGCGAGCTCTGCTCATCGATTTCCAGTGCAACCCCCAACTCCCGTGCTCGCGTCAATTTACCCAACAAGATGCCGCTGAGTACCGCGTCAGCCACATGACGCATTAAAAAGCTCATTTGCGCCTGGGCACGTTCGGTTTCGTGATGAATCAGCGCTAGCGCCTCATCAACGCGGTTAAGCTGCAGGAGGGCAGGAATCGAACCTGCGACCTTCGGCTTCGGAGGCTAATTTTAAGCCTTTTAGATAAGCTTATTTGGTCAGCAACCCTCTCAGCAATTTTCTATTTATAAAAATAAAAACAATCACTTATGAAAAAACACCCCTAACAGCTCTATTCCTCTTTATCCCGATTTACACCATCCACTTCACATCGACACCGTCAAAGTAGTCACGTAGCGTGATTTTAAAATGTCCGGTTTTTGGACGGTTTTGACCTTTGGCGGTAGTACCTTAACTGTGCTGTTTAACACACAATGATCATCACCTCGGAAAAAGCATCTCCTCAATGATTGCCGTTTCACTTAGCACCAGTGCGGCGCAAACGTTTATTGAGCTCGACGCGGGCGTAGCCCAAGGCGGGTGGGCCCGTATTCACTGGGTGACGTATGCGAAAAGGGTACAGCGTGGGCGACTCTGGAACCTGCCCCAGGGTTTGGAAGCTCGGTCTCTACACGCTAACGCCTAATCCTCAATCATTCTGGGCATAGACGCTCATCCACCGCCTTTGGTAGGCGAACACTGCCCCGATGGAAAAATCAGCCCTAACGGGGGCAAGCCCGTTAGCCTGGATTTCTCACGGGGTATAAAAGAAAGCGGCTGAAAGTGCTATGATTTCAAGAGCCTAACCAATCCATCAAGCACCAACAACCGCTTCCAAAATGGTACCTGAAAAACTGACCTTCTCGCCACTCTCACGCCGCCAAATTGAAGCCGATTTCTCTGGGGGCCACATCACCTCCGATGCTGGATTGCTCCTGCTTCGTGAAGTCGATAAGCAACATCGCCTGACACGCCGCTTGGCCACCGTGCTTCATGATCCCCGCGCACCGGAACAGGTTCGTCATAAGCTCGACACTCTGGTTCGTCAGCGGGTGTTCGGTGTCGCCGCTGGCTACGAAGATTTCAACGACCATGAGGCCCTGCGCTATGATCAGGCCCTCCAGACAGCGCTCGGTGAAGAGGATACGCTGGCAGGCAAGTCAACGCTGTGCCGGGTGGAGCAGAACGCCGATCGGCAAGCAATAGTGAAGGCCCATGAGTTGCTGTGGCATCACTTCATTGAACAGCATGACGAACCACCAAAGGAGATCGTGCTGGACTTTGATGGCACCGACATCCCCGTGCATGGCGAGCAACCCGGCAAGTTTTTTAACCGTTATTACGATCACCACTGTTACTTCCCGCTGTATGTCTTCTGTGGGCGCCACTTACTGGTGAGCTATCTGCGCACCAGTGACCGCAGCGACAGCCGCCATAGCTGGGCGATCCTCGCCTTACTGGTACGCTTTATCCGCCAATACTGGCCCGATACCCGCATCGTGTTACGAGGTGATAGCCACTTTTGTCGTCCCCGGATGCTGAACTGGTGCGATCGGCATCACGTCGACTACATCGTGGGAATCGCCAAGAACAGCCGGCTGCTCAAGGAAGTGGATGTGCCCATGATGCTGGTACGCAAGACCCAATGGCAGGTGGGAGGGAAAGTGGCAGAGACGTTTCGCTTTCCGTATCAAGCACACTCCTGGAAATACCCACGCTGGGTGGTGGCCCGTCTGGAAGAAGGCGAGCTGGGCTCTAATCCCCGGTTTATCATCAGTTCCCGTTACGATGACGGCTTCAAGCTTTACTACGAGCAGTACTGTGCCCGGGGTGACATGGAGAACCGGATCAAGGATCAACAACTGAGCCTGTTCGCTGACCGTACCTCCAGCACGCACTGGTGGGCCAATCAGTGGCGGCTGATCTTGTCGGGCTTCGCTTATACACTGTTCGAGCGGTTACGGACTTACCTGAAGCACACGCCCTTCGCGCGCATGAGTCCGAGCAACCTGAGGCTCAAGCTCATCAAAGTAGGCGCGGTCATCATCCGCAATACGCGTCGAATCCGGGTGTTGATGAGTGACAGCTACCCCTATAAAGCGCAACTATCCGATCTCATCAGGCGGTTAGTACCGAGCTGAATGCGCGGGCGCCCCCGGCCCGACGCAATGGGGGAAAGGGGGAGGTGTGTCTGAACGACGGAAAGAGGCTAAAAAGCAGGCAGTTTAAACCGTACCAATCGGCTTTTAGTGGTATGACGGCTTGGAGGTGGTACTGGCTGAGGTGCTATGAGAAATCCGGGTTAGAGCTGTAGAGTCAAGAAAAAAACAACTACTGGATAAGTCGAAAAAAAGCACACTTCCATCGCATGAAGAAGAGTACCTTGACTACTTTAGGCAGCGCGGGTCGATATTTTTACTTGCAACTGCAACTGTAAGTTGCCTAGAAATTATGCTGGGAAGAAAGGTGCCAAACATCTATAGAATTTCCTTTGGGAATACCACATCTCCTAAGCAGGCGGAAGAAAACTGGGATAGCATCCTCGATGCTACTCTACCATTTTGTACGCAGCTTAATAGAGGTTTAACAGGGGGATTAAAGAATACTAATACAGTGAAAGAGGTTGTAAATACTTTTCGTTCTTTAGTTCAAGCAACCACAGCGTCTAATAAGTCAATATACCAAGAGTTTGCAACAAAGATTACTGCTCCGTAGGCCTTAACAAGGCTAGGATGTAGCGGCAGCTTTTTCATTTCGGCTACGTTTTCACTACAAAGCCGAGCGTGCAGTAGAAGTTACATCAGCGCTGCCTAAAATAATGCTTTTGGCCGATAACAGCCAAAACCCCAAAAAAAGGGCCTGCGATCTCTCGCAGGCCCCTTTTTTAACAATTTGGCGCGCCCGGCTGGATTTGAACCTGCGACCCTCGGCTTCGGAGGCCGATACTCTATCCAACTGAGCTACGGGCGCGTATCGCTTGATAAGGCGGTCGGTATCGTAACCGGGGCAAGGGCTCGTGTCTACCACTAGCACAGATAGCGGTGCAGTCGAAGGCCGCGCAGCCAAGCAGTGAGCGCGCTGCCCAGCACCACAATCCATAGTGCCAGCCACAACGGCTCATCGTGTCCATGCCACAGGGGTGCTGCAGCCGCCAATAACGCACCGAGGGTTACCACGGCCATCCGCTGTGGCTTGGCCATGGGGCCGCCGAAATCGCCGCGATGCCCCTGACTGTCGGCGAAAACCCGCACATAAGCGGTAAGGATGGCCAACGCTGCGGCAGCCCAGCCCAGGGCTGGGTCATCAATGGTCATCCCGACTCCCACCAGGATGGCGCTATCGGAGACGCGATCGGGTACCTCGTTCCAGAGCGTCCCGGTGGGCGATGCCTTGCCCGACTCAATAGCCAACATGCCATCGAGCAGATTGCACAGTAGCCGCCCCTGGATCGCCAGCGCCGCCAACATCAGCCATCCGGCACGAGGCACCTCCGGAGCCGCGGCGCTGGCCCAGAAAGCCAGTGTCGCCAGCAGCGCCATGACCACGCTCAGTCCTGACACCTGGTTGGGCGTGACTGGCGTCTCCGCCAGGCACCGGCAAAAGCGTCGCGCCCAGGACGTATCACGACTCGCCAACGGCCGACGACCGGTCACATCCGCTGCCTGCATCTTGTCACCTTGCATGACTATACTCCTTGTCTGCTCTACTCTGCGTCATCAACAGACATCAAACCGTCGACCAGAAGAAACGCACCACGTGAAAGAATACGGGTGCCGAAAAAACCACCGAGTCCAGGCGATCGATAAAGCCCCCATGACCCTCGATCAAATGGCCCCAGTCCTTGATACCTTGGTCACGCTTGATGGCCGACATGACTAAACCACCAACAAAGCCCAGCAGAGCAATCATCAGCGCCAGTCCTGCCGCTTGCAGCAACGTAAAGGGCGTCATCCAGGCCAGCAGGGCGCCAACCAGCGTAGCGCTGGCGACACCACCGATAAATCCTTCCACCGTCTTGCCGGGTGAAAGCCGCGGAGCGATGCTGCGTTGCCCCAATAGCTTGCCCCACACGTATTGCAGCACATCGCTGAGCTGCACCACCACGATCAAAAAAGCGATCAGCAAGATATTGCGGCCCGCATAGCCGGGAATCTCCAGGCTAAGCAGAGCCGGCACATGGGAGACACAGAACACACAGATCATCAGCGCCCACTGAACCTCACTGATGCGCGATAGGAAGTCCGCACTGTCACCGCGCAGCGCCACCACTACCGGCAGCAACAAGAAGGCATAGACCGGGATAAAGATCGAGTACATGCCATAATACTGCTGCCAAATGAACAGGTACTGCACCGGCAACACGCCGAAGAATGCCAACGCCAGCGCCGTGTGGTCGGCCCGTCGGGACGGTAACAGGCTGATGAATTCGCGCAGCGCGGAGAAAGACGCAAAGGCGAACAGCAGCACCACGCCAGTGCTACCACCCAGCATGGCCAGCCCCAGCGCCAGCGCCATGATCCACCAGGAGCGAATACGTTGATTGAGGTTCTCGATCACGGCGTTGTCGCCTTCAGGCGAGTAACACCGCGCCAGAGCGAAGCCGATCATGCTGGCCACCACCAGTAGGCCGAAAATGGCGCCGAGCAGCACGTCCAGGCCCGCGGGTACTACCATATCATTCATGTCGTTCTCCCCCTCGAGCCTGGGCAAGTCCCAGCAGCGCGCGTTCAGCCCGCACCAGGAATTCCGCCTTGTCTTCCTCGGGTGCCAGCTGCAGCGGCGCACCATAGGTAAGAGTACATAGCAGCGGTAGCGGCACCCTCTCGCCCTTGGGCAGCACACGGTTAAGGTTATCGATCCATACCGGTACTAACTCAACATCGGGATACGCCAACGCCAGGTGATAGAGCCCAGTCTTGAACGGCAACAGCGGCACTTCGCCGGTGTTGCGTGTGCCTTCAGGAAACAAGATCAACGAATCGCCGGCGTCCAAAGCCCGACGCATGCCAGCCAGCGGATCATCACTGCGACCCAAGCGCTCGATCAACACGCCGCGGAAGACATCGTGAATCAGCCACCGTTTCAGCCAGCCCTGCGCCCAGTAGTCAGCTGCGGCAACCGGCCGAGCCTCAGTGCGCAGTCGCAACGGTAACGTCGTCCAAATCAGAACAAAATCACCGTGGCTCGCGTGGTTGGCAAAATAGATGCGCTGATGAGGTAACGGTTCGATGCCCTGCCACAGTGCCCTGGGGGCAGTCACGAGGCGCGCCACCAAACGCACCAACGCGCCGGCCAATAAAGCCATCCTTGTCATGGTAAGGCGTCATCCTTAACTGGCGAGTCGAAAGAAATAAGCAGGGGTCCTGCCCCAGCGAGCGCATACTGTACGTAGTATGACACGCTAAATCATATCAAAGGCAGGATTCGAACCTGCGACCCTCGGCTTCGGAGGCTAATTTTAAGCCTTACCGATGATCTATCCCTCCAGGAAAATCTACCGGTAAAAATCATTTTAAACCAATAAAAACGGAAGCTTATATAAAAACAGAGCGCTAATACTACATATCACTTTATCCCGATTAACATCGACCACTACTCTTTGCCATCATCAAAGAAGTCACAGAGCGTGATTTTAAAGTGTCCTATTTTTGGACGTTTTTGACCTTTGGCAGTAGTGCCTTACCTGTGATTCTTATCACACCTTGATGATCACTTTGGGAAAGCGCCTCCTCTCCCCCCACCCGCCCGCCCGCTAGATAAATTGCCACAACCCTCGAACGAGTGGCACTAAGTTTCAGAATGGATAGCAAATCCTCTAATTATAAAACTTTGAGACCGCTTGTAGGTTTGCGTTGAATGACCATGACCAGGCCGGTTGAGTAAGGTTTAACTTGGGCTATGCTTAGAAAATACAAGATGAGGAAGGTGGGAGCGCAGATGCGTGTGATGCGGCAATGTCTGGTGGGCGGTTATTTATTGCTGGCAACAACGCTGTCAGCTTCCGCCGATCCTGTCTTGATCCAGGGCGAGGAGGTAGGCCAGGGCGTTCTTCGGGTACGTAGTGGTGAGTGCTTTGCCATCGTGCCGGAGCATGTTATCGGCTTCGGCCTGGGGCTCAGTGTGATGTCTGCGAATCGTGTCTGGGCGCAGGCGTCGCTTGAGACCACCTTCGGCGACGACATCGCGGTGATTCGGGTGGCTTCGCAAGGCAAGATCACCTGCAGTACAGGCTGGCCGGTAATCGATAACCTCGATGCCACTCTGACCGAGGCCGTTTCACACAGCCGCCAGGGTTCGATTCTTCGGGTGCGCGAAACGGGCGGCATAGTTTCTTATCCTGTGCTCTTTACTGGCGTAGATGATCGCCATGTAGAGGTGAGAACGATTGATCAGGGCGACGAAGCCTTTAAGGGAATCAGTGGTTCACAGCTACTGTTGGACGGCATGTCGGTCGGCATGGTGCTTACGACCGATAATGGCGTGGTAAGGGCCTATCGACATGATGCTCTCAGCCATCTTTTGGCTCGTTTCTTCCAGACTTCCGGCCCGAGTCAGCTACCGCCATCCCATCTGCCTGTGGAACCCCACAGCGGGGCGGCCATTGTCACGGCACGGACGGCCATCCGCGAGGAGCCTAGCCAATGGTCCCCCGTTGTGCGCTGGTTGAGCGTGGGTCAGAGCGTCGAAATAACGGGCAAGGTTACAGGGCTGCCATGGTGGCAAACCCGAGAAGGCTACGTGCGAGTGCGCAACACTACTGCGCGCTGACAATAACAATCAAACCCTCGGGAGAGGTTCTTATGAAACATGTTCGCGCTTACTGGGTAGGCCTAGTCTTGGCATTAGCCAGTCCCCCTTTGATGGCGTTAGATCTTGCCAGCCTTGAGGCGGCCCAGGAGCGGGCCGGGATTATTGATCGAGTGCGTAACCTGCTTACCGACGACAGTGCCTCGGTGCGAATGGCTGTATTCGAAGAGGTGATGAAGGGTGAGGATTCGCTACTGCGCAGCATGGCCATGGAGGCGGCATTAGTTAACGATGATGAGCGACTACAGACCGCTGGGCTACGTCAACTGATTAACAGCCGAGACTTCTTGGTAGTGGAAATCGTGGAGCCAACTCAGGCCAGTCAAGCCCAAGCTTATACGTATAGCCTGTGGCGTGAGCTTACGCTTACTGAATTAAAAATTAATACTGCCAACGACCAAATTACTGGGAAATTTCGAGCAGCGGCCATCCCTGACAGCGGCTTCGTGGGCCAGTTAGACCGTGGTGGCTTACGGTTTGAGTTAAAAGCTTATAGAAACCATGGGAATTATCGCTACACCTGTGCCTTGGCCTTGAATGAGCTTTCGGGCATTGAATTAGCCGGCATGCTGGATTGTTACATAGGTGCCCCTCACAGCGAGGAGGACAAAGCTGACGGCAACAGTGCCAGCTTGCCAGCCCGGATCCGTTTGTCATGAATGTGTGGTGGGGGATAGGATTAAGCCTGCTGCTCAGTGGCCTAGCCTATGCTCAGCCGCTTCCCGAGCGGGAGGTAACAGCCCGTATGGTGGATGAGGGATTCTCTTCCACCGTGCCGATATCGGGAAGGCCGCTCGCTGGGGCCATGTTCGAGCACCGCGGGAAACCCAATGGCAAGGAATTGTATGTCTGGGTGCCGCGGGGCATGGATACCGAAAATGCTGAGCTTTGCCTGTCCTTGTTGGCAAGAGATGGGCGTTATACGGGGCTATTGAGGGCGCCCTTAGCAGCGGATGAGGCACCTTTTCTACTCCACGTGACATTCGAAAGCCGTGAGCCAGCTTTCTATGCCGAGGATCGTTCGGATGTGCTGACGGCACTGGCCGAGGTGAAACAGAACTGTGCCCCCGGGCACTCGGCGCAGCATATTCTGCCTGTTTCCTGGGAGCGGCCCGAGGAAGCCCAAAAAATGGCCGTTATGATTAACAGCAGCCGTATGCAGGCCTTTCTTGTGGTTCCTTACGAGGGTAAGGCACCACAAGCCATTGAATGCGAGATTATACCTGATCCTCAGCGTATTGCCTTTGACCGGCAATGCCTGGTCAATATTGCAGAGCTTCGTGAACACGGTGAACCGCAATTCGGCCAGACTGAGCTGGTTCGTCTCAGGGGCCCCAACCGCGCCCCACCAGTCCCCTTCCCGTTAGCGCCATGAACCGACCTAGGCGGCTCTCCTCCGTTAATCGCTTGATTGCTGTCTTGACGGTGATATGGCATTCAAGAACACGATATCTAGGCCGCCAAGCCGCTGGTTTGATCCTTACGTTTGTACTACTGCCCGGCGTGATCTATCTATTGGCCGAGGCGCTACGCAAGCCCAGCACTTTCCATATCGCCGCAGACACGGAGATACTGGATATGGTCACGACGGGTGTCAGTGCCACACGGTGGTTCATCGAGCAGGGGGACGTTATACAGGGCGCTGCGGATCCCCTGGGAGAACGTCCCATGGAGTCATATGCATTCAGCGGCCTAGTGGAGATTGGCCCTAGGGCGAATGTCCGAATGGTGCGCTACGGCAACGGTTCGTTGCAGGTCACGCTGCATGAGTATGAACCTGGGGGGTTGGAAACTCCTGGGTCATTGTTCGAAGCTCAAAATAGCGCTCCGCAAGGAGAGGAGAAAGAATTTTCTCGTGTTATTCCAGTAATCACACTGGAAAATGTATTGTCCAAAAATGCGACTTGGCACTGGGCAAATTCCGCTTCCCTCGAAGTTCACATTGAGGAGCTGCCCTTCAGTGGCAGCTTACTGGCAGTCGGTGCCATTGGTAGCGAGACTTATGCGGCCACCATGGGCGAGCCACCTCCAGTACTAAGAGCAGGCCGTGTGGTAGTAATGGAGAAACGGTTGCTTTCGGACCTCCGTTACCCTGTGATGGAACTTGATCTGCAACTAGGTGATGAAGTCTGGGTAATGGATGCCGAAGGCCATCCAGCCGATACGGCCTGCGTATTCTCTGTGACGGGGCTAAATACGTCGGGTATTAAAGTTGCTTGCCATGCCACCGGCAAGACGTTGCAGGTTAGCCGATTCGGTGGGCATCTCGTGGAAATGGAGCCGGGGCCGTGGGACATAATCCTTGCTGAGCCTACACTTCAGGCAATGCTACCGTTGCTCTTCTCTATGATTTACGTGGCGCTGCAATGGTTGCTAGGATTTATTTTCCCTCGCCAAAAGCCTCCTCCCAATGCAACATCGGAACATTAGTAAGAATCTATCCATAAATAACCTTTATCGTAAGCGTTAATCCCACCCAATATGTAATATTGGGTGGGATAAGTGCAAGAAGCACTATTAACTTTTATTGACCAAACGCTCCATGTTTAGAGCAATTGACAATACCAAAATCAAACCTTCTTTTAACAACGACATACCAATCACGGCGAAGTAAAAATAAACCAGCACGGTCACTCCAGCAGCGATACCTTGCATGAGGCCTCCATACCCCATGCTACCGCCAATCAGTGCAACAACGCTTACCAAGATGCCAATAAACCACGAAAGAAAAATAGCCCCGTCCCAAGCGGCTCTGAACCAATCGAAAACAGGAAATTCAGATTTGCTAGAAGTTACCTTTTCTTCATCACTACTTTGACGCATCGCCGCCAAGCGTAGGGCAGCCCCTTTCCAGATTGACCAGGGAATCGTAAAAAAGCGGACAACGCATACGATAAGCGCCTGGATAACCGCGGGTACAATTGCATTGCCCACTTGGTTTTTTAGATCATTCATTATTCTTTACCTTTAATTTAATTTTTCTTTATTGCAGAGGCATAAATGCCTCATTCGAAATCTGCCTGCTTAGCACAAACAGAAAAACCAACCCTCAGGGTTGGTTAATAACGCTTACTCACAATGGCTAGCATTCAGTATCTGTGAGCTGGCCTGCTCTAGCATGCTGGTTATCTCAACAGCATCCTGTGAGCTAAACACTTGGCCACCCGTGTGTTTTGCAAGGCAGTTAGAGCGTCCGCCCGTCGTAACGTCAACGACATTGATCGTAAGCCGTGGCTGGTTTTGGGCTATCTCTGCAGCTATCTGGCACTGGTCTTGTTCACAACCATCTGCCCCATCAACAAAGGCAATAATGATTGCATCGCGTTCCCGACCATCAACCAATTCGGCCGCAGCCACCAAACTTTCAGCAAGCGGCGTTCCATCATAGGCATTTAACGCCTGAATGCCGTTGACCAATTGCTCACGCTGTGACGCATTGAATACGCCTTGTGTCACTGGGGAGCCACACCCTGCGTAGGTAACAAGCCCCGTATCAATATCCGGATGGAGCTGGTTGATGATACGAGACACAGAGTCCTTAGCCACCTCCAGCCGAGACGTCCCTGTTTCCATTGCCAAGAGACGTTCATTACCCATATTACGCAGCATCGTCTGGCGAAACTCGTTCATGCCGAAATACCACTCTTCGTCCTCCTGAGTTGCCGCAATATTGATATTCATCGACCCAGAGGTATCAAAGATCAGCACAAACTCTGGTGGCAAACGCTTCTCTTCTTCAAGGCAGGCGTAAGGCACTACGTCACCAGAAGCGTTTTCAAACCAGTTGAATCCATAACGATCCAGAGGCCAAAGCAGGTACAGCAATACCCCCAAAACAAGGAGCAGAAAGAGCAGCAGCGGCAATAGCCACTTCAGCGTTCTGAGCCTGCTAAGGGAGGAAGCCGCCACGACAGGAGCAGCGGTTGGCGCTATTGGCGTAGACTGAGGTGTAACGCTGGGAGCCGTGGCGTCTACCATGTCGGCTCCCCAACGAATCACCACGGGCTCACCATTCAGACTATAGAGATGGTGCGTTTCGGCAGGGCCAATCAAGGTTTTCAAGCTTTCCCCACCTTCACTGTCTCCACGCCTTACAAGCTCATCGGCCAAGCGCTCAAGGCTCTGCTGGCGTTGCTGATAACGCTCTAGTAAAGCCGCCTGCTGCTCTCCCGCCAAGGCATCAAAACATGTCGGCTGACCTGGCAGTTCCGTCCACCACTCCAAGGTATCTGCCCGCCCATTACGCGGCGTCGCAAACATAGTGCCGATACTAGGCGGAAAGTGGCGATGGATGAGCGCGATCTTGGCCTGATAGGCCTCGAAGGTACCGCCCAGCATCGCCTGGGTATCGCGCAGAATCCGTTGCATGGTCAGCCTTCCGCCTTATTCATAGCCGAGACTTTGGTGAAGACGGCTTACCTGTTGTTCAAGCTCGGCTAGCTGGGCCTTCTGCGCGGCCATGTCGGCTTCATCTTGGGCGGGCTCTCGGTTGGCTTGCAGCTGTCGCTCAAGATCATTGAGACGATGCTGCAGGCCTAGCTCCTCTCCGGCACGCGCCTTTAATCGCGTCAGCAGGGTTTGCAGAGACTCGTTCAGTGCCTGCTGCTTTTCTTGCTGAGAGTGCAGGTCTGCTTGGGTTGCCAGCTGCTGAGCCTTGATATCCGCATACACCTGGTGAAAAAGAGCATTCTCTTCTTGATCCAGGCGTACCTGCTGCTCATGCTGCACGATTTGGCTGCGGTAGGCACCCGAGGTGTCACAGGAGAACTTGGCCACCAGGCTCGCGTCACGATTATGGGGATCGCACTGTTCCGGCGTCGTAGCGCAACCGGCCAGCAGAACCATGCTGATGCCCATCAGTATGATTTTATTCATCATGGTGTATTTCATAGCAATATCGGCCTGTTTCTTAGCCCAAGGTAATGGCGGAACGCATGCTGTAGAGGTCATCTACCTCTTGCTGCAACGCCAGCACCTGCTGGTTCATTAAGTCGATATCCTGCTCAATGCGCGCCATTTCCTCAGGGCTTGCTTCCCCTTGTTCTGCAACGGCAACGGCCTGGTACTCGTCTGATTTCTTGTTCATATTGACCAAATCGCGACGCAAAATTTCGATATTGCTATCGATCGCGGCTAAGTCGTTCTTGGCGGCTTCCTGGTCTAATTGCTGCGTTTCCATCTCCTGCTGGATACGCTGAAGACGCAACTTATCTTCCTGCATTACGGCTTGCGCCGTTTCAGTTCGGGCGATGACATGGCGGGTATCTTCCTGAATATCCGCACTCATCGCGTCCAGCCGTTCACTGGTATTGGCATATTCACTGCGACGTTGATCCAGATAGAAATTGGCGCCCATGGCAACGCCACAAGCACCAAGACCTGCTACGATCATGCACTGTGTCTTGTTGCCTGGATTGGTGAGGGCACAACCTATCAAGCCTGTTGCGGCGCCTGCGGCGCAGGCTTGATACCCTGACCGACTGAAGAACTTCGCTTCACTGCCTTGCGTCAAGCGCGGGTCAGCAGCGGTGTCATCGCCGTTACCGGATAGCAATGAACTGCCGGTGGCGGCACAGCCGCTAAGCACTATCAAGCTGCCAGCTACGGCAACCATCATCTGTACTTTTTTCCAGCTCAAGGTGCGAGTCTTGAATGACATACGTTGGCTTTGCATAGTAAGTTCCCTTGCGTTTTTTTAATTGGCCATGGCTTTACAATTTTCCAGCCAGGCAGTGGTGGAAATGTGTTGCTGTTGCAGGTAATCACGCTGGTTTTCCCAGTGTGTGTGGAGATAGGGCTTGAGTTGGGTCAGCTGACGATTACGGCTGATAATTTCCTCAAATACTTCCACTTGCTCTTCGAGCAAATCTTCACCGTACAAAGTCGCGGACTCGACCAAACTACTGGCGTAATAGCGACTCAATCCCTCTAACCGGGCGTCTTGCTCTTCCAGGCGTTGTTGGCGCATGCCACAACTCGCGTCGTCACTGTCAGCCCCGCAGTTGATGGCATAGTTATCGTGGAGAAAATCGAGAAAAACGCCGTCATCCTCAAGCTTGGTACAGAGAAAACTGCCTAGATTGAGGCTGGCACGCACGGCTAAATTGCGTGCTTCTTGTTGACGCTGATTGCTCGCCCTTAGCTGGCTTTCCATATCGCGTAGCTGTTCTTGCAACGCGCTGTCTTCGAGTTCCGCCGCCAGACTGCTTAACTGCTCAACGGTTCCTGGCGCCTCTTGAGGGGACTCTTGCGTTTCTAAATCTGCACCCAGCGCTTGCCAGCTTTCTTCGATAGCTGCCACCCGCTCTCGCGATGTCAACGTGGTGGCGACCAGTGACAAACGAAAGCCTACCTGGCCGCTTTCGGCCTGACCTTTTTCACGGTAATACGGCTCTTCACCGCGTAGCGCCGTGCGGATATCACTTTGGGGTGTTAAGTAACTCCCCCCACGCACCACAAAACCGCCTGCTTGGCCATGCTGGCGATCCAGCTTATTGAGGCGAAATGGCTCAAACATCATCTCAGCCACATTGCCCAGAAGATCATGCAGCCCCAATGGATTGGGTTTAAGTAACCCTGCCAGCTGCAATTGACCGTTAGCGGACTGCGGTCCGGCGAACCATTCATGACCGTTCAAGCCCTCTGGCATCGGATAGCGGCCGTCGCGGAACTCGGCAGCGCCAACCTGCAGGCCACCACGCGCGGCGTATTCCCACTCAATTTCGGTCGGTAGGCGTACAAATCCCAGTGCCCCATCTTCCTGAGGCAAGGACTGCTCAGCGTTTTGACGCAGCCACAAGTTATAACGATCAGCCGCCGCCGTTGCATCGAACCAACTCACCGATACAACTGGTAAGCGCAAGCGCGTCGAGGGTGACGGGCACTCATCAGCCATCAAAGACGCATATTGCAGCTGGGTCGTTTCATACTTGGCCAGCAAGTAGTAGCGCGAGACACCCTCGCTCTCACTGAAGTTGCCGGAAACATAGGAGGGCCGACGCTGTTCTACATAGCCCCAGCCGGTGCCATCCTGGCCAATATTGATGGGATAATCGTCGAGCGGCCCGGCCGCGGGAATATGAACCTTGCGAAACGCCATGGCGCCATCGCAAGGCATCGGCAGAATGACATCGTCATCCTGTGGCATGGGATTATAAAGCCGTTCATCCCACTCGGCCGAGGCAGTTCCCACCTGCAAAAGTAAAACAACAGCCCACCCGGCAAGACACCAGTGGCGGGGGAAGCATCGAAAAGATTTACAGTTCACGCAGACTCTCCGCAGGTTCGATACTAAAGGCGCGCAGCACACCGATCACCGCCACCATGAGCGCAACCAGCAAAGCCAATAAAAGTGCAATCACGCCGTGCATGAAGGTAAGGCGACAGACAACACTTCCGGTTGTCGCGCTAGTTGCTAACGCCTGGTTGAATACCTGGCTTCCCAATCCGTAAAGGCCAAGCCCTACCGCATAGGCGGCCAGCGTCAAGGTGCCTGCCTGTAACACGATATATGCCGCTATTGCCGGACGATCGAACCCCAGTAAACGCAGCACCGCCAGATCCTTGCGCTTACGATCAATATTGGCTAGAAAAGCCCCCAACATTGAAGCTAGACAGCCCACCAGCGCGGTACTCGCAATCACGCCAAACACTAACCCCAGCACATGGCTGATCGCCTTGACGTTCTCGATCTCGGCCAGGCGGCTGGCCGTGTCGATATGCTGGGCATTGAGCCACTGCTCCAGTCCCGCCACTTGGTCAATATCGGCGGCATACAGGCGAGCACGGGCAAAGTGCGTTTCCCTTTCGCCTCGCACCTCGCCAGTGCTCACACCAAGCGAATCGATGCGGTAGCCATCACGAAAATCTTCAAGCGCGATCAGCAGCGGCAACGCGACAAAGACGGCCGAACGAGGAAAGACATCCGGTGGCAAAATGCCTGCCACGGTAATCAATTGCCGACCACGTTCAGCACGGCCATCGAGACGACGGCTGACGAACAGGCTTAGCTGATCATTGACGTCGACATTCAAGCGCCGCGCAGCCGACTCGCTTAGCACTACGGTTGAACCCTTAAGCGGTTTGGTAAGAGACAGTGACGCCAGTAATGGGTCCCCTTCTGCCGTGGGGATGACTTCAGTGTTATCCACAAAGTGTCGACGGTCGGCGACCAAATCTGCCTGGGTATTGAGTGAACGTGTCATGCCAATGGCAAAACCGACATCACGTCGGCTACGCAAGCGTTCGATCCAGGCAGCGTCATACCGGCCACTGGATACCATGCGAATTTCCACGTTCCGTGGATCCTCTAGAAGCTCGGACTGTAATTGGCTGACGACCCCATACTTGAGGCCAAACAGCAGTAACAAGGGCGCAATCACGGCCACCAGGGCAGCGGCAATACACATTGATACCTTACGGTCGTACCAGAGATCCTGCAGCGCTAACGATACCAGTAGGCGCAAACGCTTAAGGGCGAGGTTCAAAGACGGTCTCCCCTTTTACCGTGACGGCATCGAAGCGCGGCACTCCAAATGTTTCGACGAGGGCCCAATCGTGGGAGACCACCAACGCGGCGAGCTGTAGCTCTTCGACGACGTCCATAAACAGCGCAAAGAGCCCATGCGCACTGTGGGGGTCAAGGGCGGCCGTGGGCTCATCGGCCAGCAGCAATTTTGGTTCATGGGCCAGGGCGCGTACGAAGGCGACCCGCTGGCGCTCCCCGATAGAAAGCATTGCCGGTCGCTTTTCCATCAGCGGCATCAGCCCCAAGCGGTTAACCGCTTGCGTGACTCGCTCACTCTTTGTGGGCAGGCCCTGCAGACGACGCGGCAAGACGATATTATCGGCCACATTCAAGAAGGGCAGCAGCCCCCCGCTTTGCAGCACGAACCCCAAATCACGCGCACGCAGCGTGGCCAGCTCGCTTTGCTGCTGTGTACGCCACAGTGTTGCTACATCTTGTTGCGGGTTTCCCAGCATGAAGCCTTCAAGCTCGCTGGGTGCTAACAGCAGCCCTACCGTCTCTAGCAACGTACTCTTGCCACACCCGCTAGGGCCGGTAATCGCTAAGCACTGGCCCGGCGACAGTGATAGCTCGGGTAGTCGAATCCGGTGCGCGCGAGCGCCCTGGCCACGCTGAACCATCATGCCCTGTATCGCTAACATCCCAGTCTTCCTCTATTGTTTGAAACGCCGATTTTCACGGCATCATTTCAAGAGGAACCGGATAAACGTCGTCCCGTGGGTCACTGCCTTCGGCAAGTGAGACCCAGCGGTCAACATCCTCGTTATAGCGCTGATAGTGGCGCAGCTTAATGCTCAGATTACGAATGAACCGCTCCTGAGAAAGACCATCCCAGCTCTTCCAGGTGGCTTCATCCAGATTGAGCACTTCACTCTGATAAGGCAGATCTTCCAGATACTCCCCCATCAGCCCCAGTTCGGCTAACTGAGTGGTTTCATTTTGTTGCAGCTGGTTGGGGTCGGTGCCCATGGCCGCCGCCACCGAGCGCAAACGATCAAACATGTCGGTGGGCGAAATCAGGCCTTGATTGGCGGCATCCAGAATCTGTGCCACCACGTCATTCAGGTCACTCAACTGAGATTTGGTCAGCAGCACCCGAACGTCCGTACTGGGGCGGTTTTGCTGCACCAAGTCGCGGTCGCTGATCCAGGCTTGAAATACCGGCGGTGCTTTGCTGCCAGCTTGCTGCCCCAGGTAGGCCAGCTGCATAGCATGGCCGATAAGATCCGCATCTTCCAGCAGCTGTTGTTGGTTTGGATCAACCTCATCAGGGTCAGGCTGTTGCGCATTCAAGGCACTGCCGATAGCCCCGTCGCCGATATAAGCAGCACGCACCTGAGAAGTGATCGCCTCGGCCAAGGCATCCACCTTGGCACCAAATGCCTCCACATCCCCGGCTTCCACCGGGTAATACAGCGACGTATTGGTGCCGGCATAAGTGGAAAGGTTGGCGTATTGCGCTGCTGCCTTAGCATGGTCGTTGAAGCGCTCGCCACTCTCGGTTTCGAGATGTAGCGTATAAATCGCCACACCCGGGTTGGCCGCTTCCAGGCGCACCTGGTCGGCACTCAAGCCTGTCGAGGAGCGTTCATTATCGCCATCGATGGCGCTGGCATCGGTAATTAGTACGATATAGCGGGCACCATATTGGCTCCATTCCACTTCATCGATTGCCTGCATCACCCCGGCGTAAGCATCTTCTTCGAACCCTGGCGTGGATACCGTGGCTTCATGGAGTTCGTCCATGCGCGCCATCAAGTCTTGCCTGCCTTGCACTTCCATTGGGTTGGCATACATACGACTGATGTATTCGAGCTCTGGCACTTTTTCCACGCTGTCGCGATAAGAAACCAGGCCGAACTTGACCTGTTCCTCCAGGTTTGCCGCCTCGATTCGATCGAGTATCTTGCTCACCGCCTCGCGGGTACGCTCGATATACGGGCCCATGGAAATCGTCGAGTCGATGACGAAGACAACGCCGGCATTGAACTCACGCAATTGACTGGCTGGTGTGTCATCTTCAGTTTCGGGATCTGTTTCAGTACCGGCTAGGTCAGGTTCGCCGGCCTTGCTTACTGACGCCACGTTCAGCAGCCGTGCGCGAAAGCCAGCTTCGGTGAATACCTCTTCGCCTTCAAGTATCGGTAACAAATAGAACTGTTCTTGAAGATCGACAAAGTATTCAGGTTCCCGTGCTAGCACATGGGGCACCTCTTCCTCACGATCCAGGTCGGCGTGCAAAGGAACAACGCGACTGGAAGGCTCGAATTCATCGAGAATATCTTGAAGCGCGTCTCGTTCACGGAAGAACAACAGACGCTGCCGGTTAGCCGGATTAGTGAATGCCAACGTAAGTTGCATCTTCCACGCCACGCTACAATCCGCCGGCAGCCAGCCGCTGGTGGTGCCGTAGCTATCCGGCCCGACTTTCAACCATTCGCGCCCGTCCACCTCGCTGCGCTCATACACATAGAAACGAGTGAACGCAGGCTGCAATTCACCACTGCTTCCCACTGTCTCCGTTAGCTCGCACCCAGGTGTGGTCAGGACACGTTGATGTAAGGTTTGCTTGCCTTCCTGCAGTAAGGGGCGAGGCTCAGCCAGCGCTGCAGTGGCGCCCAGCCCCATAAAGGCCACAGACGAGAATACCCAGGTCGCGAGCATGTTGCGCATCATTCGCCCAGCTCCTCAAAACGTGCTTGTGCTTCGCTATTGTCAGGGTCGGTGTCCAATACGATCTGGTACCAATAGCTGGCGGTTTCGGCATCGGCTGCGGTAAAGCAGGTACTCGCCTGGTGATAAGCGGGATCGTATTCGCGGGCATAGGCCAGCGCGATAGTGGCATCGCCTGCGATAGCACGGTTGGCATAAAGCCGTCGCGCTATTCCACAGTGCTCTGCATCACGCGCAGCTTCGATCACCGACAGCAACGCTTCGGGGGCAACATCAGCCTTGGAACATCCTTGCACGAATGCCAGTTCCTCCTGCTCTTCAAGGGCTGCAATCGAACAGACCGGGGCCGAACCAGCGGAAGAGTCGGCCACCTCTTCTTCTGAGGCTTCCTCGGTGGGGAGGTCAGCGTCTTCCTCTACTGGGCTTCCCTCCGCTTCGTTACTCTCTTCTTCCTCGACGGTTTCTTGTTCAACCGGTTCGGATCCCGCATTACCAGCGTTATTGCTGAACCAATACCAGGCACCAAAAGCCACGGCTGCCAACAGCACAAGCCCCAGCAAGAGAAATAGCCATGGGCCGCGCTTGCTCGCCTTACTGGCAGGCGCGGGCGGCACTTCCACTTCCGGCACCTGCGCAGGTTCGGATCCAACTTCGGGTTCGGCTTCTGGCTCAGGCTCCACTTTTACTTCCGGTTCGGGCGCTTTTTCCGCAACCGGTGGTGAATACAGGGCACTGCTACCCCCTGTAGAAGGTGCCGAGCCCGCCGCACTGGAGGGCATCAGATCGCGTGAAAGCCGTATTACCCCTTTGGCTTGCGTGCCTTGGGTATCCTGCAATGCCAGCAAATATTGGGTAGAGCCGGGAAGCTCCAACAGGGGATCAATAATAGTGCTGTCGAGTACTACCTGGAGACGCTGGTCATCGGTCTCCTCCAAGCTAGCCAATTCAAACGAGTGGGCCTTGGTACTCCACGTTTTTTCCGGATGCAGAAACTGTTGATCCTGGCTCTCTTGAATCGACAGTTGCAACGATGTGGTTTCCCCTTTCCACCCCTTGAGCAGTAAGCGGCCTTCACCCGGTGTTCCGGACTCCAGCGGACGCAGTTCAATCCGCATGGGTCATCTCCCGTTGGCGAAAGGATGTCAGTACAGCGCCCAGGCGCTCATTCTGTTCCATGGTAATTTCCCGTCCGGCGGTGTGCCCTGCATTTTCCTGCGTCACGATACAAACCCCTGAAAGCCAATCGGCCAAATAAAGAACAGCTTGATTGACGGGTTGAGGTGCAAGACTGGGAAGCTCACCCGATAAAATCGGAGTGCTCGGCAAAAACAGCTTGTCCTTCTTGCCCGCCAGGCTGTTCGGCCGCTCGTCAATCGGCATTTCTTGATAGCCCAGCCAGGCAATAAAATCGCGCAGTACCAACTGGGCGGCCAACACTTGACGCTCCACCAGCTGGTCACGTTTTGCGCTACTTTGGGCGCGGCCGAGAAGTGCTTGATCCAGGCGTTGTTGCAGTGCCATGCGATTGGCTGCCGTGATCAATTCATCGGTCAAGGACTCAACGACTGCCTTTTCCAGCCCCAGCAGTTGCAGCAAAGAGTGGCGTCCAGGTACTTCACGCAAATGGGCGACCCATGCCTGAAATACCTTACGAGCAAAACGATGATCCGCTCCTTGTAGCACCGGCTCGGTTTTCGCGGCAGGTACAGTGGCGGCTTCATCGCCAAAGGGCATGCTACTCGCGAAAGGATCATCGCTGAGGTTAAAACCACTGTTGCAATAAAGACTATCGGCTACCGCCGGTTCGCTATCTGCATCGCCTTCAGTCGCTGTTGCCTCGTCTTCTTCGCTGTCGCTCAAGTAAAGATCGCGTACCGTCTGCTGAGGAAGTTCCAGTTGGTGCTGCAGTTCACCCAGGGTTGCCAGGCGTTGTTGCAGGCTTTGCCACAGCAGCTTGGCGGCCTCACGCTTTTTAGCCACTTCACCGCTGCCATCTGTGTGGTGAAGGGGCGTTAGGCGCTTTTCTACCAATGAGCTGAGTGTGTCTTTCAGCTGCTTTTCGATACTGGCCAGCTTGAATTCCAGGGTAGCGATACGGCCAAGATACTGGCTGATACGCTTGATGCCGCCATCGTTAAGTGCCAGCATCGCCTCCCAGGCCTCGGCGGGCGCCTGCACATGCTTTTGCACACTGGCATGCTCGGCAAAGGTGGCTGCCATACGTTCAAGCGGTGCTTCGTAGTCGTCATTGATACCGAGTTCTTCGTTATCACGGCTGTTCAGAAACGAAACGGGCAGGCGTGGCTTGCGTACCAGGAAGGTATTATTGAATGGCTGCCCTGGGGCCCATTGACTCATCCAGTCGTACTGACCGAAACGCTCCAATAAGGTCATTTTGATCAACCCTTCCCAGCCTTCGCTCAGCTGGCTTTCCGTCAAGTTCAGCGCACCGTTGATGCGCTTATCGAACATGGTAAGCGTCCAGATCAACCCTGGCGTCTTGCCCGCACGATCTTGACTGGTCCGCCCTTGCGTCTTTTCAATCCAGCGTGTCAGCACCGGGCCAACAGAGGTCACGTCACTCTGCTTATCCGAACTTGTACACACTACCAAGGCGTTCATCTCCTGGCTGTCGGTATATCGCTCGAACAGGTACGCCACCTTGCCGCGCAATACCAATTGAGAAACGGGGTTGCCCCCCTGGCTACTCGCCTGACTGGCGGCTTCACTGACACTTTTCAGGCTTAGACGTCCGCGATAACCGGGGAAATCCAGCAGATCAACTTTTTCAACTTGAGGATCCTGTGTCGGCTCGATCAGCGGGAACGTGAGCTCGGCCGTCAGCGCAGCCAGCTGGGCCACCGATACAGTAACGGCATTGCCGGGCGTGTCTTGCTCTACGGGTCGCACGTCCAGGCTGTGATCATCGACGCTGCCCAGGCGCTCGAGAATGTCCACATTCATGATGCTGTCGCGCTGGCTGTACCCGTCTCCTTCGGGCGTGACAAGGCAAGTCAGCGGCGCATAAACTGTGGGGGCATTGCCAAGGCGGCGTAGGGTGGACGCTAGTTGCACATAAAGGCGAGTGAGCTCTTCTTGCTCGCCCCACAAAAGAGAAAACAGCTCAGCGCGCTGTTCGCATGAGAGACGCGGCGCCAGCTTAAGAACCCGCGGCCAATAGCGCGCTTCCAGCTTACTGATTGACTTCTTGAAACTATCAGTAAGGTAGTCCCATAAGGAGACCACGTCATCACCGCTTAGCCCAGGCTGTGTCTCTACCGTAATGGCAACGCCTTCAAACGGCTTGAGAATGCGCTCGATGCGTGCTTCATCTAACTCATAGTGCAACTGTTCATGGTCGAAGTCGTTGAACCAGGCATTGGCCAGTATCTTGGCAATCTCAACTTCACTGAACAGGCGTAGTTCAACAGGGGTATCCGCTGGCCCGCTGTTGGCCGTGCGGCTGAAGCGCGTCACCAACCCGGTGGCTTCTTTGCCCCCACCGACTGGGTTCACATGTTCGATGAAATCGAGACGCTTGCCGCCGTAACTGGTTTCCAACTTGCCGTTTTGGCCCGCGGCCAGCGCCGAGATCAAGTAAGATTTTCCCGCTTGAGACAATCCGAAAAAGCCGATGGTCATCGGGGTAGCCGCGGCCCCCCCCAAGCTCGATGCCAGATTGCGCGCTTTGTGTAATTCTAGGATTAAATTGTCCGCTTCACTATCCAGGCGCGGGGCATTGTTGCGAACGTCTTCGATCCACTCGATAGCCTGACCGGCACCAGCGTGCACAGCCCCCCAGCCTTGGCCCAGTTGGTGTTGTTTATCCGTGAGGTTGCTCATTTGCGTTTCACGCTCCCACTGTCCAGCCAGTAATTGGAATCGCCCAGCCCCGCATCGATCATGGTATTGAGCTGAAGATTGACGTCTGCTTTGCCAAATGACTTGTTGGTGTTGTCACTGACGCGACTGACTTTCAGTTCATCACTGATCAAGCCGCCCTTGGAGTTGTTTTCGACCACCTTGAGTTCCACCTCGACCACCGGCTGGCTGCCGTTTCCCTCGCTGACCACCGCCTGCTTGTATTTCGTCTTGCCCGTCTCGGTCAGTTCCAGGGTATAAAGTGGCGAGGCCACCCAGCGCTCGGCATCCAACTGACGATACCCGATGCGCACAATGCCTCCGCGTACCTGTACCTTGGGCTCATCCTCTTCCGGCAGTTCAATCCCCGTTCCATTGTCATTGGCCTTGATGTCGCGATAAACCACGTCATCGCTCTTCATGACGTTGTTGTTGTCAATCGAGCCCAGATGACGAATCAGCGAGTAAGGCCTGAGTGCCTGGGTACGAAAATAAAAACTGGGCAAATCCAACTGATCGCAGAGAAGACATAACATGGCGCCGACTGCAGCGGTGCTTTTGGGATCGTCGATCTCGCCATTGCTATGGAAGGGGTACCAATTACCGGTACGGTAGTTCTGCATCGGTAAAATGCGCCCTGGAGGCAACGGCAACATCTTGCGCAAAAAGGCCTGAATCCCCGGCAACCGAGAGGGACGGCCGGTCAGCAGCAACATGTCGCAGCCGTACTGATGGATCACCTCACATAGGGCGCCTAGTGTCTTGCCGATGTTGATACCATCGCCCAAGAAGGCCCGATGTACTTGAGGCAGGTTGAAGGTGATCGGGATATCCATCAGCTCAAGCGATGTGGTGCCATTGGTTTTGACGTCACGCCGCACGGCACCGTGCACATATTCTCTAACCGCGTCGCTGGCTGCGTGATCTCCCAGCAGCTCGCGATACGTGGCGGTAATAATGTGAGGGTTCTCCTCGCTTTCCTTTTCCTGAGGATCGAACCCCTCGTAGTAACTAAGCAGCTTCAACCCTAAAGGAGTGAAGACTTGTAAATTGAGCTGCTGACGCAATACCTGATCCTGGGCGCTCAGGCTCTCTCCACCCAACAGGAGTGACATCATGGCATCCGGGGATGACACGCCAGCTTGCTGCAGGGATTCTTCAAAACTTTTCAGCACGAAGGTCTGAATGACATCAAGCAGGATGTCATCCCCGGCAATACGGAAGCCATCACGAAAGCGCTGCTCAGGGACGATATGCACATTGCTGCTGTTACCGCTGCCTTCTCCACTTTCGACACGGAAGTCGGTAATGACTAGGTCAGTCGTACCCCCGCCGATATCGATACTGGCAAGCGTGATACGGTCACGCTGTTGCTTTTCTGGGCGCGCCAATGTGTCAAAAAACTCTTCAGGATGGCCGGCAAAATTCTCATTGGTCTCCGTGTACAGATACACCATTTGGCCGCAAGTGGCTTCGTCCCACTCGACACGGATCTCTGGCAAGGGGGGTGTCGGCGCGTCGGCGTCTTCCGGATGGTAGGGGTCATCCTCGCCTTGATACCAGCCCATGCCCTGCCAGATCAGCCCCGCCGCTTCGCGCATGCGCTGATCCAGAATACTGCGCTCTGCCAACGGCATGGCCGGGGGCAATGTCAGGATGATCGAGCGTAGGCGACGCGGTATATCAATATTGCCCTGCCGGGAACGCTGGGCCGGGCTATTGATCTGCATCAACGCCTGAGCCAATACTTCCGAGAGCATGAAGGTCATCAAGGAACTACGTGAATAGTGCGGTTTGAAGACGGGGAGATCATCGTCTTCACCATCATTCATGACGGCGTAGATCGCCTTGCCACGCTCATTGATCAGGTTGGAGAAAGGCGCGGCCGTGGCAAAAGGTTCTTTGTCTGCCTTGACATAGGCGCTATTGAAACGCCAACCATGCGTGTAGCGGCTGCCGTCCCACAGATAGCGCTTGGGACTGGACAGGCCGGTAGACCCTTCGGTGCCCCGACGACGGCTGGCAAGGCGGTTGGCTTCCCCACCTACGCGAGCAATCGTGGGCCAGCGAAAAGCATCATGTCGACCGCTCTTGACCGAGAGATGATCTTTACCAAAGAATGTCTGAGAAAACTCGACGCGGCTCTCAAAGGGCTCGGCATAGACGCATTCTGGGTCGACCAGGTCACGTAATTCCAGCACATAATTCTGCTTGAGACCGGAACCTGATTGCGCATGGTGCTCAATCAAAATACCGCAGGTACGTGAGTTGCCCACATCAAGGACAAGATCGACAGAAATCGGGGTTTTTTGACTAGCATCCTTACCCGCCAGACGAACCTCGGGTACTCGCACCTTGGGCTTTCGCTGCGTACGCTCAGCGGGTATCGGCTTCCACAACAGGCTGAGCAGGTTCAAATAATGTGCCTGAGGATGTAACGCTTTGATGTCGTCATTCAGCTCATTTTGATCCATTTCCGGATGGCCTTCCCGGTATAGATCATTGAGCCATTCTTTTACCCATGCCAGATCCATGAACCAGCCCATTTCATGGGGGGTCAAGGCAAGCTTGAACGTCTCGCCTGAGCGTACATCTTCTTCGTTAGGCGCCAAGTAAGCCGTGCCTTCGCGCTTGGGCATGCTACGGGTATCAAACGCCAGTGTCAGACGATGGGTGTGGCCATCAATATCCGGTGTATCCAGCTCCACCAGGCGCATGCGCGACCAGTTGCTGGGGCCTTCATCGAAACGATGTGGTGGCATGTGCCGGAAAAACGGTATCGGCACCCATTGGCGATCCAGCAGCGCTAGGCTCGATTGCATATCCATATCGAGATACGGCTTACTGACCCGCTCCAGCTTGTTGGGCTCGGGCTCATAAAAAGTGGTGCCGTCTTCTTCATTGGTGAGCAGACGTACTAAAAGGTCATCCGCCAGCTTGGCAAACTCACCGCCGGCTTCCTTACGAGGTTCAAGCGTCAGGGCAAAATCTAGAAACTGGACACCGGTATCGTTGACCAACGGGACAACGTCTTGGAACTGGGTGACTTCAGGCAACATGGCGCGACTCTTCTCTCAACTATTCCGCAGTTATTCGTTGTCTTTCCACATTTGCATAGGAAAGGTCTCGTTGGCGTAGCTGACAGCGCAGTCGGCCATATCGGTAGCGCCCTGCTCACACAGCACTTCGGGCATATCGTAATGGCTGCCATCTTCACAACTGGTCTGCCCTTGGCTTTGTATCGAAAGCGCTCCCTCTTGCATGGCCGCCTCTATCGGGCCGGTGCAGGTAACGCCACCCTGATCGCCAGCATGGCGCAGTTGTACTTGCCCCTTGCCCTGTTCAAATGCGTATGAAACTTGCAACGGGCGCCCCGTCTTACTATCCATAACGCCTGCCGCACGCCAGTTACCGTTCATGAAAACGGCTGGACCATCCTCAGTTTGGTGAGGGATATTAAGCGGTTCGAACGTTGTTGAAGGCGATGTCTCGGCATTCGCTGACAACGTCTCTTGCCCCAGCTCCGGTGGTGCCACCGGCGCCTCAGTCAGGTTTCCTTCGGCTGGCAGTTCGGGAGGAGCTATCTCCGCCGGCAATTCACTTGCCGGATCACCGACTTCAGGCAAGCCCGATTCTGGCGTGCCAAGGTCGGAGGCCTCTCCATCAAATGCCATCCCACTGCTTGCAGCGCCGACATTACCGGCGCCGCCCCACCAATGAGGATTGGAAAGATCCGGTAAGGAGGTAGCAGGGAAATTCAGAGTCGGTAACGTAGGCATGCGCAGATTGTTCAGGCTTACCTCAGGTACCTGGAAATCAGGAGCTTGAAAATTGCCAGACCCAACCTCAGGCAGGTTGACTTGTGGCGCGCAGCTGCGCAGACCGAGAAAGGTCAACAAGAACAGCAACAATAACAACAGGAGAGCCAGTGGCCACCAGCGTCGCCACCAGGGGCGGCGTTCTTCCAATACAGGTTCCGGTTCGATGACGGATTCAACGGCGGGGACTTCTGCCAGTGGCATTGATGGCTTCGGAGCTAGCGCTGGCGCTGGTTCCGAGGCTGTATCTTGCGGATAAAGAAAATGTAAGGGGTCGGTAGTACGCTTGGCATCGGGATGCTCAAACCCCCAAAAGGTAAGCACAGGCGTACCATTGACGAGATAAACATAATCCTGATCGGGAATTCGAATGACTTGCTTAAGTAATTTGGCCAGTACGCCCCTGTCATTATGAGCGCCCTCTGCTTTGGCCAACGAAGAATCGCTGAAGCTATTAAGAAAGGTTTCAAAGTGACGCAACTCCTGCCGAGCGGGCGCTCGCTCTTCTTCACTAGCGGCACTCCAGGGAATGACATCGCCTTCCATTCCGCTATACCAGTCCAGTAGCTCGCCCTGCTGATCGCTCTGGGGAATCGCTAGATGCCGCTCCATACGCGGAAAGTCGGGTTCTTGCGTCTGGCGCTTGTGCGCTTCACGACGAATGGATTCACGAAGCTGAAGAGCCGAACGAAAAACTGGCTGCCCGGTCTCCCCCAATGCTGAAAACTGCTCACTTTTACCGCTGCGTAGCAATGCGCCCTGCATGCCTGTTCCCTAGATTTTTATCATTCAGCACTTTTTGGCACTGATGCTTAAAAAAGGATGTGTACCTTTCAGAAATCGATTAGCTAAGCGGTGCCTTTCAAGACACTCTTTTCAAATAGCTCAACAGATTTTTATATTTTTTTCCCTTCACAGGCTCTCATTTTTTATACTTTATGCGTACTTTTTCGGAACGCTGAGATTTGTCAGGACAACTCTCGAAAGCCTAATACTTTTTTTATGAATCGCCAATATGCTACCTAATCCTATTTAGTAAATAAACAGTCTTTTTTAGAAGTTTGCGAATCCAACAAATTATGTGGAGCAAAGTACCCGCCTAAGAGACTCTGTGTGTCAATCTAAGCCTGAACCAACTGATTTTGAGATAACATACAAATCAGGGTACTCAGGAGTACGGAAATGCCAAAACCAGCTACCACTACCTATTCCAAGGTTGAGCCTAAACCAGCTCTGGATCAAAGCGTGTGCGACGAACGTTTACGACCGAGTACAAGTTATCCATTCTCCAGCAAGCCGATGCCCGTAAGCATGGCGAAATTGTCGAGTTTCTGCGTAGTGAAAAGCTCTATTCCAACCAGTTACAGCAGTTGCGTCGTGAACTGGCGGAACAGGGCTTAGATGGACGTAGGAAGTAGGCTCCCGGCCCTACCGGGGATGACGCCTTGCCCTATCCTCATCACTGGTCACAACTTCGGCTGTGGATCATCCAGAGAGGGGGCTGTTTATGTACTGGTGGATATGGGTGTGCAGGTGATTATATCTCCACTAAAGTGGCGGATATTTTCGTAACAACGCCGTACGTAACGGTCTACTGACAATCATTCAACTTGGATACCGGTTTTTTGGCTATTCAACAGACGCTGCTCGATATTGACGATCTGCATTCTTTCACTGACCGGGTAGCCCCCTCTGAAAACCAGGGTCGCGCATTCAATCAAGGGGGGGGCGTCGTAGGGGGTAAGTCGACTCTATAGCGCCTCTATACTGGGTCAGCCCCACCTGAGCCCAATCGATGAGTAAATATGACACACTCACAACTTTCGGCAATGGCGTAAAAACACAGCGAGTGCTAGCTTGAAGAACATTATCTGTGTCTTAGCGGTCTTATGAAAACCATCATTGTTTCGAGCTTTATCTTAAGCATAAGGCTCTTCCTAAATATCGAAGAGGAGCATATACATGCTATCGCCTGATGGTTTGGCTATTCTACTCCCTCTCGGCATTCTTTTTGCCGCTCTTCTTATGTTTGGGGGCGGCCTTGTTTGGGCCAGATACCGCGATCGACAAAATAAAAGGCAAGATCGACAAACGTTGGTTCAAGATATATTGATCCAGATCGAGCCCTGGGCAGGCTCCCGGGCAGCCGCCTGGGCGTGGTATCAAACATACCCCATTGCTGCCCTCGGGGGACTAACAGCCGAGCAACTGATTGCTCGGGGAAAAGCTGACGAGGTCACGGCTTATATCGCTCACATTCGTCAAGGCGGATATGCCTAACCAGGCTATCGCTCATTGTTGCAGCCATATGCTGTTTTTTTAAGCTTCAGAAGACAACCACCTTTCCGCATTGAGTGCTGTGACAACTGATTTAAAAGCACTAATGCACCCGCTCCCATTACCGGCAATGTGTACAAACGCTTCTACTCCCGCACAAGAGTTTTACTGATAAGCTGCATTCGACGTTGTGGCTCTTATGGGTGATTACCCAGGCTGTCAGCTTGTTCCCCCGATACCTTCCCTTTTTTCCTGCTGCCACTCTTGACCTGTAACTGCATGCATTATCAATGTAGCTAAATAGGCGGTGTCTCAGGGCTTCAGTCATCCAGCTATGCTCGTGAGCTCATCGCTCGAAGCATGTTGGATTCCGCCATTGGAAATGCTGATAACTTGAAGCACTAGCCCCCTAGCCCGGATTTCTCATAGTACCTCAGCAAGTACCGCACCCAGGCCGCCATGCTATTAAAAACCTATTGGTACATCTTAAATTGCCTACTTTTTAACCACTTTCCGTCGTTAAGACACACTTCCCCCTTTCCCCCATTGCGTCGGGCCGGGGGAGCCCGAGCATTCAGTTCGGCACCAACCGCCTGACGAGATCGGATAGTTGCGCTTTATAGGGGTAGCTGTCACTCATCAACACCCGGATTCGGCGCGTATTGCGGAGGATGACCGCGCCTACTTTGATGAGCTTGAGCCTCAGGTTGCTTGGACTCATGCGCGCGAAGGGCGTGTGCTTCAGGTAAGTCCGTAACCGCTCGAACAGCGTATAAGCGAAGCCCGACAAGATCAGCCGCCACTGATTGGCCCACCAGTGCGTGCTGGAGGTCCGGTCAGCAAACAGGCTCAGTTGTTGATCCTTGATTCGGTTTTCCATGTCGCCCCGAGCGCAGTACTGCTCGTAGTAGAGCTTGAAGCCGTCGTCATAACGGGAACTAATGATAAACCGGGGATTAGAGCCCAGTTCGCCTTCTTCCAGACGGGCCACCACCCAGCGTGGGTATTTCCAGGAGTGGGCTTGATATTGGAAGCGGAACGTCTCTGCTACTTTCCCTCCCATCCGGGGACGACAAAAGTGACTATCACCTCGTAACACGATGCGCGTATCGGGCCAGTATTGACGGATAAAGCGTACCAGTAAGGCGAGGATCGCCCAGCTATGGCGGCTGTCGCTGCGGTCACTGGTGCGCAGATAGCTCACCAGTAAGTGGCGCCCACAGAAGACATACAGTGGGAAGTAGCAGTGGTGATCGTAATAACGGTTAAAGAACTTGCCGGGTTGCTCGCCATGCACGGGGATGTCGGTGCCATCAAAGTCCAGCACGATCTCCTTGGGTGGTTCGTCATGCTGTTCAATGAAGTGATGCCACAGCAACTCATGGGCCTTCACTATTGCTTGCCGATCGGCGTTCTGCTCCACCCGGCACAGCGTCGACTTGCCTGCCAGCGTATCCTCTTCACCGAGCGCTGTCTGAAGGGCCTGATCATAGCGCAGGGCCTCATGGTCGTTGAAATCTTCATAGCCAGCGGCGACACCGAACACCCGCTGACGAACCAACGTGTCGAGCTTATGACGAACCTGTTCCGGTGAGCGGGGATCATGAAGCACGGCGGCCAAGCGGCGTGTTAGGCGATGCTGTTTATCGACTTCACGAAGCAGGAGTAATCCGGCGTCCGACGTAATGTGGCCCCCGGAGAAGTCGGCTTCAATTTGGCGGCGAGAGAGTGGCGAGAAGGTCAGCTTGTCAGGTACCATTTTGGAAGCGGCTGTTGGTGTTGGTTTTTGGTGTATGGCCCTGAAACGTTAACACTTTCAGCCGCTTTCTTTTATACCCTGTGAGAAATCCGGGCTAGCCATTCTACCGATCTTGTCGGGCAGAAGCGGTTTACATAAAAATAATTCAAAATTGGCTACATTTTTATTTAAATAACGCTAATAAATATTATTCAAATTTCTACATATTTAACATGATCACTAAAGCGGCCCTTCTCACTTTAAAGCTTTCCATGATTTTATAGTCCAGGGGTTACGGTTATAAGAAAACGTGATAAAAGGGTGGATTAAATACACTTCATAGTCAGTCGGCTATCTTGCAGGCAAGGCTTACCCAAAATGTCAAACAGGTGTTTTAATGCTAAATGATCGAGGATCAAGAAGGGTTTCACTATCTCGTATTAAAATCAGCCATCATTTATCTGCCCCTGTGCTTCGCGTATTTCTAGCTCGTTCATCGCTTTTACGGGATGTGCAATGCATGTCTCAAGAGGCCATAAAAATCTATATACTTCAGCACCCTCCGGTCGTTTATGAGAATAAAAGGGGTAAGGACGGCACTCCTCTCGTATGCATTGCCAACCTGTTCCCTTTATATCTTGCCCAACGCTGCCTCTCTGGAAGTGAAAAAATTCGAGTCACTTTAGTTGAAGCACCGCTCAGTAAGAATACAGAGGCCTTAGCACTTTCTTTAGCACTTTCAGCAGAAACGTGCCATGCGCTTTCTCCAAAAGATCTCTCTCCCTACATCATGTCGTTATGGGAATGCTTAGCCTCTTCTGACCCCCAAGCGTTAATAAGCCTGTCTGAAAATTTTAACAGTAAGACTTCTTTCTGTGAGGCCCTTAACATCAATCGACGAGTCGTTTAAGGACTTTAAATTTATGGAAGGTAATGCACAACTCACCGCTCTTCTTGAGGATGTCCTTCAACCCCGCGATGGCTACTTTGCTATCGAGACGATTCAGCCTGTACTGGTACACACCATTGAAAAATTGGCCAGCATTGAAGACGACGCATGGGAATCACCGGCACTTTCTGGACTAGCAGAAGCCATAACGAGTGAACAGTTAGTACTGAAGTCATTGCCGAACCAGAAAGAGAAAGGCATCCACGGCACTCACCCCATCCATGGCGCTTTATATAAACTGGCTAAAACGCAAAGCGATATAGCAGGGCTTAATGATCGTCTGCATTTACTGGCGCACATCATCAATGCGGCACTTCACTGGCGCAACGACATACAAGACCTTGAAGCCAACCAAGGTTTTACTGAGCAGCGTAAAAAACGCCTCACGCAGACGACTTACCTCAAAAACCTAGAGGCTGCTTGCAAAGTCGCAAGGCGTATTGATGCTGAGTGGCTGGAATTACTGACCCCTTTCGACCGGCCGACAGAGCAACTGCTTAAATGGTGTGATAGGTACCAAGCAGACGGAGAAAAAAAACAGCAAGAAAGCTATATCAAGGAGTTAGGACGTTTCCTTGCCTATGCGCTTAATCGCCGTCAACCACGCCAAGGCTATCAGGAAACAGGCTCTGATGAATCGACACAACGCAAGCGTCGCTTCGATGATGATCCTGATGAAAGCTGGAACGAGACAGCCATTTCAGCTATCACTCTACCACCCGATATAGACGAAAAAACGAAAGACACACTGCGTACCTCCGGGTTATCTATCGTGGAAGAAAGTCCGGCCGCTGAGCTGACCCAGAATGACGCCCCTATCAAAGCGGCGGAGGGTGATAGCTCTTTACAGGCCGTATTTCGCGCACGCAGCCAGCAAATATTTCAAGATAAAGCCGCTCAACTGCTACCAGGGCGCTGGGAGCAGTTAAGTGCATTTGACCTTCATCAGTTAATGAAGGAATTGGAGCAAAAGCCCCCCCCTCTACGTCAATGGCTTAAGTGTGTGGTCGGGCTGCTATTAATGACAGGTCGTAGCCTAGACAGTGTGCTGGACACACAGGTAATCAAACACGTTGAGTGGATCCCAAAGGTCATTACAGACCAGGCAATTTATGTTCTACCCAGTGAGGTAGCGTATTGGGTATCAGGGATTTACCGACCAGAAAATAGTCGCCAGTTGACAGGAGCGTGGCCCGCTCACATGCGTATCACACAAGATCGCCTGACACTGCCTGTCCCGCCAATGTTTTGGCGGCTCATAAAGCTAAAAGCACTCCACGTCGCAACCAGAGTTAATAAACGCTCTGTGCCGCTGTTTCCAAAAGATTATCGGGAAGAACTGAAAAATGAGTTTAAAGCACTGCTCTCTGACACTAACCGTAAAACTGGTTCGCGGTTAACCGCCCATCGCTTGGGTGCCCACCTTTTTAATACGCTCAACCACGGTGATGCAGATTTAACCGGGGCAAGTATGATAACCGCGCGAGTGCCCTCATTCGGTCAGCAAGCATCGCTATATTATTATGCACCGCACATGAAACGCCTAGAACAGCAATATATCCAAGCCATGGAGGCCATCGCACGACAATGTTCTACTCTTCCGTCATTAGAAGCTGAGACTTGCCATGCTATCGCATGTGCTAGCTCTCACGTTGATGCAGCCAACTATGTGGGGTCTAACCTCGTACCCAGAACAGCATACGTAAACGCTCTTGTCGCTAATATGCAACAGCAGATTAAGGAAGCTAAAATGGGGGCAAGGTCGATCGCACTGTTCAGTATGCACAACGCTTATGTGGCATATACCGTGGCCATGCTGATGTTCTCGACCGGGTATCGAAGCGTTCGTGACCCACTGCCGAGCTGGAACAATATTTCGCTATCGCGGCGCATGATCGTCATTGCGGACAAAACCGATGATCAACAAAGCCATGCGCGTTTTTTGCCTCTGACGAGCCTTATGGTTGAGCAACTACAGCACTATCAACGCCATCGCCAAGGTCTACTTGGCCGCTTAGCGTTTTATCTTCAACACCAGTGGGATACGCCGTTTATGTTCTTGGATCACTACGGCAATCCAAAAGAGGTCACACCGACTCGGCTACATGACCAGTTGCAGTGGATCGACGCCCCGCCTTTAAATATCAACCGCCACTATCTGCATACGCAATTAAAAGAAAGTCACTTATCGTCGGAAGTTGTCGATGCATTTATGGGCCACTGGGACTCTGGCCAAGAGCCTTGGGCCAGTTACTCGACGTTTTGCCCGCGTGAATATCAGCACCTTATCGCTTCAGTTATACAGCCTCTGATGGTGCAACAGGGTTGGAAAGCACTGAAAGGAGCGCCGCTATGAGTGACCAGCCGCTCTGGTCAGGGTGGCGACTGCGACGGCCTCAAAAAATGTCTAGTGACGGCCAAGAAAAACGCCGCTATCAACGCGAGCGTGAACGCTATCAATTTCTGATGGGCATTCTCGAATCATTGGAAAAAAAGGTGCCGGGTGTCATTGAAGGCAAACCGAACCTTTCTTTTTCAGACACAGATACCACGGCGGTGTTTGAAGCCCTGCACCAGAACACGCCGCCCAAGGCACTGCGCAAAACGCACAATTTTTTAGTGAGAGGCTTGGAAAATGGCCATGAAAAACTGAAATGGCGTGTGACAATTCCGAGCCCATTGGTCACTGTCGCTCGCAAGCCTCCAACGGTTACCACTTCTTCGTTCTCAGACCTGCATCGTTGGGATGCCCTCGTCGAAGCACATGACGCAATGTCTAGTGTGGAAAATCTTAGCGGCAATGCGCTGAGTAAATGGTTGGTGGGACGATGGCTGTTTCAGTTGATCCGAGAAGGTGCTCTGCTGAATAAGCGCTACCTGGAACAGATGCCTCAAGTGTTGGAGCAAGGCATCTCCTGTGCTCCCGGCACAGGGTTTCTCACGTTAGCGGACTGCATTCAGTCGACTAATGCAGGCGAGGAAGAAAAGGAAGAAGACGAAGCATCTGATGATCATCCGCTTTCGAAAATACTTTCTGAGACACCGATCGAAAAAGAGCTGCGATCTCATTACCGACGATTATGTTTGAGTCCGATGAGCCAGTTGCTACTCCTAAACACCTACCAGAATATAGGCAACGCATGGCCACGAACCGCGTCCAAAAGTAGGGTGCCTGTCGAGCAGTGTCTGATGTTTTATATCAAACACATTGCTGTCGATATACCGCCAGAAAGTATCTCAGCTCTGCTGACGATGGCAAAAACAGCGTCGGCTCTCGATATGCCACCGTTACTGACACACTACGCAAGCAAAGCGGACTCCTCGCTCTCGTTACGCCCGTCCTCATGGCAGCGACTGCTTAGCCGCAATGTGTTAATAGCCCCCTCAGTCGACACCCACGACGAAGACGTCTACCTAGACTTCCAAATAACTCACCAGGCAAGCACTTCCCCTGCCGACCAGCTAAAGCAGCTTCGTCAGTTGCAGCAATGCTTTTCAGCTTCGCTGGTAGGACAAACGGGCAGGCGTGACGCAATCGACAACATCAACACCTTCCTTGCTGTTTCAAACAGTAACGGTGTCATGGTGACGATGCTCGCCAACTGGTGTAAAAAGCTGATGCTAAAAGGTGGCCGGGTTAAGTCCAAACTTGTCGCAAGCACTGCAGAAACATATTTATCGACCATTGCACGCCCGCTGGTAGCGCACAGTCAAACCTTTGGTGATGTTCAAGCTGCCAGTGCCGATCAGTGGGAAGCGCTGTATGAAGACGTGTTAAACAGTGCTAAAACCTCCTCTTCCAGAGCGAAAATGCGAAATCGTCTTTATGAATTTCATCATTTCCTCGTTGATTCGTACGCATTCCCCCACATCGACTTTGTCAGTGCCAATACAGAAAAACAGCGCGTCGATGTGAATATTATTACACCCGCCGAATTTCGCCGCGCTTTGGCGTTGATTGAGACCTCACGGCAGCCCGAACGCTTTCGCACGATGCAAGAACTTGCGTTGATACTGGGTTACCGTCTCGGGATCCGCCGCAGCGAGTGCGCAGGGCTGCAGATAAAAGATGTCGCCTACCTATTTGATAACGACGCTTTCGATGGCGAGATCATCATTCGATCCAATGAATACCGAAAAGGCAAAAGCTATTCGGCAACACGACGGTTGCCGCTGTGGTTACTGATGCCAGAAGAGCGAAAAGAGCTCATTGACTGGGTAAAACGTCGCCAGGGCGAAATCACCACCCAACAGGTAACTAAACAACTGCTATTCTGTCGCAGCGGCAATGGTCGACTGCTGCTGGAAGATAAGGCACTTTTTAAACCGATACAAACTGCCTTAAAAACGGTCAGTGGCGACAATACTCTGCGCTACCATCACCTGCGGCATAGTTTCGTGACGTTCACTTTATTGCGTCTATTGGAGCAAGTTAATGGAGAACTCCTACCACGCGTATGGGTATTGGATGATCATCGCAATATAGCGATGCCGAACACCGATGCCGATATTTCGGCCTTAGCCGGTCTTGCGCCTCAAGACAGGCCCTCGCGGAAACGGCTTTGGCAACTCGCACTTTGGGCGGGCCATGCAAGCCCCGATGAGACGCTTAGCTCGTACACCCACTCTCTCGACTGGATCCTTGGGCAAGCCTTGCGTGAACGTTTTAACCCCACCCTTAATATCGATCAACAATTCGCACTACTTAATTTTCCGACTAAAACAGCGTTGAGCAGTTGGCGTAACCGTCGCGGGCTCAAAGGACAGACGCAAGCCGGCGTGCTATTGCAATATATGCAGGATGAGTGGCAGCCATATCTGGCAGATGACCCTCTGGAGCAAGAATGGCAACCCTATCAACCGCCCACCGAGAATCCGCTCGATAACCCCTTGGAAGCCTCATTCGACTGGCCCGAAGCCACGACGATTTATCAAAGCCTGCGGCTTGTCGAACAACAAGAGATGCACGGGATACCGCTTGGCGACGCTATCCACCGGACAGCCAGCCGATTCGTACTCGACCCAGGGCAGCTTTCTCTTTGGTTGGAGCATGGCGAAGCATTAATGCAACGTAAAACGCGAAGAACCAATCAACAGTTTAGTCGCGAAGACAACCGCAATGACCGTTCTCGGCGCGTGGCATCGCAACGTATCTATATGCCAGAACTTCAACGCTGCATGGCACCACCTATTAAGCCGCCGGTATTGAGAGAGACCGGACAGTTTTTTCACCGCCTGCTCGACTGGCATCAGTCACAACCCGATATCGCGGAAGAAAGCCTAATGACGTTACGCAATCATATGCAGCGTAGCACCGGGCAGATCGAGCTTCCCAATGCTGATGCCATTAATAGTGTCCGCGAACTATTGCGACCGCTGCGTTGTTTTAAGCATGTTTACCTGGTTGTCGAAGCCGAGGTGGCGGCCAAAGAAAAGAGTATCAAACGCTACTGGTCCAATGCGACCGACGTTCCCCACAATCGCATTGAGTTGATTCCTACGCCCTCGCCTTCTGGCCAGACACGTCACTGGCATGGAAATGCCAATCTCAAAATCACACGGGGGCATTACAAAGACCGTCATCAACCCTTATGGGAAGCCGTACGCTTCGCCACCTTTATGACGATGCTGGTATTGGGTCTGGGAGACGACGAGCAGCTGTCAGTATCATCATCATTAACCAACGGCGGTAAGGAAAACGTCGGGAATCAAGGTGCCCTGCCTAGCGATGACGCTTAAAAACTTATCCCCACCGCTTAGATTAGAAGGGATGGGGATAAGTAGGCTATTAAGCAACGATATTAGCCTAGCTGTTCAGCACCTCGTACGAGTTAATAAAACAAAGCTTCTGGCTAACAAATTGCGCCCACTTGGTCGTCACCTGAACATGTTGGCCCATTTTAGGCACGCCCTGCCCCGTTAAGTGGCGGTCGGTGAGATAGAAGCGATAGTTACCATTGGGGCCAATCAAGTAGAGCAACCATACCCGATGCTGCATTAACCACTCGGGGCCTTCAACACCGGCCACATATAGCGCGCCTTCAAACACACGCCCAGCTTTATTCGATGACACTGGCTGTATTACTGCCATGCTTGATCCTCCCAGGCCCAAAGCGTGCGCTCTAACTCCGCGAGAAGACGCGGGATCGCTTGACGATTAGCGTCAAGGCCAAGTTGTTGAAGGGTGCGCCCTACCCAAGTCGTTAGCGCATCAAGGTTGCTATTCTCGTGCCCATCACCAAGCCACATCACGAGCGCGCAGCCAGAAGCTAAGCTGGTAGCGGAGGCCAAGGACTCCGCCAAACGGCGTTCAAGGCGTCGCTGAGATTGGATAGCTGCCGTAACGCGCATGGAGTGTTCGATAGCGTCGCGGTTCAATTTTAGAGTATTGAGCTGTTTCATCGTCTTCTCCTAGGCGCGTTTCTGGTTAAGCATGCGCTCAAACGCAGAGCCGTCTTGGCGCGTTAGGTTGGGCACAAAGCGTGAGTAAACACGGAAAAGCATTTCCGTTGTGGTATGGCCCATCTGGCGTGCAATCCACTCGGGGCTCTCGCCTGCCGCCAACCATAATGTCGCCGCGGTATGGCGTGTCTGATAAGGCCGTCGCTTATTCATCCCAAGCTCTTCTAGCAACGGATACCAGACGCGCTTAGTGACGTTATGATGCGATAGCGCGGTGCCTTTACGCGTCGTGAAGACCAGACCTGTCTTCCCAGTGACTTCAAACTGAGCTTTCAAGGCATCAAAGACCGGCTGCGACATATCAATCGCACGAAAGGACCCATCGTTCTTAGTGGGCACAACCTTGCCGTTCACCATCGCTTGATGCACTAGAATCTGACGTCGGGAGAAATCCACATGCTCCCAGGTTAAGCCGTCAATCTCGCCCGTTCGCATGCCCGTGAAGAAGCGCACGGTGTAGTACTGACGAAAGTCGTCGCGGACGTTACTGATGATCCGCTGCACCTCATATAGGGAAAACGGTTCCACATCGGTACGTGGCACATTGAGCGATTTAATCCCGCGGTACGGTGAGCTAAACTCATAGCGGTCGGCGGCTTCATTCAACATCATGCGCAATGGCGTCATGATGTGGTTGATACGGCTAGCAGAGAGTTTCTTGCCGCTCCGGGTGTTTACTTTGGCGAGTGAGGCCCGGAACTCAAGAATCTCTGCACGGGTGATGCTGCCGACTTCCTTATGCCCTAACGCTGGCAAAATATGTCGATCCAGACATCCTTGAACGGTGACGATCTGTGATTCGCGCCACTCAATCTCTTTCTCCGCAAACCACGTTTCAGCAAACTGATGCAGTAATGGCGTTGCTTGATAACCCCCTACGGCAGTCAGCGCCCGTTTGCTTAAGGTCTGTGCTCGCGGGCTATCCGGGAAGTAGCGTCCATAATCAAACGAGCCCAGCGTAATCTCCGCTTCAATTTTCTCCAGAATCCGCTCTAGCTTTTTCCGGTTAGCCGCCGTGTTATCTAGGGACGTTTGTTCGCGGCACCGTTTACCTAGATACCGAAAATCAAAAAAAAGCTTATTAGTTTTCTCTCTAACTCGAATCTTACCCATAGCAAAGACCTCCTCCTGCCATGGGTACGCCAACACTCTCCTCTTTAGAGTGCAGTTGCATATCCCGCTCGATCGGCTCCCACAAATAAAGGATTTTGCGCCCGCCAAATGGTCGGATGTAATGAATCCCCTCTAGCAACACGTTGTCCTTAAGGCGTTCACGAATAGTGCGCGCGTCGTACTTGATGCGGTCAGCAAGTTCAGATGTTGTTAGATAGCAATAAGACATTTTCCCTCTCCTCGTGATAAGGTCTCAGAAGCTCATTAAGGCTTTCCAAGGTACTTAATGATCTTCTGGAGATCATATTAAACCAAAAGAGGCCTTTTGCAAGCCTTTTAGATCTACAGGAGATCAAATAAATTTACAGAGAGACATTATGATCAAATGCCATCTATCTAAAATCATGGGGGAGAGAAAACTGAAAATCGTTGATGTGGCCCGTGATACCGGTATTAATCGGGGCACCATCACACGGCTCTATCACGAAACAGCAAGCCGGATAGAGCTCGAAGCTGTGGAAGCGTTATGTCGGTATTTTGACTGCCAGGTAGGAGACTTATTTGAACTTCAGGTGGATAACGATACAGATTAAAGTGAATGATAATTGGTTCAACCTAAGTAAAAACGAAATTTACCTCGGCCATGCAGAATGCAACAATTTTTAGGCTTACCAGGTCGGACCTTTTGCTAAGTCATGGTGATCCGAGCGCGCCGATTGAATAACCTTACCATAGCTTTTTCTGGTGGCATGGCTAAGGCAGATAACGACCCAAAGCGGCCATCCGCAGGATAGGAGCCTCTGGCTCACAATGCGTTTTTTTTCTGGTCAGTTCTGTAGCGTGAAGGCTTGTATTGCCAGAGGATAATCTTGCAAGTACATGTAAAACAATTGCTTATGATCAGAGTTTTTATGCTTATGCGCAATTTTAAGAGACTGGTGATAATGTTAACGCGCATGCGAATTTTTATAACGAGCCTTATTAGCAGGAAATAGTATTTACCCTTTTTTATCAGTAGATTAGATGCATTTTGGTAAGGTGGGGCTTCCAAGGAAAACGCTCATGCGCATGAATAAAACTGTTATGCAATAAAAGTAAACCGGAGAGAACGATGCCTCGAAAAATGACGCCATCACAGATTCGTAGTGCAAACCGGCAGGCTCAAAACAAGCAGAAACAGGCCATCGACAAGTACAACCGCGAGGTTCGTCAGCAAAACCAGAAAGTGAAACAGGCAGTCAACAACTACAATAATGAAGTAAGAAGGCACAACGCTAGGGTTCGGGCGAATCGCCAGAAAATAGCATCGGAGCTTAGGCGTCTCCAGTCATCCCGCACGGTCCGGTATCAGGTCGTTCAAACATCCGCAATAACCTTAAACAACTACTATGAACGCCTAGATGCTGGTGGAAGTACGCTAGAAAACGTAAATCATGGCAGTGAGTTCCTTGATCTATCTGAGCGAGAAAACGCGAATAGCTTAGCTCTATCAAATGCCCTCGAGTCTGAAACAGATGAATCCAATATTGCCCCGTCGGATCTTTTGAGCACTGAAATTGATGGGATGCTTCAACAATTGTCGCCAGACCTCAGTAGCCGATGGAGAGGAGCACTTTTCTCGTTGAATCCACAGAACCCTGATGCAGCACGTCACTTCTGTACAAGCGCTCGGGAGGTGTTCGTTCAGATACTGGATATGAGTGCACCTGATGAAAAGGTATTAGCGCAGCACCCCAGCTGTGACACGACTCCAAATGGGCAGCCCACGAGGAATGAAAAAATTCGATACCTGTTAGGCCGCTGTGGCCTTTTGACTGCGGAAGCAGTTGATTTCGTTGACGAGGATGTAAAGAACGTTCTTGCGCTTTTTCGTGTGTTTAATGACGGAACCCATGGGTCGTCAGGAAAGTTCGGATTGAACAAACTTATGTCAATCAAAACTAGGGTCGAGGACGGTATCACATATTTGTTCTCGATTAGCCAGCATGCATAACAAAACCATCAATTCGCTCCCTGCAGTCGCCGGATCGCCGGACGCTCGCGCCGTTTATGGCGGCGTTCTGTGCAAATTAACCGCCAGTAGATAGCAGGAAAGTGTTGCGATGTTGAGTACCCGTGAAGTTGCCGGACTGATTTGGATAGGCCTTCTGCTCTTGGCTATCCTCGGCTATGGCCCGACACGCAGATCGGTGCCCGCGATTCTGCGATGCTTCGCTAGGCCACCGATTCTTGTGGTAATTGGAGTGTACCTTGCGTGGATTGGAGGAAGTGCGTATCTAGCTCATACGGCCGGGGCGTGGAATCCATCCATGCTGGGTCCAACGATTATGTGGGCCTTACTCGTCGGCATGCCACTGATCTTCGGCATGACCAAAGCCGCCAAGGATCCGCGATGGCTGCTTCACCAACTCCGTGCTCTCATTTCAGTGACGATCTTACTCGAATTCATGGTGAACTTTCGGATCTTTAACCTGGCAGTCGAGTTTGCATTGCAAGGAATTCTCGGCTTCTTGGTTCTCTTCGCCAGCGTAGCTTCGATTCGCCCTGAACACCAGGTCGTGGCGAATGTCACCAATTGGCTGTTGGGGATCATGGGCTTGGTTCTCTTCGGCGTTGGCATCGTGTGCTTAGCCTCAAGGTGGCCGGATGCCGACTGGCACCAAACTATATTGGATTTTTTGATGCCCGTGTGGCTGGGCGTTTGTGCCGCCTCATTTGTGGCCGCCTTGGGTCTCTATACCAACCTAGAACAAATTTTTCGGCTCATGTCTCTTGAGAACCAATCTTGGCCTGGTCGATTTTGGAGAATCCTGCCTCTTGCTCTCCGTGTGGGCCTGCGTCCACGTACGATTCGCAAGTGCCATGGTTACTGGTACAACAGGCTCGCAAACACCGCTGGCATCGGGGAGACAACGCAAATCGTTGGCGAGTTCATCCAGTATCAAGCCGACAACGATGCACTGGAAGCAGCGGAGGCTCATAAGCTCTTAAATAATTCAGGTCTCAAGGGCACCGATGAATCAGGTGCGCAGCTTGATCAACGTGAGTTCAAAGAGACATGGCACGCATTGGAAACGATAATGCTATGGTTTCATGGCTGGTATGGCAAGAGAACCGCAGGATATGATCTTGCTAAGATTCAACAAATTATGGCGCTTTATGATTTCAAGGACCTCCCTGAGGATGATGGAATCACGGCCCATGTATCACCAGACGGCGAATCCTGCTATGCAATGCGGAGAAGCGTTAGTGGGCGGCTTCTTTCCGTAGGCTTGCACGGCCACGAATTCCGGCATTGGCATTGGGATGGAGACCACAAGCCCAGTGGCTACCCTGGACAAGGAGGCGACTGGGGGATGGACTGGGCCGTCCAAGCCTTCAACCCGAATCGATAAGGACCACCTTACACAGTTACGGCGCAGAATAAGTCGCTCAACCCGGCCCCTCGCCTTCGCTCAGGGAGGCTTACCTCAACCGTTAGAGAATAAAATGATCGAAACAGATCCATATGTCCTCGCCTTCCTTGTTGTTTTGCTGGTAACCCTGACGATAGTGGCCGTCGCAAAAGATGTGGGAGCTTGGAGGCGCAGTAATTCCGGAGGGACTTCGGCGTCAGCAGAAGTGGTGAGAGGCCAAACATCAATGAACGCCATCTATACGGTTTACGGTGCGTCGATAGCTTCTTGTTTAGTTCTAGTAAACAACGCTGAGGCTTTCATCGGGAACAAAGTGGCCATTATTGTGGTTCTGTTTGCGTGCGCAACCTATCTGTTCTTTCTCAATAGTTGGTTCCGTAATGCAGTCTTTTTCCCTTTGAAAAATAGGGTCGGGCGGGACTAATCTCTAACCAGTAGTTGCAGTTTGTTCCGGGCAGCCTTGTCGCCGCTTCGCTCTGCCAAGGCTGCCGCTGAACAACGGCGTTAAAGCGCTATATCAATGGCTCCTAAAAGACCGCTATTGGCCTAAATAGTAGGTTCGTGCATAGAGGCGCTATCGACCCAAAGCGGCCGTGCCGGGCAATGCAGTATGAGCTCGAATTTCGGATATACAACCTAGTGAAAATTAATAATTATACCTGTCATATACTTAGAGGGGGTTTTGCAGGCTGCATTTGTCTGATAAACGTACCGGCAAGCTTGTTCAATCATAAGGTGGGATGTCTAATATGCGGTTAGGCCCCGGAGCAACAATGCCGCCAGCTTTAGGCAATGTGACAAGCAAGATGCTTGGCGATGCCGGAGAGCACTATGCGCTCAGCCAGCTCACTTTCGCTGGAAAGCCTGCCTCAAAAATGCCCGATGGCTGGGCAGGATATGATCTCGCTGTCGAAACAGGTCAAGGCCTTGTCAGAGTCAGCGTTAAAACCCGCAAGGAAACAGCCAACTGGAAGGCCGGCAGCTGGTTCATCTTTGATGAGCGCTTAGAATGTGAGTGGCTCGTTTTCATCTTTCTTCCAGTCAGTGGCGCACCTCGTGCGTGGCTCGTACCGTTCTCGCTGGCACGCGAACTCGGCAACAAGCCTCGAGCCACGAGGAAAGATCCGCACAACCGAGACATGTCGTTTGCCAAGCTCAACAGAGAGCCACTATGTCGCTACGAGAACAACTGGAGTCTTATTCGTGATCTCTAAGGGCCGGGGCGGCCAATAATTCGTTCAAACCTAACCCAGTTCGTTATGCAAAGCACATGTCAGGTACAGATTGCCATAGGCTTTGGTCCACTGCGCGGGGCGGCTTAACCCAGGCGTTATATTAGTGCTGCCAGGAGGACCGTTCTTGGCCGTGAATGATCCGAGTTGGAGCGCCAAGCGAGATGGCGGCAAATTTGACATGTAGGTTCTCCAATGCAATTCAACCACTAACTAGGCCATGGTCATGGTTACTTTGGACTATGCATCAGTCCTCCGAGTATTCATTCCCGATACGTAAGATCGGTTTCCCAGCTTTTAGAACTTTGTTCTATCGCAAGTTTCAACATGTCAACATCCCCTGCCTGAAAGGCGGCATAAATTGCCTTGTGATCGTTGAGAGCCGTTTTCGGTAGATTCTGCATCGATGTCTCAAGGGCAGCCTCAATCAGATCCAACAGCGTCTGACCGACTCGAATCGTCATTGGATTATGGGTGGCATGCAGGATGGCGCGATGAAAGCTGACATCGTGATGGGATGTCTGTTCGGCGTTGGCAATAGCTGCTTCCATATCGTCAATTGCCTTTTGAATTCGCTGATGATCCTCTTCGGTAGCGTTAGCCATCGCTTGTAGCGTGTAGGCGGGTTCAAACATCTTCCGGAATTCGAGCACGTCACGGGTCATGCCCCGAGCAAGAATCATGCCGAAGGCCATGGGGTCGACCAGGGGATCGCCGGGTTCGCGTCGTATGATCGTGCCCTGGCCACGGCGTACCTCTACGATGCCGATTGCCTGAAGCATTTTGATGGCCTCGCGCACGCTCGACTTACCGATGCCCAGGCTCTGTGTTAATTCGGTTTCGGACGGTAGATAGTCTCCAGGCTTAAGGTCGCCGCGTATGAGGGCGGATTTGATGCGTTCCAGTATCTGAAATGCTATCGAGCTGCGTTGGATAGAACCACCGAAGTGTTCCGCTCGTTCTGCCGTGTCAGCCGGGTTGGAAAGGGGTTTCATGCCTGGGTCTCTTGCTGTCGTTGGCCAAATAGAGCATGGGTCGCTGGCGTGCTGGGCCCGGTCGTTTGTTGCAAGCCATCACCTTCGAAATTGAGGTGTTTGGCAACCGACACTTGCATCACTACGTAATCTAAGTCTAGCATGACCTAAGACAGCAGACATCTGATGTCCTATCTTCAAGCAGTACACAGGCTAAAGCAAAGGGCTTCAGATGGCCTGCGTTAACGCCCTTCGGGCGCGAAGACTGAATCGGGGCTATGCCATGACGAAACAGCGCGTCATTGTGTTAACCACTGGTGGCACAATCGCAAGTACACTCAGCAGAAATGGCCTCAATGTATCTGGAGCCATGTCAGGCGAGTCGCTGCTGGATCGTGTGCCTTTGCCGGAAAGGCGAGACTTTCAGGTCGAGGTTCGCTCGGTACTCCAAAAGCCCAGCAATGCCATCAGCTTGGACGACCTGATCCAGCTCAGCCGCCATTGCCAGGCCTTGGAACAGGACCCGGACGTGATCGGTATCGTTATCACGCATGGTACTGACACACTCGAAGAGACGGCCCACTTCCTCGATATCACCTTGTTACTCCAGTCGTGTGCCCTAGTCATGACCGGCTCGCAACGTGCCCCACATGAGGAGGGTACCGACGCTTTTCGAAACCTCGCCAATGCCATCACTGTTGCGGCAGAGCCTTGTGTAAGAGGCATTGGTGTCGCGGTCGTTTTTAACGAATCACTGTACGCCGCACGAAGCGTCCGTAAGCTAAATACCTACCGGGTAAACGGCTTCGGGGCGCCGGGCTCTGGTGCGCTGGGGTACGTCGATGGCCAGCGGGTTCACCTGGCTCAGGTTCCACGACGCGCAGTGCCACTTCCCCTTGGTGATAGTCTGCCACGTATCGACATCATTCCCAGCTATCTAGATGCCAGTCCTCGGCTTATCGAGGCTGCTGTGGCTAGCGGCGCACAGGGGCTGGTAGTGGAAGGCCTTGGCAGGGGTCATGTGCCGCCGATGTGGATCGAGTCCATCACCGAGGCGACCCGTGGGGGGATTCCGGTTGCTGTGGTATCAGGCTGCCAAGAAGGGCCGGTCAACACGAGTTACGAGTTCCAGGGTAGCCTGGCCAGTCTCCAGGCCCATGGTGCCGTCTCCGTGCGTGATCTGAGTGCCCGCAAGGCACGGTTGACCTTGGCCGTCTTACTCTCGACCGATAGCGCGGAGGGCATTGCCTCTCGATTCGAACAAGCGATGTCATAACCCTGTCGAGACAAGTCGACGGGTGCCTTGAATGCCAAGCCAGCGCTTGGCTCCACAACGATAGATAGATAGGTGCAAACAATGAACAATAAGTTGACCAAGGTATCACTGGCGGCTGCGATCGCAGCGGTGTCATTCGGGATTAGCCAGGCGCAGGCGGCGGACTTTAACTTCACCTTCGCCCATGTACTGATCGAGGACACCCCTAACGGGCAGGCGGCGCTGCGCTTCAAGGAAGAGGTCGAAGAAAAGTCGGATGGCCGTATCAGCATCGAGGTTCTTCCCGCCGCGCAGGTTGGTGGTGATGTCGAAATCATCGAGCAGATCCAGATGGGGCTGGTCGATATCGGCATCCCGCCGACAGCTACCCTGGGTAATTTCGAGCCGCGGATGCAGATCCTGGACCTACCGTTCCTGTTGCCGGACTACGACACCATGGTCGAAGTGCTTGATGGTGACGTGGGGCGTGAGATCCTAGATACCCTCGATGACGACAACATGTATGGCGTGAACTTCTGGGGGGCTGGTTTCCGACATATCTCCAACAATGTTCGCCCGATCGAAACCCCGGAAGATCTGGGAGAGATTCGCATGCGGACCATGCAGGCGCCGATCATCATTTCGACCTATGAAAACTTGGGCGCCAATGCGACTGCCATGGCTTTCACCGAGGTGTACAACGGGCTGCAGCAAGGCGTCGTCGAGGGGCAGGAAAACCCGCTGGCTAACATCTACACCATGCGCTTCTACGAGGTTCAGGATTACTTGTCTCTCACTAACCACGCCTATCACGGCTATGCGGCAGTTATGAATAGCAACTCTTGGAACTCGCTCCCTGATGACCTGAAGGAGGTGATGATCGAGGCTTTCGATAATGGTCGTGAGGCGTCGCGAGAGCTCACACTTCAAGATGAGGAGCGAATTCTTCAAGAAATTGAAAGTGAGATTGCGATCAACGAGATCACTGACGAAGCCCGGGAAGACTTCATCGAGGCGAGTATGCCGGTGCATGAAGAGTACGAGGGGGTCGTGACAACAGATCTTCTGCATAAAGTCTACGACGTCGTGGGCATCGAGTACTGATCTATGTTCGAAGCGTTCAATAAACTCATTGATCGCTTGGAAAAGGTGGCGATGGTCGCTTTCATGTCAATTGCGACCATCATCACCACGTTCCAAGTCGTCTACCGCTACGGCTTCAACAGTTCACTCTCCTGGGCAGAAGAAGTCGTAATCTATTCCATCGTCTGCATGAGCTTCGTTGGTGCCAGCATGGGGGTTCGCCATGGCGTCCACATTTCGGTAGACGTGCTGAATGCCTTTGCGCCACCTGCCGTGAATCGATGGCTTCACATCCTCACGGCCGTTCTGGGCATCGCATTCGCCATTGCCCTGGCCTACCTGGGGTTCCGACTTTTCTTCAGCACACTTGATCGTGGGATGTTGTCCCCCGCGATGCGCATGCCTATGGCCTGGGTGTACTTTCCTATCGGCTTGTCAGGGGTGCTGCTGATTATCCGCTATTGCTGGGTCATCCACGAGGTCTGGCACAAGCCACCTGTCACGATGGCCGAAGAGCTCGCTGCCGAAAAAGACAAGCTGGTGTGATGGTTTACTGCCCATCGCGACTACCTGAGGAAAGCTTATGATTACGGCATTGTTGCCCATTTTCTTTGCTGTATTGCTGCTGGGGCTGCCCATCTTCGCGGCACTAGCCTTTTCGGTAATACTCGCCATCCAATTCTTTGGCAATACCGATCCCGTGATCGTGCCGATGCGCATGTTCTCGGGGATGAATAATTTTTCGCTAATGGCGATCCCTTTCTTCATCTTGGCCGCCGAGCTAATGCGTATTGGCGGCCTGTCAGATCGACTAATCGATCTCGCAAAGGCCCTGGTCGGCTGGGTGCCCGGAGGGTTGGCGGCGGCGACCGTTCTGTCCTGCCTCTTCTTCGGGTCTATCTCGGGGTCGAGTCCGGCCACGGTGGTGGCCATCGGCAGTATCATGTTCCCGGCATTAGTGGCAGCGGGATACGACAAGCGCTTTGCCATTGGGGTAATCGCCACGGCGGGAACGCTAGGGCCTATTGTGCCGCCGAGCATTGCTTTGATCATCTATGGATCGGTCACCGGGACGTCGGTGGGGCGTCTCTTCGCTGCTGGACTATTGCCCGCTATCCTGATTGCTTCCCTCCTCATTGCGTATTGCATCGTTTACGCCTCTTTCAAGGGCTATGGTCGCAGCACCTTCCCGTCACTGCGTGAGGTCGGGTCTGCTTTAAAGGCGGCGGCTTGGGGGTTGGGATTACCGTTCATACTGCTCGGCGGGATTTACAGTGGGGTCTTCACACCTACAGAGTCTGCGGCCGTAGCCTGCATGTACGGTTTGTTCGTCGGAATGGTGATCTATCGGAAGATTGACCTGAAGAACCTGCTGTCGACCCTGAACAGTGCGGGGCTGATGTCGGCGTCTTTATTGCTGATCACCGCGGGGGCATCGGCCTTCTCTTGGTTGCTGGCGATTACCGGGGCACCGACACAGCTAGCGGGTGAGGTGCTCTCATGGACGGACGATCCCATCCAGGTCATGGCACTGTTCAACGTCGTCATGATTATTGCTGGCTTCTTCCTCGATAGTGCTTCGGCGATCATCGTGTTGTCGCCATTACTGCAGCCTATCGCCGCACAGGTGGGGGTCGATTCCACCCACTTCGGCGTGATCACACTGATCAATTTCTCGGTTGGCATGATAACGCCGCCGGTTGGCCTCAACCTCTTCGTGGCGATGGCCATCTCGCGGATGACATTACCCGAGGTATTCAAGGCGTGTCTGCCGTTGATCGGCTTGATGCTGTTGTCCTTGGTGATCATTACTTACGTACCTTGGTTCAGTACCTACCTGCCAGAGTTGATCTACCGCTAAGGTGACCACATGACCGAGATAGCGCAGTTACGTGACACGCTGGACGGCGAACGCCTCTGGGATGACATTATGGCACTGTCAACCATCGGGGCGCTTGAGCCCAAAGGTATTCGGCGCTTGGCGCTTGATGACCAGGACAATCATGCTCGTCTGTGGCTTGCCAAGCAGGGCTGGGCTCTGGGCTGCCAGGTGAACTTCGATACCCTGGGCAATCTGTTCCTACGTCGCGAAGGTCAGGATGACTCCCTGGCACCGCTGTTGATCGGAAGCCACATGGACAGTCAGCCGCTGGCCGGCGCGCATGACGGAGCGCTTGGTGTGTTGGCGGGCTTGGCCGTGCTCAGAACCTTGCAGGATCAGGGTATTGAGCACCGGCGTCCGATCGAGATCGTGTCCTGGACGAACGAGGAGGGGGCGCGCTTTGCCCCAGGCGCTTCGGGGTCATCATGGTTTGCCGGACAGCGGGCATATGAGGATATCGTTGCGGCTGTGGATAATGAGGGCGTCCGATTCGGTGAGGCTCTTCAGGCGTGCCTGACCCTGCTGGAGGACTACGGACTCGTGTATCGCCCGGCCCCCTTTGTCCCCCACGCTTTCATCGAACTTCACATCGAGCAAGGGCCGGTGCTGGAACAGCTGGGTAAACCGGTGGGGGTCGTCAGCGGGATTCAGGGGGTCAACTGGTATCGCATCGATGTCGAGGGTGTGGCCAATCATGCCGGTACCACGCCGCAAAATGCCCGCCGTGATGCCTTCGATGGTGCCCATGAGCTGGTGTCTGCACTTAAGGCGGCGACACGGGAACAGGATGATGACCTGCGCTTCACTATCGGTAAGTTTGCTGTATGGCCTGATGCCGTCAACACCATCGCCCAACGTGCCAGTTTCAGTATCGATTTGCGTCATCCCGATCAACAGGTACTGGATGCGCTCGATGATAAATTCCATGCCTTGGCCGAGCGGCACTGGAGTGGCTGTGAGGTCAAGCTCAAAGTGACCTCCCGTGTGGCTCCAGTGGCCTTTCCCGACCATCTTTTGGCCCTGCTTCGCGAAAGCGCCGGCAGTGTATGTGCTGATGCTCCCGAATTTGTCTCCGGCGCTTTCCATGATGCCATTCATTTGGCACAAGTCTGCCCGACAGCCATGCTATTCACACCCTGTCGAGCTGGTATCAGTCATCACCCCGATGAGCATATTGAGCGTCAGGATGCCGAGGTTGCTGTGCGTGCCCTGGCTCATGCTGTCGCACAACTACTTTAATAAGGAATGCTTCTTATGAACCAGACCGTAGAAGCGGCTGTGGCCGCCCAAGGTCTCACCCTCCCAGCCATCCCGCGTCCTCGCGGCACCTTCCTGCCCTGGTCTCGAATGGGCAATCAGCTGTTTCTGGCAGGCCAGATATGCGAGCGAGACGGCGAGGTCCTCTATCCAGGAAAGGTGGGAGCAGAGTTCGATCTGGAGAGCGGAAAGATGGCCGCTCAGGCTTGCGCGCTCAATCTGCTGGCCTCGCTCAGTGATGCAGTTGATGGGGACATGAGCCGGATCGTGCGCTGTGTGCGCATGAACGGATTCGTCAATGTTGCGCCCGACTTCCATGATGTCCCGCTAGTGATCAACGGGGCTTCGGAACTCTTCATCGCCCTATTTGGAAATAACGGAAAGCACGCTCGCACGGCGATCGGTGTCGCCACGTTACCAGGAAATGCTGCCGTCGAAGTCGAATCGATCTTCGAGGTTCGCGACTAATCCAAGGAGGCACACCATGACCGATTCACCTCTGAACCGTCCACTGCGCGAGCAGCACGCTGGGCTTCGTAGCGGCAAGCTCACGGCCACCGCCCTAGTTGAGGCCTCGCTGGATGCCTATCGAGCCCGCGGCCAGCAGGATCATGCCTATCTGACATGGAACGGTGAGTCCGCTAGAGAGACGGCCCGAGCCACTGATGCCGTACTGGCTAGTGGCGGCGACACCGGGCCCCTGATGGGCGTCCTAGTGTCGATCAAGGACATCTATGCGGTACCGGGGCTTCCGACTTATGCCGGTTCCGCCCGACGACTGCCACGGCACTGGGAATCGCCTGGCCCTGTGATTTCAGCGCTCTTGAGCCAACTACCAAGCGTGATGGGCAAGACCCACACCGTAGAGTTTGCATTCGGTGGTCTTGGCACGAATGCCCATTGGGGAGCACCTCGCAATCCCTGGGATCAGGTACACCACCGAACTCCAGGCGGGTCCAGTGCCGGTGCAGGAGTATCGCTGATTGGCGGGACGGCCAGTCTGGCGTTGGGTACGGACACGGCAGGCTCAGTTCGTGTCCCAGCCTCAATGACTGGTGTGGCGGGACTCAAGACAACGGTCGGTCGCTGGTCGACATCCCAGATCGTACCGCTGTCCGCCACATTAGATACGCCGGGTCTGCTAGCCAACTGTGTTGACGATTTGGCCTTTGCCTTCGATGCGTTGGATGGTTCCCTGACGACACGGCCCAGTAGTGTACCCGTGTCCCCCGAACTTGCTGATCTGACCTTCGGTGTACCAGAGGCCTATTTCTGGGAGGACTGCAGCCCTGGGATCGCCGAGTCTGTTCAGGCTGCCATTCGTCAGCTGGAAGCGGCGGGGGCCCGGATCGTGACCCTAGATTTGCCTCGCACGGATGAGGTGTTCACGTTGTTCCAGCAGGGCGGGCTAGCAGCGGTCGAATTGGCTGCTTTCCTCAAGACTCAGCTACCGGAGGCTATCGAGAGCCTAGACCCCAACGTGGCGGCGCGGGTCAAGGCGGCAGACGACATCCCCGGCTGGGAGTATGTCCGGCGCTGTGATGTGCTTAGGTCACTGTCTGCAAGCGCTGCGGATTGCTTGACGCGCGTCGACGCCTTGTTGACCCCAACCGTTACGCTGACGCCACCGACCCTGGAGAGTCTCGATCCGGACGGAGCCTATCCCCGGGCAAACATGCAGGCCCTGCGCAATACAGTAGTGGGGAACTTCATGGGGCTTTGTGGGCTGACATTGCCGGTGGGGAAGGATGCTGCCGGTATGCCAGTGGGTTTGCAGGTACTAGCTGGTCCCTGGCAGGACGCGCGGCTGCTGGCCATTGGTCAGGCTATCGAGGATCGGTTGGGTAATGGCCGGGCCATTCTCGGTACCCCTCCGCTCCAGTGAGCTCGTAGAGATACGGTTTGGCCCGCTAACTCCCCATTGAATAGAGAGAACATGCATGATCGAGCGCGGCGAGGATACGATTGACAGCTTCCAGGCCCGGGTTGCCCGAGGTGAATGTGATGAGCTTAGCTGGTGGCATACTTGCCAAGCAGAGATTCAGGCGCGCGATACGGATATCCGAGCCTGGGAATGTCTTATGCCGTCGACGTCGGCTGAGGTCATGTCGAGCCCTGGACAGTTATTGCGCGGCGTACCGGTAGGCATCAAAGACATCATCGATACTGCAGAGATGCCAACCACATGGGGAACGGAGGGCTATCTCGTCTCGCCGGGCGCCGTCATGGATGCGGCTGTGGTCACCTTGCTTAGGCACCAGGGGGCTCTGCCGCTCGGCAAGACCGTATCCACGGAGTTTGCTTACTTCACACCTGGCAAAACGAGAAATCCCTTGGATATCTCCCGTACACCGGGAGGCTCCTCCAGTGGCTCGGCCGCTGCAGTGGCGGCCGGAATGGTGCCCCTTGCCTTGGGGACACAGACGGCCGGAAGCATTATTCGGCCAGCGAGTTACTGCGGTGTATTCGGCTTCAAGCCTACTCTCAACACGGTGTCCTTTTCGGGGATCAAGGCCTTTGCTCCCTCGATGGATACGCTGGGCTGGTTTGCTCGACATATGGACGATATTTGTACTGCTTTCACGGCCTTGACACGTTCTGACCCCATCAAGGCATTGCCTGATCTTAGGGGCATTCGCGTCGGGCTCCGCAACTTACCGGGTGAGGGGCCGCTTGATTACGATGTCGTACGGGCCCTATCCCTGACCGTAAAACAACTGGAGCAGGCCGGTGCCAGCGTTTTCACACTGCCCTTAGATGCTCGTTACGATGAGCTGATTGAGCATCACAAGGTGGTTTTAGCTTATGAAGCGGCGCAGACATTGGCCAGTGAATTTCACCATCATGGCGAAGAGATGGGAGTCAAGCTGGTTGAGTTGATCGAGCAAGGAACAGCGACATCCTATATTGACTATCGTGCATCCTTACTGGCGGCCGAGCAGTGTAGACAGGCGCTGTCTAGGGTGTTTGCGGATAAGGCCGACGTAATCCTGGCGGCGAGTGCCCCAGGTGTAGCGCCAGAAGGGCTGCATGCTACCGGCGACCCAATCTATTGTCGAGCCTGGACGCTGCTCGGGGTGCCGTGTCTCAACTTACCGCTGCACACGGGACAAGCGGGGTTGCCGGTTGGCGTGCAGTTAATCGCCGACCGCTGGCAGGATCAGCGTCTGTTATCGATCGCGAAAACGCTCTTGGCGACAGTGATGTAAGGGGTAAAAGCTACTCTGGTCATATATTTGGGGTTTGTGAGGATTGACTGAGCGGTCAATTTGAGTGTTTGTATAAGGTTTTCATCTAAAAATGCGTCATTATATCAGATAAATCTAATTGACTGCTTTTGGCCGATAGCTGAAGTGCCCAGCATCTCACTCACCCCTGAGGTGCACAAAACTGGTAAGGTTAAGTGCTATCCCGTGGCTGCTTCCTAAGGATTTGGCATGGCGAATAACCATCCATTCATAGCGTCAATGCGTTTCTACGACGACCACGCTCATCGATTGTTTGACCAGTACCAGTCGCTGGGCTTTGAACATGCCCATGGTGAATGGCTGCATCAACTTCCTGAGCAGGCAGGTTTAGCACTAGATATTGGCGCTGGAAGCGGGCGCGATGCTAAGGCACTTGCGGAGCGGGGTTGGCAGGTGATGGCGGTAGAGCCAGCGGTAAAGCTGAGAACGCTAGGGCAAAGGCATACGCACGAACGGGATGTCAGTTGGATTGACGATACTTTGCCTGCCTTAAATTGCGTCCGCCAGCTTTCACAGCGCTTTCAACTAATTCTGGTATCAGCGGTATGGATGCATTTATCCCCTATTGAACAGCAACGTGCTTTGCGTGTGATTTGTTCACTATTGGCGCCCGGTGGACTTCTGGTGATTACCTGCCGCGAAGGCCCGAATAGCGATGAACGTCAGTTTCAACCGGTTAACGTGGCTGAATTAGATAGCTGGGCACAAGACTTGGCATTGCTGCCAATGCAGGCAAGCTTGAATAGCGATCAACTTGGCCGCAAAGCTGTTGCCTGGCATTTGCGAGTTTTTAAATTGCCTGATGATGGCACCGGTGCCCTGCCCTCTCTTCGCCATATTATCGTCAACGACGACAAGGCATCTTCTTATAAACTTGGATTACTTCGCACGTTGACGCGCTTAGCTGACAGTGCACCAGGAATTGTGATCTCACGCACAGAAGAGTGGGTTACGGTACCACTAGGTGCGGTAGGCCTTTTTTGGCTTAAGCTTTACCGTCCTTTGTTAATAGAACATCAATTACGTCAAGCACCCGGCATTAAAGGCTACGGGTTTGCTAAAGACGACTTTTATCGTCTTAAGCAGGTCTCCCCCCACGATTTGCGTATTGGGTCACCTTTTTACGATCCTAACGCCGCTGCCACGGTTATGCGCGCCATTCGTGATGCTTGTCAGACGATTCTCAAGATGCCTGCCCACTTTACTACCTGGCCCGGCAGCCTTCGCCCCATGTTTGACGGTAGTTATCAAGGGATACGTATTCGCGAGCAGGCCGTTCGACTCGATAGCGCTACGCTGGCTTCTTTTGGAAAATTTCGTATTCCTACCTCGCTGTGGGACTCGATGAGCCGCTATGCCTGCTGGCTGGAGCCAGCGATAGTGCATGAGTGGGTGCAACTTATGCAGCGCTACGACGCGTCTTACGATATCGGCAAACTACATCAAGCCTTACAGTGGCAGGAAAGTCGCCGGAATACACAGCAGGTTCGCCAACTGGTGAGTCAGCGCCTGAAAGACCCCTCGCCGCTTCCCTGTGTTTGGTCCCAGAAAGATTTACACCGTTGGACTTATGCAGTAGATCATTGCTTTCCTTGGTCGCGTTGGAACAATAACGATCTGTGGAATTTGTTACCTGCCACTGAAAAAGCCAATCATGCAAAGTCCGATCTCTTGCCTTCCGCGGGAGTTATGCAGAAAGCCAAGCAAGATATTTTGCACTGGTGGCACTACCTAGACGATGACAAGATAGTTCGTCAGCAGTTTCATGACGAAGCTGCCGTTGCGCTTCCTCTTGCCACCTCATCTGCCACTCTGGATATGCTGTTTGATAGCGCTCTACTGCAACGCCAACGATTAAAGGCCAATCAGCAGCTAGCTGAGTGGATGGGCATTGCCTAATAATTATGGAGTGCCCATCATTGTGCCCTTGAAAGGCCGAAAGTCATTCATAAAAGATAAGCTTAATTGTGAGGACTGAACATAGCGGGCACAAGATGGGCACCATTTGGGCACACACACAAAAAAAGGGCCTACGCGTTAACGTAAGCCCTTGAAATTATGGCGCGCCCGGCAGGATTTGAACCTGCGACCCTCGGCTTCGGAGGCCGATACTCTATCCAACTGAGCTACAGGCGCTTGTGGGTGCGTATCGTAACTGTGCAGGGGCGCTGTGTCCAGCCGTATGGCGCTTGAGTACCTTTAGTCAATTGACCGTTTTCCCTGGTGTGGTGCATGCTTTGGGAGCACTTCTGCACCTTAGTCCATTGGGAACACAATAATATGAAAACATTTGCACGTAGCACGCTGGCACTGGGCATCTCACTGGCGCTGGTGAGCGCCGCGAACGCCGCGAACGCCGCTGATTTTGCTGATATGGATCCTGTCACTCTGCGCCTGGCCCATGTGGTCAATGAGCAGGATGGTTTCCACATCGCCGCCACCAAATTTGAAGAGCTGGTAGAAGAGCGCACCGACGGCAAGGTAGATATCGAGATCTACCCCAACGCCACCCTGGGTGACGAGCGCACGTTATTAGAAGGCATGCAGATCGGCACTGTGGATATGGGCGTGATCACCAACGGGCCAGTAGCCAACTTTGTCGAAGAGATGGCGGTGTTTGAACTGCCGTTCCTATTCCCTTCCCCGGAAGCCGCTTACGAAGTGCTCGATGGCCCGATTGGCCAGGAGCTGCTTGATAAGCTTTCTGAGGTGAACCTAAAAGGCATGGCCTACGCAGAGCGCGGTTTCCGCAACCTGACCAACAGCCAACGCGCGGTAAATTCGCCGGAAGATTTGGATGGGCTGCGCATTCGGGTAATGGAAAACCCGGTGTACACCGACACCTTCCGCGAGCTGGGCGCCAACGCGATTCCCATGGCGTGGACTGAAGCGCTCACCGCCATGCAGCAGGGCACTATCGATGGCCAGGAGAACCCGGTGAACGTGATTCACTCGTTCAACCTGGATGAAACCCAGAACTACATGACTCTCTCCCGCCACACCTATGCGCCAGCGATTTTTGTGATGGGTATGCCCGCCTGGAACCAGCTGCCCGAAAACGCCCAAGAGGTACTGCTAGCAGCGGCCCAGGAAGCGGCGGAGCATGAGCGCCAAGTGAACGCAGAGATGGAAGCCGAACAACTGCAAGCCCTACGCGATGCAGGCATGGAGATCAACGACAATCCAGATATGGAAGCCTTCCAAGCCGCCGTCGCGCCGGTGTATGAGAAGTACGGCGAACAGTTCGGTGACTACCTACCGCGCATTCAGGAGGCGCTCAAGTAATTTGCTGCCCATCGAGGCAAGCCCGACAGTAGATAAAATGCTTTTACAGCAGTGGCTAAGGGCTGTTCCCGCGCCGGGACGGCCCTTCCAACCAAGAGACACGCCTGATGGCTGACACCACCAATACGAAGCTGGCGAACAGGCTCAATAAGATCAATCTCAATTTACTATTGGTTTTTCACACGCTGTATTGGAAAAGGAGTTTGACGCTCACCGCACAAGCGCTCTGCCTGACGCAACCGGCCGTCAGCCACTCGCTGAAAAAGCTCCGCCTGTTAATGGACGACCCGCTTTTCATCAAGACGTTGGACGGCATGCAACCGACCCCGCTTGCCCGGCAGATGGATGCCGCCGTAGCCAAAGGGCTGTTCTACCTTGATCAGGCTGTTCACAGTAATAACGAGTTTTCGCCTGCCACATCAAAGCGGGAGTTTCGGGTCAGTTTGGTGGACTATGTCAGCCAACAGCTGCAACCCAAGCTTATCCAGCACTGCTTGGAACACGCACCAGACTTGTGTTTCAACATGCTCTCCACGCGCATCGCTAGCGCGGAAGGCGCCCAGCAGGTTCTGCAAGAGCACGATATCGACCTGGCGGTGGTGCAGTTCGAAACCTTGCCGCTCACCTCGCATCATGAGTACCTGTTTGACGATGTGATTGGCTGTGTGGGTGATGCGACATTTCATGGCGAGAGCAGCGCCATTACCCTTGAGGCTTTTTTAAACTCCCCCCAGGTCGCTTTGTCCCATCGTGAAGACAGCCCGCTGTTAATTAATGAAAAACTGAGGGAGCTGGGGTTAGAGCGGAAAATCGTCGCCAAGACGCCCTACATCAATCCACTGCAGGAAATATTGGTGTCCACAGCGCTGCTCTGCGTGGTGACAGAGAGCGCCGCCAGGGTCATTTGCCGCAACAATAGCTTGAAGTTCTACGCTCTGCCCCTGGACGTCCCAGCGTTCAAAGTCTGCCTGTGCTGGGATGAAAGGAAGGATCACGATCCTGGCATACACTGGTTGCGGCAATTAACACGGGAACTGATGGCACCAGCCCCCTCCGCACTGGGCGACCCTTAATCAAACCGCCAAACTCACTCCACCGCCACGACTTTGCCACGATTCAACAACAGCTTGGGATCCAGAGCGACTTTCATGCGCTTCATTAAAGCGATCTCCTCGCTGGAGCGGGAAATACTTAGGTAGTCGCGCTTTTCGAGACCAATGCCGTGTTCGGCAGAGATCGAGCCGCCGTACTCTTTCAGGGGCGAGTAAACCAACTGCTCAACTTGGCGGCGGCTTTGCGAGCTATCGTCGCGCACCGTGATCATGATGTGCAGGTTGCCATCGCCAAGATGGCCGAACACGATCATTTTACCTGTTTGCGGAAACTGCGCCTTGAGGTCTTGTTCCAGGGTATCAACGTACGCATCCATATGGGGAATCGGCAGGCTGATATCATAGGAGAACATCGGCTTCAGTTGGTGCACCAGCACTTCGATATCCTCTCGGATCGCCCAGATGCCCTGGCGCTGGGCACCGGAACTGGCTAGCACGGCATCGGTGATCAAGCCGTCTTCCATCGCCTTTTGCAGAATCTCAGAGAAATGCTCCGCATCCTGGGCGTCATCTAGCCCCAGGGTTTCGATGATCGCGTAGAAAGGCGAGTCGTCGGCCAACGGGGGCGCGTGCTTGCCGCTCTCGGTAGTGACCAGCTTGTAGTGGCTATTCCACAACGCCTCGAAGGCGCTAAGGCTATTGGCGAGCTCTTGGGAGACCTTGCGTAACAGCTGGGTCAAGGCATCGAAGGAGGGCACCGCGACCAGCGCGGTTTGTTCGCTGGGCATATGTGGCTGCAGCCGGAGTACTGCGCGGGTGACGATACCCAGCGTGCCTTCGCTACCGATAAATAGCTGCTTGAGGTCATAGCCAGCGTTATTCTTGAGCATTTTGTTCAGCGAGCTGACCACGGTGCCGTCGCTGAGTACGGCTTCCAGTCCCAGCACTTGCTGGCGCATCATGCCGTAGCGAATGACCCGTATTCCCCCGGCATTGGTGGCGATATTGCCGCCAATGGTGCACGAGCCCCGGGCGCCGAGGTCGAGCGGAAACTGCATATCGATCTCTGCCGCGGCTTCCTGCACACGCTGGAGCGTCACTCCGGCCTGAACCTGAATCGTAGAACCGACCAGGTCGACCTCTTCGATCTGGTTCATCAGTTCCAGGGAAACCACCAGCTCCTCGGGGCTGGCTTCACCCCCGTGCACAATGCCGGTCATGCCGCCATGGGTCACCACCAGCTGGTCAGCCTGGTAGCATAAGGCCATCACCCGGCTGAGCTGTTCGGTATTGCGGGGCCTTACAATGGCCTTGGCACGACAGGGCGCCCCGGTAAACCAGTCGACACTACGCTGGGAGACATCTTCACCGAGCAGCACGCCTTCTGGGCCGACTACCGCAACTAGGTCGTTAAGCAACTTATCCATTGGTTATTCCTGTTTTAGCTGGCGTTGCCATGGGTAGCAAGACTTAGCCATCGACTAAGCCTTACAATTACCTTCCAAGGCATTTAATCAATCGTAATGTTTGCAGGCTAGCGCTAACCATCACCACTCTCAAGCCCCAGATCTATAAAGATTTTTTGGATTATTATCGCGAATGGTGGAATGAAAATAAGTAATTTGCCCTGTTAGTTCGATGTGATATAGATGAAGCCCAATAAGACCATAAGAACAGCCACCACTAGGAGATAATGTGAATAACCGCGCCCGTTTTACCGCTCACGCCGCATCCTGTAATACAAGCAAATTCAAACAGTTAAAATTGACATTGCTATGCGCTGGCCTGCTTGGTTTACCGCTCATGGCCCACGCCGAGGAAATAACCCCTACCAACCTGCGCTTAGCAACCGTGGTGAATACAGAAGATACTTACCATATCGCCGCTGAACGGTTTCAGCAGTTAGTCAGCGAACAGACCGACGGTGCGGTCTCTGTCGAGATCTTCCCCAACGCCTCTCTGGGAGACGAGCGCACTATTCTGGAAGGAATGCAGATCGGCACCGTCGATATGGGCGTGATCACCAACGGGCCCGTGGCCAACTTCGTTGATGAGTTCTCGGTTTTTGAGCTGCCTTTCCTCTTCCCTTCCGCCGAATCTGCCTACTCCGTGCTGGATGGTGAGATTGGCCAGGAAATACTGGGCAAGTTAGAGGATGTGAACCTTAAAGGGCTGGCATTTGCTGAGCGCGGCTTTCGTAATATCACCAATAGCCAGAACGCGATTAATGCGCCCGAGGATCTCGAAGGCCTGACACTGCGCGTCATCGAGAACGAGGTCTATGTGGATACGTTCCGGGAACTCGGCGCCAATGCCGTGCCCATGGCGTGGACAGAAGCGCTGACCGCCCTGCAACAAGGCACGATTGATGGTCAGGAAAACCCGGTTAACGCCATCCATGCCTTTAACCTGGCGGAAACCCAGGACTACCTCACCATGACTCGGCACATCTACGCGCCAGCGATTTTCATTATGAGCTTACCCGCCTGGAACGGCCTTCAAGAGGAGGTTCAGGAGATCGTACTCGATGCCGCCAGCGAAGCTTCTACCTATGCCAGAGAACAAAATGCCATCATGGAAGCCGAGCAGTTAGCCGAACTGGCAGAGGCCGGCATGGAAATTAATGAGTCGCCCGATATCGCCGCCTTTCAGGAAGCCGTTGCCCCGGTGTATGAGAAGTACGGTGATCAGTTCGGCGACTATCTGCAACGCATCCAGGAGGAAGTGAAGTAAGTGCCCACTCACACGCATCCATTGGTAATGTTGCTACAGCGTACTGAACGCTTTCTGGACGCCATTCTACAGCCCGTGGTCTTTGCGGCCATGGCGGCGCTGATTGGGGTGATTACCCTGCAGATTGTTTCGCGGGTGCTGTTTACCGCCGTGGGCTGGACTGAAGAGGTCGCCCGCTTTCTACTGGTGTGGATCACCTTCTTAGCCGGCACCTTGGCGTTTCAGCGCGGGCGACACATTGCCGTGACCTTTGTGGTGGATGCCCTGCCCGGCCGCCTGCGCCAAATCGCCCGGCTTGCCGCCCTGCTGATTGTTTTGGCGTTTATGATCACGCTGATCGTGATCGGCTACCGCTATATGCAGGTACAGAGCTTTCAGAAATCCGCCTCGCTGCGGCTTTCGATGACTTACGTCTACGCGGTGATGCCGATCTGTGCAGCGATTATGGCCTGGTACGCGCTGGTCGATATCATCGAGCTGCTGATTAACGGTGAAACCTCCCAACCCCAGGAGGAGTCGCTATGACGCTGCTGCTGTTTGGGCTGTTCTTCCTGTTTATGCTGCTGGGCGTGCCAATTGCCTTTGCGATTGGCGCCAGCACGCTCTATGCCCTCTATCAATCCGGCGTGCCGCTGATGGTGGTCACCCAGCAGATGTTCCAGGGCATCAACTCCTTTGCTCTGGTCGCGATCCCGATGTTTATCCTCGCTGGGGATTTAATGGCCCAGGGCAAGGTGAGCGAAAAGCTGGTCAGCTTTGCTGATTCATTAGTCGGCTTTATGCGCGGCGGGCTCTCGGTGGTCTCGGTGATGGCGGGCATGTTCTTTGCGGCAATCTCCGGTTCTGGCGCAGCAACGACCGCCGCGGTGGGCTCTAGCCTAGTGCCGGAGCTTAAGCGCAAAGGCTACGACCCGGCATCGGCGGCCAGCTTGATCGCCGCCAGCGGCACGATAGGGGTGGTGATTCCGCCCTCGGTGCCGATGATCATCTACGCAGTGATCGCTCAGCAGTCCGTTTCCAAGCTATTTCTAAACGGTTTTTTACCGGGTCTGGCGATGGGGCTAGGATTAATGGCCATTGCCATTGCTCAGGCGTATAAGCGCCAGTACCCCAAGGGCACACCGCTCTCGCTAACCACCATCTGGCATACCTTTAAAGACGCCAGTTGGGGATTAATGACGCCGGTGATTATCCTCGGGGGTATCTTCTCGGGCATCTTCACGCCTTCAGAAGCAGCCGTGGTGGCGGTGAACTACGCCATGCTGGTATCGCTGTTTGTGTATCGTGACCTGACCCTGCCGCAGGTTTATAAGCTGCTGATTCGTTCGGCGATGACCACCGCGGTGATTATGCTGGTGATTGCCATGTCGGCGGTGTTGAGTTGGACGCTGTCTAGCTGGCAGGTGCCGGGGGCGATTGCTCAGGCGGTGCTATCGCTGTCTACCAACCCTTACGTGATTATGCTGTTGATTGTGGGGATTATCCTGCTCACCGGGGTGTTTATTGAAACCGCCAGTGCGCTGATTATCCTCACACCGGTGCTGCTACCGCTGGTGTTGCAGTTGGGGATTGATCCGATCCACTTTGGTTTGATTATCGTGGTGGGACTCTCAATCGGCATGATTACCCCGCCAGTGGCGATCAACCTCTATGTGGCCTCATCAATCACCCAGCTGCCGCTGGAGCGCATTACCCGCGCGATCATTCCTTACCTGCTGGGGCTGATCGGGGTTTTGCTATTGGTGGTCTACGTGCCGATTTTGCTGGGCTGGTCAGGTAGTTAGCCGCCCTGACTAATCATCGCTCGTTAGCGCCTCTCATTTTCCGATGTGCGAGGTGCTGCCGATTTTGAAGAGGGTTGAGATTGTCCTGACCTTTCTACCGCCTGGTCAGGGCGACCTTTTTGTTGTTATGGCTAGGCATTTTCTTGCCTGACTTATTACTTGCTATCGCCATCAGCGTATCATGCTCCAAGTGCACAAGGAGAATGGCCCGCATGGTTCGAAAACACGCATTTTTTAGCGCTGCCTTGCTCCTGCTCCCTCAGTTGGCTCACTTTGCTTGGCGTGTCTTACGCAATTTCCTCAAAAACCACGGCGTCCTGCTGGCGGGTGGCGTGGGCTATAACATTTTGCTCTCCATAGTGCCGCTATTTGCGCTGCTCGTGGTGCTATTGACTCAAGTGGTGGATCAGCAGCACCTACTCAATGTGTTAGCCATCCAGGCCCGCCACATGGCGCCCGCCCACGCCGAGGTGTTGTTGGAGGCCGTGCGCAGCCTGCTCGAATCCCGTGATGTGATCGGCATTCTAAGCTTTCCCATTCTGTTACTGTTCAGCTCATTCGCTTTTCGTATGCTGGAAGACGCTCTAGCGATCATTTTTCATGCCCCAGAGAGCCCTCATATCAAGCGCAGCGTCTGGGTATCAGTGATGCTGCCTTACGCCTTTATGGTGGTACTGGGGGCTGGGCTGATGGTACTGACACTGGTCGTCACTCTGGCCAGCTCGCTCAATACCTTGGTAATGCTGCTTTTCGACCGTGAACTGCCATTGGCCGGGCTGTCAGAACCGGTGCTTAATCTAGCCAGTTTCATCGGCGTCTTTCTACTCTTCAGCGCCATTTACAAAGTGCTTCCAGTGGTACAGATCGCCTTACGCCGAGCGCTAGTGGGAGGCTTCGTAGCGGCGCTGATGTGGGAGGGTGTACGATTGTTATTGGTCTACTATTTCGTCAATCTGTCGTTCGTCAATGCAGTTTACGGCTCGCTGGCCACGCTGGTGATCGTGCTGATCAGCTTGGAAGTGGGCACCATCATTTTACTGCTCGGCGCCCAGGTGATTGCCGAACTGGAACGCAATACCCGTCTTGGCCTACCATGGCATATTGACCCAAGTCGCCAGCCTATTACGCGGGTCGATTGAGCAGCCAGGGCCTAGCTGAGTTAGTCTTTAAAAGGCATATCGCAAAACAATCATGCAAGGAATGAGAACGATGACGTTGTTCGATCTAACAGGCCGCACGGCGCTGATTACCGGCTCATCTGGCGGCTTAGGGCTCGCGATGGCTCGCGGGCTGGCGCAGTCGGGCGCTCAAATCATTATCCATGGGCGTAATCATGACAAACTTGAAGCTGCGCGCAACACTCTCTCCGAGGAAGGCCATAATGTGCTCACAACCTCGTTTGATGTTGCCGACGAGGCCGCCATAGAGCAGGCACTTGAAGCGCTGAAAGACGATGGAATCAGTATCGATATACTGGTCAATAACGCAGGTATGCAGCTCCGCCGCCCGCTGCTTGAGGTCGAACTCGACCAGTGGGATAAGGTCATTAACACTAACCTGACCAGTACCTTTCTACTGGGCCGTAATGTTGCTCGGCAAATGATTGAACGCGGTAAGGGCGGTAAAATTATTAATATTGGGTCACTAATGAGCTCTGTCGCGCGGTCAACGGTGGGTGCTTATACAGCTTCCAAAGGCGGGGTGCGTTTATTGACCCAATCCATGGCAGCGGAATGGGCCGAGCATGGTATTCAGACCAACGCTATCGGCCCAGGTTACATGATCACGGAAATGACCCAACCGCTGGTTGATGACCCAAAATTCAATGACTGGCTGATTAATCGCACCCCTTCCAAACGCTGGGGCGTTCCTGAAGATCTTGTCGGCACCGTGGTTTACCTCGCCTCCCCGGCGTCGAGCTACGTCAATGGACAGATCATTTATGTCGACGGCGGCATGTTGGCCGTTATTTAACAGTCCCTTATTCATGCGCCTCATGGTGATGATCGCCATGGTGGTCAACGCGTGCACCTTCTCCCTCAGGCGAAGCGCCTACCGGTAGCACCTGGAGTTCGGTCTCGATACTTCCGGCGTGTTGAAAATCCAGCGTCACATAGATGGGCTGACCTTCTTCAATCGGTGAAGATAGCGCCATAAACATCAGGTGTAGGCCACCAGGCGCCAGGGTTACCGTTTCACCTGCGGGGATCTCAATCCCACCAGGGAGATGCTGCATACGCATGACGTCGCCATCCATCTCCATGATATGGATCTCAACCCGATCAGTAAGTGAGCTAGTAGCGCCTACTAAGGTGTCACTCGCCTCACCACGGTTTGTTATCGTCACGAAACCGCCGCCCGTAGCGGCTCCTGGCGGCGTGGCTCGAGCCCAGGGTTGCACCACTTCCATATGCGAAGCCTGCCCTGGCATGGCGTCGTGCTGGTCGTCACCGTGGTCGTGGTGGGCAGCCAGCAGCGGGGAACTGATTAAGAGAAGAGCCGTTAACAGCGTTGCATAGCGCATGAACATGGTGATCTCCGTTGGTAAGATAGCGAAAATATGGATCCTACAGCGATACTACTCAAAAGACGAGGCCACTATCACCCGGACGCGCGCCCGACGCCACCGCCGAGTTAGAGTATGGCCCTGACGATGCCCTTCCAGCCCGAGCCAACTCACCACCTGTTTCAGCACCTTTGTGTAGTTCGCTACCCAGAAGTAAAAAGCGCCGACTTTCGTCGGCGCCCGTTGCTCAAGATGACTTATTTAAGTATTAATCGCTTTCAGGCGAGCCTGACGTAGGCGTTGCTCCCTTCATCCCACGACGCAGGAGAGGACCCACAATATAAGGCAAGATCAAGCCCAATCCAGCAAAGACCCAAAGGCCGATAGCCAGACCGCTATCCCAAAGAATCATCCAGTCGCCGTCGGAGATATCCATGGCATGGCGCAGGTTCTTCTCCATCTCGGGCCCCAGCAACAAGCCAAGAATCACTGGCACCAGCGGAATCTCAAGCTTGCGCAGGACGTAACCGCCCACCCCAAAGGCCACCATGAAGTAGAGGTCAAAGATGGTGTTACTGATCGAGTAGATACCCACGAAAGCGATCATCGTGACGATCGGCAGCAGGTACATCGGCGGTACGGACAGCAACTTGACGAAGATGCCCACCAACGGAATGTTAAGGATCAGCAGCAAAAAGTTACCGATCAATAGCGCTGCGATCACGCCCCAGACGATGTCGGCATTCTGGGTGAACATCAGCGGCCCAGGGGTGATATTAAGCGAAATCAACAACGCTAATAGTACTGCGGTAGTACCACTACCCGGCACACCCAGGGTTAGCATGGGAACCAGGGCACCGCTCGAAGCGGCGTTGTTGCCAGCTTCGGGAGCCGCCACACCGCGTGGGTCGCCGGTGCCAAAAGCGCCTTTCTTGCCCAGCACACGCTTTTCAAGCGTATAGCTGATGAAACTACCCAACGACGCCCCGGCACCCGGTAGCACACCGGCCACAAAACCCAGCACCCCGCCGCGGAAGCTGGTGGGAAGAATGTCGCGGATATCCTTCCAGGAGAGCGAGAGCTTGTTGACCTTCATCTTTTCCTTACCGCCACCGGCGCGCTCTTCAATGAAGAACAACAGCTCAGAAATGGCAAACAAACCGACGATAGCAATGATGAAGTCCACGCCTTCAAAGAGTTCGAGCACGCCGAAGGTGTAGCGCTGCACACCGGTATTGTCGATACCCACCGTGGCGATCATTAGGCCAATACAGGCGGCGACCACCGTTTTGATAGGGTTCTTGCCAGTGATGCCACCCAGCGTGGCAAACGCCAACATGAAGAGCGCGAAATATTCTGCCGGGCCGAACGTTAGCGCGAAATTAGCCAGCAGTGGCGCCAGCAGAATCAAACCAATGGTGGCGATGAGACTACCGATAAAGGAGGCCACGGCAGAGATAGCCAGTGCCTCGGACGCCTTGCCCTTTTGGGCCATAGGATAGCCGTCAAGACAGGTCATCATAGCCGGTTCATCGCCAGGAATATTCAACAGAATCGACGAAATACGCCCACCGTACATGGCACCCGCATACACTGAGGTCAGCATGATCAGGGCGGTTTCTGGCGCGAGCCCCAAGCTGAATGCCAGCGGAATCAGGATGGCCACACCATTGGCTGGGCCTAACCCCGGCAAGGCACCGATCAAGGTGCCTAGAAAAGCACCCAGCAGGGCGAACATCAGGTTATGGGGCTGCAGAGCAACGCCAAAACCATCTATCAGATAACCTAGAGTTTCCATCAGTTCACCTCCAGGAATGACAACAGACCCAGCGGCAAGGCGAGATCAAGTGCAAAACTGAACAGGAAATACACCACCACTGCCGAGACTGCCCCGGTTATGTAAGCATTCCGTGGTCGAGCCCCCATGCGCCAGCAAAGCGTTCCCACCGCCAACGTGGTGCTAATAATGAAGCCCAGCGGCTGAAGCAGCATGGCGTAAAAGATCAGCACCACTACGGCGATAATTAGCTCGATACCGGTACGGCTCCAAGGCCAGGCGTTATCGGGATCAGGGCGTACGATCAGATAAAGGCTGGAAATTGCCAGCACCACAGCCAGCAGCTTCGGAAAAGTGTCAGGGCCAACGGCTTCGGCCCCACCAAACGGCTCCGGGAACTGAGTCGCGGCCCAGCCGTACGCGACGGCCAGGACGATCATCAAGACCCCAAAGATGCGGTCGTTAAAGGTCATTATTGAATTAGCCCAATATCTTTAGAAAGCTGCTCAATGTCATTGATCTGGTTGAGTACGAACTCTTCAAACTCACCAGCGGTCATGTGGAAAGGCATCAAACCATTCTGCTTCATGACACTCTGCCACTCTTCACTCTGGTAAATAGTGTCCATGGCATCGGTCCAATATGTTTCAGCTTCTTCGGAGACATCCGCAGGCATATAAAAGCCGCGCCAGTTAGGGCCAAGGGCGTCGATACCTTGCTCACGGGCGGTGGGGATGTCAGCTAGGTCGCCGGGCAGACGCTCTTCGGAAAGCACCGCCAGGACGCGCAAGTCGCCGGATTCCATAAACCCTTGGGCTTCGGTGATATCACCGGTAAAGGCGTCCACGTGCCCACCGATCACCTGGGTTAACGCTTCGCCACCATTGTTGTACGACAGGTAGGCAATGCGCGGAAGATTCTCGACATCGGCTGCCTGAGCGGCAATCAGCACTTTGAGATGATCCCAACCACCCTTAGCGCTACCGCCGGCGAACTTAACGCTGCGCGGGTCTTCCTTGAGTGAATCCATCAATTCATTAAGGTCATCGATCTCGGAATCAGCGGCCACGGCGATAATCCCGTAATCCGCCCCTAAGGCACCGATCCAATTGACCTGATCGGCAGTCAACCCGGGGAACTGCCCTTGGGCCAGACGAGTGGTCGTGGCAGTAGAGGCTGCAACCAGCAGATGGTCATCGCCAGCGCGCTTGCTGACGGTATGGGCAAACGCCACACCGCCACCAGCGCCAGCCATGTTGATGGTTTGTACATTCGCCGGCACTAGATCAAGTTCCTGCATGACATTACCCACACTGCGACAGGTAAAGTCCCAGCCGCCGCCCGGGTCAGATGGCGCGATACACTCCACCTTACCTTCCGGTTCAAACGCTGCTGCGGTGCTGGAAAAGGTAACGGCAGCCAGCGGAAGAGCCAGCAGGGTCACGAGTTTCAGGGAAGAGTTACGAGTCATGGCATTCTCCACGTGTCAGTGATGTTGTTGTGTAGTGCTTCTTATTGTGAGACTGCACGCCGCGAACGTTAGAAGAACCCCACCCTGACCGACAAGCTTGTGTGCATAAAAGACAAAAAGTTCTTTATGGGCATTTTGTTCATTTTGTTCACGCCGGCATTCTTATAGCGACTCAAGCCACGCATGTGCCGCCTCCAACAGCCGATAACGCCGCTCGGGTCTCCCTACATCACCATAGCCCAGCTCAGCACTCACCGCCTGTTCGGCGACTAAAAACTCCAAATAACGCCGCGCGGTTGAGCGGCTGGCGCCCATGGTGTGCGCCATCTGCATCGCGGTGAAGGAATCGGGGGCAGCGGCCAGGGCATCAATCACCCGGCGCAGGGTCAGCCGGTCAATGCCCTTGGGCAAGGCTTGAAATCGGGCTTGAGACTGAGTTTGCGATTTAGCCCGCGCTGGTTCACCAGGCTGCAGGCGCGCCAGAACGTGATCCAGCTCGTCTTGATTCATCTCAGCACGGTTGGCCAAGGCTTCGCGCTCGCGCCGAAAGCGGGTCAGCATCTGCGTCATGCGCGCGGCTTCAATAGGTTTAATAAGGTAGTCGAACACCCCGCCGCGCAGCGCTTCGCTGATGGTTTCCACTTCACGGGCGGCGGTGACCATGACGATATCCACATGCACATAGTCGCGGCGAATCGCCCACAGCAGCTCTAAGCCCTCAACGTCAGGAAGATAGGCGTCCAATAAAATCAACTGGATGCTGGCGGCATGCTGCACCATTAGCGCTTTGGCTTCGCTGCCGTTGCGCGCCATCCCCACCACATAAAAGCCATCACTCTGCTCAATAAAGGCCCTATGAATATCGGCAATGCGAAAATCGTCTTCAACGACCAAAATGCCGTATTGCCCATCAGCCATTGCCTTCCCCCTAGCTATCCTGGTCATTGTTACGTTGTTTTTAAAACCATTTTTAAGGCTGTTGCTGAAACTGCTTTTGGCACAGCGAGCGGTCGAGTACCGCGATAAAGCACGCGCCGCCCAGTTCACTCTCTTCCAGGGTTACCTCGCCGCCATGTTGACGGCAGAGCCTTGCCACCAGCGCCAGACCAATACCCTGGTGTTTGCCGGTTTTGGTCGAAACCCCCTCCTGGAAAATCGACTCGGCAAATTGAGCAGGCACACCTGGCCCGTTATCTTCCACTTCGATCAGCAGCTGTTCGCCCAGATCGGTGAAAAACAGCCGCACGTTGGGTTCTTTGCTTGGCCCATTCAGCGCTGCATGGCAGGCGTTGTCCAACAGATTGCCCACTACGCTCATCATTACCTCTTGCCCGGTAGACGTTAGCGGGCAAGCAAGCGAGCTTTGTCCGTCAATTTCCAGCGTCACGCCTAGCTCCCGCGCACGGGTTAGTTTACCCAGCAGGGTGCCGCTAAGCACCGCGTCGGCCACATTGCGCATTAAAAAACTCATCTGCGCCTGGGCACGTTCGGTCTCCTGGTGGATCAGCGCCAGGGCTTCGTCGATACGCTGTAACTGAAGTAATCCTGAGATGGTATGGAGTTTATTGGAAAACTCGTGGGCCTGGGCACGCAGCATATCCACATCACGGCTGGCTTGGGTCAACGCCTGGGAGAGATCGACAATTTCGCGACGGCTGCGGAAAGTGGCCACTGCCCCCTCAATCTCGCCCTCATGAAGAATCGGCACGCGGTTAACCACCACCGGGTGATCGCCCAGCCACATCTCCTGGTCGAACTCTTGCTCGCCGCGGCGGAGCACGTCCAGTAGCCGCGAATTGGGCACCACCTCACGGATGGGCTCTCCCAGCAGCACGTGCTCGTCATCCAAGTTGAGAAAGCGACGCGCCTGCTGGTTAACCAAGGTGATATGGCCCTCGCGGTTAACCGCCAGAATGCCCTCGTGAATCGACTGCAAAATGGCCTCTTTCTCCATCGCCAGCCGCGCGATCTCGTAGGGCTCCAGGCCTAAAATGACTTTTTTAAGGTGCTGCGACAGCCAGTAGGCGCCGGCAAAGCCCAGCGTAATCATCAATGCGACCAGCGCCCAGCCAAGGCTGTTGTAGCGAGCCACGTCCATCGCCACCCGATCCATCATAAAGCCGACGGACACCAGGCCAATGATATTGCCTTCTTCATCCCATATCGGCGCTTTGCCACGCATGGCGGTGCCCAATGAACCGGTCGCCTCCGATACATAAAACTGGCCATGAATCAGCGCTTGATCATTATCGCCGCCGACCATCGGCTGGCCTATCCGTTCAGGCACGGGGTGGGAATAGCGAATACTTCGGGCATTGCCCACAACCACATAGCGCGCGCCGGTTTCCTGGCGTATGCGCTCCGCCAGTGGCTGGATAATGAAGGAGGGGTCAGGGATCGCAAAGGCGTTAATAATCTGCGGCATCGACGCCACTGTTTTAGCCACCGCCAGCGCTCGTTCGCCCATCTGCTGGCTAATAATTTCCGCCTTGCGATGATTGAGGTACGCGCCCTGAGCCAGTAGCATGCCCGCCAATAGCAGCCCGACCAACAGCATCACCTGCAGGCGAAAACTGCGCTTATACCAACTTCGCCTTGCGCGGGTTCGCCGCCAGCGCTGCAGGTCGGCTAATGTTCGGGGGCGAGAAACGCTCATAAGTAGACTCGAAATGCATGACCGCACCATTATGGCACGCGCCAGCAAACGACGTTCACTGATATAATATTCCGCTGCCGAAACCAAGGAGGGATGTAGTGGCAATCGTTCGATGGATTATTGTGCTGGCCTGCTGGCCACTGTGGTTAACCACGGCTTATGCCAACCCGTTTTATGCCCCACCGCCTCCCGAAGAAGACGCACCCGTGTTCAGCGGCGATGCCGAGCTAGGGTTTACCCACCTTTCAGGCAATACCAATAGCCAAACGTTGATCGGCAAAACGCTGCTGACCTGGTTAACCGGTAAGTTTACCTACTCACTGCGCGGCGAGGTGCGCACTGTCAGTAAAGATAACGAAACCAGTGCCGAGCAGTACCTGGTCGCCGGACGTGAGCGCTATGAGCTAGACGGCCCGCACTATCTATTTGGCTTTGCCCGCTGGGAGAAAGATCGCTTTGCCGGTTACGACCAGCAGTTGTCAGCGATTGGTGGTTATGGGCGCCAGATTCTTGAGAATGACACCCATGCGCTGTCGCTGGAGGCGGGCCCAGGTTATCGCCATGACCGGCTGCGCGGTTACGACGATGAGCGCTTGATGGTGACCTACACCGCGCTGGATTATCGCTGGGGATTTTCCGACTACGCCGATATTCAGCAGGAGATGTCGGTGGAGTATACCGACCAAAACACCACCTCCCGTTCGCTTACAGCGCTCACCGCGAGGCTTAATGCCAAGCTGTCGCTGCGCTTATCCCACGAAATTAAGCACAACTCCCAGCCGCCCGACGACACTAGCGAGCGTACTGACAGCACCACCAGCGCTTCCCTGCTTTATCGTTGGTAAGCTTTGCTTATACAGCTCGTAGATGGTCACGGGCCAATACAGTGCATTGACACTTCTCCCATGCACCAAGATAAAACATGTTAGACGTTGGTCTAAATTGACGATATACTACGCTCAGTTTCCTGTCCTCGCGCCATTCCTTGAATGGCGCTTTTTTTTATCTGCTGTTCTAGCCACTAGCCGGTGTTAAGCCGCTTAGCCATACGCGTTGGTAGGCCCTCATTTTAGCCTCTCCCTGCTCTCCTAAAAGGTGTTCAATATGAACCAGTCCGCCCTTAGTGGCGAAGCCCCTGATGCTTACAGTTCTGGGCGGCTTTCGCTCGGCGATCCTATTGTTTTGATCTTGAGCATCGGCTTTATCGTCGCTTTTTTGTCACTATCACTTTACGACGTGACATTAGTCGCTGAGTCCATCAGCAAAGGCTTCGCTTGGACAGCATTGGCCTTGGGTAGTTACTTCCAATTACTTCTGCTACTCACTTTCTTTATTGCGATGGGATTGGCGGTCACACCCGCCGCAAAAGCTAAAATCGGCAATTTAGATGCACCAGAAATGAGCACGTTTAAGTGGCTCTCGATTATTTTGTGTACGTTACTTGCGGGCGGCGGGGTATTTTTTGCCGCCGGAGAGCCGGTCTACCACTTCATCGTCACGCCACCCGCTTTTAGTAGCGAAGCAGGCACGGTGGAAGCCGTTTCCAACGCCTTGGCGCAGTCGTTTATGCATTGGGGGTTTATTGGCTGGGCGGTTTTGGGATCACTAACCGCTATCGTGCTTGCCCATGCTCACTATGTGAAAGGCCAGCCGTTACAGCCACGCACCCTGCTCTATCCGCTATTGGGAGAGCGGCTAATGCGTGGCCCCCTGGGTGGAATCATTGATGCCTGCTGTGTCATCGCGGTTGTCGCCGGTACGGTAGGCCCTATTGGCTTTTTAGCTACTCAGGTCAGTTTTAGCCTGCATGAAGTGTTCGGACTTCCCAACAGCTACACCAGTAAATTGGTCATATTAGCGGTGTTAGCCAGTATGTACGTACTTTCTGCCATGAGCGGCGTCCATAAAGGTATGCAATCGCTGAGTCGTTTCAATGTGTTCCTGGCCCTCGCAGTGGGTGCCGTCATTATGGTGTTTGGCCCTAGCCTATTTTTATTCAATAGCTACTTTTCCAGCATGGGGGTCTATATTAGTGAGTTTTTCCCCATGGCAACCATAACAGCAGAAACCGCTCCCGCCTGGTGGCTGCAGTGGTGGACAGTATTCTTCTTTGCGTGGTTTATCGGTTTTGGCCCGCTGGTAGCCATTTTTGTGGCGCGTATTTCCCGCGGTCGCAGCATCCGCGAGATGATCGTCGCCGTGGCAATTCTCGCCCCCATTGCCACCACAGTGTGGTTTACCCTGCTCGGTGGGTCGGGTATTTACTACCAAATGACGGGCGCAATTGAGCTAAGTGAGGCGCTTAATAACTTCCAGTTTGATGTCGCCACCTTGACGGTTGCCCAGGCATTGCCGGGCGGAGCCTGGATGACGCTAGCCATTTTAGTGCTAACAACGATATTCGTCGCTACCACCGGTGATTCGATGAGCTACGCCATTGCGGTTGTGGGAGCGGGGCACGACGATCCAAGCCCTTATATGCGCGCCTTCTGGGGAATCGCCATGGCGATTATGGCGGCGGTACTGTTATATATGGGCGCTGGCCAAATCTCGGCCCTTCAACAATTTATTGTGATAACCGCTATCCCGGTGTCGTTCATTCTATTGCCCTCTCTGTGGGATGGCCCCAAAGCAGCCTACGCCATGGCCCGCGCACAGGGCATTATTGACTAAGTGAGCGGCGCTACAGTGCCTACTTTAAGCATGAACACTTTTGAGGCTCAAGGCTGCGGCCACTGCTCGCCAGCACTTCATCGACGGGTTTTTTCACATAGTCGTGCAGGTAGTAACCGTCATCGACCACCTCCCCATCCCACGCCACGATATCTAGATCCATAGTCCGCGGGCCCGATTTAACTGCACCTCGCACACGGCCCAGGCGATCTTCCACCCCTTTGAGGTAAGCGCGAAACGTTTCGCGCTCAAGTGGTGTGATCACCAACAGCGCGGCGTTTAGGAAGTCGGGTTGTTGCTGGTATCCCACAGGCGCTGTACGAATCGCTTTTGAACGTGCCAACAACATACACTCGCGGCTAATAATCTCGAGCGCTTGCACGAAATAGTGGTCAGGGTCGATATTGGATCCCAATGAAATAAAACACTCATGGAGCTGAGCGGCATGTTCGGAAGGTAAAGACATGGGTGGCATAGCGACATCCTGTTCAAAGTGACACCTTGTAGAACTACCCTAGAGTAGGGCACTTTTTTAACACCTCCAAATCTAGCGCTTCGTGCAAGCTCTGTATAAGTTATAGACAAACGCTACACTCACGCAGAAAGTCCTCCTATACCACCTAAACAATAGGGAACGCGTTATGCACCAACAAGCTGCTCTGGTAACCGGCGGTGCCACCCGTTTGGGGCGCTACTTTTCCGAGGCCCTGGCCGATGCAGGTTACGACATTGCACTTCATGTTAATCGCTCCCACGAAGAGGCTGAAGAGGTCGCCAACAGCATTCGCACAAAAGGACGGGGGTGTGAAATATTTCACTGCGATTTTTTAAGCGATGAACCGCGAGATTTAATTCAGGCGGCCAAACGCCGTTTTCCCGGTCTTAATTTGCTGCTGAACAGCGCTTCTGCCTATGAACCAGCGCCGATCGCGGCGACCGAGCTGGCGATGCTGGAGACACAGTTCCGGGTCAATATGTTTACCCCGCTACTGCTCACCCGTCACTTTGCCGAAACCGTTCAAGAGGGCCAGGTGATCAATATCATCGATAATAAGGTGGCCTATCACCAATACCCGTATGCGGCATATTTACTGTCGAAAAAGAGCTTAGCGGAGATGACCCGCATGGCAGCACTGGAGTTCGCCCCGCGTATTCGCATTAATGGCCTTGCCCCCGGCGTGGTGCTGCCTGCCTCCCAGCGCACCAGTGACTATGTGCAGTGGCGTATTGAAGGCATTCCGCTGAAACAGCAGGGAGAACCCGCCCACCTTGTACAAGCACTGTATTACTTGTTGGACAATACTTTTGTAGCTGGGCAAATTCTGTTTGTCGATGGTGGTGAGTCCATCAATCTGGAAGGGCGGCACTCAGAAAACTATCGTCATTAAATACCCCTTAAAACGCAGCGGGGCTGCCCGAAGGCAGCCCCGCTGTAGCGATTAATAGAAATCACTTCATGATAACGACCATTTAAGTCTCATCGACGTCATCATGGTCAGGCTTTTGGTGCTCGACCGTGTCAGAGGTTGTCTGGCTGAGGCGAGGATCAAACCTGTCATCCGTTGTAACATCACCCGATTTGGGTTGCCCTGCCGGACTACCGTCGATTGTAAAGGCTTGCTGCATGACACGCAGGTTCGCGGGCGGCGCAGACCCCGTCTTATCTTGTCCAAAGTAGAGCGTGGTATGCGGGAAAGGTATCTCGATACCCGCTTCATCGAAGCGCAGCTTGACGAGACGATTGTAGGCACGTCCCACGGCCCATTGGTCGCCTGGTGTCGTTTTGATCACCACACGGATGTTCACAGAGCTATCCGCCAGCGCGATAACGCCCGCCACGGTTAGATCGGCCAACAGTTTATGGCTATGCTCTTCGCTGGCTTTCAGATCTTCAAAAGCCAATTGAAGCTGTGCAATGGCATCATCAATGCTTTCACGATAGGCAATACCATACTCACCCACGTGGTTACCAAACTCGCGCATGTAGTTAGACACGGTGTCTACGCTTGAGAACGGCACGATGTGATAAGTACCGGATAGGTCACGAATACCGACAGAACGGATACTAAGCCGTTCGGCGGTTCCTGTTACACCGCCTACCGTCACCACATCGCCAGTGTTCATGGCATTTTCTACCTGGATAAACACCCCGGTGATAACGTCCTGCACCAGCTTCTGAGCGCCAAAACCAATCGCCAGACCCAGCACACCGGCACCGGCAATCAGCGGGCCGATATTGATGCCAATTTCCGACAGCACGATCATGCCGGTAATCGTCACCATGGCGATCGCCAGCACATTACGAAACAGGCTAAGCAAGGTTTTTGCCCGCGCCGACAGCTCGCCGGAGCCGGTTTCCAGATTGAGCTTATGCTCGATCAGGCTTGCCAGGCCCAGCCACACAGCGAGCGCCACGATCAAAATCATCGCAACGCTGGAGAGATTACCCACCAGCAAGGCACCGCCTTCAGAGGCGTACCAGGCCGCGAGGTCAAAGGCGCCCCAGGCATTTAGCACCACCATGATCACCACGACCAAAATGATTGTACGCAGCACACGCAGTGCATTGGGAACGTAACTATTCAGGCGCTTTTCAAGCAACGGGAGTTTGCGCCGCAGGTCGTCTGACAGCGTGATACGGCGGCCAATGGTCTGGGTAAGGAAGGACGACACCAGCAGTCCGACCACGATGGCGGCCAGGGACTTCAGGGTGGCAAACATCACAAAGGGTAGCGCATCGCCGGGCCGCGTTAACGTCAGCACAAACACGATTAAGAAATACAGCAGCGCGAACAGGTGCCAAGTGCGGGCAAATAGCTGCAGGGAAACACGGCTGGCGGTTAAGGTTGATTTTGCCGCCATATCATTCAGGTTATTGCGTAGGCGGAGGCGGTTCTTAAGCACCACTGCCACGGCATAAATAAACGCCAACAGCATGATCAGCGTGCCGACTGCCTGGCCTAACGACGCCGCCACATAGAAATTAATCAACGGCACCACGACCATCAGACCGTAACCTACCATGCCAATCAAGCGCGCCAACCAGCGGTTCCAATAGGACGCTTCCTGGGTCGAAATAGGCAGTAGGCGCAGCCCTTCATAGTGTGAAGAGAACAGCATCCGCACCCCGGCTTTGAGCAACTCGATCACCAGGAAGGCATTTAAGAATAGGGAGGCGCGGGTAGACAGCTCACCCGCTTCACCAATCGCAAAGGTAGCTAATAGGTTGCCGCCTACGTAGGAAACGCTTACCAGCAGTACATCTATCACCGCCGCAATGGCCACACAGGTAATCAAGCGCAACACCGGTGTTAAGTTACTATCGTTCAGCGACCAGCCACTGATTTTCGTAAACAGCGGCTTCGCCAAGCGCCTGAAAATCATAAACATCGCAAATGTCGCGACAATCACAAGGCCCAGATTAATCGCCGCACTGGTGAACGCGGCCATGTCAAAGACACTATCGGCTTCTTGACCGGCGAACAGCCCGCCTACAATGCCAACCACTTGCTCAAACTGCCCGCCCACGTCGCTAACCACACGACTAGTGAGTTCGGCTAGCTGGCGCGGCAACGAGACCTCCTCCGGCGCTATCTCACTGCCTTGAGCAGCGGCTTCTGGCGAAAGCTCATTGGCGATGCCATCGGGCAGCGCTGAGGCTTGACTGCGCAACATCTCAATCAACTCTTGGCGCGACTGCTCATCTTCCAATAAATTGGCCAGCGCCTCGTAAGATGTCGGTGCCGAGGCTTCTGATGATGCCGTGCCTTCGGCGCTGGCCGATTCACTCGGCGTGCTCTGTGCCATGGCTGGCGTAGCCAATATGGCAATCATCGCCAACAGCCAGACACCTAGCCAGGGTAGTAAACGAAGTGGCTTCACGCCTTAACCTCCTTTTGGGTGAGTGTTCTTTTCAATCTAACGACTGACTGTCTATAAGCTAGCAGGCGTTTTAAAACTGGGCACGCTGCGTGCCATCTATCTTGCTAACACTGACTGTACAGCTTGTTAAAAAGTTGTACAGGGTAACATGACTTGATTAATAAGGCGTTTCACTGACAAAGCGGTGCCAGCCAATAGTGCGCGAGCAGTAATACCACAGCGTAGCGGGCGCCCTTAGCGATCACAATCCACGCCAGCGACCGCCACCAGGGCAGCCGGAACACGCCGGCCAACACGGTAAGGGGGTCGCCAATAATCGGCGCCCATGAAATCAGTAGACTCAGCTCACCAAAGCGGTAATACCAACCCTCTGCACGGGCTAGGCTACGTGGCGAGGCAGGAAACCAGCGACGGTCTTGAAACCGGCGGGCATAGCGGCCTAATGCAACGTTAATCATGCTGCCTAGCGTATTGCCCAAGGTGGCAATCAGCCAAAGCACCAACGGTGGCTCGCCGACACACCACAGCCGCGCTAGCCACACTTCCGACCCACCGGGTAGCAGCGTGGCGCTGACCAAGGCAACAAAAAACAGGCTTAGCATAGCGTCAGTGGCGCTCTTTAATGCGGCACCTGGCCACCCAGTTGCTGGGTAATTTCGTCAGCTGTTTGGCGCACCAGGGCTCCCAGGGTTAACAAGCGGGCTTCGGGAATACGCGCCATCGGGCCTGAAACGGAAATCGCCGCCAGCGGCGTGCTGTATTCATCGAAAACGCAGGCAGCGACACAGTGGAGACCAATGGCGTGCTCTTCGCGGTCGCAGGCAAAACCCTGGCCACGAATCTGCGCCATCTCCTCTTGCAGGGTGTCGGGCTGGTAGAGCGTATTCGTCGTCACCCGCAACAACTCGCGGCCTTCCAGTAGTTGGCTACGCTCGTCCTCGGGCATCCACGCCAGCAGTGCTTTACCGACGCCCGAGGCGTGCAGCGGTGCTCGGGAGCCAAGGCGGGTAATCATACGCATCATCTGCGGCGACTCGTGTTGAGCCAGAAATACCGCCGTGGCCCCATCGCGGATACCCAGGTTGGCCGTTTCGCCGGTTTCGGCGGTTAAGCGGCGCAGAAACGGCCGGCTGGTGGCGACCACATCGCGGGCTTCCAGAAAACTATTGCCGATGCGGAAGGTTTTAACATCGATTCGCCACAGGCCCTGTTCGTTTTCCTGGGTCACAAAGCCCTGACTCTGTAGGGCTTGCAGCAGGCGGTGGGTGGTCGACGGTGCCAATTCGGCCATCTCTGCTACTTCTGACAAGGCGAGCCCAAGGGGGCTGGCTGCGAGGTACTCTAACAGTGTTAAACCGCGTACCAACGACTGGCTATGCCCTCCGCTGGCTTTGGCGGTATTCGCTGGACGACCAACCGTCCTGCGCTTGGCTTCACTCACCTGACTTTCTCCTAAAGACGCTCCTAAAAAAGACGCTCCCAAAAGCGCTCCTAGCTACTAAAAGCGCTGTTACTAAAGGCGTCTTCCCTGCAAACACAAAGGGCGTCAGGATAACGCGCTAGCCAGGCCGCTGTCGCGTTTACGGAAACGAATTCCATTCATTCAGTGACGGCACCTCAGCGATGCCGCCACTGCGGTGGCCGTTTGGCGATAAAGGCATCAATTCCTTCGCCTACGTCCTCGGCCAGCATATTGCAGGCCATGGTTTCACCGGCAAAGGCGTAAGCTTCGTCAAGCGGCATGGCGAGCTGGCGGGCAAACATGGCTTTGCCGGTGCGCACCGCTACCGCGCTTTTTGCGCAAATACTGGCGGTCAGCGCTTCAGTGGCTTCATCCAGGGCGCCGTCCTCTGCCACGCGGTTAATTAAGCCCCATTCGGCGGCCTGTTCGGCGCTGATAAATTCTCCGCTCAGCAGCATCTCCATGGCGCGCTTTCTTGCCACGTTGCGCGACAGCGCCACTGCCGGCGTGGAGCAAAACAAGCCAACGTTGATACCCGAAACAGCAAACCGGGCGCTGCGCGCAGCGACAGCCAAATCACAGCTTGCGACCAGTTGGCAGCCCGCGGCGGTGGCGATGCCCTGCACTTTGGCAATCACCGGTACCGGCAGGTGCACAATGGCTTGCATCACCTCGCCACAGCGGTCAAATAGCGCTTGGTAGTAGGCTTTATCGGGGTTAGCGCGCATCTGCTTCAGATCATGCCCGGCGCAGAAGGCTTTACCTTTAGCCGCAATCACCACGCAGCGCACGCTGCTATCGTCGGCAATCTCGCTTAGCGCGTTGTGGAAGGCTTGCAGCATGGCTTCCGAGAGCGCGTTAAAGCGCTCTGGCGCACTCATCGTCAGCGTGACAACGCCTTGATGGTCAAGGCGCTGGAGAATCGTGCTGTCAGGGGGTCTTACGCTGTCAGAAGGTCTTGCATCGTGGGAGATGGGCATAATGAACTCCAATTGATTAAGCTCAAATTGAGTAAAACAATGCCCATCAGTCTAGCGCACTAAGTTAGCGTGCAGAGCGTTTCATTAGCCGGGTATCGCGACCCAATGGGTGCGGCTCGCCGCGCGCCTTGGCAAGCTCGATTTGGTGCTGACGTTCACGGGCCGCCGCGCGGGTTTTCTCCGGCAGCGAATCAATGCAGTGGGGACAGCTAATGCCTGGCTCGTAGGCTGAAGACTGCATATCTTCAGCAGAGATCGGCATCCGGCAGGCGTGGCACTGCTCGAACTCGCCTTTGCTTAAATCGTGGCGAACCGTGACCCGGTTATCGAACACAAAACACTCACCACGCCACAGTGACTGCTCTTCCGGGACTTTTTCCAGGTAGTTCAGTACACCGCCTTTCAGGTGGTAGACCTCTTCAAAGCCCTCTTTAAGCATAAAGCTGGAGGCTTTTTCACAGCGGATGCCACCGGTGCAGAACATCGCTACCTTTTTGTGCTTTTCCGGGTCGTAGTGCTCGCGCACGTACTCGGGGAATTCGCGGAAGGTGGTGGTTTTAGGGTCTATCGCCCGTTCAAAGCTGCCAATCGCCACTTCGTAATCGTTGCGCGTGTCGATCACCAGCACTTCCGGGTCGGCGATGATGTCGTTCCAGTTTTCTGGTTCGACGTAGGTGCCCACGGTGTCGTTGGGGTCAATATCCGCCACGCCTAGGGTGACGATCTCTTTTTTGAGCTTGACCTTGGTGCGGTAGAACGGCATCTCGTCGCAATAAGACTCTTTATGGTCAATATCCGCCAAGCGTGGGTCGGCGGTCAGCCAGGCAAGCAGGCCGTCAATACCTTCGCGGCTGCCCGCAACCGTGCCATTGATGCCCTCTTTGGCAAGCAGCAGCGTACCTTTTACATCGTTGTCCAGCATGGTTTGACGCAGCGGCTCACGCAGCGCTTCAAAGTCGCTGAGGGTAACAAATTTGTACAGTGCCGCGACCACGATGGGCGGCATTGGGGTAGAGGTCGGTGTGGATACAGACATGCAAAGCTCCTGGTAGTCGCCCTCGCAAAGGGCGGACCGGGTTAAAAGACGCGCATATTTTAGCGCAATTTGCGCCGGAAAACGTCGATTTATTCGACACAACCGTACTGAAAGCTTCACCCCACGCAGCCGCTGTGAGGCGTATATTGTCACTATTCCCACACGCAACTCGCGGAGAACACCATGATTATTCGTCGTGCTAACGAACGCGGCTACGCCGACCACGGCTGGCTACGCTCTTTCCATACTTTCTCATTTGCCAACTATATGGATCCCAAGCATATGGGCTTTCGCGCCCTGCGCGTGATCAATGAAGACCGCGTCGCTGGCGGCCATGGCTTTGGCGCTCACCCTCATCGGGATATGGAGATTATCTCCTACGTACTTGAAGGTGAGATGGAGCACAAAGACAACATGGGCAACGGTGAAGTGATGCGCCCTGGCGACGTGCAGCGTATGTCGGCGGGAACCGGCGTACTGCATAGCGAGTTCAACCACTCCAAGCAGAACGGGCTGCATTTTTTGCAGATTTGGATTGAGCCCAAGCAGCTCGGCATCAATCCCAGCTACGAGCAGAAAGCCTTTCCTACCGCCGAGCGTCAGGGCCAGTGGCGGCTGGTGACTTCGCTAGAGGGGCGCGATGGGTCGGTGAGTATTAATCAGGACGTTAATCTGTACTCGGGCTTGTTTAGCGCTGGCGAACAGGTAGCACCACCACCTTCGCGCTACGCCTGGCTGCATGTAGTAAACGGCGAAATGGAGGTGAACGGCGAGACACTCAGCGCCGGCGACGCCGCGGCGTTTGAGCCGGAAGAGGCAATCAATCTGATGGGTAAAGAAGCAGGCGAAGTGCTGCTGTTTGATTTGGCCTAATCCTCAGTTAAAACGCTTAGCCCAACGCAAAACGGCCCTAACAAGGGCCGTTTTGATAGTAATGTACTGCCTAACTATTTTGCGACGAGTAGAGCGCACGAATTTTCAGTGTGTGCTCCACCTGCTTCAAGGCTTCCAGCGCCTGGGGGCCGTAGGCTTTATCCACATCGATAACCACATAGCCGACTTTTTCGTTGGTCTGCAGGTACTGACCGGAGATGTTAATGCCATTCTCAGAAAGCACACGGTTAATCTGCGACAGTACGCCCGGCACGTTGTCGTGAATGTGCAGCAAACGGTGCTTGTCTGGGTGAGCAGGCAACGCCACTTCGGGGAAGTTGACTGACGTCACGGTGGTGCCGTTGTCGGAGTAAGTGATCAGTTTTTCCGACACTTCGATCCCGATGTTCTCCTGAGCTTCCAGGGTCGAACCACCTACGTGCGGCGTCAGAATCACGTTCTCCAGGCCGCGTAGCGGGCTCTGGAACTCCTCATTGTTGCCTTTCGGCTCAACCGGGAAGACGTCGATAGCGGCACCATTGAGCTTGCCCGCTTTAATCGCATCTGCCAGCGGCTCGATTTCCACTACGCTGCCGCGCGCGGCGTTAATCAAGATAGCGCCTTGCTTCATGGCGGCAACCTCTTTCGCGCCGATCATCCAGCGGGTGGAGGCAAGATCGGGCACGTGTAGGCTGACCACATCGGCGCGACCCAGCAGCTCATCAAGGCTACTGACTTGGCTGGCATTACCCATACCTAGTTTAGCAATCACATCGTAAAAAATGACGTTAAAGCCGAGCGATTCGGCCAGCACAGAAAGCTGAGCGCCGATGCTACCGTAACCCACGATACCGAGGGTTTTACCGCGCGCCTCGTGGGAATTTTTGGCCGATTTCAGCCAGCCGCCCTGGTGGGCACGGGCATTTTTCTCCGGAACACCGCGTAGCAGCATGATCGCTTCTGCCAGCACCAGCTCGGCCACCGAACGGGTGTTGGAATATGGCGCGTTAAACACCGCAATACCGCGGGTAAGCGCAGCGGTCAAATCGACCTGATTGGTGCCGATACAAAAACAGCCAACGCCGACTAGCTTCTCCGCCGCCTCGAACACGCGCTCCGTCAACTGGGTGCGGGAACGAATACCGATGAAATGAACATCGCGGAGCTTCTCGATCAGCGCGTCTTCATCCAGCGATGTGGGCAGGTGCTCGATATTTTCATAACCGGCGTTGTGAAAATTGTCCACCGCACTTTGGTGGACGCCCTCGAGTAGCAGGATTTTGATCTTGCTCTTGTCCAGGGACGTTTTGGCCATGGCTGAATCAACCTCTATAGTCGGCGGCAGGCGCCGTGTATCGGTTCACAGGAGGCGCATATCGTAGCACAGCCGGACCCGGTCAGGCCGGGTTAAGATGATGAAAAGTGTGCGTACTGACGATGAATGGATCGCAAGTCGCCACCATTAGCGTAGGCTGAAAGGCAGACGCCACCCCCAAGCGTCGGTGTATACTGTGCGCTTATTTTAAAAATATCGGTTTGCAGGCACACCCCAATGAGCGACACGACATCACCCCCGCAGGATTTTGCCGCGACGGTTGAGCAACTGGAAACCATCGTTGAACGTCTTGAGTCAGGCGAGCTCTCATTGGAAGATGCGCTGACGGCGTTTGAACAGGGCGTGCGATTAACCCGCGATGCCCAACAGCGCCTGGACAGCGCCGAGCTTAAGGTACGTGCGCTCAGTGAAGACAGCGAAGGACGTTTAAACGTCACGCCGTTTGCTGGCCCCGACGCCCCCAAGGATGCGGCCGAGGATGAGAGCAAGGAGACGCCCCCATGGTAGCCATGCAGCCTAGCCGGCTCGCCACCCTGCGCCAGACCAGCAATCGCCGCGTAGACGCCACGCTAGCGGCGTTGTTTGATAGCCGCCCGGCCATAGCGCCACGGCTTGAGGCCGCCATGCGCCATGGCCTGCTGGCGGGAGGTAAACGCCTGCGCCCGCTGCTGGTGTATATGGCCGGCAACGCGCTAGGCGCTGACGATAATGCGCTAGACGCTCCCGCCGCGGCGATTGAGTTAATCCACGCCTACTCGTTGATCCATGATGACCTGCCTGCCATGGATGATGACGACCTGCGCCGCGGTCAGCCCACGGTGCACAAAGCCTTTGATGAAGCGAGTGCGATTCTCGCCGGCGATGCCCTCCAGGCGCTGGCGTTTGAGGTACTCGCCAATACCGCGCATCCACGCTTGAGTCACTTGGTACACACACTAGCCTCAGCCTCCGGCCGCGATGGCATGGTGGCGGGTCAGGCGTTGGATTTAGATGCCGTTGGCGGCCACCCGAATGTCGACGCCCTGGCCCACATGCATGCGCATAAAACCGGCGCCCTGATTGTCGCCGCCGTGCGCTTGGGCGGCTTGGTCGCAGTCACCGACGACGACCCGCGCTTAAATGCGCTGACTCGCTACGCGCGCGCCATTGGTCTAGCCTTTCAGATTCACGACGACATCCTCGATGTGACTGGCGACACCGTTACCCTAGGCAAAACGTCAGGCGCCGATGCCGCACGCGCGAAGCCTACCTACCCCAGCCTGCTGGGGTTAGAGGGCGCTCAACGCAAAGCGCACAGCCTGATTGACGAGGCCATTGCCGCGCTCGCCCCATTGGGCGAACGCGCCGCACCGCTGGCCGATTTAGCCCACTATATGATCGAGCGCGACCACTAAACGTTTATGAAAACATGCCCATGAAGCTGTTCGACGAGATTCCCCGCGAGCGCCCAGCGACGCCGCTGCTTGACTCTTTTGACCATCCCGCTGCGCTGCGGGCCATGAACGCCCATCAGCTTGCCCAACTGGCCGACGAGCTGCGCGCCTACTTGCTGTATAGCGTGGGTGTTTCTGGCGGGCACTTTGGCGCAGGCCTAGGGGTGGTCGAGCTCAGCGTTGCCCTGCACCACGCCTTTAATACGCCCCATGACCGTTTAGTCTGGGACGTTGGCCACCAGGCGTATCCGCATAAGATCCTTACCGGCCGCCGCGAGACGATGCTGAGCATTCGCCAACACAGCGGCTTAGCGGCGTTTCCCCGCCGCGCCGAATCCGAGTACGACACCTTTGGTGTCGGCCACTCCAGCACCTCGATTTCGGCAGCGCTGGGTATGGCGTTAGCAGCGAAAGCCCAGGGCGATAAACGCCGTGTGTGCGCGATTATTGGCGATGGGGCGCTTACCGCAGGCATGGCCTTTGAAGCCCTGGCCCACGCGGGCCACGTAGATGCCAACCTACTGGTGGTGCTCAACGATAACGAGATGTCGATTTCCGAGAACGTTGGCGGCATGGCGACCTACCTTGCCCGAGTGCTCTCCAGCAAGCCCTACCTGAAAATACGCGAAGAGAGCAAAAAAGTACTCTCCCACCTGCCCGGCGCGTTAGAGCTTGCCCGGCGCACCGAAGAGCATATGAAAGGCATGGTCAGCCCCGCCACGCTGTTTGAAGAGATGGGCTTTAATTACGTTGGCCCGATTGATGGCCACAATCTCGGTGCGCTAACCGAAACGCTGGAGAACCTGCGCGGCCTCGACGGCCCGCAGTTCCTGCATATCAAAACAGTCAAAGGTAAAGGTTTCCTGCCCGCCGAGGCGGATCAGATTGGCTACCACGCGATTACCAAGCTGGAAAAACCCAGCGCTGTTGCCAACACCGGCGCCGCCAAAAAGCCCATCAGCAAAGAAGCTGCCCCTAAGAAAAAATACTGCAATGTGTTTGGCGACTGGTTATGCGATATGGCGGCCACCGATCCGCGTCTAATGGGCATTACCCCCGCCATGCGCGAAGGCTCAGACCTGATTCGCTTCTCAAAAGAGTATCCACAGCGCTATTTTGATGTGGCGATTGCCGAGCAGCACGCGGTAACGCTGGCGGCGGGTATGGCCTGCGAAGGCATGAAGCCGGTGGTGGCGATTTACTCCACCTTTCTGCAGCGCGGCTACGACCAGCTTATTCACGATGTCGCGGTACAGAACCTGGACGTCACCTTTGCCATTGACCGCGCGGGCTTAGTGGGCGAAGACGGCCCCACCCACCACGGCAGCATGGACCTCTCCTTTCTGCGCTGCGTGCCCGACATGGTGATTCTGGCCCCGGCGGATGAGGCCGAGTGCCGCGCCATGTTAAGTGCCGCTTATCACCACCCCGGCCCTGCCGCTGTACGCTACCCCCGCGGCACTGGCCCAGGCGTGGAGACACCCACGCACCTTGAGCCGCTGACCATTGGTAAAGCAGAAGTACGCCGCCATGCCGCCAACGACGGCGTGCGTATCGCGCTGCTTGCCTTTGGCAGCCTCAACAGCGCCGCGGCGGAAGTCGCCGAAAAGTTGAACGCCACTCATATCAATATGCGCTCCATCAAACCGCTGGATCGCGATGCGGTGCTGCACGCTGCCGACGAGCACGAACTGCTGGTGACACTGGAAGAGAACGTGATTGCCGGTGGCGCGGGCAGCGCCGTGAATGAGCTGCTCCACGCCGAAGGCGTTCAGGTAGAAGTGCTTAACCTCGGCCTGCCGGACGCCTTTGTAGAGCACGGCACGCCTGCGCAGTTGCTTGCCGACTGCCAATTAGATATCGAAGGCATCGAGTGCGCCATTCGTGCCCGGCTACCTTAAACTGCTTCTAGCAGTCTGTCGGGTTATGGGTGCCGCTCACGGTGACGACGTCCACTTCTCACAATTTTTCGTGTTGGTGCCGGTTACGTCAGCAACATGACGCCATCCGGTGCTCCCGTAGCGGCCTGAGCGCTTGTATCGGCCACCTGCCCGACGAGGGCGGTCCCCTCAGCCTGATGCCAGGCGATGCATCCGCTTGATGTTCCATGCCAAGGTGGCCAGTCGCCATTCGCCGCTGACCTTATCCAGACCACGTAGCGAGAACTGACGGAATCCCATCACGTGTTTGATGATCCCGAAGACCGGCTCCACCGTATGCTTGCGCAACGCATAGAGCGCACGCCCTGCCTGCGTCTTCAAGCGATGCGCCATCTGCTCGACAGGGTCCTCGCTCTTGGGTGCAGGCGGATCAGCGGCGAAACGCTCGAAGACCGGAAGGTGATGGATGTCACGCTTCATCGCCAATAGCGGTTCGATGCCATGGTCATGGCAGGCCTGGATATTGGCGGCACTGAAGTAGCCGGTATCACCCAGCAGGTGGTCAGGCTTTCCCAGCACCTCCGGGTAGCCTTGCCAGGCCGTCAGTAACGGCATGACTTGCTGCTTGTCGTTGGTCGCCTGAGTGACGTGGACATGGGTCACCAGCAAACTATCGGTATCAACGGCGGCCTGGGCGTTGTAGCACTGGTCAAAGCCCTTGCCGGTGACCGGCATGATGCGTGACTGCGGGTCGGTGAGGTTGACCTGATCCTTGTCACGCGAGCCACCCGTCGGCGGTTCGGGATCACGCCCGCGGGGCTTCTTGCCGGCCTTGCGCTGCGCATCCCGCCGCGCCACCTTTTCCTGGTAGGTCGCTTGCTCGGCGGCGTCCCGTTCCGCCGCTCGCGCCTCGATCCTGGCCTTCGCCTCAGCGATCGCCGCCAGGCGTGCTTCACGGCGGGCGATCTCGGCCGGGATATCCATGCCATCGGCAGCGTCCTCCTTGTCCGCCGACTCGGCCCGCTGCGTCAGCGCTTTCACCTCCGCCCTGAACTGCGCCTCCAGCTTCTTGGCGTGGCCATACGATAGCGCCTTGTGCTTGCTGGCGTTGGCCTTGAGCTTGGTGCCGTCCAGGGCGATGGCGCCGAGCTTGAGCAGCTTCATCTCGCGGGCCAGCAGCAGCACCTGCACGAACAACTGCTCCAGTTCCGGCAAAAAGCGGCGGCGAAAGGTGGCCAGCGTGTCGTGGTCGGGGTGAGTGTTGGCGGCCAGGTAGCGGAACGCCACCGAGTCATAGGTAGCACGCTCAATCTTGCGGCTGGAGACCACCCCGGTGGCGTAGCCGTAGACCAGCAGGCTCAGCAGCACGGCCGGGTGATGCGCCTTGTGCCCGCGGCCGGCGTAGCGCCGCGTCAATGCCGAAAGATCCAGTTGCTCGACAATATCCACCACGAACCGTGCCAGGTGGCCATCGGGCAGCCACTCGTCCACCGAAGGCGGCAGGAGATAGTCGGTCTGGCGGTCAACGGGGATGAAGCGGCTCATGGCGACGTTCCAGTAGTGGCAGCATGATGAGAGTATCTCACGTCGTTATCGAAAACCCGACAGACTGCTAGAATCTCAGAATCGATGAGGCCATCTCGCCTAGCCCCCGATCACGATATGGCCAACGCAACTGCCACCTTAACGTAACAGTTGCACACACTATGGACCATTTTGGGTGTTATTCACGTTACTGCGAATGGCCTGTTGACCGGGCCCGCAAAGCCTGTATAATACGCCTCACGTTGATGCGGGGTGGAGCAGTCTGGTAGCTCGTCGGGCTCATAACCCGAAGGTCATCGGTTCAAATCCGGTCCCCGCTACCAATATTTTAAGAGGCAGATCAGTAACTTACTGGTCTGCCTCTTTTTTTGCTGAGCCCATAAAAAAGTCTGTGACACCTGCGTGACAGTGCGGGCATGCTTTGCGTTGGGAAAATTTTCAAGCAATGACCTTCAGGCGATCCAGTGAATGGGGTCCACTTCATTCAAACCCGGTCTCCGCTACCAATTTTTTATAGGCAAACCAGTTACTTACTGGTCTGCCTTTTTTGGTCTGCCCTCCTGAATTCCTCCGTGACCCATCCGCTAGCTTTCCGCGTGTTTTTCGCAAAACGAGACGGCGCCTTGCATGAAGTCCTTTTGTTCGTTCTCATCGAGCACCTGACTAACGACGTCGGGTGTCTCGCCGGCCAGGATGCCTTCACATTCCGACTGCGGATCGTCCCTCAAGGCTTGGGTAAATGGCCGCATGACATGGGCCTTGCAGGACTCGCGCAAGTCTTTGAGTGCGGCCGGCTGCTGGTCGGCACTCAGAATCGGCTTGATGAACTCCGGTGTCGAGCCGGCGATGGCAGCCTTGCAGGCTTCGTCTTGATGCTGCCGGAATCCGTCCTGCAGCGCATCCATGGTGTTGTGGTCAGCGACCGGCAGATTCACCACGGGTACTTCAGCGGGCTCAAGGTCGGCTATCCATGTCGTCAGGGTGCCTTCATGTTTGAAGCCGGTCTCGTTGCCGCCGTCGTCGACAGCAACGCTCGAGTAGCGCGCATCGCTGCGCACCACCATGCCCAGCTCGCCTAGCTCGGCCACCACGGCAGCCCCGAGACGGGGGTCTTCGTAGGCTCCCGAGACGTGAAATGGCGCAAAGGAAAACGGTTTATCGGCCAACACCCACAAGTCCGAGTGTATTCGATTACGTCCGCTGGCCGGATCGTCCCCCTGGTGGCGGGTGTAGTCGGCGGTCAATACATAATGTTGCGCCATGCCACCGGCAATCTCGCGTTCGCCCTCGGCCCGCTCGACATTGACGCTGAAACTGGAGTAAGTGAGCTCGTCGCCATAATCATTCCAGCCGGTGGTCTCCGATGCCGATTTACCCGGCTCCCAGTACGGGACGTACAGGCCCATGTGCCGCTCGCCAAGGGCAAAGGTGGCGTTGTTAGTGTCGCCTCGGGATGCACTGTTGCGCCACATCAGAGTGTGTTCGGGCCCCTGCAGCACATGCCTGGCTATCGGATCCTCGTATTGCGGTGGAAATTGGCCCAAATCCTCCACGGAAGGTTTGGCCGCATGCAGCGTGTAGCTGTAACCGCTGGTTGTCTCCGCGGCCTGGACGGGCAAAGTGAAAGAGGTGGCAGGGACGGCCAACACGGCCGCTACCGAAAGAAATGTCTTGAAACGCATGGGCATCCCTTCTTGTTCAGGTGGTTACCCGGACGCTCGCGCGTGCCGAGTCGGGCACGATCGAGCTTAACCGAGTTTGCGGAGCCGGGTACAGGTAGCCAAATTGACTATGCCACTACACTTCAGTCCGAAACTCGAAGGACTGCTTCAGTTTAATCATAAGCTAGAAACGATACCCCACTTCCAGCCAGAGCTGGCGCCCAAGCCCGTAGAGCTGAATGCCATTTTCGGAGTTGATGACGTTCTGGTTATCGGTCACGTTGAGCACGTCGGCCTTGAGGTAGGGCGAGGCGTTGCCGGCCAGCAGCCTGGCCTCAAGGCTGAGATCCCAGCGCAGCGTGTGCCCCTGCTTCTTCACTTCGTAGGTATCAAGGCCGGTGGCGTCATCGGTGCCGGTGCGATTCAGGTATTCGTAGCCGTTGGTAAAGGCAAAGCCGTTCGTCAGGGTCAGGCGCTCGTCGAACAGCTGCGTGGTGACATCCAGCGTGGCGGATACCGGTATGGCGAAATCGTCTGCCGGCAGGCGGTAGCGTGCGATGCGATCGCCTTCAAACATCACGTCTTCGTCGGCCTGCTGGGTACCGTTATAGCCGCCATTTTCATCACCGAAGCCGGCGTCGGTCTCCTTGTCCATCCATGACAGCGCGGCGTTGACATACCAGGTGGAAACGCCCCAGGCCAGGGCGTCCGAGCGCCAATAAAGGTCTATCTGCTGCGTCTCGCTAGTGCCCGTATTGGCATACCATTTTTGCTCGCCGTCGGGGTCACGCCAGGTACGTATCTGGTCCTCGCCTTTGCGCAACACGGCCTGCAGGCCAGCGTTGCCGCGCCATAGCGGCCCGTAGATGCCCGCGCTGTATTCGTCGTCGTAGGGCGTATCCAGGTGCCGGTAGCGCCACTCGGCGTCGGGGTCTACCGCGACAAAGTCGGCATTGGGGTCGCGCTCGGCCCGGCGGCGGATGGAGAGCAGCTTGCGCTCTTTCTCTCGCAGTCGGTAGGTTAAAAACGACTTGCCGTAGTAGCGGTTGGCACCTAGCCGCAGCTGATAGCGATGCGCTTCGTCCAGATGCATGCCGGCCATCAGCCGCGGTGCCGGGTTGGTATTGCCCAGCCAGTCATCGCGCTCGAGGCGCAGGCCGGGACGCCAGAAGAACCGTCCAGACTCGCCGTCGAGTTCGGCAAACAGGGCGGCATTCAGGTTGGTAAAGCTGAGGGTGCCTTTACGGTAGGCGTATTCTTCATAGAGATAATGGTCTTCGTAGGGCGTATTGCTATAGGTATTGCCAATGGGATTATAGGTGCGCTCGGTAAAGGGCGAATTGCGGTCCTGGCGGTAGCGCGCCCATTTCAGTTCGCCGCCATAGTTGAGCGTCTGGCTGTCGTTGAGCGGCGTGCTCAGCTTCACATTACCGCCGACGCTGTGCTGCTCGTTGGCAAGGTCGCCGTAGGCGCCGATCAGCCCACCCTGATACAGGTTCCGTCCCTTGTAGTTATTGAGGAAGTTGCGCCGCGAGCGACGCTCGTTGCTGCTGTAGCCCAGGTTGGTGTTGGCGGTAAGACGGGTGTCGCCTATGTCGTCACCGTAATTGACGCTGAGCGTGAGCCCCTCGGTCTGGCTCTTGAAGTCCGAGCCAATAAAGTTGATTAGAAAACTGTCTTCCTGGTAGTCGCTGTAGGCAAGCGTAGCGCTCAGGTCGTAGTCGGTGTCGAGGGTATCGGCGCGCACGGTGGCGTAACGCGAATGGCGATCGAGCGTGCGATTATCCGCGGCCTTGAAGGCACTGCCGGTTTCCAGCAGGTGCGAGAGATCAAACGCGACGGCCTGCTTTTGGGTGATGCGCGAGCGATTTTCACTAATGCCGGCGAACAGGCCGATGTCGCCGACGCGCGTGGCACCCGAAACGGCGGCTTTCGACTTCTTGAAATCGGGCTGAAACTCACCGGGCGTGCCGGTGGGGTACTGCCCGGCACTGTCTTCAAATTCGTCGCGCTGGTCGTCGTCGATATGAAACTGCGTCCAGCTGCCGCCGGTGCGCCGGTAGCTGGCTTCGAAGGAATCGACACCTTCGTAGCGACGCGTCTCGGCGTTGACGACCCCGCCGGTAAAGCCGCCCTCACTGGCGCGCGCGTTGATGTCGATGACTTCCAGCGCGTCCAGGAAGCCCGGATCGATGAACACTCCCTGGGAGTGGCCTTCAACCTGAGTGCGCGAGGGGCTTTGGCCGCTGCCGGCCGGCCGCTTGCTACCCGGGTCGAGAAAGCTATCGATGCTGGCTCCGTCAAGCGTGATCTTGTTCTGATACGGAGCGGCGCCGCGTATGGAAAACTCGGCCGGCTTGATATCGCCCTGCCGCAGGCTTGAACTCGCGCCATCGGCGACGCGCACCGACGGAATGATATTCAGCGCTTCGGCCAGGTCTCCACGGGCGCCGGTGCGCATGTCTTCCGCCGCCAGGCGCTGCACCCCCGGCTCTATACGCTCGGCGTAGACGACGAAATCGGGCAGCGCATCGTCATCTTCGGTATCGGCAGCGCCGGCGTCCTCTTCGGCCAGCGCCACAGAGCCGGTAAACAGCCCGACGTAAAGCAGCAGACCAGAGGCAAACGGGTAAAGGAGTTTATGCATGATGTTGGGGCTTTGTGGTGTAGGCATAGAGGAGCTGATGGCGAGTAATTTATATAGTGAGGAAAACTTAAATAACAACAAATGTCAAGTGACATTGTATGTCATTGTCATGTGGCACAACAAGATAGAAATAAGCCAACCTCACATGCCGGTACCAGCAAAACACCAGGTTGTTTTACTGCGTTGACGTTGTGGGAATAGAGATAGTGACGCCCTACTTGATCAGCGAAAGTAGAAAAGGATTGTTTCCGATCGACGGCGTGATGCGCTTGGGTCCGCAGATTGCGACGAGGGCTGGGACAGAATGGACGCCAACTCAGTTGGAATAGGTTAATTGTGAATATTCGCCCGATTAGTACTGAAAAACGATGACTCTTCGACGCTTCACATGAACTGAACATCATCCTGCATGCTCTCGACGGAGCTGCCATTCAGGTCGTGGAGAAACGATCCGACGTCCTATCTAGATGCGTTTCTACGCCACCAGAAACCCGAATGATTGTACCTTGCGTCGAGGTCAATTCGTGAAGGCGCGTGTTCGGCAACCCCGTCAAGCAGCCACGGATCGCGATCAGCGCAACTTTGTGGGAGACAATAATCGCCGGACCGGTCAGTTCCGCAAGAAAAGAGCGTAGGCGGTTCTGTAGTCGGGCCAGTCCCTCACCGCCGGGTGCCTTGAAGTAGAGGTCCATGTCGTTGGTGCAGGTGCCGCTCAGTTCGGGATAGAGGGTCTCGCGTTCGGCTGGGGCCAGCCCCTCCCAGCTGCCGCAAAATATCTCCATCAACCTCTGGTCGACTGTATATGGGCGCCCTTGAAAAGCAATATCGGCGGTCGCTCGTGTCCGCGAGAGTGGACTACAGAACCGGTCAATCCTATTCAGGTCGAAGCTATCCAGTATCGCCGCCTGCGTCTGTGCCTGCTTTCGGCCAAGATCCGTAAGATCGGAATTCAGCTGCCCCTGGATTCGACCAACCCGGTTCCACTCCGTTTCACCATGCCTCAGCAGATAGATATCCGGCACCACCACTCTATGATCTCTAAGCGTCATGTCAGAGTACCATCGCACTTTTTGTATTGGTCACCAGATGAACATCATTCCCCGGTTCAAACCAGTCTTGCCCAGCAATGTGGCTTTGATCCACGACTATCTCGGTACCCGCCGCCTTGACCAGATAGCGAGTCTGGCTGCCTAGAAATTCACGGTGCAGAACCCTGCCCTTCAACGCATTTTCCCGCGCTTCATATGTCATCGAAATGTTCTGCGGACGCAGTACTACATGTGTCCCGGCGGCATTCGCACCTCTAGCAGTCTGTCGGGTTATGGGTGCCGCTCACGGTGACGACGTCCACTTCTCACAATTTTTCGTGTTGGTGCCGGTTACGTCAGCAACATGACGCCATCCGGTGCTCCCGTAGCGGCCTGAGCGCTTGTATCGGCCACCTGCCCGACGAGGGCGGTCCCCTCAGCCTGATGCCAGGCGATGCATCCGCTTGATGTTCCATGCCAAGGTGGCCAGTCGCCATTCGCCGCTGACCTTATCCAGACCACGTAGCGAGAACTGACGGAATCCCATCACGTGTTTGATGATCCCGAAGACCGGCTCCACCGTATGCTTGCGCAACGCATAGAGCGCACGCCCTGCCTGCGTCTTCAAGCGATGCGCCATCTGCTCGACAGGGTCCTCGCTCTTGGGTGCAGGCGGATCAGCGGCGAAACGCTCGAAGACCGGAAGGTGATGGATGTCACGCTTCATCGCCAATAGCGGTTCGATGCCATGGTCATGGCAGGCCTGGATATTGGCGGCACTGAAGTAGCCGGTATCACCCAGCAGGTGGTCAGGCTTTCCCAGCACCTCCGGGTAGCCTTGCCAGGCCGTCAGTAACGGCATGACTTGCTGCTTGTCGTTGGTCGCCTGAGTGACGTGGACATGGGTCACCAGCAAACTATCGGTATCAACGGCGGCCTGGGCGTTGTAGCACTGGTCAAAGCCCTTGCCGGTGACCGGCATGATGCGTGACTGCGGGTCGGTGAGGTTGACCTGATCCTTGTCACGCGAGCCACCCGTCGGCGGTTCGGGATCACGCCCGCGGGGCTTCTTGCCGGCCTTGCGCTGCGCATCCCGCCGCGCCACCTTTTCCTGGTAGGTCGCTTGCTCGGCGGCGTCCCGTTCCGCCGCTCGCGCCTCGATCCTGGCCTTCGCCTCAGCGATCGCCGCCAGGCGTGCTTCACGGCGGGCGATCTCGGCCGGGATATCCATGCCATCGGCAGCGTCCTCCTTGTCCGCCGACTCGGCCCGCTGCGTCAGCGCTTTCACCTCCGCCCTGAACTGCGCCTCCAGCTTCTTGGCGTGGCCATACGATAGCGCCTTGTGCTTGCTGGCGTTGGCCTTGAGCTTGGTGCCGTCCAGGGCGATGGCGCCGAGCTTGAGCAGCTTCATCTCGCGGGCCAGCAGCAGCACCTGCACGAACAACTGCTCCAGTTCCGGCAAAAAGCGGCGGCGAAAGGTGGCCAGCGTGTCGTGGTCGGGGTGAGTGTTGGCGGCCAGGTAGCGGAACGCCACCGAGTCATAGGTAGCACGCTCAATCTTGCGGCTGGAGACCACCCCGGTGGCGTAGCCGTAGACCAGCAGGCTCAGCAGCACGGCCGGGTGATGCGCCTTGTGCCCGCGGCCGGCGTAGCGCCGCGTCAATGCCGAAAGATCCAGTTGCTCGACAATATCCACCACGAACCGTGCCAGGTGGCCATCGGGCAGCCACTCGTCCACCGAAGGCGGCAGGAGATAGTCGGTCTGGCGGTCAACGGGGATGAAGCGGCTCATGGCGACGTTCCAGTAGTGGCAGCATGATGAGAGTATCTCACGTCGTTATCGAAAACCCGACAGACTGCTAGTAAGCTATTACTTTTAAACTACTTCTGAGACCCATATGCTATTTCTAATTATTATTTTCGGCTTGATTGGGCTTACATTCGGCGGCCCGGTGGGCCTGTTGATTGGCGGCGGCCTGGGCTGGTGGCTAAGCAAACGCCTTAGCCGCCGTCTAAATACCGCGCGGATGCGCATCCAGGAAGGCTTTCTTGAATCAATCTTCTCGGTGATGGGTTGCCTGTGCCAAGCCGACGGCAAAGTGACCGACGGTGAGCTGGATGTAGCCGAGAAGCTGTTTGACCAGATGCACCTGCAGGGCGAACAGCGCGCCAAGGCGCGCGCCGCCTTTGAGCGTGGCCGCGCCGATGACTTTAATCTGGACACCGAGCTGGCCAACGTTAACCGCCTCACTCAGCGCCAGCCGGTTCTGCGTCAAGTATTTATCCAGGTTCAGCTCTCGGCTATCGCTGCTGATGGCGTGCTTCACCCCGCCGAGCACGAGATGATTCTGCGCGTTGCCCGCGGCGTAGGCTGCAGCGACGCCGAAGTGCAGCAGATCGAAGCGATGCTCCACGGCGCCGCTGCCAATTCCCAGGGCGCCAGCGAAGAAGCGCTTAAAGATGCTTACCGCGTACTGGGTGTTTCTGAAGACGCCAGCGACAGCGAGATCAAAAAAGCCTACCGCCGCCTAATGAGCCAAAACCACCCCGATAAACTGGCTGGCAAAGGCCTGCCCGAAAGCATGCGCGATGTTGCCCAAGCACGCACCAGCGAAATCGGCAACGCCTATGAGCGGATTCGTGAAGCGCGAGGCAGTGCTTAGCAATAGTAGTGCTAAAGGGCTAATCGACAGCGCTGCTAACGCCCGCTAGATTGGACAATCATTGCCTATTGCCAGGAGCCCGCCATGATCACGTTATATAGCTTTCCCCAATCCCGCTCGCTGAGAGCGGCCTGGACGCTTGAAGAGCTAAGCTTGGAGTACCAGTGCCAGCACGTGGCGTTGGACAAGGGTGAAGGTCAAACGGCAGAGCATTTGGCGCGCCATCCGGACGGTAAAGTGCCGGTGGTTGAAGACGGTGACGTGCACTTATTTGAGTCGGCGCCTATTTGCCGTTACCTGGCCGAAACCTATGGCGATGGCACGCTGCTACCCAGCGATCCCGCCGCCCGTGCCCAGGTCGACCAGTGGCTCAGCTTCATTGTTACTGAAATTGAGCAGCCGTTGTGGAATCAGGCCAAGCACAAATTCGCCCTACCCCAGGATAAGCGCGTTCCCGCTCTTCTGCCGGTGTGTGCCTGGGAGTTTCAGCGTGCGCTAAGCGCCTTGGAGCGCCGCTATAACGGTCAAGAGTATCTAGTCGGTGAGTCGTTTACGCTTGCGGATCTATTTTTAACTCACACCTTATCGTGGGCGATCAGCATGAAACACCGCCTACCCGAAACACTGATGGCCTACCGCGGGCGGCATATTCAGCGCCCCGCGATGGCCACAGCAGCCACGCGTGAGAAAACCGCCGCAGAGCAGTAAACACGGCGGCCAGCTCAATTAGCCCTTACGCTCAATATCCACATCGCTGGCGTGGGTGAAGTCGTCGAGCGCCATCATATGGCCGAGCTTGCCCGCTTTGGTGGAGAGGTAGTGCTCGTTGTGGGGGTTAAGGCCGGTGGTGATCGGCAGTCGCTCCACCACGTTCACCCCATCGCGGGTCAGTGCGTCTACCTTGCGCGGGTTGTTGGTCATTAAGCGCAGCGACGTAATGCCCAGATGGTCGAGCATGGGTACGCACAGGTCATAGCGGCGCATATCGGCATCAAAACCGAGCTGCTCGTTGGCTTCGACCGTGTCAGCGCCTTGATCCTGCAGGTGATAGGCGCGAATTTTGTTTAACAGGCCAATGCCCCGGCCTTCTTGGCGCAGATAAAACAGCACGCCACGGCCCTTTTCGGCGATACGTTTGAGCGCTTCCTGCAACTGATAACCGCAGTCGCAGCGCATCGAAAACAGCGCATCGCCGGTCAAACACTCGGAATGCACCCGCCCTAATACCGGTTCGTCGCCGGTCACATCGCCCAGTGTTAAGGCGATGTGATCCTTGCCGGTGGCTTCATCTTCGAAGCCATGCATGGTGAATGTTGCCCAGGGCGTTGGCAGCTGGGAAGCGGCTATGAAGCGAATGGTCACAGGTTACCTCGCGGATTAACCAAACGAGCGTTGGCAAAGTGGGCAGGTATTCTACCAGGAAGCGGCGCCCGCCTCACGTTGGCGAAGCGGCTAAAATTGGTTAATTTGACGAGAAAAATTGGCCGGGTGCGACGATTTTTGCCACCGAGTATCCCGCCATAGCGTTTATCTTCAAGTACAATCACTCCATACGATCCTAAGTGCATGTACCCAGTACTTGTTTCAAGGACAATGCGGGCAAACTTCTTAAGAGCAAGTGTCTATGACTCCTACACCGTTGCAAAATGACCGTTTTCTGCGTGCCCTAGCGCGTCAGCCTGTTGACCGCACCCCCGTGTGGATGATGCGCCAAGCGGGTCGCTACCTGCCGGAATACCGCGCCAATCGTGCCGATGCAGGCAGTTTTATGGATCTGTGCCGTAACCATGACCTGGCCTGTGAAGTCACCCTGCAGCCCTTGGAGCGCTACCCACTAGATGCCGCCATTCTGTTTTCGGATATTTTAACCATTCCGGATGCCATGGGTCTGGGGCTGTATTTTGAAACCGGCGAAGGCCCCAAGTTTCGTAAAACCGTGCGCACACCGGAAGAAGTCGCCGCACTAAGCGTGCCCGACGCCGAACGCGACTTGGATTACGTGATGCGCGCAGTGTCGACCATTCGCCGTGAGTTAAATGGCCGTATGCCGCTGATTGGTTTCTCCGGCAGCCCCTGGACGCTGGCGACGTATATGGTCGAAGGCGGTTCCAGCAAGGACTTCCGCCACCTGAAAACTATGCTCTACGACACGCCGGATACCATGCACCAGTTGCTGGATACCCTGGCCCACTCGGTGACCGACTACCTGAATGCGCAGATTCGCGCGGGCGCCCAAGCGGTGCAGATTTTTGATACCTGGGGCGGCGCGCTATCTACGCCTGCGTATCTGGAATTCTCGCTACGCTATATGGAGCAGATTGTTTCTGGACTGATCCGCGAGCACGATGGACGCCGCGTGCCGGTGATTTTGTTCACCAAAAACGGCGGCCAGTGGCTTGAACATATTGCCTGCGCCGGTGCCGATGCGCTGGGTATCGACTGGTCTACCGAGCTTTCCGATGCTCGCGCCCGGGTCGGCCATAAGGTAGCGCTACAGGGCAACCTTGACCCCAACGTGCTGTTTGCCCGCCCCTCGGCCATCCGCGCCGAAGTGGCCCGGGTGCTGGAAAGCTACGGCCACGGCGCTGGTCACGTATTTAACCTGGGCCACGGTATCAGCCAGTTTACCAACCCTGATAACGTCACCGCCTTTATGGAGGCGCTGCACGAACTCAGCCCGCAGTACCACCGCGATATTGCGACGCACACCAACGCACAGCACCCAGGAGCCAATTGATGAGCGATTTACGCGACGACCAGTGGTTTACCGAAGTCTTTGATAGCCACGGCAGCGCTTTCTCGCTGAAAATCTCAGAAAAGCTGCTGGATGTGCAGAGTCAGTACCAGCACCTGGAGGTCTACGCCACCCAGACCTACGGTAACCTCATGGTGCTGGATGGCTGCGTGATGCTGACCGATCGCGATAACTTCCTCTACCACGAGATGATTGCGCATCCGGCGCTGTTTACCCACCAAGATCCCAAGCGGGTAGTGATTATCGGCGGCGGCGACTGCGGCACCTTAAAAGAGGTGCTGCGCCACCCGAGTGTAGAGAAAGTTACCCAAATTGATATCGACGAAGAGGTCACCAAGGCCTCTGAGCGTTTTTTCCCGTCGTTAGTAGAATCGAATAACGACCCTCGCGCCGAGCTGCTGTTCGCCGATGGCGTGAAGTGGGTGGACGCTGCACCCGATGAGAGCATCGATGTGCTGATTATCGACTCCACCGACCCGGTTGGGCCCGCTGAGGGGCTGTTTAAAACCGACTTTTTAAAGCGCTGCCACCGTATTTTGAAAAGCGGCGGCGTGATGGTGCAGCAGAGCGAATCACCGCTTTACCACAGCGGCTCGATTATCCGTGAGCTGCGCAACGACATGTTGAAAGCCGGTTTTGACAGCGTTGCCACACTGCCCTTCCCCCAGCCGGTTTATCCTTCCGGCTGGTGGAGTGTGACACTGGCCGGTAAAGGCACCAACGTGGAAACCTTCCGCGAAGAGGCTGCCGCTAGCCACAAAATGCCGCTACAGTACTACACAGTGGATGCCCACCGGGGCGCCCTGGCGCTGCCACCGTTCATGCGTAAAGCGTTCGGCTAACGTTTATTTGAATAGCACGCCAGTAAGCGATGAGGCCGGGCACTGCTCGGCCTTTTTTGTGTCACCACGTTAAGGAACCAACAATGAAAACCCTTAAATGGATAAGCATTGGCGCGTGCGCCCTGGTCCCGACGGTTGCCTTGGGCACCACATTAGAAACCGTTCAATCCCGCGATAGCGTACGCTGCGGGGTGAACGCCGCCCAGCCCGGCTTCTCCTCACTGGACGATAACGATACGTATCGCGGCCTGGATACCGATGTCTGCCGCGCGATTGCCGCGGCGGCATTAGGCGATGCCAGCAAGGTTGATTTCGTACCGCTCGATTCGGTGGAGCGTTTTACCGCCCTGCAATCCGGCGAAGTGGATCTGCTCTCGCGCACGACGACCTGGACCTCTAGCCGCGATACCACCCAAGGTATGCACTTTACCGGGGTGAGCTATTACGATGGCCAAGCATTCATGGTCGCAAGCGACCTGGGCGTGCAAAGTGCCGAAGACCTGGACGGCGCGGCGGTGTGCACGCAGTCAGGCACGACCAGCGAGCTGAACCTTTCAGACTATTTCCGTGTTAACGACATGCACTATGACGCAGTGGTGTTTGATTCTCCCGAACAGTCGATTGCCGGTTTTGAAGCCGGGCGCTGCGACGTCTTAAGCTCCGATGCTTCTCAGTTGTATGCCCAACGCATGCAGCTTGCCAACCCCGACATGGCGGTAGTGCTGCCCGAGATTATTTCCAAGGAACCGCTTGGGCCCGCCGTACGCCAGGGCGATGACCAGTGGTTCAATATCGTAAAATGGTCGCTGTTTGCCATGCTCAACGCTGAAGAACTGGGTGTCTCAAGCACCAATATTGATGAACACGCGGATTCCGATAATCCAGATATTGCCCGCCTGCTGGGCCAGGACGGCAGTTTTGGTGAAGGCATGGGACTCAATGACGACTGGGCTTATCAGATCGTCAAGCAGGTGGGCAACTACGCCGAAATGTATGATCGCAACGTGGGCTTGGACTCTAACTTCAATATTACCCGTGGTTTAAATGCTCTGTGGCGCGATGGCGGCATTCAGTACGCCCCGCCCATTCGCTAGGGCTTACCGGTCAGCACTCTGTCATCAACCATTGAACCGCCCCGGTTATTCCGGAGACCGGTTTGTTTGAGTCAGGCAGCTTCACCCGACTCCTCCAATTGACGATAATACGTCTTTTCTCGTTCTGCTGGTGGAACGTTTCCTATGGGTTCCAGCAGTCGGCGATTGTTAAACCAGTCAACCCATTCCAGCGTGGCATACTCAACGGCATCTCGCCCTTTCCATGGTCCACGATGGTGAATCACCTCCGTTTTGAACAAGCCGATGATGGTCTCGGCCAGCGCATTGTCGTAGGAGTCACCGGTGGTGCCAACTGAGGCATCGATACCTTCATCAGCCATACGCTCTGTGTAGCGGATCGAGAGATATTGGCTTCCTCTATCACTATGGTGGATTAACCCTTGCCTGTATTTTCGTGCCCACAGCGCTTGCTCCAGAGCGTCCAGTACCAATCCCGTTTTCATCGACGTTGCTACGCGCCAACCCACGATACAGCGTGCATAAACATCGATAACGAACGCAACGTAAACGAAGCCAGACCAGGTAGCGACATACGTAAAATCGGCCACCCAAAGCTGATTAGGACACATGGCTGTAAAGTCACGTTTCACTAAATCAGGTGCTCGTTTCTGGTCGGGATCACTAATCGTCGTGAAGGGACGTTGGCCTCGCACCACGCCGCGAATTCCCATGCGTCGCATGAGTCGTTCTACGGTGCAACGAGCAACATTAACGCCCTCACGGCGGAGTTGCCGCCAGACCTTACGAGCACCGTAGACGCAGAAGTTTTCTTCCCACACTCGCTGAATCTCAGCGGTAAGAAACGCATCCTGCCGATATCGATCTGTCCGCCGCTCAGGATCGGTCTCAAGTGCCTTGTGGTGGTAATACGTCGACGGGGCGATTGGCAGCTGGCTACAAATCGACTCGACCCCGAACTGAGCACGATGCTCGTCGATAAATGACACCATCAATTGGGTTTGCGGTCGAGCTCCGCCTGGGCGAAAAAAGCAGCCGCCTTGCGAAGAATTTCATTGGCGCGCTTCAATTCGACATTTTCACGCTCTAGCTGCTTGAGTCGTTCATTTCCAGGCAGATTAGCCGAGCTATCTTCCTGCATGAGTTCTGAGCGTTTGCACCAGGCTCTTAAGGTCTCTGGTGAACAGCCAAACTTGCTGGCAATGGAGCAGATCGCCGCCCACCTGGACGGGTATTCGCCTTGCTGTTCAAGGACTAATCGAACAGCTCGCTCCCGGACTTCTGAGGAATATCGTTTTAGTGAGTTCATAACTCCATCCTCTCAAGATATGGAGTCTCCGGTAAAGCCGGGGCGGTTCATTGTAGAGATCCATCACGGGCGACAGGTAGAGCTTTTCGCCTCGGACATTGAACTGCGTGACGTCGGTGACCCACCGTTGGTTGGGGCGTTCAGCCTGAAACTGACGGGCAAGAAGGTTTGGCACACTGGCCTGTAGGCCACGATAGGAGCGGTATTTCTTCGGGCGTACCAATGATTTCAACCCCAGATGCTGTATCAGGCGTTGAACTGTTTTGTGGTTAACCTGCTCGCCCGCCTGGCGCAACGCTGCTGTGATGCCGCCAGATATCATGAACTGTCCCCCTCGAAGGTTGGTTTGGTGTCCAACCTTCGAGGGGGACAGTTCATAATTTATACCATTATAATTAAGGGCAGATTTTGTGGCTTAAATTGGCGGGGATGCCTTAGACGGTAAGTCTCAAGGACGAAATATCTGCGCCGAGCCTAATCGACATCGTATGGGACATCCTTTGCAGGCTGTCCAATATCTGTTTTTCTTGCTCCGGTGTCACGTCATCTATCGGCAAGCTAACTGCGATACCCGCAATAGGCGTATCATCGGGTCCGATAACAGGGGCTCCATAACAGACCATTAATTCGCTGACTTGACCCCGATCAATAGCTACGCCCGTGCGCCGAGTGTCGTGCACCCTATCCAATAAGGCTTCAATATCTCGTACCGACTCTCTGCTCATAGGTTCCGGAAAGCTGTTGCTGAACATTTGGCGGATCTTCATATCTGGCAGATAACTAAGAAAGACATTGCCGGTGGCGGTGAACGCTACCGGCAGGCGCATCCCAACACGAAAATTCATCCACGGGGTCAGACCCGAGTTGCGTGCAGCAAGATAAACGACTTCAAGACCTTCATGCACAGACAGAGTAACAGTTGACCCTGGTAGCAACGTCACTTCATCCCAGATTTGAGAAAACTCAGTCGCAATATCAGATCTGGTTTTGAAAGCCTTGGCCCAACGCATCACATGTGGTCCGATCGCAAAAGTATGGTTAGAATTTTTAAATAGCAAACCATTATCTACTAACGCCAGACACAGCCCATGCACAGAGCTTTTTGCCAAGTTGAGATTGCGGCTCAACTGGGCCACAGTTAATTTATCAGGGTTGCAGGCAACTTCATCCAAAATACTAACCCCACGTACTAGCGCAGGTGCCGTATTTGTTACGGATTGCCGTGATGTCATGGCTATTCCTATAGCTATTGGTCTCAGTTAATTGAATATATCAACGGTTCTTATACGACTATAGAAGCAAATCAATCGAATTGACGCAATCACTAACCTCCTATAATGTTCAGCAGGAAGAGCTGTCGTTCGTTTAGATGATCCTTGTTCAGCAGGCTGAGCGGACGATGATCTTGAGCCTATGAAATAATTAAAATGCAAGTCTTATGTGCCTTGCTATCCTGCAGATGGAGGTGAAATGCGCAAACCGTTAGCTGATGTATGGATTAGCCTGTTCTTACTCGCATTTTGCGGTTTTGCGGCATCCCGTACTCTTCTTCTTACCGCAAAATCAACGGGCACAAGCGCAGGCCCCACTTTTATCCCGTGGCTAATGATTGGTGCCGTGTCGTTGCTGAGTATTGGGCTATTAGTGCGTGCACTCTGGTGTTCAAACTTGGCCAAAGAAGTGAATACGCTGCCAGCGCGGAGCACATTGATACTGATAGCTTTATTTGCTGCGTTGTTATCGGTTTATGCTGCAGCCTTTGTGGCGGTGGGATATCTGGTATCCACGCTGATCGTGTTCGTACTTGGCATGGTCTTGTTGGGCGAACGGCGTGTGCTCGTACTGGCGATTTTACCCGCCATGATTACCGGCATTGTCTATTTGGGGTTCACCCGCTTACTAGGGGTCTGGCTGCCTTGAAAAAAGACTATTAAGGCAAGCTCATACCTTCTACAACTTACATATCGTTAGGAGTATTTATGATAAAAACAATCCACACCCTAGGGGCAGCGTTGCTAGCCGTTTCAGCGCTAACAGCATCTGCCGATGACTACCCTCAGCGTCCAATTCAGGTCATTGTGCCCTATTCGGCTGGCGGCGGCACTGATGTATCGATGCGCATTCTAGCTGAAAGTATGGAGCGCAATATACCCGGCGCCACCATTGTAGTACGCAATCAGTCAGGTGGCGGCGGTTCGATTGGAACGTCCGGCATGGTCAATGCACGTCCTGATGGCTATACCCTAGGCACTGGGTTGCAAGGGCCATTAGTGTTGCTTCCACTACTTGGTGGAACGGCTTATAACTTCGACGATGTGACCTATATTGGCATGTTTGGACGTGTTCCCCATGTTCTGGCTGCTTGCGCAGGGGCGCCGTTTAGTGATTATGAAGGTTTTATCGCCTATGCCTCAGAACATGTGCCTCAGATCGCCAACACGGGAGCAGGCGGGTCGGTTCAGATCACCACGGAGGCATTTGCAAAGAATCAGGGTATCAAGATCGAATCTATCCCTTTCAACGGCGCTGCCGATTCGCGCACAGCCTGCGTTGGTGGCCATGTTGATGCCATGACCGGTTCACCGTCCGAGGTGCTGCCACAAATCCGGTCGGGCAACCTGACACCGATCCTTGTAATGGAAGACCAGCGGCTGGAGGCCCTGCCCGACACCCCTACGGCCAAGGAAAAGGGTATCGATTTTTCGTGGTCATCATGGAAAGGGTTAGTGGCCCCAAAAGGTGTACCCGACGATATTCTACATACGCTACGCGCTGGACTGGAAGCGTCTGTAGCAGACGAACAATTTCTGAACAGCATGCGAGAATTGAACGAATTACCTGAGTATGAGGAAGCTGACACTTTTCGAGTTCGCGCCCAAGAAGATACCACTATAGCTGAGGCCATACTCCGCGATATCGGCATGTTCGGGATGAACAAATAACCCCACCCCTCACTCTTTGGCGGCAGAGGAGGTACGTCCCCCTGCCGCAGTAATTCATGAGGAAGCCTCTGTGATGGAAAATTTTGAATATCTAGGGCAGCTTTTTCATTTTAGCGTCCTATGGACCATAGCGTTGGGCACATTGGGTGGGCTAATCATAGGAGCTCTTCCAGGCTTGACGGCGACGATGGGCGTAGCACTGCTAATTCCAGTGACGTTCGGTATGCCCCCGATCCAGGGTCTGAATATGCTGATCGGTATTTATATCGGCGGCATTTACGGGGGCTGCATCTCTTCGATCCTACTGCGGACACCCGGCACCCCAGCCTCTGCGGCGACGGTGCTGGATGGCTACCCAATGACTCAGCGCGGGGAGGCGGGGCGCGCGCTTGGACTTGCCACAATTGCATCAACAGTAGGTGGACTTTTTGCCGCTGTGGTTTTGGCTACCCTGGCCCCGCAATTAGCAACCTTTGGACTAAAGTTTGGAGCGCCAGAGTATTTCGCGCTTGCATTATTTGGACTGACCATTATCGCCTCCCTATCAGGAGATATACTGAAGGGCGCAATTTCAGGCTTGCTGGGGGTGCTGATCTCGTGCATTGGGGCCGATCCGGTTTCGGGCGTACTACGCTATACGTTTGGGATACCGAATTTTGCTTCAGGGTTTTCCTTTGTTCCTGCGCTTATCGGGCTTTTCGCGCTATCCGAAGTATTCTCGCAGATGGAGCGGATTTTTAAAGCCGAGCCACAAGTAGTCGATGTTTCGGGGCGCTGGCCCACGCGAAGTCAGTTGCGCGAAAGCCGTGGCGCGCTGTTGCGCGGTTCGTTGATCGGTACGTTTATAGGCATAGTACCAGGCACTGGTTCAGGTACAGCGTCGTGGATAGCCTATAACGAAACTCGCCGCGCATCGAAAACACCCGAAAAATTCGGCACCGGCCATGCACCAGGCCTCGCGGCCACCGAAAGTGCTAACAACGCCGTGTGCGCTGCTGCGCTAATCCCGCTGCTAGCGCTGGGTATTCCAGGCGATGTGGTCACGGCCGTTCTAATGGGGGGGTTACTGATCCAGGGGCTGGCACCAGGGCCGATGCTGTTTGAAACTCGTCCCGATGTAGTCGTAGGCATCTTTGGCGGCACCTTCATTGCCACTATTTTCATGTTTATATTTGGCATGTTGTTGATCCCGATGTTTTCACGGATCCTGCTGATCCCGCGGCGTGTACTGACCATGTCGATCGTGGTGTTCTGTTTCATAGGGGCATATTCGATCAACCTCAACCCCTTCGACCTGTACACGATGGTGGGTTTTGGCGTCCTAGGCTGGGTAATGAACAAGTTTGGTTTTTCTCAGGCAGCTCTATGTATTGCCCTTATCCTCGGACCACTTGCGGAATCAAATTTGCGTCGAGGCCTATTGCAGGCAGGTGATGACGTGATCGCTTTTGCTTCTGGACCAATTACGCTGACGCTGCTGCTATTTACGGTTCTATCTCTAGCGTGGCCACTGGTGGCCAAATTGCGAGCCAGCTCTTGAACAGGCCGGTGAGCCGACCGCACCACTATCCATTTACCAACGAGAACTTAAGGGAATGTGTCCATGACCACTGCTTCGTGCTCCTCGACATTGCTAAAAGGTGTGTTCTGCGCCTCAGTAACACCATTGAATGCCGATTTATCCATTGATCACGGCTTGCTAGCAACGCACGCCAAAAAGCTGCTGTCGGATGGATGCGATGGTGTGGCCATGCTAGGAACAACAGGCGAGGCGACATCGTTCAGTACCGCCGAACGCATGGCGGCTTTGGAGGCGTTGTTGACGGCGGGTATCCGCCCCAATCAGTTGGTGCCCGGGACAGGGGCGGCCTCTGTCGAAGATAGCGTTGCGCTGACAAAGCACGCGCTCTCATGCGGAGTTTCGCATACGCTGATCCTGCCGCCGTTCTATTATAAAACCCTGTCCGAAGACGCCATCGTCGAAACCTATAGCTATATCCTCAACCGCGTGGACGACGACAGGCTACGCGTGCTGTTGTATCACATTCCGCAAATGAGCGGCGTGTCGATCAGCGTCAACGTCATCGCCCGCTTACGCGAAAGTCACGGCGATCTGATCGCGGGGGTCAAGGATTCCTCCGCTGATCTGGCCAATTCGACCGCTTTGATCGAAGGATTGCCGGACTTTCCGGTATTTGTCGGTTCCGATCCACTGATGCTGCCGACGCTGAAAATTGGCGGTGCCGGGTGCATCACCGCCACCAGTAACTTTTTGGCAGGCGATCTAGCTGGTATCTATAACGCATTTAACGATGACAACCAAAGCGACTGGGTGAATTCGCTGCAGAGCCACATTACCGAGGGCCGCCGCGTCACAACTCAATATGCCCAGATCCCATCTATCAAGGCGGTGCTGGCACAGATTTACAACAGTACCGCATGGCGCGCCGTCCGTCCGCCCCTGCTGCAACTGGATAATGACAAGGCCGCAGAGGTCAGTAACATGCTCGCCGCGATCTGACATGTTGCGTAGGCGCTGATCGCGCACGCGCATAAAAAAGGTAGCCGTCAAACCTGTCGTATGTAGCACCGATTTTACGGCACATTATAACGACGCCTCACTAACAGGACCGACGGAAACACTTGATGAAATCTTCCAATCTAAGTTCAGATGCGGTTGTTGAGCGCCGACCCAACGCAGTGCCGCTAGGGGTGCGCAAGTACCTAGCCCTTGACGATTTTCAAGCACGAGCTAGACGGTTTCTGCCCAAAGCGATCTATGGCTATATAGCGGGAGGCGCGGAAACCGATCAAAGCCTTGATGCCAACCGTGCCGCGTTCCGCCAGTTCGCATTCGCCCCACGCGTGCTGCGTGACGTTCAGAGCCGGGATCACCGACGCCGCCTGTTTGGCATCGACTACGATGTGCCGTTCGGCATCGCACCTATGGGGTTCAGCGCGCTTGCGGCCTTGAATGGCGATGTGATACTGGCCCGCGGAGCGGCTGCGGCTGGCAGTCTAGCGATTTGCAGTGCCGCGTCGCTGACGCCCTTGGAGCGTGTCGCAAAACAGGCTGGCAGTCGCTGGTTTCAGGCTTATTTATCCGGTGATGAGACCAGGATTCGCGCCATGGTCAACCGCATTTTAACTGCAGGGTTTGACACACTAGTTATTACCGCCGATGTGCCAGTTGCCGCCAACCGCGAAAACAACGCCCGCAATGGGTTTGACACACCCTTTCGGCTAAGCCCGTCGCTGATCTGGCAAGGGGTTACTCACCCCCGTTGGTCGCTCGGCACACTGGGTGGGCAGTTAGTCCGTCATGGCATGCCGCAATTCGAAAATTTCGATGCCATTCCTGGCCCACCTTTGTTTTCACGCAAGCTAGCCCGTTCGCTTAGTGCGCGCGACAAGCTAAGCTGGTCGCATATCGCACTGATCCGCGATATATGGCCGGGCAAGCTGGTTGTGAAAGGCTTGCTGACGTCTGACGATGCAAACGAGGCACGTCAGTGTGGCGTCGATGGGATTATTGTGTCGAACCATGGCGGCCGTCAGTTGGACGGCGCTATATCTCCGCTAGAGGTGCTTGCCCAGATCAAGAACAGTGCCGCAGAGATGACTGTCATGTACGACAGCGGCATCCGCCGAGGCACCGATGTTCTGAAAGCTTTGGCGCTTGGTGCCGATTTTGTTTTTGTGGGTCGTCCATTTCTGTTCGCCGCTGCCGTTGCTGGGTTACCTGGCGTCACACGTGCCATGGCGCTGCTGCGCGAAGAAATCGACCGTGACATGGCCCTGCTGGGTATCCGACAACTGTCCGATCTGTCGCCCGACCTGTTGCGCCAGCAAAACCGTATGGCCATGCCGCATACCTATTGACAATAAGCAAACCATTTCCTGGAAAATAGAAGGTTGGACAAAGATGATCTCAGATAAATTACTGGCCAAGCTGAAGGATCACACGCTGGTCACGGACAGTGCTCTGATTGCAGGCGAGTGGCTAGACCGTAGCGATTCGGGGAAGACATTCGATGTACTGAATCCTGCCAATGGTGATGTCGTAGCAACTCTCCCCGACATGAACCGAGCTGAGGCGATTCGTGCCATCGACGCTGCCGCACGGGCGCAAAAACTGTGGGCAAAACGTACTGCCAAAGATCGCGCTGTTATTCTGACACGGCTGGCCGATCTGCTGATCACCAACGTCAACGATCTTGCCGCAATCCTAACGATGGAAATGGGTAAACCTCTGGCTGAGGCACGGGGCGAAATCCTATATGGCGCATCTTATGTTCAGTGGTTCGCTGAAGAGGCCAAGCGCATCTATGGCGATACCATCCCTGGCCACGATACAGACAAGCGGATCATCGTTCTGAAGCAGCCAATCGGGGTTGTGGCCGCTATCACTCCGTGGAACTTTCCCAACGCTATGCTAGCGCGCAAATTCGCCCCCGCCACTGCCGCCGGATGCGCCATGGTATCCAAACCAGCATCCGAAACGCCGCTCTCGGCACTGTCGCTGGCCATTCTGGCTGAACGCGCAGGCTTGCCTAGCGGAGTCTTCAGCGTCATAACATCAACAGATTCACCTGCGCTGGGCCAGGAATTTACCGAAAACCGCCAGGTGCGAAAGCTGACCTTTACCGGCTCGACCGGAGTGGGGAAAATTTTGATGCGTCAGGGAGCGGAGCAGATCCTGAAACTAGGGTTGGAGCTGGGCGGCAATGCGCCGTTCATTGTCTTTGACGACGCTAATCTGGATCTGGCCGTAGATGGCGCAATGATGGCTAAGTTTCGCAATAACGGTCAGACCTGCGTCTGCGCCAACCGAATTTATGTGCAGGCGGGCGTTTACGATGCTTTTGCCGCCAAGCTGGCTCAGCGCGTGAGTACGATGAAGGTCGGCGATGGGTTCGAGGATGGCGTGGTCACAGGTCCTTTGATCACTGACAAGGCGGTTGCCAAGGTTGTCGAACATATCGCTGATGCCGTCGCTCTGGGAGCTAATGTCGAGGTCGGAGGTCACCCTGCCCTACAAGGCGGACTATTTTTCCAGCCAACGGTTCTGAGCGGCGTGACACCACAGATGAAAGTCGCACGCGAAGAAACTTTTGGTCCGGTCGCGCCGCTGTTCAAATTCGACACCGAGCAGCAGGTCATTGACATGGCCAATGATACTGAATATGGCCTTGCTTCGTATTTTTATTCGGAAAGCATGTCGAAAATTTTCCGCGTGGCAGAACAGCTGGAATATGGAATGGTCGGTATAAACACCGCCCAGATATCAACTGAGGCGGCACCGTTCGGCGGCATCAAGCAATCGGGTCAGGGCCGCGAAGGATCGAAATACGGAATTGAGGATTATGTCGAGATCAAGTATCTCTGCTTACGCATTCAGGAAGCGAATGATTGATTTTTCAGACATTCCTGACTAAGTGCGTGCAGGGCTCATAACCTCAGACAAGAGAGTCACCATGACCGACCAATACAACTTTGACGCTGAGATCTGCGACATCGTAGGCTCTGAGCGGTATTTGCAAGACCCAGATGATATGCGTGGCTATCTGGAAAGCTGGGGTGGGCGTTACCACGGGCAGGCGCGCGGGGTGGTGCTGCCGAAATCCACGTCCGAGGTTGCGGATATCATGTATCTGTGTCGGCGCCTCCGCATCGCCATTGTTCCTCAATCGGGCAATACCGGTCTGGTGGGCGGAGCAGTGCCGATGGATGGAGAGGGCGCAATCGTGCTGAACCTGTCACGAATGAACCGTATCCGAGCGGTCGACCCGATCAATGATACTGTCACCGCCGAGGCAGGTGTGATACTGCACGCTCTGCAAACCGAACTGGCAAACCGTGATCGTTGCTTTCCTATCAATTTGGGCAGTGCAGGCAGTTGCCAGATCGGCGGGCTGATCGCCACCAATGCAGGTGGCACAGGCGCTATTCGTCACGGTGTCATGCGTGATCAGATCCTTGGGCTAGAGGTGGTGTTGCCCGACGGACAGATTTTTCATGGGCTACGAGGCCTACATAAAGATAACTCGGGCTATGATCTGAAACATCTTTTTATCGGGGCGGAAGGAACGCTTGGGATTGTGACGGCTGCTGTGCTCAGGTTGTCTGCGGTACCCGTGCAATCGATCACGGCGATGGTCAGTTTTTCCAGCCTCGATGCAGCATTGCGATTGCTACAGAAGCTGCGCGGTGGCCTTGGCACGCGTATCGAGAGCTTTGAGCTGATGTCGCGCCGCCAGTTAGAGATCGTCCTACAACATAGCGATGATAGCACAAGCCCTGTTGATCCGGACGGGGCGGACTGGTTCGGGATGATAGAGATCGCCGATACCATGGCGGATGCGAAACTGTCAGATGGGTTGGTGGCGATCCTGGCAGACATGCTGGAAAGCGGCGATCTGCGCGACGCAACACTAGCCAACAGTTTGGCACAGTCTCAAAGAATCTGGAGACTACGCCACAGCATTTCTGAAGCGAACCGTAAAATCGGCTTTACTGTCTCACACGATACCTCGGTGCCGATTTCCGCAACTGCCTCATTTCTTCCTCGTGTCGAGGCCGCCTTACATGCTGCCTGTCCAGGTGTGATCGTGGCCAGCTGCGGCCATATCGGGGACGGCAATGTGCATGTAGCCTGCGTTTTTCCAAAGGACCAGTTCGGTGGGCAAGACACTGAGCAGCTTGCATGGGACATGGCGCGAATTGTGCAACTTGAAAGTCTTGCTTGCGGCGGCAGCATTGCGGCCGAACATGGCATCGGTCGGGCTCATGTGGTGCGGCTAGCCGACTCCAAAGATCCTACGGCATACGGACTAATGCGGGCTATCAAGGCCTGTATCGATCCGTACAATATTATGAACCCCGGTGTTATGTTCACTCAGCGGAAAGATCTGTAATGATCCACGCACGTACTAGTTCTTCTGCGTCGCAAAATATCGCCATCGGTTATGCAAGTTCGTCATAATCCCCTGGTGCAAGTACCAGCGTAGTGTTGTGATGGAATCAATCACATATCGCTGAGCGCGTTGCACGCCCCCCCGGCCGGTGCCCTTCGGGTAGGATAGGTGTCGGAAACAGTGAGATTTTTTTTGATGTCGGCAACGTAACCGGTCAGCGGTCAGCGGTCAGCGGTCAGCGGTCAGGAAACCATACGCCACGATGCAGAGGCTAGCGTGATGGAGAAAGCCTCGCCAGTTGCGCCCCTCATAGTGATCCAGCCCGAACTCCTGCTTGATCACGCTCAATTCGCCAGCGTGCCTTAGCGGTGGTTACCAACGTTGTCAGCAGTGTCTCCTCAGATTGGCTGCTCAGCCAATGATCCTGCCCAGTAACAGTGGACACCTCAAGGATGTAGTACGCTACGATGAGGTGAACAATCACTTGCTGCGGCGGTCGAGCTCCGCCGGGGAAAAATAAGCAGATGCCTTCCTGTCTGAGACGAATAAAGTTTGATCATTCACAATAAAGTCTGGTAGTTCTTACATAAGCCATTGGTAAAATTAAATTGCTGACGGAATGTTAGCTATAAATGCCACTGAAATTTATCAAAATTTAGGTGTTTCAGCTTGCTGTTACCTAAGTTGCATTCGTACCGAGCTTCACTACAGGCAGGTTCTTGGTCGCATCTTAAGAAAGATGGGCACAGGCGTGCCTTTACGTGATCGCTGAAACTACCCTAAGAAAATACTCACAAAAAATTGCCAATGATCTTCCGGAAGATATGTCAGCGCTACAGGAAAAAAAGCTAAATGACCGCGTGATAAAATCACACGATAAGCAAAACAATGGCGATATCGATGGTATGACACAAAATAAAGATAATTCGCTTTCCACGACAGAACCTACAGGCAAGAAGGAGCTGCACATAGCCAAGGCCTCCCTGCTAACGCTCAGCTTTTACGTAAGCGCCCATAAATCAGCACCTACAGCCACGCCCTGAAATTGCCCACACTGATTTCCTCGTCAATACCAGGAGGAATCAGCATGACACACGCCGAACGCAAACGTCTCTGGCAGCAACATATCGAGGACTGGCAGGCGTCTGGTTTGTCCGGCATGGCCTACTGCCAACAGCAGTCGCTAACCTATTGCCGCTTTGTTTACTGGCGCAAAAAGCTGACCGAGCCGGAGGCGTCGGTTCCGGAACACCCCGTGTCGTCGCCCGGCTTTGCCAAGGTATCGGCAGTGCCTGGCCCGGAGTTGTCAGAGGGGTTAACGGTGTCCTTGCCCGGCGGCGTCTCGATCACCGGCCTGCACGCCGGCAATGTGGAATTGCTCGGTGCCGTGCTGAGGCAACTGTAATGCGCCACCGGTATCTTCGCCCCTCCTGGGACCTGCCGGAAATTTACCTGTATCGACAGCCCATCGATTTCCGCAAGCAGGCCAACGGCCTGGCGCTGATTGTCGAGCAGGAGCTGGGGCACAGTCCGTTCTCCGGCGCGCTTTACGCTTTCACCAACCGGCAGCGCAACAAGATCAAGTGCCTGATGTGGGAAGACAACGGTTTTGTGCTCTACTACAAGTCCCTGGCCGAGGAAAAATTCAAATGGCCGGGCCCGTCGGATGAGCTGATGCCGCTAAACGGCGAGCAGATCAACTGGTTGTTGGACGGCTACGACATCACCCTGCTCCAGGGCCATAAAACCCTGCATTATGAGAGCGTTGGGTAGCACTTTTTAAGTGCGTCAGGGCGTTGTTTTTGCTATAATTTCGCCATGAAAAAAACGTCTGATAACACGCCCCAAACACCCGATCTCAGCGGTCTCTCACCCGCTGAAATGGCGTCGGTTATCAGCGATTTGCAGGAACAACTGACGGCGAAGGATGAAACGCTCCAGAACCATCAGGATCAGTTAAAGCAACGTGATCAGGCCATTCAGAGCCGCGATGCCCACATCAAGATCCTTGAAGAACTCCTGCGCCACAAGAAGATCCAGCAGTTCGCCGCAAGCAGTGAAAAACAGCCCAACCAGATCGTGTTGTTCGATGAAGCCGAGCTGGAAGTGGCGATTGACGAACTACGCGACGAACTCCCTGACGATGTGGAAGAAGCCGATGCGCCGCCTCGCTCCCGCAAGCGCCGTCAACGCGGCTTCTCCGACACGCTCTTGCGTGAGCGTATTGAGCTGACCCTCAGCAACGAAGAAAAAGTCGGCGCCAGCAAGACCTTCTTCACCAAAGTGAAGGAAGAGCTGGAGTATATCCCGGCCCAACTGAAAGTCCTGGAGTACTGGCAGGAAAAGGCCGTGTTCGAGCAGGACGGCGAAGAGCGAGTCATCGCTGCCGCCCGGTCTACACACCCGCTGGGCAAGTGCATTGCCACACCGTCACTGCTGGCTTACCTGATCACCTCCAAGTACGCCGATGGCCTACCACTGTACCGTCAAGAGCAAATGCTCAAGCGCCTGGGCCATGAGGTGAGCCGCACCAGCATGGCCCACTGGATTATCCGTCTGAACGACGTGTTCAAACCGCTGATGACCCTGATGCGGGAAACCCAGAACGGCAGTGATTATCTGCAGGCCGATGAAACCCGTATCCAGGTCCTCAAGGAGGACGGCAAAAAAGCCCAATCGGACAAGTGGATGTGGGTGACCCGAGGCGGGCCACCCGGCAAACCCTCGGTACTGTTCGATTATGACCCATCCCGTGGCGGCCAGGTGCCGGTGCGCCTGCTCGATAACTTCCAGGGCATCCTGCAAGCCGATGGTTACTCTGGCTATGGGCAAGTCTGCCGTGAAAACGGCCTGACCCGCATCGGTTGTTGGGACCATGCCCGGCGCAAGTTCGTGGACGCCTCCCGGGCCGCGCCGGCCAAGGGCAAAAAAGGCCAGCCCTCGAAAGCCGATGTGGCCCTCAGCCATATCCGTAAACTGTACGCCGTCGAGAAAGCCGCCAACGAACTGAGTGACGCCGAGCGCTATCGGGTGCGCCAGGAAAAAAGCCTGCCGCTGCTGAACGCCTTCAAGGCCTGGCTGGAGAAAAACGCCAGTAAGGTGCTGAAAGGCTCGCTCACCCGCAAGGCCATGGACTACACCCTGAACCAGTGGGATACCCTGGTTGGCTACTGCGAACGCGGCGACCTGAAGATCAGTAATGCCGGTGCCGAAAATGCCATCCGCCCGTTCGCTCTGGGACGAAAGGCCTGGTTGTTCGCAGATACCTCGCAGGGCGCGAACGCCAGCGCCACCTGCTACTCGCTGATCGAAACGGCCAAAGCCAACGGGCTGGAGCCGTCGGCTTACATCCATCATGTGCTGACGCACATTGCCGATGCAGTGACCCTCGAACAACTCGAAACACTCTTGCCCTGGAATGCGGAGCTGCCTGCTTCAAAAAAAGTGGCTCAATACGGTTAGGGCAAGTGGGTCGGTTTAACGGCGCTTACGCTTTTACTACCGGCAGTACCTCTTGTCGCTGATATAACCACATCTATCCTCATATACCATTTCCACCAAGTGCAATGAGCATGGACAAAGCTGCCTCAAACAAGCAGAAGTGACTCCCATCCCATTCGCGTGAAAATGCCCTGGAATGTATCGGCGAATCGCCACACCGGCAATTTATGGAGTGACGAAAAAGTTAAGTTTTAAGGCCTATATTTGTCTCAAAAACGGAAAATTTAACTAAAATGCCGATTTTCTATAGATATTGAGCAGGAATTTTTTGTGTAAGCGATCCTTAGTCTCTTTGTTGTAGTGTCTGCCAACCCACCCACCCATCAAAGTTAACGAAAAATTTATGGGATAGATATACGTGATTGACCAGCGGCCTGCCCCCAGCAATACCCTGGGGCCCGTAGCCTGGCTGCGCACCAACCTGTTCAGCAGCCCACTCAATACGCTATTTACGCTGGTGGGGCTGTACGTTCTGTACCTGCTTTTGGTGCCGACCATTCAGTGGGCGTTCATCAACGCCGACTGGGTAGGCACCACCCGGGATGACTGTTCGCGAGAGGGCGCCTGTTGGGTGTTCGTTAATACGCGCTTTACGCAGTTTATCTACGGACTTTATCCGCGAGAGGAAATCTGGCGAGCCAATATTGTGTTTGGCGGCTTTTTTACCCTGATCGCCTGGCTTGCCATTCCGCGCCTGCCGTTCAAGCGCTGGGTCGCCGTGTTTGCCTTGGTGGGCTTTCCTATCGCGGCCTACGTACTTCTTCACGGTGGCTACTTTGACCTGCCACGCGTACCTACCCACCGCTGGGGCGGTTTGATGCTGACCCTGCTGCTGGCATCTGTAGGCATGATCGGCGCTCTGCCGATTGGCATCGTGCTGGCTCTGGGGCGGCGCTCTAACATGCCCATCGTGAAGAGCTTCTGCGTCATCTTCATCGAGTTCTGGCGCGGTGTGCCGTTGATTACCGTGCTGTTCATGGCCTCGGTGATGCTGCCGCTGTTTCTGCCCTCTGGTATTAGCGTTGACCGCCTGGTACGGGCGCTGATTGGCCTAACGCTGTTTCAAAGTGCCTACATGGCCGAGATCATTCGTGGCGGTCTTCAGGCGATCCCCAAGGGCCAGGAGGAGGCCGCCGCGGCACTGGGCATGACCTACTGGAAGCGCATGGGCCTGATCGTTTTACCCCAAGCGCTGAAGATGATGATTCCAGGCATCGTGAATACGTTTATCTCGCTATTTAAAGACACCACGCTGGTCATGATCATTGGGCTGTTTGACCTGCTGGGGATCGTGCAGGCGGCGCTTTCCGACTCCAACTGGCTGGGCTTTTCGCTGGAAGGCTACGTGTTTGCCGCGTTTGTGTTCTGGATTTTCTGTTTCAGCATGTCGCGCTACAGCCAGTATCTGGAACGCAAGCTAAATACCGGTCATAAGCAATAGGCTTATCCATAGCGCTTAATGCCGCTTTCTTTCGATTTTGAGTAGGGTTTCAACATGACACAAACAGCCACCAACAACGCGTCTGAATTAATGGTCGAGATGCGCAACGTCAACAAGTGGTACGGCGATTTTCACGTACTGCGGGATATTCACCTTGAAGTAAAGCGCGGCGAGCGCATCGTAGTTTGCGGCCCCTCAGGCTCCGGTAAATCAACGCTGATTCGCTGCATCAACCACCTTGAAGAGCACCAGAAAGGTGAAATTGTGGTGGGCGGAGTACCGCTGACCCAAGACGTTAAGCGCATTGAACAAATTCGCCGCAGCGTCGGCATGGTGTTTCAGCACTTCAACTTGTTCCCACATTTATCGGTACTGGAAAACTGCTGCATCGCGCCGATGTGGGTGCAAAAAAAGCCGCGCAAAGAGGCCGAAGCGCTGGCCATGGAGTACCTAGAACGTGTGCGTATTGCCGAGCAGGCCACTAAGTATCCAGGACAGCTTTCAGGCGGACAGCAGCAGCGCGTGGCGATTGCCCGCTCGCTGTGCATGCACCCCGATGTCATGCTGTTTGACGAGCCCACCTCTGCCCTTGACCCCGAGATGATCAAGGAAGTGTTGGACGTTATGGTGGAGCTGGCGGAAGAGGGTATGACGATGATCTGCGTCACCCACGAAATGGGCTTCGCCAAAAAGGTGGCTGACCGAGTGATCTTTATGGATCAAGGGCAAATCATTGAAGAGAACGCGCCAGAGCCCTTCTTCAATAACCCACAGTCGGAACGTACTCAACTGTTTTTAAGCCAGATTCTTGGCCATTAATCCACCGCCCCGGTCACTTAGCGGGCGGCGCCGGTGTGGCAGCTGCCTACCCGGGTGATACTGGCCGGCAGTAGCGCCGGCTGTTCGCGGTGCTGGGTAAGCGGCTTATTAGCCAGCGCCGTGAGCAGGATTTGCAGCGGATCGCCGTGGCTAACCAGCACAATAGTTTCACCGCTGGTCTTTTGCTCCCACTCATCGATCACCGCCTGCATACGTTTTGCCACAGCGCTTACTGCTTCTACCTGATGCTGAGTGTGCTCGCCATCTTCAGCGTCTAACGCCCATATGCTGGGATAGCGGTCATCACCCTGCCCCTCCAACTCGCCAAAGTAGCGCTCGCGCAGTCGCGTATCCACGCACGGCAGCAAACGAAACCTGGCAGCCACGTGAGCGGCAGTTTGGGTGGTCCGTAAGAAGTCCGAATGCACCACGCGGGTGGGCGCTGGCCACTGCCAGTCAGCGACTAGCTGGGCAAGTTGTTGCTCCCCCCCTTCCGAAAGGCCGAAGTTTCCCACCCCTCGCTCCGGTGAGCTAACGATCACCCCCTGTTGATTGGCCTGACTATGGCCGTGGCGCATTAATAGATAGCGATTACGCCAATGGTCTGAGAGTGCCTGTAAAGTATTTGACATAAGTTCGTCATAAACCCTAGATTGAAGTGTCTACTTTCGAAAATAACCATCCTTCGCACAGAATGTCCACTTACGAAACTTGGATTCAGGCAACATAGTCTGCTTTGTTTAAATGCAAAACGTTGCGAAGGGAATACGGCATCACACGTCATTAGAATACAAGAAGTAGCAACACCACAAAAATAACGCACACATGAGGCTTACCATGGCAACTTCGCTTTTCCGCAAGCGCCCGCTTGCAATGCTTACGGCTGTATCCCTGTTACCATTCGCCCTGCTATCGACACACGCTTACGCTGAATGCGAGCGCGGCGATCTGGATGCTATCTATTGCGATGAAGATGGCGACATGGTCGCTGACCGCCCCGCGGATGAATCCGAGTGGAACAACCCCGACACGCTTATCTTTGCTTACACCCCAGTTGAAGACCCGGCGATCTATTCAGATATCTGGCAACCTTTTATTGATCACTTGTCTGAAGTTACCGAGCGCGATGTACGCTTCTTCGCGGTGCAATCCAACGCTGCCCAAGTGGAAGCTATGCGCAGCGGGCGGCTGCATATCGCCGGCTTCTCCACTGGTCCTACGCCCTTTGCAGTGAACCTCGCCGGTGCGGTGCCGTTTGCCTTGATGGGCTCCGACGACGGCCGGTTCGGTTATACCCTGCAGCTTTTCACCCACGTTGATTCCGATATTCATGAAGTTGAAGACCTGAAAGGCAAACGCGTCGCCCACACCTCGCCCACCTCTAACTCGGGTAACTTAGCGCCCCGCGCCCTGCTACCCGAACTCGGCATTACCCCCGATGAAGATTACGAAGTGGTCTACTCGGGCAGCCACGACCAATCCATGCTTGGCGTAGTGGCCCAAGACTATGACGCCGCCCCCGTAGCCTCTGAAGTCGTCGAGCGGATGGCCGCACGCGGTCTTTATGATGAAGAAGACGTGCGCCTAATCTACGAATCCGATAGCTTCCCCACCACCTCTTATAACTACGCGCATAACCTGCACCCAGACTTAGTCGAGAAAATCGAAGAGGCCTTTTTCAGCTTCGATTTTGTTGGCACCGAACTGGGTGAAGAGTTTGAGGGCGTCGAGAAATTCATTCCTATCAATTACCAAGACAACTGGCAGGTGATTCGTACCATCCAGGCGGCTAATGGCGTGAGCTATACGCCCGAAAATCTGGAAGAGTAAAACCTGAATTCAAGTAATAAGTGCAGCACCGCTACCGGCGGTGCTGCTATTTTCTCGACGATGGAAGCGAACATGCTGGAAATTACCAATCTGGTCAAACGCTATGGTCACGATGAAGCCGTGCTGAAAGGGCTTGACCTTAGGGTGGAGGGAAACAGCGTTGTTTCTATCGTAGGCGCTTCAGGCGCCGGCAAAAGCACCATGCTGAGGTGCATTAACCGTTTGGTCGAGCCAACATCCGGCTCTATCAAACTTAACGGCAATGAGCTGGTAAACCTTAAAGGCGCTGAATTACGCCGCGCGCGGCGCAAAATCGGCATGGTATTCCAGGGTTTTAACCTGCTGGATCGGTTAACGGTGATGGAAAACGTGCTGGCGGGACGCTTAGGCTACGTGAACCTTTACCAGGCGATTTCGCGCCGCTACCCCCAGGCCGATATTGAACGTGCCTTTGTGCTGATGGAACGCGTCGGTATCGCCCACTACGCCAACAAGCGTGCTGATGAGCTTTCTGGTGGCGAGCGCCAGCGGGTAGGCGTGGTGCGCGCCTTGATGCAGGAGCCTGAAGTGCTGCTCGCCGATGAACCCACCGCCTCGCTTGACCCGCGCACGTCTGAGCAGATCATGATTCTGCTGCAAAGCCTGGCCAGCGAGCTTTCACTGCCGGTGCTGATTAATATCCACAACGTCGCCCAGGCCAAGACCTATACCGAGCGCATTGTGGGCCTACGCCACGGCAAGATGATCTTTGATGGTGTGCCTGCCGACTTTAATAAAGATGCCTTGGATGCGATCTACGGCGGTATAGAAGCACCTGACGATGCGATTACCGATACGCCTGCGGAGGAGCGCTCTCATGACCCCGCCTGACGCCCCTTCCGCTACGCCAAGAACCTGGAAAAAACCGCCGTTTATCGCCAACCCCTTGGTACGCTACGGGTTAATCGTGATTGCCGTGGTTTATCTGGTCTGGGCCTTCGGCTCGTTGCCGTTCAACTGGGCGCGTATCTCTGAAGGCTTACCCCGCGCAGCACGCATTTTTGGCGGCGGCTTTCCCCCCAACCTAGAGCGCTACGAGTTACTGCTGACAGGCTTCAAAGAGAGCTTTCAAATCGCCATTTTGGCGACGCTATTGGGGGTCTTTCTATCGATCCCGTTTGCGGTAATGGCCGCGCGTAACATTGCTCCCATGCCTATTTATATCATTGGGCGAGCGGTGATTATTATATCGCGCAGCTTCCACCCGGTGATCGTGGCGATTCTGTTTGTGGCCGCCGTGGGTTTTGGCCCGCTAGCGGGCATTCTTACCCTAACGCTCTACTCGATAGGCTTCGTCGGCAAACTGCTGGCCGAAGAGATTGAAGAGATTAACTGGGGCCAGGTAGAAGCCATGAAGGCCGCTGGAGCGGGCTACGTGGCGATTCTTTTCTACGCCGTTTTTCCGCAGATACTGCCACGCCAAGTAGGGCTTTCCATGTACCAACTGGACAGCAACCTGCGTGCGTCTGCGGTGGTGGGAATTGTCGGGGCGGGCGGCATTGGCGGCACGCTGATGAACGCCTTTGGCCGCTACGACTACGACTTCGCCTTTGCGATTCTGCTTATTATCATCGCGGTCATTTTGCTCAGCGAAGGTGTCAGCGGCTGGGTAAGGAAAAAAATATGGTAGATCACGCACAGCAGCTTGCCGACCGGGTCTGGCAACGCTACGACCGCAAACAGCGCCTTATCCGTTACGCCGTGCTCTTCGCCACCCTAATGGTGGTGGTTTGGGCGCTGCGCGATATTGATATCTTCTGGCCCTGGGTATGGGATGCACCCAATCAAATCTCAGGGCTTGGAGGCCGCATGTGGCCGCCAAGCCCTGAAGGGTTAAATGCCATTATCGCCGCCCTCATTGAAACCGTGCATATCGCCACTCTGGCCACCTTTCTGACGATTTTTTTGGCGCTTCCGGTGGCCTACATCGCCGCTCAGAACACCACTCCAAACCGAGCTTGCCTGTGGCTGGGACGCTTTATTCTGGTCTCTAGCCGTTCGGTGAACACGATTATCTGGGCGCTGCTGTTCGTGGCGATTTTTGGCCCTGGGGTACTCGCCGGCATTCTCGCCATCGTATTTCGCTCTATCGGCTTTATCGGCAAGCTGATGGGTGAGGCGATTGAGGAGATTGACCGCAACCCAGTAGAAGCCATGGAAGCGACCGGCGCCTCCAAGGCCAAGGTGGTCGCCTACGCCATTGTCCCCCAAGTGATGCCGGCTTTTTTTGCCATCGTGATCCTACGCTGGGACATCAATATCCGCGAGTCGACGGTGCTTGGATTAGTCGGCGCTGGCGGTATTGGGGTCATCCTACAAGGCGCGATTGATACCTTCGCGTGGCCGACCGTGGCGACCATTTTGATTGCCATCATTGTGCTGGTGCTGATTGGCGAAGCCATTACCAGCCTGCTGCGCAGTAAAGTGCTTTAACCCATATTTCTAGAAACACGTTGCTTGAGCCATGGCAAGTGTTTGACCTAGCGTCAAACGCTTGCCATGGTTAAATGACCATCAACGACATGGAGTATGCACAGCGATGACAACCTATATCGTGGTAGCCGATGCCGCTCGCGCGCGTATTTTTACGCGTGATGCCTTAACGCTAGCGGAGCAGGAAAGCATGGTTCACGCGGAAGGACGCCTTCACGAAGGTGACTTGGTCACCGACGGCCGCGGCGATGTGCACGAGTCGATGTCCAGCACGGCACGTTCGGCAGGCGAAGAGGGAACTGCCACTAAACACGAAAACGAGCTGTTTGCGAAAGAGGTCGCTCAGCGTCTATATAGCGCTCGAGTAGGTAACAGCATGGAAAAGCTAATCATCGTCGCGCCACCCAAGTTTTTGGGCCTACTACGCGACAAACTCGATGGCCCCACGAAGAAACTAGTCATTCACTCCCTTTCGAAAGACCTAAGTAAAGCCCCGCTAGCAGATATTCAGGCTGCCGTAAGCGATTTACGCTAGACGTATCAGCAACAACGCTACCTACCTAACTCATTAAGGAATCGATGGCAGGGCAATATCGTCGCTGCGTTTGGCGCCAGCGGTCATCTCGCGGCACAGGCGTAGGAATTCGCGTACGCCGGTGGTGAGGTATTTATGCCGGTGCCAGATAAACGTGAACTGACGCTTTAAATCCAACTCCGGCGTGGGCAGCGGCACTAAGCTGCCGCGCCGGAAGGCATCGCGCAAAGCCAAACGCGAAACGCAGCCAATGCCTAAGCCGGACTCTACAGCGCGCTTAATGCCTTCGGTGTGTTCAAGCTCCAGCAGGGTATTAAAGCGGCTGCGCCGGTGGCGTGCGGCGTGCTCCAGGGTCATACGCGTGCCAGAGCCCTCTTCGCGCATAATCCAGTCCTCACGCAGCAACTGCTCAAGCTCCAGATGTTCGCGGCCTGCCAGCGGGTGGCGCGGCGAGCAAAACACACACAGCTCATCTTCCACCCACGGCTGGCTGATGATCATGTCATCGTCGCACTGCCCCTCGATCAAACCTAAATCCAGCGAGTGCTGGCGCACACCTTCGATAATATGGCGGGTATTGCGCACCGCTAAGCGCACGCGACTGCCCGGGTGGCGCTGCATAAAATCACTTATTAATAGCGTGGCTAGGTAGTTACCAATAGTCAGCGTGGCGCCGACATCCAGCGCCCCAACCCCTTTCTGCCCGCGTAGTAGCTCTTCAATCTCCTCCCCACGGTCAAGCAGCGCGACCGCTTTGGGTAATAGTTGAAAGCCCAATGCATTGAGCTTTAAGCGCTTACCAATCCGATCCAGCAGTTGGCAGTCGAACTGCCGTTCAAGCTCCGCCAGCGCCGTACTGGTCGCCGATTGCGACATGGCAAGCGCCAGCGCCGCCTTGGAGACGCTCTCATGCTGGGCAACCGCCACAAAAACTTCCAACTGTCGTAGGGTGTAGTGCATAAACCGTTACCTATCATAGAGCCGCTATATCTATTTTTAAGATAAGTGTTATCAATATAATTCGCTTAACAGATATACCACTCATTGCTTAGAATTGCTGGCAACATATTTGATCATTTTTATTCTTTTTAAGAATATGACCGATGCCGTTTAGCGCCAGCATCGACTAATGGAGAAAATGGCATGAGTAAGTTTGCTCTGGAAGAAGTACTTAGCGTTCACCACTGGAACGATACCCTGTTCAGCTTCCGCACCACCCGCGAGCGTAGCCTGCGCTTCAAAACCGGTCAGTTTGTGATGATTGGTTTGGAAGTCAATGGCAAACCACTGATGCGCGCTTACTCAATTGCCAGCCCCAATTACGAAGATCACCTTGAGTTCTTTAGCATTAAAGTGCCCGACGGCCCGCTTACTTCACGCCTTCAGCACCTGAAAGTCGGCGACCAGATTATGGTCAGCCGCAAGCCCACCGGCACGCTGGTATGCGATGACCTACTGCCGGGCCGTAACCTGTACATGCTCTCAACCGGTACTGGCTTAGCGCCCTTTATGAGCCTGATCCAGGATCCCGATGTTTACGAGCGCTACGAGAAAATCGTGCTGGTACACGGCGTGCGCGAAGTCTCCGAGTTGGCTTACGCCGACTTCATCACCAAAGAGCTGCCGGCCCATGAGTACCTGGGTGAAGATATCGCTGAAAAGCTGGTCTACTATCCCACCGTTACCCGTGAAGAGTTCCACACAATGGGCCGCCTGACCGACCATATCCGTTCAGGCAAGCTGTTTGAAGACACCGGCCTGCCGCCGATCGACCCGCGCCAGGATCGCGCCATGATCTGCGGTAGCCCCGCCATGCTGGACGATACCAGTGCCTTGCTTGATGAGCTGGGCCTAAACATTTCGCCGCGTATGGGCGAACCGGGCGACTACGTGATTGAACGCGCGTTTGTCGAGAAGTGAGAAGTGAGTGGTGAGTGGTGAGTGGTGAGTGGTGTGGAAAAATTCTAGCGCTATCGCATCACTAGCACAAAGCCCCTGCTGGAGATGATCCATAGGGGCTTTGTGCTACTTGCTGCTTACGATTCACAACTTACTGCTTTTTTCTTACCACTCACTACTCACAGTTCACAAACTTAAACCGCGTCTTTGCCCGTTTCACCGGTACGAATACGGATCACCTGCTCTAACGGCATGACAAAAATTTTACCATCGCCGATCTTACCGGTATTAGCGACTTGGGTAATGGCATCAATCACCTGCTCAGCCATCTCATCGTCCACGGCGACTTCCAGCTTCACCTTGGGCAGGAAGTCCACCACATACTCGGCGCCGCGATATAACTCGGTGTGCCCTTTCTGACGCCCGAAGCCTTTTACTTCCGTTACCGTAATGCCCTGCACGCCGATATCAGACAGCGACTCGCGCACGTCGTCGAGCTTAAACGGCTTGATAATAGCTGTGATCAATTTCATTGCGATATCCTCTAGCTTGGTGGCCATTAAATGACTGGTATCCCTGGCGACCCGTTGGGCACCAGTAACCTGCTAGTAACAAGCATACACCGCTACCGACAGAGAATAAAAAAGCCTCCCCGGAAGGGAAGGCTATAAGGAGCACACCAGCTCACTAAGTCAGCATCAAATTACTTCTTAATGCCGCTGTCTATTTCTTGATACCAAATTCGGGGTAGGCTTCAAGACCGCACTCAGCGATATCAACGCCTTCATATTCTTCTTCTTCGCTAACACGGATGCCCATGATGGCTTTCAAGATCAGCCATACCACCAGGCTGGCCAGGAAGACCCAAGCGAAGATGCCCACGATACCGATGATCTGAGCACCGAATGACGCGCCGTCGTTATTCAGCGGCACCGCCAGTACACCCCAAATACCCACAACACCGTGTACCGAGACCGCACCGACTGGATCATCCAGCTTCATCTTATCGAGAGTCACGATGGCAGCGACTACGATGATGCCGCCGATCGCGCCAATAATGGCCGCGCTCAACGCAGATGGAGAGAGCGGATCAGCGGTAATCGCCACCAGACCAGCCAACGCCCCGTTTAACGCCATGGTCAGATCCGCTTTACGGAACCACAGTTTGGCCACAATCAGTGCTGCGATAACACCACCGGCCGCCGCCGCGTTAGTGTTCACAAATACTTGCGCGACGTTGTTAGCTGAATCGATTGCCGCCAGTTTTAACTCAGAACCACCGTTAAAGCCGAACCAGCCCATCCATAGGATGAACGTACCCAGCGTCGCCAGCGGCATATTGGCACCCGGAATGGCGTGGATAGAGCCATCTTTACCGTACTTGCCTGTACGTGGGCCGAGTACAATCACACCAGCAAGCGCAGCTGCTGCACCTGCCATGTGAACAATGCCTGAACCCGCATAGTCAGAGTAACCAACTTCAGACAACCAGCCGCCGCCCCACGTCCAGTAACCAGACACCGGGTAGATAAACGCGGTCATAACCACAGCGAAGGCCAGGAATGCCCACAGCTTCATGCGCTCTGCGACGGCACCCGACACAATCGACATGGCGGTGGCAACGAACACCACTTGGAAGAAGAAGTCAGAACGCATGGAGTAATACGGTGCGTCGTCACCACCTGCAGTGACCGCATCAGCGCTGTTTTCAGCGCCAATCAAGAAACCCAGGTTGGGTAGAAAGCCGCCCGCGCTGCTGGAGTACATAATGTAGTAGCCGACCAGCAAATACATGGTGCAGGCAATCGCAAACAGCGCGATGTTCTTGGTGAGGATTTCAGCGGTGTTCTTGGAGCGGACTAAGCCCGCTTCTAGCATGGAGAAGCCAGCGGCCATCCACATGACTAGCACACCACATATTAGAAAGTAGAACGTATCGAGCGCGTAGCTCAGATCAGTCAACTCATTCATTGTCAGTTCCCCGTTGAACGATAGAAATGGTTCGCCACAACAGCGTTAAACGGCGTCTGCACCGCGTTCACCTGTCCGAATCCGAATAACGTCTTCAAGTGGTGTCACAAACACTTTGCCGTCACCGATCTTGCCGCTGTTAGCCGCACTGCAAATAGCGTCCAGCACGCTCTCTAAACGCGCATCGTCAACGGCTACTTCAACCTTCACCTTGGGCAGAAAATCGACGACGTACTCTGCGCCGCGATACAGTTCGGTGTGGCCTTTCTGACGGCCAAAACCTTTCACTTCGGTGACCGTAATGCCCTGAACACCGTTGTCGGCTAATGCCTCACGGACGTCGTCGAGCTTGAATGGCTTGATGATAGCGGTGATGAGTTTCATCCCGGATCTCCCCTGCTGGATAAGTCCTGCTAGATTGGTAGCGGCACAGCCGCCAGAATAAGCACCTGAACCGCTAATGCGCATACTGTGCCAGCTGACATTTTTTTCTTATAAGTCAGCTTATTAGCTAGCAGCAAAAGCGCACTATGCCGCTAACCTTGAGCCAATCCATTGTTACGCCTCCGCTATTGCACCAAAAAAGAGCGTAAGCAAAAGTTGCCTGCTCTATTTCGATGCAAACTATTTCGCTGCAAACTATTTCGCTGCAAACTATTTCTCTACAAACTATGCGCTCTACAGGAGATTCACGCGGTGCATGCGAATTCGCCAACTGTTGCGTATCCTTACCGGTAAGCAATTTTTATAGATGTTCATTTAGCGAGTTATTAAGGAGAGAGCAGCAATGGCGCCTCAAGACCGTATTAGCCGACTGGCCCAACAGATTGGCGACCGCTTACAAAACGCCTCACAGGCACCAGAAGATATTCAAAAGGGCGTGCAGCAAGTCGTGCGCGGTGCCTTTGACCGCCTGGAGCTTGTCTCGCGGGAAGATTTCGATATTTTAATGGACGTACTGCAGCGTACGCGCTCACGGGTGGAAGCGTTGGAACGCCAGGTCGCCAACCTTGAAGCCGCCGTTGAAACGTCAGCGCCCTCCACTGCCACGCCGCTGGAGGCAGAAGTACCACCGACGCCCATTTCTGAACCAGGCAATTCTGAAATAGACGCTTCTGAATCAGACAACCATGCGGATAAAGATGATAAGCCCGCCTAATGGCTGGGTTTTAAAAGACCCAGCACTTAAAAACTAGCACTTAATGAGATAGCAGTTAGACGCTCCATCACTCAAGTATCGGCAATAGCTTATTTTTATCTGTTGCCGACTACTTGAGGCGTATTCTTAGCCACGATGCATCGCTATTATTAGCCGTTAGTACAGCAGCCACAACAATAAATACGAATCAATGTCATTGACATTTCATCTATCAATGATACCTTTCTTGTGTGTTTCCCCAACAAGTAGCTAAGCGTCTGCAAGCACCAATACAGAACAAACCAACTACCGTTTACTCGTTCCATGACATTTGCCAGTGCAGTTATTTTTCGCTTGGATGCTAATGCGCCAATTTGATGCACCCCAGGAAAGTCTTAGCGCTATGAATGCATCACCATGATCGCTACTCAACCTCTTTCCACTCAATCGCCGCATGTGCTTACCTCTCAGTCATTGCAGCAGCTAGGGATGCGCTTTGGTATTGATTACCGTATTGAAGGTAGCGGCGGCAGGCTAGCCACTGTGGCACAGGGCAGCGTGCATGATGTTGGACTCAACCAAGCACTGCATTTAACGCTTTCCGATCTGCAGGTGGAGCGCACTTATCGATCCGCCTCTCGCCAGTCGGTTCCCTGGTTTATGAGCGTGGTGCTGGATGGCCATATTAGCGCCACGGTTGGCACACAGCACTTGGCATTAACCGCAGGTGAGGGGCTGTGCGCGCACTTTAATGCCCAGCACCCGCTCACCGTGTGCCAACCCGCTCAGCCGCGTCTGCGCACAATCAACCTTGCCGTACTCGCGACCGAGTCCCTGTCATTGCCCACGCTTCCCAGCGGGCCATTACTGCACCACTGGCGCTTGCCTAAAGCGCTTACCCGGTCGCTTTGCGACGCTATCAACCAGCCACTGCCCGCCTGCCGTCAACCACTGGTATGGCAAGGGTTAGCGTTACAGCTGCTCGGCTATGGCTTACCCGCTAGCCGGACACCGCCGCTGGCAGGTCAACCCACTGCTAGAAGAACACAAACGCGTTTAACGCCCCGTGACCGCCACTGCTTGACCCAATTGCATCAACGCATTGCCGATCACCCGACGCACGCCTATTGCCTACATGATCTCGCCCGTGGTGCCGCGATGAGCCCTAGCAGCCTGCGACAAAAATTTCGTGCCTGCTATGGCTATTCACTGTTTGGCCATCTGCGCCAATGCCGCCTGACACAGGCGTATCACGACTTACAGCGCGGCAGTAGCGTACAGCACGCCGCCCACGCTTGCGGCTACCGCCATGCCACCAACTTTGCCACCGCGTTTAAGCGGGTCTTTGGCATCGCCCCCCATGAAGTCCTTCAGTGTTTTTGACACCGCTGCGTGGGCAATGTCTCGATAAGTTCCTTGACGCCGGTACTTATGACAGCCCGCATAGCATCGTTAGCACTTCGCATACCTTTCCACTGCAAATAAACGCAATAATTCTCATTAACACGTTGGCTAATTGATTCTTATTGCAGGTACTCCCCATGTTCATCCCCCATCACCGCTTACTTCGCTCTCCGCACTTTTTACGCTCTCCAATCAGCGCCGCTGTTATCGCAGCCCTGGCCGTTTCCCCGCTGCACGCTCAGCAAAGCACCGCGTTGGAAACGGTCACCGTCACCGCCCAGCAGGCGGCCACCAAGGTAGCAACGCCGACGATCGAAATCCCCCAGAGCGTTTCCACCATTACCCGGGAGCAGATGGATAACCGCGGTGTAAGCACCGTTCAACGCGCCACTGATTACACGCCCGGTGTTTACAGCAACCAGGTTGGCGCCTCCAACCGCTTCGATTATCTGGTGCTACGCGGGTTTTCTGACGGCAGCTTGAGCAATACCTTCCTGGATGGCCTAAAAGTCATGGGCGATGCCAACTCCCATAGCAGTATGCGTATCGATCCGTGGTTTCTGGAAAGCGTAGAGGTAGTCCGCGGGCCCGCCTCGGTGCTCTATGGGCGCGCCTCCCCAGGCGGTGTGGTCGCCCTGAACAGTAAGCGTCCCGAATTTGAACAGAGCGGTGAACTGCGTTTTCGAGTCGGCAACAATCATCAGCGCAGCGCCGCTTTTGACCTCACCGGGCCAATTGGCGCAGAGCAGCGGGTGGCCTTTCGGCTGACCGGTATTGCCAGCGCCGCGGATACTCAGTTTGGCCCAGCGGAGGAAGAACGCTATGCCATTGCGCCACGCCTCAGCTGGGATATCACCGACGACACCAGCCTAACCGTAGAAGCCTACCTGCAGGATGAGCCGGAGGGCGGCTATCACTCCGGTGTGCCCTATGAAGGAGCCGTAGTCGCCCACAATGGCCGCAAGATCAGCAATAACTTTTATGATGGTGAAGAGAATTATGACACCTACGAGCGTACCCAACGCATGGTCGGCTACACCCTGGAGCACCGCTTTAGCGATCAGGTGACTGGCCGCCAGTTGATGCGCTACCTCAATTCAGATGTGGTGCTCAATCAAGTCTACGGCTATGGCTGGACATCCCCGACGTCTGATGAGCTCACCCGCTACTACTCCGGCAGCGATGAATCGCTGGAAGCCTGGACGCTCGATAACCAGCTTGAAGCCAACCTCAACAGCGGCTTTACGAACCATACCCTGCTAGCCGGGGTTGATTACCAACAGCGGGAAAATGAGGTGGCGTGGCCTTCAGGGTATTTCCAGCCAATCAATGCGTTCAATCCCGTTTATGGCAGCGACCCGATTGAATTTTATGCCCCCATACGCGAACGCCATGAGATCGACCAGACCGGGGTTTACCTGCAAGACCAGATAGCCATGGATAACTGGCGCGTTACCCTGGGCGGCCGCTACGACTGGGTCAATATCGACAATGCCAACCGGGATAGCGGCGATACTAGCTCTCTCAGCGATACCCAGTTCAGTGGCCGTGCCGGGGTGGTCTACCTGTTTGATAATGGCGTGGCTCCCTACTTGAGCTACTCCACTGCCTTCACCCCCACCAGCTTCGTGGATGACAGCGGCGATCTGCTCTCCCCAATGGAAGGCGAACAGTGGGAAGCGGGCGTGAAGGTTCAGCCTCACAACAGCGCCAGTCAGTACAGCGCGGCACTGTTCCACATCAGCCAGGAGAACGTGGCTACTAAGGAGCAGCCCACCGACCCTTACCGCGCCGTAGGCGAGATCGAGTCCCAAGGGCTGGAGCTTGAAGCGCAAACCCAGCTAACGGATTCCCTCTCACTCCAGGCGGGCTACAGCTTCACCGATATCACCTACGCCAAAAGCGACGACGGCAACCAGGGCAATAACGCGATTTACTCTCCCCGCCATCAAGTGCAGCTGTGGGGCCATTACAAGGCCAACGACGGCTGGCTGAATGGCGTTGATATGGGCGTCGGTGTACGCCACTACGCGGATATTGCCGCTGACCGTGCCAATACTGAAAGCGTGCCTGACTACACGCTGGTCGATGCCACCATTGGTTATGATCTCAGCCAAGTAGGCGTAAACGGTGTCGAAACACGCTTAAACGTGAGCAACCTGCTCGATAAAGACTACGTAGCTTCCTGCAACTCGCTTGAATACTGCTACTTCGGCGCCGAGCGCGGCGTAACCGCCAGCGTTCACTACCGGTTCTAAAACCCTTCCGCGTTTGACCCCGCCCAGGCCAAAGCGTCTGGGCGTATTTTTTCCTGAAGACAGGTTTGCAAATAATAAATATTATCGTTTAAATACATCTCTTATTTTTAGGATGGCCTTTCATCACCATGCGCCACACCTCCCTATTCTGTTTGTTTGCGCGCTGCGGGCTATTTGTCGCCTGCCTACTCAGCGCCTCGACCACCCAGGCCCAGTGGGCAACGGTCGACTGGACCATTGCCGAAACCTTGCTGGCCATTGACGCCCCGGTTAGCAGCGTCGCCCAGCAGAGTGACTACCACGAGTGGGTAGGCGAGCCACGCATTCCTAAAAGCGCTACCGATATGGGGCTGCGCACCCAGCCCAACCTGGAACTGCTCGCCGAAGTGCCACCGCAACAGATCCTTATTTCCCCCATGTTCGCTGGCTTAACGCCACGCCTGGAGCGTATCGCCCCCGTCACCTCGTTCGCGCTTTATTCGCCAGGCACCGATACCTGGGAGGAGATGCAAAAACTGACCCGCCAGCTAGGCGAGTTAACCGAGCACCAGCCCCAGGCAGAAGCGCTGATAGCGGAAACCCAAGCTTTGATGGCCAACCTGCGCGACTCCCGGCCCCCTTCACAATCCGAAACCGCGCCGCTACTTATGGTGCAGTTTATGGACGCCCGCCATGTGCGGGTGTTTGGGGAAAACAGCTTATATAACGCCGTCCTTGAACAACTGGCGCTGCCCAATGCCTGGGATCAAGCCGCGAATGCCTGGGGGTTTGCGCTGGTGGGGATTGAAGCGCTGGCGCGCTACCCAGCGGCAACGCTGGTCATCATCGACCCGCTGCCCGCTGGAGTTCAGGAGCAGCTTGATAACAGTGGGCTGTGGCAACAGCTCCCCAGCGTTAAACACAACAAGCTGGTAAGCCTGCCGCCGGTATGGAGTTTTGGCGCGCTGCCCTCCGCCCAGCGCTTTGCTCGCGAGCTGACCGCGGCACTGGAAGAAGCGCCTGCTGATAGCGGCCAATCCAATGATTAGGAGGGTGTGACGCTACCAAAGCGTGCTTAATTACGGTAGGTTAAACGCTTAAGATAAAGTAGCTTTAGCCCACAGCGAGGGAAGGCGATGACACTAGCCATTGTTGCCACGCGCGCAGGCGTTGGCTTAGACGCACCGGCGGTGCATGTTGAGGTGCATCTGGCCAATGGCCTGCCGGGACTAACGCTGGTAGGTCTACCGGAAACCGCGGTAAAAGAGAGCCGCGAGCGGGTGCGCAGCGCCTTGGTAAACGCAGGCTTCGATTTCCCCAATACGCGACGTATTACGCTAAACCTAGCTCCTGCTGATCTCCCCAAAGAGGGCGGCCGTTTCGACCTCCCTATCGCCCTAGGCATTCTCGCCGCTTCAGGGCAAATTCCAGTGGAAGCGTTAGAAGGCATGGAGTGTGCGGGCGAGTTAGCCCTGGATGGCAAGCTGCGCGCGGTACCGGGAATCCTACCGTTTGCGCTGGCTACACGGCGGGCGAAAAAAGCGCTGATTGTTCCCCGCGACTGCGCCGATGAGGCGGCCCTGGCGGGGGATTTACCAGTACTCCCCGCCGATACGCTCTGGCAGGTCGTCGCTCACCTGCTTGATCAAGAGAAAATCCCGCCCCATAAGCTAAGCGCCTCGGTGAAAACCACCGTCCCAGTGGATGACCTCGCCGATGTGCGTGGCCAGCAGCAGGCCCGCCGCGCGTTGGAAGTCGCCGCAGCCGGAGGCCATAATTTACTATTTGCCGGCCCGCCAGGAACCGGTAAAACCATGCTGGCCAGTCGGCTGCCAGGCATTCTGCCGCCGCTTTCCGAAGAGGATGCACTGGAAGTCGCTGCCGTGCGCTCGGTCTGCGGCCTGCCGCTGGAAGCCGACTGGGGGAAACGGCCCTTTCGACAGCCCCATCACAGTGCCAGCGCCGCCGCCCTGGTGGGTGGCGGCTGTGAATTACATTAATAAAAACGACTAAACAAAAAACTGCACGACTGGCATACTGCACTTAAGAAAAAAATAGGTGCTAATATTTGCATGGCTAGTCGAAATCTAATCACTAATTTTGAAGAATTTCCTCACGATGGTCGCCACTGGATGATACGGTGGGTAGATGGGTACCAATCGCATGAGGGACGAACATCAACCCCCTCTGTTGGCGTCAAGCTTTGTCCAGTAAGCTCGAACCCAAACAAACAAGAAATCTGCAAGCCTGCCAGCCTGAGTGAAGAGATCCTGGTACGCGCACATACGGGAATAGTTCCAGAGCTTGTTTTAGGTACCATATACAAAAATGGGCGCCTAATTGGTCGCGCTAATGCTCAAACTATTAATATTAATGCAGATTTAACAGATAACAGTTCTAGAATTGTTAAAGCAAACGATATCATGCCTGAAAGGCCAAGTTGGTGGAAAGATGAATTCCCATACCGTTGGATAGGGCAGTCAGAATACAATCTTGGAAAAGACTTTTCTAACAGCTACTGCGTTGTAATTCAGCAAGCACAAAGTACCTATATAATCCCTTGCCACGAAGTTTTTAGGGCCCTCATGGCACCCTCTTCTGAGTTCGCACTAGCATTAACAACGGGGCCATGGGCAACAACTAGGGAAAGAATTGTTAATATACAAAAAACTGGAACAATTTCCGATGACGAATGGTTGGTAATTTTAAGAAAGAGAATTAAGGATAAGTTTGCTGATAATGCAGCGAATCTCACTATTTCTGAACATGGCATTCAAGCAGCTAATGCTATTTATGCTAATGCCTTAAGGGCTACTGGTGAGTCTTATATATATGCAGGCATTCCTTTTCTAGTTAACAATTTTAAATTTTCTGTACGTGCAGTTCAAATACAATCAGAACCTAACAAATATCTTTGCTTGGAGATAATCTCAGCAACGTGGCCTTTTAGTAACTTGACAATCCACCATGGTCGCGACAATAGTGGCGAGACAGGCAAAGACACTATAGATTCAGATAAAGATAAGCCTTGGCCAAATGGCAGTCAGAACAACAGCAGCCCAAATGATGATTTAGCGATTTCTTCTAAAGAAGATCCTGCAGCGAATTCTGGGCTTGATGAAATCAGCTCTTTAGGGGTTGCTTGGAAAAACAAACCAGAATTAAAAAAAATTGAAAAAGAGGTTAGTTATAAATACCTTACAGGAAAAGTAACGCCTATTGAAAATCAATTTTTCAAGTATGGCACTTCTGGATTACCGACGCATGGAAATACAGAAACAAAGGAGGTTTCTGCGGAACAGGTCGGCCAAACAAACATGCCTTATAGGTTTTTGCAGTTAAAGAAAATGTTGAATCTGCTTCGCAATAAAAAAATAATAAGTAATCTTTTCTGCTATCAGCCACAAGAAGGCGGTCTGTTTAGAGATAACATTCTGACTTGGCCATTACCCAAAAGAGTTATAGACGAGTATCAAAAAAAACACAGAAGGGACAAATGGACCACGTTAACACTTTCAAAACATAGAAGCGTTTTAGTTTATCATTTTGACTACAGCGGAAGTAGAGTATTTCTTCTTGAAATTGAATGTAGAGAAAATGAGGGTGGGTACTGTGCGTTACTGCTTGAGATAACAGAAGAAAACCATCAAGCGACTATCAAAAAAGTTATAAACCACATAGCATTTTTCCGTGGAAATTTAAAAGGAGCTGAAAGTAAAATTCGAGCTTCTTCGGGTGTTTTAGATATGAAAACATGGGTACACGCATATAATAAAAAGCAAGATAGCAGTTCATCTATAAAGCCACTTAACCATGTAAGCTTCACCAAAGCTTTAAGAACGCTCACAGGCGAATAAAGACTAAAGTAATTTAAAATATATAAGCTAGGTGAAACGTACCGAAAGACGTCATCCAGAGGGCGGTTTTTGTAAGAGGCTACTTTAGCAGCCCTTCCGAAAGCCGCAATTCATGCTAAACAGCATTGCCCTCTTGCACCTTCAAACAATCCTGCCAGATTCACTATGCGACGATTTGGTCAGCCTCTGCGTGCCAGAAGAGACAGATATCCAGCGAAGCTATGTGGGATGCATCGACTCAACACGAATCGCCAAACAGGCACTACAGAGCGGGCGAGGAGTACTAGATCTTGTACGCGAAGAAGGGCTTTTAGACGACGCTACGCTGAGTGAAATTCAGCGTCCCGCGAACATGATTGCTTCGAGACAAGCAACACGAGTTACGCCGGTCAGCGGGTAACTTCCTTGTTTCGATAAGAGTAAGTGACCTGCCTAGATTTAAACCTTCAAGTGGCAGGTCACAGTAAGGTTATAATTACTTTACAAAAAAGTTAATGACCTATCTAGCCCAACAAGCCCTTAAGCGCTTCTTGTGCAGCATTATTTTCGTGCCCCACAAAAAAAGGATTATCTTTTATAACAGCGTTTTTCGCTAGATTGAGTGGTTGGAATGGATCTGAGGTAATATCAATCTGATAGTCCCTCAGAGATCTACCAAACTTACCCAGTGCAATGCATGTGACAGAATTAGCGCCTGCTTTACGCAAAAGTGCGGCGGCTACACCGAAAGACACCCCATGAGTAGTACAGTCATCTACCACTATGACATTACGCCCGGTGAGGTTACCGCGATATTTAGGGTTTAAATGAATAGTTTCTATCTGTTCGGTGGGATCAAGTCGATCTGTTCTTGAACCAGCTGACGACCGCTTAGTTGATGGTTTATGACGCACAAACAAGGGCTCTCCCTTTCTCGCCATACGAACTTTTGATACAGTTGTCCTTAAGCGATGCGTAAAATCGCTGAGTACCTCGCTATCACTGTTATCGCTAGCTGACGAAGGAAACACTCCCCAAAAAAGCTTTGGAAACGAGTCAACACCCTGAGTTAGCAGAGATCTCGCAACCATTGCAAGTAAGGCATTCAATCGAGGCCCCCCTTGTTTTATAGTACTAGTTAGATGCGCGCGAAATTGTTTTTGATCAAAGTCTTTTCCGAAAGTAGATAGATCTGAAAGAGCATGTACAGAATACGAAGCGCCTTGGCCATTGAACCACCACTTGCCATCCCACTCCGAAGTTAATCGAAGGGTTTCCTTAAGAGAACGTGCACAATCCACTTGAATACCGAGCTCAGACACTCTTGGGTCATTTGACCAACCGGCTGCAACCATAACCGCTTTACCATTCTTACCCATGGCAATGTCAGCTTGCGATCCAACTAGCACTAAGACATCTTGCGGCGCGATTTTTAGCTTTTCGGCAGTTCTTTTAATAATCCCTCCATTTTGCCGTCCTAGCTCTTGCTTAAATATTACACCGGTTTCGGCAAATAACTCATCAAACCAACCCGGTTTGGCGTTATTTGAGACAATCCCAACCTTATGATTATTTTGAGCTGCTTCTATCAAAACCTGTGCAATAGAGGGATCGGGGTCACCATTAATTAGCAGCGCACTGGGAGAGGTTACTATCAACATAGGCTTCTTTTCATATTGTTAAAGTGACTAGGAACTACCTAAATTTCTAAATTCTGTTGCACTGGTTCGGTCGCGATATCTTCTGATTGCTCGGAATCCACTTGCAATGAGGAGGTATCCAAATCCAGTAGCGCTATAAGCTGCTCGGTTTCTCTAGGTATCTCAAACGATGTTGCGCCACGTGCACGCTCCGAAAAAACCATTTCTGGTCGGGCTTTTGCTGTTCCTGGCAGGAATATATTGACCACTTTTCTTTGGTATTTTGAAGCATATTCAACAGTGTGAGCTGTGCCGCTCTTTATTTTCCATTCAACTGGAATAACAAACTCAGAAAGGCCTGCCTGGATTCGATTTCGCCTCACAAAGTTCTCACCAGAATAAGATTGATGTGGCAGGTATTCTGTTATGACTGCCCCGCCATTCATCAAAATTTTCTCACGGATCTCTTGAGAGCCTTTGGGGTAATCAAGGAATATTCCATTTCCTAAAACCGCCACTGTGGGCAAGCCATACCTGAGAGACTCCTGATGAGCAACTTGGTCGATGCCAAAAGCGAGGCCAGATACTACCGTTCTCTCTGAATGTGCAAGTGTTGCGACAACGTAGCGAGCCAAGAACTCACCATCCTTTGAAGGCTTACGAGTGCCCACAACAGCAATTGGACGATTATAAAGGGTTCGAATATCCCCTTGGATAAATAGCCAGCGCGGCCCATCTTCAATTTCTTTAAGCCTGCCTGGGAACTCCTCCTGATCCCGAAAGACTAGCCGTGCTCTATATTTGGCCAGTTCCCTGGCTAGCTGAAGGCCAGCCTCCCAGACTCTATGCTGCCACTCTTCAGGACTTTCACCGTCCAGCAAAAGTGATACCTTCAGCTCTTTTTCAAGAACAGAAATCGGTGAATTTTTGAGAAAGTCTTTGAACCCTTTCCCGGGCAACATCAGACGAAATAGCGTCCAGTACCCAACACCTTTGATAGTCGATAGCGCAAGAAAAGCTACGACTTCATTACGCCAAAAATTGGCACCACGATCCATGCCTTACATTCCCAGTTAGCCGCTTTTTTCGTTATCCATAGTAGAGACTACTTGAATTCGGGTTCGCGCAGAAGAACCTGCCTACGCCAGTCGTACCTTTCACGTCACTTTTTCTTATTAAGCACGTACCCTGGATTCATAGAATAAGCGCAGCACTTTGGACCACAAGGTAGAGGCAGGAGGGCCAGCGCCGGTACCCTCTCTGCCTTACCTACCAAAGTGAAGCAGAGCATGGGATACCGACAACTGACCCAGATCCAACGATACCAAATTTTTGCCTATCTTGAGACCGGCATTAGCCAGCGAAAGATAGCTAAGGCCATTGGTGTCCATAGCAGCACCATTAGTCGCGAGATAAAGCGCAACGGTCTGACCAGTGGTTATGCGCCTGAACAGGCTCAATCGGCAAGTGATCAGCGCCGACGCACTGCCTGGAAAGTGACGAAGCGGCTGCCCAGCCTGATTCGCTGGGTCACTGACCAATTGATGGACGAATGGAGCCCTCAGCAAATCAGTGGCTTCATGGCCAATGCCAACGGGGCCTGCGTAAGCCATCAATGGATCTATGCGTTAATCTGGGACGACAAGAAGCACGGTGGAACATTATGGAAACGGCTCCGACTGCCACGCCAGCGGCGCTACCAGCGCCAATTGGCTAAGCGGGCGGGGTTAGGCAAAATCCCGCACCGAGTAGGCATTGAGCAGCGCCCTGCCAAGGTGGAAGAACGGCGCCATATCGGACATTGGGAAGGCGACACGGTGCTTAAGGGCCACAAAGAATCTGGACTGGTGACCCTGGTCGAAAGACGCAGTGGCTACCTCTTGGCAGCGCGGCTGCCAACAATCACCGCCACTAGAACGGCTCAGGCAATGACGCGGTTATTGGCACCACGCCGAGGGGCAGTGCACACCATCACTTTGGATAATGGGTCGGAATTCGCTGAGCACCGGAAAGTTGCCAAGGCCGTCTCGGCTAAGACCTATTTTTGCGACCCGTACCGCTCATGCCAGCGTGGTACTAATGAAAACACCAATGGTCTGATTAGGCAGTATTTTCCTAAAGGTACTGACTTCCGCAAAGTGACCAATGCCGAGCTACGAAGTGTCGTCAATAAGCTAAACGATAGACCAAGAAAGCGGCTGGGATACCGAACCCCAGCCCAGGTGTTCTTAGGTGAATACTCAGGAGCACTAGAAACCGCAGGTGCTGCACTTATTAGTTGAATCCAGGACTGAAGGTCATTCCACTGCAATTTAGAACTTTTGTATTCTTGGCAATGCCAGTAATGACCCTAGCCCATAAGCCCCCATGGGTGACAGATATTAGCAATATTGTTAAATGACGAAGGCAGCTTCATGCCTACAACAATACGGCCTAGTTAGTTCATGTTACCCAGGCCAAGAAGGCGCATCCGGTAGTGACAATGGCCTTTGATCAAGGCCCGCCCTGACTCTTTTTTACGACACATCTTGCTCAAAAATGTCCAACAGCCTCGCGCTAAAAGCGCTTTATTGGCCACTTCAGAGCAGATCATGATTAGAGTTTGCTTCCGACGTCGTCACGAAAATAATCCTCTGATGCAACTAGGCCAAATGTGCTGTTCGGCTCGTTAGCCTCTATCCCAACCTCCTCACTGAATAAATTTTGTATACGTCGCTCCTGTTTTAGGTACGCAACTGTGCCAAAAAAGCAACTCTCACAGAGATGTAGTTCGTAGCGCTCGCCATCGTGCTTAGCCCCGTATCCCCAATGAGCTTGGAGCGTCGCAAATTCAAGCCCAACATTCGCTACCCGAGTGGAGCATAGGCATACATCGCACATCACATCGGTGACGGAATCGATTTCCACCTTTTCAATAATTTTCATTTTGATTCTCCTACATTATTCAATCATCTATCTCCCAGGCCCAATAATCTGAAGAATTGAATGATCCGGTTACACCATTGGCTGCCACTAGATCATGATGGAACCCCAATGAGGGTGGTAGTCGCTATTTCGTACAGCACCCGGTTAGGCCTAACAGGATTCACTAAGCCTTTCATCGCCGCCTATTACGCTGAACGCTTCCGCTATCAGAATACGCTCAGAAACGGCTTGCGAATGAATGAAAATAATGACACTTTCCCTTGAAACACTAAGAAATAGTAGGGAATGGTAACGTATGGCAATTTACCAATATGAGCTCAGCAATGCTTCATTTCGTAAGCAACAACGGGTTTTTTCATCACCAAGCATCGGTCGACCGACTGCTTTCTTGAGCCATAGTCACAAAGATAACCAGCAAGCATTAGGCCTCCCCCAGTGTCAGGATGAGTGTCGCACCCTCTGATACCCTGTTCTTATAAACCGATCAGGGGGCGAAAGGAGACACTCATGCCTCGTTACTCCAAGGAGCGCCGGCAAGCCGTGGTTGCCAAGCTGCTGCCTCCCCACAACCTCTCTCCGCAGGTGATCGCGGAGCAGGAAGGGATCTCGCTGGGCACCGTCTACAAGTGGCGCAAGGAAGCCCGTGCCGAAGGCCGCTGTCTGCCGGATGCTCTGGGCAAGGGCGCCGATGGATGGTCATCCAAGGATAAGTTCAGCGCCGTGATCGAAACCGCCTCGATGAACGCCCAGGAAGCCGCGGAATACTGCCGCCGTCGGGGGATCTATCCCGAACAGCTGGAGCGCTGGCGGAATGACTGTGAGCAGGCCGCCAGTCTCTCGCACTCGGAACGCCAGCGTGAGGCCGACGAGGCCAAGCAGCAGCGCAAGCGCATCAAAGCGCTGGAGAAGGAGTTGGCTCGCAAGAACGAGGCCTTGGCGGAAACCGCAGCGTTACTGGCCCTCCGAAAAAAGGCGAGGGCGATCTGGGGGGACGAGGACGAATGATCAGCACCCCAGATCGCCAACGCGCTATCGCGCTGATCGAAGACGCCCGGGCCCAAGGGGCCCGCCTGGAAGCCGCCTGTCGCGAGCTGGGCATCACCGCCCGAACGTACCAACGCTGGACGCGCGACGGCGAGCTACGCGAGGACCAGCGCCCTTTGGTCGACCGGCCGGTGCCGGCTAACGCACTGACACCGGCCGAAGAGCAGGAGATCCTCGACGTGTGCCACCGCCCCGAGTACGCGAGCTTGCCGCCAGAGCAGATCGTGGTGCGTCTGTTCGACGAGGAGCAGCGCTACGTGGCCTCTCCCTCGTCGTTCTACCGCGTCCTGCACAAGCATCGGCAAGTGGTGCATCGTGGCCGTGCCAAAACGCCTCAGCGCCGCGCCAAGCCCACGACCTACCAGGCGACTGCGCCGAACCAGGTGTGGTCGTGGGACGCGACCTGGATGGGTGGTCCGATCAAGGGGCAGTACTACTACCTGGTGATGATGATCGACATCTTCAGCCGCAAGATCACCGGCTGGGAGGTGTTTCTGGCTGAGTCGGCCCATAACTCCCGCAGCGTGCTGGAGCGGGCGGTGCTGGCCGAGCAGATCATCGATCAGCCGCTGGTGTTGCATGCGGACAACGGCAGCCCCTTCAAGGGCGCCACGCTGCTGGAGAAGCTGCATGACCTCGGCATCACGCCGTCCTTCAGCCGGCCGCGTGTCAGTAACGATAATCCTTACTCGGAGGCGCTGTTCCGGACCTGCAAGTACCGGCCCTGCTACCCCGTCGACGGGTTTGCCACGGTCGACGATGCCCGTGAGTGGGTGGCCGGTTTCGTGCAGTGGTACAACCACGAACATCGCCACAGCGGGATTCGCCTGGTGACGCCGGCACAGCGCCATGCTGGCGGGGATACCGATGTACTGGCCAAGCGCCATGCCATCAATCAGGCAGCACGTGCGGCCAACCCCGCACGCTGGAGCGGCAAGACCCGCAACTGGACGCCGATAGGTACCGTGTCACTCAACCCAGAGCGGGAACTCCAGGTCACCGTCGTAGAGCCGGAAAAACAGGTGGCCTAAAAGACCTCAGAGGCGACAGATTTCTTGACAACTACCGGCCTTCAGCAAATGCTCATTGAACAAGGGTGGGATATCTACATCGATTGGCAAGACCAAAAGATGCCGGAACGCCCTGATGCAGAAACCGCAAGGCGAATCAAGAATGCCATTGTGCATGCCAATTGGTTCCTTTTCCTGGCTACTGAGAACTCCATGTCATCACGATGGTGCCCTTGGGAGATTGGTTACGCTGATGGAAAGAAGAATCTCAATAACATCGTCATCGTTCCTACCGTCGACTCATCAGGTCGTCATCATGGCAATGAATATTTACAGCTTTATTCCCGTATCGACACCACACCAAACGGAGCATTAGCCCTATACGACCTTCAAGGGCACAGTCGTTGGCTGAGAAATATCTGATTATGCCTTACAAAAACCTGACGGGAAGCTCAGAATGAAACGTGATCAGTTACGGCTCGTTGACACCCTTTCAAAAGAGCTAGAAGAAGGAAATCTGGCTATTTTTGCGGGTGCAGGCTTTTCAAGAGCAGCAGGTTATGTCGACTGGAAGTCATTGCTCAAGCCAATAGCTGATGAGCTTGATTTAGACGTCGATAAAGAATGGGATCTAGTTACGTTGGCGCAATACCACACAAACGTCAATGCGACCAACCGAGCAAAACTCAATCAGCTACTGGTGACTGAGTTCTCAATGACGGCGGAGCCCACTGAAAACCACGCGATTCTGGCAAGGCTGCCTATTCCGACCTACTGGACAACCAATTATGATCGTTTGATCGAAACGGCGCTTGAAAAAAACGAAAAGATAGCTGACATCAAACATACCAATAAGCAATTGGCAACGACACGGCCGAAACGTGATGCAATTGTTTATAAGATGCATGGTGACATCGAGCATGCCGCTGACGCGGTGTTGACTCGCGATGACTATGAGCGTTACCACGTCAATATGCAGCCGTTCATTACAGCTTTAAGCGGTGACTTGGTTTCTAAAACCTTCCTCTTTCTCGGCTTCAGCTTCACCGACCCTAATCTAGAATATATTCTTAGCCGCGTCAGGATTCAGTTTACTCGAGATCAACGTGTAGTGGTCAAGTAAAACTGGCCACCGCCTTATAGTTAACCCAGTACTTTTCCTCTGCCTGGTTCGGACTCATACCACCGTTATGCTGGTGAGGCCTAAGCTGGCTGTAATACCCGATTAAATAGTTCACGATATGATGCTGCCCCTGCAAGAATGAGCGATAGCCATACGTTGGCACCCATTCAACCTTTAAGCTCCTGAAGAAACGCTCCATTGGCGCATTATCCCAGCAGTTACCACGTCGGCTTAGGCTTTGTTTTACCTGGCATTTCCAGAGTGTCTGACGGAACTTACGGCTCGTATAATGACTGCCCTGGTCGCTGTGGAACATAACCCCTTTTGGCCGCCCACGGCTCTCATAAGCCATTTTCAATGCGCTGCTGGTGAGTTCGCTATCGGGCGATAACGACATCGACCAGCCAATCGTTTTCCTAGCAAATAAGTCCATGACAACGGCTAGATAAGCCCAGCGTTTGCCAGTCCAGATATATGTGACGTCGCCACACCAAACGCGGTTGGGCGCCTCAACGTTAAACTGACGCGCTAAGTGGTTCGGTACCTCAACATGTTCATCACCTGTTTTCTTGTAGGTGTGCCCAGGCACTTGGCAGCTAATTAGGCCAAGCTTTTCCATCAGGCGGCCAGCGCGATAGCGACTTAACGGCACATCCTGCCTTGTCGCCATCTCTGCGATGCTGCGCGCCCCTGCAGAGCCTTCGCTCTCGCGAAAGAGCTCTCTGACCTTGGCTATTTCCTTAGTCTTCGTGGCACACACAGGTCTTTTTGAACGTTGTCTCCAGTATTTAAAGCTGCTGCGATGCACGCCAAACACGTCACACAGTTTTTTTACCGGGTAGCTCGTCTTGAGTTTCTCGATTAGCGAGAAGTGTTCAGGGAGTCCGACATCAAGAGAGCGGTAGCCTTTTTTAGGATGTCTTTTTCCATCTCAATGTCACGGATGCGCTTTTCAAGCTCGCGAATCCTGAGCTGATCGGGTGTCATGGGCGTTGCTTTAGGGCTTTGGCCATCACGCTCTTGGCGTAACTGACGAACCCATTTATCCATGCTCGAATACCCCACATTCATGGCTTCAGCCGCTTCTCTAACTGTATAGTTTTGATCAACGACTAGCTGTGCTGCTTCGAGCCGGAATTCAGGGCTAAAGTTACGTTTTGGTCTTGTTGCCATGCTGCCACCTAGTGATGTCTTGGTGCATATTAGCACCTCTAATTAGGTGGCCAAATTCACTATGCCACTACAACGACAGCACTACTGCATCCTGAGAAGAGCTAGCAAGGGAGAGAATGAAGACCTTGCTGACTTCGAGTATCGCCAACGTAAGGAAGAGCTTTTCACAGGAGAGCTGCTCCGTGTAGGGATCAAAGCCGTTTATGTTGATGAGTTTTCTGAAATTACTGACATTCTGCGTGCCATCGAGCATCGCCACAAAAGAAATACAATCTTTATCTCTGGTGCTGCTCATGACTATAACCCGTGGTGCAAGGCTGAATCAGAGCAATTCGTTTATCATCTGAGCAGGGCCATTTGCAAAGAACAGTACCGAGTGATCTCAGGGTTTGGCCTCGGTATAGGTAGCGCAATCATCACTGGCGTGCTTGAACAAACTGTTATGAATGGTGGCCGTCTCGACAACGACCAGTTAATTCTTAGGCCCTTTCCACAAAGCAAGACTGGGGAAAGGCCTCTGAAGGAACTGTGGACAGAATATCGACGCAATATGCTCGCTCATGCAGGCGTTGCTATTTTTATGTTTGGCAATAAGCTGGAAAATGGCGAGTTAATCCTTTCTGACGGAATGCGTGAAGAATTCGATATCGCTGTAGCGAAAGGCGTTTTTGTAATTCCTGTAGGTATTACAGGCTCGATGTCGAAATTACTGTGGAATGAGGTTATGAAGTCTTATCAAGAATCTCAGCACGAGAATGGTAAAAAGATTACACCCTTGTTGGGTGAACTAGGCGATAAATCTACATCACTTGAACGCGCTCAAGAAGTCATCCTCCTCCTCTTACGGCTCATCTAAGGTGTCCCCATGGCTAGAAAGGTTTTCTTTAGTTTCCAGTACGACGACGTTCTGAGAGCGATGAATGTCCGTAACAGTAACGTGATCAATGCCAACCCTAAAGTTGGATTCATCGACAAAGCAGAGTTCGAGAAGTTAGAGCGCACAGGTGATAGCACGGTAAAAGCATGGATAGATGCCCAGCTTATCGGTACGACTGTGACAGTCGTACTTATAGGTGCCAATACTGATAAAAGTAAATGGGTAAAATACGAAATAGAGAAAAGTATCAAACGGGGCAACGGATTGTTGACTATAGATATTAGTAAAATCCCAGATTTCAATAAACAAACAAGTGACTTCTGCGGCATGAAGATCCAAGGATACAAGCACTACCGCTGGAATACAGATAATGGTCGTGAAAACCTTGGAGTATGGGTTGAAGAAGCCGCCAAGGCTGCTGGAAAACCTTGAGCGATATTTAAGCGACCACACCTTTGAGCTAATTAACGAAGATGAATTCTGATGCCCCGCCTGAAATCATACAGGCTACCAGGGGACCTATTCACCAAGCGATCCTGCGTTTGAACCCTTGTTTTAGCGGAAAAATGTCACGTGCTAACTGCTCGAATTATCCTGAATCGGATCAGGTGTCTTTGCCATCCATCAGAATAAGCTGAAGTACCACTGGCTTAGTTGCTGCCAATTGGGTTAGTGGCACACATATCGCCAATCGTTTTTAGTTTCATTGCATAACGGATTGTTGTAAGCCATTGCTTACAAACGCTGTGGTCAATCGCTTACATAAAAATGGCTTGATAAAGGCTAGGGTGAAAGTGTGACGCCCAGGATCGCCGCTTTAGCACGTCGAATGCGTCACAACAGGGATGTGATTATTGGTAGTGAAAAGAGGTAGGAGTGCCAGGGATGGCAGCTCTTTTCTAGGTTTTGGCCACTGCTAGCTCTTCCCAGCGTGTGGTGTAGCGTGGTGTACGGTGCTCGCAACGCAATTCCCAAGCATTCTGTTTGCGAGGCATGCCAATCCGGACGGTATTTTTTCCGTGTTCGCGATTGAGCTTATCGAGCGTGGCCATCAATTTTTCATTACGAGCACGTTTCTCGTCACTGATCGGTTCGGCGAGCAGCCCTAGTTGTTCATTGTCGTGATCGCACAAATCAATGAGCATAATCCCGCATTTTTGGTACCAGATGTCTTTTTTAAAAATTCTTTCTAGCCCTGCCATGGCAGCTTTGATGAGCTCGCGGCTATCATCGGTGGGGTGAGGTAGCGGTATTACTAACCGTTTACTGTAGCTCGGCAGATCTTGCCGAAAGCGATTGGTGTGAACAAACACCATCAATGCCTGCGCCAAGCCGTTTTGTCGTCGTAGCTTTTCACCAGCACGTGATGCGTGCACGCGTAGGGCTTCGTGCAGATCGGTTTTGTTCGTCGTGAGCCGGCCGAAGGAGCGGGACACCATGATCTGTTTTTTTGGTTGGCTCATGTCGTCGAGTGATATGCAGTTTTCGCCCCTCAACTCATAAACCAGACGTTCCATGACCACACTGAAATGGCGCCGCAAATGCTTAGAGCTGGCGGTGCGCAGCTGCCAAGCATTCTCTATGCCTAGAGTATGAAGCCGCGCTGCACTGCGACCTGCTACCCCCCATATCTCATTAACGGGTAGCTGCTCCAGGAATTCCCGGGTGTCGCTGCTGTTAGGGTCCATCATGGCCACGCCATTGAAAACACTTTCTTTTTTAGCGCGGTGATTGGCAATTTTTGCAAGCGTTTTGCTAGTGCTTAAGCCAACGCTAACCGGAATACCTGTATCTCGCTTAACTTGCTGTCGCATTAATTGGCATCGTTCTTCTAATGTGTCTGGTTCAAAGCCCTCAAACGATAGAAATGACTCATCAATGCTATATACATCCACGTGAGGCGTATGCTGTGAGAGAACATCAGTAACGCGGCTGCTCATATCACCGTAAAGCGCATAATTTGAGCTGAGCAATGTGCATTGTCGACGAATATGCGGATCAATCTGATGGGCAGGCATTCCCATTGCCACACCTAAGTTTTTGATTTCTTGCGAACGCGCGACCACGCAGCCGTCGTTATTCGACAAAACGCCGACAGCTTGGCCTTCCAACCTGGGAGCAAAGACTCGTTCGCAGGAGACATAGAAATTATTGCAGTCGACCAAGGCAATCATACGGTGAAACCGGGTGCTAGCGGTTGGATGCTATGGGTGGCCACACCCCAATTGTGACAATCATGCCCAGTGAGAGGGATGGGCTTAAACTCTGGGTTAGAGGCCACCAAATACGGCCGACTGCCCATGATGCTTAGCTTTTTACACGTCAGCTCGCCGTCCACGCTCATGATCACGATATGGCCTGGCTGAGGATTGATAGACCGGTCGACAATTAACAACGCATTATCTTTAATGCCATCGCCTTCCATGGAGGTGCCTTTGGCTCGCAGAAAGAACGTTGCACTAGGGTGCTTAATCAAATGGGCAATAAGATCTAATTCGACCTCGACATAATCGTCTGCGGGACTCGGGAAACCAGCGCGGACTTCGCCACCCGCTAAAGGCAGCCTTAGCGGTCGAGCCATGGTGTCGACGCGTCCAAGAATGGTGAAATGCATACTCATGCCATGCTCCCCATCGCTCGCCATGTGCCTGGTAGATGCACCTCAATGTTTTCAAGCGGTGCGAGTAGCGCGTCTTGTTCAGTCCCCCAAACCGCCAACAACTGCGTACCTTCCTCTCTCAAATCATCCCGTTGAAGAGGAAATCCTCCAACGATAACTGGAAGAGTACGGGGACTACTGAATGGCCGTTGCATAGACCGTGGGTAAGTTTTCTTGCTCATAAGCGCCTCCCTATATAGCTGTTAATATATACAGTATTAAGGGCTGACAATAAGCGATCAGCCTAGTGAATCGCAAGCACTCTTCTTCATTCGTTGGTCTTATCGTGTTGGCAAGCCCACCTTATTTTGACGGTGGTTAGATGAGGGCACCGCGATTTTGGTGCGTAGGCTGACTTGGATGGCCAATTCTCGTCTATCCTGCAGCTATGTGCGGACGATTTGCTTTATTCACCCCGATACCTGAGCTGACCAAAAAGGTCGGTGCGGTTATGTCTGAGCGCGACATTCGACCGCGCTACAATGTGGCGCCGGGTACCTGGATCGCGAGCATACGGCAGGCGTCTGAGGACTCTGCTCCCACGCTTGAAGAGGTGTGGTGGGGATTTCGCCCATCGTGGGCCAAAGGGAAAGGCACGCAACCCATAAATGCGCGAGTTGAAACCGTTGCGACTAATAACTTTTTCAAATCGGCATTTGCTAAACACCGGTGCCTCGTACTCGCTGACGGATGGTACGAATGGATCAAGAACACGCCCCCTAAGCAGCCTCATTATCTGTGCCGAAGGGATCGAGAGCCCCTATACTTCGCCGCTATCTACGCAGAACGGGATGATGGAGGTCTAGGATGTGCCATTCTCACCGAGCCAGCTCGAGGCAGTGCTGCCGATGTGCATGACAGGATGCCGTTAATTTTGGACGACGACAGTCTTGAACACTGGCTTGCTACTGACCTGACGGATAAAGAGACAATCCGCAGCATGGTGCGGCATATCGATGCGGGACTAGTTGAACATTGGCCGGTTAGCACGGCTGTTAACAAACCTTCCGAGGGACAAGGTGATGAGCTGATCAATCCTCTCTAGCGTTTCTGATCTTGAGATTGATAGTTTTCCAGCGCTTTTATCTATCCGCTAGGTTGTAGCCATAGGAAGGAAGAACAAATTCAAAGTGAGGAGCCAACAAAGCTATCTCACTGGTAGGTTGAACACCGTAAGGTGGTTAGACGTTATCCATCATCGGCCGCTTATGCATGGCTAGCCTCAAGTACCACGACGATCACTTCCGCGACGGCTAACTTATTAGTATAGCCCCCAGGATAATGGACCAGAGTACATACCCAAAATAAGGGTGCCTAAGATTATGACCACGCCAACTAGTTTGCGCGAAGCTGAGATGGAAGCAAGAGCGCGTCGAGCCGTGATGGAAAGCGGCGATTGGTTAACTGTCGATGAGATATTGCAGTTGCCAGGCGTCCGCTCACGTGGTGATAGTGTTCATCCTGCTCAGTGGAAACAACAAGGTGATATTTTTACTATCAATGACCACGGCACCGATTACTACCCAGCGTTTGGGCTTGAGAAGGATGCTGGCTACCGACCGTATCGCGTCATGTCGAAAATCATCGACATCTTCAAAGAGGATAAAGACGGATGGGGAATGGCCTTTTGGTTTCAGTCGATAAACAGCTATCTTGGCGGGCTAAGGCCCCAGGATCTGATAGCTACAGACCCTGATCTCGTTATTGATGCCGCTCTAGATGAGGTGCGAGGAGTCACACATGGATAGTGAGTAGACCAATATGGGGTAGTGGCAATAACAATCGACACGCTTCAAACGAGCAAAAAAGATAATCAGAGCTCCCCCTAAAGGTGACTTAAGTTATTATGAAGAGCTATCCGTGGAAAGGGGCTATGTCATGTGCAATGGGTCGCCCGCTATACCCCCATAGGGCCATGCCTTTACCGGCGTTGATGTTAGTCTGAATATGCTCACGTGGGTTTAATAACCATTATTTGCGAGGCTACTCATGTCAGCATCAGCCATTTCGCCTCAAAAGCATAGGAATAATGGGCGCGACTACCTTACCATGCTTCACTAAAAGCCTGAGAAATTTGACTCCCCATCATGTATGAGTGACGCCAAAAGCAACCTAATTCACGCTCTGCCGATAAAGCGGGAGGAAGCTCCATCACTGCTAAATGATCCGGTAAATGTACATCTCTTACCCAGCCATACGGCAATAATGCATGACCATAACCTGCGGCAACTAAAGCCATTCGATGCTCAACACCAAGGCCATATGTACGAGTCAAGCCGGAGCTTAATAATTTACTTAAGCCTTCAGTAATTAGCGATGGAACAAAATCATCCTCGCTAAGTGGTAGTAATCCAGGCTCACAGAGCATAAGAGGATGGAGTTCAGGCTGAAGTTTATCGGCTCGCACTAGTAAGACAAAGTGTTCCTTGAATAAGCTTGTATATGCCATCCCCTCAGGAACCGACTGTGCTGCACTAATTAGCAAATCAATTTCACGGTTCTGTAAACGCCGTAACAGACCTTGATGCTTGCCACTAACCAACTCGACTTTAGTTTTACCTGAACGGTGAGCACAAATCTGGATAATCCGTAACAAGTTATCCGGTGCCAGTGAGGAAATCACTCCAATACGTAAGGTTTGCCCAAAGGGAAGAGCTAAGCCATCATCACGTAACCCCTCAAGCCGAGTCACGCCTTCTAAAATTACGGCGATTAAGTCTAAAACTTCCTTTCCAAAGGCAGTGGGTGTTATTTTACTCCCCCTTTCAAAAATGGGCTGTCCGAGAATTTCCTCTACTTTTTTTACTTGATAAGACAAGCCCGAGGTCGAAATACCCATGTCTATGGCCGCATAACGAAAACTACGTTTCATTGCGACGGCCTCAACTAAAAGCAAGTCACGCACAGACACTGCTGCTAGCTTGTTCGAAATTACTTCACGCACCGTCATAAACATTTCGATTCCAATTGATGAAACACTGGCTATAATATTTTTAATCAAAATGATAGTCAATCTCATTCTTAATTGGAGAGGTTATGACCTCAATACCCCGTTGCTTTGCCGTGCTAGTAGCGACAACTTTGTTATCAGGTAACTTGTCAGCGCAAGAATTTAACTTTACTGATGTAACCGGACAGGAAATTAAGTTAGAAGCCCCTCCTAGACGTATCATTACTCTGCCCAATCCAGCTGCAGCTACCTTCATCGCAATAGATGGTTCTACCGAGCTGTTAGTGGGTATGAATGAGGGCTCTAAACGAGCCTTTGAGAGCGGTATGATGAGCGTTATGTTTCCTGAAGCTGTTGATATCTCCAGTGACATTTTGTCGGAAAACGGTGGTTGGATGCCCAACGTAGAGGCCATCGCAGAACTTAAACCGGATTTAGTCATCCAGTGGGGTGAGCGCGGCGATGATATCGTAGCTCCACTTCGCAATGCAGGTTTGCCCGTTGCTCTAATGGTAGGCGGTGGCAATGCGGGTACAGAAGAGCTGGCCCGAGCCAATATGAAAATGGTGGCTGATATCACGGGTAATACTGAAAAACTGTCAAAGCTTATTGATTGGCGTGACCGTGTACAAAGTGAAATTACTACTGGTTTAAAACAAGTAGGCTTTCATGCAACACCAAGCATTTTGCATTTGCGCTCTGCCAAATCCAAGTTGACTGCTACTGGTGAGAAAAGTTATCAACAAACCTTCATCGAGCTGGTTGGCGCTAAAAATGTAGCTCAAGGAGCTGGCGTACAAAGCACTGTTAGCGTGGAACAGATTCTTGAATGGAACCCAGATATTATCTTACTTTCCGCAGCAGAGACGGATGCTGGATTAGAAGCGATATACGACGACCCATTACTTTCTCGCTTAAATGCCGCCGTACAAAAACGCGTTTATAAGACACCTCAAGGTGGATATATCTGGGATAGTGCTTCCCATGAAAGCCCCTACACATGGATGTGGCTGGCCAATCTTACTCATCCCGATATTTTCTCTTTTGACCTACGTCACGAATTAAAAGAAGGCTTCAAATTACTTTATAACTTTGACCTATCGGATGAGCAGATAGATCGAATTCTGCGTATTGCTATGAACGGCGACAGTCACGGTTATCAAGTGTTTCGTAAACAATGAACACATATACGCGATCGATTCACTCGTCCTCAGAAATGGTTGAGCCAGTTACCCTGAGCACTTGGCGTGCTAGTCATTGGCCTCTTTTGTCCCTACTGCTTATAGCGACTGTGCTAATCGGGCTATCAGTAGGTCGATACAGCGTAGCGCTAGATGAGATTGTAGCCATCCTATATGCAGCCTTACGAGGTGATAACTCACAGCATATGGATGCGTTGGTGATCTTGAATGTACGCTTGCCGCGCATATTATTGGCAGGAGTATGTGGGGCTGGGCTTGCCATCTGCGGGGTAGCCTTACAAACCTTATTTCGTAACCCTCTCGTTTCACCTAAAGTGCTAGGTTTATCCTCAGGTTCAGCATTAGGAGGATCACTGGCAATTTTGGCTGGAGTAGGGGGGCCGCTACTGATGGGGGCTACGTTTGTATCAGCATTTGCTGCTCTGTTTTTAGTAGTGCTGATTTCAAATATGGCGGGTCGTACTTTGATGACTATTGTGCTTGCTGGAATTGTTATTGATGCTTTATTTGCAGCAGGTATTTCGTTAGTTCAATATGCCGCGGATCCAGAAACGAGTTTACCTGCCATCGTCTTTTGGCTGATGGGAAGCTTTGCAACGGCGAGTTGGGAAAAATTTGCACAAACTGCTCCTATACTCATTGCCAGCATTTACCTACTGAATAGAATGCGCTATCGCATTGCTGTACTCGCTATGGGTGACGACGAAGCTAAGTCGTTTGGCATCCATGTTGCACGCTCCCGGATGATCGTCTTCGCGTTGATTTCTATCATTATCGGCGCCTGCGTAACCGCATCGGGCGTAGTGGGGTGGGTAGGACTCGTAATCCCACACTTTGCTCGTATGTTAGTAGGCGAAGATCACCGCCGGCTCTATTTCACGAGTCTTATGCTGGGTGCCACTTTCATGATTTTGACTGATACGTTGGCTCGTAGTTTAACTGCTGCAGAGATTCCTTTAGGCGTACTCACAGCTCTAGTTGGCGCCCCCGTCTTTGTGTACTTACTATGCACTCGTCGACGTGAAAGGGCTTAATCATGCAAACCGTCTTTACCTCTCATCTCAGTTTAACTGGAGCGTGCGTACGTTTTAGTGAACGTGTGATTTTTCAGGATTTAAGTTTTAACGTACAAAAGGGCGAAACGTTGGCCATTTTGGGCCCAAACGGACGCGGTAAGACTACGTTGCTAAAAGCTCTATTAGGCTCACAACGTTTAGATCAAGGACAACGGCAGGTACCCCACCTCATCGGCTATGTACCTCAATACCAATACGGTAGTGAAAACCATTGTTGCCTCGATGTGGTACTCATGGCACGAGCCGCCTTGCTTCCCATGTTCAGCCTTCCTTCACAGCGGGATCGTAAGCTAGCTCTTGAAGCATTGGAAAAAGTAGGCGGAGGGCATTTTGCTTATCGTTTATATGGCTCTCTATCCGGCGGCGAGCGCCAATTAGTGTTGCTTGCTCGTGCTTTAGCTACTGGTGCTGAGGTACTCATACTTGATGAGCCGGCTTCAGCTTTAGATTTAGCTAATCAGGACTTATTGCTTAACGTCTTATTCGAGTTACGCCGAGTACGTAGCCATTCGGTCGTTTTTACCACTCACCATCCGCAACACGCTCTGCATCTCGCAGACAAAGTACTGCTGATGCACACCAACGATCAGATTAAATTTGGTCCAGCTGATGAGCTGTTAACCGAGTCTGAGTTATCCCGTTTATACAACGTCAGACTACGCCGTCTAATGGTGCAAACGGGAGAACATTTTCAAAGCACAATCTGCCCGGTTTTTGGAATACGTGAACCGGATCAAGATATGCCCATTTCTTATCCTCTAAACAAAGGTAAATACAATGAGTAACGATACAATCTCCTATCTGGAAAATGGACATGAATTTACAGTCCACTTTGATGAGTTATTAAAATACCACGGTGCCGGTTATCCGGGTGGTGTAGCCCACGGGCTAAAAGTTATGCAGCGAGCCTGGCCCTTGCTAGATAATGGTCGTTTGCCTGAACGACGTGAAATTCGCTGTGTCACAGCCTTTGGAGGCCCAGGGGGTAGAGATGCGATTGAGTTTGTTACCCGCGGTCTTACTGAGGGTCGCTACATTGTTGATAACTCAGTAGGGCTCGAAGAAGAAGAGTCCCCCGGTGGTCGTTATTACTTCCGTTTCGAGTACCGTGGCACCGCTGTTGAAATCACCATCCGTCCCGGACACGTACGCCCCGAGTTCATTCAGTTAGCACGCAAGAAAGACCGCTCACCAGAAGAAGAGATCATTTTGGCTGAAATGAAGCTCGAAATGGGAGAACGCTTGTTAGTCCAGCCCGCAGAAGATATTTACAACGCTACCGTATTATCGTAATAAGTCATAGCCATGAGTCAAGAACGTCAAACTTGGCTCGGGCTACTTGCCCGAGCTAACCGAGATTATCTGGAAAATATCTGGGCTACTTACAATCCGGGTGTGCCTATACAAAAACTCGCTGGCCCTGAAACGGGGTTGGTGCAGCTCAATACACAAGCTTGTAAGGCCTCAGTGTCATTTCAGTTTGGTGAGGCTTCTTGTACTCGCTGCGTAATCGCTATTGGGAAAATTCAAGGTTACGCAGTACATTTGGGCTCCGATCTACGCAAAGCGGAGTTAGCGGCCTATCTAGACGCCTTTCTACAAACGGCCCCCTCCCACCAACGTGAGCTGGTGCTGCACCCTATACGCCAACAGTTAGAGCTAAAAAAGGCTGAGAGGGAGCAGCTGACGGCTGCTACTTCTGTACGTTTCTACACCACACAAAAAACTTAGAATCATGAAAATACCTTTACGATCTGAGCACAGACATGACGATGAGTTACATCGGCAGACGCGTACTTATCGGCGACTACTGCATGCCTTTGGTTACCCAATGCGCATACAGCAACTAGAAGAGCGTGCTATTCATTGCATCGTTGACTGCCTTCTAGACAGCCAAACGACGGTAGCTATTGAGGTGGAAAATAAGGAATTAACAAGCCGTATTTTGAATACAGGCGCAACCTTGAGCCAAACTCCCGAATGGGTTTTTGCAGGTTCTCAACGGCATCACTTACAACATATTCCAGCAGGAAGCCGTGAGGCGCCTGAAAGTGGGGCAACCCTTGTCATGGAAATAGCCGCCATATCACCTACAAACGGGGGGCTTGCTATACGAGCCACCGGTGCAGGACTCAACAAACCACACACTTTATATTTTTCAGGGTTACATCAAAATGTAGTCATTGATCATATTGCTTTTCGTGCCGATTACCCGCGTGGAGTGGACCTACTACTATGCGCTGACACGCAGCTGGTTGTATTACCACGTCACTTAACTTTGGAGATCATTTAATGTACGTACCAGTAAAGGGTGGTGAACAAGCAATTGCTGCTTCCCGTATAGCCGTAGAACGGAGTCGCCGAGGCGACGACACAATCCCCGAGATTGAAATTAATCAAATCATGGCACAAATGTCGTTAGCTCTTGATCGGATCATGAGTGAGGGGGGCTTATACGATCGACGTTTTGCTGCTATTGCCTTTAAGCAAGCTCAGGGAGACATTGCCGAAGCGGTATTTCTCGTACGTGCTCATCGCGCGCAATTAGCCAATTTTGGCTCAAGCCAAAACATAGATCTAAAAACAATGCATTACAGTCGCCACATTTCCGCCACGCAAAAAGAGTTGGCTGGAGGGCAAATTTTAGGCGCCACTTACGACTACACCCACCGCTTACTGAATATGGATTTAGAACACTCTCGCCCTCAGTGCGAGTTACCTAAATCAGTGATAACAGCTCCCTCATCGCCCTCTAGCTCTGAGCCACTGTACGCAGATCTTATCCGCACCGAAATATCTAAAGCTCCGATAGACATTACGCGAACTGTTTTGCCTTCTTTACCTGATCCTTGCGAGCGTCTCGCTCATCTCGCTCGTGGCGAAGAAGGCTACTTAACTGGATTAGCTTACGAGAGTTTGCGTAAAGCCTCAACGAGTCATCCCTATGTAGCGCAATTAATGAGAGGGAGCGTTGAAATATTCGTAGAGCTGGAAGACCTCAATTTAACCGTATCCATTGGTGAGGTTGAGTTAACTGCCTGCACTACTGTGGCTCCAAATTTTAGCTCATCTCCACATTTAGAAGCGGGTTTTGGTATTGCTTTTGGAGCTAACGAGCGTAAAGCCGTCGCCATGGCAATCGTAGATCAGCACTTTAAAATTGAGGGTGCTACCAGTGATGCACTCATGCATACCGACGGAGTCGCTGCATCCGGCTATGTCAGCCATTTGAAATTACCTCATTACTCTGACTTTGATGCTGATTTAGCGCGTTTACGCCGAGTTCAGGCTAAGGAGGAAATATGAATTATGCCTACCTTGATCTACCGTCCAAACAAGAAATACGTCGTAAAACCCTAAAAGCACTCTGTCTACCTGGACGTCAAATACCTTTCTCAGCTCCTGAGCTACCCATTGCCTATGGTTGGGGGGTAGGAGGCATGGCTATTACCGCTGCCTTATTAGAACCGAATGACACGTTAAAGGTAGTCGATCATGGTTCGGATGATACCGTTAATGCCCTGAATATCGCGGATTTTTTTACTAAAACGGCAAACATATCAATTACGACAACAAGCTCAAAGGCTACTCTCATTCAAACGCGTCAGCGAGTCCCTGAAAGCCCGTTGCGGGAAGAGCAAATTGTGGTGTACCAAGTTCCTCGACCTGACCCTCTACGTGGATTTATTAATGATGCGGCCGAAGCACTGACACGGCACGCACATCATGATTACGGTGTCGTGTTAAGCGCTCTATTTGAAACATGGTTGCAACAAGATGAGGCGTGCTTAGGATACGACCACCCTGTGATTGTTAATGATGGGGTCTTAATGTCACCGTCGCCTATTCCTGCTATGGATAACCCCCGCATGGCGATGATGCCTGCTATTCAGATTTTTGGCGCCGCACGCGAGCGACGAATTTATGCATTGCCTGCCTATACACCCTTAGCAAACTTAGCTTTTGTTGACCTGCCTGCTAGCCTGAAAAAAGTCGATACAGCATGTTGTATCTGCGGCTCATCTATTCATTATTTGGATAATATTGGTACGTCAAACACCCCCCATTGGGTATGTTCCGACTCCGAAGCATGCAAGGAGCGCGCTCATGTTTAGCTTGCCAGATCCCGTGCTGACAGCACAGGCTATCTCACTTGAAATAGCTGGGCACCGTATTTTGTCGGATTGTCACCTCAAGCTTTATCCTTCCGAGGTTCTCGCTTTAGTCGGCCCCTCAGGTGCTGGAAAATCAAGTCTTCTGAATATACTTGCTGGACGACAGCTATCTAACAACTGTCAGGCTCTTTCCCTTTTAGGCCAGGATTTACTACGTACCAGTCTTTATCAAACTAACCTTTTACGTCGGCGGGCGTGTGGCTATGTGGCTCAGGATGCCAGCACAACCCTAAACCTGAGACAAAGTGCCGCCACTAATATCGTACGTCGTCTTTTTGATTTAGGTGACAACCGTGCGGTTGATGCACTCAAACAAGCACAAAAATGGGGCCAGCGACTTGGTTTATGTCCAGAACGATTACATGAGCCAGTGAAGAACTTTTCGGGAGGGATGCGCCAACGCGTACAAATCGCTGCGGCCATGATCCATCAGCCGAGCATTTTATTTTTAGATGAACCCACTGCTGGTCTCGACTCAGTCGCTCAAGCAGATTTTTTAGATGTGCTCTCTAATTTGAGAAACCAAACACAGACTGCCATGGTGTTTGTGACTCATGACTTACGTCTAGCTCGACTCATTGCTGATCGGGCCATCGTGATGGATCAAGGCCGCATCGTCAGCGAATCCATTATGGATCGTTTGCTTACTGAGCCTGAGCATCTCATCGCCCAAGCTCTTGTTAAGGCAATGATTTAATGAATAAACCAACTGTGATTTTGCAGTATGAAGGCAATGGCATACATCATGGGCCACTTCGCATAACGGCACAAACAGGGCAGATCGTACAGATCTGGGGAGCGTCAGGCTCAGGAAAATCGACTTTGCTCTCACGAATTTGGGGAAGTCGAAGCTTAGGAACGGCACACTTGTGCATACGAACCCACGATCAGCAGTTCACACCAAGCACAATGACACCCGCCCACTTTGCATTTCTACGCTCACGATTAATGTCGTACGTAGGGCAACATCCTACCGTACTACCTCGCGAAAAACTTGTGGATTGGTTTGCTCTAGTCCCCACAAAGACAGTACTCGACGGACTAAGACTGCTGGACCTCTCTCCTAGCTTACTCTCTCGCTATGCCTGTGATGTCTCTGGTGGTGAACTACAGCGTTTTATGTTGCTTCACGCTTATTTTTCTTCTCCTCCAATCTTACTTTTAGATGAGCCCTGTACAGGATTGGATCCAGAGCGTAGTCATCAGGTGAGCACGCTTTTATTACAGGCTAAAGCCGCTCAGAAACTGGTTATTTACACCAGTCATACGAGTGCCAGTTGGGTGGATCAGTCAATCTCTTTAGACGGTTAAACCGTCTACATTTAATTTAACCTGGAAAAGTACTCATAATGAAAAAAATTTTATTGGGATCTGCGTTGAGTGTAGGTTGCCTAAACTTCGTTCATGCCGATACCTCAGTCACACTGGTAATCCCCCCACCAAACCGTAGTGCTTTAAAGTAGAATTTCTCGCAAAGGAAATTCAATGAAAAAGTCTCCCGCTTTGGCTGAGTGAGCGGCTTATTAATGCCTACGCCATACAACATTTAATAAAAAAGAGGAGGGCCAAAAAGAAAAAAAATCTCACGGCAGTGTAAAAACAAACTCAAAAAGATAAATCAGGGAGTAAACATGTTGTTGAACAACAAAAAATGCCATGGCATTTCTACATTGGCACTAGTAGCAGGTTTAGGGTTTTCAGGAACCACACAGGCATTCAATGTGTATGAAGACGGAGAAACTTACTTTGACCTATATGGCCGTATACACTTGACGTTAAACAACGATGACGGTAACGACTATATTAGTGAAGAAGGTTCACGCCTTGGCTTTAAAGCTGGACATAGGATAAATCCTAAGCTAGAGGGTTTTATAAGAGCCGAGTTTAGATTCACCGCTAATGATCGTGACGAGGCACGGCCTAACGTCATTGATGATATAAGGAACACATATGTAGGGCTACGATTTGAAGACGTCGGAGCCGTAAAGGTTGGTAACTTTGACTCCATCTATTATCAGAACATATCCAAGGTTATCAATGTAAGAAATACTGTGGATTGGCGAGCCTTGGCAAAAGGTGGTGCCCGCGCCCGTGGAAACTCTATCTCTTTTGAATCCCAAAGTTTCGATGGCTTCAGCCTGGGTGTCGCTGGAAAGCTCGATCCAGAAGATGAAGATGCAGGTGAAGAAGAAACACTTAACCTAATGGGATATGTAGCCTATGAAACAGGCCCGGTACGTTTTGCCGCTGGCTATGATGAAGCAGAAGGTGATGATGATGCTCTACTCGGGGCAAGCGTAACCTACAAAATATCTCCACAGCTAAGTGTCGGTGCGTTATTTGAAGAGCAGGGAGATATTCGTCATTATGGTATAGCACCCGTTTTTAGTTACTCAGAAGGCAAAATATACGGGAACGTCAGCTATATGGAAAATAGTGACATGAATTTGAGTGACGTCCAATACGTTGCGGGTGGCAGCTACCGGCTTAGTGATCCAATGTTTGTATATTTAGAATATGCTAGCAGTACAGATAGGGAGATCAATGCGATTGATAAGGATTGGTGGGCTTTAGGGGTTCGATACGATTTCTAAGTTTCACAGAGCCCATTAATACAGGTCTACACAGCACCCCGAAAGTTGAACTCCCAGTTCGACCTTCGGGGTTTAAATCTCGATAGCCTCAAAAATCAAGCGCAACGCCGGTGGAGCTGGTGAAATTGATCCGCCGCATGTCGGGGTGGGCAATTAGATGGTGCACAGCCGGGTACTGCCCGGAAACCTTCATGATGAAGGTATTACCGCACACCACAGAGACATAGCGCTGGCTTGGGTACAGGCAAGCGTACTCACCAACTAGAGCAGAAACAGCGTGCTCAAAATGGGGAAGGCGATTAATAGCGCTAGTCGTATTAAGTCAGAAACCACAAAAGGCGCCACCCCTTTAAATATCTCCCCTAGCCCGACATGTGGCGCCATCGCTTTAATCACAAACACGTTCATCCCCACCGGCGGGGTCATTAGTCCCAGCTCAACGGTCAGTACGGTCAAAATACCGAACCACACCGGGTCGATGCCCATCGCCTGAATAATCGGGTAAACCACCGGCACGGTGATCACCAGCATCGCGATGGAGTCCATGAACATGCCCAGCACGAAGTAGAGCGCCAGGATGCACAGCACGACGACGATGGGCGTTAGATCCATACCGTAGAGTAGGTCAGTGATGGAGAACGAAATGCGCGACACCGAAATGAAGTAACCCAGCGTTTCGGCCCCTACCAGCATAAAGAACACTACCGCGGAGAGCGCCAATGTCTCTTGTACGCTATGCCATAGCTGCGCGCCGCGCATGCCTTTCGCTAAGGCGTAGAGCAGCGTAGCGAATGCCCCAACGCTAGCGCCTTCCGTCGGCGTAAAGGCACCAAAATAGATACCTAAAATCATCACCAGGAAAACGCCAAAAAAGGTACTGGCCAATGTCGCGGGCACGCTTCTCGTTGAGGCTGCGCTGGGCGCGCAGCTCGGGCGGCACGTCCTCTTCATCGAAGACGAACAGCTTGACCAGAACCCCATAGGGAATTTGGGCTATGTAGTATTCCTTGCCCGCCTGGATGCCGCGCACGGCCGGGAACGAGTAGGTGTGTTCCTGGGCGGCCTCGGTGATTTCGCTGGCCGCTGCCTCCCGGCGAGCCGCCGCTTCGGCGCGCTCTTGGCGCTCGGCCTCGACACGCTCGATCTCGGATCGGGCCTGGGCACCATAGCGCTCCACCAGCTCATCGAAGGACAAGCCCAGCGCCGCTAGGCGCCCAGCGTGACGCTCTACCCGGTCGCCCTGAGCCTCGGCATGAGCTGCGCGCTCGGGGTTGTACAGTCCCGGCTCCCAGATCGCTACCAGCAGCGCCACAGCTTCCGACTCCTGGCGTTGCTCCAGGGCAGCCGCCAGAACTTGCGGGTAACGCTCGCCCTTATCTAGCTTGTTCTCGTTCTCGACCACCACGAACGCCTCCAGCGTCTCGGCCTGACGATTCAAGCGGTGCGCTGCGTCGGTAGCGGCATGATCAGCCTTGTGGCCGGACACCACCTCGGCGGATTGGTAGGTCTTCGGGGTGCGGGCGTGGGTTACGACCGTCTCGGTTACGCTCATGACATAGAACATGGTGCTAACTCCTTTGGTTTGTCCCAGCCGGGGATGGAATGGGTTTTGGAATTCCGAGAATCAAATTGGCTAAAAAATGCATCGAAGCCGACGCTCGTACCCCGCGCGCTTTATGCGGGCGTTAACTTGAGCCAGAACCAATGACAAGGGAGAATAAGGATCATATGAATTACATCTTTCTCGATACATGTGTTTTGCTAGATGTTTCTACGAAAAGAAGTGATCTCCCTCTTGTGTCTGCACTAGAGGAGCTGGTGAGTTCGAACAGCGTAAAATTAGTCTTGGCTGACCTGGTTATTGATGAGTATGAGCGAAATAAGGAGAGTGTGGCGAAGAAAACTGCGCAACGACTGTCTCAAGAATTTAAGCAGGTCAAGGCTGTGGTAAATGAGTTTGCTGGTGAAAAGCAAGGAGCGACCATAGACGTTCTGAATGATATCAATGCAAGACTGCCCCTTTTAACCGAGGCAAATTACGCAACTATCCATAGAGTTGAAAGACTAATTGAATCGGCAGTGGTAACTCCAGTTAGTGAGCGTTCAAAAATCGCTGCCATTCAACGTGGACTAGAAAAAAGAGCGCCTTTTCATATAAACAAAAACTCTGTCGCAGATGCTGTTATCATTGAGCAGTTTTTTGAGTTTATGAGTAGCCTAAATCGTAGCTGTGATACTTGTATTTTTGTTACCCATAACCATAACGACTTTTCCTCGAAAGATCATCGAAAACCGCACTCGGATTTTGACGAGATATTTTCATTTTCTAATTCTTTATATTTCAATAATCTAACTCCAGCTATTGACCACATTGATCCTGATTTGCTTGCCGAAGTCGAGTTTGAACATGATTTTTCAGAAGAAACCAGAGGGTTGAGAGAAATATTAGACTCCATGGATGAGCTTGTCGATAAGGTCTGGTACAACCGTCATCAAAACCGTATATGGCTCATCGAAAACGGTGAAATTGAAATCGTTCCTGAAGGAACTGAGCGCTATGGCTCAGATGTAATTCATGATCATATCCTCCAAGGTGCTATTAAATCAGCTGAACGCATTGAAGAGAAATATGAAGATACAGGCCCATGGAGTGACTTTGAGTGGGGAATAATCAACGGGAAGTTATCAGCGCTGCGTTGGGTTCTAGGTGACGAATGGGATATGTTGGACACCTAAGTTAACGAAGCATTACAGATAGATAGTTAGGTGCTTGTTGCCAGAAAGGCACGCATGCGCACTCATAAACCGTTAAATTTAGGGGGTTTTGTGCCTGAATGGGCTATTAGATTCTTTGATTCGATCTCATCTGTAACATCAGCAGCTAGAGCACTAGGTACGGTTTTGCTTGTTCTATTGCTCTGGAGGCCAGCCTCAAAACTATTCTCTAATATTGGCTTTCCCGATGATTACATAATTCTTTTCCTGACAGTTGGAGCGTTCTCCGTTTCATACCTTGTAGTCAGGTTGTAGTGGTCAAGTAAAACTGGCCACCGCCTTATAGTTAACCCAGTACTTTTCCTCTGCCTGGTTCGGACTCATACCACCGTTATGCTGGTGAGGCCTAAGCTGGCTGTAATACCCGATTAAATAGTTCACGATATGATGCTGCCCCTGCAAGAATGAGCGATAGCCATACGTTGGCACCCATTCAACCTTTAAGCTCCTGAAGAAACGCTCCATTGGCGCATTATCCCAGCAGTTACCACGTCGGCTTAGGCTTTGTTTTACCTGGCATTTCCAGAGTGTCTGACGGAACTTACGGCTCGTATAATGACTGCCCTGGTCGCTGTGGAACATAACCCCTTTTGGCCGCCCACGGCTCTCATAAGCCATTTTCAATGCGCTGCTGGTGAGTTCGCTATCGGGCGATAACGACATCGACCAGCCAATCGTTTTCCTAGCAAATAAGTCCATGACAACGGCTAGATAAGCCCAGCGTTTGCCAGTCCAGATATATGTGACGTCGCCACACCAAACGCGGTTGGGCGCCTCAACGTTAAACTGACGCGCTAAGTGGTTCGGTACCTCAACATGTTCATCACCTGTTTTCTTGTAGGTGTGCCCAGGCACTTGGCAGCTAATTAGGCCAAGCTTTTCCATCAGGCGGCCAGCGCGATAGCGACTTAACGGCACATCCTGCCTTGTCGCCATCTCTGCGATGCTGCGCGCCCCTGCAGAGCCTTCGCTCTCGCGAAAGAGCTCTCTGACCTTGGCTATTTCCTTAGTCTTCGTGGCACACACAGGTCTTTTTGAACGTTGTCTCCAGTATTTAAAGCTGCTGCGATGCACGCCAAACACGTCACACAGTTTTTTTACCGGGTAGCTCGTCTTGAGTTTCTCGATTAGCGAGAAGTGTTCAGGGAGTCCGACATCAAGAGAGCGGTAGCCTTTTTTAGGATGTCTTTTTCCATCTCAATGTCACGGATGCGCTTTTCAAGCTCGCGAATCCTGAGCTGATCGGGTGTCATGGGCGTTGCTTTAGGGCTTTGGCCATCACGCTCTTGGCGTAACTGACGAACCCATTTATCCATGCTCGAATACCCCACATTCATGGCTTCAGCCGCTTCTCTAACTGTATAGTTTTGATCAACGACTAGCTGTGCTGCTTCGAGCCGGAATTCAGGGCTAAAGTTACGTTTTGGTCTTGTTGCCATGCTGCCACCTAGTGATGTCTTGGTGCATATTAGCACCTCTAATTAGGTGGCCAAATTCACTATGCCACTACAGACGTCTTGCTTGCTTCGTTTTCGTGACGGCCTGTTCAACACGATGACGCATCTTGAGAATGGTCTCAAAAATCACATCCTCATCAACATGCCGCAGTCCTTCCTCTCGAATGCGGCGAGTTGCTTCCCGTAACTCCCACACACTAATCGCTGGTCGAGTAGGATTCCGATAAGGAACCATGTAATAGATCTCACTTTCAGGGTCGTAGAAATAGACTTTACTGATATCGCGTGGATCACGACGGATAGTAAATGAACGAGCCTTCGTTTGATTTTCGGGGTCTTTTGAACCAATCCAAGGGTTCAACACTTCATGGTAGTAATTAATTTCATCCAGCTGGACGCCGTAGCGCTGCACAGTGCGTGAATAAAGAGGAAGGAAGTCTAACTTCAAACGCGTGGGGTCAGTTGGTATAGGCGGCATCCCCAAGCCCGGCTGTGTTGAGTCTCCTAATATACCGAGTTGCCACTTGCGCATTGGTGGCATGTTCAATTCAGAATGCTTGCGACGGTGATACACCCCAACAATAAATTCAACTAAATGCTGCTCAAACTCACGAAGGGTGAGCGCTGATTCTTTTTCTGAGTCATATCCTTTCCGTTGCTCAACGTTGGAAAATGTTGTGCCAGGTAAGGTGTGTATCTCATTTGCAGCAGTACCCATATAACGCTCTATATGTCCGCCGTAGTGGGGAAGCTTTACCGGACGTAATTGCAGGTCGATACCGTATTGTTCACAAGCCCGGCGCAGCATTTTCCCCCGGAATTCTTTCGCGTTATCAGCATGCAGAACACGCATTTTCCCCCAGACTGGCCACTCTTGCCCCACCCCCAGGTTTGCAAGATATTCATGCTTAGGCAACATGGCATTGGAGACACACAAACCCACTGAGATAGCACTGGGCTTTTCCATGCTAACCGCAATCCCCACCACCATTCGTGAAAAGACATCAATAGCCAGAGTTATCCACGGTCGGCCAAGCGCCAGACGATGCTCTTCATCAACTAAGATGACGTCAGCAGGCGTATGATCTATTTGAACAACAGCAAGAGGGAAATCCGCATTTGGAAACTCTCCCCTGATAGGAGCAAAGGTGTCACGCGCCTTATCTCGTAGCCCGCGGCGTCTCATCGTTTCACGTGTCGAAATCTGTTTTATGCGGTTACGGATTGTATTGGAGTGAGGAGGAAGTAAACCGGCCTGTTTGCAATGAGCTTTGACAGTGATAATTACGTCACTGGGCTTATATCGTTGACGACTTAGATATAAGTCATTGATCGCCCCTTCGATTATTGCCTCGACTTTCTTATCGAGCTTTTTCGTACCTGGCTTGCGGCCTCGCGGGGCTGGTATCAATGCTGAAATATGGCCAGCCTCGTGATAGTCCTTAACCCATTGGTATAAAGTGGCAACGTGAACACCGGCTTCTTCTGCTAACTGCTCTGCCTTTGCACGAGTACGAAATGGATCGTCAAGTAGAGGACGGATTGCTGCAAACCGCTGCTGAGCAACTTGCCAGTCTTCGTCTTCGATCTCGGATAAATCCTTTCCTTCAGCAACACCACCTTCTCCAAGCTCTATATCCGTTACGGGACGAAGCTGATGCGCAGACAGACGGTGCACCTCTCCAGTGTCGGTATCTTTAGCAAGGAGGGTTGCTGTATCCAACAAGTGCGAAACTCTATAGGTACGACCATTGGCTGTTATCACAGACCCAGTAGTTACCGATAGAAAAGCGGGCTCTGTAGCCATAAGAAACCTTCTCCGTTAGTAATCCATATGGGGCTGGACATGTTTAATGGGCGTATGAGGTCAGCATGAACACGGCCTATAGCGATCATTTGCCATAAACAACTAAGCGCACACATACGCTTTTCCTCATTCGCATAAGCAGCTGTAAGTAGAATTTCAGGTGTTGTTTCACCGAGCACGGCAAGGGTTCTAGCCAAGTGAGTAGCGGTAGCCGAGTCCTCTGCCAAGTCCCTATAGGCCCTTAGAAATCGTGCATTGTTCAATAGGCCAGTGCCTCTAATCTCTCGCTCAGTCACAATGCGAAAGCCCCAACCTTGCTGCTTGCAATAGCGTATAGCTGCCTGAAATTTAGGCTTCATAATGTGCCAATTTTCTCTCAAATCTTCGCGATACTTAACCTCATACAGAATCGGCGCCGCTTCATCCGAGTAAGTCACGAGCATATCGGGCGTGTACTGACGCCTTTTTCGATCATCATCTTGATACTTAAGGGTTAGCGGCTGCTCACAAACCGTAGCGACCAACGGATCAAAATCGAGGATCATCAGGAAATCGCGCTCTAATGATGACTCAAAATTGCAAGTGCTTCCTCGTAAGAAAGAAACCTGCCCAGTAAGGCTCCTTCGGTTAGTTCCAATAACTCTAACAGGCCGATTCATATTCAGTCGCCTATATATTTGTGATTTTAACACCCAGTCGCTTATATTGGTGTCAATTAGTAGCGTATTTACTTGTCGAAAATAACGTAAGATATTGTTCCAGTATAGCATTAGTAGCTGTTTTTAGTGGAATTCACAGCGGCTCAAAACCCAAACCCGGTGAAATTTCACTCGCTCACCACGGCGTGCTGTTTTTAGACGAACTGCCCGAGTTTTCCCGTAACGTATTAGAAGTGCTACGCCAGCCACTAGAAACAGGAAATATCCATTTAGCCCGCGCCAGCCATGAGCGCCACTACCCCGCCCGTTTTCAGCTCGTCGCCGCAATGAATCCCTGCCCCTGCGGCCACTTAGGCGACCCGCGCCAGCGCTGCCAGTGCACTGCCAGCCAAATCCAACGTTATCAAGCGCGGCTTTCTGGCCCACTGCTAGACCGTATCGACCTACAGGTTGAAGTGCCCGCGCTGCCGCCAGAACAACTTACCGCACAAACCCAAGGCGAATCCTCAGAAGCCGTGCGGGAACGAGTAATGGCTGCCCGGGAACGCCAAATGGCACGCGGCGCGCTAAACAGCCAGTTAAGCGGCAAAGCCTTGGAGGCGGCTTGTGACCTTAATGATGAGGAGCGCGCCTGGCTTGCGGGCGTACTCGAAAAGCTCAAACTCTCCGCTCGCGCCTATCATCGCGTATTGCGCGTAGCGCTAACACTGGCCGACCTCCAGGGCGCGCCAAAGCCAGCCCAGCCACACCTTATTGAAGCGATTGGCTACCGCCAGTTGGATCGGATGTTGAAGGGGGCTTAACGGTGGTTATTGGCCATTACACCCACAAGCCGCTGACATAGAGCATCAAGCTTCTCACCGGTAGCGGCATCGTTTAACGCGCCCGACCCGTTAAACGCGCTGCCTGCCTTCGCCAGCGATAACGGCTGTGGCAACACGACCAGCCCAAGATTGGCAAGCAGCTGCTGGCCTAGCGGCAGTGCGCGGATACCACCCAGCCCACCGGGTGATGCTGCCACCAACGCAGCCCACTTACCAGCGAACAGCCCAAGCCCTGGTGTCTCTTGATAAGGCCTAGAAAGCCAATCCAGGGTGTTTTTCAGCAATGGGGTAATAAAGCCGTTGTACTCCGGCGAGGCGATCAGCACTCCCTGATGATCTGCCAATATGCCGCGCAGTCTCAGTACGTTATCGGGCATACCTTGAGCTTCAATATCTTCATCAAACAGTGGGCAGGGGTAGTCCTTCAAATCGATAAAGGTTGCTTCTCCGCCAAGCACTTCAATCCGCTTGGCGGCGAGCCTGGCTAGCTGTTTGTTAAGCGAGCCTTCACGGGCGCTGCCTGCCAACACAAGAACTTTTGCCACCGATGACGTCATTACCATTTCCTCTCTAAATTACGTATGCGAATAACGCCACCATTTAGCATTTACGCCTGCTGGGCAAGGCGTTTTTTGCTAATTAACGGCTAGGTTCGCTCTGGACACTAGCTGCCATTAAAACGTCTGCTTATTGTCATTCAATTATCACTATTGCTGGGGAAAATTAGCGAAAGCTGAAACTCCTTAGACCTCTCTCACTAAATGGCGCAATAGCGATGATAAAACCAATTCTAGTCACTGCTCTAACTCTCTTTGCGTTTACCGGTACGGCACACGCCCAGCAGGGCTTTCCAGCCACCTTGACCGGTCATTCACAACTGTCTGGCGGCACCTTTATACCTGCCCCTGGTGGTGCCGCTGAGCACTACAACGTCTCAGGTCGTTTTACCGGCAATGAGGGGCGCATTGAGCGGCTGTACACCAATGTGCAAGCCACTGGCTTAGCGCTACCCTTCCCCAGCCAGCCGTTGCAGGGGTTTTCCGGTATTCGCTCGCTGGGCGATGGGCGCTTCCTGGTGTTGACCGATAACGGCTTTGGCTCCAAAGCAAACTCCTCTGACGTCATACTGATGTTTAACATCATTAAGCCCGATTGGGACAGCGGCCGCGTCGCGATAGAGGAGACGATTCAGCTCTCGGATCCAAACCGCAAGGTGCCCTTCCCGATTATGAATGAAGCGACGCCTGGCCGCTTTTTAACCGGCGCTGATTTCGACCTCGAATCGATCCAGCCGGTGGGTGATAGCTACTGGCTTGGCGATGAATTTGGCCCCTGGATTATCCAGGTCGATAGTGAAGGCGAAGTGCTGCAGGTGCTGGCCACAGATCCAAGCGGCACGCCGCTGCGATCCCCCGACAATGCCTTTGCCCTAACCCCGAACCCCGGCGCGCCTCTCGCTGATGATGTGGTGGTGTTTCGCTCCGGCGGTTATGAGGGCATGGCGCTCTCCGAAGACCAAACAACCCTCTACCCGCTGTTGGAAAAACCGATCTGGGACAGCAACACCAGCGCTCCAGAAGCGATCGATGACACCCCCGTGTTAAGAATGTTCGAGCTCGATGCTGAAACCAGCGAATGGGGCGATACAACCCGCTATTACCCGTTGGAATCAGCGGATCACGCCATCGGCGATTTCAACCTCATCGGCGGTACCCGCGGCCTAATCATCGAGCGTGACAGCCGTCAGGGCGACCCACGAGAAGAGTGGGCAGACAACCCCGCCAAGTTCAAACGCATCTATCTCATCGACCTCGAGCGCACGGACGAGCAGGGTGTGCTTGAGAAAATCGCCTATATCGACCTTATGGATATCCAGGATCCCGACGGCATTGCGCCGCGTGGCACACACAACGGCAGCTTTAACTTTCCCTTTGTGACCATTGAGAACGTGGATCGAGTCGATGAGCGCACTATCGTGGTCGCCAACGACAATAACTACCCGTTCTCGATTGGCCGCCAACAGGGGCGCGCCGATGATAATGAGCTGATACTGCTCGATGTGGAGGAATTTCTGAACGCCCAGTAATACGCGTGAGCGTGAACATAGGAGGGTGAAGCCACTGAATAAATCTGTCATTGGTTTTATTCAGTGGTGCTGATTGTTAGGAAATATTCTCACCAATGTTATCTGCAACACTATCCAAAAACCCATCCAGCGCTGCAAATAAGGCGCGCCGGATCGGCTCCGCTTCATTGACCAAATGATGACGGGCTTCCGGGTGGCGATGGATATCCGCATTGGGAAATTTTTCCGCCAGAATCGCTAAATTCCACTCCCAATCGACTGTCAGGTCTTGCTCGCCTTGCAGTATCAGTGCGGGCAGCGGGTTGGGCTCTTGCGCCAGCAGGCGCGGCATCCAGCGACGCATGGCACTTACCCAGGCCACGCTTAAACGCTCAGGCTGCAAGGGGTCTTGATCGCGCAGAAATTCGGTGAACTGCTCGTCGGTAGAGTTGGGCCGATATTTACGCGGCAACTCTTTTAAGAACGAGCTAGCGATCAGATGCAACCAGCTTGTTTGACTCCACTTCCACGGGCGCACCAAAGGCGCTAGCAATACCAGCCCGGACCATTCGGCGGCTTCCCGGCGGGTTAGCGCGTCGGTTGCCAGAATCGCCGCGCCCGTGCTTTGGCCCACTCCCAACCACGGTGTAGGAGCCATTCCTTGGCTCCTTAACGTTGTCTGCAAATAAGTGAGGCAGTGCTGGTAATCCTCAAAATCCTCTATCTCTGCCCGCGCCCCACTGGAAAGGCCATGGCCCGGTAAATCCCACATCACGACTCGCCAGCCTTTTGCCAGCAAACGTTTAAGTAAATGGCGATAAAGGCCCATATGATCAAAATAGCCGTGCACCACAAAGGCGGTGCCCACCGGCTGCGGCGGGCTCCACACTTGGCACCACAACGCAAAGCGACCGGTATCGATAAAGCCTGCATGCACTTCGCGGGTATCTAACAGCAGTGCTTCTAAGCCATAGTGGTGAAAATACCCCTGCATCGCCTCTGCAAGTATTTCACCGGGCAGCAGTCGTGTCAGGGCATTTACGCCCGAGGCGTGACGAAACAAGCCTTCCAGATGTTGGAAATCACGCATCGTTGCTTCTCCATAACGCCATTTTCCGTTGGCTTAGACGCGGCAGATGGGTCGCGCTCCCTAAACTTAATTCCTAGTCATTTGGTCGAGCATTTTAGCGCATAAGCGTCTACGCTGTTTACATGCCCGAACAGATATGGAATTATTTTCCACAAATGCTTTTACTCTGCCCATGGCAAACCATGTTCTAAAGAACAGAGTGCCCACGGGCATTCCTACAGGAGAAACCCCATGAGTGAGCGTATCACGCGCCACCGTTTACAGGTGGCAAGCGATCTAGATCGTTTTATTAATGAGCAGGCGCTACCGGGAACAGGCATTGATGAAAAAGCCTTTTGGTCCGGTGTTGATGCTCTGTTTCATGATTTGACCCCGAAAAATCGTCAATTGCTCGAAGAGCGCGACACACTGCAAGAGAAGCTTGACGCGTGGCACCGGGAAAACCCAGGTCCGGTCGCCGACATGCCCGCTTACCGCCGTTTCTTGAAAGAGGTCGGTTATTTGGCGGAAGTACCGGCTAACGTCAAAGCGACCACCACGAACGTTGACCGCGAAGTGGCCGTTCAAGCTGGCCCACAGTTAGTGGTGCCGGTGAGCAATGCACGCTACGCGCTAAATGCGGCCAACGCGCGCTGGGGTAGCCTTTACGATGCCCTGTACGGGACCGATGCGATTTCCGAAGACGACGGCGCAGAGAAAGGCACCAGCTTCAATCCGAAGCGCGGCGCCAAAGTGATTGCCTACGCCCGTGGCGTGCTTGACCGCGCGGCGCCGCTGGCAACTGGCTCACACCGCGATGCGGTGAACTACGCTATTCGTGATGAGCACTTGGTAGTGACGCTGGAAGGCGGTCGTGAGACTGGCCTAAAGGATTCCGGCAAGCTGATTGGCTTTACCGGCGAAGCGGCCAAACCAGAAGCGATTCTGCTGGGTAACAACGGCCTGCACCTGGAAATCCAGATCGACCCTAACGACGCCATCGGTAAAACCGACCCGGCAGGCGTTAAAGATGTCGTGGTTGAAGCCGCACTGACCGCCATTATGGATTGCGAAGACTCTATCGCCGCAGTCGATTCAGAAAACAAAGTGGGTGTTTACAGCAACTGGCTCGGCCTGATGAAGGGCGACCTGGAAGAAAAGATCGAGAAAGGCGACAAAACCTTTACCCGTACGCTTAACGCCGACCGCACTTGGCAAACCACCGATGGTGGTCATGTTACGCTACCCGGCCGTTCGCTGATGTTTGTGCGCAATGTGGGTCACTTAATGACCACACCAGCGATTTTGGATGAGAGCGGCAACGAGCTACCGGAAGGTATCCTTGATGCCGTGGTCACCTCGCTGATAGCGCTGCACGACCTGAAAAAAGACGCTGACCAGCCGCGCAACTCGCGCACCGGCTCTGTGTATATCGTTAAGCCGAAGATGCACGGCCCCAAAGAAGCCGCTTTTGCCAATGAGCTGTTTGGCCGTGTTGAAGACATTCTAGGCATCAGCCGCGACACCCTGAAAATGGGCATCATGGACGAAGAGCGCCGCACCACCGTCAACCTCAAGGCGTGTATTGCCGAGGCTGCTTCACGGGTGGCGTTTATCAATACCGGCTTCCTCGACCGTACCGGCGACGAAATGCATACCGCCATGGAAGCGGGCCCCATGGTGCGCAAGGGCGATATGAAAGGTGCTGCGTGGATTCAGGCCTACGAGAAGAGCAACGTGCAAGTGGGCCTTGCTTGCGGCCTACGCGGACGCGCGCAGATCGGTAAGGGCATGTGGGCCATGCCTGACCTGATGCACAATATGCTAGAGCAGAAAATCGGCCACCCGAAAGCCGGTGCCAACACCGCTTGGGTTCCCTCGCCTACGGCGGCTGCGCTGCACGCCCTGCACTATCATCAGGTTAACGTCACCGACGTTCAGCGCGAACTGGAAACCCTGGGCGAGCCTGACTACCTGGATGATCTACTCACCGTGCCGGTGGCGGAAAACGCCAACTGGTCCGATGAAGAGAAGCAGCAGGAGCTGGATAACAACTGTCAGGGTATCTTGGGCTACGTTGTACGCTGGGTAGAGCACGGCGTGGGCTGCTCGAAAGTACTGGACATCCACAATGTGGGCTTGATGGAAGACCGCGCCACGCTGCGTATCTCCAGCCAGCACATTGCCAACTGGCTGCACCACGGCATTGTCGATGCATCGCGCGTAGAAGAGACCCTCAAACGCATGGCCAAAGTAGTCGACGAGCAGAACGCTGGCGACCCGACCTATACGGCCATGAGCGCCGATTTTGAAGGCTCTACCGCTTTCAAAGCCGCCTCAGACCTGATCTTCAAAGGCCGCGTCCAGCCTTCCGGCTACACCGAGCCGCTACTGCACGAGTGGCGTCAGGTGCATAAAGCGAAGTAAATTAGCTTTATGGTGTCATCAGCCTCGAGGCTTATGCCTCGGGGCTTTTTTTATAAAAGGGAAACAACAATGACCGTAATGACTGCCGAGCAAATCGAACACTTTCTGGATGAAGTGTTTCCTCAGCGCATGGGCCGAATTGAAAGCGTGGGTGAGATGAGCGCCACCATGCGTTTGAAAATCGGCAACGAACATTTGCGCCCGGGCCCGCGGGTTTCCGGGCCGACTATGATGGGCTTTGCAGATGTGGCCATGTACGTGGCTATTTTGGCGCAAATTGGCCCAGAGGCAATGGCCGTGACTAGCGATTTAAACTGCCACTTCCTCCGCGCAGCCTCCGGCGATCACGACATTATCGCCCACGCCAAGCTGATTAAACTTGGCCGCCGCCTAGCAGTGGGCGAAGTACAGCTATTCTCAGCCAGCGACGAAACACATCCCGTGGTGCATGTCACCGCCAGCTATGCACTGCCGGATAAGACGTAAAGCGAACGTCAATTAAGGCGCCAGCGTCATAAACGGCTCATCTTGCTGGTCGCTAAACGCGTAGACGTTATAGGGTTCACTTTGAGGCCCTGGCATACCCGGTGTACCGATGGGCATCCCCGCTAGGCCAATGCCATCGACATCAGGCTGCTCTTCAAACAGTTTGGCAACGGCTTCCATCGGCACATGGCCTTCAATCCAGTAGTCGCCTATTTCGATGGTATGACACGACCCCAAACCATAGGGGACGCCTGCCTGCTGTTTGATCTCACTCAGCTCAACGTCATCGATGATCGTCACATCAACACCCTGCTCTTCAAGGTGGCGCGCGTACTCGTCACAGCAGCCGCACTGAGGATTTTTGTATAGCGTGGCCTCGTCAGGCAGTGCCGCATGGGCCGAGGTCGCCCCCAAAACCAGTGCACCAGACAGCAATAGCGAGGTAGTTAAGCGGCTCATAAATAACCTCCTTGATAGGAACGACTAAAAAAATGGGTAAAATGGCGCGATACGCAGCCACATCAGCACAAAAACGCCAGCGGCATAAAGCTTACAACCTGTGGGTAGCCCAAAGGTCAAGGTTAGCGATGACGGCGCTGAACTAGCAGCACTACCACCCCAAGCGCCAGCCAACCCGCCATTAGCAAAACGCCACCGATAGGCGTCACAATGCCAAGATTCAGACCCATCAGCGCCATCAAATAGAGCGAGCCTGAAAAGCCCACAACCCCCAGCGTCCACAGCGCCAGCACCCAACGCTGGCCGGCAAGCGGATTTACTTGACGCCACACCAGCACGATCATCATGGCTAGCGTGTGCCACGCTTGGTAACGCACGCCGGTTTCTACAGCGCTCACCATCGCCTCGGTCGTTCGTGACGCCAATCCATGAGCAGCATACGCCCCCAGCATCACCATCATAGCGCCCGAAAGCGCCGCGACACACCACCACACTTTATCTGTTCGTTGCACGTTGCTCTCCTGACTCACTTTGCTGCTCCCCTTTCGCTTCTTCCACCGCGCTGATTGCACCCATGGCGTACCTTGCGCGGCGCTAAACCGCTACAATAGAGAACGAACTGACACGACGAATGAGACGCGCCCCTTTATGCCTATCCAAATACGTCTAAACGGTGAACCCCATACATTGTCGTCCGGCCTCACCGCCGCCGACCTGGTCGAACAGCTGGGCCTTGGCGGCCGTCGTATCGCCGTCGAAATTAATGAAGAGATTGTTCCCCGCAGCCAACACGCCGACACCCGCCTGGTCGATGGCGACCACGTAGAAGTTGTCCACGCGATTGGCGGCGGTTAGAGGAAACACTATGACCCAACAAACGCATGTAGCGCTAGCCGATACCCCGCTAACCATCGCCGGACGCAATTTTCACTCGCGCCTGCTGGTTGGAACAGGCAAGTACAAAGACTTTACCGAAACCGGCGCCGCCATTGCACAGAGCGGCGCTGAAATCGTCACCTTTGCCGTACGCCGCACTAATTTAGGTCAGGACGCCGACGCGCCCAACTTACTAGACGCGATCTCCCCTGAGCGCTACACCCTGCTGCCTAATACCGCCGGTTGCTACACCGCTAAAGACGCCGTGCGCACCTGCCGTTTGGCCCGCGAGCTGCTCGATGGTCATAACTTGGTGAAGCTGGAAGTCCTCGGCGACGACCACACGCTCTATCCCAATGTGGTCGAGACGCTCAAAGCCGCCGAAACGCTGCTCGCTGACGGTTTCGACGTCATGGTGTACACCAGCGACGATCCTATTGTGGCACGCGAATTAGAAGCTATGGGCTGCTGCGCCATCATGCCGCTGGGCTCGCTGATTGGCTCGGGCCACGGCATTCAAAACCCGCATAACGTGCGCCTGATTGTCGAGCAGAGCCGCGTCCCGGTGCTGGTAGATGCAGGCATAGGCACGGCGTCGGACGCTGCCATGGCGATGGAACTGGGTTGCGACGGCGTGCTGCTGAATACCGCTATTGCCCACGCCCGCGACCCACTACGCATGGCCAACGCCATGAAGCTGGCCGTGGAAGCTGGCCGCGATGCGTTCTTGGCCGGCCGTATGCCGCGCCGCCAGTCCGCCGATCCCTCTTCACCTTTTGCTGGCCGTATTAACGGTTAATTGATTCGAGACCCCATGACTGAACCTAACGATGCCTTACCCGAAGCGTCCGAAAGCAACGCCACCACCGGGCCGGAAGGCGAGGATGCACCGCTGCACCGCCGCGGTATTAAAAGCTATGTGATCCGCGCGGGCCGCATGACCCAGGCCCAGAACCGCGGCTTAGAGGACATCTGGCCGCGCTTTGGCCTGACCATCGCTGACGGCCGCCAAGACTTGGACGCGCTGTTTGGTCGCCAGGCACCGCGGGTAGTGGAAATCGGTTTTGGCATGGGCAACTCGCTGATTGAGCAGGCCGAAACCCACCCAGGCACCGACTTTATCGGCATCGAAGTCCACGCCCCTGGCGTTGGCAAGTTGCTTGATGAGGTGGACAAACGCGGCCTGACTAACCTGCGCGTTTACCGCGAGGATGCCCTGGCAGTGCTGGAGCAGTGCCTGCCCGAAGGCTCGTTGACCACGCTGCAGTTGTTCTTCCCCGACCCCTGGCCAAAGAAGAAACACCACAAGCGGCGCATCGTGCAGCCTGCCTTTGTTGAGCTGATCCGCACCCGCCTGATGCCCGGCGGCACCTTCCATCTGGCCACCGACTGGGAAGCCTACGCGGAGTGGATGGCAGAAGTCATGGAGGCAGCACCCGGCTATACCAATACTGCCAACGCGGAAACCGCCCCGTACGTACCGCGCCCGGCGTTCCGTCCATTGACCAAGTTCGAAGCCCGCGGCGAAAAACTCGGCCACGGCGTTTGGGATTTGATTTATCAGCGGAAAGGGTAAAGGCGCCCTGTCTATTTAGCTTGATAGCCATCGGGTTGGCGTACGCTGCATTCAAGGTCGTTATGCACAAATGCTGGGCAAAAGAAAGCCGCTCCAAAGGAGCGGCAAAAAGACCGTGACTAGCAATGAGAGGGAGAAACCATGACAGTAAACTGGCGCTGATTCTTAAATCAACAAGCTGTCGTGGTTGCCAGCGGCTCATCAAACGCTGACAACCACACTGTAATAGTTCTCATTTACCTCGTCAACACAAATACGAATATTTTTTATTTACTGTTTTGCTGGCTTCTCTGATCAGCTAACCAGCTGCAGCCAAAACGGCAGAGTGAGCATTGCTAATAGTGTCTGCCCGGTAATAATGGCTGCCATTAGCTCGGCATCGCCACCCAACTGGCGGGCTAAGATGTACGCGGAGGTAGCGGTAGGCAGTGCTGCAAATAGCAGCGCCACATCGCGGCTGACCGGATCCAGCTGTAGCATCCACGTTAATGCTAATACCAGCGCGGGCATTAGCAGCAGCTTAACGCTGTTGGTGGCCAGTACACCGCGGTCAACGCGCAGTAGCGCCGCCGGTCGCAGCGCCACTCCCACGGCTACCAGGCCCAGCGGCAACGCGGCACGCCCCAGTAACTCGACCGTATTCTGACTCCAGCCTGGCAAACCAACGCCGGAAAGATTCAGCCCAATACCCGCGAGACAGGCCAAAATCAGCGGGTTTTTAGCCAGTGCCATGGCGCTTTTCCCTACGCTGGCACCGCCTAAAGTGCCAGCCGCAACAAAGCTTGCCACGCACATCACATTGACCACTGGCACCATCAGTGCCACGGCGACTGCCGCGGTGGTCGCTCCTAGGCTGCCGTGCAGAGCAGCGGCACCCGCAACGCCGACATAAGTATTGAAACGCACCGCACCTTGGAACACCGAGGTAAACGCAGCCGGGGTTAGCTGCAGCCAACCGCGTAAACGCCATAGCAACAAGCCAAATAGCGCCATCGCCCCTAGCAGCACTAATGCCAAACGCCCCACCGGCACTTGGCTTACCTCCGCTGTCGCTAAGGTTCCCACCAGCATCGCAGGAAACAGTACAAAGTAGATTAGCCGCTCCATCTGCGGCCAAAAGCTGTCGCTAGGCCAACGCCCATAGCCAAGCACAGCGCCCAGTAAAATTAATAAAAACAGTGGGCCTAGAGCGCCCGTGATGCTTTCCATTTACGTCCCTTTTGCCTGCGACATCCCAGCACAGCGATATCGGCGCGTTTACTGGTACCATGGCGTCAACACCCCGCCTCACGGCTTGCGTAGCGATTATTCTGCCATGAAGATGATATCAAAACCTGCACACCCGGCGAGCTTCCCCGCCTTAAGGGTACTGATACTGGTGACTGGCTTAGCGCTGGCGGCCTGCGCGTGGTACGCCTTTACACATTGGCTGCACCGCGACAGCGATGTGACCTGGTTCCCGCCGGCTTCAAGCTGTAACTTGCATACAAGCCCTTGTTCCGCCACGTTAGGCGATAAAGGCCGCATAACGCTTCATGTTCAAGCCAGCGGACGGATAGATGCATTAGAAATACTACCCTTGGAAGTCGCGGTAGATGGCGTCAAAGCTACCCAGGTAGACGTCGATTTTGTCGGCCGCGATATGGATTTGGGGCTACACCGGTTTGCCCTTAATGCCAGCTCGCCCGGCCACTTTCAGGGTCAAGGCCAAGTGGGAATTTGTACCCAAGCCGTTATGCCTTGGCGAGCACGTGTCATACTGGAAACCCCAGAAGGCAAAGTGGGCAGCTGGTTCGATTTTGACGTGATACGGAGTTAACACATGGCAAGTAAACCGTTATGGATTGGCGCCGGGGTAGCCGCGGTATTGATTGTGGCTAGCGGCATCGGTCTTTACCAATACGCCTTCGCCCCCAACAGTGATGAACCGGTGGGTGGGCCGGTGGAAATGCCTTCCACCCAGGGTGATTTTTCATTGTCCCAGATGGACGACGACCAGTTGGCCATCCTTTCGTTTGGCTACACTTACTGCCCCGATATATGCCCGATGACGCAGTCGGTAAAGCGCCAAGCGTTAGCCCAACTCTCTGAAGAGCAGCGCGAGCGCGTGGTGCCGGTAATGATTACCGTCGACCCCGAACGCGACACGATTGAGCGCATGCAGGAGTACATGAGCTTTTTCGGCGAGGCGTTTATTGGCGCGGTAGGCAGCCAGGAACAGCTTGAGGATGTGGCGTCACGCTATGGCGTGATATGGCGAAAAGTCGAGGCGCCGGATTCAGCAATGGCTTACACCATCGATCACAGCGCTTCGCTTTTTTTAGTCAACCGAGAGGGCGATATTCTGCAGCGAGTACTCTACTCGCCGACCCCCCACGGCTTAGTCTCAGCATTAGAAAGTGAGCTGAGCGGTTAATCGTTGCTTGCTGGTGCGCCTTGCACGCGATCCAACATGGCTATAAGCGCACCAATTTGGGTGCCATCGCGGGTATCGTGCTGCGGGCTTAACTGCCAAGTGCTCTCGGCAAATCCCCACCAATCCCAGCAGCCTTGCGGATTGGCCATGCTGCTCTCGGCCTGTGGGTAAAGTACGATTTGCTGATGCGTTGCTGCCCAGGCGTTTAACCCGGTGTAGCGAACGAACGTATCGCCAATAGCCTCTTCGCTCATTTGGCAACCGTGCAGCGCCAGCGTTACTGGGCAGTTACCGTCGTCACAGCCTTCGGGGATAAATACATAGCCTGTATCGGCGAAGCCTTTTACTGCAAACTCCGATTGGTCAAATGTGACTAATTCGCCACCCTGCTCACCACCCTGATTATCAGCGGCAGAAGCTTCTCGTTCGGGGTAAAGCCAACCGAGCATGTCACCAGCAATATCTTCATCGCAGGATAAAACATAACTCCCCCCCCCCTTGCCGGCAATCACCCCACTCATAGGGTCCGGGGGATGAGTTGTTAGGTAAACGCACCGGCCAACCGTGGCCAGTATCTTCACTGCGTGCAACGCGCAACTGATCAGAAGAGGCAAGCCACTGCTCCCACTGCTCGGCCAGCAAACCACCTAGCGCGGGCTCTACCACCTCATCCTCTTCGCCATGCCATAAATAGGCGCGCAGCTGGCTAAGCTCTTCGGTACTACCTACTTGCTCAAGCTCAAGATAACGTTGGTGACGGCTCTCCAGCTCAGCTAATGAAGGAGCGCCACGGCGGGTCATCATGCACTGGTTTAACGCCAAGCTCAGCGAGCCCTGCGCACAGCTCCAAGGCCCCGCCGCCAGCACACCCACACCGCTAAACCGCGCAGGCCAAGCGACCACTAACTGAGTGGCCATATAGCCGCCCGATGACACCCCCACCACACTTGCTTGATCGGCAGCAGCACCCAAAGCGGGCAAATCATCTGGCTCACCGGCCGTCTCGGCCTGGGCGATTGATGGCACGCCCATACCAATACAAAGTAGCGCGTAAACAATTGGGCGCGCAGTGAAGTGGGGGGCTGCAAGCATCGCTTATTCGACACCTAGCAGTTCAACGCGGAAGGTCAGCACTTCGTTGGGTCCAATCGGCCCTTGGCCATTCTCGCCATAGGCAATATCGGCAGGGATATACAGCATCCAGCTATCGCCGACGCTCATCATCTGCAGCGCTTCCTGCCAGCCTTCGATCACCTGATTGGTTTGGAAGCTGACGGATTCGCCGCGCTCAAAGGAGCTGTCAAACACAGTGCCGTCTAGCAGCATGCCTTCATAGTTCACTTCAACCGTGTCTTCAGACCCAGGCGTGTCGCCATCACCGGATTCAAGCACTTCATACTGTAGGCCAGAGTCCGTCACCGTGACCTCGTCGCGCTCAGCGTTCTCGGCCAGGAAGGCTTCACCCTCTTCGAGATTGTTCTGCGCCATCTCTTCAGCTTCCGCTTCGCGCGCTTGCATTGACTGCTCTTGGAACGCCATTAGCGCTTCGGTCATCTCTTCTTCACTGAGCGCTAAGTCATTGCCTTCAAACACATCGCCCATGCCGTCGTTGAACGCGTCTAGGTCGAGATCTTCAATGTCCGCCTGCATGCTTTCACCGAGGGTAACACCCAGGCTATATGCCAGACGCTGTTCATCCGTTTCTGGCGCTGCCGCTGCAAAAGGGGCAACCAAAAGCAAACCGGTCAGAGCCGTTGTAGAGAGCAGTAGTTTCATGAAAGATCCTTTTATCTTGTATATAGCGGCGCCGAACGCCAATCAGTGTTACGCAAAGACTAACACCCACCGACCCAAGCTGCATCTTCGGGTGGTGGGTGTTGGATAAGACCACAAAATAAGCCAGAGGTTTAGCCGATTTAGACAACCAGCGTAGGGCAATGAGCTGCGCCAGCCACGCGCTGGGAGACGCTCCCCATTAAAGGATTTTTTTCACCATTGGTGCCCTGGGCACCAATCACGATCAGGTCACACTCCCGCTTACGGGCAAAGCGCACAATAATTCGCGAGGGCCGTCCGCCCTTTACGAAGGCGCGCACGCGGGTATCGTCAGCGCCCAGCTCAATGGCATGGGATTTTGCGTGTACGGCGATCTCGGTGGCGTACTCCTTTAACGCATCGTCTGGAATGTCCAACTGGTTGGGCCGCACCATGGAAAGCGAGGCCTCCAACAGGCTGTGGTGCTTAAAGACACATAGCAGATAAAGCTCAGCGCCGGTTAACAGATGCAACCCTACCGCTTTTTCTAACGCCTTTATGGCGCCTTTAGAACCATCCACCGGGACTAAAATGCGATTAAACATTTGCGTACTCCTTGTGGCTGTTTAGCGGAAGGCAACATCGCGCAGAAACAGCGCAATCTGCGGGAACATGATCAGTAGGGCGGCCGCTAGGATCAGCATGAAGATAAACGGCGGTGTGCCTTTGATCACATCCCAGTAAGGGCGCTTGAAAATCGCGATCGCGGTAAAGATATCGCACCCAAAGGGCGGTGTCGCCGAACCAATAGCCACCTGCAGAGTAATCAAGATACCTACCAGTACCGGGTCAAGCCCAGTGGCCTCAATGGCAGGGGTAAAGATCGGCGTCAATACCAGGATGACCACGATTGGGTCGACAAACATACAGGCAACGAAAAAGGCGATACAAATAGCAATGAGTACGCCCGTGGGTCCTGCTTCATTGATACCCACCGCTTCCAAAATCATCTGTGGAATCTGTGCAAACGAGATAATCCACGAGAACCCGTTACCCACAGCAACCAGAATAAACACCACGGCGGTGATCAAACCGGTCGATTTGGCGATGGCATAAATGTCATTCATTTTGAGTGAACGAAAAACCACAAATTCAAGCAAAATGGCATACAGCACACAAGCCGCAGCGGCTTCAGTCGGGCTGAAGATACCGCCATAAATACCGCCTACGATAATAACCGGAAAGCCAAGCGGCCAAAGCGCTTGCTGAACTGCTTTGGCGCGCTCTTTCCAGGTCGATTTTGGTTCTGTGGGTACATCTTTCACAATGGCGTAGATAATACAGTAAGCCGAAAACATAAACAGAATCATCAAGCCTGGACCAATGCCGGCAATAAACAGCTCACCGATAGAAGTACCTGATATAACCCCGTAAATGATCATGCCGATACTGGGTGGGATTAAAAACGCAATGTCGCTGGCATTAATAATGAGTGCCAGGGTAAAGGAATCAGAGTAGCCCGCTCTAAGCATTTTCGGGCGCAGCGGTGAGCCAACGGCGACTACCGTGGCCTGTGTAGAGCCTGAGACGGCACCAAATAAAGTACACGACGCCGCCGTGCTTACCGCCAAACCGCCTTTAATATGACCGATAAACGACATTACCATATCAATCAAACGGTTAGCGGATTGCCCGCGGGTCATAATATCCGCAGCAAGAATAAACATAGGCACAGCAATAAGTGAGGCCGGACGTATACCCGCCATCATCTGCTGAATCAGCGTGTCCATTTGGCCGAAGCCGTTAAACATCATATAAAAGCCGATTACCGCAGCGGTAATCAGCGGGATCATCATAGGAAAGCCCAGTAGCAACAGGGCAATCATAGTGGAGACCATTATTGTCGTCATAGCTATTCCCCTAGGGTGCGGTGCCCTGCATCAGACTTCAGTTTCAGTGTCTTTATAACCATCCACCACGCCCGTCGAGAGATACACGTCGTGAGAGGTGCAGTTTTTAACCGCCGTTAGCAGGTATTGAATACCGGTAATCAAAAATCCCATCGGCACCCAAAGGTAGATAATCCAGACCGGTAGGCCCAGGGAAGGCAGCACGCGACCTTTGCTATACAGATCCAGAATATAAACAATCGAGTAGTAGAGTAGAAAGAACATCACTAATGAAGTGAACAGCGCAATACAGATCATAAGTACTCTGCGCCCACCTACCGGCAACGCATCATAAATAGCTGACATGCGAATATGACGACCATGGCGGGCTGCGTAACCTATCCCCGCAAAAGTGATCATGATGATCAGAATTCGGTTCAGCTCACCAGAAAACATAATGCTATTGCCAAATACAAAACGAGCAACCACGTTGATGACCGTATTCAGCGCCATTAGCAAAACGCCCATCGCGAGGATCACGGCCTCCATTTTGCTAATTGCAGTGTCGATCACACCTAATATCCCCGGCAAGCCGGAGTGATAACCTTTTTCCATCTCTTCATCGGTCATGGCCGGACTCCTTTTGACGGCTCTAACAGCAACAAGTATGCACTGAAGGAACGATTAACGTAGCGTAGCGGCATGTCGCCATGGTTGATTCAACGCTAGATGTACGTAACCCAGCAGTAACGGTGTTAAAGCTATTAACAAATGATCAACCTCTTACTACCGCAGCATAAAAAAGGGCAGCCTCGGCTGCCCTTTGGGTAATCCCCATATAGCCTGTACGGCTTAAAGGATGATTACTCGTTGTTTACGGCTTCCAGGTCGGCTTTAAACTGCTCAAGCAGCTCCTTACCTTTGTCACCGGTCATTTCAAGGAAGGTTTCTTCAACCTGCGGGGCGCGGTCACGGAAAGCCTGGATTTGCTCTTCATCCAAACGTGTCACAGTGACCTCATCCGACGCTGCCTGGATCTGCTCGAGCGACTCCTCAGCTAGGCCTTGGATATGTTCGATAGTGTGATCATAAGCTGCCTGTGAGGCCTCTTGTACCAGCTCCTGATCGCCTTCTGAAAGACCATCATAGAAGTCCTGATTAGCCATCATCGCGGTGGTAAACCAGCCGTGGCCGGTAAACGTTAGATGCGGTGATACCTCATAAAGACCACCAGATTCGATCCAAAAAATCGGGTTTTCTTGACCATCGAGAATACCAGTCTGCAGACCACCATAGACTTCGCCCCACGGCAGCGGCGTTGGCGTCGCACCGAAGGCGTCGTAGGTTTCCGACAGCAGCGGGTTGGTCATGGTACGGATTTTCTTATTATCCAGATCTTCCGGCGAGCTAATCGGCTCGTCGGTCGTCACGACCATCTCGCCTTCCGGGTACATTTTCATCAGCTCTAAGCCTTGCTCGGCATAAAGCTCTGGAAATATTTCGTTGATCGCTTTGCTTTCTTCGAAGAACGTCAGGACGGTCTCTTCATCGGTCGGCAGCAGATAAGGAATGAAGAAAATCTGCGCTTCAGGAATTAGTGCACCGGTGAAGCCAGGCGACTGGTTCACAAACTGCAGAATACCGTTCTGCGTCTGCTCCATGATGTCATCAGACTCACCCAACTCACCAAAGCGGTAAACCTGAACGGTGTGGTCAGAATTTTCTTCGATATGCTCTTTAAATGCGTAGGCGAATACGTCTTGCACGTCGCCTTCGTACTCTTCGTGGGCATAACGCCAGTTGTCTGCTTGTACGACAGCTGTCATGCCCATCAACAGTGCACCTACGCTTGCTGAGGTCACTAATTTGGTCGTTACTGAACGATTAAATACGGATTTGCTTGCCTTCATGCGATGTTCCCCTTGCAGTGGTAAGCGCGCTGTACAAGTGCGCAAGAACCTAGATTATCCACGCGTCTCTCAACACGGCACTGTTATCCGTTATTCCGTGTCCGCTAACTGACAATGGCGCTGCTCTAATTGTGTTAGCGGTCAAATAACGCTAGGTATTTCAAAATCAGCTTAAATTCAGGCTAGCGCGCTCCTTGTTGAGGGTCAAGCTGGCAGGTAATCGTTTGTAGCGCCTGTAGAAGCGTGGAATAACTTTCTTCGCCAGCAGTAGGCTTGAAGTCAATTTCAGCCATTAACAGCTGCTTTCGCAACCATTGCGCCGTATTTATCGACTTTTCTGAGATGTTAGCGACACGCTGCTCATGTATCGGTGCCGCAATCACCCACATTTGCCAACGTTGAAGGTTCTCACGCTCGGCCATAAGCTCGGCCTGCTTAATAGTTTCGCGTAGCGCTACCACAGACTCACTAGACACCGCCGAGGCTTTTAAATCGCGGCGTAAACCACGCAAAACTTCCGTCACGCTGCTCTGCCATTGGCGGCGCTGCTCGCGCTGGCAAGCGACCGCGCGCGGGATGGCTTCTAAACCGTACGAGTAGAGCCAACAATGGAATAGTAGCTCACAAACATCCAACTCACCCTCCTCTTGCAGCGTCAGACAAGCAGCCTCAACACCCGGCTTGGCGTAGAGGGCTAATGCAAAATCCCATAACGGTGTCTGCTGTAAGCGCTGCAATCGGGTAGAATCAAGCGCATTAGAATCTTGCATCATATGAGTCACTTTTTTCGGGAGAAGGCATGATCGCACTGCGCCAAGTCGCCCTGCAACGCGGCACGCAAACGCTACTCGACAACGCTGACGTAACCCTCAATAACGGGGTGAAATCTGGCATTATCGGGGCAAACGGCGCCGGTAAATCGAGCCTGTTCAAACTCCTGCTCGGCGAGCTTGCACCCGACCAGGGCGAGATCGAAATGAGCGGCGGCCAGCGCATCGCGCATATGGCCCAGGAAGTAGACGCCCTCGATCGCCCGATTATTGAGTATGTACTCGATGGCGATTTGGCGCTACGCCAAGCAGAAGCCGATCTGTTGGCCGCTCAAGAAGCCGGACAGGCCCACCGTGAAGCCGAGCTGCATGGTTTGATAGAGACCCTGGATGGCTACCGGGCCGAGTCTCGCGCAGCGCAGCTTCTGGTGGGGCTAGGCTTTGTACAAACCGATCTCAGCCGCCCGCTCTCGGCGTTTTCCGGCGGCTGGCGGATGCGGGTCAACCTCGCCCGCACGCTGTTTATGCCTTCCGACCTGCTACTGCTCGATGAGCCCACCAACCACTTGGACTTGGATGCTCTGCTGTGGCTGGAGCAGTGGCTGACCCGCTACCCAGGCACCCTGCTGCTGATTTCCCACGACCGCGACTTCCTGGATGCGGTGTGCGACCACATCGTGCATATGCATCACCAAACCCTGGAGCTTTACCGCGGTAATTACTCTCAGTTTGAGCGCACCCGCGCTGAAAAGCTGGCCCTGCAGCAAGCGGAAGCCGCCAAACAGCAAGCGCGCCGGGAAGAGATCGAGCGTTTTATCGCCCGCTTCCGCGCCCAGGCAACCAAGGCGAAGCAGGCACAAAGCCGGGTCAAAATGCTCGAGCGGATGGAAGATATCGCCGTCGCACACGTCGATTCCCCCTTCCACTTTACGCTGCCCGCCGCCGACAAAACTTCGCACCCACTGCTAGTGCTGGATCAGGCGCAGCTAGGCTATCTGGGTGAAAATGGGGGTGATGACAATGTGCAGTTGGATAAGGTCAACGTTACCTTACTACCCGGCAGCCGCATTGGCCTGTTAGGCCCCAACGGGGCGGGTAAATCGACGCTGATCAAATCGCTCACCGGTGAGCTTGAGTTGCTTAACGGCAAGCGCGTACCTGGCGAGCACTTGGCGATTGGTTACTTCGCTCAGCATCAGCTTGAAGGGTTGGATGTCACCTCGACGCCTTTTGTGCACGTGCAACGCCTTTCGCCCACCGCTAGCGACCAGGATATCCGCAACTTTTTAGGCGGCTTTGGTTTTAAGGGCGATGACGCCTTCGGCAAAGTCGCCAACTACTCCGGCGGTGAGAAAGCCCGCCTGGCGCTGGCGCTGGTCGCTTGGCAAAAGCCCAACCTGCTGCTGCTCGATGAGCCCACCAACCATCTGGATTTAGAGATGCGCGAGGCGCTGACCCAAGCGCTGGCCAGCTTCGAAGGCACGGTTATTTTAGTCTCCCACGACCGTCACCTGCTGCGCGCCACGGTCGATGAGTTCTGGAAGGTAGCGGACAACCGCGTCGAGCCCTTCGATGGGGATTTAGACGACTACCGGGTTTGGCTTAAAGCGCGCCTGGAAGAGAGTCGCCGGGATTCACGTGGCGAAAAAGCCGAGCGCCAAAGCCAGCAACCCAGCGGTGACAGCCGAGAAGCACGCAAAGCGTCACGTAAAGCGGCCGCGGAGCTACGCGAGAAATTGCGCCCGCTGAAGAAACAGCGCGACCAAGCAGAAAAAGCCATGGAAAAGGCCCAGCAGGAGCTCGATAAAGTAGAGCAACTGCTGGCAGACCCTGAGCTTTACACCGACAGCGCCCGCAAAGCCGACCTCACCAAAACGCTTAGCCAGCAAGCGGAAATTAAAGCACGTTTAGATGAGTCAGAACGACAGTGGCTAAGCGCCGAAGAGTCCTTGGAAACCATGGAAGCCGAGCTGCTCGCCAGCGAAGCTGCGGTCAGCTAGCTTTCGCAAGCCTGGGTTAACTTTCTAACAAAAACGTTACCGGGCCATCGTTGATTAGCGCCACCTGCATATCGGCGCCAAATTCACCGGTGCCCACGTTCGGCCAGGCGGTTTGCGCTTGGCTAACCAGCAAATTAAACAGCTCCTCCCCCTGGGCTGGGGGAGCGGCGCTGGAGAAGCTGGGCCGCAGCCCCTTATGGGTATCTGCCGCTAGTGTGAACTGAGAAACAAGCAGCAAACCGCCGTTCACCTGCTGCAGATTTTGATTCATTTTGCCCTCGGCGTCGCTGAATACGCGGTAGTGAAGCAGTTTATGCAGCAGCTTCTCCGCCGCCGCCGCGTCATCGTGCTTCTCTACGCCTACCAGCGCCAACAGCCCGTGATCAATACTGCCGACAATCTCGCCTTCCACTTCCACGCTTGCGCGTTTTACTCGCTGAATCAGTGCCTTCACACCTACCCCCTCATTAACAGGCGCATCAAGGGTGTCAGTGTAAACGCTTAAAGCAGGCTTTACCCACGCTGTCGCTCTAGTAGAACAGTCATCACCAGGTACGGCATAGCATCAAATCACAGTGGGGTTCACACAGCAGCATCTCGGTTAGCTGGCTTACGTGGTGAAGCTGCCCACGGCTGCCGATCATGACCAAATCTGGCGAGTGGCGCTTCATATACGCCTGCAGCACGTCGCAGGGCGCACCTTGCTCTAGCACCAACTCAACCTCGGGCACGCCTTCAAGCTCCCCCATCAGGCTATCAATTTCGTTGTTCAACTGCTCACGCAGCCGCAGCACCTCATGCTCACGCCAGTGGGCGTAATAGGCTTGCGAGCCCAGTTCGCGCTCGCCGGGCAACGACCAGGCGTGAAGCAGAGTAAGCGTCGCTTCGGGAAAGCGGATCAGCGCCTCTTTTAAGGTATGCCGCGCGGTAAGAGAAAAATCGATAGGTACCAGAATATGCTGCCAGGGCTGCGTAGGCTGGTAGGAAGCCACCACTACCGGGCAAGGAGCGCTACGGAGCACTCGCATCACCGTCGTACCCGCCAGCAGGTCTTTTTGCCCCCGCTTACGGTGCATGCCCAGCACAATAAGCTCGGCGTTACGTTCATGGGCTTCGCGGACGATCTCGACGTGGGGCGAGCCGGTCACGGTTTGGATCAGCGTTTTCGGTGCTTCAAGGGCATAGTCTTCGCGCAGATCGGTTAACGTTGTGGTGATGTCTTCCACTACTGCGCTCTCGACATCGAGCAGCACACGCCGCGGGAGATAGGGGTCTAACACGTGCAGCACGTCTAGCTGAACACCCTGGGTATAAGCCAAGCGTAATGCCCGAGCAAACGCAGCGCGATTGTCAGCAGAAAGATCGGTGGCAAACAAGATGGTACTTGGGGTGGTGCTTGGGATAGTACCTAGAATAGTACGAGGCATGGCGAAACGCTCCCCCGGCTGAGCAACTCAGCCTTACAAGTCGTTAAGCAAACACTCCTTAGCATGGTGTGCAATGCGCTTTCGCGCAAGCTACCTGTTACTCAAATGCTCAAGGCAGTACACCCAATCACCACCAGGCGTGAAAATGGTGCACTGGGCCGCGCCCGTTACCCACGTTTAAGCGCACACTCGCTTCTAACGCTGCATGCAGCCACTGCTTGGCATCGCTGATGGCGGCTACCGGAGCATCCTCGCGGGCATCCAGCGGTAGTTTCGCCAAGCAGGCGGCGATCGCGGAAGAAAGCGCGCAGCCGGTGCCGTGTAAATTGTCGGTATCGATGCGTGAGGCGGGTAACCACTCATGGCCACTAGGCGTCGCCAGCAAGTCCGGGCAGGTTGCACCGCGTAGATGCCCCCCCTTCAACACGACATAGGGTGCGCCCAGTTCGACTAGCCCCGGCAGCATCGCCTCCATGTCGTCAAGGCTGCTAGGTGACGGTGCATCAAGCAGTACGGCGGCCTCCGGTAGATTGGGGGTAATCACGTCGGCGAGCGGTACCAGAATATCGCGCACCGCGCGAATACCGGCGTCATCGACCAGAATATCACCGCTCTTAGCGACCATCACCGGGTCAAGCACGATCCAGCGCGGGCGACGCTGGCGTAGCACGTCGGCGATGATCTCCGCGACTTCACGGCTAGCAACCATGCCAATTTTGACCGCGTCCAGCGCAACATCATCCAGCAGATGCACCAATTGTTCGCGTATGGCCTGAGGCGAGACGGGATAAACGCCCGCCACACCGCAGGTATTCTGGGCAATCACCGCGGTAATCACGTTGGTACCGTAAACACCGAGCGCTGAAAAAGTTTTCAGATCACCTTGCAGGCCCGCGCCTCCGGAGGGGTCTGAACCAGCGATAGTGAGCACATTAGCAATCGTTCGCATATTTTCCCCTACACCACCGATGGCAGCCATGTGGCTAAGCTTGGGAACAGCGACAGCGCCAACAGCATCAGCAATTGCAGCACAATAAACGGCACTACCCCACGATAAATAGCGGAGGTCGGCACGCTTTGGGGCGTGACACCGCGTAAATAAAACAGCGCAAAGCCAAACGGCGGCGTTAAGAACGAGGTTTGCAGATTAACGGCGATCATAATGCCCAGCCAGATCGGGTCAATCCCCATGGCCAACAGAACGGGGCCGACAATCGGCACGACCACAAAGGTAATCTCAATAAAATCGAGTATAAAACCGAGCAAGAAAATCACCAGCATGACCACAATGGTTGCCCCGGTCACGCCGCCCGGCATGGCTTCGAACATATGTGTGACGAGCTCTTCGCCGCCATAGGCGCGGAATACCAAGGAAAACAGGGCCGCCCCGATAAGTATCAAAAACACCATACTGGTGACCTGAGCGGTAGAGCGCACCACTTCACGCAGCATTGCAATACTTAACCGCCGATTGGCGGCTGCCAACAAGAGCGCACCAAAGGCCCCAACAGCCGACGCTTCCGTGGGTGTTGCAAAACCGCCCAAAATCGAACCTAGCACGGCCACAATCAGCAATACTGGCGGCAATAACCCTTTCAGCAATAGCGGCCAGATACTGCCAGTGTGGCCCAGCTCCGCCTTTAAGGCTTCACGATCTGCTGGCGGTGCCACGCTTGGCTTCAGCCATGCCACCACTAACAAGTAACTGATATAAGCGACCACTAGCAGCAAGCCCGGCACCAGGGCGCCAATAAACAGGTCGCCCACGGAAAGCGTCTTCGGGCTCCACACACCCATGGCTAACTGTGCCTGCTGGTAAGCATTGGAGAGCACATCGCCCAGCAGCACCAGCGCAATCGAAGGAGGAATAATCTGACCAAGCGTACCGGTTGCGCAGATAGTGCCCGTGGCAAGCGCCGGCGAATAACCACGCTTAAGCATGGTAGGTAGTGACAGCAGGCCCATGGTGACAACGGTAGCACCCACAATACCGGTAGAGGCCGCCAGCAGCATACCGACCAACACCACAGCGACACCTAAGCCGCCGCGCAGCGCACCAAAGGCCATGGCCATGGCATCAAGCAGCGTTTCCGCCACGCGCGATTTTTCTAACAGCACTCCCATCAACACAAACAGCGGTACGGCCAACAGGGTTTGGTTGGTCATAATGCCATAAAGCCGGTTGGGCATAGCGGTCATCATGCGCGGCTCAAAAGGTACCGGCACTCCCATGCTTTGCAACGCCCACCCCAGACCGGCGAAAGCTAACGCGGTGCCCGCCAGCGCTAGTGCCACCGGATAACCCAGCATAAGTACTGCGCATACCGAGGCAAATAGTACCAGCGGCATAAATTCTAATAGGGTCGCCAGCACTAGATGATCTCCTCATGCTCTGGGGTTGAACTGGGCAGCTTGCCGCGGATAATTAATGACTGGCGGATCAACTGCGCGACCGCTTGTAGCAGCAGTAGCGCCACCATTGCCAAGATCAATGTTTTGAGCAGAAATACGCCGGGAATACCGCCATCGCCAGAGCGCTCCATGATTGCCCAACTGGTGATCACATAGTGAAAACTGCTAATCGCAATAAACAATGACACAGGAATAAGCAGAAAAAGCGTGCCTAAAAAGTCGATCCACGCTCGGCCACGGGCTGACCAGCGGCGATAAAAGATATCGACTCGAACATGGCCGTCATGGCGCAGGGTCCAGGCCGCACCCAGCATAAACACCGCGGCGTGCATGTACATCACCGACTCTTGCATAATGATGCTGTGAATACCCAAGACGTAGCGCATTACCACAATGGCAAACTGCACAACCATCATGATCACTACCAGCCAGGCAATGGCCCGGCCCACTCCCTCGGTCAAGCAGTCTAGCCAGCGCAGTAAACGTGGCTCATGGGCATTGGCGTGCATGAAAAAATGTCCTGGTAAAGAAAACGGCCCAGAATCATCGCTGATTCTAGACCGGACGTCATCCCCCGGCGCCGATTAGATACACACTAAGTGCGTAAAACGGTGACTACTGGTTGGAGTGATGCTTAGCGCTGGCCGTTTCTAGCGCTAACAAACAGGCAGAGGGCAGCGGCAAGTCAACCGCAATGGGCAGGTGATCAGAGAACAGATGATCCAGTACGCACACTTCGGCAGCTTCTAACGACTGCGACAACAGAATATGATCCAGCGCGCGACGCGGCTGCCAAGAGGGATAGCTAAACAGCGGTTTAACCGGATGCAGCGGAAGCGACGTTCTGAAACGTTCATGAGCGTGCAGTTGATCAGGGGTACAGTTTAGATCACCCATCACCACCACATGGCGCAGCGGCTGAATAATCTCACTTAAATAGTTAAGCTGGCGCACCCGACCGCGATGGCTGAGGGCCAAGTGGGCAACGAATACGTGCAGCGCATCTGGGCCATCTCCAAAGCGAGCGTGGATGGCCCCGCGCCCCGGCATCGCGCCGGGCAAGCGGTGCTCCACTATTTCGCTAGGCACCAAGCGCGAAAGCAAACCGTTGCTGTGCTGCGCAATGCGCCCCAAATTACGATTAAGCTGCTGAACGTGATGGGGAAAACCCGCTTTGGCAGCGAGATATTCCACTTGGTTAACGCGGCTTGAGCGAAAGCTACCACCATCAACCTCTTGCAGCCCCACCACGTCGAACTTACTTAACACTTCGCCCATCATATCCAAACGCTGCTGGCGGCGTGGATGCGGCAATAAGTGCTGCCAACTGCGCGTGAGATAGTGATGATACGCCGACGTTTGAATGCCCACCTGCAAGTTAAATGTCAGCAAGCGCAGATGGCCATCTTCAGGCAGCGTCAAGCGAGAGCCACTTAGTGCGGCTTCGTCGCGCTCCCTAGCGCCACGTAACACGATTATTCTGCGCGCTCGGCACGCACCTGTGCGATTAGCGCATCAGCGATTAGCGGCATATTTTCCAGGCTACCGGCAGAGCTTGGCGTTACTACGTAACGGCCATCAATGACCAGTGCCGGTACGCCCATCAGCTTCATTTCGCGCATTCGACTGTTAGCTTTATTGACTGAGCTGCGCACACTGAAATCGGTTAGCGCTTGTTTGGCTTCCTCTTCACTCACGCCATAGTTGGCGAAGAAAGCGGCAATTTCATCGGGCTCAGTGAGCGACTGCTTTTCTTGATGAATGGTATTAAAGAAATCGGCGTGTAGCTCGTCCTCAATACCCAGCGACTCAGCCGCGTAAAAAGCCGTGGCGTGAGTATTCCAATCGCCACCCATGGTGGCAGGCATATGCTCTACGCTAACGTCATCGTCCAGCGTCTCGTACCACTCGTTAACCGGGGTTTGCAGCCGGTAACAGTGAGGGCAACCAAACCAGAACACCTCGGTGACTTCAATTTGGCCGCCTTCGACGTGGGTTTCTACCGGTGACTCAAGCACCTCATAGTGCTGACCTTCAACGACGTCCTGGGCACTTACTGCTGCAGAAAGTCCCAAACCGGCCATCGCGATCATTAGCGTTTTAAGCATTGTATAAACTCTCCATGGGTAAGCGAGGAGTATGACTGTTAATACGTTAGCGGGTTCCCTTAGCTAGCACATCGGCATCGCTAATATGAGAACCCGCAAACGGCATAGCGAAGCGGTTAGGCTTCAAAGCTTAATTCTTAAGCTACTTTATAAACATTAATTTATAAAATCAGTTCAGGCCTAAGAGATAGTTAGCCACTGCTTCCATATCGCTATCACTCATTTTTGCAGCGATATCGCCCATCACGTTGTTGGGGCTATTACCCCGTTCACCCGAGGCAAATGCCTGCAGCGTAGACACCGTATACGCAGCGTGCTGCCCAGAAAGGCCAGGATAAACGGCACTGCCGATACCGACACCGGTAGGCGTGTGGCAAGCGGTACAGGCGGGGATGCCCTTAGACATATCGCCAGCGCGATAAAGCTCTTCACCGCGGGCCAGTAACTCAGCGTCTTCGTCGCTGGTTTGCCCCAGATTGGCATCTTGGCGCGCGAAGTGTGCCGCTACATCCCAAGCGTCTTGATCAGAGTAGTTATCTACCTGACCGGCCATTTGGGGAACCATGCGGTTGCCATCACGGATATCTATAATCTGTTTGGCCAGATAGGACATTTGCTGCCCGGCTAGATTAGGGAACGCGCCCGATGGGCTAATACCCTGCTGGCCATGGCAGGCGGCGCAGGGTTGCGAGAGTTCTTGACCCGCGGATGTGTCAGCATCGGCTTGAAGGTCCGTTTGAGCGTGGGCGGTGCCAACGGCGCCCATGGTAATTGCCAGGCTTGCCAGTAACTTTCTCATTGCTATTCCACTATGCCGTTTTATGTTTGACTGGTACGCACCCTGGGCGCTTCCCAGGCTCCACAAGTTACCAGGGTTAGCTCCGCCAAAACGAACAACGCATCGCATTGGTCGCTGCCGGCTAGAGCGCGATGGTACACTAGCGCCCCAGGTCGCAGATATAAACCGCTTGCATTATAACGAATCACCCCAGCGGCGGGAATGCAAGTCCTGGTCTGCTTTAGGGGTAATTCGTCGCGGTACTGCTCTCTGCTTTTATCATGATTCGCCATCATGGGTACTACTTTACGTGATAGCGAGGTGATGTAATTGCGCGCTGAGCAGGCCGCTCTTATGTTCGTTTTTCAGGATCAAATCCATGTCTACCCCCCATGATAGCCCTGTCGCTCGGCTGAACTACCCGACGGCAAGTTTTATTATCAGCGCCCCCACCTTGGCACTGTGTCCAGATGATACTGGCGCTGAAGTGGCCTTTGCCGGGCGTTCAAACGCGGGCAAATCAAGTGCCATCAACGCACTGACCCAACAAAATGCCTTGGCGCGCACCTCGCGTACGCCGGGCCGCACCCAGCTTATCAACTTTTTTAGCGTCATGAATGATGAGTCGCGGCGCTTAGTCGACCTGCCCGGTTACGGCTACGCCAAGGTGCCGGAATCAGTCAAACTAGAGTGGCAAAGGCACTTAGCCGAGTACCTGCGCAATCGCTTTAGTTTACGCGGTTTAGTACTGCTAATGGACGTGCGTCACCCGCTCACCGAGTTTGATCAGATGATGCTCGATTACGCCGACCAGCGCGCAATGCCGGTTCATATTCTGCTGACTAAAGCCGACAAACTCAAAAAAGGCCCCGCCAGCGCCTCGTTGCAAAAAGTACGTTCGCGCTTGAAGGAGTGGGAAGACTTAGTCTCCGTACAGCTATTCTCGTCGCTCAAGCGCGACGGCGTCGATACGCTGTCCCAGAAGCTGGATCAGTGGCTGCACACGCCGCCTGAATGACGCCCCTCTAGTCACTTTTTTCTAACGTCTCAAGCACGCTGGGCAGCTCTTTAATATGGGCAATGCGGTGTACTCGCGGGGGCAGCGCTTGCTCCCCCGTGTTAGAAATCCAAACCGCGTGCATCCCCAACTGCTGCGCGGGCAGTATGTCTTCTTGCCACGAGTCACCTACGTGCATGGCGCATTCAGGCGCCACGTTTAAACGTGAGAGGGCGGTGAGAAACGGCGTATGATCAGGCTTAGGCGTAAGCAGCTCACCTGCCGCAATCGCTACCGGAAAATAGCTAGCCAGCGGCTGACGTTGAAGATGAATATTGCCGTTGGTGATGGCCGCCAGTTGATAACGCTCCGCCAATGCCGCTAACAAACCGGCCGCTTCCGGGTGGGGCGTAACTTGCACGCGCAGGCGGTGAAACTCATTCATCGCCGCTCCCGCCCACATCAACGCCGCACTACGGGGCAAACCTTCGGCTTCTAACTGGGCTTCCAGGGCGCGCAGCCGCAGCCAGGTGAAGTCGCCACGCCGTTCAGACACCTGCTTGGCCAACTGCTGACGTCGCTGCAGATAATCCTGTCCGCCGCCCTCGTGGGTTAACACCAGCGCTTCTTCCTGGCGGCCCGCGCGCCAAGCCTTAAGCGCCTCCAACAGCCAGCGGTAGTGGCCCTCTTCGGTACGCGCCATCACCCCGTGGTTATCCCATAGCGTGTCATCAAGATCGAAGGTAATCGCCTTCAGAGTCATCATGGCTTACTCCCAGAACCTCGTTTTGCGCGTGGGTGCGCCGCATCGTAGCTGGTCGCAAGATGCTGCCAATCCAGCCGGGTATAGATTTGCGTGGTCGAGAGATTGGCGTGCCCCAGCAGCTCTTGTACCGCTCGCAGGTCTTGGCTCGATTCCAACAGATGGCTGGCAAAGGAGTGGCGTAACCGGTGCGGGTGCAAGTGCTCCGGCAAGCCGCGGGCAAGCGACAGCTGCGCTAAGCGTTTTTGAATAGCGCGATGGCCCAAGCGGGTACCGCGCTGTCCCACAAACAGCGCCGCCTCGCTGATGGGCGCAAGCGCTGAGCGGCAGCCCAGCCACTCGGCCAACGCCTGCTGCGCACGCCGCCCTACCGGTACTTGGCGCGGCTTACCACCTTTACCGAGCACTCTTACTCGGCTGTTTTGCAAATCGCCCAGGTCTAGCGCCGCCAGCTCCGCTAAGCGCAGGCCACTAGAGTAAAGTAGCTCAAGAATGGCTTGATCCCGGGTGCCTAATGGCGAACCGTCATGGGGGGTATCGAGAAAGCGCGCCAGCGCGTCGACATCGACCGGGCGCGGCAGATGGCTAGGCTGTTTGGGTGTGCGCAATAACCCCACTGGGTTATCAGCCAGCACACCCTGCTTGACCAGATAATCGGCAAAACTCGAAAGCGCCGCCCGGCGCCGAGCAAGGCTTCTAGGCGCCAGACCGCGGCTGCGCTCCGACCCTAGAAAAGCGCGAAAAAGCGCCGTGTCTAATGCCGCTGGGTCGGTCACTTCACGACGCTCGGCAAAGGTGCAAAGCGCGGCCAGATCATGCCGATAAGCCTCAACGGTAGCAGGGCTGGCATGAGCTGCCAGCGCGCTTAGGAAAGCTTCAACGCGCTCGGCTATCGGCATGTCAGCTTTGACTGTGTCAGCCATGATCGCCCAGGCGCACCAGCAAGCGCGCGACGATATCGCCCAGGTACTCGGTAAATAGCGTGTCCATGCTGGCCCGATAGGCATCAGGGCTGGGGCTGGCCAATAACAAATAGCCGAGTGGGTCGCCCACCGAGAGGCGCGAAATAGCGCAGGAACCCGCTTTACGAGGCGCTTTGACATGCGGCAGCAGGCACTTCCAATCGCTGACGCTAAGCTTAACGCAACGGCTGGTGCGGCCATCCAATAGCGCCGCTAAGCGTGTGCTGGCGTGCTGATCGAGTACGTGGCGCGGCGGTTGCGGCGGTGTTGGCTCACTATCGCTTAGCGTCGCCGGACACCACAGCGCCATGGCCGGGGTATCAAAGCGCTCACTCAGCTGGGTGGCCAACGCTTGCGCCAGCGCATCGCGGTCCTGCGCTTCGACTAGCGCAATCAGCGTTTCGCGCAGACGGCGGTACTGGGACTCGTTGTGGCGAGCTGTTTCCAGCAGGTGTTCCAGACGGCCTTCGGCAGTTTCGGCGCGCTTACGCAGATCTAATACTAGGCGCTCCAGCAGCGATACTGATCCGCCGATATTCGGATGGGGCACCTGCAGTTGCTGTAACAGCCCTTCGCGACCAACGAAAAAATCGGGATGACGCGCCAGCCAGAACGCCACTTGATCAGGATCGAGCGTTTTGCGGGGTTCAGGGGCTTGTGACATCGCCGTTCTCCTCGAATTAATTGATTGCTGCTTAACTAAGCGCTACTTAACTAAGTACTAACTAAGTACTACTTAACTGAGTGCTACGCGGCCATCAAAGACGCGTGTTGCCGGACCCACCATTGTTAGCGCCTCTTCAGGGTCAGGCCACTCAATGCTGAGTTCGCCACCGGGTAAATGGACTTTCACGGGGCTTTTTAACAGTCCCTGACGAATACCGCTGGCCACTGCGGCACAGGCTCCCGTGCCGCAGGCCAGCGTTTCGCCGCTGCCGCGCTCATACACACGTAAGCGTATTTCACTAGGCGAGAGTAGCTGCATAAAGCCCACGTTAACACGCTTAGGAAAACGCGGGTGCGCCTCTACCAACGGCCCCAACCGCTCGACCGGGGCATCGTCCACGCTATCGACCTGAATGACCGCATGGGGGTTGCCCATTGAGACCACGCCAATCTGCAGCGTTTCATCGCCCACGGCTAACTGATGCAGGGGTTGATCGCCAGGGGCCTCAAACGGCAGCGCCAAGGGGCTAAACCGCGGACGGCCCATATTCACCCGCACCATACCATCGTGCTGCACGGTGAGTAGCAAAGGGCCACCGGCGGTTTCCACACGAATTTCATGCTTATGGGTGAGCCGCTGGTCGCGCACAAAACGGGCAAAACAGCGCGCGCCGTTGCCACAGTTTTCCACTTCACTGCCGTCGGCATTATAAATCCGGTAGCGGAAATCCATCTCCGGATCGCGAGGTGGCTCGACCACCAATAGCTGGTCAAAGCCAATGCCGAAACGCCGGTCTGCCAGCGCGCGAATTTGCGCTTCATCCAATCGCGCGCGCTGAGTGACCAGATCGACCATGACAAAATCATTGCCCAGACCCTGCATTTTGGTGAAATGTAACAGCATCAGCGCCCTCCTTCGGGCAACAGCGCTTCACCCGCCCATAGGCTAGCCACGGCTTCCCGCGCGCGCACCACGTGGCAGCTGTCGCCATCGACCATTAATTCGGCGGCACGTGGGCGGCTGTTGTAGTTCGACGCCATCACAAACCCGTAGGCACCCGCCGAGCGCACCGCCAGCAGGTCGCCTTCGGCTATCGCCAGTTCGCGCTCTTTACCCAGAAAATCACCGGTTTCACACACCGGGCCGACCACGTCGTAAAGGGCGCTTTCGCGCGCTTGGCGGGTATCCACCGGCACGATCGCCTGCCACGCCTGATACAACGCTGGGCGAATCAAGTCGTTCATGGCCGCATCGACAATCGCAAAGTTCTTAGTCTCGCCGGGCTTGAGAAACTCTACCCGAGTGAGCATGACGCCAGCATTGGCAGCGATAGAACGGCCGGGCTCAAACAGCAGTGTAAGCGCTTCGCCACCCTCCCAGCGCGATAACCGCGCCAGCAGCTGGCTGGCGTAATCGAACGGCTGGGGCGGCTTTTCATCGCGGTAGGGCACACCCAAACCACCACCTAAATCGAGATGATCGATTTCGATACCGCGCTCACGCAAGCGCTCCATGAGCATCAGTAAGCGATCCAGCGCATCCAAAAACGGCGCCGTTTCAGTAAGCTGCGAACCAATGTGGCAATCAAGGCCTTTTACCTGCAGGTTGGGCAGGCTCGCCGCTAGCTCATAAACCGACAGCGCTTCATCGACCGGGATGCCAAACTTGTTATCTTTCAAACCAGTAGAAATATACGGGTGAGTACCCGCATCCACATCGGGGTTTACCCGCAGCGAGACCGGGGCAACTTTGCCCAGCTCACCGGCGACGCGATTCAAACGCTCAAGCTCGGGGCGCGACTCAACGTTAAAGCACTTAATGCCCACTTCCAGCGCGCGGGCCATTTCATGGGGCTGCTTGGCAACGCCTGAAAAGACTACTTTTGCCGGGTCGCCACCTGCCTTGAGCACGCGCTCAAGCTCGCCGATGGAAACGATATCAAACCCCGCGCCGAGCTTGGCGAGAAGCCCCAGCACGGCCAGGTTAGAGTTGGCCTTCACTGCATAACAAATCAGGTGCGGGTGGCTGCCCAGCGCTTCGGTATAGGCGCGAAAGTGGCGCTCAAAGGTCGCTTTTGAGTAGACGTAGCAAGGTGTGCCGTGCTCGTCGGCTATCCGTGACAGCGGCACATCTTCTGCATACAGCACGCCATCGCGGTAGTTAAAGTAATCCATGGTGCTCTCCCCTTCTCCTGGCCTACAACGCTCTATTCAGATGGCTCAGACGACTGACTAGCCTGCTCGGTAGCGGGTGCATCGTCCGGTAAATACAGCGGCCCTTTTTGCCCACAGCCTGCCAAACTAGCTAACAGCAGCGCCGAAAAGGCCATGCTGGCCAGCGTTTTCATACGCCCGCCTTGAGCGCACTCAAGGCCTCACGCGCTCGCTGGGCGGCCGCCCGCACCTGATTGGGGGCAGTGCCACCAATATGGTTGCGGGCAGCGACCGAGCCTTCCAGGGTCAACACCTCAAACACATCCTGCGCGATAATGTCGGAGAACTGCTGGAGCTCTTCGAGACTCATTTCAGATAGGTCTTTTGCGCTTTTAAGGCCATAAGCCACCGACTGCCCGACGATTTCGTGGGCGTCGCGGAAGGCCACGCCTTTGCGCACCAGGTAGTCGGCCAAGTCGGTTGCAGTGGAGAAACCACGCCGCGCTGCTTCATACATGCTGGCTTTTTTGGGCTCAATGGCGGGCACCATATCGGCGAAGGCTTTTAGGCAGTCGCGCACGGTATCCACGGCATCGAACAGCGGCTCTTTATCTTCCTGGTTGTCTTTGTTGTAGGCCAGCGGCTGCGACTTCATCAGCGTTAACAACGACATTAGGTGGCCGTAAATGCGACCGGTTTTACCCCGCACCAGCTCCGGCACATCGGGGTTTTTCTTCTGCGGCATGATGGATGAACCGGTGCAGAAGCGGTCGGGCAGATCGATAAAGTTGAACTGAGCGCTGGTCCATAGCACCAACTCTTCGCTCATGCGCGACAGGTGCATCAGTAGGATGCTGGCAAAGCTGGTGAATTCGATGGCGAAGTCACGATCTGAGACCGCGTCCAGAGAGTTTTCCGTTGGACGGTCAAAACCTAACAATTCTGCCGTCACGTGGCGGTCAATCGGATAGGTCGTCCCTGCCAGCGCAGCGGCGCCCAATGGCATGACGTTGACGCGCTTGCGGCAGTCCAACAGGCGTTCATGATCGCGAGTCAGCATCTCTTGCCAAGCTAGAATATGATGGCCAAAGGTGACCGGCTGGGCGGTTTGCAGGTGGGTAAAGCCGGGCATAATGGTCTCGGCTTCACGGTCCGCCAGTTCAATCATGCCTTCACGCAGGCGCTTGAGTTCCACTTCAATAACGTCGATTTCATCGCGCATAAACAGGCGGATATCGGTGGCGACCTGGTCGTTACGTGAACGTCCGGTGTGGAGTTTTTTGCCGGTAATGCCGATCTTTTCGGTCAGCCGCGCTTCGATATTCATGTGCACGTCTTCCAACGGCACCGACCAGTTAAATTCGCCGCGCTCGATTTCGCCCTGAATCTCGTTCAGACCGTTAATAATCGCATCGCGCTCGTCATCGGTCAGTACGCCCACCCGGGCGAGCATAGTGGCGTGGGCGATAGAACCCTGGATGTCCTGGGGGGCCAGGCGCTGGTCGAAATTAACTGACGCGGTGAAGCGTGCAACAAAGGCATCGGTGGGCTCGCTAAAGCGACCGCCCCAAGACTGATTCGTGGCTTGGCTCATCGAAGATATATCCTGCTGACAAAACAAAGGAGTCGTTAGCAGAAAGTGTACCAGAGTCGCCCCGGTCAGCGGCACGCCGTTTTTAGTTGCGTTATTTTTACTGTGGCGCTCGGTGCTTTATGATGACACTTATTATCATAGCTTGACTCGCCGTATCTGCGGTATAGGAGAATAACGTGCTATCAATTACCAAACTGCGCATTGCCACGCGTAAAAGCCAATTGGCCATGTGGCAGGCTGAGTACGTTCGCGACCGCTTAATGGCGGCCCACGACGGCCTTGAGGTCGAGCTCGTGGCGCTATCTACCAAGGGCGACAAAATTCTCGATACGCCACTTTCCAAGATTGGCGGTAAGGGATTGTTCGTAAAAGAGCTGGAAGACGCCATGCTGGATGGTCGCGCCGATATTGCCGTCCACTCGATGAAGGATGTGCCGATGCACTTCCCTGAAGGGCTGGGCCTGTCGGTCATTTTAGAGGGCGCAGATCCTACCGATGCGTTTGTATCTAACCACTACGCTAGTATGGATGAGCTTCCCGAAGGCGCGCGTATTGGCACCGCTAGCCTACGCCGTGGGCTGCAGATGCGTGAAGCCCGCCCCGACCTGCAAATTCTTAACCTACGCGGCAACGTGCAAACGCGGCTGGGCAAGCTGGACGATGGGGAGTTCGACGCCATCATTCTTGCCACCTCTGGCCTTAAACGCTTGGGCTTGGATGCGCGAGTTGCCCAGGCACTGCCGCCGGAAGTGTGCTTGCCCGCCTGCGGCCAAGGGGCGCTAGGTATTGAGTGCCGCCTACACGACCCCGAGCTGATTGCCTTGCTCGCCCCGCTGGATGACGCGGATACGGCCACACGGGTGCGCGCCGAACGGGCCATGAACACGCGCTTAGAGGGCGGCTGCCAAGTGCCCATTGCAGGCCATGCGGTGCTGGATATTGATAATGAAACCCTGTGGCTACGCGGCTTAGTTGGCAACCCCGAAGGCACCGAAGTACTGCGCGCCGAAGGCCGCGGTTCGATGCATGAGCCCGAAGCACTGGGCATTCGTATTGCCGAAGAGCTGCTCGACCAGGGCGCTGGCGATATTCTGGCGGAGGTTTACGGCCGCGAACTATGAACCAACCAGTACTGATCTGTCGCCCCGGCGAGCGCGGTGAAGTGCTCGCCGCAGCTCTTCGCGAACGGGGCGAGAGCGTTGAATCACTAAACGTGATGCAACTTGAAGCGTTGCCAGAAAACCCCGAGCTGCGTCGAATCTGGCTGGATATTGATCAGTACCATAAGGTCATCGTCATCAGCCCCTTTGCCGCCATGTGCTTAAGCGAGGCACTGGATCGCTACTGGCCACAACTACCCATCGGTACTGACTACTACAGCGTTGGCAGCGCCACCGCGAGTACGCTTTATGAACAGTTGGGTGTCCGCGTGCATTTACCGTTACCCACGGCGGGTGAAGATACTAGTGAGGCACTGCTTGCGCTTGCCTCACTGCAGCAGTTAGACCATCAGCGAATTCTACTGGTGGCGGGCGAAGGGGGCCGCCGCCTACTCGCAGAAACGCTGACCGAACGAGGGGCGCAGGTAACCCGCGCGGCCGTCTATCGACGCACGCTACAGCCCCTTTCCGCCGCTCTGCAAACGCGCCTTTTTTCAGCTAATTACCGGGCGTTGATCGTCACTAGCAGCGAACTGCTTGAACATCTGGCAAAATGGTGTAATCAGGCGGCCTTGAACCAACCGCTAATCGTTTCCAGTCGCCGTTTGGCTACACTGGCAGGCATACTGGGTTTTAGTGACCTCAAGGTGGCGTCGGGAGCAACGCCGGCTGCGTTGATAGCGGCGTTGGAGACCTGCGACCCACAGGGTGCCGATGTCGATCAAGGAACTTACTAAGGGCTAGCGACAGATGAGCAAACAAGTAAACGATCAGGACGATGTACAACCGACGTCCACCGATGCCTCTCAAGGCGTCTCTAAAACAAGCGATCAGGCTGCTGCTACCGACACGAGCGCGTCGGCCACACCGCCGAGTTCAACAGCACCGCCTCAAAGCGGTGCTAAAAATAGTCGTTCGCGGCGGCGCGGCAAAGGCTCGCCGGCAGCTAGTACAACCTCGGTCAGCAGTGCAGAGGCTGTGACTCCTCAGGCGGGTACTACCCCTGCGGATACCGCCTCCCCGCCGCCGAGCGCCGCTGCATCGACTCCTTCAAGCTCGACAGCGCCCCCTACATTTTCAAGTACTAAGTCTTCCAGTACTAAGTCTTCAGAGACTAAATCTTCGCCCTCTTCATCTTCGAGCTCGCCTTCTGCCAGCTCAGGTTCCACTTCAGGTTCCAATGCGGGTGCGGCAAAACCGGCTAGCGGTGGAGCAGCAGGCACACCCCCACCGACCAGCCGTAAAGGTAAAGGTGGCGGTAAAGGCAGTGGCTTTGCTATTGCGCTGGTCATTATTCTGGCAATCGTCTTGGCGTTAGTTGTTTGGCAAGGCTGGCAGCGCCTGCAAAGCCAACAGCAGCGGCTCGACGAGCTGGCGCAACAGGCTGAAGGCAGCGCCTCACAACAAGCGGTCAGCGACCTAGAGTCACGTATAGATAGCGGCGAAGCTGAGCGCGATGAAGCGCTGCAAGGCACCATGGGCGAGCTACGCGAGGAGTTTAACAGCTACCGTAGCGACGTCGACGAGACCCTGGGCCAAGTGCTTGACCAGCTTTCTCAAGAGCAAGAGACTGATGACCGTGACTGGTTACATGCCGAAGCCGCTTACCTTCTCCGTCTAGCCAATCAGCGCTTGCAGTTAGAAGGCGATGTTGACGGCGCGGCCGCGCTGCTGCGCACCGCCGATGCCCGCTTGGTTGATGCTGACAACCCCGCGCTAACCACCGTTCGCCGCGAAATTGCCAATGAGCTAGCGGCACTCGATGCCGTGCCCCAGGTTGACCGCACCGGCCTCTACTTAGCGTTGAATGCCCAGCAGCAGCGCATTTCAAGCTTGCGCCTTTCGCAAGAAATTGAAGAGCGCGCGGTGGCCTCTAGCATCGAACAGCCGCCTACCGGCACGTTCCAGCGCCAGTTGGCCCGCTTCGGTGAAGAGTTAAAAGACCTGGTAGCGGTTCGCCATCACGACGAAGCGCTGGAAGCCCTGGTAACGCCGGAGCAAGAGTCGTATCTTCGTCAAAGCCTGCGCTTGGTGCTCGAACAGACTCAGTTGGCCCTGCTCAATGAAGAGAAAGCGCTTTATGACGCGAGTATCGATAAAGCGCTAGAGCTGCTGAACGGCTATTACGATACCACTCGCGAAGAAACACAAAGCGTTATCGCGCGCCTAGAAGAGCTTAAGCAGGCCGAGGTAAAACCGGAACTGCCCGATATCAGTGCCTCACAGCAGGAGCTTGCTCGCTTTATTGAGAACCGCTACGAGTCGCGCGGTGAGAGCGGAGGTGATGCATGAGAAAACTTATTCTCCTGATCGTCGCAGGCCTAGCCGTCGGGGCCCTGTTTGGGCACCTGATGATGTCGGTGCCTGGCTACTGGCTGATCCGTGTTGGCGACACCTCCCTGCAAACCTCGTTTTGGTTTGGCTTGGTGCTGCTGTTCGCTGCATTTATTGTGCTGCACTTCGTACTCCGCCTGCTGAGCGGCATTATTCGCCCCATGGGGCGCTTTCGCAGCTGGAACAGCCGCGCCCGTAACCGGCGCGCCATGCAGCGCACTGTACGAGGATTGGTATCACTCACAGAAGGGCGCTGGAAAAAAGCGGAGAAAACCCTGATTAATGCCGCCGATGACTCCAGCACACCGCTGGTTAACTACCTATCGGCGGCATTGGCAGCCCACTACCAGGGCAATCACAGCAAATCCCAGGAGCACCTGAATCAAGCGCAGCTAACCACCGACGGCGCCGATACGGCCGTGGGCTTGATGCAAGCGCAAATGATGCTTGAGCGCCAGCAGCCGGAAGAGGCGCTGGCGATCCTCAATCGTCTGGATAAAAAGCTCTCCAACCATCCACAAGTGCTTAAGCTACTTAAACAGGTGCACTTGAGCGTTAACGATTGGGAAGGCCTACGCCGCTTGATTCCCCGCCTGGCGGCCCAAAAGCTAATTACCCAGCAGGAGCGCGAGCAGCTAGAGTTTAAAGCCTACCGCGAGCTGATCGTGTTTGAAGCGCAAAATCCCACCAACATCGAGCGAGTGCGTGGGCTGTGGGCCGATATGCCCGACTACTTGCGGGGCAATACGGAACTGATCGTGCTTTACACCGAAGCGCTGATTCAAGCCAACGAAGAGCCAATTGCCGAACGCTTACTCAACCACTCGCTGGATCATCACTGGGACGCACGTTTAGTGAAACGCTACGGCCTGCTGAATGTGGACGCAGGACGTCAACTGGCTAAAGCCGAAAAGTGGCTGCAGGAGCGCCCCAACGACCCCGAGCTGCTGTTAGCCTGTGGTCGTCTCTCGCTGCGCACCGGCAAATGGGAAAAAGCGTTGGAGTACTTTGAAGCCAGCCAACGTCAGCGCCCCAACGGTGAAGTATGCGCTGAGCTTGCCCGCCTTTATGCCAGCCTAGGCGAGCATAATAAGAGCCAGCTCTACTATCGCCACAGCGTCGAAATGCTGGCTAAATCGCTACCCTCGTTGCCGCAACCCAGCGATGCTGGTGATAGTCAAAAACCCGACAGCAAAACGCTTAAGAAAAGGGCGTAATCGCTGTTTTAAAAATGCAGAAAGGTGCCTGAATGGGCACCTTTTTGCATTGAGCGATTACTTGGCAGGCGGCATGTGAGGCGGGGCTTCAGGCAGCGGCTCTGCTAACGCTGATGACGGTAACGCTGCTGTGCAGTGACCACACCGCGTCGCTTTAATAGGCACGACCATCAAACAGTAGGGACAAGGCTGTTCAGTGGGACTCGCTGGCGCCACCGCGTCTTCCCGCTTTAACCGGTTGATCGTGCGCACCAACAGAAACACCACAAAAGCAACGATCGTAAAACTGATCAGCGCGTTGATAAACAGCCCCACATTGAGCGTTACCGCCCCTACCGCCTGAGCATCCGCCAGTGTTGCATAAGGCCCCGCCACCGCTCCTTGGCGCAACACGACAAACAGATTCGAAAAGTCGACCCCGCCTACCAGCAGGCCAATGAGCGGATTCATTACATCAGCAACCAGGCTTTGCACAATCAGCGTGAACGCCCCGCCAATAATGATACCCACCGCCATATCGACAACGTTGCCTTTTACCGCAAACTCACGAAATTCCTGAAATAATTTAGCCATAGTGCCTCCACTTCAATGTGGCAAGCCAGTACTGAGATAAGGCTATGCCGTGTTATTAAAGAAAAACTGCCATATCGCACACTGCTTTATTAAGAGTGTATAGCGCGGCTGTATATTTGCGTCGGCATTTTTACTAATCATGAGTCGCTATGACGAAAAAGCCCAAGCTAGGCCTGAGCAAGGAGGATTTACCTGGAAAATATTAGTGCCTATTCAAGCGATTCGTAGGGTAGACCCACGTAGTTTTCAGCGATGGTCGTCAGCCCTGCTTTAGAGCTGGTCACGTAGTCCAACTCGGCCAGCTGCATGCGGCTATTAAAATCTTCCTCGTCTGAAAAGTTGTGCAGCATAGAGGTCATCCACCAGGAGAAGCGCTCGGCTTTCCAAATGCGCTTCAGGCAGGTTTGTGAGTAGCGCTCAATCAAATCGGTGCGCCCTTCCTGGTAGACCTTCATCATTAAACGATAAAGCGTATTCACATCACTGGCGGCCAAGTTAAGCCCTTTAGCCCCCGTAGGCGGGACGATATGTGCTGCATCGCCGACCAAAAACAACCGCCCGTACTGCATCGGTTCGACCACGTAGCTACGCAGTGGCGCGATGCTTTTCTCGATGGAAGGCCCAGTGACAAGCTTTTCGGCCACCTCGTCAGGCAAGCGACGCTTAAGCTCCTCCCAAAAGTGCTCGTCAGACCACTCTTCTACTTTTTCTTCTAACGGCACTTGGAGGTAGTAACGGCTGCGGGTAGCGGAGCGCATGCTGCAGAGGCTGAAGCCGCGCTCATGGCTTGCATAAATTAGCTCATCAGAAACTGGCGGCGTATCCGAAAGCATCCCCAACCAACCAAACGGATAAACTTTTTCGAACTCTTTTATGCGCTCTTGAGGGATCGCCTGGCGGGATACCCCATGATAGCCATCGCACCCAGCGATGTAGTCGCACTCTAGCCTGACAGCTTCACCGTTGTGCTCAAAGGTTAGGTAGGGGTGGTCACTATCCAGGTCGTGGGGCTGCACGTTTTCCGCCTCGTAGAGCGTTGTCGCGCCAGCGGCGGTGCGGGCCTCCATCAGATCCCGCGTCACCTCGGTTTGGCCGTAAACCATGACGTTACTGCCGCCAGTCAGCTCATCCAGTGCGACCCGCACACGGCGATTATCGAAAACAAGCTCAAAACCGTCATGGGGTAAGCCCTCTTCATCCATACGCTGGTCAACTCCCGCTTCGCGCAGCAAGTCCACCATGCCCTGCTCAAGCACACCGGCGCGGATACGGCTTAATACATACTCACCGCTACGCCGCTCAACAATCACATTATCAATGCCTTGACGATGCAGCAGCTGGCCTAGCAATAGGCCTGAAGGCCCTGCGCCAATAATCGCGACCTGCGTTTTCATAGGGGAGCCTCATCATTGTCATTATCTAAAAGTTAATCCAAAACTTATGACTTGTATTTTTCAATGAAACACGCCGCATAATAAGGCATGATCTAGATCAATTATTGGACATTTAGCGCTTTTTCACCCCACCTTAGTCGTATAGGAGATACAGGTGATGCCAGCCTCGTCGGCAACGTCCGTTCCGGTATTTAAGCTGTATGGCGAGACGCAGCACTGGCCCACGCCAGACTTGCTCCACTGCGAGTCCATCCCCGAACGCAGCCAGCTGCATAACTGGCGTATCCGTCCACATCGCCACGCCGATCTGGTGCATATCCTGTTTATTTCTCAAGGTAGCGTTGAGTTAGAGCTGGAGGGAGCAAACCATCAGTTGCAGCGCGCCAGCGCTATCGTTGTGCCTGCCATGGCGATTCACGGCTTTCTCTTTTCACCGGATGTGGAAGGACACATTATCACCCTGGCCAAACCGCTGGCCGACCACTTACATGCACTAATGGGTGAGAGCAGCACGTTAAAAAAGGCAGACTTCTATCCGCTGCTCCAGGCAAACCAGACCGACAGAATTGCCACGCTGGTAGCCCAGATCGACCAGGAGTACCGCCAACCCGCCCCCGGACGCAATAGCCTGCTCGAAGCACTTATCCAAGCCTTAGTGGTAGAGCTATCGCGTCTTAGTGCTTATGCAGGCAACACGGCAAAACGTTATGGCCCTCGACAAAGTGACAAAGGACGACAGCATTTAGAGCACTACCAAGCGCTGATCGAAGCGCACTATCGCGAGCAGCCGAGTATTGAAAAGTTAGCCGAGCAGATCGGGGTGAGTAGCGCGCACTTGAATCTGCTCTGCCGCCTACTCGCCGGGCGCAGCGCCCTGCAATTGCTGCATGAGCGCTTACTGCTAGAAGCCAAGCGTCAGCTCACCTATACCAATATGGCCATTGGCCAAGTCTCTGATAGCTTAGGCTTCTCTGAACCGGCTTACTTCACGCGCTTTTTTAAGCGTAATACAGCGCTTTCACCGCGAGATTTTCGGATTCGGCAGTCACGAGGGCGCTGACACTATTTAGAGTAAAAAGAAGGTCGAGAGTACTGGGAAGAGGATTAACAACGTTAGGCGAAGCAAATCGGACACTACAAAGGGTGTCACACCCTTGAAAATCTCCCCTAGCCCGACATGGGGCGCCATCGCCTTAATCACAAACACATTCATGCCCACCGGCGGGGTCATGAGCCCCAGCTCTACCGTCAGTACGGTCAAAATACCGAACCATACCGGGTCGATACCCATCGCCTGAATAATCGGATACACCACCGGCACGGTGATTACCAGCATCGCGATGGAGTCCATAAACATACCCAGCACAAAGTAGAGCGCCAGGATGCACAGCACTACAACGATGGGGGTGAGATCCATGCCGTAGAGCAGGTCAGTGATAGAGAACGAAATGCGCGACACCGAGATGAAATACCCCAGCGTTTCAGCCCCTACCAGCATAAAGAACACCACCGCGGAGAGCGCCAACGTCTCTTGTACGCTGTGCCATAGCTGGGCACCACGCATGCCTTTTACTAGGGCGTAAAGCAGCGTGGCGAACGCGCCGACACTGGCCCCTTCGGTGGGGGTAAAAGCACCAAAATAGATACCTAAAATCATCACCATGAAAACGCCAAAGAACGGCACTAAACCGGTTAGCGAGAGCAGCTTCTCTTTCCAAGCGGTGGGTTCACCCGCTACCGCCAGGGAGGGGCGTAGATACATCACCACGGTAATGGTCAGGGAGTACATCACTAGCCCTAGCAGGCCGGGGATTAGCCCCGCCATAAACATATCGCCCACGGACTGTTCAGTAAGTATGGCGTAGATAAGCAGTGCGATACTGGGCGGAATCATAATGCCTAGCGTGCCGCCAGCAGCCAGCGCACCGGTGGCTAAGCCGCGGTTATAGCCGTAACGCTCCATCTCTGGTAATGCCACCCGGGTCATGGTGCTCGCCGTCGCCAGCGATGAACCGGAGATAGCGGAGAAGATGCCGCATGAACCCACCGCGGCAATCGCCAGGCCGCCCTTCCAGCCCCCGCAAATAATCCGCGTTGAATCAAATAGCTTACCCGCCATCCCCGAGTGGGCAGCCAGTACGCCCATTAAAATAAACATGGGCACGGCGCTAAAGCTGTAGTTAGAGAGCACTTCGACAGGAACGGTTTTTAACTGAGCGACGGCCGCATCCCAGCTAATAATTTGGGCGAATCCCACCACACCAACGATCAGCATCGTCAGCGCTACTGGAACACGCAGAATCATCAGCACCAATAACAGCCCTAGCCCAATGGCACCAATCGCCTCACTCCCCATGAGTCGCCTCCTCACCCGTGGCATAGATGATGCCCAGCAAGGCATGAATAAAGCTACGTATCCCCAATAGCAAACTGAGCGCCGCAGCCAATTGGTAAATCGGCCCCATGGGCAGTCGCAGGTCTTGGGTTATTTCCCCGTGCCGCGTAGCGGCAGCAGCAGAATCCAGTAACCCCACAAACAGAATCAGCCCCAGCGCCGTAAAGCCGAGTAAGAAGACGCCCTGTAAGCGATTCTTTATCACCTGCGGTAAGCGGTGTGAAAACGCCTCCACCACCACTTGGCTTTTTTCGACATTCGCCGCCATCGCTGCCAATAGCGCGAACAACATCAAATAGCTGACCAACTCCACGCTCCCTGACACACGCAGCGCAATAGCGCCTTCCGTCACCCGGGAAAGGTAGCGGGTACTGACATCAGCAATGGTAACCGCCAGCAGGCCAATCAAAGCAACCCCGGCAACCAAGCGACAAATAAGGGCCAGCCAGTGGCTAGCCCGGTAGAGAGTAAACTGCATGACACATAACCCCTATTGGGCGCTGCAAGACTCGCTGACCGCCAACGCCGCCTGATAGACGTCGCGCGCCTGATCGAGACCGCGCTCTTCCAACTGCGCCAAGTAGTTTTCAATGCCCGTTTCCAGCGGCTCCTGCCAGTCAGGATGCCCCAGCGGATTGGCGATTTCACGGATGGTATGGCCAGCGTCGGCGGCCTCTTGTTTACCTTCCACATCGAGCCGATCAAACACCGCACCGGCGTTTTCAGCCCATTTCATACCGGAGTTATTATCGATCACCGCCTGCTGCTCAGGAGTCAGGTTGTCATAGCTACGCTGGTTCATAGTGGCCACAAAGATCAACGTGTAGAACGGTACTTCGGTGTGATAGTTGACGAGTTCGTTGATGCGGAAGCCTTTTAAACCTTCCCAGGGGAAGCTCAGGCCATCAATAACGCCGCGCTGCATGGAGGTATAAATATCGGGCGCTGGCATGCCCACTGGGCTTGCGCCCATATTTTCCAGCATCTCACCCGCAACCGCCGTCGGGCGGCGAATACGTAAGCCTTCTAGATCAGCAGGCGTTTGCACGTCGGTGTCGATGGTATGGATGCCTCCCGGCCCGGTGGTAAACATAAATAGCGGGCGGGTATCTTCGTATTCGCTGTCCAAATGACCATCGTCGTAGAGCGTCTGTAGCACGCACGCCCCTTGTGTCGCGGTACTGGCAACACCCGGTAGCTCAACAATTTGCGACAGCGGGAAACGGCCAGCCGTATAGCCCTGGGCGGTGGCGCCGATATCGGCAATACCGTTGGCAGCGGCTTCATAGATGGAGTCTGGTTTGGCTAAGGTACCGGCGGGAAACATTTGAATAGTTAGATCACCATTGGACTCTTCGGCAATGGTGTCGGCCCACGCCTGCAAAACATCTTCATTAACGCCTGAAGGGCCAGGCCAAAAGTGGGCCATACGTAGCGTAGTCTCTGCCTGAGCCGAGCTAACGGCCAGGCCAGCAATGGCTGCTGCCAACACGCACCGGGATAAGGTCATTTTCATGGGAGCCTCCAGGATTTTTTTGGATTATTGTAAGTTCGTATGGCGAATAGTAATTCGCTTTAAGTAACCACATTAGATCACTATGAGGCGTAAGACTAATCGACATTCGTCTATGCCTAAGCAGTCGTTTACGCCCCTCAAGCCGCCTCACCTTAACCGACAACAGTTGTCGCTTTTAAACCCTTCAGGAAAAGTACAATATCAACATAAAATTGGACTTTCCCAACATTTATCCACGACCATAGGCGTGGATAACAAAAAAAGCGCTACCTCGAATGAGTAACGCTTTTGGCTTTATTAACAGCACGTGCTTTTAAAAAGGCTAGAAATCAAAAAATACCGTTTCGCCTTCACCCTGCAAGCGAATATCCAGCCGATAACGCACCTTACCTTCAACCTCTTCGCGCTTGGCGATCAGCGTCTGACGGCGTGCCGGTGATTCGATGCGTGATAGCACCGGGCACTGGGCGTTCGCTTCAGCTTCGTCATCAAAATAGAGCCGCGTTTGCAGGTGAATGTTCACCCCGCGGGCAAACAGCGTGAGGTTAATATGCGGCGCCATGAGTTGGCTGCTGGGGTGCTTCACCGCGCCGGGTTTGATGGTGGTTAGTGACCACTCGCTGCCGTGATCGAAGGTGGTGGCGGTACGCCCAAAGCTATTGAACGGCTTACTTAGGTCGTAGTTGGCCTGGTAGTTGCCGTTCGCATCGGCTTGCCACGCTTCTACAAAGGCATCGCGCACCAGGTCGCCATTACCGTCGATGACGATACCTACAACTTCGATATGCTCGCCCTCGGCGCTGGGCTTGGCCATCTCGTTCCAGATCTCTTCATCACGCACCGGGTTGCCTGCCGCCGCGAGTGCAAGACCAATATGCACGTAGGGGCCAGCGGTTTGTGAGGCGGTTTCCCTCAGCATGAGTTCGCTGGTTGGCTGGCTGTTAGGCTGATTCATGATGTATCCCCCCTGCCTTTATTGGTTTTCAACTATTGATTTTCAAAGAAGGTTTGCAGTTCGCCGCGCACCACAATGTCAAAACGGTAAGCTAGGCAGTCCATCGGCTTGCTATGGGCCATATCCAGCCGTCCAATCATCGTCTCAACCGCGAGAGGGTCTTTCAGTGTGTGCACGATGGGGCAGAGAGGAATCAGCGGGTCGCCCTCAAAATACATCTGGGTAATCAGCCGGGTAGAAATTGAAGGGCCGGTTACCGATACGTGAATATGCGCTGGCCGCCAGCTGTTCATATCGTTGGGCCACGGGTAGGGGCCGGGCTTGATGGTACGAAAACGGTAAAAGCCCTGCTCGTCGGTCAAACAGCGCCCAACGCCACCGAAATTAGGGTCCAGTGGGGCCAGGTACTTGTCGTTTTTATGCCGGTAGCGCCCCCCCGCATTGGCTTGCCACATTTCTACCAGGGTGTGCGGTATTGGCTTGCCAAACTGGTCGACGACTCGGCCAAACATCATAATCCGCTCGCCCTGAGGCAGCCCTTGGCCTTGGCCGTTTCCTAGGGCAGGCTCCTGGCGAAAGTTCAGCAGCAGGTCGTTATCGTGAGGCCCCATGCGCAGGTGGCTAAAATCTGGGCCGGTCAGCTCTGATGCCGTGGGCTGTTGCATACTCACCAGCGCCTGCTGGGGTGAGCGTGCCACCGAGGTTTTATAGCCCGGCGCATAGGCGGGCGGATGCCAGTTACGGTCGCGTGCCACAAAGCGCTTGTTATCGTGGGTCATCGCCCTTACCTCTCATCAATTATGTTGACTCGCTACTCGCCCCAGCCCAGCTCTTTGGCGAGGGCAAAGGCGTGATTGGCTGCCGGGACGCCGCCGTAAATCGCTACATGCATCAATACTTGGCGAAGCTCGGCTTCGGTCAAGCCAATCCGCTTAGCGGTTTTTAAGTGCAGCGTTAGTTCTTCACGGCCGAGCGCGGCGAGGATCCCGGTGGTGATCATGCTGCGCTCACGGCGGGTTAAATCGTCGTTGCTCCACAGTTCGCCCCAAGCTAGGCGGGTAATCATCTGTTGGAAAGGCGCATCCAGGCTGTTGGCGTTGGCGGTAGAACGCGCCACGTGCTCTTCCCCCAATACCTGCTTACGGGCCTCAAGGCCGGTAGCGTAAGCCACGCCCTGATTGGCCACATCACCTAAATCAGTTGCCAACACGGCAAGCAGCTTTTGCGCGAACAGCGCCGGCGCTTCCACTGAAGGCACGTGACCAATACCGTTAAACACTTCCAACGGGGCGCCATCCAGTTCAGCAGCCAGTGCTTCCAGGGTGGCAGGCGGGGTGGCCATATCTTCGCTACCGCCGAACAGCTGTACCTTGGCGCTCTTCGCCGCTAATTTGCCCGTGAAGGTATCGCGGCCGAGCATTTCACACAGTTGGGCGTAAGATTCATCATCGCCACGGCCCATCTGGGTGCACCAGCCCGCTTTCAACGCCGGGCTTGCCTCAAAGGCCACCGGCGCAAACCAGCGCGGCACGATCTCTTCAGACATCGCCGCCAGCCCTTCTTGGCGGACACGGCCAGCGCGCATGTTCCATAGTTCCGCGTTGCCAATCACCGCGCCGGTGTTGGTCAACGTGGCAGAAAGCAGACGATCACTATGGGCGGCAATCAGTTGCTGGCCGACCACGCCACCAATGGAGGTACCGGCAAAGTGAAAGCGCTCAGCGCCAGCACGTTCTGCCAGCGCCAATGCTTCAGCGGCCAAGTCAGCGGGAGTAATTTGCGTACCGCTGACCGCTTGGCTGGCACCATGGCCGGGTAGATCCCAGGTCAGCACCCGATAGCGGGGCAGCAGCACGGGGATCACGTCGTCCCACACGGCTTGGCTCATTCCCAATGGGTGCGCCAGCACCACAAGGGGGTTTACTTCTGAGCCGAGCAGCCGGTAAGCCACGCTGCGGCCATTGATGGTATAAAATGCCATGATTTTCTCCGTTAAACGCGTTCAATCAGCGTGGCGATACCTTGGCCAACACCCACGCACATGGTGCACAGCGCGTAGCGCTTGCCGCTGTTTTGCAGCTCGTGGGCGGCGGTGAGCAGCAGGCGTGCGCCGGACATACCCAGCGGGTGACCCAGGGCAATCGCACCGCCGTTGGGGTTCACCCGGGGGTCGTCGTCTTGCAGGCCCAGGTCGCGCATACACGCCAGCGCCTGGGCGGCAAAGGCCTCGTTAAACTCAAACACATCAATATCGTCAATTGAGATACCGGTGCGCTTGAGCAGTTTCTGCACAGCCGGTACCGGGCCATAGCCCATAATGCGCGGCTCAACGCCCGCCGTGGCCATACCGATGATTTTCGCCATCGGCGTTAGACCATGTTGTTTAACCGCCGCTTCACTGGCCACCAGCATCGCCGCAGCACCGTCGTTGACGCCAGAGGCATTGCCAGCGGTTACGCTACCGCCTTCGCGGAAGGGGGTAGGCAAACCCGCCAGTTTTTCCAGGCTGGTTTCCCGCAGGTGCTCATCGGTATCAAAGATCAGCGGATCCTGCTTGCGGCGGGGGATCTCAATGGCGGTGATCTCTTGGGCAAAGCGCCCAGCCTTTTGGGCGGCAGCAGCTTTCTGCTGGGAGCGCAGCGCAAAGGCGTCCTGATCTTCCCGGGAGATGTTGAACTGCTCGGCAACGTTCTCTGCCGTTTCCGGCATCGAATCCACCCCATAGGCTTTCTTCATTAGCGGATTGATAAACCGCCACCCGATGGTAGTGTCTTCGATTTTCTGCCCGCGAGCGAAGGCGCTATCGGCCTTGCCCATCACGTAGGGCGCGCGAGACATGGACTCCACGCCGCCTGCCAACGCCAGTTCCATCTCACCGGCTTTAATGGCGCGAAAGGCCGTGCCAACGGCGTCCATACCCGAGCCGCAGAGGCGGTTCATGGTCGTGCCGGGCACCGATGTAGGAATGCCCGCCAGCAGCGACGACATGCGCGCCACGTTACGGTTATCTTCCCCGGCCTGATTGGCACAGCCCATGAAGACTTCTTCAATGGCGGCCGGGTCGAGATCCGGCGCTTCTGCCAGTACGGCTTTAAAAATCGTCGCGGCAAAATCATCCGGACGCACACTGGCCAAGGTGCCGCCAAAGCGGCCTACTGCCGTGCGGCGGGGATGACAGAGATAGACGTTTTTCACATCAATATCGCTCATAGAAAACTCCTTATGCGTCCGCGTGGGCCCGCTCGGTGCGCGCTTTCAGCTCACGCAAAATCGTCAGCTCTTTTTCACTGGGCTCGGGCGTGCTCTCAAGCTGCTCGGCAAAGCGGATTTCCCAGCCGGTCGCGTCAATCACGGCCTCGCGGGTCACGCCAGGGTGCAGCGATACTACCACTAGCTCTTTGGTGTCAGGGTCAGGCTTCATCACGCACAGGTCGGTGATCACGCGGGTAGGGCCTTTGCCAATATTGGGCACGTTATCGCGGCCTTTGCCGTCGCGGCCAAAACCGAGTGTGGTGACGAAGTCGACGTCTTTTACAAACGCCCGCTTGGAGTGCTTTAGAGTGATGAACACTTCGCCCGCGTTGGTGGCAATTTCCGGCGCCCCACCGCCGCCCGGCAGGCGCACCTTGGGTGCTTTGTAATCGCCAATTAGCGTAGTATTCAGGTTAGCAAAACGGTCGATTTGCGCGGTGCCTAAAAAGCCCACATTCACTTTGCCGCCCTGCAGCCAGTAACGGAACATCTCTGGCACCGCCACGGTGGTGAGCGCTGATTCGCATAGCTCGCCATCGCCAATCGAGAGCGGCAGAATATCGGGCTTGGTTTGCAGCGTGCCGGACTCATAAATCAGCACCACATCAGGGGCGTGCGTCAGCCGCGCCAGGTTGGCGGCCTCAGAGGGCAGCCCGATGCCCACAAAGCAGGTCATGCCATTTTCCAGCGCCCGCGCCGCGGTGACCGACATCATTTCAGAAGAGGTATATTCGAGGCTCATTAGATATTCTCCCCTGTATGATTTTGAACAGCGTTAAAAACGTTATCATCGAGCCACTGGGTAAAGGTGTTGCGGTCGCGAGCGATGGCATCCCACTCTTTATAGAAGCGGTTGCTGCGGCCGTAGTAGCCGTGGGTGTAAGAAGGCAGCGCGCCTTTTTCGGCCACCGCAATGGCGCTAATGGCCCAGCTTGGGATCACGCAGGCGTTGGGGTGCGCCTGGAGGTCATCGACTACCTCTTCCACCGTGACAATGCTGTGTTTGGCGGCGAGTACCGCTTCCTTCTGCACGCCGACAATGCCTTCTACCAGCACGTTGCCTTGGCGATCCGCCCGCTGGGCGTGAATGATCGATACATCCGGACGCACCGACGGCACAGCGGCTAGGCGCTCACCGGTAAACGGGCACTCGATGAACTTGATTTGATCGTTCACGCTGGGCAATTCACTGCCGATGTAACCGCGAAAAACCGCCATAGGCAGACCGGCGGCGCCCGCCTCAAAGGCGCAAGCCATGGCCGCGTGGCTATGTTCCAGAATCTCAACCTTATGCGGCCAGCCTTTCTCAACCGCATCACGCAGGCGATGCAGCGAGCCTACGCCGGGGTTGCCGCCCCAGGAGAAAATCACCTTTTTAGCGCAGCCCGCACCAATCAACTGATCGTAGATGATATCGGGGGTCATGCGAATCAGCGTCAGGTCGCGTTTTTTCTGGCGGATCACTTCGTGACCGGCGGCAAACGGAATCAAGTGGGTAAAGCCTTCCATGGCCACGGTAGCGCCGTCTTCGACGTAGCGTGCTACCGCGTCATGCAAGCTGAGAAACTCGGCCATGATGAATGCCTCTTAACTGGTTGTGCTGACTGATGAGCGCTTGTTCGCTAAACGAACATAGATTCTCTATACGAACAATTTACTGCCGAACGCAAATAGGGTCAAATCTGTTGGCACGCAACTCGATGGCAACTCATTGCACTAAAATTTAAAAAATCTTTTAAATAGATTTATTTTCAAATAGTTATTGAGAATTTAGCCATTTCTTAGCACGTTCAACCTGGCGCGCACCGCTACCAAGGTATAACGCAGGGTCGCAGGCGTCACGTAGCGCAGTGGCATCCACAACCCCTTTGATGTCAGCATGCTCGGCGATCACCTGCGCGTAAGGGCGCCCAGTAAGGCGGGCGGTTTCGGCTGCCTCAGCACTAATGGCTTTCGCTGCCTCAGCCCCTAGCTGAGGAGACAGCAGACGCGCGACGGGCTCAGCCATAATGCCGCCACCGGTGGCGGCCAAATTGCGCTGCATTTTTTCTGGGTAAACCTCCATTCCCTCTAACAGCACGGCAACTTGCTCTAGTGCTCCTTCGACGAGTAGAGCGCTCTCCATTAACGGCGCCCACTCCGCATGCCACTCGCCCAACCCGCGTTCAAGGGGTTGGGCGGCAGCGTTGATCAACACGCTGGTGTGGCCATGCACTTGTCGCGCTGCACCGCGAATCAGCGCGCTGCGTACAGGGTTACGCTTATGGGGCATCGACGAAGACTCGCCCATACCTGGAGCAGAAGGCTCCGCCACTTCGCCTACTTCGGTTTGCGTCAGTAGCGATACATCTAGGGCGATTTTTTCAGCCGCCCCCGCCACTGCATCCAATGCCGTGCCGAGGGCATGGATTGGGTAGCGGTCGGTATGCCAGGGGAGTACAGGGGCAGACAATCCCAACCGCTCGGCCAAGGCGTCCATCCACTCTAGCCCCAGGTTATCCCACCCCGAGTGTACGCCCACCGCCCCGCCAAACTGCACGGGCAACTCCATCTCTTCCAAGCGGCGACGACTTTGCTCCAGGCCGATCGCCCAGTGAGCCACCTTGACGCCAAAGGTGAGCGGCAGTGCCTGCTGCATTAGCGTACGCCCTACCATGGGCGTATCAGCGTGAGCGTCCATCAACGAGAGCGCCGCTGAACGGCAGCGCAGCAGCAAGCTATCCAACGCCGCCAAGCGTGGTTTAAGTAGTAGCATCAGCGCGGAGTCGACCACGTCTTGACTCGTCGCTCCCTGGTGCCAGTAACGCTTAATGTCTTCGGAAAGCCGCACGCGGCTATGTTTTACAAAGGGGATCGCTACATTACCGCCGCTGGCGATACCCGCCGCGATCTCTTCGCTATCAAAGGCGATATGTTCTAACTGTGAGCGCATTTGCTGGCTCGTGCCGCCAGGCACAGCACCGCTCGCTTCTTGTACTTCCGCTAAGGCCAACTCAAAGGCCAGCATGGCGTTTACCATGGCGTCATCATCACACTCGCCCAGTGCGTGTTGACTCATAAAGGGGTGCTTTAAAAACGCGGCGGGCATAGGCGTTAAGCCTCCTATTAACGTTGTTCAGAACCAGCAAAACAGTCCACAAAGGTACGACTTAGAACAGAATATGTACATATGTTCGCCATTCGAACCATACGCTAAATAGGTCGGTACTTACGACTGCGACAGCGTGGTGTCGGTGCCTACGTAGCGCAGCACCATCTCGGTAACGTGATCTTCTAGTTTGCGCTGGTTCTCAGGCGCGGCTTGTTGCCAATCAAAAATCCGCGAAAAGGTGTGCTGGTTTGAGACATTGAAAAATGACAGCGCGCTAATCAGCCAGTGCAGCTCCCGTGGATCTAAGCCTTCGCGAAAACAGCCGGCCTCTAGACCACGAGCATAGACGCTGGTGAGCGCATCAATCACCCCAGCGTTGAGTGACTGAATCAACTCTGACTGCGCCAAAAAGCGGCCATGATGAATGTTTTCGATCATTACCAGGCGAATAAAGTCAGGGTTTTTGGCGTGATGGCAGAAGGTAAAGCGCACTAGTCGACTTAGTGCTTCAAGTGGGGCCAGGTGGTCAAGATCCAGCTCGGCCTCCTGGAGGCGCACTTTCTGGTAGGCGGCTTCTAGGGTATGTAGGTAAAGCGACTCTTTATCATTAAAGTAGTAGTAAATCATACGTTTGGAGGCGCGGGTTTTCTCGGCGATCTCATCGATCCGTGCCCCAGAGAGGCCTTTTTCTGAGAATTCGCGGGTAGCCACCGCAAGAATATCGGCGCGCACGGATTCGGGGTCATTTTTACGCCGTCGCCGCGCGGCAGGGGGGCTGGCCTTGGTCGAAGGGGCTGTCATAGAGCGTGCCTTTTATTGTCGTGATCGTCTTTTGTCTTTTGTCTAGTATGCCACAGCTTGACTGAACGTACCATTTCGTACATTGTTGATTATGACAGTATGGAACGGCTAAACACGCCTCTGCTTTAGGCTTTTCCAACCCCTATAACAACGCCCCGACAAGAGGACAACAACAATGTCTCTAATCTCAAAACGCACGCTGACGGCGGCCCTCGCGACGGCTACGCTGGTTGCCGCAGCGAATGCTTCTGCCCAAACGCTACGCTTTGCCCACGTTGACCCCGATGACTGGACTACCTCCAAAAAAGGCGCGGCGGGTCAGGTGTTCAAAAACCTAGTGGAAGCCGAAACGGATCTCACCGTAGAGCTCTACCCCGCTGGCTCCCTCGGCGGTGAAACCGAGCTAATCGAAGGCGCCCAGGATGGTACGATCAGCATTGCGATGGTCTCCGGCGCCTATGCCAATTTCTGCCCAGCGGTCGCCGTAACGGATATCCCCTACACCTTCCCGTCAGCACCAGTGGCGTGGCAAGTGATGGATGGCGAGTTTGGTACAGCATTGGCCGAGCACTGCTTGCAGGAGACCGGCCTGCGTACATTAGCCTACGGCGAAACTGGCTTCCGTCACTTCACCAACTCCGTGCGCACGATTCAGTCGCCGGAAGATATGCAGGGGCTGAAGTTCCGCGTTCAAACCATTCCACTCTACCTGGAAATGGTAGAAGGACTAGGTGCTGAGCCACAGGGTATTGCTTGGGGCGAAGTGCCAACGGCTCTTGCCACCGGCGTAGTCGATGGCCAGGAGAACCCGATCTCCGTGATCTACGGCAATAACTTCTATGAGTTTCAGGACTACCTCACGCTAGACCGCCACGTTTACGGCGTCGATCACCTGCTGATCAACGATGAGATATTCCAGTCTCTTTCAGAAGAAGAGCAAGCCGCCGTGAAGCGCGCCGCCGTGGTTGCTGGCACCACCGGCCGCGCCATTCAGCAGTTCAATTCGGCGGAGGGGATCACCAAGCTGGAAGCAGAGGGCATGGAAGTGACCCAGCCTAGCGCTGAACAGATGGAAGCCTTCCGTGAAGCGGCTCAGCCACCGGTACAGGCGTACCTGAGCGAAGAGCTTGGCGATGACGCGGAGTGGATTGAGCGTCTCTCTTCCGCCGTGGGAGAAGCATCCGCGCGCTTCTAACCCCCGCCTAATCAAAGCGCTTTGCGAGTGGGCCTTAGGTGGCCCACTCGCGACCCTGCGTGCCTGACCATCGATTGAAGGTGCTCTTATGTCTGCTCTTCTCGCCCGGCTACACCGCGGCCTGATCCTGTTCAATGGCAGCTTGGCAGGGCTTGCCATGGTGCTGATTTTCCTGCTGGTCGCGGGCAATGCCTTTGCGCGCTACACCTATGGCGGCTCCATTACCTGGGGAGAAGACACTGCCATCTATTTGATGATTTACGGCCTAATGTTTGGCATGTCCTGGGCGTACCTGCAGGACATGCATATCGGTTTTGACCTTATTCGACGCCTGCTGCCGCCGCGCTGGGTGCGCTGGCAGGCCGTTGCTGTCGATTTGATGGTACTGGTGATCGGCATTGGCTTAATACTGTCGGCGGTTGAATTTATCGCCGCGCGTGGTGGCCGCACCTCATCAAGCACGGGTATGCCGATGTGGCTGTTTCAAGCCTCCATGCTGACTGGCGGTGGACTGCTCAGCCTCTCTGCGCTGGTGATGGGCGCGCGGCGTTTGAGCGAGCACACCAGTGAAGAGGTGTCCTCATGATCTTTGTACTGCTTTTAGCCCTCGTACTGCTTGGCGTGCCGTTTGCCTTTGCCATTTTGGGTACGCTTACGGTGTTAATGAGCACCGGCGATTTGCCCTACCACATCCGTATTGTCTCGCAGCAGTTTTTCGGCGGCCTGGAGTCCTTCCCACTACTGGCGATACCACTGTTCATTCTGGCCGGCGAGCTGATGAACGAAGCGGGTATCACTCACCGGATTATTAACCTAGCCTCCGCCATTGTCGGCCGCCTGAAAGCCGGGCTGGCACACGTCAATATCTGGGCATCGGTGATATTTGCCGGCCTCTCTGGTTCGGCGATTGCCGACACCTCCGCGCTTGGGCGGGTGTTCATCCCGGCGATGGAGAAAGAGGGCTACCCACGCGATTTTGCCGCTGCGCTTACCGCTGCCTCTTCGGTGATTGGCCCAATTATTCCGCCGAGTATTCCGGTGATTATCTATGCACTGACAGTTTCGGGTGTCTCGGTACCGGGGCTGTTTTTGGCCGGTATCGTGCCGGGCTTTTTGCTGGCATTGGGGCTCTCCATCTACGTCTACTTTTTCGCCGGTGACCTAGGCGCCACGCAATCAAAACAGCAGTCGCGCCGCCATGCCCTGCTCCACGGCCTGCTGCCCGCGCTGATGCCGGTGTTTGTGGTCGGCGCCATTCTCGCCGGTATCGTCACACCCACCGAGGCGGCGGCCTTTGCCGTGGTCTACGCGCTGATTCTGGGCGTGGTGCTCTACCGCAATATCAAGCTGGTAAACCTGCCCGGTATCTTCGCCCGCGCCATGCGCGACAGCGCGGTGATTATGGTCATCATGGGTGCCGTTGCTGCCGGCAATTGGGTGCTGACGTTCGAGCGCGTGCCCAACATGCTCACCGAATGGGCACTGATGAGTATCGATACCCAGTGGACCTTCCTGATTGCGGTGATTCTGCTACTGCTGGTGGTAGGGCTATTTTTGGAAGGCATCGCGGCCATTTTGGTGCTGGTACCGATCCTTCACCCTATTGCCATGGCACTGGGTATCGACCCGCTGCACTTCGGCATCGTGGTGATCTTCAATCTGATGATGGGGCTGATCACACCGCCCATGGGGCTGTGCCTATTTGTCGCCGACTCGGTCTCCGGCGTGGGAATGGGGCCGATTATCCGCCGCATTCTGCCGATGCTCGGCGTGCAGTTTTTGATCCTGCTGCTGATTACCTTCGTACCGGCGCTGGTCACCTTCCTGCCACGCCTGGCGGGTTACTGATATTACTCAAAGTAAGGAGCGTGATGCCATGTACTCATCCATTGCCACGGTTTGCCTAAGCGGCTCGCTGGAAGAGAAGGTAGACGCCATCGCCCAGGCTGGTTTTGAAGGGCTTGAGCTGTTTGAAAACGACCTCACGGCGTTCCCCGGTACACCGCGGGAAGCCGGGGAGCTGATTCGCGCCCGCGGGCTTAAGCTGGTCACGCTACAGCCGTTTCGCGATTTCGAAGGCCTGCGGGGGCGCGCACGGGAGCGGGCGTTTGATCGCGCCGAGCACAAGTTTGACCTGATGGAGGAACTCGGTACGGATCTGCTCATGGCGTGCAGTACCGTCCACCCTGATTCGCTCCCGGGTTTAAGCCGTGCCGCCGATGACTACTATGAGCTGGGCGAGCGTGCCGCGCGGCGTCATCTGCGCGTGGCCTATGAGGCGCTGGCCTGGGGCCGCCATATTCACGATTACCGCGACAGCTGGGAAGTGGTACGCCGCGCCGCGCACCCCAATGTCGGCCTGGTATTGGACACCTTCCATATCTTCTCCCGCCAGACGGAGCTGGGCACCATTGGCCGCATTCCGGGAGACCGCATCTTTCTCGTGCAAACCGCCGATGCGCCGCGCCTCTCCATGGATCACCTGTCGTGGAGCCGCCACTATCGCTGCTTTCCTGGCCAGGGCGAGCTACAGATGGATAAGTTCATGGCCATGCTGGAAGAGACCCGCTACGACGGCCCGCTCTCCCACGAGATTTTTAACGATGTCTTCCGCATGGGCCATAGCGACCAGACAGCCCGCGACGGGCTGCGTTCCTACCATTTACTACGCAGTATGCAGGGCGACAGCGGCATTCCCGCGCCCCAACCAATCGAATCAGTCGCCTTTCTGGAGATTGCCGTTGAGCCCGACGATTTAGCACCGCTGCGCGAGTTACTCAGCGCCCTGGGCATGGCCTGCGTGGGCCGTCACCATACGCTCAACGCCGAGCGCTGGGCGGCGGGCGACGTTAACCTGGTGCTCAACACCGAGGCGAGTTTCACCGGCCGCGTGCCGGGACGCGACGCCACCGCCATCACCGCCATTGGCCTGCGCGTGGGCAACGCTTATGAAGCCTTTAAACGCGCAGACAAGCTTGGCTACGATATTGTCGAGCCTGAAGAAGTCGGCGCCAGCCATCGCATGAGCGCGCTGCGCAATGTGGATGGCAGCCTCTCCTATATCATTGACGACTCGCAACTTAGCCGCACCTGGGATCGCGAGTTCCCTGTCGATGTGCAACCGGTTTCTCAGGGGGCACTGGTGGATATCGACCATATCAGCGTGGCGCTCTCCTACCACGACTACCTTTCGCTGATGCTGCAGTACCGCGCTATTTTCCAGTTGGAGCCAACGCCCTCCTTCGATGTCACCGATCCACGCGGGCTGATCCAGAGCCAGGTGCTGCAGAACCACAACGGCCGCTTCCGCCTGGCACTTAACGCCAGCGCCTCGCCAGATACCGCCAGCAACCGCTTTGTGCGCCAATACGGCGGTTCGGGGGTTCACCATGTCGCCCTGCGCACCAATTCCATGCGCGACACCAGCACAGCGCTGCAGCAAGCGGGCACATCGGTACTACCGATTCCCGGAAACTACTACCGCGACCTGGCCGCACGCGTTGACCTTCCGGCACAAACTCAAGCGTGGATGCAGGCGCACCACATCCTTTTTGATCAAGACAGCAGTGGCGACTTCTATCAGCTGTATACCCAGCCCGGCCGCCAGGCGTTCTTCTTTGAGCTGGTGCAGCGGGAAGGTTACCAAGGGCTGGGCGCACCGAATGCCTTTGTGCGCGTAACGGCACAGCAACGCCTGGAAGCTGAAATTGATGGTATTGCTCAAGAAACGCCAAACCACGACTCAGGAGGGAGCCAAGCATGATCAAACTCGGGCTGGTAGGGGAAGGCATTGCTAAATCGCAATCCCCCGATTTGCACGAACGCCTGGGTGCCTCGTTGGGCGAGCAGGTACGCTACGATTTAGTCGATAGCCGGGGGGCGGATTTTGACTTTCCCAGCGCCATACAAAGGCTGCGTGCCGAGGGCTACCGGGGCACCAACGTTACTTTCCCCTTCAAGGAAAAAGCCGCACAGTTGGCCGATATCTGCGGTGCAGGCGTACAACGGGTAGGCACCGCTAACACCTTGCTGTTTGACGCTGAGGGGCTGCGCGCTGAAAACACCGATTACACCGGCTTTATCAGTGCCTACCGTCACTCTTTCGGCAGCCAGCCTGCTGGTGAGGTTCTGTTGATCGGCGCCGGTGGCGTAGGGCGTGCGGTGGCGTGTGCGCTGGGCGAGCTTGCCGTCAGTTGCATACACATTCTTGAACATGACAGCGCCCGGGCAGAGAGCCTCAGCCGTGATCTTAATGCTATGGGCATTAACGCGACGTGCATCATGCCAGAGCAGGCGCAGCAAGAATTGCCTCATTGGCAGGGCGTGGTCAACTGCTCCCCCATTGGTCACATCAACCATCCCGGCTGCCCAATCGATACCGCCGGGCTAGGCGCCCAACACTGGGTCTTTGATGCGGTTTACATCCCCGCCCACACCGAGCTGTTAAACGCCGCCCATCAGGTGGGTGCCAAAACACTTTCGGGTGTTGATCTGTTTGTGTTTCAGGGCGTGGATGCGTTTCGCTTCTTCACCGCCGACTGCATCGCCTCTGAACAGATCGATCCGCATGTGATACCGCTACGTACGCATTATATCGAGCAACTTGTCACGCCTTCTGTTCACTCCATGCCATGAAGCGCAAGAGAAATAGCGTACAATTATTCTCGAACTCAACCATTTGCCTTCATGCGCTAAGGGGCCGCCATGCTCGCTATTCTTGGGATTACCACGCCCATATTCCTACTGATTGGCTTAGGGTATATAGCGAGATGGAGCGGCATTATCCAGCGCGAGCAGATGCAGGGGGTAGGTGTATTTGTGCTCTACTGCGCGCTGCCCGCACTCGTGATTCGAGCATTAACCCAGCAGCCTCTGGAAGATATTTTCAAGCTCAACTATCTGCTTGCTTACGGCCTGGGCTCTATTGCCGTTTTCATTGGGGGGTTACTGCTCTGCTTAACACTACAGCGCCAGCCACTAAATGCCAGTGCCATGCAGGCACTCGGCATGGCAGCAGCTAATAGCGGTTTTGTCGGCTATCCAGTGGCAGCCATGGTGATCGGTTCGCCTGCAGCAGTGCTGTTGGCGCTCAATATGATCATTGAGACTCTGATTATTATTCCTATGGCGCTGATTATTGCCGAAATGGGCAGCCATCAAGGTTCCAACGTATGGAAAACGGTTAAAAAGACGGCGCTTAGCCTCATCAAAAACCCAGTATTGGTAGGCTTGCTGATCGGCATTTGCCTGGCCGTTTCCGGTATTAAGATTCCCGCGCCGCTGTTTAAAGCCATTGATATGCTGGCCGAAGCAGCGGGCCCAGCAGCGCTGATTGTGATCGGTGGCGCGCTGTTTGGCTTGCAGGTTAAAGGTATGGCGAGCGCCGTAGGTCAAATTGTGATCGGCAAACTGCTTATTCACCCCCTGCTCATTTTCATCGCCTTCTATTTTGTTCCCGGCATTGATCCACTTTATATGGCCGGTGCGTTGCTATTTGCTGCCGCGCCGATGATCAGCATTTACCCACTGTTTGGCCAACGTTATGGTTTAGGCGGCGTTAGCGCTGCAGCAATGCTTGTAGCGACGATAGCTTCCTTCTTCACGCTTAGCCTGATAATCGGTTTGATGTCACTCTTTGGGCTAATGCATTTTGAATAAGTGTAGGATTATCAAATTATGCCATACCTGTATTCGTGATCGTGTGCACACATTGGAACGTCTGGGGCTTGCCAAACGCGTGAATGTCGAGGGCAAAAAGCGCGCGATTTTTGTAAGCGAGCCACTAACCACATCTAGGCAGATTTCGCTTAGATCGGTAATGTCTCTTTCCACTGCCAGGGCAGCAGCGTGCTGAAGTCATCATCGTCGAGGGTGGGCAGTGTCGCGAAGACATACTGCAAGTAATCGTAAGGCGAGAGACCATTGGCTTTGGCGGTTTCGATCAGGCTGTAGATCGCCGCACTGGCTTGAGCGCCGCTCGGAGTATGGCTGAACAACCAGTTTTTACGGTTATGGAAGGGTGTGGTCTTTGAGTGCTCTGAAAGATGGTCAGGATAGATGCTGATTTGCTCGGCAGTTGATGCACTTAGCAGCATCTACCCTGTGTTGCTTGAATGTTGGTGGTCCCTATAAATCCTGCATAATTAGAGACTCTGTAAAAACGCCAACACGCTGTCCGATGGCTGGTACCGCGGCAATGCCTGGGAAGGCGCCTGGATGCTTTTCAATGCCCGATCCTTCATCGCCAGATCTGCTTCGACATATTTGTGAGTGGTCTCCGGGCTTTCATGCCCGAGCCATAGCGCAATGACGGTGATATCAACACCGGCTTGCAACATATGCATGGCAATGGAATGTCGAATCAGATGCGGAAATACTCGTCGTTTGGCCAGTTCGGGATATTGCGCAGCGACTGCTCTGACCGCAAGCTTCAAGCGTTCAGTCACACCTATGCGCGTCAGAGTGGTGCCTGATCGACTTGGAAACAGCGGTTGATCAGGCTGGCGAGGATAGGCTCTTAACCAGCGTTTAAGCTGCGCGGCCGTCTCAGGCCACAAGGGTGTCGACCGTTCCTTGCGTCCTTTGCCGCGAATACGCACGGAAGCGCTGGGGCCAAGCACCAGATCTTCTAGCCGCATTCCGATCAGTTCGGAGACGCGAGCGCCGGTATTGTAAAGTGTTGCTAACATCACCCGATCCCGCTGTCCCGTCCAGGTATTGCGATCCGGTGCGTCAAGAATCGCTGCCATGTGTTCACGCGAAAGGAACCCAATCAGTTGCTGTTCAAAACGCTTCATGGGGATGGCGAGCACGGACTGCGCGGTGGCAAGGGCCGAAGGCTCCTGAAAGGACACGTACTCCATGAACGACCGGATCGCCGCAAATCGTGCGTTACGGCTGCGAACCGAGTTGTGGCGCTCCTCTTCGAGGTAGTGAAGGAAATCCAGAACGAGCGTGGCGTTCAGATCGTCCATCGTAAGTTCGCTGGGATGTTTTCCAAGACGCCGATGGGCAAATGTCAGCAGCAACCGAAAGGTATCTCGATAGGCTGATACGGTATTCGGACTGGCCTGGCGCTGCTGCATCAAGCGCTGCACAAAAAACTGCTGTAGCAAGCACGGAAAAGTTACCGGCACCGAGGTACTCATAAGCCACCTCCTTGAAATTGTTCCAGGCGTTGAGCTGCCCGGGCCAGCAACTCGGGCGTTGCGGTGAGATACCAGTAAGTGTCGGTGATCTTGGCATGACCGAGGTAGGTAGATAGCGCCAGGATATGGCAGTCGATGTCGAGGCCCTGCGCATACCAGCGCTCAAGGTTACGGCAGGCAAAGGTGTGGCGAAGATCATAAATACGCGGTGCCGGGTGACCGCCTCGGGAGCGCCAATGCAACCATTGTCGCAATAGTTTGAATGCATATTCCAGGCCCTGCGTGGTCGCGGGTCGGCCGTAGTCAAAGAGGAAGAAAGCCTCGGTAGTAGCCGCAAAAGGATCTCGATCTCGTTGCTGTACGTAGCGCTGCAAAGCCTGTGTCGTGGTGGAGTGCAGCGGTACCCAACGTGACTTGCCGAACTTGGTGTTCTGGATATGCAGCAAACTGCGATCGAGATCGACATCTGGGCGTTGCAAGCCGGTGGCCTCCGATGTCCGCAGTCCCGTCGAAGCAATCAGTCCAAAGAGCGTGGCGCAACAGATCCCCCGCAAGCCGCCGGGCGGGTGTAGATCGGCACAGGCCACGAGCAGCGCACGGATCTCGGCGTCAGTAAAAACATGTGGCGTCAGACGACGGTGAGCGGGTCCAAAGCGCCCACGGGGCGGAATCTCAGTGGCCGGATCGAACTGTTGGCAATAGCGGGCGAAGGGGCGCAAGAGTTCCATTCGGCGGGCAGCGGTGAGCGGACCTGGTCGGCCTGAGGCGCAAGCCCACTGTTCAGCCAGCTGCATGGTCAGAGCTCCCCCAGGCGAGATATGATCAGCGAACCGCGCGAACCGCGCCAGTTGTTCGCCCTCGATCTTTAATGCAAAGCCGGCCTGTCGGCGGTAATCCAGATAGGCGTCGACCCGAGCGGTAAATGTCACAGGAGTGCTCATGACAACCTCCCCGGCCACGGTAGAGCCACCTGAGCCAACGCCTCAAGATCGACTTTGGCATAGATTGTGGTGGTATCCAGACTGCGATGGCGCAGCAGGTCGGCGATCTCCTTGAACCGGGCGCCGCCCTGCACCAGTCGACCGGCCAGGGTATGCCGCAGAATGTGAGTCCCGCGAATACAGTGTTCGAGTCCACAGCGCTTCGCCGCATAACGAATGGCGTTGCGCACGATATCCGGATCAGCTGCCGCATTGAGGGGTGGCCGGTGCCGAACGAACAGCTCTCGGCGCGTGGTTTTCGGTCGACCATCCAGCAAGTACTCGGCGATAGCATGCCCAGTGACATCGGGCAGAGGCAACACATCGGTGCGTTTGCCCTTACTGCGAATGATCAGTGTTCCGGTCCGCCAATCCACATCGTCCAAGCACAGACGAGCCACTTCTGTTCGACGCAAGCCCAGATCGAGCAGGCAACGCGCGATTGCGTAATCGCGCTTGCCAGTGGCCTGGTAGCGATCGAAGGCACCGAGTAGCTGATCTATCTCTGCGTTGGACAGAACCTGCGGCAGTCCAGCCAGCCGCCACTGCGCGATCCGAGGCAGAGCGGCGATCAACGCGGAGGTCTGCTCGCCCTGACTGGCCCGGAACGCGAAGTAACAGCGCAACGAAGTGGTGGCGGTAAGTATCGACGCCGGAGCCCAGTCCGCCGTGTAATGGGCGATAAAACGGATTACATCCGACAGTCCGAGCCGCTTCAGGTGCACCGGCCCGGAGCTAAAACAGTAGATGAGAAAATCGCGCAAATGACGTAACCGGACTGAACGCGTGGTTGGTGCCAGTCCTCGTACCTCAGTAAGATGGCGGTCGAAATCCTCAAGTTCTGTTGCGATAGGAGCGGAAACCGGGGAACTATCCGCCTGGATACCATGCCCCTTAGCACAGAGCATCGCAAACAGATGCCCAAGCGCAGCGTGCATCTCGCGAGGTGCGCGTCGGCACCGGACGGCACATCGACAAACCGGCAGGTGCTCATCCATAAAGCGGTTAACCAGCGCTTCATCGATATCGCCAAGACCGACTTGTTGCGTCCTGCACCAATGGGCGAAATGCGCGACGCTGCTGAAATATCCCTGGATCGTACCAACCGCGTAACCGCGCTCGATTAGGAACTGAACATAAGCATCTTCATTATTACTGAGCGGCGAATCGGCAAACCACTGATGCGCCAGTGCATACAACGAATGAGTAGACTCAAACATGGTGGCTCTCCTTCCTGATGAGGGGGAGCTAAAACAACACCACCAGTAATTATGGAAGGCAAATCATCACTGCCAATGGCACGAGGCAGCGGTAAGAAAGCGATCTTGAAGGGACTATCTCAGAAACTTTCCATAACTGAGGGTTGAGGATAATTACGCCCCACCACGAACGGGCGGATAGCGTTCTCCGCCGGATTGTTGTCCAGCGGGATCAGGCCATCGTCCAGGAACCGGGTCAGGCGGGGCCACTGGTTATCCAGGTAGTGCAGGGCTTTACCCAGCGCACTTTTGGGCAGCACCTGGGCCAGTGACTTGTCGAGCCAGGTGCGCAGTTGATCGATCAATGGGCGGCTCTTCTGTTCACGCAGCGCGTGACGCGCCTCGGGTTCAAGGGCCTTCGCCTGTTTTTCCACGCTGTATAGCTTACGGATCTGGTTCAGCGCCCAGTCCGCTTTGCCGGTCTTCCCCTTGGGCTGCACCTTCTGGGCCTCGACGAACTTACGCCTGGCATGCGCCCAGCAGCCCGCATGGGTGATCCCATTACGGCGCACGACCTCGGCGTAGCCTTCATAGCCATCGGTGATTAAGCGCCCCGCATAGTCGCCTAGCAGATCAACGGGCACCCGTCCGGCGCGGCTGGCCGCGTAGTTGAACAAGACCACCTGCTGGCCCGGCGGCCCACCGCGCTGCACCCACATGTAAGACGTGGCACTCGCTTTACGATCCGCTTCTTGATTCACCTGGAGGGTGGTTTCATCCATATAGATCAGCGGGGCGTTTAAGAGATGTTGGCGCAACGTGTTGATCAGCGGGGTGATCCGTTCTCCCGCTTGCACCATCCAGCGCGCCAGGGTATTGCGGGGGATCTCGGCGCCATGGCGGGCAAAGATCTGGCTCTGTCGATAAAGCGGCAGCGCGTCCTGGTATTTAGCCGTCGCGATATAGGCGAGCAGCGTGGCGCTGGCATTGCTCTTGGGCAACAGCTTGGCCGGCGCTGGGGCGGTGTTAACGCCCTCTTCGCACAGCGGGCAGGCATATTTGCGTCGCACATGACGGATCACCTCGATCCGTGCGGGCACCACATGCAACTCCTCGCTAACCTCTTCACCGATCACCTTTAGCGCGGTGCCGTCATCGTGGCAGTGGCGAGCATGATCGGGCAGTTCATGGACGACCTCGACACGCGGGAGTTCTGGCGGTAGCGCAACGCGCCCGCCGCGCGTGCGACGCTTAGCAGGCGTAGCGGTGTCGATCGTCGCGTCATCAACAGTGGTGGTGCTCTCCGATGCGTCTTCCTCGTCCACCGCCACTTCCGCTTCATTGATCAGAAGATCCCGCTGGTCGACACGGTACTTCTCAGTAGAGGGGCCGAACTGACGCTCCAGGGCAAGCCGGAACTGTTCAAACAACGACTGCTTGGTAGCCTCCCACTGCGCTTCCTTTTTCTCCATCAACGCCAACAGCCGCGCATTTTCAGCGTCAGCAGCGGTCAGCTTGCGCTCAAGCTGGGTAACCGTCGGTGAGGAGGAAGTGGCGTTTTTCATATTGCATAGTTTACCAAAAACGCCCTTAAAATAGGAGCGCTACGGCTATCCAACCCGCTGAAAATCCAACGCTTTGTGAGGCTGCATAGCCTTCAGGTTATAGCCATCCAGCAGCCAGTTAAGCTCTTGGCCGGTTAACGTCACGGTCTCACCATTAAGGTGCGTTGGCCATTTAAACCGCTCACGTTCTAAACGCTTGTACCACACCACAAAGCCGTTACGTTCCCAGAACAGCAGTTTCACTTTATCGCGCTGGCGATTACCGAACACGAACAGCGCTTGATCAAACGGGTTCAAGGCCATGGCTTCCTGCACCAACAGCGCCAAGCCATCAATTTGCTTGCGCATATCGACGGGTTCTCGGCACAGATACACCTGTAGATCAGTGCCTGGGCGAATCATGCGACGACCTCCACCGCGACAAACCGGGCGGGACGACAACGCGGTGGCACGGGAAACCCTTGCACGATTAACCGTTTTTCCCACGCCATCAGGTCGGCTAACGTCACGGCTTGTGCTTCGGCATAAGTACTTAACGGTATCTCCAATGCGGCGGCATAAGACAGGTGGCCTAACCAAAACGCTTGAGTGGAATTGAGTTCGCGGCTCATGATGATCTCCAAAATCAAAGAAACCATCAGTGTGATCAGCCAACATTAATGTGGGTAGATGGGTTTTATGGCCTTGCAATTACCCACAAGTCATCAGCTACATAAGCATACTGTTGATAAAGTAAAGCCCGATGTGTTTTTTTGGCTTCTCAGTTCGTTCGATATGATAAGAGGTATCAATATGGGACAACATTGGGTGAACGAGGAAATGACTGGCTGCGACTTGGGGGACGCGCGACTGAATCAAAGGTTGGCTGTCATGCTGGAAGCACTCGGTGATCGGCCAGACAAATCACTACCCACCGCATTTCAGGACTGGGCCAATACCAAGGCCGCCTATCGCTTCTTCGCGAATGAGAATGTCAGCGAGGACAAGATTTTGGAGGGACATTTTGCCGCCTCAGCTTTGCGCATCCAAGCCACCGATGGCCCCATCTTGATCCTGCAGGATACAACCGAGTTTTCCTTCAAGCGCTCGTCACCTGAGAAGATTGGTTTCATCAATGAATCAACCGGGCGTAAGATGAAAGAAGGACGGCACCTTAAACATACCGTCTGCGGGCTTTTAATGCACGCTAGTCTGGCTATCACAACGGAAGGGTTGCCCTTGGGCCTGACAGCTGCCAAATTCTGGACGCGGAACAAATTCAAAGGCACAGAAGCTCTCAAGCGCAAGGTTAATCCGACCCGCGTACCCATCGAGCAGAAAGAAAGCATGCGTTGGCTCGACAACCTGCAGCGTTCTACTGAGCTTGCAGGTTCTCCTGAACGGTGCGTGCATATCGGTGATCGCGAGAGTGACATTTTTGAACTCTTTTGTCTGGCTCAAGATCTTGACACTCACTTTTTGATCCGCAGTTGCGTTGATCGTCTCGCCGAGGAGGGAGGCACTACGATTTCTCAAGTGATGGCCGAGACTCAGGTCAGTGGAACACACGATATTCACTTTCGTGACAAGCGAGGCAATCAACAGCAGGCGACCCTATCGGTCAAGCATGCAAAGATGACAGTTTGTCCACCGATGGGAAAACAGAAAAAATACCCAAAACAGAAGCTGGGTATTATTTTTGCAGAAGAGAAAAACCCGCCCGAAGGGCGTTCCCCTATTATCTGGAAGTTGGCCACTAACCTTCCCGTTGCCACTCACGCCGACGCAGTGCAAAAGCTTGTTTGGTATTCACGGCGTTGGAATATCGAGACATTCTTCAAGACACTGAAAACGGGTTGCCGCATTGAGGATATACGTCTCGCTACAGCAGATCGACTTGCCAACTGCATTGCGCTCTGCTGTGTCGTGTCCTGGCGAATATCATGGTTGACTATACTGCGGCGCCAATCCTCAACGACCTCTCCTGCAGCTGTTTTTACTGATATTGAAAGAGCTCTTCTCGACCGATCAATGCCGTCAAACAGACAAGGCACACGACGCGATATAGCTTTTTATATGACCGCTGTCGCTCGCCTGGGTGGCTATCTGGATCGCTCAAGTGATCCTTTCCCAGGGCCCACCGTTCTATGGCGAGGCTTCATCCGCTTAGCAGATCTCGTTGCTGGATTCCAAACTGCCAATCCAGATGCATCATCGGCTTGTGGGTAATTGCAAGTTTTATGGCGCGCTTACCTAATAACCGAAGGCAGCACAATTTATTATGCATGCGGGATAGCAGTAATGGCGCATGAAGCGCAAGGAAACCTACGCACCTAACATTAAGATGCGTAGGAGCGTTCGAAAAAGCCCAATAACGTAACGGAGCCTAGCGTTCGGCATTCATACCAAAATATCGCCCCACCAGCTGCCGGTACCAGAACATTCTAAAAATATTGATCACCCCGAGCAGCACCGGCAATAGATAAACAATAAAGGACGCATTTTGCATAGCGGGAAAGAGATTTGGCAGCATAAATACCATCATGACGCCTAAAAAAACAATGAGATTAAAGTAAAATGCCTGTCGCTCATACCCACACAGATTAATCATGACAGACTCAACAACACCAAGTTGTGCGGTAGCAATATAAAACCCAAGCGCAACCACAAAAAAAACCGATGCTAAAAAATTACTTATATCGACAAACACATACAAATAAATAAAAATAAATAGCGTTAACGCGGGGAACAGCGTAGCGATAATAACTTTCACTTTACGACGCAGGCCCAATACAAACTGACCATCAAAATGCTTTGCCAATATCATTTTAGATAAAGCAGCCGTGCCATTATTGATCACTCCCCTAGGAACAGCGGATATAGAGCTAAAAACCAAGGCCGCAATGGAGGCAACAATCGCGATATCGCCCCCGCCCAAAGCGGCAAAAAAGGAGGGAAGAATGAAGCTTACACCCCCACTTGCCGCATTTGACAGGCCCACCACCAAGCTTGAGACCGTTTTATCCTTAGATATCAATGCTACAGCGTCTCCACTAGGCGCTTCGCACGATTGATAATAGCGCCAGAAAAAGACGACACACAGCGATACTAAATATGAAAAAGACAAGAAAACAAAAATAGCAGAGCTATCAATTTTATCTTGATAAACATCCCCCCCCAACATACAAGCAATGAACAAAAAACCTATTAAAATATCGTTCACCAATAGCCGATAGAAATCTTTCTTAAAAATAAGATAATTTCTAAACACCTGATAAACCGATGTCGAAATCACTAATAAAAACAGTGAAAAAAAATCTGGAATAATCAGAAACCATGACACTAACAGTAAAGCAACGAGAGATACCGCACCTCCAACAACAACAGATGACAACGAATAACTTAAAAAGGTATTAACGCTACTTTCTATCGCCATACCTTTAACGAGTATCGTAGAAAACCCTATCCCACAAATCATCACAAAAAACGCAGCAAGCGTATACTGCGTGGAAAAAGTTACCACCTCTTCGCTTGCGATAAAGAACATTGAAAATGTAATAACAAATATTCTAAAAGCACCAGGCGTGGCTGCTGTCATGATAGGTAATGAACGTAAAATAAAGCTCGGCAGCGGTGCCATAAAGCAATCTCTTGTAGCCAAATGAAGAAACTAGCACGGCTCAAAGTATACGCGCCAATCGCTATACGATGGAAATCAACCGAAGAATGCGTGCATCCAGCACGCCCCTCTTCTTGGGTGCGCTGACGCTTACGCAATGGGATGGACTCCTCCTCACCCTACTCCGGCGTCAGTGCGCCATACTGGTAGGTGGTTGGAAAACTATCAGCTTGAGAGTCAGGAGAAGCCCATATGAACATTAGCCGAGTTGGTGTGGATATCGCAAAGTCTGTCTTTCACGTACATGGCGTTGACCGGCATGAGAAGCCTCAATGGCGAGGTAAATATACCCGGGCCAAGTGGCTGGAGGCTGTCTGTCAACGCGTTCCTCAAGGCGCCACCATCGGCATGGAGGCATGTGCATCGGCGCATTATTGGGCGCGCGAACTTCAAGCGCGTGGCTACCATGTGAAGCTCATAGCGGCCCAATTCGTGAAACCTTACGTTAAAACGAATAAAAATGAGGTTCTTCGTCACTTCACGTGGATTTGGCCTGATCGAATAGGCGGCCCACCGGGCTGCCAATCAGGTAGATCATGGCGATAAAGTTGGCCTCGTTCCGGTAGCCACGTGCCCGTGACCGAGCCGCTTGGAACAGACCATTCATTCCTTCCAGTCTTGCGTTCGTCAGTCCCGAGAGCCAGCGTCTGACCACCGCGTCGGCGTGCCGCTCAAGCGTCGCCAGGGCTTTCCCCATCGGCTTCAGCAGTGACTTTTCAGACACCGCCGCCTGCATGACCTTGAGGTAGTTCGTGATGCGCCACCGAGCCGCTCTGGGCGTTGGAGCCTTCTGGATCCAGCGTAGCTTCTCCTTGATCACCCAGGCATCGGCCGTGGCGCTCTGATCGGCCACCAACTCCTGGAGCGCCGAAAGCTGTTTGGGTGTCAGGTTCTTGTTATCCAGGTTCTTCAGCAGGGCCCAGCGCAGCGACTTGGGGTGCCCCTGCTCCCGGCGCTCTTTCTTGCGTACCTCGTCCAGCCGCTTGGTGAAGGTCTGTACGATATGGAACCAGTCGACCGTTACCTCGGCCTTGGGAAGGTGCTCGGTCACGCCGCTAAGGAAGGCTGGCGACATATCGCAGACGACCTCGACCACATTATTCGGGTCGCCGCCATGGGCCGCCAGGAAGGCGCTGAAAGCCTGGATGGCATCCTTGCCGCAGCCTGGGACGGCAAAGATAACCGGTTCCCGCTTGCGCTGCATGTCGAGGAACACCGTGACATAGCGATGACCGCGCCGGGAGGCGGTTTCGTCCACGCCGACCGTCACCACCTTGGACAGATCCAGTTCCCCCAACATGCGGCCAACGTAGTGGTGCACGATGCGCCATAGTCGTTTGTCGGAAATCTCCAACTGGCGGGAGACGGCCAGTACCGGCATCTCCTTGACCAGTGACATGGCCGCTTGCTCGAACAGCAGGGTAAAGTCGCTGCCCGGCCGGGCCCAGGGCACCTCTATGCGCTTGACGCCATGGTCAGGACACTTCGTGCGCGGCACGCGAGCATGCAGGTAACAGTGATGCTGAAAGAAGTTCAGATGCCGCCAGGTTTTGTCGGCAAAGTCATGAGCTTGGCAGGCCTTACCACATTCTGGGCAGGGATAGAAACTGCCTCGCTCCGCCTCGACATAGAGGTTCAGGCGGTGGGGCGACACGGCGGTATCCAGGTACTGGTTCTTGAGGATCCAGGGCGCTTCCAAGCCCAGGCCGAGTGTTAGAATCTGGGTGCCGTCCATGTCATACCTCCTGCCGCTGTGGAGGTCATATTCTGGCCCAGCTCAGGGGGCGAATTCCACACCCAACGTCGAAGAGCCCAAAAATACGAAAGTTCGCAGCATGGCTTCAAGGAAATTGCGCACTAGCACTGGGTCTACTGGATGCACTTGGCGGTAGGCAAATAAAGATGCATTTCCCTCAATCGCCCCATACCACGTAACATGCCATCACGTGCTAAAAAAAAACCCATCATCCCCGTAATCATCCAGGGAATAAATGGCGCATTAGAAATTAGCCGATCACCGCTGATAAAGCTCCGAATACCAACCATAACGGCTACCAAAGCAAACGGCTCAAAAACCATCCAGAACCAGCCCATGCGGTCAGCCATGGTGCGGGAAATAGCTTCCCGCATAAACATGGCGTACCAAACACTACGGGTAACTTGCCAAGGCGTACGGGCGCCTTTAGGCGCACCTTTTACATTTGCCATAGCTCTACTTTTTGAAAGTGAAATAAGTTATGCGGCTTTTAATTTGCCACGGACACTCACTGAAAACACGGACAAGGTCAAAAGAATAATCTTTAGTTTTATCCGTGCTTTCCATGTCTTCCGTGGCTAGAGCCGTTACAAATCAACTGCGACGCGGGTGGCAACAGCGATTTGGAATAGAATCTGCGTGAGCGTAGACGCTAGCTGCAGGTTGTGGGTAGGTGCGGCAGGCATGACGAGGATTTCATCGCCAGGGCGCAAGTTGACGTTGCGTGCATTCTCTACTGCGCCGTTCTGACGAACCACTAGAATGTGGTCTTCATCAGCGCGGTTAGTGAACCCACCAGCGCTTTCGATGTAGTCAATCACGTTCATGCCAGGGCGAAATACAGCTGCTTGGGGCACAAGCACTTCACCGCTGATTAGCATCGAATCGCTCAACTCAGGAATGGTGATAACATCGCCATCTTGCAGGCGAATATCAGAAATTTGGTCGTTGTAAGCAACTACCAAACGGCCGCTGGGCTCTAGCTCACGGGCACGCTCAATGAAGTTTTGGATAAGCTCAGCTTCTTGGGCACGAATTTGCGCTTCTTCATTAGTACTGGATTCAGCACTGAGATAGGTAGTTTCTAAGCGACGCAGGCTGTCTTCCATAGACTGCTGCTGCTGCTGCCTAACGCTTTCGCGCTGTAACGAGATACTTTCCACCGCGGTCATGTTTTCCGGTACGGGGATGGCATCTAACAGTTCACTTAAGCGTGCATCGCGGGGTAACGCGTAGCGTGAAGGCCCGTAGTAACTGCCCTCTACTTCAACCACGATGGTTTCACTACGCTTGTCGGCGCTAAACAGCACTTCATCGCCACTACGAATGGTTTGGCCGTAGAACATGTCGATAGGGAAATATTGTGCAATAGGCCCATCTTCTCGGTTGCCGCGCAGCAGAACATGGGAAACACCGCTTCTTAAGCGTGCCAGATTCACTAACTCAGCGCCACTTAACTGATTGCCCAGCAATTCATAACGGTGTTCGCGGTGTACATCGCCACCCACCGCAATCGCGGGGCCGCGCTCTTCGACGACGATAGTATCGCCATCTTCAAACTGCGGCCGGGCAATAGAGCCATTGATAAGGAAATCGTAGAGGTCGACCGTGGCAACCGTACGGTCGTTACGCATCACGCGAATTTGCCGGTAGCTGCCCAAGTCTTGGTCGATACCGCCTGCTTGATCGAGAAAATAGAGTACAGAATCGTTCGGCGTGCCTGCGAAACGGCCAGGGTTTTCAACATAGCCGGTGACGAAAACAGCAACGGGCTGAACACCCTGCACGTTGGTGTAAACCTGTACGTTTTCTGGGTAAACCGATGTGATGGCACCGCGCACACTGCTCTCTACCTGCTGGCTGTTTTGGCCCTCTACATTTAATGGGCCAGAACCAGGAATAAAGATATTACCTTGAGCATCCACGGGTAACACGCGCTCAAACTCAAACGCACCCCAGGCACGCACGGTAATTTGATCACCGGGCTTTACTTGGTAGCTAGCATTCAAGCCATCGCCCATCGCGCCACGAAAGCCACCGCTAAACAGGTTGGCCCCGAACGGGGGTAATTCATCTGGGTTTTGCGGCTGTGCGCTGACGGGCCCATAGGTGCCGCTACGCCAATCGGCTCGGGGCGTATCATCTACCTGTTCTTGCTGCTCACGGGCTTGCCCTTCCGGCAAAATAGTATTGGGTAGGCTAATGCTTTGTGCCCAACCCGTCGTGCTTACGGCACTGCTCATAATAACCAGCGAAGCAACGGCAAGAGGGCGTTTAAACGAGAGCCGTTTAAGAAGACGAATAGCGTTCATTATTAGCGCCCTTGTGCTGCTGTTGATGTCGCGGAAGTGCTTTGGCTCAGCACTCGCTGATTAACCCAACCATTGGGTGTCTCACAGGTAAGTGCAGTACGAGCAGCGCCACTTCCTGACTCTACTACCCGCAACTGCCGACACGCCCTACCACTGGCCGCGAGGTAGGGGGCATCTGCAATAATTTCGACATTATCGCCCCAGGGGCTGCGTACTAGATTCATGACTGCCCCAGCAGGCGCTTGAGATAAAAAGCCATTGAGGTTGTCGTCGCTCAGCAGTTTGGCTGAGTCGGTATTCAGCACGTACTGCGCTTGCTGTTGTGTGCTGTTGGGATAGGTAGCGCAGCCGCTTACTACGGCAACGCTTAACGCTGCCAGCAGCATGCGAGCTGGCCGCGTTAGAAAAAATGGGCTATTTGACATGATGATTTCCAGTAAAAAGGCACGCTACCGCCCAGGGATTCTAACGGGCGTATTCCCTTGCCCTACGCTGTGCGGCTTAAAAAGTGGTTAACCTGTGCTCCTGAATTCATAGAATAACTGCAGCACTTTGGATCATACGGTAGAGGCAGGAGGGCCAGCAGCGGTACCCTCTCCGCCTTACCGACCAAAGTGAAGCAGAGTATGGGATACCGACAACTGACCCAGGCACAACGATATCAAATTTTTGCCCATAGGGATGTAGGATTGAGCCAACGTCAGATTGCTCAACAGCTTGGCATTCACAGCAGTACCGTGAGCCGTGAGCTGAGACGTAATTCGGGTGCCAAGGGATATGAACCCGCACAAGCGCAGCGTTACAGCGATCAGAGACGCCGCTCCGCCTGGAAGTGGACAAAGCAACTCCCTAGCCTGATCAATGCCGTAGCTGACAGGCTTAGAGAAGAGTGGAGTCCAGAGCAGATTAGCGGTTTTATGGCGCCGTTGACGGGGATAGGAGTTAGTCATCAATGGGTCTATTCGCTGATCTGGGACGATAAGGCCAAGGGTGGCGATTTGTGGCGACACCTCCGCCAGCCCAAGCGTCGCAGTAAACATCGTGCCCATGCCAAAAGTGCAGGACTAGGCAAGATTCCTAAGCGTGTGGGGATAGAGCATCGGCCACCTGCTATCGAAAAACGCCTCACCATCGGTCACTGGGAAGGCGACACGGTGCTTTATGGGCACAAGCAAGCGGGGATAGTGACGTTGGTAGAGCGACGAAGTGGCTACTTGTTGGCGGCACGTCTGCCAAAGGTAACGGCAGAACTAACGCAGAGAGCCATGGTCCGTTTACTTAAGCCTCGTCGGGGCGCGGTGAAGACGATCACGCTAGACAATGGCTCGGAGTTTGCAGACCACGAGACGGTCGCAAAAGCGGTTAGCGCCTCCGTGTATTTCTGTGATCCTTACTGTTCAGGCCAGCGTGGGACAAACGAGAACACCAACGGCCTGATCAGGCAGTATTTTCCGAAAGGTACAGACTTCCGGAAGGTGACTAATGCAGAGCTGCGACGCGTTGTTCACAAGCTGAACGATAGACCCAGAAAGCGGCTGGGATATCGAACCCCAGCCCAGGTGTTTTTAGGAGAATATTCAGGAGCACTAGAAACCGCAGGTGCTGCACTTATTAGTTGAATTCAGGCTATCAAAGCGATGCCATTGTAAGGGATTAACTGGCGAGGCTCTACGTTGACAAACCTTATACAGTTAATTAATTAAATTTTGCTACATTACCAATGAGGCACATAAAAAAGCCAGATCTGTAAAAGCTGGCTTTTTTTGTTATAGGATCAACAGCTTAAAAGTTAACTTTGAAACTTGGTATGACTTGCTCCTCTAGTAAGATTTGCATAGATACCCCAAAACGAGGCTAGTAAAAAAGCATACATCATCACGCCACTATTATGAGTTAAGAATGCTTGAGACAAGCCAAAGTCGATATAAGTGACGGGGAGCAATACCCCGCCAGTGGCAATGGCGCGAACGGCTAAGTTTTCGGCCCGTATCTGCCTGGCAAACAACCGCATTGGAATGAGGTATAGCGCTAACAAAGCTAATAAACCAAGCAAGCCCCGCTTGGCAAAAGCATCTATAAACTCATTGTGCGCATGGCCGTACGAAGCGGCCTCTTGGTCAATCACGCCCTCTTCCCCCAGTGCTGCTATCGCCTGCTCGTAGCCATTGCTTCCCCAACCTATTAACGGCTTCTCTTGAATTAACAGCGTTGCTCCACGCCACATTTCAAATCTAGAACCCACCGAGGTGGAGCGGTTTTCACCTGATATATATAAATTGACATCACTAAACGCTTGGTGGACACGGCTTTGCACACCAAGCTGAGGCACGGCATAGACGGTGACACCGGCGATTAACACCGCCACAACCGCCGCGACTTTTAGCTTTGGCGAAAGTCCTGTTCCATAAGCGCGGTATAGCACCAGCAATACGATAGGAAAGCCTACCCACCCCCCTCGACTGCCTGAAAATAGCGAGCCCACTATGCCGCCCATCGCACCTAGCGGTAGTTGTCAAGAAATCTGTCGCCTCTGAGGTCTTTTAGGCCACCTGTTTTTCCGGCTCTACGACGGTGACCTGGAGTTCCCGCTCTGGGTTGAGTGACACGGTACCTATCGGCGTCCAGTTGCGGGTCTTGCCGCTCCAGCGTGCGGGGTTGGCCGCACGTGCTGCCTGATTGATGGCATGGCGCTTGGCCAGTACATCGGTATCCCCGCCAGCATGGCGCTGTGCCGGCGTCACCAGGCGAATCCCGCTGTGGCGATGTTCGTGGTTGTACCACTGCACGAAACCGGCCACCCACTCACGGGCATCGTCGACCGTGGCAAACCCGTCGACGGGGTAGCAGGGCCGGTACTTGCAGGTCCGGAACAGCGCCTCCGAGTAAGGATTATCGTTACTGACACGCGGCCGGCTGAAGGACGGCGTGATGCCGAGGTCATGCAGCTTCTCCAGCAGCGTGGCGCCCTTGAAGGGGCTGCCGTTGTCCGCATGCAACACCAGCGGCTGATCGATGATCTGCTCGGCCAGCACCGCCCGCTCCAGCACGCTGCGGGAGTTATGGGCCGACTCAGCCAGAAACACCTCCCAGCCGGTGATCTTGCGGCTGAAGATGTCGATCATCATCACCAGGTAGTAGTACTGCCCCTTGATCGGACCACCCATCCAGGTCGCGTCCCACGACCACACCTGGTTCGGCGCAGTCGCCTGGTAGGTCGTGGGCTTGGCGCGGCGCTGAGGCGTTTTGGCACGGCCACGATGCACCACTTGCCGATGCTTGTGCAGGACGCGGTAGAACGACGAGGGAGAGGCCACGTAGCGCTGCTCCTCGTCGAACAGACGCACCACGATCTGCTCTGGCGGCAAGCTCGCGTACTCGGGGCGGTGGCACACGTCGAGGATCTCCTGCTCTTCGGCCGGTGTCAGTGCGTTAGCCGGCACCGGCCGGTCGACCAAAGGGCGCTGGTCCTCGCGTAGCTCGCCGTCGCGCGTCCAGCGTTGGTACGTTCGGGCGGTGATGCCCAGCTCGCGACAGGCGGCTTCCAGGCGGGCCCCTTGGGCCCGGGCGTCTTCGATCAGCGCGATAGCGCGTTGGCGATCTGGGGTGCTGATCATTCGTCCTCGTCCCCCCAGATCGCCCTCGCCTTTTTTCGGAGGGCCAGTAACGCTGCGGTTTCCGCCAAGGCCTCGTTCTTGCGAGCCAGCTCCTTCTCCAACGCTTTGATGCGCTTGCGCTGCTGCTTGGCCTCGTCGGCCTCACGCTGGCGTTCCGAGTGCGAGAGACTGGCGGCCTGCTCACAGTCATTCCGCCAGCGCTCCAGCTGTTCGGGATAGATCCCCCGACGGCGGCAGTATTCCGCGGTTTCCTGGGCGTTCATCGAGGCAGTTTCGATCACGGCGCTGAACTTATCCTTGGATGACCATCCATCGGCGCCCTTGCCCAGAGCATCCGGCAGACAGCGGCCTTCGGCACGGGCTTCCTTGCGCCACTTGTAGACGGTGCCCAGCGAGATCCCTTCCTGCTCCGCGATTACCTGCGGAGAGAGGTTGTGGGGAGGCAGCAGCTTGGCAACCACGGCTTGCCGGCGCTCCTCGGAGTAACGAGGCATGAGTGTCTCCTTTCGCCCCCTGATCGGTTTATAAGAACAGGGTATCAGAGGGTGCGACATTCATCCTGACACTGGGGGTTTCGTGCAAGCTCCTTCATCTGCAAGTGCGTAATGGTGGGCATGTGGATTCCTTCGTGCATCAGTTGCCGGTAGGTGCCTTATGTATACCGCGACTTTTTTTGAGCGCAACGGCTAGGCACAAAGGGCGCTACAAGCGACGGCAGCCATTTAGAGGTGCCTACGTTTCCATTGCGGCGTAATGAAGAACGCCAGCCGGTAAAGGCTGGCGCATTCATGGTCAAGCTCGCGCTAAGCGTTATGCGGATTTGGCCACATACTCCGCTATCCGCGACAATTGGGACTCGACCGATATAATGGCGTCATCCTCCTCAATGCCTTTCATGAGCGCTATCAACGCCGTGGCATTGGCTAACTGCACCTGAATGATGTGATTGTAAAGTGCGCCCTGGTTCGTCTCGGGATGGGTCAGTTCTTTCAGCACCGTCTCATCAAGTGCTACATAGGGGAGGGTAGCAAGTTTGCGCAGGCTTTCGCCGACATAGCATAGCGCTTCTACCAGTAGCCGCTGCTTTCCGCTGGCATCCAGGGCTTTCGAGAGGCTAAGGCTCGCGAGTATCCTCGTAAGCACCGTATTCAGTCGTGAGGCGACCTCTTTGCGGAAAGCGGACTGAGACTCGGCAAGCTGCTTTTGTATCTCTTTTTGCTGAGCATTAAGCATGGCAACACGATCCATAACATCGCTATGGACATTACCGATCACTTTCATATCTGAAAGCAGCTCGCGGGTTTTGCGAATGACGGCTTTTTTCTTTAATTCGTCAGGGTAGGGGATGCCCGCCGCCTCCCACTGGTACAGCGACGTGTCGCTTTCTTCCAAGGCGGCAGGCTCCCATCCATGCTCTCCGGCGCGTGAATTAACGTAGAGCAAGATAATACGCTTGCCTTCGGGATTAAATTTACCGGTACTCTTGAGGCGGACGTGGGGATGGTTGCTTTCCAATAATGCTTCCAGGTATGGGCTGAGCTCTCCCCATGACGCCGAGTTGTCGCGTAGCTCGTCACGTTTCTCTTCTAGCGCCTCTAGGGCACCAAATAGCACTTGACCCTCACTGCTTGCCAGTGTCTCAATTTGGCGCGCCATTCGCGCCAGTTCTTCATAGTGTGTCCATGGCGATATGTCACCGACCTCTTGCTGCGTATTACCGCCATAGCAAACAGGCTGGCTATCAGACTCGTCGCCATGAAACTCAATGAAAAAGTACCCGTCTCCACTAGCGAAATAAATGGGCGTGATCAAGTCCGACGTATCGAAAAATGGAACGTGGCAGGCCCCGTCGAGGTGTGCCTTATACTCAACGCGGACGCTGCTTAGCAATGAGCTTTGGAGTGACGGATATTCACTTTTCAGGATGGCGCTTACCCCCAGGCTGACATAAAAATAGCCAGCCTCGTCCGTCACACCGTCAATATCTGAACGCTCCTCAGGGGCATTTAGCAAGGCGTCTTCCGCGATGTCGTAGACAGCAAAAAGCGTGTTTTGCCCACTAGCCATGTAGGTATCTTGTTTCGTTTTCATCATCAATCTCCAGCGGTTGCCTTCGATGCCCCAGCGGTTGCCAGGGCAGTTAACGGCTCGGTGAAACCCTTAAAGCACCAAGCTCATTGAATTTTTATTGACACGGATAGACAGGGTTCGCTTTCCTTTTTCAACCGACAGGTCATACCATTCCAGCGGAATGAAGCACACCATATCGTCACCCCCTAATGCGCGCCTTGCCGCATCATACCAATCTACATCTACCCCCGGTTTAAGGCCTTTAGCATGACTGATATTCATTCCCTTACCATCAGGGGCCTTATCTACCGGCAAACCGTTGCTCATTAGGTACACACCTTGATCTTTAACCAGCCAAAACCCCGCTGGTATTTTATCGCCATCCAGATGGCTACCGTTTAATTCAGAAAAAATTTCATCGTCGGAAACTTTTCTTTTTTTAAACTCTTCTTTCCAAAGGTTTTCATCAAAGTGCTGATCTAAGCAGGCGCGATGTTCCTTTGCGGCTCTCGCATGTTCTGCCATGTTTTTAATATCGCTTATTTTAAAAGATAATGTCGCCATAGCTTTTTCCTTAGTAGAGAGGTTTTTTCTTCGGGACGTATAAATGTTTTAACATTAAATACCACTAGGGCAAGTGGATGAGCCAAACAAAAAGCTAATAAAACAGCGTTATTCCGAGCGGTAAAAAAGAATGGGCTACAAAAAACAAAAAAAAGCCAAGATGGAATATCTTGGCTTTTTAATAACGCTATTATTTAAATAGTAACGGGGATTTGCTGAACGGCTCCCGCTCCATAAATACCGCTTCCAAAGCCGCCCATGTCTATCTCCTGGCGACGGTGGTAATGCCCCTGCATTACTTCACCAACACATAAGCGGGGGTGCTGGGCCTCAAACCACCGCCATATCTCTTCAACGGGCTCTCCGCTAAAGAACATCAAGAAGCCTTCATCAATCTCCTGCACACCATCTTCGTTCTCACGCGTCGGCACGTCTCTCAACTTGCCCCAGAGCGTATAAAGGTCAGTCAGCGAGCGCTTAGGTATCTGAGCAATGTTAGGGGATGACGCTTCTTCAATCAGGTAAGCTGCGTAATCGTATTCTGTCTTGGTGATATCCAGAAACAGCGCGTTATCGTTATCATCCGACCAACTGATGCTGTACTCTTTTTTGTTACCTGCCGCTTTTTGCTTTCTTTCGTGTTCTCGCTGTTCCTCTAGGTTGGCCCTAAAGTCTCTCATGCGAGACATATCTTTTATTTTTGGCACTTCGCGTACATGCAGTTTCGCGCCTTCTCGCACCTTTTGCTCAATAAGCGCTTTTTTTGTAATTGCCTGCTGTTGATAAACAACCTGCTTATTCAATAAATCAGCACGTCTCTCATAAGCTGACTCTTTTTGATTCAGGGGGCCTCCTAGCCAAGGGGTAAACGGCATAACGGGGGTATTGGCATCCTTAGGGGAAATGCCCGCCAGTAAGCCTGCTTCAATCTGAGCTTCTTTTTTGGACGGATGAAGTGTGTCGCCAAAGGTCTCTTTTAAGCCTACATTGCCAGGGTGCTGGACGGCCCACTGATTGTTAAACGGGTAAACTTTAATGCCGTACTGATAGAAAGAATTCATGAAAGGCCTCAAGTGGTTGATTAAACGAGATGTTTAAAACATACCACCTAAAGTCATCCGGTTATACATTGACGCCACTTCAACAGCCGATAGTTTTTTACCTGACTGTGACGTTAAAATGAGCGCATCAGCTTCAATCTCATCGCCACGAAACTCGACCATGGGCACTAAGCCAAGATCAGTTCCTTCCTCCTGCGCAAGCAGCATCGCCCGACGACGGCAATGGCCATCACGCACATAGATTTCACCATCCACAACTTGCACTACAATGGGGTCAACAAATTGCCCACGCTTATAAGCATCCGCAAGTGATCGGATATGCTCTTGCAAACGGGGTAATTCGTAATTACGAGGATTAAACCCCGGCTGCTCATTAATATCTTCAACAAGCGCTGAGAACTGGTTGCTTTTACGCAGGTTGGTAAATTTGCCGCGATGAAGTTTGTCTAATGAACGTGCCGTTGATTGAGTCATTACGTTGCCTTTTAAGTTGTATATGAAGAAAGCCTTCGTGGTTTTCTATCTGTTTCGATAACTATAATTTACCTTAAAAGGTAAACAGCGCAATGGGTGAAAGCGGTAAAAAACAGATTTTTTGAAATCCGCTTTGTTTTTTGAATAGCACCGCCATTATGGAGGTCTTATGCGCTTTTTTATCGCGCCGCATCGCTTAGAATGGATAAACGACAACACTTGAAGTGATTTACAACACCGACCTAATCAGGGAGATATCAGTAAATGTTCAATCCTGGCGAGTTAGATAAAGAACAGTTAAAAGCTATCCATGACGCATCCATGACAAAGGCTGTCGAATTAAAATTATCGGAATTAGCCGAAAATGATCCTCTTCGTTGGCAAGCTTTAACCATCAAGGGAGATACAGATGGCATGAAAGCAGACGCTGTTTTAAAAACCGAAATGGCGTCGATGTTGGAAGCCATGGGTATTGAAGCCTTTATGAAAACACCAGCCCCTCTTCTGGAACAGTGCATCATCAACGGACTTGCCGTGGGTGAAAATCCTGGCGCGGTACTTGAATTGTCCTTCCGCGCTATGGTAGTGGCCTATAGTCACCCGAGCGCCTGCGCCACTACACGCGAAACACTGGCAAAGCTTAGGGCCTTGGCGGATGAGGTTATGGGCCAAGAAGCCTGCCAATGTGAGGCTTGCAAGGCAGAGAGAGAGCGCGAACCTTCCAATCCAGCACCAGTGTTTCACTAGGAGAACTACGTGTTCATGGATGTTTTGACGCTTTTAGTCAATCAGGCAGCCGCATTGGCTGGCGATCACTACGCGGCCATCGTATTGCTAGGGTTAATGATGGTTGTGTTAGCGATGCTGGTGCGATGGCTAAAAAAGCTATTGCGCCGTAAAGCACGATACCAATCACGTCGTTTTTTGTTCACGAAGACTGAATGGCATTTTGCCAGCACCCTCCAAGAGGCTATCCAGGCGGACTGGTTAATGATGGGGAAGGTGAGAATCGCCGATATCTTGGCCGTGGAACGCCACGCTAAAGTCTCAAAGAGTGATTGGTTTAGGGCGTTCACAAAAATCAGCAGCAAGCATATTGATTATGTGCTGGTATCACCCAAAACGGGGATCATAGAGTGTTGTATTGAGCTTGATGATCCTTCCCACAACCGGAAAGACCGCATTGAGCGTGACGTATTTGTGAATAATGCGTTTGCCCAGGCGGGATTGCCGCTATTGCGTATTCCAACCGCCAAGCATTACGACGCTTATGAACTTCGCAAGCTCATCATGGGCTCGGTCAAGCGCTAATAAAGTACGTGACGCCTCTACTACAACACAAACTCTCACAGTGCCAGTGGAGGGAAGGGTAGAGAAGCGTCACGGGAATACCCTGTCTCGCAGAGTATTCCAATATACGCACCGGCATTCCGGTGCGGTGTGCGTTAGGCGATTCGCTTTACATCGCCACTATGGCAATACGTACTCGATGTGCCCTCGGAGCCTTCAGCGATGGCCATTAAATCCTCCACAAAGCCCAAAGTGAAAGACCAAGACACAAGCGTGTTTTTCGCCCCATATACCACCAGCTCTCCATCGCTATTCAAATGCAGTTGAGTATCAAAGCTGCTTAGATTGTTGGCGCGAACATCACATAAAAACATCTCTGCGTTCAGATCGCTCTTTAAAGGGAGTTTTCCAGTGCCAGGGGCATCGCCATCAGATTCATCCCAGTAGCCTAGAGCTGGCGCTTTAAGCGTTAGCTCTGTCCGCCCATCGCAATCACCCTCTTCAAGGTGGTAGCGTTTAACAATATGATCTTGGAGAGTCCACAAGATGGAACGCCACTTTTCGACTAATGCTATAGGTACATGCGCAGATACATAATCAGGAATATCCTCGGTAAAATAAGCGTCGTTATCCATTAAATGATGGAAGGCGCCACTTAAAAGAAGAGTTTCTTTATCTTTTTTAATAATCAAGGTCTCGTGATTCATAAAGTTATCCTGGTTGAATATACCCAGATTACCACGCATTTTCGACACCACAATGGTCTCTTGGACGCTACTTGCAGCTGGAGCTCTATCAGGCATTATTAGGTGAACCCTTCGCCACTACCTAAGAGTATCCAATAGCATGAGTGATAAAATAGTGAACAAACACGTCATCAAAAGAATAACTAAAAGCTGTATTGTACTTGGTGTTCTCGCGGCACTTTCTGCATGTGCAAGTTACCCGCTAAATATGACCTGATTCCGTGAAGCCAGCGCCGACACTTCCCCTATCACCGCCAGCGAGCATTTTCTGACCGCCGATTCCGTCTCAACCGCTGAACGCATACCGGGGAGGACCAACCATGGCGACGCTGACCGACGAGAGCAGCCCATTTTGACAGGCATTTCTACCCGCCGGGCACGCTGATACTGGCTGCCGATGACCGTCAGCTCTCTGCGTGGTGCCTTTGTCCGACAGACGATCAGCATGGCGTGCCTCGGGGATAGCGCAGGCGGCTTCGCAAGGTGTTCAACACCGTCATGCGTCCGATGTCCTGCCCGAAGTCGAGGATGATCTGCCGCGCCTTGTGAATCACGAGCGCCGCACGATCGGTAGTTGTCAAGAAATCTGTCGCCTCTGAGGTCTTTTAGGCCACCTGTTTTTCCGGCTCTACGACGGTGACCTGGAGTTCCCGCTCTGGGTTGAGTGACACGGTACCTATCGGCGTCCAGTTGCGGGTCTTGCCGCTCCAGCGTGCGGGGTTGGCCGCACGTGCTGCCTGATTGATGGCATGGCGCTTGGCCAGTACATCGGTATCCCCGCCAGCATGGCGCTGTGCCGGCGTCACCAGGCGAATCCCGCTGTGGCGATGTTCGTGGTTGTACCACTGCACGAAACCGGCCACCCACTCACGGGCATCGTCGACCGTGGCAAACCCGTCGACGGGGTAGCAGGGCCGGTACTTGCAGGTCCGGAACAGCGCCTCCGAGTAAGGATTATCGTTACTGACACGCGGCCGGCTGAAGGACGGCGTGATGCCGAGGTCATGCAGCTTCTCCAGCAGCGTGGCGCCCTTGAAGGGGCTGCCGTTGTCCGCATGCAACACCAGCGGCTGATCGATGATCTGCTCGGCCAGCACCGCCCGCTCCAGCACGCTGCGGGAGTTATGGGCCGACTCAGCCAGAAACACCTCCCAGCCGGTGATCTTGCGGCTGAAGATGTCGATCATCATCACCAGGTAGTAGTACTGCCCCTTGATCGGACCACCCATCCAGGTCGCGTCCCACGACCACACCTGGTTCGGCGCAGTCGCCTGGTAGGTCGTGGGCTTGGCGCGGCGCTGAGGCGTTTTGGCACGGCCACGATGCACCACTTGCCGATGCTTGTGCAGGACGCGGTAGAACGACGAGGGAGAGGCCACGTAGCGCTGCTCCTCGTCGAACAGACGCACCACGATCTGCTCTGGCGGCAAGCTCGCGTACTCGGGGCGGTGGCACACGTCGAGGATCTCCTGCTCTTCGGCCGGTGTCAGTGCGTTAGCCGGCACCGGCCGGTCGACCAAAGGGCGCTGGTCCTCGCGTAGCTCGCCGTCGCGCGTCCAGCGTTGGTACGTTCGGGCGGTGATGCCCAGCTCGCGACAGGCGGCTTCCAGGCGGGCCCCTTGGGCCCGGGCGTCTTCGATCAGCGCGATAGCGCGTTGGCGATCTGGGGTGCTGATCATTCGTCCTCGTCCCCCCAGATCGCCCTCGCCTTTTTTCGGAGGGCCAGTAACGCTGCGGTTTCCGCCAAGGCCTCGTTCTTGCGAGCCAACTCCTTCTCCAGCGCTTTGATGCGCTTGCGCTGCTGCTTGGCCTCGTCGGCCTCACGCTGGCGTTCCGAGTGCGAGAGACTGGCGGCCTGCTCACAGTCATTCCGCCAGCGCTCCAGCTGTTCGGGATAGATCCCCCGACGGCGGCAGTATTCCGCGGCTTCCTGGGCGTTCATCGAGGCGGTTTCGATCACGGCGCTGAACTTATCCTTGGATGACCATCCATCGGCGCCCTTGCCCAGAGCATCCGGCAGACAGCGGCCTTCGGCACGGGCTTCCTTGCGCCACTTGTAGACGGTGCCCAGCGAGATCCCTTCCTGCTCCGCGATCACCTGCGGAGAGAGGTTGTGGGGAGGCAGCAGCTTGGCAACCACGGCTTGCCGGCGCTCCTTGGAGTAACGAGGCATGAGTGTCTCCTTTCGCCCCCTGATCGGTTTATAAGAACAGGGTATCAGAGGGTGCGACACTCATCCTGACACTGGGGGCGATGCACCAGCTCTTGTAGCACGGTGCGGATCCGGCGCCGCTTGGCGGGATGGCGCACCGGGCTCAGCTCGCCGGTCATGCCCAGCTGCCCCATCAGCCGCAGGATGTTGTAGGCCAGCTGGGCGAGGTGCAGGATCAGATCGTTGGTGGCGAACTTGCCCGACGGCAGCCGCTCCAGGTCGAGATCGGTCTTGATCTCACTGTGGAATTGCTCGTGGGTGGCATGCGCCTGGTAGCGTTTGATCACCGCCTCCGGCGCCTCGTCCAGGCTGGTCCACCAGCCTTCCAACTCATAGTCCGGTTCGAGCAGCAACTGGCCATCGCGATCGGCGGTGCGCTCTACCAGGCGCATCACGCGTTGGACGACGTATTCGGTCTTGTTGTCGTCGTGGATCGAGACGGTCTGCGTCCACAGCGCCTGGCGCTTGCCAGGACGCAGCTCTTCCCAGTAGTCCGCCGCCACAGCCAACCAGGTATCCTGATCCGCCGTGGCCGAGCCGCGCGGGTTCCATTTGACGACATAGTCGAGCCGGCGCCCCTCGTCGGCAAAGACCTGGCGCTGCTGTTCGAGAAGCGCCAGGTGCGCCTGGCTGTCGAAGCCGCTGTCCTCGCGTAACAGGATCGGTTGCTTGGTCAGGCCTTGGGCGCGAGGCAGTACCCGCTCCAGGAAGGCGTTGCTCTCCTTCATGGTGTGCTGCTTGCCAGGCCGCAGTTCCAGACCCAGGCACCACCCTTCGTTGCCCAGATAGGCGGCGATCGGGGTGTAGCCATCGACCTTCTGGTAGGTCCGCGAGACGCCTTCCTTCTTCGAGTTGCTGTTGTCCATGACGAAGGTGTCGATGTCCAGGCAGACGTGCGTCGTCTCGGCGGTGATCGGTGCTTCGATCAGTGACAGCAGGGTCGTGGACCAGGTGGCGGTGCGCGCCTGCAGGTCGTTGGCGGCAAGTTTCTCCAGCCGCTGTCGCAGCGTCGCCGCGCTCGGCACCTTCTGCAGGGTCAGCAGTTGTTGGAAGGGCTTGTCGCGGCGGAAGTTCTCGACAGCGTCATAGTCGCTCATGCCCAGACACAGCAGGCCCAGGTAGCTCTTGATCACGTCACTGGTGCGCATGCCCAGCGTGGTGGGGAAGCGGCTGTCGATGCTGTCGACGCCACCCCCAGTGTCAGGATGAGTGTCGCACCCTCTGATACCCTGTTCTTATAAACCGATCAGGGGGCGAAAGGAGACACTCATGCCTCGTTACTCTGAGGAGCGCCGGCAAGCCGTAGTGACCAAGCTGCTGCCTCCCCACAACCTCTCCCCGAAGGTGATCGCGGAGCAGGAAGGGATCTCGCTGGGCACCGTCTACAAGTGGCGCAAGGAAGCCCGCGCTGAGGGGCGGTGCCTGCCGGATGCTCTGGGCAAGGGCGCCGATGGCTGGTCGTCCAAGGACAAGTTCAACGCCGTGCTTGAGACCGCCTCGATGAACGTCCAGGAGGCTGCGGAATACTGCCGCCGCCGGGGCATCTATCCCGAGCAGCTGGAGCGGTGGCGCCACGACTGCGAGCAAGCCGCCAGCCTCTCCCAGTCAGAACGCCAACGTGAGGCCGACGAGGCCAAGCAGCAACGCAAGCGCATCAAGGCGCTGGAGAAGGAGCTCGCCCGCAAGAACGAGGCCCTGGCAGAAACCGCGGCGTTACTGGCCCTCAGAAAAAAGGCGAGGGCGATCTGGGGGGACGAGGACGCATGATCAGCACCCCAGATCGCCAACGCGCCATCGCGCTGATCGAAGACGCCCGGGCCCAGGGGGCCCGCCTGGACGCCGCCTGCCGCGAACTCGGCATCACCGCCAGAACATACCAGCGCTGGACGCGCGACGGCGAGCTACGCGAGGACCAGCGCCCTTTGGTCGACCGGCCGGTGCCGGCTAACGCGCTGACACCGGCCGAAGAGCAGGAGATTCTCGACGTGTGCCACCGCCCCGAGTACGCGAGCCTGCCGCCAGAGCAGATCGTGGTGCGCCTGTTCGACGAAGAGCAGCGCTACGTGGCATCCCCCTCGTCGTTCTACCGCGTCCTGCACAAGCACCGAGAAGTGGTGCATCGTGGCCGCGCCAAAGTACCTCAGCGCCGCGCCAAGCCCACGACCTACCAGGCCACCGCGCCGAACCAGGTGTGGTCGTGGGATTGCACATGGATGGGCGGTCCGATCAAGGGGCAGTACTACTACCTGGTGATGCTGCTCGACATCTATAGCCGCAAGATCACCGGCTGGGAAGTGTTCCTGGCCGAGTCGGCCCACAACTCCCGTACCGTGCTGGAGCGGGCGGTGCTGGCCGAGCAGATCATCGATCAGCCGCTGGTGTTGCATGCGGACAACGGCAGCCCCTTCAAGGGTGCGACGCTGCTGGAGAAGCTGCATGACCTTGGCATCACGCCATCGTTCAGCCGGCCGCGGGTCTCCAATGATAACCCCTACTCGGAGGCGCTGTTTCGCACCTGTAAATACCGGCCTTGCTACCCAGTTGATGGGTTCGCCACGGTCGACGACGCCCGTGAGTGGGTGGCCAGCTTCGTGCAGTGGTACAACCACGAGCATCGCCACAGCGGGATCCGCCTGGTGACACCGGCACAGCGACATGCTGGCGAGGATACTAGCGTGCTGGCAAAGCGGCATGCCATCAATCAGGCAGCGCGTGCGGCCAACCCCGCTCGTTGGAGCGGCAAGACCCGCAATTGGACGCCGATTGGCACCGTATCTCTTAACCCGGAGCGGGAGCTCCAGGTCACCGTCGCTGAACCGGAAAAACAGGTGGCCTGAATGATCTCAGAGGCGACAGATTTCTTGACAACTACCGGCCAGCGATCTCGAAGCATTGCCCGATGATGGACAGCCCGGCGTGGCTGGTGAGGGTGCGGCGACTGGCGCGGAACTTGACGTTGGGCATGGCACTGTCTGGGTGAATGGCGATATTCGCTATATTGCCATGCAGTTCAGTAGGTTAGAAGCATTTCTGGGGGCTGGTCTCACGGATTCAGGTTATTGTTATTATTGCTAACTTATTGTTAATGGTGGACTAGTCATTTTGACTATTATTCAGTAGGAGAACAGTATGGCGTTAAATAATAAAGTCATTTTAGTTACTGGTGCGGCACAAGGAATTGGTCGCGGTATTGCATTACGCTTAGCAAAAGAAGGTGCCAATATCGCACTGGTGGATTTGAAAAAAGATAAACTTGAAGATGTTGCAAAAGAAATTGCAGCCTTAGGTCGTAAAGTGACAACATTTGCCGCAGATATCAGTCAACGTGACCAAGTATTTGCTGCGGTAGCTCATGCAGAAGCAGAGTTAGGTGGTTTCGATGTAATGATCAACAATGCAGGGATTGCTCAAGTTAAGCCAATCGCTGATGTTCGCCAAGAAGATATGGATTTAATCTTCAAAATTAACGTAGATGGCACTATGTGGGGCATCCAAGCGGCTAGCGAGAAATTCAAAGAGCGTAAGCATAAAGGTAAAATCATCAATGCTTCCTCGATTGCAGGCCACGATGGTTTCGCTATGTTAGGTGTGTACTCAGCAACTAAATTTGCGGTTCGTGCGTTAACTCAAACGGCGGCAAAAGAATATGCAAGTTCAGGTATTACGGTGAATGCATATTGCCCAGGTATTGTGGGTACAGATATGTGGGTTGAGATTGACGAACGCTTTGCAGAAATCACTGGGGCACCAAAAGGCGAAACCTACAAAAAATATGTTGAGGGTATCGCACTGGGTCGTGCTCAAACCCCTGATGATGTAGCAGGTTTAGTGGCATTCTTAGCCAGCGATGACTCTGATTATATTACAGGTCAATCAATTTTGACTGATGGCGGGATTGTTTATCGCTAATTCACATATGTGATATCAAAATTGAACTGATAGCCGCGTTGATTTATTCAGCGCGGCTTTTTTCATTAAGCGGCTTGCTTCTTAATATTAGTTAAAATAGCGTCTGCTTGTGTCCAAAGCAATGAACCGCCTTCTTGAGGATATAAGTAGCGGTTGCAGTTAAAAAAACGGCTGGCCAACACTTCACCAAAATCAGGGGAATGTACTGTGCTCATATCCAACTCGCCGTACCATAAGGAGGTAGGACATTGAATATTTTCAGGGGTAAAGCCCCATTCTTGCAAGGTGATTAATAAGTCTTGTACATATCCTTGGTTACCTTGAGCAAAAGCGCGCTGAATACAACTTGTATAGGCTGCAAGAAATTGTTCTTCATTGTACAGTTGCTGGTCTATTTCTGCACTGCAATTGAGGATAAAAGCTAATAGCCACTCTCCTGTTACATTCTTAAGTAGCCAATCGGATAAATTATCAGGCGTATTAAGCGCTTGTTCCTGCATATTCACAACATCGGCCGTTAATTTTGCGCGAGTATCTGGGTATTCAAATTGGTCTTGCCCAGAAACAATAGACAGTGAATTTGGCTGGCAATAATAGGCAATGGCCATCGCAAAGACCGCACCTTGGGAAAAGCCAATTACAGAAAAGGTATCAATAGATTGCAAGACCCCATGAGCAACGTGGTGGGGCATTCGATTACCTATCGTATTGCGGTGGGGCCCAACGCCGGACGCAAGGTGATGACGTTGCAGACCCTGCCGGCGGCCGATCCCCCGTTGGGTGAACAAGCGGGCCAAGTCAACGGCTTCTCGCTGCACGCTGGCGTGGCGGCGCGCGTGGATCAGCGGGACAAGCTGGAGCGGCTATGTCGTTACATCAGTCGGCCTGCCGTATCAGAAAAGCGTCTGTCACTGACCAGCAGCGGCCTGGTGCGCTACCAGCTCAAGACGCCGTATCGAGACGGAACCACACATGTGTTCTTCGAGCCGCACGACTTTCTGGCGCGCCTGGCCGCCCTGGTGCCGCGGCCACGGGTCAATCTGACGCGCTTCCACGGCGTGTTTGCCCCGAACAGCAACTGGCGGGCGCGGGTCACGCCGGCCAAGCGAGGCAAGGGGCGCCCGAGGCCTGCGACCGAATCTGTAGATCCAACGCCAGCCGAGAAGCACGCCGCCATGACATGGGCCAAACGACTGAAGCGTGTGTTCGATATCGATGTTCAGACGTGCGAGGCGTGCCGCGGCGCAGTCAAGATCGTTGCCGCCATCGAAGACCCGGTAGCCATCAGGAAGATCCTCGACCACCTGGAGGATCAGGGCGCGATGCCTGAGGCTTACCACCGGCCGGCAGTGCGTGCCCCGCCGAAGCAGAAGATGGTTCCGGCCCTGCATTGACGACCTTCAGGGAACACCATGCCAAGCTGGGCGGCAGGGTTGCCTTCGTCTTGATGTCAGGAAAATGCCCCTTGGCACGACACCCAGGGCCGAAACCGCCTGCTCTGCGTCGCACGCCAGGCCCACATGGCCTGACGAACCCTCGAAACTCGACCGCCAACAAGGCTTCGGCTACAGTTCGATACTCGACAGAGGCCGTTTGTTCTTCCTATACTCGGGAGTGCTGGGCATCGCCATGGTGATCGGCGCCATTGTGCTGTTGAATCAGTAGGAACATATAAGCCAGACAAGGAAAGGATTATTGTCCTGTGGTCAGGTGCTGGCTTTCTTCAACCACCTGATGCAGCCCTTTCTCAAGGCGTTCAGAGGTGATATCGGAACAGGAGTTGGCGCCAATCAAGCACATGGTCACTTTCATGTCGGCTTCAATCAGCTTGAGCAGGTTCTCAACCCCGGCCTGGCCTTCGGCAGCCAATGCGTAGATGTATGAACGGCCCAACAGCACACCCTTGGCACCCAGTGCCATCATGCGTACAACGTCCAGGCCCGAGCGGATACCGGAATCGGCTAGCACGGTCAGGTCATCGCCTACTGTGGCAGCAATGTCAGGCAAGGCACGCGCGGTGGGTTTGGCCCCATCCAGCTGACGACCACCGTGGTTCGATACGATGATGCCATCGGCACCCATGCGCACGGCTTCACGCGCATCTTCTTCCTCAAGAATACCTTTGATGACCAGGTTGCCTTTCCAGCTTTCGCGAATCCACTCCAGATCGTGCCAGGCAATGGATGGGTCAAAGTTCTTGCTCAAAAAGCCCATGTAGTCATCCATGGTCATGGTGTGACCCGTGTACTTTTCGATGTTCCCGAACGAAAGGGGGCGCCCTTTAAGGCCCACATCGATGGCCCAGTGAGGATGGGTGCAGGCCTGCAGGTACTGGCGAATGCTGGCATTGGGGCCTGACATGCCGGAATGGCGGTCACGATAGCGTGAGCCCGGCAACGGCATGTCGACTGTGAACACCAGCGTCTTCATGCCATTTTCCCAGGCACGATCAAGGGAGTTCTTCATGTAGCCATGGTCCTTGAGGACGTACAGCTGTGACCACAGTTCACCACTGGCACCGGCCGCCACTTCTTCGATCGGGCAAACGCCTACCGTTGACAGGGTGTAGGGGATACCAGCCTGTTCGGCTGCACGGGCCGCCTGGACTTCACCACGCCGGGCATACATGCCGGTAGCACCTACCGGACCCAACGCGATGGGAAGTTTCCAATCGGTGCCGAGGATGGTGGAGGACAGGTCGGGGTCACCGCCGCCCTGCAGGACACGCTGGCGCAGGGCGATGGATTGAAGGGCTTCCACGTTGCTGTGCATGGTGCCCTCGGTGACGGCGGCACCATCGATATAGTCGAACAGGAAGCGTGGCAGCCGGCGCCGTGCCGCTTCCCGATAATCTGTCGGGCTTGAAATAATCATTGATCACGTCCTATGTGGATGTTGAACATTCGATACTGAACAGGATGTTTGTAGTGGTCAAGTGTTTTTGGCCACCGAGCTTTGAGCATTCCAGTAGTTCTTTTCTGCCAAATTCGGCGGTATCCCATCGTTATGCTTGTGCGGGCGGAGGCTGCTGTAGTAACCGATCATATAATCAGTGACAGATCGCTTCGCCGCAGCAACATCGGGATAGCCGATCTCTGGTATCCACTCCGTTTTCAGGCTTCTGAAGAAGCGCTCTGTTGGGGCATTGTCCCAGCAATTGCCACGGCGACTGAGACTCAGTGTCATTCGGTAGCGCCAGAGCATCTGCCGGAATGCCCGGCTGGTGTACTGGCAACCCTGATCCGAATGAAACAGGATATTCCGTGGCTCTCCACGCGATTCGTAGGCCATGGTCAGCGCTTTCTTTACCAGCTCCGTGTTCGGCGATAGGGACAATGCCCACCCCACGGGTTTACGAGCATACAAGTCGATGACCACTGCCAGATAAGCCCAGCGTGCCCCTGTCCAAATATAGGTGATGTCGCCGGTCCATACCTGATTGGGCTTCTTTACATCGAACTCCCGATCAAGAACATTCGGTATATCCAGGTATGGCTGATCAGCCTTCTTGTAGGCGTGCCTCGGCGGCTGCGAACTCATCAGCCCCAGCTGCTTCATCCGCCTGCTGGCCCGATAACGACTCAACTGTATTCCTGCCTGCGTGACCATTTTTGCAATGCTGCGAGCGCCGGCAGAGCCGTTACTGACGGTATGCGCCTCGACAACCTGATCCAGCAGCTTCTGCTCAGTCTCACAAGGTCTTCTATCCCGACTACGCCAAGCCCGGTAGCTACTGCGATGCACCCCAAACACCTGACACAAGTGCTGCACCGCGTAGCTCTCTTCAAGTCGCTCGATTATCGAGAATTGCTCAGGGAGTCCGACATCAAGAGAGCGGTAGCCTTTTTTAATATTGCCTTCTCTTCTTCCACTCGCCGCAGCTTGCGCTTCAGTTCCTGGATCTCACGCTGTTCCGGCGTCAGAGCCTCACCTTTCAGCGGCGCCTTGCCTGCCCGCTCAGCGCGAAGCCTGCGAACCCAATACTCCATGGTGGATTTGCCAACCCCCATGGCCTCACACGCCGCCTTCAGCGTGTAGCCCTGGTCGACCACGAGCTGGGCCGCTTCCAAGCGAAATTCCGGGCTAAACGTTCTTTTCTTCGTCATCATCTGCACCTGATTGTCTCTGTGAGCCATCATACACTCAAAGTCAGGTGGCCAGATTCACTGTGCCACTACAGTTGGCGACCAACAAGACCCGTTACTGTTTCACCAGATCGCTCATCCAGCCTTTTTCGGCCATCAGTTTCGGGTTGTCCTTGTAGTCAACCGGAATGGCGACAACAGAGGGGCCCTGAGTAGCCATGGCCTGTGTCAGGGTGTCGTGCAACTGATCGGGGCTTTGAACGGCAAAACCTTTGGCACCCATTGATTCAGCGTAGGCCTTGAAGTCGATCGAGCCAAATTCAACGCCCGAGCCACGGCCATATTTCTGATCTTCCTGGATTTGAACCATGTTGTAATGGTTGTCGATCCAGATGACGTGCATGATGTTCAAGTCGAGGCGTACTGCGGTTTCCAGTTCCATGCTGGATTGCATGAAGCTGCCATCGCCGGATACCGAGATGATTTTTTCATCGGGACGTTCGAGCGCCGCTGCAATGGCCCAGGGCAGGGCGACGCCCATGGTCTGCTGACCATTGGATATCAGCAACTGACGCGCACGGAAGCTGGTCAGGTAACGGGCAATCCAGATATGGAAGCTGCCCATGTCCACACACATGGTGACCTTTTCATCGACCAGATGCTGCAGTTCGTGCACGATGCGCAGCGGATGAACGGCCTTGCCATTATCCAGGGTCGGTGCCAGGGCGGCGAGTTCCTTGCGTTCCCTGGCGACGCTTTCAAGGATGGTGCGCGATTCACCCTCTACCTCACGCTCATCAAGCTTGGCTGCCAGGCTTTCCAGGCTTTCGGCAATATCACCGCGGAGTTCAACGTCCGGATTGTAGTAGTTGTCGATTTCAGCCTGGATGGAATCAAGGTGAATGACCTTGTGCTCGTTGGCATTCCATTTGAAGGGTTCGTGCTCGGCGGGGTTATAGCCGACGGTAATGACCACATCGGCATTCTTCAACAGGGCATCGCCCGGCTGGTTCGGCCACAGGCCAACGCGACCGGCGAACAGGTCGAGGTTAGGCATGTCGATGGCGCCTGCGGCCTGGAAAGTGCCGGTAACCGGCAGCGTGCACTTGTTCAACAGCGCACGCAGGGCTTCCACATTACGTGGTTCACTGGACTGCATGCCCAGCAATACCACTGGCTGGCGGGCATTGTTGATCAATTCAGCAGCCTGTTCGAGGCCGGCATTGTTGGCGGCACCCATGCGCGGGATCTTGCCGGATACCAGCACACCTTCTTCGCTGCCGACCTCGGTATTCATGATGTCCTGTGGCAGTGCCAGGAAGCTGGCGCCGGGGCGATCGCTGACGGCAGCACGCAGGGCATTGGTCACACCCTCTGAAATGGCAGTGGGCGACGTGATTTCAGCACTGAACTTGGTAACCGGCTTGAACAGGCTGACAGTATCCAGGGTCTGGTGAACCTGTTTCAGACGGTCCGACAGTGGTACTACACCGCCAAGGGCCAGCATGGGATCGGCTTCGGTGTTGGCCGTCAACAAGCCGGTTGTCAGGTTGGTGCAGCCAGGGCCAGAGGTCACCAGGGCAACCCCTGCCTTGCCGGTCAAACGGCCGATGGCACCGGCCATGAAGGCGGCGTTGTCTTCATGACGAACGACGACGGTCTGGATGGAGGAGTCTTCAAGTGCATCGAAGACACGGTCAACCTTGGCGCCGGGAATCCCAAAGACCCATTTTACGCCGTGGGCTTCCAGATTTTTGACGACAAGATCTGCGCCGCTTGAGCGGCTTTTATCGTGGGTAGACATGAGTTACTCGCTTAATAAATGAATAAGTGGCGCCGCAGCGCCGACAAGATAAAAACGATTGATCAGGCTTCGGCCTGGCGGATGGCTTCATCGATATCAGCAGGATTCAGGTCGGCCTGCATGAAGTCATCGGTCTTGGGCAGGTCGATTTTCATGTTGCGGATCACCCCCAGTTGCAAGGTGCCGTGCTTGACCTTGTATTCGAGGACGTGGCCACCACCATCACGCTCATCGGTGATGTAGTGGATGTGGTAGCCTGCCACATTGACCCCTTGCAGGTAGGAGGGCGTGCGGAAGCCTGCCATGGTGCCCCGGCTTTCCTTGAAATCGAAGGTGGGCTGTTCGGCAATGGCTTCCAGCATAGGTTTGTACGGGCGTTCCTGACGTGGCACGGTACGTGTGCTGACCAGCTCGAACTCACCATCGATGCGGATAGTGCAGAAGTGGTTATCGGAAGGCGCAATGCGATCGATCAGGGTTTCGATCTGAGCACTGTCCATGCCTTCTTCGAGTTCAATGCTGACGCTTGGCTTGAACTCGGTCACAACCGCGAAGGGGGTTTTCTGATCTGGCGTTGTCGGGCTGGCTGAACCATCGGAACGCAGCTGGTGTGCTTCCTTGTCGAAAGCGATCAATTCACCATCCAGGTCATTGAAGGTACCCAGACCGAAATCACCGTGGGAGAACAGTTCGCCAAGGGTCATTTCACTTTCGTAAACACCGGCAATCAGACCGCTCATCAACGATGTCTGGAAGATTTCCAGATTATCATCAGGAGCAGGGTGGCCGTTGTGCGCCAAATAGGCCTTGGCGATTTGTTCGGCACAATCACAGGTGGCATGAGCCATGACATCCTCCGGCAAGCAATGTATAGGTGGTATACGTCTAAAGTTGAACTTGTATCTAGTATGAGAACGAGCTATCTATTAGTCCAATATATTACACATGCTGAATTAAGACGAAAAAAATATGGATATCCGGCAGCTCAAATATTTCCTGGCCGTGGCTGATACGTTGCATTTCACCCGTGCCGCCGAGCACCTGGGCATTGCTCAGCCGCCCTTGAGCCAGCAGATACGCAAGTTGGAAGGGGAGATAGGGGCTCCGCTTTTCCATCGCTTGAGCCGTGGGGTTGAATTGACTGAAGCAGGCAAGCGCCTGCAGATCGATGCCCAGCACGTCATGGATGCCGCTGAATCTGCGTTGGTGAATGCCCAGCGTGCGGCGCGGGGGATCAGTGGACGCATTCGGTTGGGCTTTGCCTCGTCATCGGTATTTCATTCCAGTGTGGCGAAAACACTGCGGGCCTTCAGGAGCCAATATCCCCAGGTTGAGCTGGCGCCCCATGAAAGTGATTCGCCTTCACACATCAAGGCCCTGCACGACAGTCGCCTGGATGCAGCCTTCGTGCGCTTGCCCGGTGAGAACAGTGAGCTGGATTTCATGACGGTTGCCAATGAAGAACTGCGACTGGTGCTGCCGGCGGAACATCCGCTGGCGGGGCAGCCTGAAATCTGTCCGATTGATGTCATCGGGGAGCCGTTGATCCTTGCCCCTGCCTGGACCAGTCCGGCACTCTATGAAGTGATCCTGGGGGTATTCCGCCATTTCGGCAGTGAGCCCCTGCTAAGCCAGCAGGCTCCCCAGGTATCTTCATGCCCCAACCTGGTCGCCAGTGGTTTCGGGATCAGCCTGATTCCTGAATCGGTGTGTCAGGTGCGCAGTGAAGGAGTGAAATATGCACGGCTCAAGGAATATTCGCCGTCCATCAGTATCGTGCTGGCCACACGCAAGGGCGATCTTTCTCCGGCGGTGCGCAATTTGCGCGAGGTCGTAAGGACGGAATTCTCTGCGGGCAAGGGTAGTTAGGTGAAGGACTCCTCCTTATACTGGACATTCCACCATGCATGGCATGCCATATAATAAACGGGGGTCCTTGCGGTGCTGACGATTAATCTGACAACTACTTCCTCACGCCTCGATTTATGTGCACCTACACTACTTTCCTGATTCCGTGAAGCCAGCGCCGACACTTCCCCTATCACCGCCAGCGAGCATTTTCTGACCGCCGATTCCGTCTCAACCGCTGAACGCATACCGGGGAGGACCAACCATGGCGACGCTGACCGACGAGAGCAGCCCATTTTGACAGGCATTTCTACCCGCCGGGCACGCTGATACTGGCTGCCGATGACCGTCAGCTCTCTGCGTGGTGCCTTTGTCCGACAGACGATCAGCATGGCGTGCCTCGGGGATAGCGCAGGCGGCTTCGCAAGGTGTTCAACACCGTCATGCGTCCGATGTCCTGCCCGAAGTCGAGGATGATCTGCCGCGCCTTGTGAATCACGAGCGCCGCACGATGCACCAGCTCTTGTAGCACGGTGCGGATCCGGCGCCGCTTGGCGGGATGGCGCACCGGGCTCAGCTCGCCGGTCATGCCCAGCTGCCCCATCAGCCGCAGGATGTTGTAGGCCAGCTGGGCGAGGTGCAGGATCAGATCGTTGGTGGCGAACTTGCCCGACGGCAGCCGCTCCAGGTCGAGATCGGTCTTGATCTCACTGTGGAATTGCTCGTGGGTGGCATGCGCCTGGTAGCGTTTGATCACCGCCTCCGGCGCCTCGTCCAGGCTGGTCCACCAGACTTCCAACTCATAGTCCGGTTCGAGCAGCAACTGGCCATCGCGATCGGCGGTGCGCTCTACCAGGCGCATCACGCGTTGGACGACGTATTCGGTCTTGTTGTCGTCGTGGATCGAGACGGTCTGCGTCCACAGCGCCTGGCGCTTGCCAGGACGCAGCTCTTCCCAGTAGTCCGCCGCCACAGCCAACCAGGTATCCTGATCCGCCGTGGCCGAGCCGCGCGGGTTCCATTTGACGACATAGTCGAGCCGGCGCCCCTCGTCGGCAAAGACCTGGCGCTGCTGTTCGAGAAGCGCCAGGTGCGCCTGGCTGTCGAAGCCGCTGTCCTCGCGTAACAGGATCGGTTGCTTGGTCAGGCCTTGGGCGCGAGGCAGTACCCGCTCCAGGAAGGCGTTGCTCTCCTTCATGGTGTGCTGCTTGCCAGGCCGCAGTTCCAGACCCAGGCACCACCCTTCGTTGCCCAGATAGGCGGCGATCGGGGTGTAGCCATCGACCTTCTGGTAGGTCCGCGAGACGCCTTCCTTCTTCGAGTTGCTGTTGTCCATGACGAAGGTGTCGATGTCCAGGCAGACGTGCGTCGTCTCGGCGGTGATCGGTGCTTCGATCAGTGACAGCAGGGTCGTGGACCAGGTGGCGGTGCGCGCCTGCAGGTCGTTGGCGGCAAGTTTCTCCAGCCGCTGTCGCAGCGTCGCCGCGCTCGGCACCTTCTGCAGGGTCAGCAGTTGTTGGAAGGGCTTGTCGCGGCGGAAGTTCTCGACAGCGTCATAGTCGCTCATGCCCAGACACAGCAGGCCCAGGTAGCTCTTGATCACGTCACTGGTGCGCATGCCCAGCGTGGTGGGGAAGCGGCTGTCGATGCTGTCGACGCCAGCGATCTCGAAGCATTGCCCGATGATGGACAGCCCGGCGTGGCTGGTGAGGGTGCGGCGACTGGCGCGGAACTTGACGTTGGGCATGGCACTGTCTGGGTGAATGGCGATATTCGCTATATTGCCATGCAGTTCAGTAGGTTAGAAGCATTTCTGGGGGCTGGTCTCACGGATTCAGGTATGAGCAAAGCCGAATGGGAGGCTTTGCCAGCAGAAGCAAAGCTCACCGCCCGACAGGAGCAAGCTGCTCTCGATAAAGCCCGATCAGAAGAGCGTAGGGCCGCGTATGAGGCAAGAGAGCGTGAAGCCGAGGCACAAGAGGCAGAATATCAGCAGGCCCTGGCCAGCGCGCCCTATGGCACCCGTGTGCAGTGTTTAATGGAAGGGGATGCTTACATATCGGGAGAATGGCGACGACTGGATACCTCCCTGTTCGAGCTGATCCCCGACTATCCGATATCCGTGCCGCTACGAACCCTAGATGGTCGGTATCAAACCGAGGGCAGTGCTGAATTTAACGGGTATCGGGTTAGTTTCTGCGATAGGCAGCATGGATTGTCGAGACGCCCAGAACGCTGCGGTGTGATGTCCGGCACTCGTCTTCAGTTTACCAGGGGGAATCGTTCTCGCGTCCAGGCTGACCAGTTTGTGAGAGGGGATATGTATTGTGAGTATTCACGGTGAGCTTCATAAAAAAACCCATCTTCGGAAGATGGGTTTTTGCTGATAGCTATCGGCAAGCAACGATTAGGTTAAGAGGCGTTTCAGTTCTGGATGGAGCTTGTGTAAGACCGGAGGTGCTATCACCAAGGGCAACGGGCTGCGAAGCAGGAACCTGGAAGGCGACAACCAGGAATCACCGTCCTGAAGTTCTATATAGCAAAATGTGTGTAAGCGAGTGAGTGAATGCCTGAAAGCCAGCGGTGGCGGTGACTTCGCCACGGAGGGCGAAAATACACACTGTGTAGAATCGTGTGTAATAACGGCTGCCACGAAAACCCCTTGTTTGGCAGGAGGCAACAGAGGCACCGATAGCCCTGCGCTGACTGCCTAGCACGGCGACACAGCCTACACGATTTATACTATCCACCTGTGCGGAATCGCCCACTGTTCAGCGGGCTTTGTTGGCGAAAAACACACAAATTACACATTTTTAAGTGCTATATGTAACTTCAGGGCGGTGAGGAGGTCAAAGGAGTGAACGCCAATTGCCGCATAGCCGAACCGCAACAATGCCTAGCTTTCTCGTTTCGGTGGCATCGGAAGTTGTAGACGTATCTGGTTGTGGTTATCCATGGACATGCCAAGGGCATCTGCAGCTACCCCTGTTTTTAGATGAGATTTCTTTATTTCTGAAATAACTGCCGAAGATGGAAATATTTCTATTTCTGCATCACTAAGAACCGAGCGGCCAGAGCGCTTACTTATGCTCTTGATGTCATTTTTCATGTAGCTACTAATCACTCCCTGCTCAACCATTTTATCAAGCTCTTTGGTAAGCCTTTTTAAGCTATTCGTGATCCGTGAGTCATTGAGCCCGAAAGTAAGGGACTGTATTTCAGAAAATAAAAATGAATAGCCTCGCTGGGTGCTTAAATTCAACTGATCAACAAGCATTCTGCGATAAATATATGCACCAAAGTAGTTAAGCTTCTTTGCAAAATCCGTGCGGTACTGACGGTAGCCTAATACGTTAATTCCATGCGCAACAATACGGTTAAGCGTTGCGTTATAGACGCCTGCAGATGTGTTTGTGCTGCCTTTATCAGAAAGCGATATCCGCCGGAGAGAGGTTATGAACGTTGTTTTTTCTTCATAATCAAAGGCACGCCCAGGCGTTTCGTCTCTAATAGAAATTACTGACGTTGCCAGAACGTCGAGCGCCATCTTTATGTCATTGATGTTCCTAGCCACGCCCATTTTTTTCAGCTCTTTTTCGATACTCCTCAATGTGAAATTCAAGCTATAGTTGGGTGTGGAAGCCCCTTCTTCATCTTCAAGAAAGGCCTGTTGTATCGCGAGCTTGATAATCGCCTGCTCAACTAAATGCTCCGTGTTCCCTGGATAGCGTACCTTTACATATTCGTTCCCTTTTTCGTCACGCCTCTCTACATAGCGGCCAGGTGTCTGCACTATGTGCAGCATGCGGCCCGAAAAATTAAATTTAATATTTAACTGCGAGGGGAATTTTCTACTCCGTTTATTTATGTTGTATTCTTCGCCCGTAAAACGAGGTAGCAACTCCCACACATCTAGCACATTGGAGTACATCTCGCGCTCATTGCTTTTGCAGAGCAATAGTTGAAAAACATTCAGGGCCTGTTCTCTGTGCCAGACCTCTTTTTGGATATTTCGAGGTTTATTTCCAGCGTTTTCTATGATCATGTGCGATGCATGACGCTTTCCATCTGGCGCTGAGAGGGTCACGACTTTGCTCCGGGCTTCCGGCTCGTTATTAACCGATTCCCCGCAAGACTCTAATTCTTCTTCTCCTGGTTCGGCAGGCTGGGAATTACCGCTAGCATTACTAAATAAAGGGTCATTATGTCTACTCATGATAATCCTTGCCTGCAAAATTTCTGACTGAATTTGAACCCAGCATATCACTCCACCTTAAAACCGAAAAACACCAAAAAGCAGCGCTACATTGTAATGATGGCTGTGTCAAACGAGGAGAGGCCGCTTTTGGGGCCACTACTGGTTCGTATCCACTGCAAGTTTATAAAACCTATAAATAACAGCATGTTATATTCAAGCGATAAAGCTGTTTTTGCCAAGTGAATCATAATAGCGATGCACCGCAGCCTTACGCTTAAATATAGCGAGCATTTCCACAAGAATTGCGTCAACAGCTGGTTCGCATCCACTGCAAAACTGGTACGTATCCACTGCAAGTTAGATCAACTGGTTCGTACCCACTGCAAAACTGGTACGTATCCACTGCAAGTTAGATCAACTGGTTCGTATCCACTGCAAAACTGGTGCGTATCCACTGCAAAACTGGTGCGTATCCACTGCAAAACTGGTTCGCATCCACTGCACATTGATCTAACTGGTACGCATCCACTGCAAAACTGGTTCGTATCCACTGCAGTACTGGTTCGTATCCACTGCAAGTTGTTCGTACTGGTACGTATCCACTGCAGAACTGATACGCATCCACTGCAGAACTGATACGTATCCACTGCAAAACTGGTTCGTATCCACTGCAATACTGATACGCATCCACTGCATAATGTTATTTTAACCAAATAACCGTTTTTTTTATCAGCTATATCAATAAGCTACGCACTGTATATTTCAACACTCACCCTACAGACAAATTCCCCCTTGTTCTCTTGTTTCCTTACTTCCTTTTCCTTGTTTCCTAATACAGTAATAGAGACTCAATCACTTTTTCTGCTATCCCTCAGCACTAACGCGCTTCGCTTGTTGACCGACGCGATGCCCACAAATCGAAGATTTGTGAGCCCGCGCCGGTAGAGGTATGAATGCTTTGAATTGAGTAACTTAGAAAAAGACAGGGGAAACGCGGTAGTTGTCAAGAAATCTGTCGCCTCTGAGATCATTCAGGCCACCTGTTTTTCCGGTTCAGCGACGGTGACCTGGAGCTCCCGCTCCGGGTTAAGAGATACGGTGCCAATCGGCGTCCAATTGCGGGTCTTGCCGCTCCAACGAGCGGGGTTGGCCGCACGCGCTGCCTGATTGATGGCATGCCGCTTTGCCAGCACGCTAGTATCCTCGCCAGCATGTCGCTGTGCCGGTGTCACCAGGCGGATCCCGCTGTGGCGATGCTCGTGGTTGTACCACTGCACGAAGCTGGCCACCCACTCACGGGCGTCGTCGACCGTGGCGAACCCATCAACTGGGTAGCAAGGCCGGTATTTACAGGTGCGAAACAGCGCCTCCGAGTAGGGGTTATCATTGGAGACCCGCGGCCGGCTGAACGATGGCGTGATGCCAAGGTCATGCAGCTTCTCCAGCAGCGTCGCACCCTTGAAGGGGCTGCCGTTGTCCGCATGCAACACCAGCGGCTGATCGATGATCTGCTCGGCCAGCACCGCCCGCTCCAGCACGGTACGGGAGTTGTGGGCCGACTCGGCCAGGAACACTTCCCAGCCGGTGATCTTGCGGCTATAGATGTCGAGCAGCATCACCAGGTAGTAGTACTGCCCCTTGATCGGACCGCCCATCCATGTGCAATCCCACGACCACACCTGGTTCGGCGCGGTGGCCTGGTAGGTCGTGGGCTTGGCGCGGCGCTGAGGTACTTTGGCGCGGCCACGATGCACCACTTCTCGGTGCTTGTGCAGGACGCGGTAGAACGACGAGGGGGATGCCACGTAGCGCTGCTCTTCGTCGAACAGGCGCACCACGATCTGCTCTGGCGGCAGGCTCGCGTACTCGGGGCGGTGGCACACGTCGAGAATCTCCTGCTCTTCGGCCGGTGTCAGCGCGTTAGCCGGCACCGGCCGGTCGACCAAAGGGCGCTGGTCCTCGCGTAGCTCGCCGTCGCGCGTCCAGCGCTGGTATGTTCTGGCGGTGATGCCGAGTTCGCGGCAGGCGGCGTCCAGGCGGGCCCCCTGGGCCCGGGCGTCTTCGATCAGCGCGATGGCGCGTTGGCGATCTGGGGTGCTGATCATGCGTCCTCGTCCCCCCAGATCGCCCTCGCCTTTTTTCTGAGGGCCAGTAACGCCGCGGTTTCTGCCAGGGCCTCGTTCTTGCGGGCGAGCTCCTTCTCCAGCGCCTTGATGCGCTTGCGTTGCTGCTTGGCCTCGTCGGCCTCACGTTGGCGTTCTGACTGGGAGAGGCTGGCGGCTTGCTCGCAGTCGTGGCGCCACCGCTCCAGCTGCTCGGGATAGATGCCCCGGCGGCGGCAGTATTCCGCAGCCTCCTGGACGTTCATCGAGGCGGTCTCAAGCACGGCGTTGAACTTGTCCTTGGACGACCAGCCATCGGCGCCCTTGCCCAGAGCATCCGGCAGGCACCGCCCCTCAGCGCGGGCTTCCTTGCGCCACTTGTAGACGGTGCCCAGCGAGATCCCTTCCTGCTCCGCGATCACCTTCGGGGAGAGGTTGTGGGGAGGCAGCAGCTTGGTCACTACGGCTTGCCGGCGCTCCTCAGAGTAACGAGGCATGAGTGTCTCCTTTCGCCCCCTGATCGGTTTATAAGAACAGGGTATCAGAGGGTGCGACACTCATCCTGACACTGGGGGCACCCCAAGCAACATACTTAGGTTGCCGAACTGGATAACGTGGGTGTGGCCACCTGCGCGTGCAACGCCTTCAAACAGCTTTTGCCACCCCGCCCAACTGCCAGCGGATATTGCTCCAACGGCAATCCCCCCCCACAAAAAAGCCAGTTTAGGCGGATGGGCAATCACCCACCACAGAGCAGGGACGGCGAGTATAAAGCGGATGGGTTTATCAATCCCCCTGCTGCCTTGAGCGTCCCACCAGGCTTCAGCAAGGCTAACAAATGCATAGGCTAATAAAGCGGCGATGACCCAACGATCCTGGCCAGTAAGCTGCGGCAAGGCTCTCATTATCAAAAGACCAACGCCCGCGATAAACAGAACCACAGCCCCCAGCGAATAGCCACTGGGGATCACCAGAGACAGGGCACCTAACAGAAAAATCGCCACACTAGTTAACCAGTGTGGCGCGTATAACGTGCCGTTTGTAGGCGATTTTTGAGACACCATTAAAGCAAGGTTCCTGATGACTGTTGAACACTCGCAAAAGCCGATAAGCCTTCACACAGTCTTACATTATTACAGGGCTTCTACTGCCGAGCCAACCACTACCTTGAAAAGGTTACGTCAACATCATTCTATTAGTAAGCGTTTTTATTGATAAAACCTTTAAAAATAGTCATTACAATGATCTTTAGATCTAGCCATAAAGACCAGTTATCGATGTACCAAAGATCATACTCAACGCGACGTTGCATTTTTTGTAAGGTGTCCGTTTCTCCGCGCAAACCGTTGACCTGCGCCCAGCCAGTAATGCCAGGCTTTACCTTGTGGCGTCGCATATAAGACTCAACCAACTCTTTATACTGCTCGTTATGAGCCAATGCATGGGGGCGCGGCCCTACTATCGACATTCTTCCCTGCAGTACATTAAAGAACTGCGGCAACTCATCAAGCGATGTACGCCTTAAAAACGCACCAATTTTTGTAATACGACTATCGTTTTTCTTGGCTTGGGTAACCTGCCCATCATTTTCATTGTGCACATGCATTGAACGAAACTTATAGACCTTAAAGTGCCGCCCGTTGGAGCCTTCTCGGTACTGCTTGAAAAGTATTGGCCCTGGCGATGTAAACTTAATGGCTAATGCAATCGCTACACATACCGGCAATATAAGCAGGGAAATTAGCGACCCGATCACAATATCTTCAGAGCGCTTGATAAATCGTGACATGCCACTCATTGGCGAAACACTTAAATCTATAGCGTAATGACCCGCCACTTCCGACATGCGATGGTTCAGCAAGTGCATATCTTGAAAAGCGGGTATAAAACGCACTTCTGCGGTATGGTTACGCAGCGCGTAAAACAGCCCCCGTACCGTTTCCCCCATTTCAAACGGTACGCAGATCCACACTTCGCGGGCATTAGATTCACTAATACGCCGAGCGATGCGATCAATACAGACACTGTTCAATGGTGATTTAATACGCTCGACTCCGGCAATCGTGTGGCCTTCCCAGGAGGCACTACGAATTCCCTTGGCAACATCGAGCACGTTTTGACTTGGCCCAATTAGAAATACAGGCCGACGCGCACCACCCCGTAAACGCACATGCCGTAGCCCTAACTGAACCAGTAGTCGCGCACCTCCCGCCATTAGAAAAGACGCCACTAGCGTTAACCCTATCCACAGCCTTGAGTAACGCTCTGCGGCGTGAGCGAAATAAATTAAGGATGCGGCAGTAATTCCAACGGCTAACCAGACCAACAAGAGCTTTGCCAGCATGTGATAAATGGGCGTGATACGCCAACGTTTATAGCTATCTGACATACTATTGATCACTAGTACCAGCAATGCGATGCAGATCAGCGCCAATACATATCGCTCATGGAGCTGAAATGAGCCGAAGCGCAAAAAGTGCGCTAGCCAACCACCAACAAAAATAGAGAACACATCGAAAAACGGAAAGACCACCTGCGGCGGGTAACGCTCCGAAAACGTCATTGTTTTTGGATTACCCATTGCTGTTATCTCCTGGCACGTGTTTTTTCATCATTGGCTAGCGCCCTGCTGCCTACCCAGAATTAGACTCACGCCTTGCGTAAAGACCTGTTCGTAACTAAATTGCCTGCCTACCAACATGGACTGCTCTGATAGCGCCAAGCGCTGGGCTGGTGACAGAGCATAAAACGTCTCTATGGCTTCTCGGAGCCCTTCTTTCCCATTTTCATAAAAAAAGCCATTTCTTGCTTCTTCTAAATACTCCTTTGCTGCGTGCAGCTTGGCGTTAGCAATCACGGGTACGCCGCACGCAAGCGCCTCTACTGCGACTAAACCAAAACTTTCTTTAACAGAAGGAAATACAAACACAGAAAACTGAGCAATTTTATTCGGCAGTTTGGTACGCGGAAGTGCCCCTGTAAATGTAACAAGCTCCCTTACATTGAGCCGCTCCGCTAACATTTCTAGCGCTTGCCGTTGAGTACCATCACCAATCATCACCAAACGCTTGTTGGGTATTGTTAGCTCCGCAAAGGCGTGCAGTAGCTCTTGGCAGTTTTTATTGAGCTCCAACCTTGAAACACAGCCAATCGTAAAGGCGTCTTCGGTACTGATATTCAGTGCCTTACTGGCGGCAATGAACTCCTCACCAATGTTATCAGGGTAAACTTTAATGATCCGCTCAATGGGAAAATGAAGCTCATGGCTTAGTTTTTGGCGAAAGTAGTCTGAAGGCGCAACACACAGGTCAATTCTTTTTTGTATGCGCTGAAAAAGCATGCGAAACAGTGACGACTGCACGATTTGATCCAAATCGGTGCCATGAAAACGCAGTACGATGTAAAAGCGCTTAGCCTTCATCAAACTCGCTAAATACAAAATAGGTAGAAAGTAGACGGGGTAATGCACCTCGAGCACGGTTCCCACTGGCTGCTTAAAAAGCGACACACAGCAGCGGCCCAGCAGACCAGCGTAAAGTTTTATTTTACTTAGCGCACCGCTAGGCTTTTCTTTAATAGCCACTAACTCGACATTTTCATCACCGAGAGCTTTTCTCCACGCCTGCTCAGTTGAACGCACAAATGTACCGTAGTGCGGTGCTGACGCCGTTGGATACATATTAGTCCAAAGCAAAACATGGCTCACAGCAAGGGTCTTTTTATACCAAGGTATGTCGCAATATTATCGCCTAGCTCGCTGCTGCTTTCTTTGTCTACCGTTGCCACCTGAGAGTCATGTGTAGCAATAAGCTTGTTTAGGGCACTAAAGAAAGCGGGCTTGTCTGCACAAAATTCCAGCGTGGGATATTTACCAGCAAAGGCTTGAGCAGTATCAAGCTGATGATCGTTTCGATGCTCGCCTAAGGCATATTGGCGAGGTAAAAACACGCCTCTTTTATCATGATCGAGACATGACAAAATGCTGCCCATCCCTGTATGAGACACAATACCGTCTGCCTGGCAGAACCAGTAATAGTACTGTTCGCTTGATAATGTTTTAAAAATCTCTATCAAAGGACTACTAAAGTGGCTGTCTTCGCCTATCTGGGCAACCACCTTACCTGTGTAGCCAACCTCAGTACGCCATTCGTCAAAATACTCAAGCAGTCGATCAAAAGGCAGCTGGGTACCCACGGTGATAAAGATCATAATACTTTCCCCCAGTAACCAATGCGCTTGTCGTTCTCAGATAAATGCTCCCACTGGGTTAGGCATACGTCGCAGAAAAATTTTGCGATATTGCCTGAAAAAGACAGCTTCTGATAATTAGCCATGCTATCTAGCCAAATGACTTTATTACCTTTTAACTTAGCCACAAAACAAACGATAAGCCCCGGTAACGCACCGGTTGAGATAACGACATCCGGCTTAGCCTGCTTAAGCAGTGCTGACGCTTGGCGAAAGGCTCCTAGAATATTCCATATTCCACTATCGCGATGCACATTCGTGAAGTAGAGCGCTTTTACATCATCCACCTGAACATCCTGTTCAGTGACGGCAAAAACGAACGTTGCATCACCATCGTTCGCTTCACTCTTAATTTGTTTATACAAACGCTTAAGCTGTATAAAATGACCGCCAAAAGAAGCTACCATCAAAATTCTCATCTACCTTCTCCTTGAAACGAGGTGTGCTTCTCTTTCACTCTATAGACATAGCTGACTAAAAAAGCGGTAGCGCTGGACGCGATGCCGGAATTCACCACATGCCCCGCGGTTAAGCTGACACCTATCAGTGTAATAGCCAACAAAATAAAGCAAATGCCATCTTTTGGACTAATTGCGAATAATTGAGCTGACCACTTAAGCATCAACAACCACGGCAAATAAAAAACAAGCGGCCCTACTATTCCAAAAGCAATAAACACATCGACTAAATCAATTTCGACCAACGAACCTCTAACTGCTAACAAGTGACCTACACCAGCACCGAGAAAGATATCAAGAAAATTAAAATTGATAACCACTTGATCAAAGGCATCTTGCAAGAAGGCAATGCGACCACTAAGTAGCGCCCCCCAGATACCGCCATGCAGGCTGTAAAGGTATAAGATTCGATCAAGTAAGCCAGTAACTTGAATAAACTGATACCCAAGCACCAATATAGCGAACGCACCCAAAAGGCCTAATATATAAATGACAGGAATACGTTTTACATTAAAGTAACCGCCGTGAATCAAAGCATATAAATAGGCAAGACAAATCCCAATCATGGCAACTTTAGTGGCCTTCATCAGGAAAAAAAGCAGCAGCACCAGAAATACACCTGAGAGTATCCAAACGTTTCTATTTTCAGCGAAATAAAAAAGAACGATGCTTGCTGAAGCAAGCATTAAATAACTCATTTCATTACCAGCAATAATAAAGCCCTTACCGCCTATTCCACCAGCGTACTGAGATTCCCCTATACCAAAAACACCCAGAGTGACATTCGCCGCCATAGCGACAAAGTATAAAAGCATCAGCGCAGCTATCTTTCTACCACTCCAAAAGCCACCATTAACACTCTCACCTATCAGATAAAACAACAGTGCAAGCGTTAAAAGGCCTCGTACAGCCCAGGTAATACTTTCCGTTACAGCACCATAGACAAGCAGTTGGTAGGCAATACTAGCCACTACCAATGTGATCATGATTAACAATTGAAAAAAGCGCCAAGGGTGGTATACCAGCAGCATCAGCACAACACCAATGAAGCCTATTGCTTTATAAGGAGCAGATATACTCGGTATTGCCGTCTCCTGGTAATAGAAGTAGCCATTCAAGGTATCTACTGCTGGCCATAACACCAGAAATATCAATAGTGTGATATCAAGGCAGGTCTTAACCTTTACATCCATGACTAATCGCCACGTTGGTAAGCAACGCGCACTTTTTTCGCAAAAATGCTCATTACCGCAGCAATGGGTGCGAATAGCAACGCTAATAACAAGCCTACTGCGACGATAAAGCTTCTCCCCAACCCAACTGGCTCCAAGCTTCTTACTGCAAGCTGTGATGCCTCGCCTTCATTAATGCTGTCAATTCGGCGTTCTAGTAAAAACATTTTTTCAAAATAGGCGGCCTCAAGCTCACCAGCCGTTTCACTGCTGCTGGTGCGAGCAGCCTCTAATGCTTCTGAATACGCTTCGAATTGATATTGAAGATTATTCTTGAGCATATTAACTGAATTTCTTTGGTCATCTTCTATCGTTTTGACAAGCCCATCATGAAAGCGCTCGATAAGCGGTTGAAATTTTTCTTCTGATACACTGGTCACTCTTAATAGAAGAGTATTCTGCGGATTATTAACATTGACCACGAAAGGCAGCTCGGAAACATTGCTGTCTGACAGCATGTTACGCCGCTGCTGTTCTAAAAAAACATTATTAACTTTCGCAATAACTTCCTCAGGTGTTTCTAACCCTCGCTTCACGCCTTCAACTATTTCATAGGAAGCGACACTATACATCGTTGTAAATCCATACTTAACTGGCTTTAAAAAAATAACTAGCGCAGTAATCATTAACACTATCATGATACAGCTCAACATCACCCTCCATTGACGGAGCAAGAGCACCACAAAGTCAACAAGTGTTATGTCGCCTGCTTTGTTCATGTCTTTATTATCCATACACCTTCCCTTGCCCTCATTGAAACTTAAAACATAACTTATAGGTAACGGTCATTATTTCTAGTTATTAATTATCAATATGAACTGATTAAACACTCACACTTTCCAGCCTTTTTTTAACCATTTCACTGGACAGCCGTAATCAATAACGTAAGCACCCCGGCAACCCATTCTCATTTTTCTATGATAAAAAGCACCACTAATTCTTAGCGTTATCATACCTGTTTGCTCGTAGCTATGTAACTCATAGTAGCTAAGTTTAACTCAAGCTCTCTTCATTTTGGTTCAAAAAGCGCTTAGTCGCGAGTTCAAAATTTTCATACTTCTAGCCCGGATTTCTCACAGGGTATAAAAGAAAGCGGCTGAAAGTGCTATGATTTCAAGAACCTAACCAATCCATCAAGCACCAACAGCCGCTTCCAAAATGGTACCTGAAAAGCTGACCTTCTCGCCACTCTCACGCCGCCAAATTGAAGCCGACTTCTCCGGGGGCCACATTACGTCGGACGCCGGATTACTCCTGCTTCGTGAAGTCGATAAACAGCATCGCCTAACACGCCGCTTGGCCTCCGTGCTTCATGATCCCCGCGCACCGGAACAGGTTCGTCACAAGCACGACACTCTGGTTCGTCAGCGAGTGTTCGGTGTCGCCGCGGGCTACGAAGATTTCAACGACCATGAGGCCCTACGCTATGATCAGGCGCTTCAGACAGCGCTCGGTGAAGATAATGCGCTGGCAGGCAAGTCTACGCTGTGCCGGAGTGAGCAGAACGCCGATCGACAAGCGATGGTGAAGGCCCATGAGGTGCTGTGGCACCACTTCATTGAACAGCATGACGCACCCCCGAAGGAGATCGTGCTGGACTTTGATGGCACCGATATCCCTGTGCACGGTGAGCAACCCGGGAAGTTCTTTAACCGCTATTACGATCACCACTGCTACTTCCCGCTGTATGTCTTCTGTGGCCGCCATCTACTAGTGAGCTATCTGCGCACCAGTGACCACAGCGACAGCCATCACAGCTGGGCCATTCTGGCGTTACTGGTGCGCTTTATCCGCCAGTACTGGCCCGATACACGCATCGTGTTACGGGGTGATAGCCACTTTTGCCGCCCTCGGATGCTGAACTGGTGTGATCGGCATCATATCGACTACATCGTGGGCATCGGCAAGAACAGTCGGCTGCTCAAGGAAGTGGACGTGCCCATGATGCTGGTGCGCAAGACCCAGTGGGAGGTGGGCGGGAAAGTGGCAGAGACGTTCCGCTTCCAGTATCAAGCCCACTCCTGGAAATACTCACGCTGGGTGGTGGCCCGCCTAGAAGAAGGCGAGTTAGGCTCTAATCCCCGGTTTATCATCAGTTCCCGTTACGATGATGGCTTCAAGCTTTACTACGAGCAGTACTGTGCCCGGGGTGACATGGAGAACCGGATCAAGGATCAACAACTGAGCCTGTTTGCTGACCGGACCTCCAGCACGCACTGGTGGGCCAATCAGTGGCGGCTGATCTTGTCGGGCTTCGCTTATACGCTGTTCGAGCGGTTACGGACTTATCTGAAGCACACGCCCTTCGCGCGCATGAGTCCGAGCAACCTGAGGCTCAAGCTCATCAAAGTAGGCGCGGTCATCATCCGCAATACGCGCCGAATCCGGGTGTTGATGAGTGACAGCTACCCCTATAAAACGGCGCTATCCGATCTGGTCAGGCGGTTGGTGCCGAACTGACTGCTCGGGCGCCCCCGGCCCGACGCAATGGGGGAAAGGGGGAAGTGTGTCTGAAGGACGGAAAGTGGTTAAAAAGTAGCCGATGTAAGTCGAGCCAGTAGGTGTTTAGCGGTGTTACAGCCTGAGTGCGGTACTGGCTGAGGTACTATGAGAAATCCAGGCTAGGGATGAGGTCAACAACTTACACTCCTGCTAGACGGTCACTGGCAACATTTCGGGCTGCCAATGAATCCAACTTCAGTTGCTGTATGATGCCAAAAATCATAGCAAGCTCCTGCTCCAGTAATGGCATCTTATCCAAATCGTAGGCAGACACATCAATATCTCCTACATTCATCAAGTCTCCGAAATACGACAGCATAAACAATGCTTTATCGTCACGGAACTCACAAGTAAGTCCCGACCCCTTAGCGCGTGCCCGGAACAGGTCATCGAGTGCAATGATCTGCTCCATCAAAGCCGGTGACAGGAGATATCGGGCATACTGCTGGTCAGAGCCAAACACCTCGTAACGATCTTCAAATTCAGGATTCTCTAGCTCCACCCTGGTTTTGGCTAATGATCTCGACAACAGGTTGCCCAGTTTCCCATAGTCCGTCTTGACCACGGTATAGCCACTAAACTGGAAGGGCATAGTAATAAGCAGCGCTCCTCCACGATGGACATTGATATTGGACTTGTTGCCACGACGTTCAAGTTTGAGCTCGCAGAATTCAAACTTCACACCCTCAACTTCACCCTTGATGTAATCTTCGCTACTCTTACTTGAAAACGAAGGCATTATTTCGAACGACTTGACGGCATCCATGTCTATGCAGCCGTCAGCCTTGTAGTCGTACTCACCGAACGCTCGAACAAGTACAGGGATCAGCTTTTTCTTGTAGTGCCGTATGTATTGGAACTCGGGATAGAAGACCCAAACAGCAAAGCCACCCAGCACAATCAGGGTTAAGAACGTTGGATCGCCAGAGACCAGCATCGATACGTCAAATGCCACTGACGGTAACCATAGCAACCAGCCAATGCGGATAAACCATTTTTTGCGTCGAACCTTACTCGCGAGTTTTTCCAGACGAAACTGTTCCAATGGCTCCAGCAAGGGCAAGACTTCCTGCTCGATTTTCGACCTGGCCGCTTCTGAAAGATTGGTGCTCGCTTCAGGTTGGCGGTAGGCAGTCCCATTGGTAAGCTGCTTGATCGCTTCCTTCGCTTGATAAAAGGTATTAAGAATACTCATGACTTCAGGAAATCATCCGCGTTAACAGGAGCGCGTTCAGCTTCCGTCACTTGGAAGAACGGCAAGGGTTTCAATCCCATTATGGCGGCAATCACCGAGCCCGGAAAGATTTGAATGGCATCCTTGAAACGACGGCTTGCAGCATTGTAACCGCGGCGAGCCGCAGAGATATGCTCTTCAACATCCGCGTATACCCGTTGGGCTTCGATCATGTTGGTATGAGACTTGAGGTCGGGATAGTTCTCTACGGCTACCATCAAACCAGAAAGCTTACTCTCCAGCGCGGCTTCAAGATCGAACCGTTTTTCGGTACCTGCTCTGTCGGTTCTTTCTGCCGCCTTCAATACTTCAGTGCGCAGCTGGGTAATTTCAGTGAGTAGTGCTTTTTCGTGCTCCATAAAACGGGCAGCGATTTTAAGAATATTGGGTACCAGATCGGTGCGCTTTTTAAGCTGCACATCAATTCCAGAGAAAGCTTCTTCGGCGGCATTTCGGCGTGTAACGATAGTGGCATACCAGAAATAAAGCAGCAGTAAAATGGCAACGACAGCCGCGACAAACCAGAACATTGCAGTATTCCTTATAGTATTCGAGGCGATAAGACTAAGGCTTACACCGTACCAAATCAACTTAACTACAAGAAAAAGAACATTACGAACATCACTATAAACAGCAAAATCGGATATTGGATCAACAATCCTAAAAGCTAGCCCGGATTTCTCACAGGGTATAAAAGAAAGCGGCTGAAAGTGCTATGATTTCAAGAACCTAACCAATCCATCAAGCACCAACAGCCGCTTCCAAAATGGTACCTGAAAAGCTGACCTTCTCGCCACTCTCACGCCGCCAAATTGAAGCCGACTTCTCCGGGGGCCACATTACGTCGGACGCCGGATTACTCCTGCTTCGTGAAGTCGATAAACAGCATCGCCTAACACGCCGCTTGGCCTCCGTGCTTCATGATCCCCGCGCACCGGAACAGGTTCGTCACAAGCACGACACTCTGGTTCGTCAGCGAGTGTTCGGTGTCGCCGCGGGCTACGAAGATTTCAACGACCATGAGGCCCTACGCTATGATCAGGCGCTTCAGACAGCGCTCGGTGAAGATAATGCGCTGGCAGGCAAGTCTACGCTGTGCCGGAGTGAGCAGAACGCCGATCGACAAGCGATGGTGAAGGCCCATGAGGTGCTGTGGCACCACTTCATTGAACAGCATGACGCACCCCCGAAGGAGATCGTGCTGGACTTTGATGGCACCGATATCCCTGTGCACGGTGAGCAACCCGGGAAGTTCTTTAACCGCTATTACGATCACCACTGCTACTTCCCGCTGTATGTCTTCTGTGGCCGCCATCTACTAGTGAGCTATCTGCGCACCAGTGACCACAGCGACAGCCATCACAGCTGGGCCATTCTGGCGTTACTGGTGCGCTTTATCCGCCAGTACTGGCCCGATACACGCATCGTGTTACGGGGTGATAGCCACTTTTGCCGCCCTCGGATGCTGAACTGGTGTGATCGGCATCATATCGACTACATCGTGGGCATCGGCAAGAACAGTCGGCTGCTCAAGGAAGTGGACGTGCCCATGATGCTGGTGCGCAAGACCCAGTGGGAGGTGGGCGGGAAAGTGGCAGAGACGTTCCGCTTCCAGTATCAAGCCCACTCCTGGAAATACTCACGCTGGGTGGTGGCCCGCCTAGAAGAAGGCGAGTTAGGCTCTAATCCCCGGTTTATCATCAGTTCCCGTTACGATGATGGCTTCAAGCTTTACTACGAGCAGTACTGTGCCCGGGGTGACATGGAGAACCGGATCAAGGATCAACAACTGAGCCTGTTTGCTGACCGGACCTCCAGCACGCACTGGTGGGCCAATCAGTGGCGGCTGATCTTGTCGGGCTTCGCTTATACGCTGTTCGAGCGGTTACGGACTTATCTGAAGCACACGCCCTTCGCGCGCATGAGTCCGAGCAACCTGAGGCTCAAGCTCATCAAAGTAGGCGCGGTCATCATCCGCAATACGCGCCGAATCCGGGTGTTGATGAGTGACAGCTACCCCTATAAAACGGCGCTATCCGATCTGGTCAGGCGGTTGGTGCCGAACTGACTGCTCGGGCGCCCCCGGCCCGACGCAATGGGGGAAAGGGGGAAGTGTGTCTGAAGGACGGAAAGTGGTTAAAAAGTAGCCGATGTAAGTCGAGCCAGTAGGTGTTTAGCGGTGTTACAGCCTGAGTGCGGTACTGGCTGAGGTACTATGAGAAATCCAGGCTAGTGATGTCTTGGTGCATATTAGCACCTCTAATTAGGTGGCCAAATTCACTATGCCACTACAATCAGCGGGGATTGGCAAAAGCTAAGAGCGGTAAGTGTCGGTTTAGAGGCGCTGACGGATTACAATAATTCTGCAATTTTGCAGTACGTGATCAAAGGAGAACAAAACTAGTCATATTGGAAGTCTGCAATTTTGCAGGAAATGCCATTTCATGAAATGCCCTGCAAAATTGCAAAGTAGGTCTGTTATATTGCAAAGCAAAAATAGTTAAATTATTGATTTAAAATGTAGCTTTCGATAACAAGAGAATCGAAGCCAATCTTGATATTACGTTGATGCTAACCTTTCAAGAAAAACGTTAGCTTGTTGATATGGGACACGTGCGTATTCCGCCCTATCGTGACCGCCCATTCCGTTTGAACGTGACCGTCTGTTCTGGATGATGGTGACCGCGCATTCCGTTTTATCGTGACCGATTTTGGGCAGTTTTCCGGAATCGCCGGTCACGTTGCCGGAATCATCGGTCACGTTCCCCCGGAATCACATCCAACACGCTGGAATTCTTCAACTTTATTCGGCATACCCTTCTTTTTCATCACGAGGAAGTGCGGATGCCGGCTGCGAGGATTTCCATGCGACAGATCATCGAGGTCTTGCGCCTCAAGCACGAAGTAGGCCTGAGCCACGACCGCATTGCCCGCGCCTGTGGTCTCTCCAAAGGCGTGGTCGGCAAGTACGTCAGCCAGGCCCAGGCGAAGGGCATCACTTGGCCGTTGCCCGAGGATGCTGATGAGGCCTGGCTGGAAGTACGGCTGTTCCCCGTCAAGGCACCGCCCTCACGCTTTGCCGAGCCGGATTACTTCCAGGTCCACCAGGAACTCAAGACCAAGGGCGTTACCTTGCAACTGCTCTGGGCCGAGTACACGGAACGCCACGGCGACAAGGCCTACCGCTACAGCCAATTCTGCCACCACTACCGGCTCTGGCGGGGGCGGCAACGGCGCAGCATGCGCCAGGTTCACCGGGCCGGCGAGAAGGTCTTTATCGATTACTGCGGACCGACCGTGCCGGTGGTGGACCGGAGCACCGGAGAGATGCGTCAGGCCCAGGTCTTTGTCGCCGTGCTTGGCGCCTCCAGCTACACCTTCGCCGAGGCCACCGGGAGCCAGAGCCTGCCGGACTGGATCGCCTCCCACCAACGGATGCTGACGTTCTTCGGCGGGGTGCCGGCACTGCTGGTTCCGGACAACCTCAAGGCAGCGGTCACCAAGGCGGACCGTTACACCCCGAAGATCAACGAGACTTACGCTGAACTGGCTGCTCACTATCAGACGGCGGTGCTGCCCGCGCGTCCCTACAAGCCCAAGGACAAGGCAAAGGCTGAAGCCGCCGTGCTGTTGGTCGAGCGCTGGATCCTGGCCCGGTTACGGCACCAGACGTTCTTCTCTCTGGCCGAGTTGAACGCCGCCATCGCCGCGTTGTTACCAGCGCTGAACCAACGCCCGTTCCAAGGACGGACAGAGAGTCGTCAAAGCCTGTTCGATGCCCTCGACCGACCGGCACTACGACCACTCCCCGCCACGCCCTACACCTACGCCGAGTGGCGTAAGGCACGGCCGGGTATCGACTATCACATCGAGATCGAGAAGCGGCTATACAGCGTGCCCCACGCCCTGGTGGGGGTGAAGCTGGACGTTCGGGTGACCGACACCTCCGTGGAGGTCATGCACAAAGGGCAGCGAGTGGCGCTACATCCTCGTCATGGTAAGGGCCGCTTCGCCACCCTGACTGAACACATGCCTAAATCGCACCAGGCCCATCAGAACTGGTCACCGGGACGGTTCCTGAACTGGGCCAATGACATCGGCCCCGGCACGCTGGGCGTGGTGCAGAAGCAGCTCAAGGATCGGCCTCATCCGGAACATGGTTACCGCGCCTGCCTGGGACTTCTGAACCTTAGTCGGCGCTACAGTCGTGATCGCCTGGAGCAGGCCTGTGCCCGGGCGCTGGCCATCCACTCCGCCAGTTACCAGAGCATCACCTCGATCCTGAAGCAGGGGCTGGATCAGTTACCGCTGCCGTTGGTCGAGGAGCCACCGGAACTGACCGAGCTGCCGGTTCACACCAACGTTCGCGGCCCCCACTACTACCACTGATCCCGGAGAAACGTATGCTAACGCACAACACCCTCGATACCTTGCGCCACCTCAAGCTGACGGGCATGGGCGATGCCCTGGAACAACAACGCGCCCAACCGGAAACCCACGACCTGGCGTTCGAGGAACGCCTTGCCCTGTTAGTGGATCGGGAGGTGCTGCACCGGGAAAACCGTCGGCTGGACCGGCTGCTCAAGGCCGCCCGCCTGCGCGTGCCGGCGTGCATCGAAGACATCGATTACCGTCATCCCCGGGGACTGGAACGCTCGCGTATGGCGGCCCTGGCGAGCAGCGACTGGATCCGCCAGTCCCTGAACCTGTGCATCACCGGGCCTACCGGTTGCGGCAAGACCTGGCTGGCCTGTGCCCTGGGCAATCAGGCCTGCCGGCAAGGCCTCTCGGTGCGCTACCTGCGAGTGCCGCGCCTGTTCGAGCAGGTGCGCATCGCGCACGGTGATGGTAGCTACGGTCGGCTGATGAACCAGTTGCTGAAGACCAACCTGCTGATCCTGGATGACTGGGGCATGCAGAAGATCACGGCGCAGCAGCGGCAGGACCTGATGGAAGTAATCGAAGACCGACACGGGCGGGGCTCCACCCTCATCGCCAGCCAGTTACCCACGGAGCACTGGCATGACTACATCGGCTCCGCCACGCTGGCAGACGCCATCATGGATCGGCTCCTGCACGGCGCTCACCGACTCAATCTGAAAGGGGAATCACTGAGAAAAACCAACGCACAAAAAACGGAATCGGTTGACCCATCGTGACCGCTCAGCGTACAAAACTCTCTCCAGCGTGAAGGCCGTGTGCAAATCGGTCACGATCACCGGAATGACCGGTCACGTTCGCCGGAATACGCAACACGCAGCTGCGCCGATGAGAAGCTCATTTTTACAATCATCCCCACACACTAGTTCGCACTGCGAACTTTTTTACGTTACTCTTTTATCTCAGGCGTTAGGACAATGGATAGTAAAATGCAGGAAGAAATGCTGAGTGAAGACAGTCGCGACTTTGTAACGGCGCTTGCTAGCGGCCTGGAAGTTATCCAGGCATTCGATCATGAGCACCCGCGTATGACATTAAGCGAAGTTGCTACGCGGACGGGGATGAACAGAGCAAAGGCTAGGCGCTTCTTACTCACCCTGCATGCCTTGGGATACGTCCGAAAGCAACAACGCTACTTTGAACTGGCGCCCCGGGTGCTGCAGCTTGGCTATGCCTTTTTATCAGCTAATAACTATCGAGACGTTATTCAGCAACATTTAGAAGACATTACCGCCGAGACAGGAGAGTCATCGTCGCTTGGCGTGCTAGATGGTAATGATGTTATCTATGTAGCCCGTTCGGCTGCGAAGCATCGCTTAATGGCGATTACACTTTCCGTGGGCACCCGTCTGCCAGCAGCTCACACCTCTATGGGCCGCATGTTACTCGCTCAGCTCTGTGAGTCGGATCTTGATAACTGCCTCTCGTCGGTAGCACTAGAGCCTTACACCGAAAAAACAGTGACCGATATCGGCGAACTACGAAACGAGATAATGAAAGTGCGGCAGCAGGGCTATGCTATTTCCGACCAAGAACTGGACTCTGGTTTACGTTCTATCGCTGTACCTGTGCATGACGCCAAGCAGCATTTAATAGGCGCGATCAATATCAGCACTAATGCTGCTCGGGTCGATCTTGATACATTAATTAATATTTACCTGCCTGTTTTAAAAAATAAAATCGAGAAAATAAGGTCTCATATTAATTAGCCCAAGCCATCACCGCCTCTAGCGCAGCTTTATAGCCTTGAACTCCTAATCCGGCAATCACGCCATCGGCGCGTAGTGAGACATAGGAGTGATGGCGAAAAGTTTCGCGCTTGTGCACATTGGACAAATGCACCTCGATCACCTTGCCGTCAAAAGCATTCAGCGCATCAAGAATGGCGACAGAGGTATGAGTATACGCCGCAGGATTAATAATAATTGCTTGGGTACCATCCAGGCGCGCGGCATGAATAGCATCAATTAACGCCCCCTCATGATTACTTTGTAGGCAGACAATGTCCCAATCTGCCATGACTGCTTTCTCTCGCAACATATTATTCACGTCGTCCAACGTTTCGTAGCCGTATATATCAGGCTGACGACTGCCCAGTAAGTTTAGATTAGGGCCGTGTAAGACCAATACCTTTCCCTGACTCATAATTCTCATCAACCTTATGCGTTAGTGGGTAAATCGTAGACACACCTTTTCTATCACTTAACCCGCCAACGTCACCAGCGCCTGTTCAAGCGATGCTTGCTGGCGCTGGGTATATAGCTCGATTTCATCGATAACGGCTACGCCCAATGCTTGCTCAAACTGGTCTTGGCTGGCGTTGCTGGCATAGTGATCGTGGCTGCTTCCACCCAGATTAGACTGAAAGATACCGGCCGCGCTCACGGGCAAAAAATCTTCATAAACCATCGGCGTTGCTACGATGGCGCCTTGTGCGATCAGGCTGTCCACTTGCTCGGGAGTCACTGGCCCCTCGACACGGGCACCCGATACCGCTTGGTAGTGGAAAAATGCTAGCGCTTCACGCCGTAGCGTTGGATAGTCATCGGGGAAAGCCTTAAACACCTCCGCCAAATGCACCTGATGGGCGTCATTCTCCGCCGCCGTGGGGGCATTTTGCTGGGCAGAGGCTAGTAGACGGTCATACAGCTCGCGCCCTTTAGCGGTTAACGCAATGCCGCGCTGCTCGATTTCGCCAAAGCGGGCGGTATGCTTGCCCTCGGCCGCGTCCGCGAAGGCGATGGTCTCCTCCAGCGCTTTAAAGCTGGTTTGGCGCAACAGTATCGGGCAATCACGGCGCGGCGGGCCTTCAATAGTCGCCTTGGGGTCAATGCCCACGCTAGGCATACGCCGTTGAACCTCATCGATATCGAGCGTGCGCGGGGTCAAGTGGTTAATGTGCGGGCCGCGAAAGCAGACCACATCAGCGATTAACCGGTGCTCGTTATGCAACCGCTCATAGGTCACCAAGTCGACGGTGGCGTTGTCGTGCCAGCGGAACGTTTCCAACGCTTCCTGCACAAACTGCTTGGCATCGTCGGCGCTTAGGCCGCCCTGTTGCTCAAAACGCTCGATAAGCGTTTTCACGTTGGCAGTGAAGATATCGCGGGCACTCAAAATTTCACTCGCCTGCTTTCTTAGTTCAGCTTTTTCGATCAGTTCAAGGCGCAATAACGAGGTAAATACGCGGAAGGGGTTACGCTTGAGTGCACTATCCGCGACTGGCCGAAACGCTGTGGAGTGAACCGGTACGCCCGCCGCCGCTAGGTCGTAATAGCCCACCGGCGCCATCCCCATGACCGCAAACATGCGCCGCAATATGGCCAGCTCATCTGCGCTGCCGACCCGAATCGCGCCGTGGCGCTCAACATTGATACGCGCCAACTCATCGCTATTTTGTAGTTCGCTGTTTAGCGCAGGATTAGCGGTTAGTACCTCTTGGTTGACCGCCTCCACCAACGACAGCAAAGTACCGTATTGCGGCACTTCTTGCTGATACATCGCCGACATTGCGCTGGAAAACTGGTCACGAATTTCATCACTGCTAACGTAAGCTGAACTCATCGAACTGTCCTATGTGTAAACGGCTCTACATGTCCGTAAAAGGTGATACCTACATGGTAGCGCTAACGACACCTTAACAATTTCACTTTTTCCGCGCCTTGCTATAAATAAAAGCCATAATAAGACCCTATCAATGCCGCCAGATGCCTTTAGCGAGCGGCTCTATGAGCCTGTTACATTAGCGACTGATTCTATTGACGTAGGTATAGCAACCATGACGCTTCCTCTTTACCTCGGCTTGCCCATGTGGGCCAATCAAGATTGGCTTGGCAGCCTCTATCCGCGTCATGCCAAAACAGAGCTATTAAGTGATTATGCGGCAGTTTTTTCGAGTGTCGAGGGCAACACCACGTTCTATAGCGGCATCCCTAAACCTGCAACGGTGGCTGCCTGGGCGCGCCAGGCACCGCCCCATTTTCGTTTCTGTTTTAAATTACCGGCCAGCGTGACCCATGATCAACGGCTAACCCACTTGGAAGGCGCGTGGGCATTTTTAGCCGCGCTGGAGCCACTACACGATCGCCTAGGGCCGACGATGGTGCAACTGCCGCGAGATTTTGGCCCCCAAGAGCTTCCCCAGCTTGAAGCGCTGCTGGCTGCTTGGCCTGCCCATTTACCCTGCGCAGTCGAGGTACGCCACCCTGAGTTTTTCCACAAAGGGGCCGCTGAAACGGCTCTTAACCGTCTGTTGATAACTTATTCAGCCAATCGGGTGATGCTCGATGTTCGCCCACTCTTCTCAACCCCCGCAAATGGCCATACAGGCCTTGCTCATGGGCAGCAGGAAAAACCGAAACTCCCACTACACGTGCTTTCCACGGCAAATTACCCGGTGATTCGCTTCATTGGCCATATTGACAAAACGATTAATAGCGACTACTTCACCGCTTGGAAAGCCCGCCTAAAGCTGTGGATAAGTCAGGGGAAAACCCCTTTCTTATTTGTGCATACAGCGGATAATCGCGAGTCTCCCCACATGGCTCGTTTGCTCTATAACGCATTAGGTGAAATAACACCGCTACCCCCACTAGGCCCCTTTACTGGTGAAAAGCAAAGCCAGCTGTTTTAGTCCGTTTTTTTAGCTGCGCTAACTGGCATGCTTGCAGTTGATCAGATAAATTGCGCTTACTTTCGAAAAAGACGCAGGCAGTTTTCTGTATTTTTCGAATAACGGCGCAAAGCGTCGACAACGACTCATTACAATCAATTTATTAACGGGTGATGTATGGCGAAACTAGCGCATGCACAGTGGTCATCAAAAATGGCTTTTGTGTTGGCTGCCGCAGGCTCTGCGGTAGGTTTAGGCAATATTTGGCGCTTCTCTTATTTAGTCGGGGAAAGCGGAGGCGCTGCATTCGTGCTGGTCTATCTTGCCTGCGTGGCGTTGGTCGGCGTACCCATTTTGCTTGCCGAGTGGATGATCGGCCGTCGTGGGCAGAAAAACCCTATCGACAGTATGAAGGAGCTGGCCAGGCAAAACGGCAAATCCAGCGCCTGGGCGCTGGTCGGTCTTAGCGGAGTACTCGCTGGCTTTCTGATTTTATCGTTCTACAGCGTGATTGGTGGCTGGTCACTCAACTACACGCTGAGCACCGTCATTGGCACCTTTAGTGGCCAGGATGCTGACAGCGTCGGTGAAATCTTTAGCGGTATGTTGGCAAGCCCTGGCACGCTGCTGCTGTGGCATAGCGCCTTTATGCTTCTGGTAATTGGTATTGTTGCACGTGGCGTGACCAAGGGGCTGGAGAGCGCAGCGCGTTCGCTGATGCCTGCGCTAGTCATTTTGATGCTGATTCTGGTGGGCTACGGAATGACCACTGGCCACTTCGGCGAAACGCTGGCTTTCATGTTCAGCCCCGACTGGAGTGCCCTGGACGGTGGTGTGGTGCTGGCCGCCATGGGCCAAGCATTTTTCACGCTCTCGCTGGGCATGGGCATTATGATGGCCTACGGCTCTTATCTGGGTGCAGACGTTAACCTGATCAGCACCGCGCGCACGGTCATTATTATTGACACCGCCATTGCCTTGCTGGCCGGTTTGGCAATTTTCCCCATTGTATTTGCCAATGGTCTAAGCGCTGGCGAAGGCCCAGGCCTAATTTTCGTCACCTTGCCTATCGCGTTTGGCAGCATGACCGGCGGCGTTATACTGGGGCTAATGTTCTTCCTGCTGCTAACCTTTGCTGCACTAACATCAGCAATTTCACTGCTAGAGCCCACCGTCGAGATGTTGGAAGAGCGCACGTCGCTGTCACGCATTTCGGCGACGTTGGTTAGCGGTATTGCCGTGTGGCTGTTAGGCGTTGCTGCCCTGTTGTCGTTCAACCTGTGGTCAGATTTCATGATTTTTGGGTTGAATATTTTCGACTTGCTGGACACCTTTACCGCGAAGGTTCTGCTGCCACTGACCGGTCTTGGCGCGATCGTCTTTGTTGCATGGTGCTTGCAGCGTCAGGGAGTAGAGCAAGAACTTGCCCTATCCACGACCGGCGCCAGCATCTGGAACATCGTGTCACGTTATATCGCACCGATTGGTGTCATCGTGGTGTTCCTCGCCGGCATCCTCTAGCCTGTAGCCGCTGGGTACACTGCTCAGTGCAACTCGCCCTCTTGCCGTTCTTCATCGGGCAAGGGGGCGATATCCCGCGATAACTTCTGAAATTCCCGATGCAGCTCAATACCACGCCGCGCTCTTAAGCTGCGCTGAGCCGCGCTTCGCTGACGCTGAGCATGCTCATCGACCTCCATACTCATAAAGATGTCGAGCAATTCGCTTTTAACCGAGGTGATTCGTTCGATGTTTCTCATAATCGACGCTCCTCCAGATGAATATGCCTTCGTCCACCTGCATCCGTGACGACTGTGATGATGCAGTGCGGCACTTCAATTATTACTATACCCTACTTGACAAAATGATGACGAATCATAAAAAAGTGCCTAACGGCATTTAAATGCTAACCCTTACGACGCTTTCCTTGCCCACTTGCGCCATCAGTCAGGCATACTGTAAAAAATGCTGAAAAGTAAGCCAAGTGTGTACTAGAGAGCCAAGGAGCTGAACGTGAGTCGCGCCCTGTTCGATGAAATGAGACGCCGCATGGAGCACTTCCGACGCTCCGAGCAGAAAGTGGCGCGGTTTGTACTGCGCAACCCCGAAGAGGTCATCCACATGCGCATAGTGGATTTGGCCACCGAAGCCACCGTTAGCGAACCTACCGTGGTGCGCTTTTGTCGTGCACTAGGCTGCAACGGCTTTCAGGACTTTAAGCTTCAGCTGGCGCAAATGCTGGCCAGTGGCAGTCAGTTCGCGCAGTTTTCCATGAACGACAGCGACTCGGTCGCTGAATTTTCCCACAGCATCTTTGACTCGACGGTGGGCACGCTGCTGTCTGTGCGTGACCGACTGGATAACGACGCTTTAGGCCGTGCGGTTAACGCGCTTGCCATGGCTAACCGTGTGGAGTTTTACGGCTTTGGCGCCTCTGGCGCGGTGGCCTTTGATGCCCAGCACAAGTTTTTCCGCCTGCAAATTTCCACCTCGGCCTACGCCGACCCGCATATGCAAAATATGTCAGCGGTGACCTTGAACGATGGCGACGTGGTAGTGGCGATTTCGCAAACCGGGCGCACTAAAGCGCTGGTTGCCAGCGTGCGTTTGGCCCGTGAGGCGGGCGCGACAGTGATTGGCCTGTGTCCTAGCGGCTCACCGCTGGCTGAAGAAGTCAGCCTGCCGCTGTATATCGATGTCCACGAAGACACCGAAATCTATACGCCGCTTAGCTCGCGTATTGCCCATCTGGTGCTCATCGACGTGCTCGCCGTCGGCGTCGCCAAAACTCGCGGGCCGAGGCTCGCCGAACAGCTCAAAGCGGTTAAAATGAGCCTTAACACGCTGCGCTTTCCCGAAGATCCTTAATCGTTAACCTGTATACACAGCCAGTTCACTGGCTGTGCTAGACTAGCCGCCTATTTTTTGATCCGGCAGCGGCTACTATGGACGACGTCACGGCGATTCTCGATCAGCTCAACTCCGCTCAGCGCGAGGCAGTGAGCGCCCCGCAGGGCAACCTATTGGTACTCGCGGGGGCAGGCTCCGGTAAAACTCGCGTGCTGGTGCATCGCATCGCCTGGCTGACGCAAGCGGAAGGACTGTCTCCTTACGCCCTGCTCGCCGTTACTTTTACCAATAAAGCCGCCAAAGAGATGCGCACCCGCCTTGAAGCGCTGCTCAGCCTTTCGCTGCGCCATGTGTGGGTCGGCACCTTTCACTCCATCGCCCACCGCCTGCTGCGCACCCACTGGCAGGATGCCCGCCTGCCGCAACATTTTCAGATTATCGACTCCGACGATCAACTGCGCCTAGTTAAACGGCTGCTGAAAGATTACTCGATCGACAACGAACGCTTCCCGCCACGCCAGGTGCAGCACTTTATTTCCGGTTGCAAAGAGGAAGGGCTGCGCCCGCACCAGGTCAATGTTGATGGCGATGCCTACCTGGGCCAGATGGTTGAACTCTACGAGCGCTACCAACTGACCTGCGAGCGCGGCGGCCTGGTTGATTTCGGTGAGCTGCTGCTGCGAAGCCTGGAGCTACTACGCGATAACCCAGCGCTGTTAAACCACTACCAGGAGCGCTTTGGCCACGTCCTGGTAGATGAGTTTCAAGATACCAATACCCTGCAGTACGCCTGGCTAAAACTGCTCACCGGCATGCAGACACCGATGACTGCGGTGGGTGATGACGACCAGTCGATCTACGGCTGGCGCGGCGCCAAGGTGGAAAATATCAGCCGCTTTGAGCAAGAGTTTCCGCACACCCATACCGTGCGGCTTGAACAGAACTATCGCTCCACCAGCGCCATCCTGGAAGCCGCCAACACGCTGATCAGTCATAACAGCGAACGGATGGGTAAAAACCTATGGACCGACGGCATCGAAGGCGAGCCGATCTCGATCTACGCCGGGTTTAACGACCTAGAAGAAGCCCGCTATATCGTCGATACCATCAAAGAGAAGGTCGACGAAGGCTTTAACCGCCGTGATGTCGCGATCCTTTACCGCTCCAACGCCCAGTCGCGGCTTCTGGAAGAGACGCTGATTCGTCAAGGCATGCCCTACCGTATTTACGGCGGCCACCGCTTCTACGAGCGCCTGGAGATCAAAAACGCCCTAGCCTACCTTCGCCTAATGCTCAACCGCGACGACGACGCTTCGCTAGAGCGGGTCATTAACGTCCCCACCCGCGGCATCGGTACGCGCACGGTCGAGATTGTCCGCCTGCGCGCTCGGGAACAAGGCATCCCTCTCTGGCAAGCGCTCCACGATGCGATTCACGACGGCACGCTAAAAGGCCGCGCCGCCAATGCCGTGCAAACCTTCGCCAACCTGATCGAGCAGCTCGATAACGATGCCTCTGGCATGGCGCTGCACGAGATTATCGATCACGTCACCGTGCATACCGGGTTGCTTGAGCATCACAAAAGCGAGCGCGGCGAGAAAGGCCAAGCGCGCGTCGAAAACCTGGAAGAGCTGGTCACCGCCGCCCGCGCCTTTACCCACGGCGATGTGTTTGAAGCGCCGGAGGCGGGCGAAGGCATGGCGGCTTTGGAAGAGTTTCTCTCGGAAGCCGCCCTCAACGCCGGTGACCACGAAGCCGAAGAGTTTGAGGACAGCGTCCAGCTGATGACGCTGCACTCTGCTAAAGGCCTGGAGTTCCCCGTGGTGTTTATTGCCGGTGTAGAAGAGGGGCTGTTTCCGCATAAAATGTCCCTTGAAGAGCCAGGCAGGCTCGAAGAGGAGCGGCGACTCTGTTACGTCGGCGTCACCCGCGCCATGCAGAAGCTCTATCTAACTCACGCTGAAACCCGCCGCCTGCACGGCAAAGAGGTGTTCCCACGCCCTTCGCGCTTTTTGCGCGAGCTGCCGCCGCACCTACTGGAAGAAGTCCGCCTGCGCGGGCACATCTCACGCCCGGTTACCGCATCGCGCACCGCCTTTGCCCAGCAAAGCATCGAAAGCAGCGGTGATATCCCCAGCTTGCACGTCGGCCAAGGGGTTGAGCATCCGGTATTCGGCGAAGGGATCATTCTCAATGCAGAAGGCGAAGGCGCCCGTGCTCGCGTACAGGTCAGCTTTGAGGGCGAAGGGGTCAAATGGCTGGTGCTCGGCTTTGCCAAGCTAACGCCACTTTAAGCACTAACAGAGTGGCGTTACGTTCAATGGCTTGCCCTGCAAAACCCGCTTAGCGCATACTGGCGGACGGACACTGCGCATTCATGCGCGCTGACAAAAATATCCTATAATTTCCGGAGTCTTGCTCGCCATGCAACGCCGTAACTTTCTCAAAACCGTCGGCCTAGGTGCCGCCGGTGTCGCTGCCGCCCCCTTTGTAACCACCTCTAGGTTCTGTACGAAAAGTCGGCTCGCAAGCAGAGGCCTATGCACGCCACGCATACCATCGCTCTAAAGCTGCTTGCTAACTTATCGTAGCGTGTGGCGATACGGCGTGACTCCTTCAGCCAACTAAAACAGCGCTCTACTGCATTTCGTTGCCGGTATTTAGGCTTATCAAACCGTCTAGGTAGACCTGGCCGTATTCTTCGATGCATGTTGCGCTGCGCTATTACCGGTTTCATGCCGTGCCTGTCGCAATAATGGCGCAACTCATCGCTGTCATATCCTTTGTCAGCCACCATATAGCGACTACGTTTACGTGGTCGCCCAGCGTTACCAGGCAGGTAAATCTTCTCTAATGTCGAAATAAAGTGCCGAGAGTCTGCCTCTTGGCCAGGAGACAGCGTGAACGCCAGTGGCCAGCCGTGACGATCGCAAACCAAATGAATTTTGGTAGTTAAGCCTCCACGACTACGCCCCAAGGCGTGATCTAAGGGTTCTTCAGAGCCCCCTTTTTGCCGCCTCCTGCGGCAGCACGGGTGGAGCGTATAGAGGTCGAATCAATCATCCATGTATCCAGGTCCATCAGTCCATCTTCACGTAGCCTGAGCTGTAAGCGGGAAAGAATGGCTTCAAACGTGCCATCATCTCGCCATTTTCGAAAGCGCTCATAGGCGGTTGACCAGGGACCATATCGCTCGGGTAGATCTCGCCACTTGGCACCAGAACAGAGAACCCAGAAAATGCCATTGAGAACCTGCCGGTCATCCCGCCGTGGCCTGCCCATTACCTGAGTTGGCGACACAATATCTGTAATCTGTGCCCAGTTCTCATTGGATATCTCGTACCGGCCAACCATCATTTTCTCCCTATGCAGCTATTGCATGGGAAAACTTAGCAGATATCACTTTTCGTACAAAACCTAGTGCGCGTGCTCAAGAGACCTATACCTGGGACATGGTCACCTCGTGGCCAAAAAACTTTCCTGCGCTAGGCACCGGTGCGAATGACTTCGCCCGCCGGGTCGAACAACTCTCCAACGGCCGCATGCAGATCCGCGTGCATGGCGCTGGTGAATTGGTACCCGCGATGGAAGTCTTCGATGCCGTGGCGGCCGGTACCGCTGAAATGGGTCACTCCGCCTCTTACTACTGGCGTGGCAAAGTCGCTGCTTCGCAGTTCTTTACCGCCGTGCCGTTCGGCATGACCACCACTGAGATGAACGCTTGGCTTTACCATGGCGGCGGCCAGGAGTTGTGGGATGAAATCTACGCCAAGCACAACCTCAAGCCGTTCCCGGTAGGCAATACAGGCTCGCAAATGGCGGGCTGGTTCAAGAAGGAGATTAACTCTCTGGACGATATGCAGGGGCTTAAGCTGCGCCTGCCCGGCCTGGCCGGTGAAGCCATGAACGACATTGGCGTTAGCACCGTTAATATGCCGGGCTCGGAAATTTTCACTTCGCTGCAAACCGGCGTGCTGGATGCCGCTGACTGGGTAGGCCCTTACAACGATATGGCATTTGGCCTGCACCAAGTGGCTGACTACTACTACACCTCGGTGTGGAACGAGCCGACGGCGGTGCTGGAAGGCACAATCAACCTGGATGCTTGGAATGCGCTGCCGGAAGACCTGCAAGACGTGATCCGCGAAGCCGCACGCGCGTCGAACATGGCGATGATCAGTGAGTTTGCCTTCCGCAATGCCCAGGCGCTGGAAACACTGGTCGATGAGCACGGCGTTCAGCTGCGCACCTTCCCTGAAGATGTGATGGAAGCGCTGTATACCTCTTCACAGAAAGTCATTCAGAGCCAGGTAGATAGCGACGAAGAGTCCCGCCAAGTCTATGAGTCTTACGCTGCGTTCCAAAAAGTGTTGCGCCCCTTCAGCGATGCGGGCGAATACGCCTACCTGAAGAGCCGCGATAACGTAGGTGCTTAATCAAACGAGGTTCGCTTGCAGGTAGTCAGTCAACCCGCCAGCACGGCAAAGGGGCGCATAGAGCGCCCCTTTGCTATTTGAGGCTCGGTCGTTAAGAGGCTTGGCCTAACGCTGAGAAACGAACTACTCGCTGTGAACAGCCCTAATACGCCCATTATCGTCTAGCGCCACCATAACAAAACGCGCCTCGGTGACTTTTTGGCGCTCTTCAATCCGCTGCCCATGGGGCGGACGCACCCATACCTCTACATCAATCTTGATCGAACTGTGACCAATCTCTTGTACCTGGGTATAGACGCTGACCATCGAGCCAACGCGCACGGGGCTTAAAAAATCCATGGCTTCAATTGCCACGGTCGCCGTGCGGCCACCTGCTTCACGCCCGGCGGCAAGTTCGGCGGCTTGATCCATTTGATTGACCAGCCAGCCGCCGGGTATATCACCATAAAGATTGGTATCCTGGCGGGAAGCCAGTAATTTGAGTGAGAGCTGCCCCTGGGGGGCGGGTACGTCGTCCAAATCGGTTTCCAGTAGAGTCATGGGGTTGTCGCTTAGTCCGTTTATTGTTGTAAACATTGCAGAAAGGCACATTATCTATGTGCGTTATTGCAACGCAACACAGTCGTATGAATTTAGTTAACCATAAGAGGACGCTCGTTTGAATAAACTTTCAACGACTCTTTTGAATACACTCTCAAAACCTCGTTCAACTAGCAGGAGTGCCCCTTTACCGCTACAGCCTACTTTATCGCGCTGGATGGCGGTGGCCCTGCTGTTGGTAACACCGCTAGGCTGGGCTCAGTCGCCATCTATTAGCGGCACCTTAGGCGCTGTGGGTTCCGACACCATGGCGGGCTTAATGCTGCGCTGGGGGGAGACGCTCACGTCACGCCACCCTGACGTAACGTTGCAATTTCAAGCCAGTGGCTCCGCTAGTGCGCCACCAGCGCTGATGGCGGGCACCACTCGACTTGGGCCCATGTCCCGACCAATGACGGATGTCGAACGCGACAATTTTATTGAGCGCTACGGCTACCCACCGCTGGAATTAAAGGTTGCCCGTGATGCGCTTATCATTGTCGTGCATCGCCATAACCCGCTGCGCGCGCTAACTCACCAGCAAGTCGATGTGATTTTCTCCACCTCGCGCGCTTGCGGTGGCGAAGCGTCGATCAGGCGCTGGGAGCAGCTTCCTGAAACACGTAACTGGTCATTTGGTCGAATTGCCCTGCATGGGCGTAATCTTGCCTCGGGCACCCACGGGCTGTTTCAAGAGCGGGCGTTATGCGGCGGGCAATTTCGCAGCGATATCAGCGAACACTCAGGCTCTTCCGCGGTGGTCGCCGCGGTGGGAGAATCGGCCAATGCGATGGGCTACGCCGGGTTTAACCACCTGACCCCAGCCGTGCACGCAGTAAGCCTCTATAACGATGACGGCACCGCCATACCGCCCGATGAAGCGGCGATACAAAGCGGTGATTACCCGCTGTCGCGTTACCTTTATCTCTATGTAAACCTGCCGCCGGGCGAGACGTTGCCGCCACCTGAACAGGCACTCTTAACGCTGATTCTATCCGCGGAAGGTCAGCAGATTGCTCGCGCGTCCGGTTTTGTTCCGTTAACCACAAGCGTCCTTAACGCACAGCAAGCGTGGTAAACCGGTGGTATTTAATCGATGTCACCTAAATGACACATAAGTGTCTTAGGGTAAGGAGTCATGCTATGCACTGTTTTCACGACACACTCGTTCAATACCTATTGATCCGTTCTGTGATCACCTCGGTTTTGCCATGATATCGACATGACCCTACCTCGGTTAAGCTCTTCTCGCCAGCCGCTACGGCTGCTACAGGATCGCGTGGCGACCGGTTTAATTACCGCGGGCGGCGTGGGCGTGCTGCTGGCAATTCTGGCGATCGGCATCTTTTTGGTGTGGGAAACGCTCCCGCTGCTGGCGATTGGCGACACCTTCGCCTTGGCTAAGCTCTCGCCCCTGGCCTGGGGCACTCTCAAAGCCGCACTGGCTGCGCTGCTATTTGCCATTCCTGTGGCCTTAGGCGCGGCGATCTACTCGGCGCTGTTTATGTCGCCGCGCCTACGCACACGTATTAAACCGGCGTTAGAAATGATGGAGGCTGTGCCCGGCGTGGTAGTCGGCTTTATTGCTGGGCTCATTTTGGCACCTTGGGTAGAACGCCACCTCGCCAGCGCTTTAGTGCTGATCGTTTGGCTGCCGCTCAGTGCCGCGCTGGCCGGTTTATTCTGGCAACTGGCTAAAACCCACCTACGCCGCCGTTTACCGCTCTCCTGGGCGGCCCTATGGTTAGTGCCCTGGCTGGTCTTCATGGTGGCGTTAGCGCTATGGCTTGCGCCCTGGATGGAGCAGTGGTTAGGCGGAGATCTGCGCCAATGGCTCGACCAACGCTTCGGGATGGATTATGCCACCCGTAACGCGATGATTGTTGGTATCGCGATGGGCTTTGCGGTTATCCCCAGCATCTACTCACTGGCAGAAGACGCGCTGGCCGATGTGCCCTCCACCTTAATAGAGGGCGCCCAGGCGCTAGGGGCCAGCCGCTGGCAAGCGCTGTGGAGAGTGGCACTGGCAGCGGCGGGCCCAGGTATTTTCTCGGCAGTAATGATTGGTGCTGGCCGGGCAGTGGGCGAAACCATGATTGTGCTTATGGCCAGCGGCAATACCGCCCTGTTTAGCGCCAGCCCCTTCGAGGGTATGCGCTCCATGGCCGCAGCTATCGCCATCGAGTTACCTGAAGCGTCACCCGGAGGACAAACCTACCACCTACTGATTTTGGCCGCGCTAGTGCTGTTTATATTTACTTTTCTGGTCAACACCCTTGCCGAGGTCGTCCGCCAGCGCTTGCGCCGCCGTTACCGCCAGATGGGGGGCACATCATGACGTCTGTCTCGGCCAGCCCCCCCTCCCGCCGCCCGCGTTTTAGCCGCGTCAATGCAGTATGGCCCTGGCTATGTGCGGCCAGCGTGGCGCTTTCCCTGCTGATGCTAGGCGCCCTACTGACGCTGCTGCTGGTGCGCGGCCTAGGACACTTCTGGCCCGCCACTTTGGAGGAGGTCACCCTTAGCTCGGGTGAAACCTTTGCTGGCCAAGCCGTACGTGAGGTAGCACTGCCCCAGCAGTCAGGGGATGAGCGCCTCTACTTCACTGGCAACCAGGATATCGACGGCGCTCGCTGGCGTTGGGTAGCCATTGATCAAATTGTCGAGCGCGTTCAACCCGCCGACCTGATTCGTCTTGATCGCAACCCCTGGGGCGACTTTATGGGTCGTTTAGTGGCCATTGAGCAGGGCGACCAGCGCTGGGAGGGAGAGGCTGTATGGCCGCAGTTAACGGCTCTCTTGGCACTTCCCGCCAGCCAGCGCCAGTCAGGCCAACTGCTGCTTACCACCGTGGACGGCCAAACCCTGCGCCAACCACTCGCCAGCGTGGTTGGCGCTCAAGCGCCCAATACCATGAGCGGGTGGCAGAAAACCCGTGCTTGGGGTGAGGGTATTTGGCAATTTTTAAGCGAAGGCCCACGGGCGGCCAATACCGGTGGCGGCGTATGGCCCGCTATTTTTGGCACCGTACTGATGGTGATTTTAATGTCGGTGATCGTCACCCCGTTCGGGGTGCTGGCGGCGATTTATCTTAATGAAATCGCCCACCAGGGGCGGCTGACTCGTCTCGTGCGCATCGGCGTGCGTAATCTTGCCGGTGTCCCGTCGATTGTCTATGGGGTATTTGGTTTGGGCGTGTTTGTTTACGGCATTGGCGGCTCGCTGGATGAGTGGTTTTTCAGCGATACGCTGCCCTCGCCCACGTTTGGCACGGGCGGCCTGCTATGGGCGTCACTCACCCTCGCACTGCTGACCCTACCGGTGGTGATTGTGGCAACCGAGGAAGGCCTAGCGCGGATTCCCGATGCTCAGCGGGAAGGGGCCGTAGCCCTTGGCGCTACGCGCTTAGAGATGCTCACCCGCATCGTACTGCCCATGGCCGCCCCCGCCATGCTGACAGGGGTTATTTTAGCGGTCGCCCGCGCGGCCGGGGAGGTGGCGCCGTTGATGCTCGTGGGGGTCGCCAAACTAGCGCCCCAGATGCCCATCGATGGTGAGTTTCCCTACCTGCATTTAGAGCGCAAGTTTATGCACCTTGGCTATCATTTATTTGATACCGCCTTTCACGGCGAAGATGTGCAGGCCGCCATTCCACTGGTTTATGCCACGGCGCTACTTTTAGTGTTAATTGTGCTGGTGCTTAACCTAACCGCCATATTTCTGCGTCATTATCTTAGCCGTCAACGGGGAAACGAATGCTAGCGCCATTACATTCAGCCAATACCTCTCAGGCACCAGTGGCGCACTTTTCGTCCGCACACAGTTGCCTGAGTATCGATCACTTTAGCCTCGCCTACGCGGGGAAAGAGGCGTTGCGCGACTTAACCCTTAGCGTTCCCCGTCATCGGGTGACCGCGTTTATTGGCCCATCAGGGTGCGGTAAGTCGACGCTATTACGGGCGATTAACCGTTTGCACGACCTCAATGAGTCGGTAACCCACAGCGGCCAAGTCACGCTCGAAGGGCAGGATATTTATGACCCGCAAATGAATGTTACTGAGCTGCGGCGACGTGTCGGGATGGTATTTCAAACACCTAACCCCTTCCCCATGTCGATCTATGAAAACGTGGCTTTTGGCCTGCGACTACAGCAGCGCCTGCCCAAGCGCAAACGCGACGACATTATTGAGTGGGCATTAACATCCGCCGCCCTGTGGGATGAAGTGAAAGATCGCCTGCACCGCTCCGCCTGGCAGCTTTCCGGCGGTCAGCAGCAGCGCCTGGTGATTGCCCGCACGTTAGCCGTAAAGCCCGACGTACTGCTGCTGGATGAACCTGCATCAGCGCTCGACCCCATATCAACCCTTAAAATTGAGGAGTTGATCCGTAACCTCAAGTCGGAGCTGACGCTGGTACTGGTCACCCATAATATGCAGCAAGCGGCGCGGGTGTCAGATTACACCGCCTTTTTGCATCAAGGTGAGCTGGTTGAATACGGACCGACTGATCAAGTCTTCACCAACCCCCGTTTGCAACACACCGAAAACTACATCACCGGCCGCATCACCTAGGCCTTAGCGACTGAAACGTCAGGAGTGCTCCATGGATATTACTAGCGACTCTCACAGCCAGCATATCTCTCGCCAGTTCAACCAGGAGCTGGAAGAGCTGAAAACCCACCTGATGGCCATGGGCGGTCTGGTGGAGAAGCAAGTGCAGGACGCCGTCTTTGCTCTACTAGAAGGCGATACCCGCTTGGCCGAACAGGTGCGTGACAATGACCGTCAGGTCAATGATCTGCAGCTGAAAATCGACGACGAATGCACCCGCGTACTGGCGCGGCGTCAGCCTGCAGCGTCCGATTTGCGGCTAGTGCTAGCCGTTATTCGCGCCACCTCGGACCTTGAGCGCATTGGCGATGAAGCCAGTAAAATCGCCCGCAACGCGCTGCTACTAAGCGAAACCACCAGCACCATTCGTGGCTTGGTAGAGGTGCGCCACATTAGTGAGCACGTGCGTAAAATGCTGCGCGATGCGCTAACCGCCTTTGCCCGCTTTGATACCGACCTTGCCATGCAGGTGGTGCGCGAAGATGAATTGGTCGACGACGAGTACAGCAGCGCGATGCGCTCGTTAATGACCTTTATGATGGAAGACTCACGCTCAATTACCTCAGTACTCAGCATTATGTGGGTACTGCGCGCGCTGGAACGGGTTGGTGACCACGCCGACAACCTCGCCGAGTACGTGGTTTATCTCGTCAAAGGCCTGGATATTCGCCATAGCGACACCGACGACCTGGATCCGCAGGTGCTAAAAAAGTCTTGACCTGATACGGGTTTCCTCCTGCAATACGTCCAGGCTGCCAAGCGGTCTGGACGTTTGAATCACGAGGAGCTCGCCCCACATGCTGGATGCTGTCACTGCGCTTAGCCGAGGTACACGCTGTGTGTATCAGCCGGGCATGCGCCGCTATATTTTCCTACCTATTCTGGTCAACTTGATTGTCTATGTGAGCATGTTTAGCTTTGTACTCAACCGCTTCGATGGCTGGTTGGCGCATTGGATGAACATGGTACCTACCTGGCTTGATTGGCTAGCGTGGCTTATCTGGCCCCTGTTTGTGATTAGCCTGTTAGTGGTGGTGTTTTTTACCTTCACGCTGGTGACCAGCTTAATTGCCGCGCCTTTTTACGGTTTTTTGGCCGCAAAAGTGGAGATTAAAGCCACGGGTCGTGAACCCATCGATGACCGAAACCTGACCAAAACAGCGCTTGATGCCCTTGGCCGAGAGTTCGTTAAGCTCGCCTATATCTTGCCGCGTGCCGCTGGCCTGTTTGTGATTAGCTGGATTCCAGGCGTCAATTTAGCGGCCCCACTGCTGTGGGCGCTGTTTTCCGCCTGGGTGATGGCCATCACCTATTTGGACTACCCCATGGATAACAACAAGGTGTCCTTTACCGACATGCGCCAACGGCTCTCGAAACGCTGGTGGCAAAGTTTGAGCTACGGCGGGTTAATCACCCTTATCACCTGGATTCCGCTGGCCAATCTATTTTTGCTTCCCGGCGCCGTAGCAGGTGCCGTACTGCTCTGGGATGACCATTACAGAGACGTACGTGGCATCACGCCACAGTAGACGCTTATTACCCAGGCTACGTCACTTTGCTACCTTTACGTTTTGCTCGTCTATCCTGGACTCAATCAACAACAAAGGAATAAATGCATGTTAAAACCGATGGCTTGGCTGGGTGGCGTACTCTTGATTGGCGCCATGTCTATTTCGATGGCGTCTATGTCGATATCACCGCCTTTTCAGACCCGGTTACTTTGATGAGCGCAAGCAGCCCCGCAAGCAGCAACGTGGAGCTTCACGAGACGCGAATGGATGGCGACATGATGCAGATTCGTCATGCGGACGAGCTTTTTATTGAGGCTGGGGAAACCTACACCATGCGTCCTGGTGGTGACTTTCACTTAATGTTGTTGTGCGGCGGGAAGATAAATTAAACAAGACGCGAGGAGGGGAAGGCGCAGCGAAACAGCGCGCCTTTCTCGGGGTGGGATTCGATCTGTAATTCGGCATCATGGCGTAACAGCACGTGTTTAACGATGGCCAAGCCTAGCCCCGTGCCACCAGTGGCAGTGCTGCGACCTTTATCGACACGATAGAAGCGTTCGGTTAAACGGGGGATGTGTACAGGATCAATACCTTCACCGTTATCTTCAACCTCAATACAGCCACCGCCAGTAGCACTGGGTTTCCAGCGTAATGTGATATGGCTACCCGGCAGCGTATAGCGAACGGCATTAAAGGCCAGATTAGAGACGGCGCTGCGAATTTCCTGCTCACTACCCAACAATTGGGCCTCGCTTTCAAGCGCCACGGTGATCGTATGGCGTTGATGTGATAGCGCCAGCGCGTCGGCACACACGCTCTGCAGTAAAGGCCCTAGCGGCAGCGGATAATGATCTTTGCCACCCTGGTCAATTTCCAAGCGCGAGAGCAGTAATAAGTCATTGACCAGGCTCTGCATTCGCTGAGTCTGATCCTGCATTTGATGAATACTTTTGCCTAACCGCGGAGGTAATTGATCGGCTATATCGCTGTAGGTTTCCAAATAGCCAGAGAGAACGGTCAAAGGTGTACGCAGTTCATGGGAAACGTTGGCCACAAAATCTCGACGCATCTGCTCTAAGCGATGCAAGCGGGTAATATCTCGCGCCATGACTAAGCGCTCGTCGTCGCCGTAAAGGGTAATTTGATACTGCAGAATGTGCCGTTCATCAATCGGCGAAGTGAGTGTAAGCGGCTCGCGGTAGTCTCGCGCATTAAAATAGCTGATAAAACTTGGGTCACGCAGCAGGTTGGTAATGTGCTGGCCACGATCATGGGCGGTCTGCAGGCCCAACATGGTAGTTGCGGCGCTGTTCCACCACTCTAAATCGCCATGGCGGTCCAGCATGACCACACTGTCGCGCATCGCTTCAGACGACTCTTGAATACGCGCTAAGGTCGCTCGCAGCCTGTTTTGCGTTATACGCTGACTTTTCTGATAGCGATACAAGCGGTCAAAGAGCTCACCCCACATAGCGCGAGCGGCAGGCGGCTCATCGTTAGGGTGAAGGGTTAGCCATAAATACAGCTCGCGTAGCTGACGCAAGTGATAAAACAGGCATACTGCCAGCCCAACAGCTAGCCCCAGCCCTGCAAAGCCCAGTAGCCAGCCTAGGCAAGTACCCAGCGTAGCCAACCACGCTAGTCGCCACAGTTCACGGCTCCATAGGCGCACATTTACACCCGTGCAGAGAAACGGTAACCGGTACCCCGAACCGTTTGAATCAGGGTTTGATGTACATCGCCCAGCGCTTTGCGCAAGCGACGAATATGCACATCGACCGTGCGCTCCTCAACGTACACGTTACCTCCCCACACTTGGTCCAACAGCTGGCTACGCGTGTAAGCACGCTCTTGATGGGTCATAAAAAACTGCAATAGACGATACTCGGTCGGCCCCATTTCCAGCGCTTTCCCGTGAGCACTTACCCGGTGACTCACCGGATCCAGCAATAAGCCATTAATCTCTATCGGGTCTTCAACACCACGCGGCGTCGCGCGGCGAAGTACTGCTTTTAGTCGCGCCACCAGTTCGCGGGGTGAAAAGGGCTTAGTGATATAGTCGTCCGCGCCTGCTTCAAGGCCCTGGATCTTATTATCCTCCTCGCCTTTGGCGGTAAGCATAATAATGGGGATCTCGGCAGTGGCTTCCTCGCGCTTTAAACGCCTTGCTAGCTCAATACCGCTGGTACCAGGCATCATCCAGTCAAGCAGCAGTAAATCAGGCTGGTGGTCAACGACCATGGCATGAGCATCCTGGGCGTTATCTGCTTCGAGCACACGATAGTCAGCCATTTCCAGCGCTACCGCGATCATCTCGCGAATCGACGATTCATCATCGACAATCAGAACGGTCTTGGCGGTCATACCAGAGCCTCACGATGTTCAAAAAAACTAGTTCAGAGAAAGCTAGTCCAGAGAAAGCTAGTTCAAATACAACTAGCTCAATGACATGTCAGTGACGATAACACCATGACTTGATGACAATTACATGACAGTAGCAGCTATTAGCCCATCGCAGGCCACCAACTTAGCGTAATACCAGCAAAAATTAGTAGGCCCGACCAAAAATTATTTAGAAAAGCTTGGAAGCAAGGGTCACGCTCACGATAACGAATCAAGCGCTGCTGATGCAGAAAAGTGGCGCCCATTGCGACAAGTGCTACCCAGAAAAAGCCGCCTAAACCAACCCGCCAACCGACCCACGCCAGCAATCCTAGTGTGGCTATCTGCAGTAAGCCGATGATTAAACGATCTGCATTGCCAAACAACACCGCCGTCGATTTAATGCCTATTTTCAAGTCATCGTCGCGGTCGACCATGGCGTACTGGGTATCGTAAGCCACTGTCCAAAATACGTTGGCACAAAATAGCAGCCACGCTTCCAGCGGCACGTAGCCGAGCACGCCACCAAAGGCCATGGGTATTGCCCAAGAGAAAGCGGCCCCTAAAACAACCTGGGGGAAGTGGGTGTAGCGTTTCATAAACGGATAAATAAACGCCAGCAGTACCCCGCCCAACGAGAGCAGAACCGTAAACCAATTGGTCAGTAACACCAGAATAAACGACGCGGCTACCAACACCACAAACAGCAGCTGAGCCTCGGTCTCGCTGATACGCCCAGTGGCGAGCGGGCGGTTTTTAGTACGTTTTACATGGCCATCAAAGTGGCGGTCAGCATAGTCATTGACCACACACCCCGCGGCACGCATCACATAAACCCCCGCGACAAAAATCAACAGAATATTTCGCCCTGGCACGCCTTCTGCGGCAATCCAGAGCGCCCAAAGCGTTGGCCACATTAATAGCCACGTACCAATGGGTCGATCTAGACGCATCAGCTGTAAAAAATCTGCCACGCGAGCGAATCCCTTCGGCCGCAACAGTGAACGATCCATGCTTACCTCACGAAATAAAACACCAGAATGCAACGACTTTAGCGCGAAGGCAGATCGAGATCATCCGCCATCGCACGCAAAAAATACTCTTGAACCAACAATGACAGCCCGCCGTGATGACCGCTGTGATAAAACACGGAGCGCCTACCCCAGGTGCATTTTTCCTCTAGGGCGTTCTCGCTAACAAAGGGCGGAGATTGTCGCGTTGCTTCCAACGGCCCACGCACTAAATCTGGCTGACGAAATAGCCAGCTGCCTAGCGAGCGCTCACCTAGGCGATCTAAACGCTGGCCCTTTAGCTGTGAAAGTGGCGCGACCGAGCGCGCCACCACCCACGGCGTTTCGTCTAGACAAAGCGCCACTTCGCGCAACCACGCGTAACGTTTGGGAGCAATGCCCAGCGCCTGCGCCTCATCTTGCTGTGGCCAACCCACACCCTGGCGCAGTAGGCGCACCCGAAAATGTTTATGGCCGCCAGCCGCTATTAGTCGAGCGGTTAACGAATCGGTAGAAGCAACCCACTGCCACCAAGGAGCGCTCATGGCAGGCCGCACCGCATTAATAGGACACCAACGCGAAAATAGTGGAGTTTGCTGGAAAGCAGGAGATGTCACCGAGTTCTCCAGGGCGATAATTGGGGCAGCTAGTGTAACATGGCGCATTAACAGGCTTTTATTACAGCAGCTTTTTAGCGTCTCAATTTGGTGTCTGCATGCCCGTATCACATAAACACATAACGTCTCAGGCTGAGCTGGTAATTATTGGTACAGGGATGGCGGGGATTGGCCTAGCCCGCGCGTTGCGCCGCCAGGGCGATCAACGCTCAATAACATTGGTAAGTGCTGACAGCGGCGATGATTACAGCAAGCCTCTACTCTCAACTGGTTTTGCTAAAGACCTATCAGCCGATACGCTAGCCCAGCGAAACGCTGCCGTGCTAGGCGAAGAGCTAAATGCACACGTGGTTACCCACACCCACGTCAGCGCATTGGATGTGGATAACCGGACAGTCCTTCTTGATGGTGGAAAAACACTGGGCTATGAGACCCTCGTTTTAGCCACCGGCGCCGAGCCACGCGTACCCTTTAGAATTGCCTCCAGCGTGGCGTCGCGCTTTTTTACGATCAACGACTTAGACGATTATCGACGCTTTCGCACGGCATTGGGCCAGGGCCCTAGCCGAGTAGCGGTGATAGGCGCGGGCCTCGTCGGCTGTGAATTTGCTAACGACCTGCACGCTGGGAAACATCACGTCAGCCTTATTGCTCCAGAGGGGAGCCTGCTTCCCCGTCTGCTGCCCGCACCACTCGGCAATGCTTTAGGCGATGCTTTTAACGAAGCAGGTATCAACCTTCACCTTGGCCGCTCGATTGACTCCATAATGCTCAGCAATAGTGAAAGTATCGAATTGCGTTTAGATAATGGCGACACCGTCAGCGCAGATTTTATCTTGATGGCAACGGGCCTCGTCCCACGGTCAGCGCTTGCCGAAGCCGCTGGGTTAAGCGTAGCGCCCAGCGGCATTGTGGTGGATCGCCAACTGCGTACTTCGCACCCGAATATCTACGCCTTGGGCGATGTCGCCTGCGTCGATGGCGTTAATGCCATGTACGTACAGCCACTACAGGCAAGCGCCAAAGCGCTGGCGGCAACGCTTTCAGGGACCCCAACGCCGGTCAGTTTTGGCGCTTGGCCGGTGGTGGTTAAAACCCCACTGCTGCCGGTGGTTGCCTACCCGCCAATTACCACGCCAGAGCGCTGGCGAATCGAAGGTGAAGGCGGCGATATCAGTGCCTTGGCCGAAAATAAAGACGGACGTTTGATTGGTTTTGCGTTGACAGGCGGCTGCGTGAGAAGGAAAGTGGAGCTTTCCAGAGTAGCACCTGTGCTGCTAGGCTGATTTTCGCCGCGTTCACGACTAGGCTAGAGAAGCTATGCTTCGTGACGCATCCAACAACATGCATTTACGTTACGTTCGATTCTTTAACAAAAGTTCGATTGTTTAATTGAGGAGATTTCTTATGCGCAAACCTGAACTCGCTGCTGCCATCGCTGAGAGTGCCGACCTGTCTAAAGATAAAGCAGGCCAAGTGCTCAACGTTATTTTGGACGAAATTACCAATAGCGTTGCTAAAGGCGAAGATGTCGCTTTAATTGGTTTTGGCACCTTCACAGTACGCGAGCGCGCAGCACGTACCGGTAAAAACCCGCAGACCGGTGCACCACTGCAAATTCCAGCCAGCAAAAACGTCGCCTTCAAGCCAGGTAAAGGCCTTAAGGACGCCGTTTCCTAATGAAACTCAAGCTGACGCTGTGGCTACTGGGCGTCATGCTCAAACGAGCCCTGCGCCGCAAGCCGCGTTTTCGTGAGCAGTTAGAACGAATGCGCGGCCTGGATTGGGGTATAGCCACAGAAGATCTAAGCATTGCCCGCTACTACCGGATGACGCCGAAGCGCATTAACACCGGTAAAGGATTGCCTGTCGACTTGGGTCTTGAGCTACGTTTCCGTGATCAAGCCACCGCCTTGAAAGTACTCAAAAAGCCGACTCAGCAGGCTTTTCTCGACGGAATGATCAACGGCAACGTACGCTTAGTGGGCGACTCTGCGGATATGAATAAGCTGCAGAAATTGCTTAAGTATTTGTAGGTTTTACCCGCTACGTTTGCGTGGCGGGTTCCCCTATTGATCCTTTTTGACACTCTGACGCCCCCTGCCAGACTTGGTTGCCTGCCACTTACCGTTACTTGCATACAATCACAGCTTTAAGCCACCACCCTATCGGATTATACTAAAGTCTAACATTCAACTATAAACCACCCATAAGAGCTGCTATGCCCATTATCTTGCCACTGCGGCGCCTTTGGACACTCGATAAATTCGCCTATAGCCTGCGCGTGTTTATAGCGTTCAGCGGTGCGTTGCTGTTCAGTGGCCTATCGGGTGATGTGGCGTTGGTGATCCCGCTATTTCTAGGCATTATCGCCTGCGCGCTATCGGAAACCGACGACAGTTGGCAAGGCCGCTTGCAAGCCCTGCTGGTAACGCTGGTGTGTTTTACCTCGGCGTCATTTATTGTTCAGTGGTTGTTTCCCTGGCCGTGGCTATTTGTCGTTGGCCTGGGGCTTTCTACTTTTACGTTGATAATGCTCGGCGCTATTGGTCAGCGTTACGCCACGATAGCCTCTGGCACGCTGATACTGTCGATCTACTCGATGATCAACATTGAGCAGCACGGCGGGGTCGATGAAGATGTGGCGGCTCGCCAACTGCTGTTATTAGCCGGGGCAGTCTGGTACGGGGTCATTTCGGTGATGTGGTGTGCACTGTTTTCCCGCCAGCCAGTCAAGCAGAGCATGGCGCGGGTGTACAAGGCGTTGGGCGAGTTTTTGATACTAAAATCGGCGCTGTTTGAGCCGGTACGCGGCGTCGATGTGGAAGCCCGCAGGGTGGCGCTGGCGCGCCAAAATGGCAAAGTCGTCGATGCGCTCAACCAAGCCAAAGAGATGATTTTTAGACGGCTGGAAGGCCAGCGCGGCGACCGTAAACTGAATCGCTATTTGCGCATCTACTTTATCGCCCAGGACATCCACGAACGCGCCAGCTCGACCCACTACCCCTACAGCGCGCTCAGCAAGGCGTTTTTCCATCATGATGTGCTGTTTCGCTGTCAGCGGCTGCTCGATCAACAGGGGCGCTCCTGCCGTCAGCTGGCGAAATCGCTGCTGCTTAATCGGCCGTTTGATCACCAGCAGAGCAAAGAGGCGCTGGCCGATTTACACGCCTCGATTGAGAACCTGCGCGATCGGGGCAAGCCTGAGTGGCGCCCATTGCTTTATCCATTAAGTGCGTTAGCAGACAATCTGGCCACCCTGGAAACCCAGTTAGCCTACGCCCACAACCCCGATGTCAGCGAAGAGCGGCGCGACAGTACGCTTTATGACCGCTCGCCCTCAAGCCTGCTGGAAGCGTGGAAGCGGGTACATCTGAACTTCACTCTTGGCTCGCCCACCTTTCGCCACGCGGTGCGGCTCTCTATCGCGCTGATGATTGGCTACGGCATACTGCAGTGGATCGACCCAGAACAGGGCTTTTGGATTCTGCTTACCACGCTGTTTGTCTGCCGCCCTAACTTTGCCACTACGCGGCGGTTTTTATCACAGCGGATGGCCGGCACCGTATTAGGCTTGGTAGTGGGCTGGGCGTCAATCAGCCTCTTCCCGCATCCGCTGGTGCAGAGCATGATTGCCGTGGCCGCAGGGGTTTCGTTCTTCGCCAACCGCGAAAAACATTACGTGATCGCCACCGCTTCTATCACGCTATTGGTGTTGTGCAGCTTCAACCAAGTAGGCGATGGTTTTAACCTGATTTTACCGCGCTTGTTCGATACCTTGATTGGCTCGTTGATTGCGGGCTTAGCGGTGTTTTTTATTCTGCCCGACTGGCAAGGACGCAGACTTTACCGCGAAGCTTCAAAAGCGCTGAATAATCACCGCCGCTACTTAGAAGAGATCATCCACCAGTATGAAGCGGGCAAGCAGGATGACTTGGCCTATCGACTAGCGCGACGCAATGCCCATAATGCCGACGCGGCGCTCTCCACCCTGCTCACCAATATGCTCCATGAGCCGGGGCACTACCGAAAGCAGGACGCGGACAACGGGCTGCGCTTTTTAGTGCTCTCCAATACTCTGCTCAGCCATTTCTCTGCACTGGGCGCCCATCGCCACCAGTTGGCTGACGATGAAGATGACGCCACGCTGGTGCCGGTAGCAAAACGTATTGGTGAGTTGTTGGGACAGATCGCGGAAAGGTTAAACCAGCGCCAGCCGGTTGAGCCACTCGCGGATCAAACCGCCGAGCTATTAGCCCAGCTAGAAGAGCAGAGCGCGGTATCCGCGGACGAACAGGCGATTACGCTCTATCGCCCTATCCAGAGCCAGCTGCGCCTTATTACCGAGCAGCTCGCCCCGTTGGGTGAGGCCGCTAATAGGCTTGTTAACACGCCAGCAATAAGCAAATAGTTGCCCGTAACGCTCTCGTACAAGCCATATATTGGAAATTTGTAAGCCATATCTTACAAGCGTGTAAGAGATCCCTGTGACTTGCCCTGCAATCGCTTTTTTGGGTTGTGCTGCGCTTTCAGCTCGCTATCCTAATCGTTTTTATTAGTTTTTGACGATTCATGGAGCGGCGTGATGTCAGCCAGCACTGGTCTGCAGTTCACCCTAACCCTACCCGGCGTTGATGACGTCGCGGTGATCGACTTTACCCACCGCGAGGCGATCTCCCAGCCCTTTGAGCTGGTGCTGAACCTAGCGAGCCGGGACGGCAGTCTTGATGCCGCTGAACTGCTGGATCGCGAAGCCACCCTGACCATCTGGCAGGACGGCGAACCGCTGCGTCGGGTACACGGCATTATTGCTGAATTTGGTCGGGGTGATCGCGGCCACCGCCGTACCTTCTACTCCCTAGTGCTGCGCCCAGCGCTATGGCGGCTCTCGCTTCGCCAGAACTCGCGTATTTTCCAAAAAGTCGACTCGCTCACGATCATTAATACCCTCTGCGACGAGCGGGGTATTACCGATGTGTCCTTTGTGGTTAATCGTGAATTGGCCGAGCGGGAGTACTGCGTTCAGTATCGCGAAACCGACCTCGCCTTTATCGAACGCCTGGCCGCCGAAGAAGGCTTGTTCTACTTTCATGAATTTGAAGAGAGTGATGGCGGCACCCACCGCTTAATCTTTGCCGATGATCCAAAAGTACTCACCAGCTTGGGCGAACGCACTTACCACAGCCGCGCTGGTGGAACAGCACCCACGCGTCATGTGCGTAAACTCAGCCATACCGCCCGTGTAGCGGCGGCCACCGCCACCCTGAAAGACTACAGCTTTAAAAACCCGGCCTATGCGCAGTTGCATGAACACCTAGGCCGCGATGTTGAGCAGCACGGACAAAACGCTGACTACGAGCACTACGACTACCCCGGCCGTTATAAGCAAGATGCTTCCGGTAAGCCGTTTACGCGCATTCGCCTGGAGCAGCTACGCCGTGAAGCGCTCACCGCCAACGCCGAAAGCGACCTACCCGAACTTGCCCCCGGCCTGCGCTTTACCCTAACCGACCACGATACCGACAGCCTCAACCGCGACTGGCAGGCCATTGAAGTAAGCCACTTCGGTGAACAGCCCCAGGCGTTGGAAGAAGACGGTATCACCCAATCAGACAGCGCCGGAATGACCCGCTACCACAACCAGGTCATGCTGATCCCCGGTGATGCCCCCTGGCGAGCAACCCTGAATCCCAAACCGCGTGTGGATGGCCCTCAGGTCGCCTTCGTGGTCGGCCCGGAAGGCGAAGAGATTCACTGCGACGAACACGGCCGGGTCAAAGTGCAGTTCCCTTGGGACCGCTATGCGGAGACCAACGACACGGCGAGCTGCTGGGTCCGCGTCGCCCAGGGCTGGGCCGGGGGCGGCTACGGCAGCATCGCCATCCCCCGCATTGGCCACGAAGTGATCGTCTCGTTTCTGGAAGGCGACCCGGACCAACCGCTGGTCACCGGGCGCACCTACCACGCGGTGAACACCGCCCCGTACCCGCTGCCGGAACACAAGACCCGCACGGTACTGCGCACCCAGAGCCACAAGGCCGACGGCTTCAACGAATTGCGCTTCGAAGACGAAGCGGGCGAAGAGCAGATCTGGCTCCACGCCCAGAAAGATTTAGAGCTGCTCACCCTCAATGACCGCACCGAAGAGATCCGCCACGACAGCTTCTTGAAGGTCAAGAACGACCGCATCAGCGAGATTAGTAACGACGACCATCACACGGTGCACGGCAACCGCTTCGAGCACACCGAAGGCCAGCAGCACCTCACCATCGACGGCACGCTGCACATCAAGGCAGGGCAGGCCTGGCTCAGTGAAAGTGGCCGAGAGCTGCACATCAAGGCAGGCCACAAGGTGGTACTGGAAGCCAGCGACGAACTCACCCTGAACGCCGCCGGCAGCTTCATCAAGCTGGACGGCGGCGGCATCACCCTGGTGGGCCCCTCGGTGCGGGTCAACGCAGGCGGCAACCCCGGCAACGGCTCCGGGCAGGCAGTGGAAGGCCCGCTATTGCCGGGGCGGGCAATGGCGGAAACACATGAACGGGTTAATGCGCTATCCCAAGAGGCCCTGCTGACGACACAGCTCAAGGTGCCGGAAGTATGTGAGGAGTGTTGGCAAGCCGCGCTGGCCTCGGGGCAAACAATGATTCAGGCAGAGGGGTGACCTATGGATGATGCCCGTCATATACCCTCCGATTGGCAACGATCCCCTTGGCCAGCGGACAAGGGGCTAAAACGTCTGGCCCTGATCGAACTGGGGCTCCTGAAGCCCACCTTACGCACCGTGCTATTCGAAACGGAGGGTGTTTCGGCCTGGCCATTACTACAGGATGAGGAGCAGCCACACCTGACCCGCGAAGGGCCTTGCCTCTTCGAGGTAACGGCCAGCGCGATAACCGCGATGGCCACACAAAAGGAGCTTGGCTGTGGGGTACACGCCTGGATCGAAAGCCACCTGACTCCCCAACAACTGGTCAATCAGTTGGCACCCGCAATGGTAGCGTGCCCCGTCGATGAACCGCCCTCCTTGCTCAGGTTTTACCTGCCGCACGTGATCCAGTCATTACACGCGGAGACAGCGGCTGACTGGCACCCCTTGCTCTTCGGTGGTATCGGCCAGTGGTGGCGCCGGGTCGATGGACAGGGATGGCAACCGCTGGGCACGATGCCTGCTCAGGTATCAGTGAATACGCCATGGCGATTGGCCTTGCACCCTGAGCTTTATCAGGCACTACAAGGTGACCCCGAGGTTCGCGCCTTTACCCGGCTGCTAAGCCAGCAACATCCAGAGCTTTTTGCAGACGTTTGCGCCTGCACTCGCCCCCAGCGCGTGCAGGCAGCGCTATTGGCCGCGAACGAGGCAGGCCTGGTTGAAACCAGCGAGCGCCTGGCCTACGTCTACCGCCAACTGTTATCGCGCAGCCATGCGTAACCCAAATCGAACGCAACGGCCCGGCGCGACAAGGTATGGCGTCACGAAAAGAAGCAAGCCTGCAGATTGGATAGCACTGACAAGGATAGGTAAATGTTGGACTTGAAAAAGGAGCCCTGCGCCAATTGCACATTCATCGCTGACATTGCCGACGCAAGAGTGCTCCAGCATGCGTATATCGTTCTGGATGAAAAACTGTTGAAAGGCGCATTTGCTCATACCACGACGTTACCCGGCGTACTGCAATACAGTGGGTTGTTTGGTCACACTCCTCTTCGCCTGATATCACCCGAAGAGCCGCTGCTGATCAAGATAGAGATCAATAGCCCAGCCTGGCAACGCGCCATGCAACTGTGCCTGTGTCAGGCAGGCTGGGTATTCAAGCCTACGTCGGCCGTCTCTTTCGACAAGATCGTCGAGCACTTGCGCACACTTTTCATTCTTGACGATACCGCTGGCGGAAAATCGTTCGTGAGGCTTCAGCACCCACAGGTATGGACAACCCTGCTGGCCAATGCAGACCCTGTGTTCCTTCAACACTGGTTGAAGCCCCTTGGCCGAGTTTTCATTCCCTATATGAAAGGTGGCTGGACTTGCTGGAAGGCCCCCAAAACAGGAACTACCTGTGCGAACCCCTGGCAATTGACGTCACACATCGAAGCGGCACTTCGAAGGCAGCAGCAAACAGAAGATTGGCTGATAACCAAACCGGCGGAGCCCGCGCCAAGAGCGGACTGGCTAATCTCGCTCCACTAGCCTGAACCTTCCATGGACCATTAACGAGAGTAACCCATGCTGGTGAGATGGATCTGGAACTGGTTGTTCAATCAAATTTGGGAGGGCCTGCCCAGGAAAGCACGCTGGGGCTTGGCGGCGTTGTTAGTGGGCTTTCTGGGCTGGTTGTTCTTTCTGCCTAACCTGCACCCCATGCCCACAGATACTTCCATACGTGGACATAGCCATATTGATCGGCCTATTCACGATTTCTGGATTAATGGTCGCTGGGGAGGGAATCTAGATCCTCATGGGGGAGGAGGAACGGTATGCTGCCAGTCTGTTAAAGGCGAGTCAGCTGAGGTGGCTTGGGTTCTAAGTCTCACTGGGGAGCAAGAGCGGCAAGGCATGGAAATCGAGCGGCATAGCGTTACGCTGCCGATGCCCGAGCGTAGTCGGGAAGACCGTTACCTGCATGTGCATTTTTTGCCTGATAACGAGATTAGGCTAGGTTGGAGCCCCAACCTAGTACCCCCCTACGCCCATTTACCAAAACGCCCCAATGTGGCCCGCTATCAGGAGTAACCCATGCTGGTGAGATGGATCTGGAACTGGTTGTTCAATCAAATTTGGGATGGCCTGCCCAAGAAAGCACGCTGGGGCCTGGCGGCGCTGTTAGTGGGCTTTCTGGGCTGGCTGTTCTTTCTGCCTGACCTGCACCCCATGCCCACAGATACTTCAATAGAAGGACGTAGCCACATTGATCGGCCAATTCATCGCTTCTGGGTAAACGGGCGCTGGGGCGGAAATGTGGGCCCCTATGGTGGAGGGGGAGTCGTCTGCTGTCAGCGTATTAGCGGTGATACTGCAGAGATAGAGTGGATTCTAAGTATCACAGGAGAGCAAGAACGCCAGGGCATGGAGGTGGAGGAGCATAGCGTAACGCTACCAATGCCCAAACGTAGCCGGGAAGATCGTTACCTGCATGTGCATTTTCTGCCCAATAACGAAGTCAAGCTGGGCTGGAGCCCGGACTTGGTATCGCCCTATGACCATTTGCCAAAGCGCCTCGATGTGGCCCGCTATCAGGAGTAACCCATGCTGGTGAGATGGATCTGGAACTGGTTGTTTAATCAAATGTGGGACGGCCTGCCCAAGAAAGCACGCTGGGCCCTAGCGGTGCTTTTAGCGGGTTTCCTTATATGGCTGTTCTTTATGCCCAACCTGCATCCCATACCCACAGATACCTCTATCGAAGGTCGTAGTCATATTAATCGCTACATAAATCACTTTTGGGTTAACGGCCAAGGAGGGGGGAATGTTGGCCCCTACGGTGGAGGGGGAGTCGTCTGCTGTCAGTCTATCAGCGGCGATACCGCCGAGGTGGAATGGGTTTATGGGCGAATCGTTGAGGAGTTCGAGCGCGGCGATGAGCCTGAAAGGCACAGTGTCACACTGCCGATGCCCGAACGTAGCCGGGAAGACCGTTACCTGCATGTGCACTTTCTGCCCAATAACGAAGTCAAGCTGGGCTGGAGTGAAGACCTAGTATCGCCCCATGACAATTTGCCAAAGCGCCTCGATGTGGCCCGCTATCAGGAGTAACCCATGCTGGTGAGATGGATCTGGAACTGGTTGTTCAATCAAATATGGGACGGCCTGCCCAAGCAAGCACGCTGGGCCCTAGCGGCGCTTTTAGCGGGTTTCCTTATATGGCTGTTCTTTATGCCCAACCTACATCCCATGCCCACGGATACCTCCATACGTGGGCATAATCATATCGATCGGCCTGTCCATCGTTTCTGGGTTAATGAGCGTGGTGGAGGAAACCTAGGAGCTTATGGCGGCGGGAGCACAATATGCTGCCAGCGAATTAGCGGTGATACCGCCGAGGTGGAGTGGATTCTTAGTATCACGGGGGAGCAGGAGCGACAGGGCATGAAGGTAGAGGAACACAGCGCAACGCTGCCGATGCCCGAACGTAGCCGGGAAGACCGTTACCTGCATGTGCATTTTCTGCCCAATAACGAAGTCAAGCTGGGCTGGAGCCCAAACCTAGTATCGCCCTATGACCATTTGCCAAAGCGCCTCGATGTGGCCCGCTATCAGGAGTAACCCATGCTGGTGAGATGGATCTGGAACTGGTTGTTTAATCAAATGTGGGACGGCCTGCCCAAGAAAGCACGCTGGGGCCTAGCGGTGCTTTTAGCAGGTTTCCTCATATGGCTGTTCTTTATGCCAAACCTGCATCCCATACCTACAGATACTTCTATCGAAGGGCGCAGCCATATTGACCGCCCAATCCACCGCTTTTGGGTTAACGGCCAAGGAGGGGGGAATGTGGGCCCCTACGGTGGGGGGGGAGTCGTCTGCTGTCAGCGTATTAGCGGTGATACTGCAGAGATAGAGTGGATTCTAAGTATCACAGGAGACCAAGAACGCCAGGGCATGGAGGTGGAGGAGCATAGCGTAACGCTACCAATGCCCGAACGTAGCCGGGAAGACCGTTACCTGCATGTGCATTTTCTGCCCAATAACGAAGTCAAGCTCGGCTGGAGTGACGATCTAATATCTCCTTATGCCCATTTGCCAAAGCGCTTGGATCAGCCCGAAGAGGAAGCCCAACCATGACCGAACAGGAGATAGAAGCTAACTGTGAGGCACTGAACGCTATTGCGGATGACGTAAACGCTACAGATGCCCTGACCTGCCATAGCGTCTTGGAAGTGGGTATTTTCTTCGATGGTATCGGACGCAACTTGGATAAAGACTCACTAGAGGGTCGTCTTAGTAATATTGCTCGTATGCATGACGTCTTTCCGGATGAAATGAGTGATCAGTCAGGGCAACATTTTCGTAAACTCTACCTTCCCGGTCTGGGCACGCAACTGGAGACCGAGGCGTCCGAAAATATGGCCGCCGTGGGGCGTATGGCCCCCGGTGAAGCCCACAGCACACTCGAAGGACATATCAGTGGTAGCGCCCGTGAGGCGGTAGGGCGTGGGCTGCTTGAAGATAGCGGGCGAGCCTGGTGGGAGACCTCTCGACGCACCCTGGTGCAGCAGTTCAGTTCGCTCAAGGGGTGGCTAAAAGCACCCCGTGATGCGGTGGTACGCCTGGGGATCGAGTCCTGGTCGCCGCTACGGGACACTCCCTTGATGGCCACATTACTGACCAGCGGGGCGGCCTCACGTCTAACCAAAGCAATGAGTGATTTTGAGCGTTTGGTGGCGCAAGCAAATTCAGGCGATATGCCATTACGCACGATTCGGGTCTCGGTATTCGGCTTCGATTTTGGCGCCGCCCTAGCCAAGGCTTTTATCCGCGAGCTGCTCGATAAAACCTGCGACCGCGAGGGTGACACCTACCGCTACCAGGGTGCGGAAATAGTCGTCGCCTTTGCCGGGCTGTTCGATTGCGTGCATCGCACGCACCCGGATATGGGCCCGCTGGAAGCCCTGACACCGGCCGTCACGGAAATCGATGACGGTGGCCCCCTGCATCCTGCCTGCCGCCGGGCGGTGCATCTGATTGCCGCCCACGAACGACGCATTACCCGCCGCTGCCGCCCCCTTGGCGGGGAGCGCCCCAACTGGCGCGAGGAGTTGCTGCCTGGCATTAGCGAAGATATAGGTGGTGGCCTAAAAGCTGGCGAGCAGAAAACCAGCGCCGAGCTTTCGCGCTATGCATTGCACCGGATGTATCGCATGGCGCATCGAGCGGGTGTGCCGATTCCAAGCTTGGAAACACTGCGTGAACGCGATGTCTTGAACGCCCGACACTTTGAAATAGACGATGTAATAGAGGGCCATACACTCCCTTCACTGGCTCAGGCCTACGCAGAGGCAACCCGGGGGCATCGGACGCCCAGTGGCGAGAACTTCCGCTTTCATAGTGAGCTGTACCTCGCCTGGCTGGCCAAGCGCTACCTGATATACCGGGATACCAAGGCTGCGCTGGAAGCCCGGCTCGACGAGCTGCCCAGCCGAACACCCAGCGGCGTCCTAGGCGTTCCCACGGCCTCGCTGACCCAGCCTGCCGGGTGGGAGGATATCACCGCTAGCGCTCAAGAGATCGAGCAAGCGTTGGGTGAACTGGAAGCACAATGGGGTTGGCTGAAAGAGGTTGATCAGGAGGCACGAATGCTCGTTGGTCAACACCGTACGGCGACCAATGCGGTTGCAAGCCATGCCCAGCGGCACCTGAGGATAGAAGGAGACTGGGCGCAGCAGTGGATGGCCCGAACCAGTGGCGAGTCAGCGCGAAGTAAGATGGAGACAACCTTCGAACAGAGCCCAGGGGCCGCCTATCTGTTCCGCTATGGCATCCATGACCGCCATGATGACGATCAGGCCCAGAGCTTTCAGGCCGGAGGCGCGAACGCCAGCATAGGTAGCCGACACTACCGCTATTTCGCCTGGCGCGGCGTAGATATGCCTAGCGAGGCAACCAACACAGCAGCGGAACAGCCTTCACAGCACTCCAGGGAAAAAATGGAAGGTTGGACTATGCGTTGAGTGCACGCTGACTACTCGAATGCTTCATTAATTGACGGCTACCGCCGCCTGAGCTGGCGCGGATAGAAAAGAAAACGAATTATTAGGAGATATCCATGCGTCATTTTATCGCCATGACATTTGGTGGCCTTTCACCGCGCTATTACCTTCGCCAGCTACTCTTCGGAGCTGGTTTGTCGGCATTACTTCTATTTACTGTGGCACAGGGGGGAGGGCAAATACGAATAGATCAAGTTGTATTGCTGCTCGCCAATGCCATGCTGTATCCCTACTCACGCTTTGTCTATGAAGAGGTGATGGGGTTTCTAATAGGTAATAACGTGTTCTTCGTTAACGCTTTGTTCATGCTGATAGTGAAGTTATTCACCATCACGCTTTGCTGGGGATTTGCCATTTTTATTGCGCCACTAGGGCTTGCTTACCTGTTTTTTTATCATCGCCGTACACAACGTAACGACGGTATCGAGGGCTAGGAGATGGCTCGGTTGGCCTGGAGTGACTCCAGCCTTTGAGCCGACCCTAAACCTGCCCATAACGCCCTGCCGCTTCGCCTAGCCAGCGACGCACCAGGACGGCGGTGACGTCGGAGTTGCCTTGCAGGGTTTGCGCCATGGCACTGACCCGTTCCAGAAGGTCAGCATCGCGCTCCAGGTCGGCGATTTTCATCTGTGCCAGGCCGGTTTGGCGAGTACCGAGCACTTCGCCGGGGCCGCGGATTTCCAGGTCTTTCTCGGCAATACGGAAGCCATCGGTGGTTTCGCGCATCACCGCTAAGCGCTGGCGGGAGCTTTTCGACAGCGGTGGATGGTAGAGCAGTACGCAGAAGCTTTCTGTGCTGCCGCGCCCTACCCGGCCGCGTAGCTGGTGCAGTTGGGAAAGCCCCAGACGCTCCGGGTTTTCGATAATCATCAGGCTAGCGTTGGGTACATCCACCCCAACCTCGATCACCGTGGTGGCCACCAGCAGATCCAGCTCCCCCGCTTTGAAGGCGGTCATCACCTCGGCTTTCTCGCTCGACTTCATGCGCCCGTGAACTAACCCCACCGCCAGCTCGGGCAGCGCTACGGTTAGCTCATCACGAGTAACCTCGGCGGCCTGGCACTGCAGCACCTCGGATTCATCAATCAGTGTGCACACCCAGTACGCCTGACGGCCTTCGCTGCAGGCCAGCCGAATACGCTCAACTACCTCGGGGCGGCGTTCGTCGGGCACTACTACGGTTTTAACCGGCGTGCGGCCGGGGGGCAGCTCGTCGATCACCGAGACATCCAGGTCTGCGTAGGCGCTCATGGCCAGAGTGCGGGGAATCGGCGTGGCGGTCATGATCAACTGGTGTGGGGTGAGCCCGCCCGCTTCGCCCTTCTCGCGTAGCGCCAGGCGCTGATGCACGCCAAAGCGGTGCTGCTCGTCAATGATCGCCAATCCCAGGCACTGGAAGTGCACGTCGTCCTGAAACAGCGCGTGGGTGCCCACCACCATACGCGCGCGCCCATCGGCAATCGCCGCCTTGGCATCCAGCCGCGCCTTGCCTTTAAGCTTGCCCGCCAGCCACGCCACTTCGATGCCCAGTGGCTCAAACCAAGCTTTAAACGAGCGGTAGTGCTGCTCTGCGAGGATTTCTGTCGGCGCCATAATTGCCGCCTGGCAGTTGCCCGCCAAGGCGCTCAGCGCGGCCATGGCGGCGACAACGGTTTTACCTGAGCCGACATCGCCCTGAATCAAGCGCAGCATCGGCGCTGGGCGACTTAAATCATGGCCTATCTCTTCCAACACTCGGCGCTGGGCGCCGGTCAGTGCAAACGGCAGTTGGGCCAAAAAGCGCGCCTGCAGACTGCGCCCGGAGGGTAGCGTCGGCGCGCCGTCCGCCTGAATACGCAGGCGAACTTCACGCAGGCTTAATTGGTGGGCAAGCAGCTCTTCCAGCGCCAGACGCCGAGTGGCCGGGTGCTGGCCGCTGGTCAGCTGCTCTATATTCACATCGGGAGGCGGCTGGTGCAGCAAGTGCAGGCTGGCGTGGAGGCCCGGCAGCTGAAAGCGCGTGAGAAGCGCATCGGGTATTACATCGGGCAAGGCCTCGGGGGCATTGTCCAGTAAACCCAGCGCCTGCTGCGCCAGGGCACGTAGCCGCGGCTGGTTCAAGCCTTCGGTGGTGGGATAAATAGGCGTGAAGTACTCCTCCACCGGGGTTTCACTGCCACCGCTTAATCGATACTCCGGGTGATAGATCTCTAAACCGGTCGCCCCAGCTCGTGCTTCACCGAAGGCGCGCACCGTGGCACCGGGGCGCAGCTGTTGCTGCTGGGCCGGCGAGAAGTGAAAAAACCGCAGGCTCAGAATACCGCTAGCATCACGCAGGCGCACCAGCAGGCTGCGGCGGCGCCCTTTGACCACGTCGCAGGCGGTCACTTCGCCCTCGATCACCGCCTCCTGCCCCGCACGCAGCAGGCCTATTGGCGTCAGCCGCGTTCGATCCTGATAGCGTAGCGGCAGGTGAAACAACAGGTCACTAACACGCTCAATACCCAAGCGGCCAAGCTTTAGCGCCAGTGCTTCGCCGACGCCTTTTAGCGCAGTGATTGGCGCGGAGAGTTCGCTCATGGGGCGCTTTTCGCCGCTTTCTCTGACTGCCGACACTGGGGCTGCCGACACTGACTGATCGCCTGAATCAACGCCTCAATGGCTTTCGGCCGCGGAAAACTCGCCCGCCAGGCAATCGCGACAGTGCGCGATGGTGCTGGATCAACAAAGGGGCGACTGACCAGCATGGCATTTTCATACTGGTCGGTGCCCAACGCGGACTGCGGCAGCACTGTAATTCCCAGCCGGGAAGCGACCATATGGCGAATGGTTTCCAGCGAACCGCCTTCGGCAATCAGCGTGTTGTTGGGGCTGTTGAGCTTTTGCGTAATCGCCGGGCAGGCTTCTAGAATCTGATCGCGGAAGCAGTGGCCTTCACCGAGTAACAGCAGGCGCTCTTCCAGCAAGTCCTCTTTATTGATCGCCTCGCGTTCGACCCAAGAATGATTGGCCGGCATGAGCACTTCAAAAGCTTCATCGTAGATCGCCTTGGTGACCACATCAGTTTCGGTAAACGGCAGCGCTACGATGATCACATCCAGTTCGCCACTTCTTAACTTAGCGCGCAGCGTGCCGGTCATGCCCTCTTCGATATACAGCGGCATTTGCGGGGCGGCCTTGGCCAACGCGGGAACCAGATGGGGAAACAGATACGGCCCAATGGTATAAATCGCGCCAATGCGCAGCGGGTTGGCCAACTGATCTTTACCGGCGCTGGCCAGCTCAAAAATCAGGCTACTCTGCTCCAGCACACGCTGCGCCTGAGCAACGATTTTTTCACCCAGCGGCGTCACCTGTACGGTGGACTTGGAGCGCTCAAACAGCGGCGTCTCAAGCTCCTCCTCCAGCTTTTTCACCGCCACCGAGAGCGTGGGTTGCGAAACGTGGCAGCGTTCTGCCGCGCGGCCAAAGTGACGCTCCTGGGCGAGGGTTACGATGTAGCGAAGTTCTGTTAAAGTCATAGCGGTGCCAGTGGCATCCTCTCGTAGCAGCGTGTGACTAAGATTTATCTGCAAGACTTAGCATAATGACAGTCAGCGGGATGGAAAAGGACAAGCAAGCTCTGCCTACGATCTTCTCATCTGACGTGTTCTAAATCGATAATGTCACTGTTCAATGTAATCGTTGGTAGAGACTTTGTATCTAATAGGGAATATTAATCAAGAGGAGTAAGCACGGTGAAGCTAACCGTACTGATTATCGGCTGTGGCGATATTGGGATCAACCTTGGGCGCGAACTGCTTGAGGAAGGACACCAGGTGATTGGCTTACGTCGCAACGTAGAAGCTTTACAAGGCACCGGGATTAAACCGCTGGCGTTAGACCTGGAGAGCCTTGAAGACGCCGATGCCGCAAGCCTTCCCCAAGCTGACTATGTGGTTTACACCGTCAGCGCTGACCGGTTTGAAGAGAGCGCCTATCAAAGTGCTTATCCCGAAGGACTCAAGCGGGTGCTAAGCGTGATGGAGCAGCACAATACGCCGCCGCGGCGGGTATTTTTTGTCTCCTCGACCAGTGTCCATGGTCAGCAGGAAGGCGAAGTCGTTAACGAGAATACCCCGCCCGATTCAACGAGCTTCTCCGGCACGCTGATGTGCGAAGCCGAACAGGCGCTGATCAATCATGCGCTGCCGGGCACGGTTGTTCGCTTCTCCGGCATTTACGGCCCAGGGCGTGACCGGCTGATTCATCAGGTGGCTGAAGGCCGTGTGGCGGCGATCACCCCGGTGGTTTACTCCAACCGCATTCACCGCGACGACTGCACCGGCATTATTGCCCACCTGATTCGCTATCAGGAATGCGGCGAGGCACTGGCAGATATTTACCTGGGCAGCGACTGTGAGCCGGTAACCATGCATAACGTAATGATGTGGCTGGCCAAGCAGTTGAAAGTAGAAGCGACCGAGACCATGCAGTCGCCTTTACGCCGTCGCACCAGCAAGCGCTGCGATAACCAGCGCCTCTTGAGCACTGGCTATCAGTTCCGCTTCCCCAGCTACCGTGAGGGCTATGCGCAGGTGCTGAAAGAGGGCGGCTTTTTGGCAGTCAATAACGTCTAAGCAGCTGATTAATCACCGATAATCATAACTGCTTCGGCTTCCACCTGGCTACCCTTGGGCAGCGCTTTTACGCCGACAGCGGCACGGGCGGGGAAAGGAGCGGTGAAGAACTCTTCCATGACTTGGTTAACAATCGCAAAGTTATCCAAGTCCACCAGATACAAGTTCAGCTTGACGATATCGCTTAGTGAACCTGCGGCTTCTTCACACACTGCTTGCAAGTTGGTGAAGACTTGGCGTGCCTGGGCTTCAAAATCCTCTGAAACAATCGCCATGGACGCTGGGTCGAGCGGAATCTGGCCGGAAAGATAAACCGTATTTCCCGCTTTAATGGCCTGGGAGTAGGGGCCAATAGCCGCAGGGGCTTTGCTCGTATTGATAACAGCCTTATTGCTCATGCGATGTTTCGCTCCTGTAATGAGTAATACCTAAGTTATTGAATGCTGAAAATAGCATTGAATGCCGAGAGGTTATCAGCATGACGTTTAATAGGGTGTTAATTGGCGAGTCGGGTGATCTTGCCAACATTGGGAAGATTACGGATACGCTTGATAATGCGCGCCAGATGCACGCGGCCTTTCACCGACAGCGTTAGATTGACCGTCGAAAGGCGGGCGTCACGCTCTTCAATACCAATTCCTTCAATATTAGCATCGGCATCGGTAACCAACCCGGCGAGCTCTGCGACTAACCCTCGGCGGCTCTCAATCTCGATGCGCAGCACGACCGGGAAGTCTTCATCAATCGCGTCTGACCACTCAAGGGTAAAAAGCTTATCAGGGTCATTTTTATCGGCAAAATTCTTATCAATGACGTTTTTACACTCGGCGCGGTGAACCACTAAACCTTTGCCAGTGGAAAGATGGCCTACCACCGGGTCACCCGGCAGCGGGTGGCAGCAGCGCGCATAGTTAATCACCATACCTTCACTGCCGCTAATCATCACTGCCTTGCTGCTTTCGACACCCGCAGGATACTTGTAGTTATCGCCGTGGGCGGCATCCACTAAGCGCCGTGCCACTACGTGGGTCATGCGGTTGCCCAAGCCCAGCGACTCCAGTAGCGACTCTTCCGAGGCTACGTCCAGCTCTTTGAAGGCGCGTTTGAGGGCGCTCTCATCCAGCTCTTCCAGGCTCGTATCAAACGGCGCCAATGCCTTATTGAGCAGCCGCCGCCCCAGCATGACCGCTTCGGTCTGCTGCTGATATTTAAGCGCGTGGCGGATCGCTGAGCGCGCCTTGGCGGTGGACACAAAATTAAGCCAAGCCAGATTAGGGCGCACGCCTGGGGCGGTAATAATCTCCAACGTCTGGCCGCTTTCTAAACGCGTCGAGAGCGGTGCCAAATGGCGATCAATACGGCAAGCAATGCAGTTATTGCCGATATCCGTGTGCACGGAATAGGCAAAGTCAATGACGGTAGCGCCCTGGGGTAGCTCCATAATGTCGCCCTTGGGCGTGAACACGTAGATATCATCGGGGAACAGGTCGTTTTTAACGTGCTCGATAAACTCTAACGAATCGCCAGCGTGGCGCTGCATTTCCAGCAGGCCTTTCACCCATGCACGGGCGCGAGCGTGGCTGCCTTCGGCAATCGGATGCGTGGTTTGCCCTGCTTTATAAAGCCAGTGGGCGGCAATACCGTTATTCGCCATGGCCTCCATTTCACGGGTGCGTATCTGCACTTCAATAGGCATCCCGCGGGAACCAAACAGCGAAGTATGCAGACTCTGATAGCCGTTGGCTTTGGGTATCGCAATATAGTCTTTAAAGCGCCCTGGCACTGGCTTATAGAGGTTATGCACCACGCCTAAAATACGGTAACAGCTGGCCACATCTTCGGTAATGATGCGAAACCCAAACACATCCATAATTTCGGCGAAAGGCTTTCGCTGGTCGCGCATCTTTTTATAAATCGACAGTAGGTGCTTTTGCCGACCAATCACCGTGCCGTTAAGCCCATCTTCATCCAGACTTTTTTGCAACGATGACTGAAGTTCGCGCATGGCGCTACGCCGATGGCCGCGCGCTTTGGCCACCGCGCGTTTGATACGCTCCGCGCGCATGGGATGAATCGCTTGGAAGGAGAGGTCTTCAAGCTCAATGCGAATCGTATTAATGCCCAGCCGCCCGGCAATGCGGGCATAAATTTCCAGCGTTTCGCGGGCAATACGGCGCTTTTTATCTGGGCGTAGGGCACCCAGGGTGCGCATATTATGCAGCCGGTCGGCCAGCTTAACGATGATCACGCGAATATCTCGCGACATCGCCAGCACCATCTTCTGGAAATTTTCCGCCTGGGCGACGGCCTTGTCTTCAAAGGTGATCTGGGTAAGTTTGGATACCCCATCCACCAGTTCAGCCACCGGCTTGCCAAACTGGGCTACCAGGGCCTTTTTGGCAACGCCCGTATCTTCAATAACGTCATGCAGCATGGCGGCCATCAGGCTTTGATGATCCATGTGCATATTGGCAAGAATGTTCGCCACCGCTAGCGGATGGGTGACATAAGGCTCGCCAGAGCGCCGCCGTTGGCCGTCGTGGGCTTGCTCAGCGTAATAAAAAGCGCGTTTGACCTGCTGGATCTCATCCGAGGGTAAATAGCCGCCAAGTCGATCGGCCAGGTCATCAATGGTGAACATCTACCGCGCCTCTATCGGTTTCGTTGTAAACGTTAGTCGTCGATATGCGGTGCCATCGCCGGGCGCGGACGCACAGCGGCTTCAACAGGCTCGTCCAGAACCGTGTGATCAACCAGGCCTGCGGCAATTTCACGCAGTGCCATTACCGTGGGCTTGTCATTTTCCCAAGGTAGCAGCGCATCGCGGGAGCCACGCGCCAGCTGGCGAGCACGCTGGGTGGAAATCATTACCAGCTTGAAACGATTTTCAACATTTTCAAGACAATCTTCAACGGTTACGCGAGCCATGGGAGCCTTCCTGTTATGACGGAACCGGGCCGACGCCGTTATAGAGCTATCAACAGCGCCGACCCAGCGGAAAAACGTATTTAAAGCTGTACTTAAAATACAGTAGAACCAGATAGATTACTCGACCGCAGGCGCCTGTGACAAGAGCGCAGCCAGTAGCGGTGCGTGACGTTCGCTCATTACCGGGCGGCTTAAGCGTCGGCTGATGGCCAGTGACTGTAACTCCTGCAGCGCCGTGGTGAAGTCATCGTTAATAACCAGATAATCATATTCCTGGTAATGAGACATCTCACTCACCGCATCGCGCATGCGCCGGGCAATCACTGCATGCTCATCGGTGCCACGACTGGAAAGGCGCCGCTCCAGCTCATTGCGCGACGGCGGCAGAATAAAAATAGACACCGAATCAGGCATTTGCACACGCACCTGCTGAGCGCCCTGCCAGTCGATTTCTAGAATCACGTCCTGCCCTGCGGCCAGCAATACTTCTACCGCCCGGCGCGAGGTACCGTAGTAATTATCAAAGACTCGGGCATACTCAAAAAACTCACCGCGCGCGATCATCGCTTCAAACTCGGCCACATCGGTGAAATGATAATTCACGCCATCCACCTCACCCTCGCGCTTAGCGCGGGTAGTGTGCGACACAGAGACTTGAATCCCATCCAGGCTTTCAATTAGCTCGCGGACCAGGCTAGTTTTGCCAGCACCCGACGGGGCAGAAACGATAAAAAGCGTACCTTGGGGCATGAAGCGCTTTCCCTTCAGTTAGCAAAAATTAGTGGCGAAAATAAGTAGAGCGACTGCAGTAGAGCAGCAAGGTTGCGCAGTATCGCACACCCACCGCTGCGACTGTAGCGTTGGCGTGGGTGATGTATGAGCGGCATGCGTTACAACCCGCCGCCGCTGAGGCGCTGGATGTAGTGGAGTTCCAATTTGAGAACGGCCAGCGTATTACGCTGATCAACCATTGAGATGATGAAGGCGAGGAGGGAAAGTTTTTACGCGCATGCCGATCACTTTCATGTGGGTATGCGCGGGTTTTGGCTATGTTACTAAGGGATTATGTCACTGAGGAATAAAACAGCCCTTAGTCGAGATTGATATCGTCTTCATCAGTAGCGGCGCCCGTGGCCGCGCCAACGCCACCGCCAATCACGGCTCCTTGGGTAACGCTACCACCTGTTACTGCAGCGGCACCGGCACCCACTGCTGCCCCCACCCCCGCGCCACTTGCGGCACGCTCGCCAGTGGAAGTACCGCAGCCAGCTAAACCAATGGTTAACGCCGCCACAGCGGTTAGGGTCATTATACGCGTCATTTTCAATACTTTAGTGTGCATGGTCATCTCCTTATGGGTTGCTCCCCCTACACCCTAGAAAAAATTCCCCCTAATTGCCATATTAATTATCACTGTTCGATAACTATGCAGGGTCGGGCAAAGTCAGGTCGGCGTTAGGCACGCTGGGTAACGGCGCCATAAGTGCGCTTTTCTAGCCAGCGCCCGCCGGCAAAAATTACCAGCCCACAAAGCGCCAAGCCAGCGCCCACTAAGCCGGTGCTTGACCAGCTAAAACCCGCACTGATTGCCAACCCCGCAAGCCATGCACCTAACGCATTTGCGCCGTTAAAGGCCGCGTGGTTGAGCGAGGCCGCCATGGTTTGTGCATCTTCAGCCACATCCATCAAGCGAGTTTGCAACGACGGCGCCAATGCCATGCTGGTGCCTACCAGGCCAACGAACAACAGCCCCGTCCAGACGTTATTCGCGGCAAAGTAAAACAGCCCCTGAATCACGCCACACCAGAGCAGAATGGCTGGAATGGCGCGCATCAGGTTTTTATCCGCCATGCGTCCGCCGATTAGATTACCGGCAATCGAGCCCAGCCCGAAAATGACCAGCACCAGCGGACCCAGCGCTTCGCTCATGCCCGCTTGCTGGGTCAATGTCGGCATCACATAGCTAAAAATAGCGAACATGCCACCACAGCCAATGCAGGCAAGCGCCAGAGTGACCAAGACGCGCTGTTTTAACAGCGCTGAGAGCTCGCGAACGGGGCTCGCGAGCATATCAACCGGCTGCACCGGGACATGCAGCCGAATCAACAGGGCGCTGAGCAGCGCAATGCCCCCAACGCCTACAAAGGCGATTTGCCAGCCAAACAGGTTGCCCGCCCAGGTGCCTAGCGGCGCCCCAATCAATATCGCCACGGTTAACCCCAGCATCACCCGGGAGATAGCCCGCGCCCGTTGATCTACCGGTACCGCCCCCGCCGCTACCAGCGCGGCGATGCCAAAATAGGCCCCATGCGGTAGGCCAGCCAGAAAACGCAGGCCGACGAATGACCAGAACCCCGGTGCCATGGCACTGGCGATATTGCCCACTGCAAACACCAGCATCAGAATGATCAATAACAGCCGCCTTGGTGCTCGCGCGGCTAGCGCCGAAATCAGCGGCGCACCGACCACCACACCCAAGGCGTAGCTACTAATCGCATAACCCACTTGGGGTACCGTGACAGCTAAATCGCCCGCTACGCGGTTCATCAAGCCCATAATGACAAACTCGCTGGTGCCGATCCCAAAGCCGCCCAGCGCCAACACAAATTCGGCCAACCGCGGGTTACGCGCCAGGCCTTGAGACGACGATGCTGTCGAATCCTGCATGCTTATCTCCTTGGGATACCGCCCTGTTGGTATCTCGATTAGCGCTAAATGATCGCAGGATTAGATGAAAGTAGAAACACGCAGCGTTTAAAAAGTTAGCGGGCAAAGAAGATAATTGAGAAGGTAGTCGTGAAGGTTTCACGCTTTTACTCGCGCTTTGCTAGTGTGGAGCTTTTACCTAGACGCGTGAGGCAATAATGACGCCTGAAACAATCGACCAAACCATGCAAGCGCTGGCTAAGGCAGACCCGGATATCGCCCGCGCCTACCCCCTGGTAGGTGCGCCGGGCCCACGCCAACGTGATCAGGGTTTTGCGACGTTTTTCAGTACTATCGTTAGCCAGCAACTTTCCACCGAGGCCGCTCGTGCCATCATGGGCCGCGTTAATACGCTGCTGCCTGAACTGCACGCCAAAGCGGTCATCGACGTAGAGGGCCAAGCGCTGCGCGATGCTGGGCTCTCCTGGCGTAAGATTGAGTACGCTAAGGGCCTCGCAGAAGCGGAACTGGCAGGCACGTTTAGCGCTGATGGGCTTGAAAAGCTAAGCGATGACGAGGCGATTGCCGCCATTACCGAGCTACGCGGCTTTGGCCGCTGGAGTGCAGAGATCTACCTGATGTTCTCGCTGAAACGCCCAGACATTTTCCCCGCCGACGATCTCGCCTTGCGAGTGGCCTTGGGCCGCTTAAAAGGCATGGACGATAAACCCGCGCCTAAACAGGCCCGCCAGTTGGTGGAAGCCTGGGCGCCCTGGCGTAGCGTGGGTTCGCTGTTTTTGTGGCACTACTATCGCGGTGAGCCGCTTTAAATACTAAGCACCCAGCCCGCCGAACTTGCCGTTCTGGTAATCGTCGACCGCCTGAACGATCTCTTCGCGGGTAGTCATCACGAAGGGGCCGTGGGAATACACAGGTTCGTCGATTACTTCCCCATGGCCAAACAGCAGGCGTGCGTCGCTGCTAGCCTCGATTTCGAGGCTCTCGCCATCACGGTCTACTTCGACCAGATGATGAGGCTTGACTGGTTCGCCACCCACCGTGACATCGCCATCCACCACGTAGAGAAACACCTGCCGTCCTGGCGCCACGGGCAACTGTTCGTGGCTACCAGAAGGCAGCCTGAGCGTTGACATAAACACGCCGGTTAGCGTGTCGATGGGGCCAGCATTACCCTGCCACTCGCCTGAGATCAGATTCAGCTCACCGCCACCCGGCAACGCGATAGCGGGAATGGATTCTTGTTGCAGCCCTACGTAGTGTGGCTCGCTCATCTTTAAATGCGCTGGCAGGTTGACCCACAGCTGCAGAATTTCCAACGGGCCGCCGTCGCGCAGAAACTCCTCCGGCGAAATTTCCGCATGCACAATGCCGCTGCCCGCGGTCATCCACTGCACGCCGCCCGCATTGATCACGCTTTGATGCTTGGCGCTATCGGCGTGGGCCAATGAGCCTTCCAGAATAAACGTCACCGTTTCAAAGCCCCGGTGCGGATGCGGGCCGAACGGCAGGCCACGATTATTGGCCGGATACGTCTGCGGTCCGTGATGGTTAAGAAACAGAAACGGATCGAGCTGTTCAAGCTGCGGCCCCGGCAGCGGGCGCCGGGTAACTAAATCGCCGATATCATCGCGCTTGGCTGGATGCTGGGCGATCACGCGGCGTGCTGATTGAATAGTGTCTGATGGCATAACTTACTCCTTATCAATACGCCCAGCGTAAAACCTCAACCCGCAGATGAGGAGCGAATAATTTGCCTCGTTTCGTTGAAGGAAATTGTTACCAAGCGTCTCAAAGAGGCTCTGATTAACGTGATGAGCGCAGACCAGACAAGGCAAAAATCAACGAAAAAGCGGAGTTTACGTGGGTGTAAATGAGCATTTTGAGGTGATTTTTAACGCCGTATGGTCAAGCGCAATAGTTAATCAGCGGTTTCCTCAAAACTCGGTCACCACCGTCACCCCCGCCCCTTCGAACTTATCCATGTTCATCAGCGCATCAATCGACTGCTCAAGATTGATTCGTTTGCCGATTAGTTTTTCAGGCGCCAGCTTTCCCGACTCGATCATCGCCAGCATGGCGTCGTAACGATGCGCCTGCATGCCGTGGCTACCCAGTATTTCAAGCTCATGGGCAATGACCTTACTCATGGGAATGGCAGGCGTGCTGTTCTCGGCCAACATCAATCCGACCTGGACATGCTTACCACGTTTACGCAGATTGCTGATGGAGTTAAAGCAGGTCGTCGGGTGGCCCAGCGCATCCAGCGATACGTGAGCGCCTCCCCGGGTTATCTCCGCCACCGCTTCAACCACATTGGGTACCTTGGCAGCATTCACGGTGGCAGTGGCACCCAGTTGGCGAGCCAGATCAAGCGCCTCTTCCGAAATATCGATGGCCACCACGTTGGCACCGACGGCGTTGGCAATCATTACAGCAGAAAGCCCAACCCCACCGCAGCCGTGGACGGCCACCCACTGGCCTGCCGCTGTTTTGCCCTGATCGACCACTGCCCGAAAAGAGGTAACGAACCGACAACCCAAGCTCGCCGCCGTCGCAAAGTCGAGTGCCTCGGGCAGCGCAACCAAATTGACATCGGCGTAGTGAATACTCACATACTCAGCAAAGGAGCCCCAGTGCGTGAAACCCGGCTGAAACTGGCTATCGCACACCTGGTGGTTGCCAGAGTGGCACTCAGGGCAAGTACCGCAACCGCCAACGAATGGAACCGTAACGCGGTCGCCAATGCGCCACTTTTTTACGTCTTTACCCACAGCTTCGACTACGCCGGAAAGCTCATGCCCCGGCACATGGGGAAGTTGAATATCGGTGTCATGCCCCACCCAACCATGCCAATCGCTGCGGCAAACTCCTGTCGCCATCACTTTCACCACAACGCCATGCGGCTCAGGGGTGGAATCAAGTAATTGCTGGACGCGAGGAGGGGCGGAAAATTGCTCAAAAACAACGGCTTTCATAAAGAATTCCTAATCTATATCGTTTTTTACTTTATAAAGTCTCATGCGGATAAGAAGCAAATTATTGGCCGCTAACGCTTAACCGCCCCACGACCTGCAACGATTCATCCATTGGACGCACCACGATCATCTCACCCGAGCCAACGCCGCCGCCAATCAGTGCGGTGATATTTACCTGGTGGGTAACCAGCAGCAAATCCCCCGGTTCCTGCCATGCAGCGATTTGCTCTTGAGCGGCTTGAGTAATTGACGCCTGATCACCGCGCCCGCGGAAGAACGAACCCAGCCAGGGAGTGGGCTCTACAGGGCTCACGGCCATCAACTCAGCGGTATCCAGCGCTCGGCACCAGCTTGATGAATACACTGCCGCAATGGGAATATCCCGCGCACGAAATGCACGACCAACGGCTTGCACCTGAGTACGACCAGCCGCAGAAAGATTGCGCTGAGTCTCGCAGCGGCCACGTTCAAAGCCCGGCGGGTCACCAATGCCAGGGGCCAGGGAGTGGCGCATGAGAATCACCAACCCACCTTCTTGGAGTGCTTGCCAGGTGGCGTCGTTTGCCTGGGCGCTGAGTAGCAATGTACACAGCACAGCGAGCAGTAGCGTTAAGGTGAGGTGGCGTAGGGTGGCATGGGGTGTCCTTTGCTATCGGCCAGTACAAACACAAGCCAATTTTTTCTTTCGAGACGCAGTGCGTCTCGAATGGCACTGAGCAGGGGCAGCGCAACTAACTGGGGACTGCCGGGGCAGTGATCATTTGCATAAGTCTATCTAAATAGTCCGAATCTGACATGAACAGCACATGCTTGGCACGTAGCTCTTCTGCCGTCATTCCCCAATGACTGTTAACCCACGCGCTTGTTGTACTGGATGGCGCCAAGATAACGCTTTCAAGCTCCACGTGCTCATTCTTCAGCCGCCGTTGGACATCCTTGATGCGTTCAGAGAACTCAATCTTTTCATCTTTGGGCCCAGTATGCCGTACACCGTGAGGGTCAACGAAGACAATACGCTGCCTATCCTGATTAACATGCCAAAGTATGAAATCAGGGTAAAAGCCGCCTGCTTCAAAAAATCCTATACCCTGCTTTACCAAGTTCCTGAGCAGATAAACCTGCTCTCCCCGCTCAGCAATGGCCTGCTGGTTTCTTTCAAGCCATGCTTTGAGGTCTTCCACAAAACGGAATTCACTGTCGTTGAGAGCAACCGGCTCAACGCGGATCCGGCTATCTTTGCCAAGATGTAGCAACGGATTGTAGAGATGCGCGCCAATTTTTACGGCGCTAACACCGTTTGCTTTGGATGAACGATAGGTCGCTTTTTGCTGCTGCTCAATCGCCGCCTTCATTTGCTTGATATCGTCGATCAGCGCCGACTCACTGCCATCCACCACTAACTGATACTCATTAGTGGCCGGCAAATTACCGTTCGCTTCCTCAAGTGCTACCAGCTCCATACGTGGCTCTAGGTAAGCACGGCGGTGAAAGTTGAAGATACGATCTAACAGCAGCGATAGCAGCTCTAACGCCATACTCTGATAACGTTGAAAGTTATCTGCATGGAGTTTCCATTGGTCATCGGGTACTAACAAGCTGTACCAAATCTGGCTTTTCAGTAGCGCTGGCAAACGATGAGCATCGATTAACACATTCGCGTACCCACGATTACGCCGGTAACGCTCCAAGTCACGTGCCAAAGCTGTCATATCCAGGAACAGCAGCCGGTCATCATCGAAATAGCGTGCCTGCTGCTTCGCCAATCCGGGCTTGGCCATAACTTCTTTCACACCCGATGCTTGAATGCTATCTACCTTGGGATAGCGATCTAGCTCGACCCGACGCTCTTTTAGAACGATGTCGGGCGTCAGGCCTAACTCGCTTTGAAAGTCACTACTCATTGCAGGATGGCCAAAACATACCAATGGGCCATCACGATGAAAGCTGTAGGCCTGCCGGGTATCCTGGCGCACTTTAGGCCGCAGCATCTTCAATGACTTGCCCACATCCTCCATGACATTGAGCTTTAGAGTATGCACTTCCGGGTTATCGTTACCCGGCAAACCTTCGTCTTCCAGAAAGTCACGGAAGGTGGCCATAAAGTCGGCGCCAACGCCAAACACATTTAGCGTTTCCAACAAGTAAAGGTATTTGGGAGCAAGAATCGGATCAAGTCGGCTTGAGCGCATCAAGCTCATGTCACGCCCCTTTAGGCGTACCCCACGGCCGAAGAGCTGAATAATCTGCGAGCCCTCCTTTTTACCGGTATTCATCAGCCCCATGCTGGAAACCCGCCAGCAGTTCCACCCCTCCACAAACTTCTTGGAGCCGATCAGTAGATTGACAGGCGAGCTATCACGGGTAACCTCGGCAAAAATAGGGTTAGCCAGTTCAGACTTACGAACCTGCAGGTGCTTAATATCGTGGCTTTCCAGGTGTTCAGCCAAGCCCAAGGCGTCGCCCACATTGATCAGTCCAAAGGGTTTTTCCGCTTCCCCCACCTTCAGCAGCAGCTCGCCGGAGTCGCCGGTAATCCGGTCAACATTGAGCGTGCCGCCACCTGCCGCATGAAACGTGTGGGTAAGAATATCCCTATAGAGAGCGTCAACGGTTAGTTGCTGCTCTTTAAGCCACGGAAAGCTTCCAGAGAAAATTTCATTGCCTTGCTTATCAATCAGGCCCGCACTTGCTGCATCCCCTTGATAAACAGCACTGAGCGCTTGCTTAGCTTGCTCTTTTTCGCCCAAAAACCACGCTAGAAAACCCAACACCTGCGCGATATCGGAAGCACGCTCATTGTAATTTTTGGCGCTCTCTTTACTGCCATCGTCTTTTACCACGCTGGCACCCACGAACACCCAGAGTGGCACGGCGAGGTTCCACTGGCTTAGCTCTCGGTGCTCTTCGCGGAAATATCGCTGCTGCTGGTAAAAAGCCAATAGCGCCGCTGTCAGGTAGGTGTAACGCTGCCGAGTTTCCTTCTCGGGCAAATTGAAGATACGGTAATCCTTGCCGTAGCCATCTTCATAGAAATAGCGGTACCCATAATCGAAAAGAATATTCTTGGCGTAAGACTCCTCAACCCCATTATCCCCAGCGGCTACTACCGCTTCTTTAAAGGTTGCCGAGTATTCAAAGGTGAAGCCACGACCCGCCAGCTTGTTACGATGCGAAAGCCAGCCTTTCTCCTCACTGGCAGAGCCCAAACCACGATGCCCTTCGTCAACCAGCAGCAAATTGGCGTCACCAAAGCTGTCGACGGCCATTTTCTTTTTGCCTTGCTCAATGCCGAGCTTGGTAATTTCGCTAATGGCAACGCGGCTGAGTGATCTTCGCTCACCACTAAACAGATCTCCTCCATCTTGGCTAAGACGTTCTGCCTCTAGGCTAGACTCGCGGCACTCGAGCAAATGCTGATCGCTGAGACGCTCATTGGGCGTGATTAAGATAATCTGGCCGTAGTCGCCAATGCGTTGGTGTTGACGGGCATAGTGGCGAAACTGGCGCACGTTCGTGTGCATCAGCAGCGTTTTACCGGAACCAGTGGCATTTTGTAGGCAAAGCTTATTCAGGTCTTCGTCCTGGTATCGGCCAATGCCTGTCTGGTACCCCTGCCCTTGCCAAAAAGCGTTAAACCTATCCACCTGGGCGTTAAGGCTCTCTTTTAGCGCCTCACGGTCACGAAAATATTCGAATAAGTAAACTTCCACGAATAGCAGCGTCAGCCACTGGAAATACTTCCACTCAACTTCCACCTCACGCTGCTGATTCAAGGCATCCGTGTGCTCGATGATATTGGCATCAAAACGCTTTAAATCTTCTTCGCTATATTGCCAGCTGGACTGATAACCACCCAGCAATGCGTGCAGGTAGTGATGATGTCGATCCGCGGTAAGCCCTGGCTGACTCTCTTTGAGGTTTTTATTCAGCAGTGTGATAGGGCGCACTTGGCTGCCCTTGTCACGGTACTGCTCAAGCGGGTCGATACCAAAGCGCGTCATCACCCACTGGTTGAGCACCAGTTTTTTGAGAAAGTCATTCTTGGCGCTGAGTACTCTGATTTTCGCTTGGCGTGGCTTACCTGCCATTAATGCGACCCCCGATCCTGTCGATTCTGCTCATCACTCTGTTGGGTAGGCGCATCATCACCTATGAGGACTGGCCTATCGTTCTCCCAGACCACAGCATACTGACCAAGGCGGCGTTTACGATCGAGCGTCTCGGCAACAGCCGAACGCAAGCTTTCTAGCATCTCGTGAGTATCGGGGGTCAACTGAGTCATGACTGAGACTCCTTTAGGAGTAAAGTGTAGTAACGCTCATCAAGCACCTGACGCTGCGCGCCCGCTTGCTCAAAAACCGGCGCAGGGGCTCCTCCCGCGTTCATAAAACAGCGTGCACGGGTAACGCTTGGCGCGTAGAGCATCAACAGGTTGTTAAGACTACGGGGAAAGCGACGCTGGATATCTTTCAATGGGATATTGTGCCCGCCGTGAGAGACACGCTCAGCCACACGCAGACGCGACATCTCGGGCGAAGGCAGCGCCAAATAGACGAGTTCGACCCGCCACCCCGATTCCATCAGACGTTTTATCAGGCCGAGATACCCCCGCCCTGAGAGCGTTGTCTCAAAAGCAAAGTCTTCGCCTTCATTAATTGCGTCCTCGATTTCCTTGAGAAAAATACGGCTGGCAGAGAGCAGCTCACGCTCAGGCGCTAAGGGCGACAGCCCGGCAGCAATTAAGTCGGCATTGATAAAACGTGCACATTTAGCCACCTGCGGCAAATAATGCAGGGCAAAGGTGGTCTTGCCAGCCCCATTGGGGCCAGCAACGATCCAACACGTCGGCATGGCAGGTTTAGAAGTCATCATCACACCCTTCCCACATGCGAGCATGGAAGGTTTCTTCCAGGCTATGAACACGATCACGGGCACGGCCCGACAAATTCAGGCCATGGGGGCCATTGATATAGATGGTGTCGAACTCGCTATCCGTGGTACCGATCTTATATTTTTCGAGCAGCGCCTCTAGCACGGCGGCATCTTTCTCAGGGTCATCCGTGAGCTTGCGCCATACCACCAACACTTTAGCTAATTCCTCGTCGCTACCGGGTATGCGGCGCACGTGGCCTTCAATTTGGCGAATCCAGTACGCGCCATCTTCATTTTCCCGCAGGTTGACAGCCTTCAGGCGCGTGTTCTGGTCTTCCGGCAGCTCGGGGTCGGTCTCGCGCTCGAAGCGGGCCACGTAGGTGCGTGGTTTATCCAAATGGGATACGTGCAGGCCAATCAACCAATTAAAAGTCTCAACCAGATCCACAGCGGTTTTACGGCTTTCATCACTGCCGGGCTGTTTCACCTTCAGCATGTAGCTTTCAGGATCACGGAACCACTCGGTATTCAGCAGGCTGGCCGAGCCGCGAGTTTCCACATCCAGTAGGTATTTAAGCGTGTAGTCATGGCGCAGCTCTGGATGCTGCTCCATTAACGCGTCGCGTTTGGGATCTTCGTCTAGATCTAAGTTATTGAGCGTGTCATCGTAGCTTTCGAGGCGCAGGTATTTAAAAGCATGTGAAATCCCTGCCAATTGGCCTTGATCATTCTGTTCCGGCACTTGCTCCTTCCAGCTCTCAGCATAAGTTGCCTTATGAATTCGAGGCTTGATTACTGTGTCAAAATGCGACCCCATTTCTACTAAACAATAATTAGCACTTTCACCTCTATTCCTCTTTTCCTCAATGAGTCCATGAGCAGTAGAGCCAGAACCAGCGAAATAATCCAGAACAAATTTCGTGTCTTTAACAATCCTCGTTATGTGTTTCATCAAACCTAGGGGCTTAGGATAATCTGGATATAAGATTCCCATATTTTTAAGAAATGAACTAGTCGACTGTGTTGTTCCAACTTTCTGTATAATTGATGTAATATGACCATGATCTTTACTTCTTATTTTTTTTGATTCAATTGCACCATTTCTTGTTAAATAGAAATCTGTTTTTTGACCTTTATTATCAAATACTGGATTTAAACCAGATGCAATAAAATCTAACAATAATTTTTTCGAGCTCCACCCAGAAACAGCTACAACTTCATGGGTTAATTTCCAATCACTTACATTAATATCAGAGTTATATTTAGGCCAAAAAACTTCTTTTCTATTTAAAAAAAAGCTTTCCTCACTAGACGGAAATCCTACAGGAAGAACAACTTCCCCTGGAGGGTTTTTAGGGCCATTTTTAACTATTGTATTAACGATACTTTCTTTAAAAATTTTGCTATTTTCATCGACCCAGCTTTCAATTGCATTTGGAAATGGCAAAAACTCTTTATTCTTGGCATAAAACAAAATATATTCATGTGCTAGTTTAACTTTAGCTTGGTTATCAAAATTCCCATCCGTCTTCCATACAAATTCACTAACAAAATTGCTTTTCCCGAATATATCCTCAAGCATTATAGAAAAATTCTTAAATTCATTTTCATCGCAGCTTGAGAAAAACCCACCGGACTCTTTCAAAAAATCCTTGTAAATTAAAACTCGGTCATACACCATGGACAGCCAGCTAGAAGACTGGTAACCATCCTTGTAAATAAAGTCATCTTTACCTGTATTGTAAGGTGGATCTATATAAATGGTATCGACTTTATTCAGGAAACTACTTTTCATAAGTCGAGAGGCATGAAAGGCATCTGCATTAACTAAGACGCCGTCTAAAAAATCATTTTCCTCATGCAATATACTAACAATTTTTTCTTTAAGGTTCTTCGGCAGAAAAGCCGTATCAGTCATTAAAAAACGGTACCTTTCACATTTCAAAACCTCGTTAACACCTTCACTTCTCAACTCACAATCAAGCTCATTTAAATCTAAAGAATACAGAATTTCCCATTGATTACGCTGCTGAACTTGCTGAAAAATATCAGACAAGATATCTTCATGATTACATAATTTATCCAACGTAACGCAATAGTTGGTTTCTTTCACAAACTTCTTCTTTAACCAAAGCTTTTTCTGAAAACTCTCTAACTGTGCCAGAAAAGTAATAATTTTCTTAGCCAATTTACGCAGTACTTTGATCTTTTTAAGCTGTTGTTCAACGATTAATACATCCACATCGTCGATATCATCAAGCCGCAGAATTTCATTTTTAATATAGAAATCCAGCTCGCGGGAGAGGAAGCCTCCCAGGTCTTTGTGGATAAAGTAATCCATGGTGTTACGGGCCGTGTACTGCTGTAAGTACTTGCCCAGCAGCGTGCGTTCTTTTTGCTTGTCAGTGGGCGCACGGGTGGCCAAGTTTTCACGGTAGGCGACGACACCATCAGTAGCACGCAGCGCCTCCATAATGAGCTCTTCCGCTTCCACCAGCCGCTTCTTCTGCCAGGTGCCACTCTGCCCGAACTTTTCGGGATCAGGGCGGTATTCAAACTGCAGCACCAGGTCGGCGCCATCCAAGCGAATGGGTTCATCGTGATGGATGATAAAGAAGCGTTCGGTGCTCTCTTTCACATCGTTGTGTTCACCTTCGGTAGCATCCACCACGCGGCAGTGTACTTTGAGGGCAGCGTCTGTCGAATCGAACGCTAACCCTGTTTGGGCCGCAGAGCCCTGCAGCGTCTTTAACGCCTCATTCAGGTTGAAGGTAAAATTGGCTAAGGTTTCAGAGGATTTTACGTAGTACTGATCTTTATTGGCCCAGTGGAGGTAAACCTCACGGCCATCGTAGGGCACTGCGTAGGGAGCCGCACGGCTGTCATTCTCCGCCACGTGATGGCGGCGGCTCATAAAGTCGCCTTTATCGTAGTAACGTGAAAAGAAGCGGTAGAGGTGGTCGTAGATATCTACCGAAGCACTCTGCTCCTGTTTAGCCACATGATAAGCCGCCCTGGCCTGTTTCACAGCAGGGGCACTATCCGGATCTGGAGCACCTAGTTCTTCGGCTTGTTTACGCTTCTCATCAATGTCATGACGCATCGCTGATAGTTGCTGATCGCCCTGCTCGGCGAAGGCATCTTCAATCGCCTGGGCTAAGTCTTCACGGATAAAGCGGGAGAGTTGGTCGCTTTTGGCATGCATGATGCGGTACAGCCCGAAATCCAACTCTGGCTTATCAAGCTGGAACAGCTCATGCAGCAGCTTGATAAAGCGTTCCTTGTGACCGTCTGCAGTCGTAGCAACCATTGATTCGTATCCATCAGATCGTGCAACTGACGAGAAAAGCCCGCCAGTTAGAATAATTGAAAAAGCTCAGGCAACCGCTATGGTAGGCCGATGATCATTGGTAGGGATGATACCTGTCGGTACTGCTAGGCTCTAGGAGAGTCTGTCCATCCAAACCGGCAGTTGTTGCCATCCTTCTGGAAAGCCCATGCTAGTCGGGTGAATACTATATTGCTCGATCAACCCAGCCAGCCGCTCTCGGAAGTGATGGTGGCCACTGATGACATCAAGCAAATAGGTAAGCATCACTGCCGTGTTATATAGCTTGCGCTGCGCCGACTCATCTCTTCCCTTGACTAAGCTCTCACCAAGAGGCGCTGGATTGCGTGGCAGCGTAAACTTCACCGCTAATTCGCGGTTCCACACTCGACCGTGGTGGGCGCAGTGGTTACGCACGATATATAGGTGGTGACAAAACGATATGAGTATTCGCTCATCTAAACCATACGCCCTGGCAATGGCATTACGATCATCGCTATGGGCGAGATGCTGGAGCCACTTTGAAAGCTGACCAAAGCTCATAATCTCCACTACTGCCCAGACAGGCGGTAGGGGTTCATCATAATGCTTGCGGAAGTGTTGGATAAATACCTCGCGATTACCCTGCACATCCTTGAGGAGGCCAGCCAATCCACTTCGATAATTCCAGCGACTTGAGTCCTTAAATAGGGAAGACTGCATGAGAGCATGCGGGCCGTGTCGATGCCCAAGTTGATAGGCAAAATGACCGCGTAACGAAACTTCGATTCGCTCAATAGCATCAAGCAAAAGCAAACGTAATTCGCGGTCAAATAGATAGTGATCTAGTACCGTCTCAAACTGGGTGCCTGACCGAAAAATATGGCTATCGTGATGTGACTCATAGGGAAGCCAGTAGGCAGCGAGTCGATAGTAATTCAAATGGCCTAGATAATGCTCAGCTCGCGCCTCATCCTGGAAATGCATACCTCGTTCACGCAGACGAACGACTTGATTGGTATAGCTGAGGGCAGGCTTTTCATATTTCATTAGTTTCACAAAAAAGTAACCCCCCATGGTGCGCTGATCTGACGGGAAGCGTGGGGGGTGTTGTTAGCGAAGAGTGTAAACAGCTGATCGAATAAGGTCAATCCAGGAATGCTCCATGAATATTCAAACACATCCGTAGCTGTTGCTTTCACGCCAGTTCCCAGCGAACCCGGAAAAGCTGGTGGGTCTGGCTTTTCCGATGCATCTGGCGCTCCAGAGCGTCGATGAGCGCATCACGTTTTTCTTCGATCTCATCTTGCACATCGAAAATTAACTGACGATCCCGCCGTTGTTGTCGTTCAAACGACTTAAGCACCTCTTGGGCGGCTTTTTGCTCTTCTAACGACTCAGCAACACGCGAACGCCGCTTGGCGTCTTTGATCTTAGCCCGCGTATCTTCCAGTTGTGCCTCGCTGGAGGCAACTTGGTCTTCAGCCCAAGCCTCTAGTTTGTCACGTTCGCGCTGAAAATAGCCGTGGTTCTCTTCTAGAACGCGGCTAAGGGTGGCATCCAACTGTCTTTTAGCCAGCGGAGCCAAATCTGCTGGAGGTTCAGGCGCTTGCTTCTCCACCAAAGCTGAAATATTGAACAGCCGTTCACATGCTTCTTGATCAAGACGTGTGCCATCGTCGGCGAGGCCAGTGAATACCAAGTGCTCTTCATGTTGGAAGCTATCGAGTTCAAGCAGGTTTAGCTCCAACCAGCCGCTTTGGGCCGGCAGTTGTTCAAGCACGGATATGCGAAGTGGGTGATCTGCCAGCTGAAAGCGAAGCGTAACCGTAGGTGTCTCCTGGCGGCGCCCATGATCCAATACATGCTCACCCAGTGGATGGGTGAGCCGATAGATGTGGGCATGTTCAGGTGGCTTAATGCCCTTCTCCTTGCGAATCAACCAGTATTCACCCGTTGGTACACTACTTAGTGGCGATTCTTTTAGCTGAAAGGTGAGATGACGGTCACTGAAGACGGCCTGATTGGCTAAGCTGTGCCGGGTGAGTTTCCAAAAAAGTTTACCGGTGCGATCAAGCTGAGCCTCAGCTTTGTCGCGTTGGATTCGTAACAAATCGTGAATCTGCTCGTCGAAGTGCTCAAGTAACTTGCTCTCGGTCTCACGCATGCGGACATCAATATCGGCCTCTAATTTCTCACGTAGCGCTACAAAGGCCGCCTCAATAGCATCAGGTGTGCGGCAGGTAGCATAGATTTCAGCAATGCGTTTCTCGATGTCCACCCCGGATTCCAATCGGCCAAGAATGTCATCGGAAGCGCCGAACAATCCATCGAACAGCTGGAACTTCTCGCTTAATAGCTCTAAAACGCGTTTATCAGCCTCATTACGCTGATTTAAGAAGTTAACGACCACCACATCAAACTGCTGCCCGTAACGGTGGCAGCGACCAATACGTTGTTCTACCCGCTGAGGATTCCAGGGAAGATCGTAGTTGACCACTAGATTACAGAATTGGAGGTTGACCCCTTCGGCGGCAGCCTCAGTCGCCACTAAAATCTGCGCACTATCACGGAAATGGTCAATGATGGCAGAGCGCCGGTCGATAGCAGGGCTGCCTGTAATGTGATCGCTGCCTGAATGCTCAGTTAGCCAACGCTGGTAAATTCCCGTTATCCCCGGGCTGTTGTTGGTGCCGCTAAAAGTGACTACTTGATCAGCAAAGCCATGGCGTTCGAGGAAGCGACTTAAATACTCAAGCGTACGCCGCGATTCGGTGAAAATCACCGCTTTGCGTGGTGCTCCCATCTCATCCATACGGGCGAAACCCGTTTCAAGGGCGGTAACTAACGCATGGGATTTAGCATCTTCATGGATGCCTTTAGCCAAGCTCAGATACTGCTCTATTTCAGCGATTTCGCCCTGTAACCGGGTTGGATTGATCTCCTGCTCTATCAAATACTGCGCATTAACTTCTCCAACCTCGTCGGTATCGGCTGATTCCAACAGCTCTTCATCAAGTGATTCATCGGCTAGCAACGTTGCAAGCCAGTCTTGCTCAACTTGATGCTGATTGTGGAGCGATTCTAAACGCTCCTTTAGTGTTTCTAGGGTCTGGATAATGGCGGTGGTGGATGATGCTAGCAATTTTCGAATGACCAGCGAGACCAAGTGACGCTGGCGGGATGGCACGCCATAGCTGTCGTCGCGTGCCAGATAACCTGATACCAAGTGATAGAGCCGCTGCTCATCAGGTGAGGGGGTAAATGGAATCGTTAGTGCCTTTCGGTGAGTATACTGGACGTACTCTAATACCTGACGCCTTAGAGTACGCTTGGCAAACTCGTCAAGGCGACGGCGCAGCCCCTCAATGTCGTTACCATTACGCATGAATTGACGTCGAAAACTGATTGCATCCCCGAACAGCTGTTCATCAATTACGGTCGATAGACCATATAGCTCAATCAATGAATTTTGAAGCGGGGTCGCCGTGAGTAACAGCTTACGGCAACCTGCAAACGTTCGCTTAATAGCCTGTCCGGTGCGATGACTTTCACGGTGGGCATTGCGCAGTTTGTGAGCTTCGTCAATGACGACGAGATCCCACGGTATGGTGCGCAGCTGGGGCTCCAGTTTGGCAGCAAAATGGTATGACATCACACTGATGACATCTTGATCTAAAGGATCGTATATCCCTTGGTCACGCTGCTGCTTGTAGGTACGAGCATCAAGCACCTGGGTAGGCAGGTGGAACTTCTCGGATAGTTCATTCGCCCACTGTTTTCGTAGCGCGGCTGGCGCAATCACTATTAAACGACGCCGACGCTCTGCCCAGTACTGGCATATAACCAGGGCTGCCTCAATGGTTTTACCAAGACCCACTTCATCCGCCAGTAAAACGCCTTTTGATAACGGATTTTGTAACGCAAAGAGGGCGGCATCAATTTGATGGGGATTAAGGTCGACGGAAGCATCAAATAGAGATGTTGCCAATCTATCGACATCACCACCTCGCCGCTGGCGAGTTAGCTCATAAGCAAAGTACTTGGCATGGTAGTTCGTGATGTTCTCAGTCGTCACCCTATTCCCCTACCCGTTGCAATAAGACAGCTCTTACTTTCCCTTGCCGCAACATAATGTGCAAGGCTGGGCGCCGTGCATCGTAAACTTGCTATGCTCGAAAGCGAGGACATCACCGAGACTACCGAAACTTTCCAGCACGACTGTAAGTTGCGCTATCGCGCCGAAAAGCATCGTGATACTTGCAAATTATGAAACTATACTTTCATAATTAATGTAAAAATGAAGGTATAGCTTTATGCCATCTCGTTCAGCGGTTGTGTTCCCCAAGGATCTCAAGGTGTTAAAAGCGCTGGGCGAGAACATCTTGCTTGCCATGAAGCGCCGTAAAATCACCCAGACCCAGCTATCTGAACGCACGGGGCTTTCTATGCCGACGCTGCGCAATATTCTGCGTGGTGAGCCCAGTGTCTCAATGGGTCATTACCTAGTGGTGTTATCGTCGCTTGGACTTGCTAGCGATTTAGCGAAGGTAGCATTAGATGATGAGTTTGGACGTAAACTGCAAGATATCGAGCTACTAAGAACGACCAACAGAGCCTCTATCAAGTCGAAAAACGCTAGCACTGTGGTTTATCGCCCTTCCACTGAAGGCAGGCGTTGATCATGAGTAAACCGATATGGGTCTATGCCGATTGGCTTGCTATGCAGCCGCCTGAGCTAGTTGGGAGGCTGGAAGTCGATCTGGTTCGGGGCAGCGAAGTCTACCGCTTCGCGTACGCAAAGACATGGCTCGACTCTCCGCTTGCTGTGCAGATTGACCCTGAGCTACAGCTGTTTTCGGGAGATCAGTTCAACAATGACGCGCGCAACTTCCGTGTGTTCCTTGATTCTTGCCCGGATAGATGGGGGCGCCTGCTCATGCAGCGACGTGATGCGGTTGTGGCTAGGCAAGAGGGTAGGCGTTTAGTAAAACTCAACGAATCCGACTACCTCCTCGGTGTACACGATACGTTCCGCATGGGCGGGCTGCGTTTTAAGTTACAAGAAGACGGCCCTTTTCCTGATAACAATCAGCAGCTGGCTGCGCCGCCATTATCCAGCCTGAGAGAATTGGAGTTTGCAGTCAGCCAAATAGAGCTACAGCCTGACCTGGATAGCCCCAATTATCTAAAGTGGCTGAATATGCTGATTTCACCCGGCTCGTCGTTGGGCGGGGCGAGGCCAAAAGCCTGTGTCATGGATGGCGATGATCTCTGGCTAGCAAAATTCCCCAGCCGGTATGACGATTACGATTTAGGCGCATGGGAATATTTGCTTTATCGCATGGCGGTGGATGCGGGCATCGAAATGGCGCCATGCCGACTTCAGCGGTTCAATAGCACTCACCATACCTTTCTAACCCAACGCTTTGACCGTGTTGGCAGCTTACGTCGGCACTTTAGTTCAGCGATGACTCAGCTAGGTTATTACGATGGTGATGCAGGCGCGAGCTATCTTGAGCTGGCCCAGTTTCTTATCGAGCAAGGAGCCAATACTCAGCAGGATCTGCATCAGCTTTGGTGCAGAATGGTGTTCAACATACTTGTCTCAAACGCTGATGATCATCTGCGCAACCATGGTTTCTTGTTGGCAGAAAATAGTAGCGGCTGGCGACTATCGCCCGCCTACGATATCAATATCTCGCTAGGGGCTGCAGGGCTGCATTTAAATATCGACGAGTACTCCAATGCGTTGGATTTAGAGTTAGCGCTGGATGTTTCGCCCTATTTTCAGCTCTCACCAAGTGAGGCACGGCTAATTCTTGATCAGATCCAAAAGGTGACGCGCCAGTGGCACCACTATGCCAATGAAATAGGTATCCATCGGCAAGAGCAGCAGCTAATTGCATCCGCCATTATGTGAAACTAAACATCCAATATAGAGAATATTTAGAAAATATAGTTTCAATTTATATCACTCAATATTCTAAATTTGCTCCCGCACCTCCTGTTTTGTCATCTTATAAATTGCTTTTAAAATAAATAGCAACTAATCTGTTGCTTAACAAGCGTAAAGCAACAGATAAGATGACAATACTATGCCGTTACTGGATCAGATCAAAAAGCGCCGTATTACGTTAGGCTTCAAACAAAGTGACATGGAGATGCGGGTGGGAATGTCGCGCCAGCAGTATCAACGGCTTGAAGCCAGTGGCAACCCGCGCCTTAACACGTTGGAACTGGTGGCTAAGGGGCTGAACAGCGAGATTATGTTGATCCCCCAAGAGAAACGCGATGCGGTTTTGGCCCTGCTCGCAGGTCATATAGCGGACACACCTTCCTCCGATATGGCGGACGACAGCGATAGCGTCATTGATGATCCATGGAAAGGCTTACTAGAGGATGATTAACCGTGTAAAGGGGGCTAAATGGATCGATTGAGCATTCTGCAGCTTTCTTTGCATGGGAGCGTGGTGGGTCATCTTGCGGGTTATTCCCATGGCAAGAATATCCTGCTGTTCGATGATGAGTTTCGCCACAACCCTGAGCGGCCAACGCTTAGCCTGATTACGCACCCTAATTTCCCTAAATCTGAAGAGATTTTAGCTAGCGACTGGTCGAGGCACCAACGGTTGCATCCTCTGTTATCTAATCTGCTGCCTGAAGGTGCGCTGCGTGAACTGCTCGCGCATAGTTTGAAAACCCATATTGACCATGAGTTCTCTCTTCTAGCATGGCTTGGTCTTGACCTTCCCGGCGCTCTCATCGCACGCCCACTCTCCCCAGACAACATCCCGGCGAAGGTACTGGCTCGGTTGCCACACGCACGACCTGAAACCATTGAATATCCGTCGGTACTAATGCCTGGCAATAAATTCTCGTTGGCTGGTGTACAGATGAAGTTCTCCATGAAGGAGAAAGATGGCCGTTACAACCTGATCCATAGTGCCGTTGATGATAGGAGTGCGGAGTTGGGTGAGTGGATTATCAAAACGCCCTCCACCCAGCACGCTTACGTTCCATTAAACGAATTCTCGGCAATGCAACTGGCATCCCTTGCAGGCATCGATATGCCGGAAACACGCTTGGTCGCACTCGATACGTTAGACAACCTGCCTGCTATCCGCTTGCCGGAAGAGCCTATAGCGTTTGCTATCAAGCGTTTTGATCGCCAGCGCGGCGTGCACGGTACCGAGCGCGTTCACATGGAGGATTTTGCTCAAGTCTTGGCGAAATATCCCCATGAAAAGTATGGCTCGGCTAGCTATGATCAAATCGGCCGTATTCTGTACCAGTTTTCCGGTGATGCCATTGCGGATGCCCAGCAGTTTGCCCGACGCCTGCTGGTAAACATTTTGCTTGCCAATGGCGATGCTCACTTAAAAAACTGGAGCCTTTTGTACTCTGATCTCTACACGCCACGGCTATCACCCGCTTACGACATTGTGACCACCAGCGTGTATATGGACAACGAGCGTACTACTGCGCTCAATTTGGCGGGCCAAAAAGCGTGGTACCAAACCTCCATGGAAAACTTTCAGCAGTGGGCCAAAAAAGCCGACATACCCTGGCGTTTAATCAAGCCCCACCTAGATGACACCCTTGATAAGGCGCGCACCCTATGGCCTCAAGCACTGACGGAGTTACCAATGCATGAGCCCCATAAGCAGGCGCTTAGAGAACATTGGAAGCGCCTACATACTGACTTTCGCCTGCCTGACGGTTAACAACGATAGTTAGTAGCGGGAAACATCACTCGATATTCTGAATCTGCTCACAAAATAGAACGAAAAACCCATTCAAAAACAAATACATAAAATAGAACTTTATGGTTTTTTTAAATTTACTACCCATTATACTACCCAAGAGCAAAACCTCTAGCTCTGAGCACACCAGCCTTTACTAGAACGTATTGTTAACTGGGATAAATGGGAAACTGGGAATTACTATCTATTTTCCGGCTTCCAGACCCCATTCTGAACCAAAAAGTCTTCCAGTGTCTCCCCGGGAACACTCGGCTCATCGCTATCTTCCAGTTTTGCTATGCCAGCACTGATAAAGCGCTTGATGAGCTGTTCCGGCGTCAGGTCCAACTCTCCGGCAATCGCCTCCAATCGTTCAGGCAGCGTTTCTCTTTTCTGGAAAGTAATGGTGTAGGTAGTCATAACAAGGCCTCAAGCGGACAACCCTGCTGGTAATTCTATCAGTCGATAGCATGCGGCGTACCTCCGACAATAAAGCGACGTTTGTACTGACGATACAACCAATTGATTTATTTGACTATTTTTTGATTTTCGCCTTGCATATTTACGATTTCGTGCGAGTATTTTAGAAAACGCAGGAGTCCACATGGCCAAGTTGAAAATCATTAGTTTCGCAATAATCACCACCGCGCTAACGGGTTGCGCCGCCACCCCACGACAATACGACGATGAGTCGTCCCGAGCATTGAACCTGGCTCGCGCGGGAGGCATCTACGACCAGAGCCTACGGGATTCACAAGACGGAACTCGATCGTATCGTAATAGTCTGCTGATGAACGCTCTCAACTTGGCCAGCCTTGCAACGTCCTTGGATGCCCCACTCCGGCACCTTTCCGGTACCCAGACGCTGTTGTTTAACGCCACCGATATCATGATGACGCCGGATAACCCATCGGCGCGGCCAAGCCTGATCGGCTGGATGCCGGAATCACTCGCCGCAAACGAAGACGAAGCCTACGACCGCTATGTTGCTATTGTAGATAAGGCTATTGTTCAGGCCGCAGAGTCTATGGCGATTTCCGCTACGAAAATGACTGGCGTGCGCACTCCGGAGGTTGAAGGCCACTCTCTCATTTTATGGTCAGTAACAGCCGAGCAATACGGCTGCTCCGACAGCAACTGCATCATCGCTTACAACATTCAACAACCGCATTACTGGAAGACACCTGACTACATTGTTGGTGGTAGCCCTAACAGCTACAACATTACTGCCAATCACCCCAAGAATTATTCACGGTTGGTGTTTCGGCAGTCGGGACAAGAGACCCTGCTCCCCACCGGATTGTTATACGAGGCTCTTAGCAACGCCATGCCGCCCTGGATGGTGATGTACTTTCCGCCTAACACCGTGATTCGAGACAGTGAGCTGGTCTCCTATCCGGTTTTGTATGAGCAAGGCAACCAGTTGACGTTCAAGGAGCCGCAGTCATGAGCATTTGGCACGATGAACTTGAATTTGAATTGCTGCGACTTGAGGACGCCAGAGTCGACAGCGATCGCATGACCTTCGTGATCAGCAACATTCTTAACAAATACGGTATCTTTCATCAGTGCCGGCTGGGCTACGCTGAAGACCTGCAAAACGGCACTATGACCCTTCCACACTGCTGGATTGAACTTGAACAAGGCTGGTTTATCGACCTCACTCTCCGCAGGTGGCTCGATGATGAGAATGACATTCCTCATGGTGTTTTCCAGCCCTCAAAGTATTCAAGGGTTCGGTATCGAGGCTTGCCACTGCAGGCGCCAGGGTTGGATGAAGACGAACTTACGAGTTTCACCGACGGGCGTCATAAACAAGTGAGGATATCGCAGCTGTTAGCACATGCTGCTCACCACTGAGGTACAAGCGCAGTTAAGTTATATGAAAAAGGAGAATCATATGTGCATAAGAATAAGACCGTGGGAATGGTACGTCAGTGGAGGGGTTGCGGGCGCAGGTCTTTTGGAATTGTGGCTGAAAGACTTCAGCGACGTCCCCCATTTTTGGGTAATCCTGTTCTGGCTGACAGTACTTCGGATTTACATCTATGGAATGGGTCGGCTCTGGCGCGTGCTAACGGGGAAAGGTATGCAGGAACTGGAAAAGGAGCACGATGAGCTGGTTGATAGTTTTCAAACAAAGATCAAGCACCAGGTTGAGATGTTTGGCCGAAACTTCCTCAAGGGCAAAACTATTGATGATTACAAAAGGTCACACCCTGAGAGCTTCGAAGGGAGAAGGTTTATAGCGTGTCATCAGTGTGGCGGCCGGTCAGTCTGGGTTAAACAAATGGGAAGCACTCGCTATGGCATCCATAACCAGCATATCTGCAGAACTTGCGGTGTAGCCTTGTGGCGCTCAAACCTATGATAAGGCTGGTTCTAATTGGGTATACATCAACGGAACCAGGCAACCAGCTCCGAAGACAACCAAAAGAACCATCTAAAACAGACCGGTCTCACGGAACCATCTATAGCAGACTGAGGAAGTAAAATGTTCATTCGAGCCTACCTGAGAGCATCAACCCGGGAACAGAATGCAGATCGGGCAAAGGAGTCTTTGATTCAATTTTGCGAACAGCACGGCCACCGGATCGCAGCTTTCTATACTGAGAATGTTTCCGGAGCCACTCTGCACCGGCCGGAACTGATGAGGCTGATTGCCGAGTCCGGTGAAGGCGATATTGTTCTGGTGGAACAAATTGACCGTCTTGCCCGCCTGAAACAGAAAGACTGGGATATCCTGAAACAAAGATTGAGCGCCAAACGGCTTTCAATTGTTTCACCGGAACTTCCCACAAGCTGGCTGGCGCTGGATCGGAAGGATGAAGCCGGCTTCACCGACTCTATCTTGCAAGCCGTGAACTCCATGATGCTGGATATGCTGGCCGCCGTGGCCCGTAAAGATTACGAGGATCGCCGCCGGCGTCAGTCCCAGGGGATAGGTAAAGCCAGGGCCGAAGGCAAATATCGGGGGCGGCAGCCAGACATCAAGCGTCGTCAACATGTGGCCAGCCTGCTGCGCACTGGCCACAGCTATAGCGAGATTCAGGAAATACTGGGGTGCTCCAGACACCTGATTGCCTCTGTCGCAAAAGAGCAAAGGCAGTCCAAGGCTGCCTGATGGGAGCTGTGTTCCAACCAAACAACAGAAGGAGATCTCTCTGTGATTGATCTATCTGCAACACTGATCGGCTTTGCCAGCTTTGTATTAGTGGTACTAGCCGCATGCGGTGTCACGTACTATCACGCGGACCGACTGCAACTCTGGGCTGATAAAACATTCAACAAAGGCTCAAACCAAAACTCCTAAAGGGGCTTGAATCAGGCCTTCTCCAGCCATGCATCGTAGTTAGCTGAATGCCCAAAAATCATCCCTAAAAGAACAAAGCCAATGATCAAAAATGGCACCTCTTCCCATGCGAACCACGAAGCGACCATGACAGCAAACCAGACAGCATATTGTTTCAATTCGCTAGCTTCGGTTTTCTTCACCAGCTGAGCCTTCAGAACTTCAGCCCGTTCGTTAACGCCCTTCAAGTCATCGGCCTGATACTTGCCTCGGGAATTGCGCTTCCCAAGCATTACCGCACGACCACGAAAATTATGGATGGTGAAATGGTGCGTGCCGCTGCCCGTTCCCGATTCAGAGCCAGTGGTTTTGTAATACTCCACATCAACAATTCCATTCGCACCGATCTGTTCTGCACTGTCGACAAGATCCTTCTTTGCTTGCTCCGGTGAGTGCCTGGAAGAGCCATGCACAACCCAATCACTGCGTTCCATAACCTCCCACCCACGCACGTCACTGGATTTGGAAGTCATAAACTCGTCAGGGATCACGTAGGTAAACACCTCAGAGGGATCTACCAACGTACAGTTTCTTGCCTTATAGCCCTTCGGGGTTGCCTGTTGGTCAAAGTCGACGATGGCTTCTTCACAGATATTCGGAATGTGTTCCTTGTTCCTGAATTCGTCCTGGTGAAAAAAATAGTCCTTTCCGTCATCACCTTTGATGAAACCATACCGCTTCTCTGGCAGGTATGTTTTTACTGTTCCTTTCATTCCTGGTCTTCCCTAACTTCCAATTACCCGTTGCCCATCTGTTGCTCAAATGCCTGTCGAATAAGCCCCAAACACTCATTCATCACATAACGCGGAAAATTTACTCTCGGGCAGCCACTCGATCGCCAAACGGTTGCCTAGAATCTGTACGACCCCTTGGCCAGCATTAGACTTGCTATGCTCGGCTCGATACACCAGCAAGGTATCCAGCAACTCCATCAAATCCATTTTGAAGCCGCAATCCTTTAATGCATCGTGATCCGCATCCTCAAGCTGCCAACGAGCATGATCGAGTCGGTTATCATCAGAGTCACTCTGGAAAAATACTCTCCCTTCCGCAGTACTCTCTGTCAGATACTGTTTCGCCAGTTGGTCTAGCCGGATTTGATCAAAGTTGGCATCGTAGCTCATATCGCGTTTCCTTTTGATACGGTCGTACTAGCAGCACAACCCAAGGTTGTTAGTAGCTGGCCGAGAATTCTTTGCTGTGGGCTGTTGGAAAAGTCGGCCAGGTGAATAATGCCCTTATACTCAAGGGGCTCAGCATATGTCACAACTAGGGGAAATATATTCTTTGCCAGTAGTGCCTTTGACTCTAAAAGCTTCAAATCTGTTATCGACTCGTAAATAGAAGGATCAGCCTGCTCCGTCAGCAGGCAGCCCACATGGAGCATCTTGGAGCCGTAAAACAACATAAGAACCACCTTTTTGGCCCATGTGCCTGTCTCCAGTCGATAAAAAGCGCCCCTGTTTCGCGTCCCCTTACCCGGTCGGAAAAAATTGAACCTGCGCGCGTACAGGAGGCTGGAAGCATCATCCTTGAAGATGTTATGGACGAAAGGGTTCAGCAACTCGGCATTTTCCACTCCGATCCTGGTCATATCACCATTACTGACAAACGGTTCGAACAGTTCTTCCAGATTGGTTGTCATCGCCTGTTCAAGCCAGCTTGCGTGGATGGCCGGTAACTCGCTGGCCAGTTGGATTGCCTGCTCATGGTGTCGCTTGCCGTCGGCAATGCCCTCTTCGAGAACATCTTTTAGCGTTTTCACTTTACTCACGTACTCCTTTGTTGCCCGCTCTACCACTGCCTGGTAATCCCGCAACGCCCAAGCGATATGAGATTGTCGATCAACTTCGTTGGCACATGACTCAAGCCACGTATGAATACTGTCTTGTCCGATATTCTTTCGATAACTGAGATTTTGATAGTGAGCAATTGGCAGGCCGCTGGTGTTGAGCAAACGCGATGTCCGGTGGCAAACGGTCAACCCACCCAAACCGAACGCAGAGGGAGCCTGCCGATTTTTAGTCAGGTAGATAAACAGGGTGTCGTCTGCCTGTGCTGAATCCGTGGCACCAACGGCCTTGAGGTAGCGCGCCACCTGCCTGCGCTGATCTTGCGCATTGAGCTTATTTTCGATGACGATCTGGCGTTTGCCATCGGTTATCCAGAGATCAATCTGATCCTCTTGGCCATCCGGGCAATGTTCTTTCAGCACGGTTACAGATGTCAGATCCAACCAATCCTGGCGTCCAATAACTTCCAGGAACAGTTTGAGAAACCGTGATCCCTGGTAATGCTTCCCTTTGGGGTTCAGCAGTGAATAGATAAACCGGGTATGAAGGCGGACTTCATCATTTACCGACAGAACCGAGCTGAGCAGATTGAAGTCGTTCAATCCCCGTTGTTTTTGTTGGGCTTGTTCGTCCTCAAGTGCGTCCAGTGCAGCAAAGAGTTCTTCCCATGTCGAATCCATCTTATTTGCCTTGTTCCGTTTCCACCTGATCTGGAGCAGCGCAGCTTTAACAACGGTGGAGTGTAGCGAACTGCGTACTCAAACAGGCGAATCAAGAGCCGCCAGAAGCGCTGCCTGAGTACCCTTCAGATCTGGAAGGACATCTTTCTCAGCAAGTACGGTTTTGACATCCGATTTAAACCGATCCAGAAGGGCCGATAGGCCAAATGATTCGGATTCAGCCTCGATCTGTTCCAGAAAACCTTCAGCCAGAGCGTTAGCCACCCCTGAAAGGTCGCCGGCAGGATCAATGATGTCCTCAAAGTGTTCTGCCAGTACAGCGGAGAGCTCCGATTCTGAGAGCTCAGAAAAGACAACCCCGTCAGTGACCAGGTGAAATCCCAGTTCATCAGCTCGGTGAGGACCAATTATGCTTATGTCAGGTCCCTGAGCCGCCTCCTGGATCCGCTGGTAGGCAGCAAGATTAATGTCGTCAATACAGATAGCCCCAACTCCCAGCTCACCATCCTGATCTATTTCACCAAGCTCATCCCGGCTGCAGGCGGTCAGGCAAACCAGGGTGCGGTCGTCTAACTTGTCCAGCACACCAGTAATTTTACTTCGGATGACGGACTCCATATTGTCCATGAACGGACCTTCTTGCTGACACCAACAAAATTCATCCCAAACATGGCGAGCAAAAACATCTTCAAAGACATCGTATGGAGCCACGCTGCGCAGCTCAGCAATAACGGTTTTGACCAGCTTATCCATCTCGGATTCGCCAGCGGAGGCTGCCGCTGCTTTTAGTCGTTCAAGACCGCCAAAATCCACTTCAACCACATTCTTTGTCACAGAAATCCCTCCCTGAAAATCACTCCTACTCCACCATCGCCTTAATCAACGCATCCCGGGCATCAGAGTAAAACTGAATATCAATCTTGGTTGCCATCTCGTCCGACAAATCAAACAACTGCCTACGGCAGGCAACGGGCATCAGCAAGGCCGTTGCGCCCTTCTCTACCGCGATCTCGGCAACGGTCACCGGGTTATGCACAGGCTCTACAGAACCGCCCAGGTTGATCTCACCCACAATAATCAAGCCGCCTCGAACGCTTTTCTTCAGCAAAGCGGTGCTGAGGGCAATCAATGAGGCCATACCGAGCTTGGCGCCGGATTTGGAAGCGTCGAAGGCTCGCAGCTGCACGGTGAATTCGTGTTGGCGAGGATCTTTGTCGCCGACCAGTTGGGCCGATCGGGCGTACAGGTTCTGCTCGGCGTAGCCAATGCTTTCCTTGAAGGCCGGTGGCACCGGTTTATTCAGTACCTTCACGCCGGAACCCGGGCCTTCGTTCACCTCGATACGGTAAAGGCCGGGGTGTTCTTCTCCGGTGCCCGGGGAGATAGACCAGACCTGGCCAGGTTCCAGCGGGTCGTCACCAATGCTGTTTTCACTGTGCAGTTCCGGAGTAGAAACGAACTTTTCCACGCCGTCCTCGCCCATCACATAGCTGAAATGGGTATTCCGGAACTCTGCCGCGCCAATACGTTTCTGCTGCTCTTTCACCCGACGGCGGGCTTCCATAGCGATGCGTACCGCCCACTCAATGTCTTCGTCCGGAATCTGGGCCTCACCCGGGTACAGCAGTTTCAGCAAGCCACTGATGGTCTTGTTCACCGCATTGGTGTCCCGTCCGGACAAAGCACCACCGAAGAACACACGGTTTTGAATCACACTCAGCCGGCTCTGGTTACGAAGCTGGCTCCAGCACTCGGAAAGGAAGTCACTCACCAGACCAAAATGATTGGTCAGCAGCTCCTTGCTGACTTTGGGCACATCCCAACCTGGCAAGAAAGCATGAATACGGTCCATGAAGGCGGTATCGTCCTTCATCTCCGGCGGCATAGGGCCAAACAAGTGCCCTATACGCTGCTGGTGCTCCACATCCACATCGAAGTTGCCCACCAGCACAATACTGCCGTCCGCACGGATGTTCTCCTTGCCACGACTGAACTCCCCGGACTCCATATAGCCCTTCATGATGTTCACGCCGTCTTTCTGGTCGAAAGAGATACCGGAGACTTCATCGAAGCAGACAACATCGTACTGACAGACCAAACCACGCTGACCGTTCGAGTTATTCACAAACATCTTGGCGACGGTCGCTTTACCACCTGAAATCAGATGAGCGTAGGGAGACACCTGCTGGAACAGGTGACTCTTGCCGGTTCCTCGGGGACCAAGCTCCACCAGGTTATAGTTGCGCTCAACAAACGGCACCATGCGCAACAACATGGCATCGACCTGCCGCTCAGACAGGCCTTCAATCTCGATACCGGTAGAACGCAGCAGGAAGGCTTTCCATTCATCCGTGGTAAAGGCTTTCCGAGCCTCGGCCAGGCTATCCAGCACATCCCGCTTGGAGAGTTGAATCTCCCGCAAAGACTCCACTCCAAATGGCCGGCCTTTGTTTTCCTGGGCAATAGCGGCATCGTAGTTCAGGGTGATCTCGGCGTAGAAGCCACCGGTAAGCATTCGCTCATGCTCATTCACCAACTCTGATGAGATACGAACATCCGTCAGGCGAAGGCTGGGCAGTGTTGCAATGTAACTATCGGTCTTTGCATCCAGGCGAGCGGTAATCAGATCAATGATTTTGACCTCACCGTTCTCCCTGGCCCGGGCCTTGAACAACTCCTCTTCACCCGCCTTTACCGTGCGGGATTTGAGCTGCCGCTGAACAATCTCCAGCCCTTCATCAATTTCTTCCTGGTCGGTGCTTGCGCAGTAGCGCCCCAGAAGAAACTCCACCACGTAGGTAGGCACCGGAAACTGGCGGCTGAAGGTTCGCACCAGGTCTTTACGCACCAGGTAGCCATCCAGTGCGGCTACCGCTTTGTTATCAATCTCATCCAATACCATCACACATCTCCCCCACCAATCCTTGTGTCGGTCTGGGCTACCAGAGCCCCGTTATCGTCCAGCAACACCACCACGGCGTTCTGGCCTTCCATGTCTTCGTCTTCCACCACTACCGATGCTCTGCCGTCTTCCTTCAACGGCTTGGTGCCCAGCACGACACTGCTGGATGCTTCCCCGGCACGGGTACGGATATCCAGAGTCAGGCCTTTGTACTGACCTTCCACAGCTACCGTGCAGCGAAGCCCCTTCCAAACCAGATCGGTGAACTCAATTGCTGCCTGAGTGCCCGCTCCACCCATTACAACCAACTGCAAGGTCAGGCACTCCTGCAGGCTCAAGCCGCCGTGGGCGTACTCCTCACCGTTCTTGTAACAGCTGACACCATCGGCCAATGCGAAATAATGGCTCGGGTTCCAATACCAGGGAAACACCCGCTCCTGGGTGTCTGCACCGGGCTTGAGCGCAGCGCAGCGGCCCCATTTGCTGTCCGCAAGTACGCTTGGCAACTGGGTTTTGGGCAAGCCTCCGGGCAACAACAGCCAACCATGGTCGGTCACCACCCGAACCCGCTTCCAGCCGGCAGCCAGTAATTCGGTAATCCGGGTCTGAACCTCCTGCAGCAGGTTGTCCAGGTGTTTGGCCAGCTTCCAGCCCCGGTCGTGGCCTTCATGGTCGATATCGCCGAACTCGCACCAGGCAAAGCCCTGGCCATCACCATTGTCCGTGCGGTCCAGAACACGCCAGCCTGCCTCTTTCAACAGCTTCTTGTGGTGATAGCCACCCTTCAGAGACTGGCCTGTCTCGGCCACAGCGGGTTCGAAATCAGCGCTCGCGTCGTCACCTTTGATCTTGTCCCGTACCGGAGACACAGCCACCTTGCCCGTTGCCGTAACACTGGGCAGCGCCGTCCACACAGGAGTTTCAGAAATCTCCAGGCCTGCGGCTTCCAGGTGCTCAACCAGGCGTTTACCGGTATCAAAACGCAAACCATCCACAAACAGCACGCAGTCGCCCTGCTCAGCCGGGAATGTCGGAGCATTCTCATAAGAACCGCCGGGATAACTGGCCCCGTCCACATGCTGTTGCAGATAGCGGGCCGAATCTTCCATCCAGGGCAAATAAACAGACCGGATGGCTGTGGTTACTGCGTTCAGGTCATCGTTGCTGGTTACTTCAGCCAGCGCTCGCATCACGCTGTCATCCACCTTCCAGCCAGTGCTGGCATAGCCATTGGCAAGATCGGTAACCGTGCCGGCCGCAAGAGCCGTTTTCGCGTGTTCTGCCATGGTCGCCAGGTGCTTCAATGCCAGCGCCAGGGATGCCTCGCCCAACTCAGCCCATACCAGTGAGCGGCGGCCACCGTGGGCTTGTTCCAGATCTTTAAGCTGCGCTATGGCCTTGTGAGCGGGCATATTGCTCAGTGCCAGCAGATCCCGGCGTAGATGTTCTTCCTGGCTTTGGTTCCACTGCGGCCAGCCACCGGCCACGGATTCATCCGCGAACAGATCGAAAGATGGCGGCAGGCACTTGCGGATCTGGTCCGGAATGTGTGGATAACGATTAGGCGCTTCGCAAAACCGCTCCCACACCGCCTGCCAGGGGCCTTCGTGATTGGCCAGTTTGTTACAGCCGGCCAGAATACCGTCCTGCTGCGGATTGAACGCCAGTTGGGACTGGCACACCGAAACAAAGGCCTGCCATTCGTTCTCGCCCCGGGCAGCCTGAAATGCCTCGCCCTGGTCCAGCCACAACAACAGGTCCCGGGTGGGGTCACCACCGGTCAACAGGGTATTGAAGTAGTCTTTATCCAGCCGTTTGCCTTTGAGCAGCTCAACTTCCTCATCCAGCAAACGGTACAGCGCTAACTGCATTGCGTGGCGGCTTTCGCTGTCCTGAGCAACATCCAGGCCCAAACCGCCCTGGTCGGACTTCAGATAGGCCAGAATGGTCCAGTCCTTGGCATTCACCTGAGACCAGATCACGCCCCGGTACTGCAGCTCTGCCAGAGGCTTCAACTCATCCGGGCAGCTCTCCACCGCCCGCAAGTCCTGGCGGCTGACACCGGGCAGGTACAGAATCGGTGCCTTGCCTACCGGTAACTCAATATCTTCCGCGAACCCGGCAATGGCGTATCGAAGCCAGATTGCCGGGCCGGTACGTTTCTCCGGGGCGTAATCACCCAGCACCATCAGCTCTGGCAGTTCAGCTTGGAGCACCGGAATAACAGCTTCCCATTGGTGGTCGCGGTCTGGCCACAGAATGCAGGCGGGGGCTACCTGGGTGTCCGGATTGAAAGTCGCGGCGTCACGAACAGCCTTCAATAGCGCATCAATTACCTTCACTCCCCAGCCCTCAAAATATCAATGCTGATCATTAATTTTCGTCCTTTCCAAAATCTGACCTAACCCGCTCTGCTTCCTTGATATAGCCTTCTGACAAACCCCGCAGGGTCACGGCTAACCTATGAAAACCCGCATTCTCAGCTTCCTCGGCCCTCTTCTCATATTTCTCAGCTAAATTCCTTTCCGGTTTGCCTGATGGATCAACCGTGTGAACACCGCGAGAATTGTATAAAGCGGTTCTGAAGCCATCGCGCATCTCTTCCGAGTAACGATTATTCAGCGCATCAGCCACGGCTCTATTTATCCATAAACCATCCACATCGGGTGGCGAATAAATCAATGTCTTGCCAATGTTGAGCAGTGCCGCATTCAAGTGGCCTGACTCCGTACAAACTTCTCTAACCCTTTGAAGCCATCCTTTGAAGTGTTCAGAATCAAACGTTCCGTCATCTTTGAGTCCAGGCGGTCTTGTCCACTCACGGAGCAATCGGTGGGCGTTGGTGGCTATAGCCCTTTGCTCTTCAGAAGGCTCTCCGGCCTTGTCTCCCTGCTTGTCCGAAAGATAAATTAGTTGAATCACTTCACAGAAAAAATTAGGCTCATTAGCCAATTTTCGCTGTAAGTAAACAGGTTTGTTCCCATCGAGTTGATTAAGTAATGGCAAATAGGCCCATTCGACTCTGAAAAGGTCGTCATCACTAACGGCACTATCCGACTGTAAGTGCTTTATCAGTTGAACCATGTGATAACTATCCATGGCGTGGTTTGGCTCGCTGGATTTTAGCGCCCCAAGAAGAGCGCGCACGCATTGCTGCGGATCAATCGCCCTCTTCGAGTGCAGCATTCTTTCCAGACAGGTTATGGCTGCGTGGGGCCGCCCGTATTCGAGTAGCTTTTCAATGGCAAATTCGAGATCTTCTTTGGCGTCATAGGGGAAAGCACTTGCCCGAGCCCAATAATGCTCCTGATGCTCTTCAAGCCACTGCGCTGCTCGCTCCCAAGTTTCTCGACTGAAAGGCAAGCAAGCGAGAAACTGTCCCGTTTGTTTGGGACTCCATCCCGCTCTATTTACCCTGTCGCACCAATCCCAGCCCTCATCATGACGGCGGCGCCATATAAACGCGCCCACCAGGTCCAGGTGCTTTTCGTTCTCAGAATCCAAAAAGTTCGGTAGCAGCGTTTTTTCAATATCCGGCACAGATAGGTCAGCCAATGCGGTGCCAACATCACGAGGTGATGAGACGGTCTCGGCAAAACGAATTGCACCGCCTATACCATCTTTTGCAATAATCTCACTGATGGCTGATGCTCGCCGCTCATCAAGCTTTCTACGCTGCTCCTCCCAGTCTCCAGACTCCTCGTAGAGGTCAAAGTCTCGACCTGAAAAAAGCTCCTGGTATAAGAGTAAGGGATCAGTCGGGGCCAGCTTATCCATAACTGCCTCGAGCGGCTTTAACAGCTCGTCAGGTAGCGACCACTCTGCCTCTGGGAATCGCCGGTGTTTCTTGGTGAACTTGGAAAGTCGACGCCATAGGATTTGTCGTTGATCTTCAGGAAGCGACCGAATCTGATCGGAAGACAGAGTTTCAATCATCTGATCGAATGCTGGCCGAGTCAGATTGTCAGAGTGGTCAATTAACTCAGAAAGCTTGGCAACATCCAGTCCGGCTGCACTGACCGCTAGCTCTGCGTATGACGATGCCTGTAACCAATATTCATGCTTTGTAACCCCTTTTTCCCAGTCATCCGGGATAATCTCTCTCCACTGCGGCTTATGGGTGCCAGAAGTCATCTGGTGTTGGTTGGGGAGCAGGCTTAATAAAAGGCTCCAGCCAATGTCTGGCCATTCTTTGATAACGGTTTGTACCGCTACCTTGCGCTTTTCAATGCTTGCAAGTGTATGCGGCATCCAGGGAAGCAAAATGTCGGTCAAGGAGTTGGCTGGGCGGTTTGCCCATTGGCCACCTGGATCATGGCTGGCTAGTTCAGCGAGCAGATCACATACTCGAACAAGATACTGCTCATCCCAAGCTATACCTTCCAACGCCCAGAGCAGCCCTGTCATATGGTTGCTGCCGGTGATGCCAACGCCTTCCTGAGCGAAGAGCTCATCGAATGGGCAAGGGGATGACCGTAAAGCTGTTTCTATGGCATCTAGAAATTCCTTGGGCGCCGCTTCGGACAAGGTAGGAAGCAGATCGTTAAGGCTTCCCCATAACGCCCAATCCGCTCCGTCAAAGATATCCCGAATCGCCAAAACGGCTGTTATGTCGGCATTTCCAAGGGTGCAGTTGCTGCAAGCTTCCGCATAACAACCCAGAATGGCCAACCCTTCTGCAAGCCCGCTGCGCATTGCGGGGGAATAGCTTGGTGCTTTCCCGTGAATGCTAGCTGCATAACGCTCTTCTGGTGGCAGCTCAAAAGCGGGATCCTGTTCTTTCAAAACAGTAATGGCCAACGATTTAAATACCTCCAGGTTTGAATCAAGAATTCTCGAGCCCAGAAGCTTAAATAACTCTTTCCGATGGGTTACAACCCACACGCCATCTTTCAACGATAAGGGGCTATTTGGCAGGTGTAATATTTCACGAGCCCCCTTAATCCAATCTTCGTATCTCATATCGAGAATACGAGATAGAGCCTCCTTATCAGCTTGCTTCTTTTCATTCCATGATCCAACCAGACTTACCAGTGCTAACAGGGTCGCATCTGGATGATTCTTCCAGTCATCTGAAAGTTCATCTTTCTCAGGCCTCACGTTACTGGCTAGGTTATAGATTGCCGCCTTAACAGCAGTAAGGCTCATCTCAGCGGTGTACCTGTCCGGATCAAAGCCCTCTTTCATCTGCTGGTAGGGATGGATGTAGTTACGGAAATTTCTCAGATGTTGCCCGAAATTCTTTACATCGAGCCGAAGGATTCCAATGTTGTGAGCAACATCTATAAGCTGTGCGAGACTCCAGTCTTTAAACGGTTTTGGCTTGCCGTTTTCATCTTTCGGGCTTTGCGGGGACCGGTTGAAGTCCGCAGGCTTTTTGTTCGCCAAGCCAAGTAGCAAGCCTTCCAGTAAGGAGCCGCACAACATAATGGTGGCCATAGGGGAATGGGAGAGACAACGCTGCGCTTCGGTAAAGCGGTTCTCCAGGATAGGTATAAGCCCTGGATCTACCAAAGCGGGAGACAGGGATAAGGTCTCTATAGCCTGGGTGGTTTCGGCCCCCATCGTTGTTATCTGAAGGCCGTCCAGAGCGCGTTGTCTATCATCGCCGCTCATTAGACTTTCTCCCGTGCGGCTCTTTTTTCAGCAAGCGTCAGGTGGTGGTCGTTGATACGCTCACCCTTAAAGAGGTGGTACCAGGGTGCAGACTCCACATCCTTGCCACGGTCTTTGGTCCATTTGATGTTGGGTTTGTCGCGCAGGATGCCGGCGCCTTTCTTTTTGACATCCGCGACGGTCATGAAGGGGCGGATGTTTAGGCGCACGCCGTCGTTGAGGTCTGGTTCCCAGCCAATCGGCTGTTGTTCGATGGGCTTCCAACGCACGAAGATGTCGTAGGGGTCTTCACCTTCCAGGATCTGCTCCAGCTTTTTCTTCAGGGTTTCGGCAGCGGCGAGGCGTTCTTCGGCACCGTCGATGCCGTTGTTTTTGTCTTGCTTCTGGCGGCCGATCCAGTCACCCAGGTAGGTGTAGATCAGGGTTTCGAGGTTCTTGCGGTCGAGCTGGTGGTAGTTGACCAAAGCCGAGAAGCCGTCGGGCAGGCCGTCCCAGATGTGCCAGATGAAGGGGCGGTTCTGGAAGAGTTTGCAGTGCTGGGTGAAGAACTTGTCCCGTAACCAGGTTTCCAGGGTCTTGCCCGCATGGCTGGCGCTCTTGAGAAGTTCTGCCAGAACATCGGTGGACCAGGCATCGCCATAAGCAGCGGCCAATAGGTTCAACAGACGGTCGGCGGCTGAGGCCTCACCTCGGACCGGGGGAACACAGACAATACCGTCTTCATCGGCGAAGGGCAGCAACGCCTCGCAGCGATTCACCCATTCACGCTGCTCTTCGGCCAGTTCCATCTCGGTATCCAGTTCTGCGGGCCAACGGTAGCCGAGCAAGCGGGCAACGGCGACTTGTAGGACTGTGTCGTCGGTGCGCAGCGGACCTTCGGCTGTCCACTTTTGATCTTCGTCCCAGACGACTGAACTGCAGGGGTGGCCGTGGAAGATCCACTGGGTCAGGTCATCAGTGTAGGGCTTGGCTAGGCCATTGGGATATTTTTCACTGGCAACCTGTGTCCAGCGTTCAACGTCGAACGGCACCTGTAACAATGCCGTATTTGTTGTAAATAGGCCTCTGCTGTTCTCCGCAAGTCTTTGGTTGAATTCCTCCGACCTACAAAATGCCCAAATCGGCAATAAGTGGGAAGAGTCTTTGGGTAGCACCGGGGCAAGATTACTGTCAAACCTCGCACCAATGAAACGGACAGGCCGCTTTTGCCCTGTTTGAGATAGTCCCACAGCCCACTTTCCAACAGCGATGCTATCGAGACGTGGTCGGGTCATGCCTATACCATGTGTTGACCAGTCAATAATTTTATCCAGCCCTCCAAACTCTTGACTACCATTGCTGGAAGATTGACAAAAATTCCACGAACCTAAAGCTGGACGTTCCCAAAATTTCTTAATCCACTTTTCATCATCACCAGTCTTGATACCTTGAGGGCACTCGCAATAATCTAGGAGTAATTTTTCATCTCCGTATGAATTAGGTTGAATTCTACAGTCAGGATTCGATAGTTGATCTCTCTGCTGTAATACCAATGCTTCCGAACTCTTTAGAGAGTTAGACTTCTCTTCATGATTCTTTTTTTCAAAAACATCAATCAGGCAAAAACATGACTCTTGTTTTGGATTGGTTTTTTCTATAGATAGAAGGGAAACGTCTACGACCTCTCCAGTAATGGTCTCAAATGCTCTAGGTCCTAGAAAAGCCAGGGAGCTAAGTACATAATTTTGTAAAACCTCCTTCCTGAGTTCTTTAAAGTAATCTTTATTAGCGAACGCACTAGGAGTAACTACTGCATATAAACCATTATCTTTAACGTTATTCTTAAGGAATTTTTCTAGAAATACAGTTGCAAGATCTCCTTTAGAGATTTTGTAATTATTTTCTAGATGTTTTTTTAAAAAATCATTTTGTTTTCTTATCCCCAAATAAGGAACATTTGTAATAATTAATTCAAACTTTCTTGATAACAAGCTAGATGATTTTGAAACCCCTCTTGCTATAACGCCAATTTCTGACTTCTCTTCATCTTTTTCTTCAGCCAAAGCTTGGCTAAGCAAGGGGCCGACTTCTTCCCATGTCAATTCAAACAATGAGCCTTTGCTTAAGCTTGCTTCCGGATTAATTAAGCTACCCAAAATGGGCGCGTCTCTAAACTGTCTGTAAAGCTCTTCCAGCGCAACGCGCAGATCAGTGTTGTCTCCTGCTAACGCTAACCACTCTTCTTTCTTAGCACTAATCGACAAACCAGAGCAGGCTAGTTGTAGTTCTGGCAATGGCCGGTAGCCCTCTGCGCCAGGGTATTTCCAAGCGGTTAGGGCCAATGCGAATGCGGCAAGTTCCACACAGCGCTGATCCAGCTCCAGTCCATGAATGTTCTCCCGTAACACTGCATCCACGGCGTCCCGAGCGGACAAGCCATCGCGCTCCATTCGCATGGGGACGAGCATCAGGAAGGCGGCCACTAGGAAGTGGCCGGAGCCGCAACAGGGGTCCAGGGTTTTCAGGTCGGCCAGTTGTTCCGGCCAGGCATCAAAGGTGCCGGCAGCCGGTGTCCAGGCCCCATCTTCCTGTTTTACAAAGCGCAGATAGTCCAGGGGAACACCAGGAATGGAGGCCTTCTGGCGCAGCTCTTCTTCGCTTTCGGCGTGTTTCAGGTCGCTTTCACTGAGCTGCCGGGCCGCCCACCAGGCCCCCAATGAATTGTCGAGCAGGAAGCTCACCATGTAGGGCTCAGTGAAGAGCTGGGTGACGGCGGGGAGCTCCCGGGCACCGATCTTGACCTCGGACTGGTTGACCTGTTCCTTCTTCCTGGCCTGCCAGAACTGGTAAACCCAGCCCAGGCTGTCGGAGGCGGTGAACACCTCCAGCGGCAGGCCCGCGACCTGGCGCTCCAGGGCCTGTTGGTGCTCCGGTGGCAGGGTGAGCTGGAAAACCGGGGAGTCCAGCCGGAAAATCTGCGGCAGCATACGGGCCGCATAGCGGGCGGCCAGTTCCCAGCCGTTGGCGGCGCCTTCATCGGCGGCCAGGTCTTCACACTCTTCCAGGGTGATGGCCACCGGTTCGTCCGGGTCCGGGTACATCAGCAAGTCGTTTTCGGCCAGGAAGCGGGCAAAGAGCATGCGGTGCCAGTGCTCGTAGGCAACCTCTTCCACCAAACGGTCCATGCTTTGGACCTTGCCACCGTTCAGAGAGTCGCCCAACTGCCGCCCGTGGGCACGCAATCGACGGCGCAGCTCCCGCTCGGTCTCGCTCAGATGCGCGGCCGGTGTGGGGTCTGCCACACCCAGCTGGTCCAACGCGGCGCGGGCACCGGTTTCGGCGGTGTCGCGGGCGTTTTTAACGGCGCGTTCCAGTTGGTTTCTGAGTGTCTTGTCGAGTGGCTGCATGTTCTTTTACTTCCCCAGTCCTTAAAGTGATGCCACGGCTACGGCTTTGGTGCCGTTAAAGCGCTCTTCCTGGCACATCGGTACGCACCGATATGCGCACTTTATCCATTAAACGCATAGTATGCGCATAGAAGTTTATCTATGCGAATTTCAATACTCACGTGCATTGCTGTATTCATAGCGCGCCCAGCGCCGCTCCCCCACCTTCTGGAGGCCAGCGTTCTCCTGCATCAGCGCCTGCATCAGACGTCGGGCCTGGTTACGGTCAAAGCGAGTGATCTGCCGGATTTCCTTATTACTCAATCCGGGGTCGCCTCGTTTGGCTCGCTCCATCAGAATGCTGAGCACGCGGGTTTTGGCGGCATCCCAACCAATCCGGCGACGGGCTTCACTCTGGCCATCCTCGGCCAACCGATTGTAGAGCTCGGGCTGGATGCACCAATAAGCGCCCCGCCCGGTACCCCCGTGCTCGATGTAACCTGCCGACTCCATTGTGGATAACTTTTCGCGCATCTCTGCTTCGCCACGCTGGCACAGACTGGCTGCGGTGTTGGTGTCTATTTCCGGATGCTGGAGCAGGTATTGCAACAGCATCAGTTCATCCACGCCCAGGTTACGCCCGTGCTCACTTTCCTCCGCCACAAACAGGCGGAAGGTGGCGTTCAGCTCCCGCTTGGGAAAACTGACTTGTACCGAGTCACCAATCTCCCGAATCTGGGGCGGTTCTTTGCCTTCCATCAGCAGGGCGGAGAACATGCGGTTAATGCCCAGATTGCTGCGGTTTACCAGGCGCAGGCGGGTAAGGGCTTCCACCAGTAAGGGGTTTCGGGCAGCGGGCTGGTGATGAAGGATGTTGTTGGGGGTAATGCCGGCAATAAAGCCCCCGTTATTGCTGATTTCCAACCGGTCGGCATACAGCTTGACCATTACCGGCCCCGCTATGCGCAAGTCCGCATGGCAGAAGGCGTTCATCAGGGCTTCGCGCACTGCTATTTCCGGCCAGGTGCGGTACTCGTAATGGAACATGCCCTGTTTGTAGGTGGTGATGGGGTTAAAGGGCACCAGCAGTTCTTCTATGCGCTGAACGGACAAAGGCAAAGCGCTGACCCGATCCTCCCGGATGCCGTAGTCGGTATCCGAGGTCATTTGCAGGAAAGTCCAGTTGTGGCCGGGCAAGTGTTCCCGGATGGCCGCCTCGGTGCCGGCCAGCAGAATAGCGGCCCTGGTGAGTTTGCCCTGTTTGATCAGCCCGAGAGTGGACAGAAGTTCAGTGTTCGATAGCCTCAGCAAGTCTTCCGGCGCACGTTCCTTGCTGGCCTGGTTGCGCAGTGCTTCCAACGCTGTGGCGGACAGCAGTGAGTTATCCACAGGAGCGACGGCTTCTGCGGTGTAGTCGGTTTCGCCGGTTTCGACACTGATCTTCCGGCGCAGTGTGCCGGTCAGCGGAACGCAGTCTTTACTGACGCGGATGGTCCCTCGCCCTGCGGTGTCGGTGTACGGCGGCATACCGGGGTGAATCTGCATCAACAGTAACCGGCCGGTGCCTTCCGGTACGGCCAGCTCTTCGAATACCGGCATGATTTTCGGGTCGGTCTGGTCGTAGACGGCCTTTTTCAGAAGGTTTGCGTCGATTTCCGGTGGCACACCCAGAATGGCGTTACTTCGGCCCTGTATTCGGTCGGCCACGCCAAATACCACGGTACCGCCACCACCATTGGCCATGCACACGGCCATCTGGACCACGGTTTTTACCGCGTTGTCCCGGCTTTTCAGGTCCCACTGTTTGAAGTCGAGGTCCTGGTCTTCCAGTTCGTCGGCTATGCAGTGGTCCAGCTCTGGCAACAGAGCCTCGATGTTGGCGGCGGTTCGCATGATGTCTGTCGCGCTCTTTATTTGACGGAAATCGGACCTTTTTCCAGGGCCGTTTTAAGCTGATCTTTCACTTCTTCCGCCCAGGCATCAACGTCTGCCTCGGTTTTCAGCGTGCGGCGTGGTACCGATACAAACTGGATTTCCGGCTCGCACAACTCCGCTGCCGCGACTGCTACGTTGTCAAAACGGCTGGGTAGCGCGGCTACCCGGTCTGCGAACATGCCCAGTGAGCATTGGTCCAGGGTGTTCAGTACTTCCTCCGTGGACTGAACGGCCACTTTCGGCTGATCAGCCAGGGTCAGCTTCTGCTCGGACAGCAACTGGTTGCGCTGCTCTGGCTCCAGCTGCTTCCAGTTTCCGTCTGCCTCCAGGCGTTTCATGCCCTGTTCGTGCCGGGCCTGGTAGTCCTGATTCAGGGTGTTCAGGGCTTCGCGCAGGCTTTGGGTCAGGCTGGTGATCAACGGGTTGATCGGGTCCGGCTCTTCCAGCAGTTGGCGCTGTTGTTCGATAGTGTCTACCTGGGCGCGGTACACCTCGGCATCGGCCAGAGCGGATGCGTGGTTTACCAGGCGTTTGAGAACCATCCAGCTAGGCCAGCGCTGCTGGAGTTGTTCTGCCAGTTTCTCCCAATGCTCAATGCTTTGAACGAGTTGTTCCCGGCAGTTATAAAGGGCCAGCAGTTGCTCGTTACCCGTTGTCAGGCGGATATCGTCAAGGAAGCGGGTGTCCGGGCGTTCGGGTTTGGGTGCTTCGCCACCGGCTTTATCAGCCAGATCACTGACTTTCTGCAGGAACGATGGCACGTGCGCCAGTTCTTCGCCCTGCTTGGCGGATACACCCACTTTCTGGAGCACTTTGCGGATCTGGATACGCTGCGGTGTGGTGACATTGGCGGACTCCACTTTGAATAGGGTTTTACCAATGCTCTTGCGCTCCAGTGCGGAAGGCTCGATGGGTTGCCCACGGTCGTCCTGGGCCCGGATGATTCCGGCCACCAGCAGTACCTGAAGGCCGCCATCCACCGCATCCCGGGACCAGCCGAAATCTTTCCCTTCAAAGTGAGCGCGTATGTCTCCACCTTTTTTGCCACCGGCAATAAAGCCCAGAATGGCTTTACAGACCGGATTCTTGCCAGGCTCACCATCGTCACCGACGGCTTTGAGAGCATCCGGTGCGCCTGTCTTCGCTTTTTCGTAGGCTTTTTGCCAACCGCTGTGGTCAGCAATATGGAAGTTGGGGTACAGGCGTTGCAGCGAGTTGTTTGCCGCTTCCAGCACCATTTCCTGCAAATTGTTACCGAGGATTTCATTGCCACCACCCTGGAAGACCCGGGCGCCGGAGAAGGCTTCGCTGAGCAATTCCCGAATTTTGCCTTCGGCGGTCTGTTTGGTGGTTTCCATGGCCGCTTTGGCTTCGGTGCCTTCCGGCGTGTTGGGGGAGCCACGCTTGTCCAGAGTAGCGCTGGCCGCTTTGTAATCGATCAGGTGATGGCGCAGGTCATCCGCTGAACGCTTGGGGATAAACACAAAAACGGTAGGCGACTGGTTCCCGGCTTGCCGTGCATCGGCCCGAACGGAGTTTTCATCACTGCTCCAGCCATCTCGTACCCACACGCAGATACGCTCGTTGGCATCCGCCGGTAGCTGGGCATCAAACACCGGGTAGGTATCCCGGGTAACCTTCGCGTCGCCCTGCATCAGCGACAGTTTGCGCGCGACCTCACCGAACATGCGGCGTATGCGGTCGTCCCGTTCTGCGTGAATACGATGGGCTTCATTGGAGAGCGCGGAACGCTGGCTGAGGAATTCGTCAGTCCAGGCGGCACTCTCTTCGGTCTGAATGCGGTATTCCTCACCGACTTTCATCAACAGTTCGCAGTTATCGAGCAAGCCTGGCAGTTTGCTGCGTAGACTGCTGCTACCAGCGGACAAATCTTCTACCAGCAGATCTGCCAGTGAATCGACGTTCGCGCGAATGCCGATCTCATTGTTCTGACCGCCCAGCTTGTTGATCAGAAACACCAGGCCGCAAGCACGGGCCATCAGGCGCTGGTCTTCCGTGCCTTTTATCCAGCTCATGGTTTTTTCATGAACCTTGCGGGGCAGAATTCGGGCTTGCAGCAGTTTGTCTGCGGAATCGAAGTAAAGGTAATCCGCCGGTACCACATGGCCAAGCGGGTCATCCAGGTTGGTCTGGATGACTTTATGAATCATGCTGAGCTGGTTACGCAGCTGACTGTCGGTACCGGTCTGGTCCAGTATTCTCAGGGTGTTCTCCCAGAAGCGACGACGCACCGGCAAGATCGGGTAGTCCTGGGGGAAGTAAGGCAGGTCATCCTGCCGGTGGCCAATGGTTGTGCCCGCCAGGTGCCGGGAAATTTCGCCCAGGTTTGTTTGCAGAACCTGATCAATCGGCCCTTTGGCTTCAGGCTTTTTGGCGAGAATGACTTGCCGGATAACGGCATCGACATCGGCATCAGACAGCTCAACACGGATAGTGAAGCGCCCTTCGAGTTTCTTCAAATTGCTGGTGCCGGTTACCGCTGTCTGGCCGGTGCCAATGAAGAGCAGCTTGCCACCGAAGTTTTTACAGCAGGCCTCGACTGCTTCCTGTACCGCAATGGAGCGTTGGCTGTCTTCACCAATGAATTGCTGAACTTCGTCCAGTACGATCAGGGTAAGCGGGAATTTGCCGTCTGTGGTCAATGCCTGGCGAATGGCCTTGAGCATATCGTCGCTGGAAATGTCCTGAACGAACGGATACAGGTTGTTCAGGGTTTCCACGCAGGATGCCGGTGATGAGAACAGTGCCGGCTTTGCCTGTACCAGGGCTTCGTGCAGGCCTTCGGCCACGTAGAAGTTATCCAGCTCTTCCTGCCAGTCGTAGCCGTTGGATTCGACACTTTGGCGTACCTGGTCGTAAATGCCTTCGTGCTTCAACCACATCACAAAGCGGGCGACCGGGTACTGTTCCGGCAGCCCTGCCGATTTGAACAGAATACGCAGTAGCGCAAGCCGTACACTACCGCTTGCGCCGGAACCCAGGGTTCCGGATGCAGCATGCAAGCCACCGTGACGCTTCGCCTGAACGCTCAGCTCTTTGAGGTGTTCACTCACGCCTTGCGGCAGTTTGGCGATACCCCGGGCAGTAGCGCCATCTTCAAACTCTGCATCTACCCACAGTGCCCTCAGCATCTTCACCAGGTGGGATTTACCAGAACCGTAGAACCCGCTGACCCACACCGCCGGCTGTTGAGCCTGGTCGATGTTCTTCAGGTAGGTTTCCAGAATGTGGGACATTCCTTTCTCGTACTGGCCGTCACACACGAAGGTTTCCAGTTCGTAACGGAGTACCGCGAGCGCATGGCTTGTGGTTTCGTCGTTAACACTGGCCACACCTTCGTTGACCAGTTTGCGGATGGTCGGATCTTTCTGATAAATCTCACGATTCTTCATGAACAACCTCTTTCCTTAATCCTTGTCTGCGGTTATCGGTACTGCGAGATAGTTCCACCCGTCGTAACCGTCCAATAACCGGTAATTGTTGTTTTCATAGCTGCCGGGAAACAGGACCAACAGCCGCCCCTCAACCAGGGGAGCCAACTTATCCACAACGTCTTTGACCTTGAGAAAACCGAAAAGCGCGCCAACACCCTGGACAGCCACTACGGTGTTGTCGTTGGCATTTGTTTCTTTCAGAACCCGCTCGAACTCGCTCACAATATAGTCCAGATATTTTGGCAACACCGTGGCCAGCAGGTGCGGCTTCTGGAAATAGCTCTTTGCGTACCGTTGGGTAGCCAGCCAGCCTGCAAAGGTGTCGGTCAAATCAAACAGAACCCATTCGTGACCCGCCTGCCGGGTAACAATTTCGAATTCGTCTACCCGGGCTCTGAGCCAGCGCTCTTCGTTTTCGTTGTAAACGCAGAAAACCACCCGCTGGGCTGCGGCGGCATCATCCCTCCAGGGGATAGCAATGTGTCGCCCGTACGATTGAATCAGGCGCTTAACCCTGCTCACGCAACCACTCCTGTTCCTGCTGATTGATCAGGTTGGGGAAAAGCACTTCGATCACATCCCCCACCCGCTTGTAGGTTATCCAGCCCCTTCGTGAGGCCTGCTCTGCCAGCTCAATGGTTTGTTCCCGGGAGCAGTCCAGCAGCTTGGCGTATTCGGTACTGAACAGGCCTTGCCCACGCGCACCGGCCAGATAGCCCAGCAACAGAGCGTAGGCCGCACTGCCTGCTGTAGGGGCAGCTCGGTTACGGATTTTCTTGTTTCGCCCTGTAAGGTGGCCGGATTTGGTCCAGCTGGAGTTGATATTCTGGGCTGTGGATTTCAGAGTCGCCTTGCTGAAACGGCCTGGCTCCAGGCTATCGAGCAGTTCCTCTAGCGACTCACGGGTAATGACTGATCCCTCCGGCGTCTTGAGAATCATTGGTGCGCTGGCACGGAAAATGGTGTCTCTGGCGTAGGTAGCCAGCAGCGCCAGCATTGGCCGACCTGCTTCATCTCGCTGCCAGAAGTACAGCAAGGCACGAAAAAGCACATGGGCTGTGTCCAGAGAATAAAGCTCAGCCAAATGCTTATAGGTCAGGCGACGAGTCTTACCTGAACGTTTGCCGAGGCAGTTGTCTTCCTCTATCGCATTCAGATAATCAGCCTTTGTTGCGTCAGCACGGTTTACGTAATCGAGCAGAGCCGTGAGCTCGTCCAGCATCATTGTGCGGGAGCTGTGGGTACCGCCACGCTCAAACCGGAACCCGAAACGGGCAAGTTGTTTCTCCTCAGGCATTGGCGTTATTCCCGTCGCTGGCACCGCCGCTGCGTACCCATTCGTCCACTTCGTTCTTTTTGAACTTCCAGGCTCTGCCGACACGGTGGGCGGGCATTGCGTGCTTCTCGATCCACCTGTAAACCGAGTCGTTACTGGCACCGAGGTATTTGGCGATTTCTGTGACAGACAGCCATCGGTCGTCCAGTTCGGCCATCTTTTAGCTCCCTATGGGCGATGGTGTAGCCACCCCATCTGAGGCAGCGTAGTTTCGAGGGTGAATCAGTCTACACTACATTGACTAATCAATATATCGAGGCACTAAACTGCACACAACCGATCTGACCTGAATAGACCAGCAAAAGACAGCATCTAGAGCCACCGCAAATTTAGGTGCGCCCAGCAATAGCTCCTCAAAACATGCAGCTTTGGCGTGAATAGGCAGGGGCTTTAGCGCCCACAGCCTTCACCTATCCTCATTGGAAGGGCATGCGCTCCCGCCGGCAGCCTCCTTCAGTCCGCTGAGGTGCTCCTCCAGATTTTTCAGGAGGCGCTCACTTTTAAGCACGATTCGACGAAGCTCTGCTTGATTGGCATTGAGCCTTCGCAACATTTCAAAACCGGCCTCAACCTCTGAGATGATCAGTCGTTCCCAGTCCTGAGCCCGCGTGAAGGCTGGCTTGTGATAGCGGAACCGGCCTTCTTTGCGGATGTACGCACTAAACACTGATCGGCCCTCACCACTCTTCTTCGGGACAAAGCGGTTGTAGTACCAGGACAATTCCAGTTTTCTTTTTCTGAGTCGAACGCGGCAGCCGAAGTGCCCGGGATAGCCTGGTGTTTTGTCGCTACGATGAGCCATGTTGTGGGACCAGAAGTAATCACAGAGCCGCTGCGCCAGATAGCGATACCTCGCTTGCTCCACGTCCGCTTGTTGCTGAATCGCAGCCAGAAATTGCCGGCATTGCTTGATGGCGGCTTCGGTGCCGCGACGATGGTTCACGTTTTGGGCTCGGCTGACCGACTCCCACTCTGCGCAGATTTCCTGGTGAGTCATTCGTTTGCTCATTGCCGGCTCCTCTCTATGGATTTGCCAACAATCCTAAACATTCGAGTGCCTTGAGCTGCCATGTGCTTTTGCCCTTTTTGGACACAAAGGCGGGGGCGGAGGCAGATTCATTCCTCCCAGCCATGGGACCTTTCCAACTCCTTTCCACGTAACTATCTGATTTGGGACTTTGCCGTTGTGCTCCCACGTGCCATGAAATAGCCCGCATGGGCTGAGGGATCTGCGTTCCAGTATTAATTTGGGACCCTGGCCTCCCACATCAGTGACAACACCGGTATCCGGTAGCTTGATGGAACCGGGTTGACTGTCGTCGCTACAACAATTCCCGCTACTTCCTCGGGGCACTTAAAAAGGGCGCGGAAGAGGCCTTTTGGAGGCCCGGCGTGATACGTGCATGCTGATAAAATAACAGGGCGTCGAAAAGAGCCTTTAGGAGGCCGTCTTGATCACGCATATTTCTGACTTTCACATGTGAAAGTTAGCAGGCATTACCGCCTCATATAATGATGTCGTGGTGATGGCGGGCAACGGCTATTGTTTAAAACTCCACCAATTTTTGATCAAAAACCGATGAAATTCACATAAAGATCGACCGAACAAAATAAATTAACCATTTAATTCAAATGCTTATAAGTTTTTTCTCTTTGCGCCCAAAATGGCCAATTCCACGGTTCTGGTGTGACTTCAGGACTATTCATAATCACTCCTGTCCGTTAAACAACGAATCAGGAGTGGATTATGCAACGACAGTATTTCAACGAGACGAATGAACGTTTGCTCACCTATGAAGAGGTTTGTGCCGTTACCCAACTTTCCCAGGCCACGCTGCGGCGATACGTGCAATCTGGGCGTTTTCCGGCCCCCATTAAACCAAACCCACACGGGCGAGCCGTGAGGTTCCGGATTCAGGATGTTCGTGACTGGCTAGATCGGCTGTGACGGAGGTGCAAATGAAATTTCAGCTGAGGGATTCCGGCTTGTACAGCTACGGCTCTGAGCAGTGGCACTGGCTTGGCGGCTGGCTAGAGGTTGTCGCCCGGACTCGTCTTACCGGAAAGAAGCACGGTCACGGCGTGCTACTACAATGGAAAAACTTTGATAACGCCATGCTGAGGGAGGTGGTTTACGCCCGCGACCTGCACGGTGAGAATGCTCGTCAGATAAAAGAGCTTTTTGTCGACACGGGTTATCCGCTTAAGCCCGGCAACGCAGCTTGGTCGCAGATATTGCAATATTTGCTTGAGGCGATGGCAAAAGCGCCGCCGGCGACCACCGTCGACCGCACCGGCTGGCATGGCCCCATTTTCGCAACGAGTAGTTGGACGGCAGGTCAGGCGGATGAGCAGCATCACTTCGTTGGGCAGTTATCAACCGACCACATTTTGTCAGAAAAGGGCTCTCTCCAAGATTGGCAGGCCCACGTAGGCCGCCTTTGCGCTGGAAACTCTTTAGCGGTATTCAGCGTCGGCGTGGCATTGGCTGCACCGCTGTTGCAACCCGCTGACCTTGAAAACGGCGCTTATCACTTCGGCGGCCACTCCGGATCTGGAAAAACTACTTTACTGCAAATCGCTACCAGCGTTTGTGGCGCCCAGACGTTCATGCGTAGTTGGATATCGACGTCCAACGGGCTGGCGGCAGTATCTGCAGTGCATAATGACATGCTGCTGGCACTCGATGAGATCGGCTTAGCCAAGCCTGAAGATGTTGATGTAGCCACTTATCAAATCCTTAACGGTACGAGCAAATTACGCGCCCAGAAAACCGGAGACCTTGCCCCTCAAACGCACTGGCGAACGCTGGGCCTCAGCTCGGGAGAAATCTGGCTTTCAGAGATTTTTCAACAACTCGGGAAGCCTGTAAGAGCGGGGCAAAAAACTCGCCTGGTTGAAATACCCGTTTTTGGGAAGTATGGCGCTTTTGATGATTTGCATGGGCTTCCGAGCTCTCAGGAGCTGGTAGACACACTAAAAAGGCACACGAAGAAATACTACGGTGCGCTATTCCGAGAATGGATAGAACGCCTGACCGACGACATTGATGAGCTACCTATATACATCCAGCGGGAAACTAAAAAGCTGCTGGACACCTGGGTCACTCCACATATGGCTTCCCAGGTAATCCGCGTGCTCAAGCGCTTTGCTCTCGTAGCCATAGCATTGTGTCTAGCCTGCAGAAATTATCTGCTGCCTTGGACGGAAACCAGCTCAGTGCAGGCAGTCGAGAGAGTCATAGCTGCATGGCTTCAGCGTCGTGGACATGTTTTTGACGCTGAGGAACATAGTATCCTGATTCGTCTACGTGACGCAGTCGAGCGCTGGAACCACAGATTCTCAAAATTCGAACGCGGGCACTATGGGAGACTGTTGGGCTTTAGGCGAGAGGTAAGCGGCGAGCTCCAATGGCTAGTCAGAAGGGAGACTTTCCTCAAAGATCTAGGCTTACCGAGCCGGTACAGGGCCGACATTGAGCCCCTTTTTCAGAGAGGTTTTCTGGAGACAAACGAGCAAAATCGTGGAACACTGAAAGTCACGCTTCCGGACCGCTCCGAGCGCTTTTTTGCCGTCTGGCCCGATAGAGTGCGAACGTACTGGCAGAGCGTTCCAAATGGAGACACCCTTTCCCAGTTTCCCACTTTTCCCAGCGGCAACCCGGAGGTGGTAGAGGATGAGTGACAAAATCTTCAGCCCGCCTCCGGAAGAGCTGCGAGCCAGGTTGCTGGCTCTTTCGGGACACTGCGAACGACTGGTCAGAGAACCGGATCGCCGTGCGATTACTGGCGTCAGTCGAACCCAGTGGTGGTCGCTGGAACGAAAGAAAGTTGCTCCGGCGCGGCTAAGGCTGGGCTGCAGCTCGGTGGCGTGGCGGTTATCGGATCTGCTAGCCTGGATTGAACAGCAAGGGACCTGAGTGGCCCCTTTACTCTCCGGTGTCAGCAACAGTGCTAAAAGTCCGTAAAGCGGTCAAAACTCACCGTTGTTGACACCGGAACTGACCTCACCTCTCACGATGGGCGCTAACCATTCACAGAGCGCCTCGTGGGCGACCCTCCGTTCCTCAAAATACCCATGTTGGTTATACACCCGGTCCGAACGGTTGCCGGGTAACTGATTCAGGCAGCGCTGGGCTAGATTGTCATCAAAGCCAAGCTCCCCCAGCTTCGTTCTGGCCGTACCGCGAAGATCGTGGACGCGGCGCTTGTCGAACGAGAAGAACTTTTGCTCAAAGAGTTTCTTGAGTGCGTGGTTCAGCGTGTTTTCGCACACAAACGGCGTCCGGGCTTTTTTGCTGATCCTGCGAGCGGGGAATACCCACTCACTACCGCAGGAGCGTACTTTCAGTTCTTTCAGCCATTCCACGGCGGGCTCCGCCAAAGGAATATCGATAGCCCTTCTCTTTTTGGTCCTTTCCTCGGGCAAGTACCAGATACGGTTCTCTAGATCGAATTCCGACCACGGCGCCGCCAAAAGCTCCATCTTTCTTGTACAAGTCGCTATCAGCAACGCACAGGCTAGGTAGTTTTCACGGCTGAACTGTGCCGGAATCACCCGGAGCCTGTTGAAGAACTCGATAACCTCGGGTTCCGTCATTGGGTAGTTGGCGGCCTTCTCCTTCCCACCGGCATCTCTTGGGCGGAATGGAGAGGCGGGATTATTTCTTGTTACATCGAGTTTGATGCCGTGATCAAACAAGTTCTTTAGTAAGCGCATCAGATCATTAGAGATGGTTGGGCGCGGAGGGTAATCATCGTAACCGCTCGCAACGTCTCGCAGTATTTTGCTGATATCTACCGGACTGATCTTTTCCAGCTCCACTTTCCCAATTCGAGGCTTCACCTCCCTGTCGTACAGACTCTTTTCTCTCTGGTGAGACGTTATCTCGCGCTTGCGAAGCTCATAGTAGTCTGTGTAAAGATCATTAAGCGTTTTGAGAGGGTTCTGGTTGACCTTCTGCCGCTCCTGCACAGGATCGGCCCCCTCACGCTTGATCGCCAACCTCAGTTTCGCTGCTTCATCGCGGGCATCGGCCAGAGACCAGTCGTCTACCTTGCCGATGGTGTATTCACGCCGGAGCTTGGTAGCTGGCGTGGTGTATCGCAGCATCCAGTAAGCGTCGCCGCGCTTCGGGGTCATAAGGTAGAGGCCATTGCCGTCGGCATGCCGCACGGATGGCTTCTCTTTGATCAATTTCTTGACGGTCTTGTTGTGTAGCTTGCCCACTTTCCTGCCTTAAAAAAATTGGGGAGTACAATCTCGCCGATACAATATAGCGACAAAACACTCCCCAATCTACTACCCACAACTACCCAAACCTGGCAGAACTTACACGAACGCAATGACTGTCAAATAAACATAACTCTTTGATTTACAACTAACTATAGAGCGACGCCGAACACCCAGGAACATCATTCAATATTCTGCACCTGCTCCCGCATCTGCTCGATCAGCACCTTTAACTCCACCGCGCAGCGGGTCGTCTCAGCCACCACGGATTTCGACGACAGCGTATTGGCTTCGCGGTTGAGTTCCTGCATTAGGAAGTCCAAACGGCGGCCTTTGGGGCCTTTCTGGGCGAGCTGGTGGCTCACTTCTTCTATATGCGCAGTCAGGCGGTCTAGCTCTTCATCCACATCAGCTTTTTGCGCCACCAGTACCAGTTCGGCTTCCAGGCGCTGCGGGTCGAGTTCAGTTTTGGCAACCTCCAAGCGCTCCAGCAGTTGGGCGCGCTGGCGCTCCAGAATCTGCGGTAGCAGGCTACGCACGGTGGCGACCTGCTCACTTACCGCTGTCAGGCGGGTGGTGATCATCTCGGCAAGCTTTTCCCCTTCACGGGCACGTGCCTCAATCAGCTCATCCAGCGCTTGGTCAAACAGCGCTTTGGCGGCGGTTTTGATGGCGTCTTGGTCAAGGTGCTGGGTTTCCATTACTCCGGGCTGGTTGAGTAGCGCAAGCGTGGTGGGCGGCACGGCGCTGGGTACCTGCTGCTGAATGGCGGTTAGCGCATCAGCAATGGCGGCTAAGCGGGCGCTATTTACAGCCGGAGCTTGGGCAGTTTCGGCGCTCTCAAAGCGAACACTGCACTCGACTTTGCCACGGGCTAAACGAGTGCGCAGCGCCTCGCGCAGGACCGGCTCTAAATCACGTAGGCTTTCGTGTAGGCGGAAGTGAGGCTCTAAATAGCGCTGGTTCACCGAGCGGATTTCCACCTGCAGGGTGCCGAAAGGAGCGGCCTGCTCGGTGCGGGCGAAGGCGGTCATGCTGTGTACGCGGCTGGAAGTGGCCATGTTTCATCCTAATAGAGAACAACGGTGTATAAAGCATTGCCAACAGTCTACTCGATAGGCCCATCAGCGCACGCCCAGACGTGTACAATGGAGGGCTTTTCCTAGTTGTGCGTTTATTGAGAGGTACTATTTGTGAGCAGTGCTAAGCGTCCTGATGTTGTGCGTCCCAGCGGCCGCGAGGCCGACCAGCTCCGCGACATTCGCTTAACCCGTGACTACACCCGCCATGCGGAAGGCTCGGTACTGGTTGAGTTTGGCGATACCAAAGTATTGTGTAATGCCAGCGTTGAAGCAGGCGTACCGCGCTGGCTGCGCGGCAAACATCAAGGTTGGGTCACCGCTGAGTACGGCATGCTGCCCCGCGCCACTCACACCCGTAGTGGCCGTGAAGCGACCCGCGGCAAACAGGGCGGCCGCACGCTGGAAATTCAGCGCTTGATTGGCCGTAGCCTGCGCGCTGCGGTGAATTTGAAGAAACTCGGTGAGTTCACTATTACGGTGGATTGCGATGTTATCCAGGCAGATGGTGGCACCCGCACCGCAGCGATTACCGGCGGCTGCGTGGCACTGATGGATGCCGTTCGCTATCTGCAGCGCGAGAAGAAGATTAAAAGCGACCCTTTCAAGCAGTTGGTGAGCGCTATTTCCGTGGGTATTTATAAAGGCGTACCGGTACTGGATCTGGATTACCCAGAAGACAGCAAAGCCGATACCGACTTAAACGTGGTGATGACCGAAAGCGGCGAGCTGATCGAAGTGCAGGGTACCGCCGAGGCAGGTGCTTTCACTCGCGCCGAGCTGAACGCGATGCTCGATTTGGCCGAGACAGCCGGTGGTGAGCTGCGCGAGAAGCAGCGTGAAGCGCTGGGTATTCGAGGGTAATGAAGGTGAGGTGTGAGGAGTAAGGCGTAAAAAACAACAGGCCAGCTAAATGCTGGCCTGTTGTTTGTCACCCCGGCTAATCAGCAAGGGTGACAGGCGACGCGGGAAAAGTTCGTTGCCTAGCGCTTAGAGCGCCAGGTCGTACTCAACGATTAGCGGGGCGAACTCGGAGAAGGTCGCATCGTAATCGATCCACGCGTCGACCACGTGGCGGCGGAAGTTGGGGCCGACTAACTGATAGTCGATCCGCCAGCCTTCCTGGCGCTCACGGGGCACGTCTTGGTCGAGCTTCGGCCACCAGGTGTACTCACCTACATCGCGGTTAATTTCGCGGAAGGTGTCGATAAACCCGGCGGGGCCAAGCACCTGATCCATCCAGGCGCGCTCTTCCGGGCGGAAGCCTGAGGTCAGTTGGTTGTCCGACCAATTAGCCAAATCGACGGTTTTATGGGCAATATGCCAAGTACCGCAGAGGATGTATTCGCGCCGTTTGCGCGACATCTTCGTCAGGTACTCTTGGTACTGATCCATAAATGTCTGCTTAGCTTTTTGGTCACTTCCATCAGGCATCAGGAAAGAGACAATACTGAAGCGTTCATAATCCGCCTGCAGAAAACGTCCTTCATGGTCACACTGAGGAAACCCTAGACCATACATAATCGCCTTGGGGATTTTGCGGCAATAGAGTGCCACACCGGAGAAACCATCCTCTTCGGCATCCAGGAAATAGCCTTCATAGCCTTCCGGATACAGAATGTGGTCGCCCAGTTCAAAACTTTTTGCCTTGATGTTCTGCACGCAGACTACGTCGACATCCTGCTGAGCCAGCCAGTCCAGGAAGCCACGATCGACGGCATCACGAATACCATTGACATTGATGCTGGCAATTTTCATAAATCGTCCCTTTTGCGTCGCTGCTGTATGATACCCGACGTTTAGACGTTTGGGTAAAAGCAGCGAGTAAAACTTGCCATTTACCCTACTTATATTGTTGCTTTCGTGCCGATTTAAACCTACCGCCTAGTGAGGAATGCCGTGGCCACCACTCTACAACCCTACCAGCGCGATTTCATTGCCTTTGCCATTGAGCAAGGTGTGCTTAAGTTTGGCGAGTTTACCCTGAAATCTGGCCGCGTTAGTCCCTATTTTTTCAACGCCGGGCTGTTTCAAACCGGGCGGGCGCTGGCCAAGCTCGGGCGTTTTTACGCTCAGGCGATTGTCGATAGCGGCTTAAATGCCGATGTGCTGTTTGGCCCGGCTTATAAGGGCATTCCGCTGGCCGCGGTCACGGCGGCGGCCCTGGCCGATCATCACGACCTGGATATGCCTTACTCCTTCAATCGCAAAGAGGCCAAAACCCACGGTGAAGGCGGTAATATTGTCGGCGCGCCGCTGTCTGGCGATATTTTGATCATTGATGACGTGATTACCGCGGGCACCGCGATTCGCGAAGTGATGACACTGATTGAGCAAAGCGGCGCGCGCGCAGCGGGTGTTATTATCGCCCTAGATCGTCAGGAGCGCGGCCAGAGCGAACAGAGCGCGATTCAAGAAGTGCAGGCCCAGTATGGTATGCCGGTGGTCAGTATCGTCACTCTGGAGCAAGTGCTCACTTACCTAGAAGAGCATGCTGGTGGCGAAATGCTCGCTTATGCCGAAGCGATCAGGGCGTACCGTGACCGCTACGGGATCGCTAACTGATTAAACCGAGCCAGCGAAGCCTTGCTGGCGCCACGCCTCGTAGCTCACAATAGCCACGGCGTTGGAAAGGTTGAGGCTACGGTTGTTGGGCTGCATGGGCAGGCGCAGTTTGTGCTCAGCAGTGAGCGCTTCATGCACCTGAGGTGAAAGCCCAGCGGTTTCCGAGCCAAACAGCAGCACATCGCCGGGGGAAAAGTCGGCATCGCTGTAGCTGCGCGCGCCCTTAGTGGTGATCGCCCAGATGCACCGGCCCTGCATCGCCTGTTGAAAGGCGCTAAAATCTGCGTGGCGAGTCACGTTGGCTAGGTCACGGTAATCCAGTCCGGCGCGACGCAGCTTTTTCTCTTCCAAGTCAAAGCCCAGCGGCTCAATCAGGTGTAAACGGCAGCCGTTATTGGCCACCAAGCGCATGATATTGCCCGTATTGGGCGCCATACGCGGTTCAAAAAGCGCTACTTCAAACATCGCCACCTGCCTGTTGATCATGCATTTGCCGATTGTAATCGAAATAGCCTAGCAACACTCGCAGAGGATCACCGACGCCATGACGCCTGCCACGCCCAAGAGCATTCTTAGCCGCATTAAAGGGCTAAACCCGCGCCAGCAGGAAGCGGTGCGTTATATCGATGGCCCCTGCTTGGTGCTGGCGGGCGCTGGTTCGGGCAAAACCAGTGTGATTACCACCAAAATTGCTTATTTGGTCCAAGAGTGCGGGATGAGCGCGCGCAGAATCGCCGCGGTGACCTTTACCAACAAAGCCGCCCGGGAGATGAAAGAGCGCGTAGGCCAAATGCTCCACGGCAAAGAGGGCCATGGGCTAACGGTCTCCACCTTCCACACCCTGGGGCTGAATATTATCCGCGGCGAGCTTAAAACCCTGGGTTATAAACCGGGCTTTTCGCTGTTCGATCCGGAAGATGCCAAAGCGCTGCTGCGCGATTTAATGAATAAAGACGCCCAGGTGGATGCTGAGCAGATCAACGCCGTGCAGAGCAAAATTTCCACCTGGAAGAATGATTTAGTGCTGCCCAGTGATGCGCTCTCGTTTGCCGCGGATGACGATGAGCACTTTGCGGCTCGGGTGTACGAAGCCTACGTGCGCCATTTAAAAGCGTATAACGCGGTGGATTTTGACGACCTGATTCTGCTGCCGGTGGTATTGCTGCAGCGCGACCCGGAGGCGCTAGAGCGCTGGCGGCGCAAAATCCACTACATGCTGGTGGATGAGTACCAGGACACCAACGTGTCCCAGTACCTGCTGGTGAAACTGCTCATGGCTGAGCGCTCCACCTTTACCGTAGTGGGTGACGATGATCAGTCGATCTACGCTTGGCGCGGCGCCCGCCCTGAAAACTTAATTACCCTAGGCGAAGATTTCCCGCGCTTGAAAGTCATCAAGCTGGAGCAGAACTACCGCTCTACTGCCACTATATTGCGCGCGGCCAACACGCTGATTGCCAATAACCCCCACGTTTATGAGAAGACGCTGTGGTCGGATATGGGCGACGGCGCGGCCATTCGGGTGATTGTGAATCGCCATGAAGAGGCGGAGTCCGAGCGGGTCGCCAGCGAAATGCTCACCCGCCGTATCAAAGAAAAAGCCGAGTGGCGCGACTTTGCGGTGCTTTACCGCGGCAACTTCCAGGCCCGTTTGTTAGAACTCAAGCTGCAGCACTACCAGATTCCTTACAAGCTCTCCGGCGGTACGTCGTTTTTCTCGCGCAATGAGATCAAAGACGCCATGGCTTACCTGCGCTTGCTGATTAACCCCGCCGACGACAACGCTTTTTTACGCATAGTAAACGTACCGCGCCGGGAAGTAGGCCCTGGAACGGTAGAGAAACTCGCCAACTACGCTACGGAGCGCTCAATTTCGCTGTTCGCTGCCTGCCACGAGCTGGGCTTGGAACAGGTATTACCAACCCGAGCCGTAGAGCGGCTAAGTCGATTCACGCACTTTATCGATGGCGTGCGCAAGCGCATGGATCAAGGCGATGCGATTGCCGCCATTCGCGATATGCTGCGGGATATGGATTACGAGGCCTGGCTGTATCAAAACGCCAGCGCGCCCACCGTTGCCGAACGGCGTATGGCCAATGTGTGGATTTTGATCGACCAGCTAGAAAAATCCCTCAATCGCGACCCAGAGGACGATACCGATTCCACCGATACCGAAACCGACGGCGTGGAAGCAGCGATTTCACGCCTGGTACTGCGCGACATTCTGGAACAGCAGGCTGAAGAGGATGACTCCGATCGCGTACAGCTACTCACTATGCACGCCTCAAAAGGCCTCGAGTTCCCCCATGTCTATTTGATGGGCTTAGAGGAGGATCTGCTGCCCCACCGCAACGCCATCGAAGTAGGCACCGTGGAGGAGGAGCGGCGACTAGCCTATGTGGGTATTACTCGGGCGCGGCGCACGCTAACATTGACGCTCGCGCGTCAGCGTAAAGCCTACGGCGAACTGATGGACTGTGCGCCCAGCCGCTTTTTAGACGAGCTGCCTGGGGAGGATTTAGAGTGGGAAGGTCGTGCCGATAAGGAGGATCCGGATAAGAAACAGGCCCGTGGCAAAGACGCCATTGCCGGGCTGCGCTCGCTGCTGGGGTGATGATGAAACTGAGCTTATAAAAACTGACTTATAAAAACTGGCTTATAAAAAATATCCACAGGGCGGTAGCTAAAACACCCTGTGGATAAACTTAGCAAACTGAATCAGTGTGCTGCTTGCCGCTACTGGGCTTCAGCCATCATATAATCGACGATGGCCATGACCTCTTCGTCAGCGAGGTTGGGGTTACCGCCTTTAGGAGGCATAGCGCCAAGGCCGTTAATGACGCTGGCGTACAGCTCTTCAGCCCCTTTTTCCAAACGCGCTGCCCAGGCTTCAGAATCGCCCAGTATTGGTGAACCGGCTACGCCCGAGGCGTGGCAAGCTACACAGCCAGAGCTTGCGTAGAGTGCTTTACCGTCTAGACCGTTGCCGCCACTGCTGGCTTCTTCAGCTGCTGCCGCGTCTTCTTCACTCGCTGCACCGTCGCTGGCTACCGTTTCTTCTTCTGTTGCTGCTTCATCTTCAGCAGCAGCTTCATCGCCACCGCCTAATTCAGGCACGTCCATGACGGGCTCGACCATATAGGCAGCCGCCGCTTCCATCTCTTCATCAGAGAGGTTGGGGTTGCCACCACGAGCAGGCATTGCACCAATACCATTGATAGAATGCTCTAACAGCGTGGCAAAGCCTTGCTCAGTGCGCTCAGCCCAGGCCTCTTCTTCACCGCGGATAGGCGCACCAGCAGCGCCCGATTCGTGGCAAGCACTACACACATTGCCGTAGATGCCCTCGCCGTCGATATCACCGCCACTGCTAGCGGCTGCCGCCGGTGCCGCTGCGGTGCCACACTCCTCGCCTTGTAAACAGAGTTGCCCTACCGGCGCCAAACGCTCGGCAATCGCATCACGTGCGACATCATCTTGGGCATAAACACTCGACGTGCCCGCCATGAAACCGAGGGCCGCCAGCCCGCTCATGATCAGCTTAGCTTTCACTCTCACCACCTCTTGAGTATTGTCATTAAACGTTTGTTCTTAACCCCTGTTCGCGGCAGCGCCACCAACGACGATGCGCAGCCGAGACGCCAAAACGTGCGTATTGGGGCTAGTATAACGGCAACGCAAAGCGCAAGAAAATGCTACTAAGCGCGCCTATGCATTTAACGGTGACTATTGCCGCCTTATTTTGACGCTGTATTCCTGTTGCTATCGCCTTTCCACGCTAATAAACGCTGCCGTACTGATGCGATCCAGAACTCCGACGGAGTAACAAAGCGTGCTACGTTATTGGCCTATCATTTATAACCATCATCCTGACGGCCTAAGCCTTTGCACGCCACCCTTTTAAGTGCCCTGGTAACCATTGCTTAGAGGAGAGCCCACGACGCCATGCGTATTCTGTTGGTAGAAGACGACCCCAGCTTAGCCTCGGGCATTCGCCTGGCCTTAAAACCTGAACATTACACGGTGGATCATCTTGGCGATGGCATCACCGCCTTGGCGGCCTTGAAGGAAGGAGAGCCGTTTGATGTGGTAATTCTCGATTTGGGACTACCGCGTATGGATGGAATGCAGGTACTTGAGGACGTGCGGCGACAGGGTAATCGTGTGCCTATTCTAGTGTTAACCGCTCGCGACGCGGTCGACGAACGCATTGATGGGTTAGACGCAGGTGCCGATGACTATTTAACCAAGCCGTTTGAAGTCGCTGAACTAAAAGCACGCCTGCGCGCCCTGTTGCGACGCAGTAGTGATCAGGTGAGCAGTGCCCTAGAGTGTCGCGGTATACGGCTTGATCCCTTAACCATGCGGGTCAGCTATCAGCATCAGCCTGTTGAACTGTCACGGCGTGAACTGACCCTGCTCCAAGAGTTTATGAGCCACCCTGGCCGCGTGTTTACCCGCAATACATTAACGCGTTTGGTTTATGGCTGGGATGAAGATGTAGAAAGCAACGCGATTGAGGTTCACGTGCACCACTTACGGCGCAAATTTTTTCCTCAGCTTATTCGTACGCTGCGCGGCATCGGTTACGTAATGGATAAAGCCGACCAGGATGAGCACTCATGACCTCTATCCGCCAACGCACGCTTGGACTCGCACTGCTGGTGTTTGGCATTAGTATGTTGGTGATTGGTTGTCTCAGCTACCGCTATGCTGCCCATGAAATTGAAGCGTTGTACGATGCCAGCTTGGCGCAGAACGCACGTCTACTCGAGGGGATACTGCAAGCACCTCTGCCGGAAGAGGCTCGCAGCGCACTGCTCAATAGCGTGGAAGACGCGTTAGAACGCGCCGTGCAATCCGACCAGCGCTTTGCTCAGCACCGTGATGACAGCAAACTGGCCTTTCAACTATGGCAACAGGATCATCTGCTGTTGCGCTCTACCAACGCCCCCGACGCACCAATGGCAGGCCTCCCCCCCGGCTTTACTAGTCAACATATTGGCGGGCACGAATGGCGTATTTACGTACTCAACGTCACTGAATCCAGCCAACGAATTATCGTCAGCGAGCGTGAAGATGTGCGCGGCGACGTTATAAGAGCGGTGGCGCTCCGAACCCTGATGCCCGACCTGATTGGCCTACCACTCCTTACCGCCCTGCTATGGTGGTCAATTGGCTGGGGCTTGGCCCCATTGTCGCGTATGGCGGAGCAGATCCGCAGCCGTGATCCACACAATTTACAGCCCTTGACGCTTAGCCCACTGCCCCAGGAACTGGATACGATCGCCGGAGCGCTTAACCGGCTATTAGAACGTATCCGCATCATGCGCGTGCGCGAGAAGCGATTTATTGCCGATGCCGCCCATGAACTACGCACCCCCTTAGCGGTACTTGATCTACACGCGCAAAATGCCCTAACCGCCGATCATCGTGATGATCGGCGCGAAGCGCTAAGCCTCCTTCGCGGCGGCGTAGCCCGCTCCACGCGGTTAGTTACCCAGCTATTAACGTTGGCGCGCCTGGAACCCGAAGAGGAGACGCAGCCTGAGTACCGCACCACCCACCTACTCAGTGAGGTACGTGAGGCGCTGGCCAAGCTTTCACCTCTGGCTGCAGAGCGGGGCCAACAGCTACTGCTAAATGCAGATGAGCAACCCGATTGGTTAATGTTGGAAGAGCCCGGTGGCATAGAAACCCTGATACAAAACCTGGTCGGCAATGCCATTCAGCACTCACCCAGTCAAAGCGCGATCAGTATCACGCTAACGGCAACGTCAGCAGGCTTTCAATTAACGGTGGATGATCATGGCCCAGGTATACCGATTAGTGAACGCAAAAAAGTGGTTGAGCGCTTTCAGCGTGCAGGCCCCAGCGCAGGTTCCGGGTTAGGGCTCTCGATCGTTGAGCGGTTAGTCACACGGCACAAAGGCAAGCTTCAACTTGAAGATGCCCCCAACGGCGGGTTGCGTGTGCGTATTTATCTGCAGCGCCTTCAAGAGGAATAGCATTTTCTTGGTTTCTTAAGCGACGTTTTAGATCTCTTAAGGTTGCGATAAGAATTGCGTGCAACTGTGGAGTCACACAGTGAACCAGATAGCCACGGTTCGCCTTTTCTCCACAAGCAGGCCCACCGATGAACCAAGTAACCTTTTCACCGAAGCCATTAGTTCAGTTAAGCTCAACGCCACTACTGGCCATGCCGGCAACCAAGCGACTGCTGCCGACTAGCCCTGCAATGGCCGTGCTTACCGACTTTTCACAGGTAATGCCGCAATCCGTTACAGCCGACACGCCCATCGACGAGGCGCACCTTAAGATGCGCCACGGCGGGGTACGCCTGCTGTTCGTTATGGATAAACAGGCACACTGTATTGGCGTTGTTACCTCAAAAGAGATGATTGGTGCCCGGCGTATTAACCTAGCCATGCAGCAGCGCAATCTCTCTCGTGAAGATATAACGGCTGAAATGATTATGACCTCGTGGCACAAGCTCAGCGCCATGCCCGTTTCACAGCTGGGGTCGCTGACGATTGAAGACCTTGTACTGTCGATGGAAGCCTTTACCGATCAACACCTGTTAATCACCGAGCAAAACGATAACCACGAACTTAGAATTCGTGGCCTCATCTCAGCTAGCGATATACAGAGTGCGGTGGATAAAGACATTAACCCCGTACCTAGAGCAAAGAGTTTTGCGGAAATTTGCCAGGTCGTTACCGGCCACGATCTATAAGGATTGGCGGTTAACGACGTTATTGACCGTCCGCTAAAGAAACGCCCCGCATTGAATAACCAATGCGGGGCGTTTTCAGTTTGCTATGCAGCGCTTAAAACAATGCGCCGTTAATCCATAAATGCGCCGCGATGCTAGCAACGTAGCCCAATAAAATCGCTGGTACCCAGCGCAGATGAACCGCAAAGGTATAAATCCCCCGGGCCTGGCCCATAAGGGCAACCCCAGCAGCGGAGCCCATGGAGAGCAAGCTGCCCCCCACACCGGCGGTTAGGGTAATCAGTAGCCAGTTACCTTCCGACATATCCGGCGCCATGGAAAGCACCGCAAACATCACCGGGATGTTATCGACTACCGCCGAGATAAGCCCCAGCACCACGTTCGCCCACACCGGGTTCCAACTGCCGTAGAGGGTTTCAGAGAGTAGGCTGAGATAACCCATAAATCCGAGCCCGCCCACGCACATCACCACCCCGTAGAAGAACAGCAGCGTGTCCCACTCAGAGCGCGCAATACGACTAAAAATATCAAACGGCACCACGCTACCCAGTTGCTCCAGCTTCTTCCAATCGCCCCGGCGCGAGTAGCGCTCACGCTTACGTTCAAGCGAGCGTGGAAGGCTGCGACGCAGGTAGTAACCAAAGAACTGCAAAAGACCTAAACCAAACATCATGCCCATGGCAGGTGGTAAGTAAAGGATCGAGTGACACAGTACCGAGATCGCCACGGTGATTAAAAACAGCAAAATGATTCGACGGGCGCCGCGCTTAAGCCAGACGTTCTCTTTCAGCGAGGCAGGCTGACGATTGACGATGAAGAAATTCATGATTACTGAAGGCACCATGAAATTAACGATCGCAGGAATCAGCAGCACAAAAAAGCCGCCAAATGGCACTTGGCCCGCCTGCCATACCATTAGCGTAGTAATATCGCCAAACGGACTGAAGGCGCCACCTGCATTGGAGGCGACCACCACATTGACGCAGCAAAGGCCGATAAACTTCTTATCGCCTTCTGCTACTTTAAGCACTACAGCACACATCAGCATGGCGGTGGTCATATTGTTGGCAATAGCTGAAATGCCAAACGCCATGACACCGGTGATCCAGAACAGGCTGCGATAGCTGAAGCCTTTGCGCACCAGCCAAGAGCGCAGCGCATCAAATACTCGCCGCTCTTCCATGGCGTTGATATAGGTCATCGCGACCAGCAAAAACAGCAGCAGCTCAGCGTATTCAAGCAGCGTTTCACGAAAAGCGGTTTCCGCCTCTTCAGGCATCCCAGCTTGTACATAAACCCAGGCCACAAGCGCCCAAATAAGGCCCGCTGCAACCAACACTGGTTTGGATTTCCGCATATGCAGTAGCTCTTCACTCATCACCAACGCATAAGCGAGCACGAAGATCACGACAGAAGAGATACCGGCAAGCGAGAGAGTAAGATCAAGGGGCCCAGCGGCGGCATAAGAGAGGGAAGGAAAGACAAAAAGCGTGCAGGCGAGCAACAGCCAAGCGACCCGGCTAGCGTAATGCCGAGTTGCGAGGACGTTTGGTGGTTTCATAGCAGTATTATCCAGTCAGGAGGGAGAAAGACCGCCATGATCATAAGCACCCTAACGACATGCTGCAACGCAACGGCTGCGCATGAGATGCGACTTATTGCCGCATCTCATGCGCAGTTTTATTGGCTCAACTAAATCTAAAGTCAGACATCTAAATCACTCTACCGTCACACTTTTCGCCAAGTTACGCGGCTGGTCAACATCGGTGCCTTTAAGCACGGCTACGTGGTAACTCAGCAGTTGTAGCGGCAGGGTATAGAGGAGCGGCGCCAGCGCTTCATGCACGTGGGGAAGCGTCAGAACGCGGATATCTTCCTGGGCGTCGATGCCCACGCCTTCATCAGCGAACACAAACAACTGGCCGCCGCGGGCGCGGACTTCCTGCAGGTTGGATTTCAGCTTTTCGAGCAGGTCGTCATTGGGGGCGACCGAAATCACCGGCATTTCGCTGTCCACCAGCGCCAGCGGGCCGTGCTTTAACTCCCCGGCGGGATACGCTTCGGCATGAATATAGGAGATCTCTTTGAGCTTAAGCGCCCCTTCCAGAGCAATTGGGTAGTGGGCACCGCGCCCCAAGAAGAGCGCATGATGTTTTTCAGCGAACGCCTGGGAAAGCGTTTCAATCTGACTATCCAGCGCCAGCACCCGCTGGCATACCTCGGGCAGCGTGCGCAGTGCGGCGATGATATCTGGATATTCGGCTTGCCCTTTTGCTTTACTCACGGAAAGCGTGAGTAGCATGAGCGCCACCAACTGAGTGGTGAAGGCCTTAGTGGAGGCGACGCCAATTTCAGGGCCTGCGCGGGTCATCAGGGTAATGTCCGACTCACGCACTAAGGAGCTGCCGGGCACGTTACAAATTGCCAGCGACCCGACATAGTTGAGTGTTTTCGCAAAACGTAGTGCGGCCAGCGTATCGGCGGTTTCGCCCGACTGGGAGAGGCTGACAAACAGCGTGCCTTCGGGCACGACCGGGTGGCGGTAACGGAACTCAGAGGCCACTTCAACCTGAACCGGTACCCCGGCGTAACGCTCTAGCCAGTAGCGCGCCACCAGCCCGGCGTGGTAGCTGGTGCCGCAGGCGATGATATGCACTTGGCGGGCACGCTGGAAAAGCGCTTGGGCATCGGGGCCAAAGCTCTCCACTAACACGCTTTGAGCACTCAGCCGCCCTTCTAATGCTGCCTCGATCACCTTCGGCTGCTCAAAAATTTCCTTGAGCATGTAGTGGCGGTATTCGCCCTTACTGGCCGCGCCATCGCTGTGTTCAAAGGTATGGATAGGGCGCTCAACGTCGTTACCATGACGATCAACAATGCGAATGGCTCCCTGCTCGCGCAGCTCAACCAAATCGCCCTCTTCAAGGTAAATAAAGCGATCCGTTACCGGTAGCAGCGCCAGCGGATCGGAGGCTAAAAAGGCTTCATCAATGCCCACCCCGATCACCAGCGGGCTACCTTGACGGGCCCCGACAACCACACCGGGGTCGGCAGCACTCATCACGCCCAGCGCGTAGGCGCCGCCTAAACCGTTGACAATCTGCTGAGTGGCCTCAAATACACTAAAGCCGCTAGCCAGCTTTTCAGACAGTAAGTGGGCAATCACTTCGGTGTCGGTTTCAGAGCTAAATTCATAGCCATTACGCTGCAGGCCATCTTTTATATGCTCGTAGTTCTCAATAATGCCGTTGTGGACAACGGCAACCTGATTGCTACTGTGATGCGGATGGGCATTGGCCTCAGAGGGTTTTCCGTGGGTGGCCCAACGGGTATGCGCGATGCCCGAGAAACCCGGTAGCGCGGCATCGTCAAGCTGTGCGGCGAGCGCAGCGACTTTACCCAGCGCTCGGTGGCGAGTTAATACGCCCTCACTGAACACCGTCATACCGGCTGAATCGTAGCCGCGATACTCCAGGCGTTTTAGTCCTTCTAACAGAATTTCTTGGACGTTGCGCTGAGCAACGGCGGCCACAATGCCACACATAATGACTCTCCTGAGTTACTAACGAGTGTTCTTTACTAAGCCTGACTAAGCATTGGCAAAACGGTAAATCGATAGCAGCAAAATATGAATACCGCTTTTTAATAATTTTTAGCACTATTTTAATGGCTATGTTTAAGGGCTATGGCTCTGAGCGTTTGCTGGGCCGCAACCAATCAATTTTTTCTAGCTGGCGACCACGTGTTACCGCCAGGGTGTAGTCGGTGACATCTTTGGCAATCGTGGAGCCTGCCCCGACAGTGGCACCTTTGCCTACCGTTACCGGCGCTACCAAGGAGGTGTTCGAACCGATGAAGGCGTTATCACCAATCTCGGTCACGTGTTTATTAGCCCCGTCGTAGTTGCAGGTTATGGTGCCTGCCCCCACGTTCACGTCACGTCCTAAGCGTGCGTCACCAACGTAGCTTAGGTGATTAATCTTGCTACCTTCGCCCACATCGGCATTTTTGGTTTCGACAAAATTACCCACCTTGGCTTTTACCGCCAGCCGCGTACCAGGACGTAGTCGCGCAAACGGGCCAATCTGGTTAAGACCGGCTGCCACAGTGCTGTCTATCACGCTATGGGTATCTACCACGCTTTCTGCCCCAATGGTGCTATTTTTAATCACGCAGTAAGGGCCTATACGTACGCCTTCGCCTAGCTCAACGTCACCTTCAAACACACAACCCACATCGATAAATACATCGTGACCACAGCTTAAGCGCCCGCGCACATCTAGCCGTGCGGGGTCGGCAAGCGCGACGCCCTGCTCCATCAGTTTATCGGCTAGCTGCTGTTGATAAGCGCGCTCCAGGCGAGCCATTTGCGCTCGATTGTTCACGCCTTCAACCTCAACGGCAGTGGCTGGCTGGGCGGTGCATACCTTAACGCCCTCATCCGCCGCCATGGCAATGACGTCGGTCAGGTAGTACTCGCCCTGGGCGTTCTCAGCAGAAAGCTGTGGTAGCCAGCGCTTAAGCTGGCCGCTGGTCATGGCCATAATGCCGGTATTGCACTCGGTAATGGCAAGCTGCGCGCTGTTGGCATCTTTTTGCTCAACAATCGCTACCGCATCACCAGCGTCGTTGCGCACAATTCGGCCATAGCCCGAGGGGTTATCAAGGGATACCGTCAGCAGCCCCATATGCTGCTCATCCACATGGGATAACAGCTCGCGCAACGATTCGCGCTGTAACAGCGGTACATCGCCGTAAAGGATTGCGACCTTACCGCTTCCCAAGTGCTCAAGCGCTTGAGCCACCGCGTGCCCGGTACCTTTCTGCTCGGCCTGTACGGCAAAGTTTACGCCACTGTCAGCCAGCGCTTCTCGCAGCTGTTCTGCGCCATGGCCAATCACCACATGGGTGCGGTCTGGGCGTAATCCTGAGGCTGTCTCCAGTACATGCTGTACCATCGGCTTGCCCGCCAAGGTGTGCAGTACTTTGGGCGTTTGCGAACGCATGCGCGTCCCTTTACCCGCGGCGAGAATGACAATATCCAGTTCTTGCATGTTATTCACCTGTTACGGGCTGGTTGGTGGGCGTCGGGGCTGACAGTTGTTCAATGCCTAACTCATCAACCAGCGTTTCACCAAAATAATTAACAAATTCAGGGCTCGCAATACTGCGCCACTGCTCGCCTTCGCGTACAAGCAGGAGCGCCTTGAGATTATTCTCAATGGCCATTTGCATAGCCTCTTGCTCACCGACGACCAGCAACGCCGTCGCCCAGGCATCCGCCCAAGCGTTGGAGGGGTGGAAAACAGACGTCGACGCTACTTGATGGGTTACGGGACGCCCCGTACGCGGGTCAATGGTATGGGAGAAACGCTCACCGTCGACTTCAAAATAGTTACGGTAATCACCCGAAGTGGCCACCGAGATACTTTCCAGTGCCGTGCCCGCCAGCGGAATAACATGTTGAGCACGCTGTTGGCCATCCTCGGGTACCTCAATACCAATCCGCCAGGGCGTTTGCGCATCTTCATCACGCAAGCCGCGGGCGATCAGGTCGCCACCCAAATTGACCAAGTAATGCTCCAGGCCTTGCTGGTCTAAATAAGCCGCCACCTGGTCGGTGGCATGGCCTTTAGCGACGGCAGATAGATCAACAAACACATCACGGGTGCGCCGTGCCTGCATGTTTTGCGTATCGACCTCGACCGCATCAAAGCCAACCTGGGCAAGTTGCTCGGCCAAAGCATCATCAGAAGGCACTTCTTCTGGCCGCGCCCCTGGTCCAAAGCTCCACAAATTGACCAGATCACCGACGGTAATATCAAAGGCACCGTGGCTGGCTTCAGCCACCGACTGGCTAATCGCCAACACCTCAATAAGTTCGTTTGAGAGCGGCTGCCACTCTTCTAACGGGGCCTCGTTGAAAGCGATCAGTTCGGCATCATCGCGGTAGGTAGACATCGCTTGATCAACATCTTCCAGCTCTGCCAAAAATCCCTCTTCCAGCTCGCGCGACTCACCCAGAGTCAGCGGATCCATAATGGTCACCTGGTAAAAGGTGCCAAAAATATCTCCCTCAAAGCGTACCGGCGGCTCCAGCGGGCGATCATTTTCTGAACAGCCTGCCACGCCCATCACTAAGCCCAGCAGTGCGCCTACCCTTAACAGCGTACTTCCCCACCTGACCGTATGCTCTGGGCACTTTTTACGATCAAGCTTGTTCTCATTGACTCTGTTCTCATCAACCCTATTCCCGACAGATGTTTGCATCGTTGCTTGCCTTAAAAAAATAAAGCCTTAAAAATTAAGCTCTTAAAAATGAAAGAACCATAGCAGCCAAGCGCCGAACAGCACGCGATAAATAACAAAGGGCTGCATGCCTATTTTTTTGATAATAACCAGGAAGTAGTGGATGCATAAATACGCACTTACTCCCGACAGCAGGGTTCCCACCATCATGGCTACCCAGTCAATCGAATGCGGTTCACGCAGTAGCCCGATGGCTTCTAAACCACCCGCTAAAACAATCACCGGAATCGACAGTAAAAATGAGAATCGGGAGGCACCTTCCCGGCTCATTCCCACCATTAAAGCGGCTGTAATAGTGATCCCCGACCGAGAAGTGCCCGGAATTAGCGCCAGCACCTGGGCACCACCAATAATCAGCACATCCTTTAAGCACAGTTGATATTCGCTACGCGTACCCCGCTTACACCAATCGGCATACCCCAACAATAGACCGAAACTCATTAAACTGAAGCCAATGATCAGCGTAGAGCGCATATAGTGAGAAATAACATCGTGCAGCAGTAAACCAATAATACCCACGGGAACGGTCGCCAGCGTTACCCAAAAAGCCAACCGAGCGTCTTCATTCACCCCTTTGCCACTGACAGCGGCTAAGCTGCTGATCACCATCTGCCAAATTTCCTGGCGGAAATAGATAATGACGGCGGATAGGCTGCCCAGATGCAGGGCAACATCAAACGCCAAGCCTTGGTCTTGCCAGTCTGTCAGCACAGGCACCAAAATCAGGTGAGCAGAGCTTGAAACGGGTAAAAATTCTGAAATTCCCTGAACAACCGCTAACACCACCACCTGGAGCCAATCCATAAAAAAACCCTGTACATAGAAACAATTGGATAGTTTGCAATGGCGCTTAAGGATACACATCCGCTAATTCATTGTCCGCTATTGCTTTTACTGAGAGCAGTCAAGGCTATAGGGGAGCATAAGGAGTGCGCTACAATAGCTGCCTATTAAAAGCGTGCGTCCTTGCAAGGTTCCCATGACTCAGACCATCGAAACGCCAGTGGTTCAAGACCAAGCGCGACTTAGCCAAGAAGCCAAGCGTGTCACCTACATTGGTGCGTGGTTGGATGCTTTGCTCAGCATCGTCAAAGTCACTATTGGTTTTATGGTCGGCTCCGCCGCACTGATCGCCGACGGCATTCACTCTTTATCTGATTTGGTTACCGACGGTTTTGTCCTGGCAGCGATTCACTACGGTCGTCAGGAGCCCGACAAAGACCACCATTACGGGCATGGCCGAATTGAAACCCTCACCACACTGATGCTGGGCAGTGTACTGATCTTTGTGGCAGGCGGTATTGCTTGGTCAAGCCTGGATCGCCTGTTTAGCGGCACCGACGTCAACGCCCCTGGCTTGCTGGCAATTGTAATCACCATTATCGCACTGTTGAGTAAAGAGTGGATTTTTCGCTACACCATGCGGGTTGCCAAGCGGGTAAAATCAAAATTACTCGAAGCCAACGCCTGGCATTCGCGTAGCGATGCGTTATCTACCGCTGTGGTGCTGGTAGCATTGGTGGGCGCGCAATTCGGGTTAGGCTGGCTGGACGCCGTAGCGGCCATCATTGTAGGGTTATTAGTCGGTAAAGTTGGCTTGGATCTGCTGTGGGAATCAGCCCGCGAATTGGTCGATACCGCACTTCCAGTGGATGTGCAGAGCCAGATGCACGACGTGGCCTGCAGCGTGCCCGGCGTGGACAGCGTCCACGACCTGCGCACGCGCCAATCGGCGGGCTGGGTAATGGTCGACCTGCACGTAGTGGTAGGGCCTAAAATTACCGTCTCGGAAGCCCACGAAATTGGTAACGAAGTTAGCCGCCGCCTACGCCATGGATTCCCTGCGCTGACCGACGTGATCTTTCACGTTGACCCGGAAGACGACGCCGGCGCGGGCGATCCAAGCCGCCTACCTGGGCTACCGCTGCGCCCGGAAGTGGAAGCCGCGCTTGATGCGCGCTGGTATAAGCACCCGGTGTGGCGCACGCTGAACGAGCTTCAGCTGCACTATTTAGATGACAAAGTATCCGTTTCGCTGATCATTGATGACGCGGTTAGCCAGCCGCCCCAGTGCCTCGCTAGCCAGCTAAAAGCGCTAGCGAGCGATATCGAGTGGCTTGGCCATGTAGAGGTGCTGTTTATCACCCGCGCCGCCAGCAGTTCGATGCGCTAGGCTTTATACAAAACAGCTGCCTTACATTCCCGTTAAAAATGCTGTGGCGATACTGAAGTAGATCACTACCCCAGACGCATCAATCAGCGTTGTCACCAGCGGTGCTGACGCCGTGGCAGGGTCGACTTTGAAACGCTCGAGTACAAACGGCAGGCACATCCCCAGCAGGCTACCAAACAGCACAATAGTGACCATACTCAAGGCAACCACCATCGCTAGCGCCTCACCGCCGCGCATGATGCCAATCGGCGTTACCGCAATGGCCATCGTAATACCCAACGCCCCCGCCACAAGCAGCTCGCGGCCCAGTAGCTTGCCCCAATCTTTGACGCCTACATCGCCCGTTGCCATACCACGCACCATCAACGTAGCGGCCTGGGCACCGGCGTTACCACCACTACCGATCAATAACGGCAAAAAGAACACCAGGGCAACTTGAGCCGCAATAGTCTCTTCAAAATAGGCAATCCCGGCACCCGAAAACAGGTTAGCAAACACCAGCAGTACCAGCCAAAACACCCGCTTACGGTAAAGACTCCAAAGCTTCACACGGCTAACGCCATCTTCCAGCTGACCGATCGACATCCCTTTGTGGAAATCCTCGGTGGCCTCGGATTCGGCTACGTCCATGGCGTCATCGTGGGTCACAATACCCACCATACGGTCATCGGTATCGATCACCGGCAGGGCTAACAGGTCGTACTTGGCGACAATCCGCGCGACCTCTTCCTGAGCTTTATCGACGCGAGCACTGATAACATCTTTGATCATAATGTCATCGACAATGGCGCCGGGGCGCGCCACCATCAGTTGGCGCAGTGACATGGTACCGATCAGTTGCCCATCGCTATCGAGGATATACAGCTGGTAGACCGTTTCCGCATCCGGGGCGGTTTGGCGAACCCGCATCATCGCTTGCGACACCGTCATGCCACTGGCTATGGATACATAGTCAGAGGTCATAATGGCGCCAGCGGTACCCTCTTCGTAGCTGGCAAGCCGCTTTAGATCTTCCCGCTCGCGGTGGGCCATACGCCGCAGCAGCGCTTCACGACGGTCTTCACTGAGTAGATTAAATAAGTCCGCGCGCTCATCCGAGCCCATCTCTTCCAGCAATTTGAGAACCTGGCTGTCATCCAGTTGCCCGACTACTTCAAGCTGGCTTTCACCGGGTAAATAGCCCAGCACATTGGCGGCACGCTCAGCAGGTAGGATATCCAACAGGGAGAGCGCAGCAGGCAGCGCTTCGTCGTCTTCAATCATCTCTTCGAGCACTTCACCGATATCCGCTGAGCGAGTTTCGGCTAGGCGTAAAGCGAGCACAGACTGACTCGGCACTTCCTTGGCCAACTCGTTGAGCAGTTCGGCTTTTAATTGCTGCAGACTTTCATCATTTAGTGCCATGGCGCTCCCCTTCACGAAACAACGTCGTGCTGCTGCACTTTATTTCACATTCGGCTTAATTCCATATACTGACTGATCATACTGCCAAACAAAAAAACGCCCCTTAAACCCTGAAAACGGGTTTAAGGGGCGTTGGACACACGCTAAGTGCGTGGGTGTTAGCCTTTACCCGCCTTTTTACGCAGCTGCTGAATCGTTCGCAGCTGTGCAACGGCTTCGGCAAGTTCAGCGGCCGCCCGGGTATAATCGAGCTCCGATGATTTGTCATTAAAGGCTTTCAGCGCCTGCTGACGTGCTTCTTCGGCAGCAGCCTCATTGAGGTCGCTGGCACGCGTTGCAGCGTCGGCCAGGATCGTCACCACATCCGGCTGGACTTCCATGAAGCCACCCGAGACAAAGAAGTTCTCTTCCTTGCCGCCATCGTGGATTACACGGATAGGCCCCGGCTGAAGCTCGGTGAGCAGCGGAGCGTGACCCGGCAAAATGCCCAGGTCACCCATCATCCCGGAAGCAATCACCTGCTCAATGGTACCTGAGAAGATCGATGCTTCAGCGCTGACGATATTGCAAGTAAAGCTATTCGCCATAGCGAATCCCCCTAATGGACGGGATTACTTCTTCATCTGGTTGGCTTTCTCGACGGCTTCGTCGATTGAACCGACCATGTAGAAGGCCTGTTCCGGCATTTCGTCGTATTCGCCAGCGAGAATGCCCTGGAAGCCACTGATCGTGTCTTTCAGTGAGACATACTTACCGGGTGAACCGGTAAATACTTCGGCCACGAAGAACGGCTGCGACAAGAAGCGCTGGATTTTACGCGCCCGGGAAACGGCCAGCTTATCTTCATCAGACAGCTCATCCATACCCAGAATGGCGATAATATCCTTTAGCTCTTTATAGCGCTGAAGAACGTTCTGCACACCGCGGGCGGTGGCGTAGTGTTCTTCACCCACCACTAGCGGATCCAACTGGCGCGATGTGGAGTCAAGCGGGTCAATCGCCGGGTAGATACCCAGTTCGGCGATAGAACGCGCCAATACCACGGTGGCGTCCAGGTGCGAGAAGGTGGTCGCCGGCGAGGGGTCGGTCAAGTCATCCGCAGGCACGTAAACGGCCTGTACGGAAGTGATTGAGCCGGTTTTCGTCGAGGTAATACGCTCCTGCAGAACGCCCATCTCTTCAGCCAGTGTCGGCTGATAACCTACCGCTGATGGCATACGACCCAGTAGGGCCGATACTTCGGTACCCGCCAGGGTATAACGGTAGATGTTATCGACGAACAGCAGAACGTCGCGGCCTTCATCACGGAATTTCTCAGCGATGGTCAAGCCAGTCAACGCAACGCGCAAACGGTTACCCGGAGGCTCGTTCATCTGACCATATACCAGCGATACCTTATCGATAACGTTAGATTCGGTCATTTCGTGATAGAAGTCGTTACCCTCACGCGTACGCTCACCCACACCGGCGAATACTGAGTAGCCGCTGTGTTCGGTGGCGATGTTGCGGATAAGCTCCATCATGTTAACGGTTTTACCAACACCGGCACCGCCAAACAGACCCACCTTACCACCCTTGGCAAACGGGCAAACCAGGTCGATAACTTTGATACCAGTTTCCAGCAGCTCGTTAGACGCCGCTTGGTCAGCATAGCCAGGCGCTTTACGGTGGATCGGCATACGCTCTTGCTCACCGATTGGTCCCGCTTCGTCAATCGGCTCACCGAGTACGTTCATAATACGGCCTAGCGTTTCCTTACCTACCGGTACGGAAATCGCGGCACCTGTGCTGGTCGTGTCCATGCCACGCTTCAAGCCCTCAGTGGAGCCCATGGCAATGGTGCGCACCACGCCGTCGCCCAGCTGCTGCTGGACTTCGAGGATCGTCTCTACATCAGAGACCTTTAGCGCGTCGTAGACCTTGGGCACAGAGTCCCGCGGAAACTCTACGTCAATCACCGCGCCGATGATTTGTACGATACGTCCGCTCATCTTGGTTCCTCTCTAAAACCTGCAAATGAAACCTGTCTGCCGGGAGCCCCTAAAATAGATAGGCTCCCTAGGCGTTATACGGCAGCAGCGCCGCCGACGATCTCAGAAATTTCCTGGGTGATGGCGGCCTGACGGGCCTTGTTGTAAACCATCTCCAGATCGTCGATCAGGCCGCCCGCGTTGTCAGTGGCACTTTTCATAGCGATCATTCGGGCGGCTTGTTCACAAGCGCCGTTTTCCACTACCGCCTGATACACCTGCGATTCGATGAAACGAACCAACAGGCTATCGAGCAACGCCTTGGCATCCGGTTCATACAGGTAGTCCCAGCTTCCGGGACGGGCGTTTTCGTTGTCTTGCTCAGCGTCTTCGCCCATATCAGGCGACAGCGGAAGAAGCTGACGAACGACGGGCTGTTGCGTCATGGTGTTGACAAACTCGTTGTGCACCACGTAAAGCCGGTCGAGACGTCCTTCATCGTACGCTTCGAGCATGACCTTGATACTACCGATCAAACCTTCAACGGTGGGGGCTTCGCCCAAACCACTTTTCGCCGCTACCAAATTGCCGCCGTAATTGCGGAAAAAAGTGCTGGCCTTGGCGCCCAGGGCACAAAAATCCTGCTCTGCGCCCTGCTTTTTCCACTCGCTGGCCTGTTTGAGTAAGGCTTTGAAGAGGTTGTGGTTCAAGCCACCGCACAGACCACGGTCTGTGGACACCACAATATAACCAACGCGCTTAACCTCGCTACGCTCGACCATATAGTCGTGCCTGTATTCGGGATTGGCGTTGGCAATGTGGCCGACCACATTACGGATCTGCTTAGCGTAAGGCTGACTGGCTCTCATCAGGTCTTGCGCTTTACGCATTTTCGATGCAGCCACCATTTCCATGGCGCTGGTAATCTTCTGCGTATTTTTAATGCTCCCGATCTGGGTGCGTATCTCTTTTGCAGCTGCCATAGCGATCTACCTTTCGTTCGTGGCTCTCAGAAAGCATGCAAACCCGCCCGCAGGCGGGCCAGACATTACCAGCTCTGAGTCGCCTTGAACTTCTCGAGACCCGACTTCAAGCTGTCTTGAATCTCACCATTGTAGTCGCCAGACTGGTTGATTTTGTCGAGCAAATCACCGTGTTCAGACTTCATGTAGTTGTGCAAGGCACTCTCAAAGTCCAACACTTTGTTCACTTCGACGTCATCCAGGAAGCCTTCGTTGGCGGCATACAGCGACAGCGCCATTTCAGCAATAGACATTGGCGAGTACTGGTTCTGCTTCATCAGCTCGGTGACACGCTGACCGTGCTCAAGCTGCTTACGCGTGGCTTCATCAAGATCAGAGGCAAACTGCGAGAACGCCGCCAGTTCACGGTACTGAGCCAATGCTAAACGTACACTACCGCCCAGCTTCTTGATGATTTTGGTCTGCGCCGAGCCACCCACACGAGAAACCGACAGGCCTGCGTTAATCGCCGGACGAATACCGGAGTTAAACAGGTTGGTTTCCAGGAAGATCTGACCGTCGGTGATCGAAATCACGTTGGTCGGTACGAACGCAGAAACGTCACCACCCTGGGTTTCGATGATCGGCAGCGCGGTCAAAGAACCGGTTTTACCTTTCACTTCGCCGTTGGTGAACTTCTCAACGTAGTCGACGTTAACCCGCGCAGCACGCTCAAGTAGACGCGAGTGGAGATAGAACACGTCACCGGGGTAGGCTTCACGGCCTGGCGGACGACGCAGCAGCAGCGATACCTGACGGTACGCCACGGCCTGCTTGGAAAGATCGTCATACACAATCAGCGCGTTCTCGCCGCGGTCGCGGAAGTATTCGCCCATGGTGCAGCCGGAGTAAGCGGCCAGGAACTGCATGGGTGCCGGATCGGCAGCGCCAGCGGCCACAATGATGGTATGTTCCATCGCGCCATGCTCTTCGAGCTTGCGCACCACGTTGGCAATGGTCGACTGTTTCTGACCAATGGCAACGTAGACACAGGTCACGCCTTTGCCTTTCTGGTTGATGATCGCATCAATGGCAATAGCGGACTTACCAATCTGACGGTCACCGATGATCAGCTCACGCTGACCACGGCCGATCGGTACCATAGAGTCGATAGACTTCAGACCGGTTTGGATCGGCTCATCAACGGATTGACGGGTAATAACGCCCGGCGCCACTTTCTCAACAGCGTCGGTCATTTTAGCGTTGATATCGCCTTTACCATCGATGGGGTTACCCAGCGCATCGACCACACGACCAATCAGCTCAGGGCCTACCGGCACCTCGAGAATACGACCGGTACACTTGGCGGTCATGCCCTCTTCTAGCTGTAGGTAGTCACCCAGCACAACGGCACCTACGGAGTCGCGCTCCAGGTTAAGTACCATGCCAAAGATGCTGTTGGGAAATTCAATCATTTCACCGAACATCGCGTCTTCGAGGCCGTGAATTTTCACGATACCGTCGGAAACAGTGACGATGGTGCCCTGATTATGGGCTTCGGATGCGACGTCAAGCTTTTCAATTCGCTGCTTGATGATGTCGCTGATCTCGGAAGGATTCAGTTGCTGCATGCCATGTCCCTCAGACTCAAGCGGTTAGTGCTTCGGAAAGGCGGTTCAATCGACCACGTACGGAACCGTCAATAACGGTATCCCCAGCACGTAGGATCACACCACCGATAAGCGACTTATCCACCTGAGCAGTAATGGAGATTTCGCGATTCAGGCGTTTTTTAAGCGCTTTTGCTAGTTTGGTCTTCTGAGCAGCCGTTAGCTTATAAGCCGACGTTACGGCTACTTCAACACGCTGCTCGTGTTCGGCACGTAGGTGCTCAAACTGATCAGCGATTGATGTCAGTGCCATCAAACGACCTTGGTCAGCCAGTACAGTTAAAAACCGCTGCAAAGCTTCACCCTGTTGCTCTGGAATCAGCTCAACGAGCAGCGACACTTTGTGGTCGCTGGCTAATTTTGGGCTGTTTAACCGATGGCGAACGTTGTCGTCTGCTACCGCAAAACTTAAAAAACTCAGCGCTTGTGACCAGCTATCAAGCGCCTCATGATCACGCGCGTATTCAAACGCTGCCTTAGCGTAAGGACGAGCGACGGTCAGTAATTCCGCCATGATTCACCTCCTTACAGTTCAGCAGCAAGCTCATCAAGTAACTTGCGATGGGCTTGTTCGTCGACCGACGCTTCAAGAACACGCTCGGCACCCTTAACGGCGAGATAAGAGACCTGGGCACGAAGCTCATCTTTTGCACGATTAACTTCTTGCTCAATCTCGGAACGTGCGCTGGCTACTAGGCGTTCGCCTTCGGCGTGGGCCTGTTCGCGGGCTTCTTCAACTATCTGGGCAGAGCGCTTATTGGCCTGCTCAAGAATTTGCGAAGCTTGCTCCTTGCTTTCACGCAGTGTCTGCTCTGCCCGCTCTTGAGCAAGCTCAAGATCACGGGTAGCGCGGCTGGCTGCGTCTAAGCCATCAGCAATTTTTTTCTGACGCTCGTGAAGCGCGTTGCTGATCGGAGGCCACACATACTTTATGCAAAACCAGACAAAGATCGCGAAGGCGATCGTTTGACCGATTAGCGTCATGTTGATATTCACAGGAATGTACCTCTGACAAGTTCGTGGCGACCGGAGTGAAACAAAACCGAGCGCTTAGCACCCGGCTGAGCTGTCATTAACCGGCAACAACGAAGATCAGGTACATCGCAATACCAACACCGATCATCGGAACGGCATCCAACAGACCGGCCATTAGGAAGGTTTTGGTTTGCAATTGGTCACCCAGCTCAGGCTGACGTGCTGTAGATTCCAGCAGCTTGCCACCTAAAATGGCGAAGCCAATGCCGGTACCTAGTGCACCGAGACCGATCATGATGGAAGCGGCAATGTAGATAAGTTCCATGGTATTGCTCCTAGTTTTTCAAGTTAAAGGTCGAGGGTTGAGGTTAAGGGTTAATGTTTACAAGCATTGCTCGGGTTAGTGATGCTCGTGTGCAGCGCTCAGATACACCACGGACAGCACTGTAAAGATGAAAGCTTGGAGTACGACGATCAAAATATGGAAAATGGCCCACGGCACATCCAGCACCCAAATAGCCCAGAATGGCAGCATGGCGATCAAGATAAATATCACTTCCCCGGCAAACATATTGCCGAATAGTCGCATTGCCAAACTAAACGGTTTAACTAGCAAAGCGACGATTTCCAACACAAGGTTGAAGGGAATCAATGCCCAGTGATTAAACGGAGTCAGCGACAATTCTTTGGCGAAACCGCTTGCCCCTTTAACCTTAAAGCTGTAGTAGAGAATTAGTCCGAATACCCCTAACGCCAATCCTAGCGTGGCGTTTACATCGGTAGTGGGGACAATTTTCATGTAGTCCACGCCCAACTTACTAAACAGCACGGGGAAGTAGTCGACCGGAATAATTTTGAGCGTGTTCATGAACAGAATCCACACAAACAGCGTTAAGGCCAAGGGGGCAATGATCGGGTTATGGCCTTTAAATGTTCCTTGGATCATGTTCTCGACAAATTCAAACACCATTTCAACCGCATTTTGCAGTCCTGACGGCACGCCGGTAGTGGCCATTTTTCCCGCTTTGCGGAAAATCCAGATAAACAACAGCCCCATGGCAATTGACCAGCCCATGGTGTCTAAATGAATGGCCCAAAAGCCCATTTCACTTGCTTCTTCTGCTGAGTGTGCCAACGACCAACCATTTTGGGGATGGTTACCAAAGGTCAAATTCTGCAAGTGGTGCTGGATATAGTAAGTCGTTGAGACTTCGTTTCCTGCGGCCATCGATGTGTCACCTCAATCAGTTGTGCGATCTCTAGGCATTAACCAGGGCGTGAGCCAATGCGTTAGAACAACCGCGACGTAAGCGTAAAAAAATAAAGCGGGGTTTGAGGGGGGCACTACCACAAAAACAGCCACAAACAGTGCCACCGTCAAACCAAACTTGCCTGCTTCAGCGCGAAACAAGCGCATCGCCGCCTGTGAAGGGCTAGTCGAGCGCAAGACGCCCATTCGCTGGATAAAAAAAACCTGCGGCAAAAATGCGACTAATGCCCCCAGCAATACCGATAACAGCCCTGCCGCTTGTGCGAGTAAATAACCCGCGATCATGCCCACTAGCGTAACGATTAATTGTGCAATGATCAGTCGGGCTATATAGGCCCTTCGCCGCTGGGTTTCGTATCGCTGCATAGCTTTCTAAATAGCTCTTTAAATAAACACCCAACTCGCCGAACAAAATTGCCATACATCGGCAGGCGTATTCCTAGACAGTTACAGCCATCTTGCACAAATCTTGCGCGATTATAGGGAAGCGCTATCACACCTTCAACCGAAGTCGCACCGATTTTGCCCGCTTAAGAACTTATTTGCGACCAAAGGGGGAAAACGTGTCCGCTTTATGCGCGATATTTAATAGCCTGCTATTTAATATGGTTTAAAATGCCGTCCAGTTCTTCAAGGCTTGTATAACGTATCGTTAATTTTCCTTTGCCCCTTTGGCCATGGTCAATCGAAACCGGGGCACCCAGAAGCTCACCCAGGTGTGTTTCAAGCTTTGCTACATCAGGCTGTTTGCTTTGACGGGGGGGGGCTTGCACAGCCGCTTGGCTAGTTTGGACTTTTTTGACCAACGCTTCGGTAGCCCGAACGGTCATATCGTTATTAACCACTTCATGGGCAACTTGGCGCTGCTGGGCGCTGTTTAGCGTTAACAATGCCCGCGCATGCCCCATATCGAGGTCGCCCCGTTCGAGTAGCGTTTGCACTTCGGGGTCTAGCGCTAGCAGGCGCAGCAAGTTGGCCACCTGGGTACGTGATTTACCTACCGCATCGGCTATTTGCTGCTGGGTAAGTTCAAACTCTTCCCCTAGTCGCTTAAGCGCCATGGCTTCTTCAATGGCGTTAAGGTTTTCACGCTGAATATTCTCAATTAATGCCAGCGCCAGCGCAACTTCGTCGCTGACTTCACGAATAACCGCGGGGATGACATCTAATTCAGCAAGCTGCGCGGCGCGCCAGCGGCGTTCACCGGCAATAATTTCGTAGCGATCCACGCCAATAGGGCGCACCACGATCGGCTGCATTACGCCCTGGGCGCGAATAGAATCCGCCAGCTCTTCTAACGCTTCGGGCTGAATATCGCGACGCGGCTGATATTTACCGCGGGTTAGTTGACCTAACGGCAGGCGCTCAAGGCGATCCTCGGCGGCCTCATCAGCAGTCGCCAGCGCTGGATCGGTAAGCGCTTGTGGCTTACGGCTACCGGCAAGTTCTAAGCTGTCACGGCGGCGGGCACCAGCTCCAATCAGGGCATCCAGGCCACGTCCCAGCGCGGGTTTACGCGTCATTCGTTTTCCCTCTTTTTTACAGTGCAAGACGACGAATGATCTCTTTCGCCAATACACGATAGGCCTGACTGCCCCGGGAGAACCGGGCATATTGCGTCACGGGTAGCCCATGGCTCGGTGCTTCGGCAACTTTAACGTTGCGCGGTATGGTGGTTTTTAACAGCATATCGCCAAAGTAGTCGCGCAACTGCTTGTCTACTTCCCGCGTTAAGCTCGTGCGCTTGTCGTACATAGTGCGCAGAATGCCCGCAATTGCTAAGTCGGGATTCACGTTTTGCTTAATCTGTTCAACGGTATCGAGCAGTGCCGATAGCCCCTCAAGCGCGTAAAACTCACACTGCAGTGGGATCAATACACTATCGGAAGCCGTTAGCGCGTTGACGGTGAGCATATTCAAAGACGGTGGGCAGTCAATCAGCACCACGTCATACGCATCCGAAACAGAAGCAAGCGCGGTGGTTAAGCAGCTCTCGCTTTTATCGCGATCCAGCAGCTCGACTTCGGCGGCGGTGAGATCACCGTTACCCGGCAGTACGTCGTACTTGACCGCCAGCTTTTTGATAATTGTTTCTGCGGCCGTTGCTTCGCCCAGTAGAACGTCAAGCACGCTTTTATCGAGCTCGTATTTGTCGATGCCGCTGCCCATGCTGGCATGGCCTTGAGGGTCAAGATCCACCAGCAGTACGCGACGGTCGAGCGCAGCGAGACTGGCCGCTAGGTTCACGGCCGAGGTGGTCTTGCCCACGCCGCCTTTTTGGTTGGTCAGGGCAATGATCTGGCTCACTTACTCAACTCCTTCTGGGGGTCAGAATCAACGTTCAGCTTTCAATATTCAAGATCAGCAGCTGCCGCTGGGCCGCTTCAAAGGGTACTTCTAGCAGGTGACGCCGGTCTAAGCGTATACCGGCGGGCAGGTCGCGCAGTTCATCATCCGCCCCCGGGCCTTTCATGGCTAACCACTGGCCGTCGGCGCTGGGTAGCTGGCGGGTCAATGTGACAAAATCGACCAAGCTGGCAAAAGCCCGGGAAATCACCTGATCGAAAGCGGCGGCCTCAAACTGTTCCACCCGCGCCTGTACGGGAGTTACATTTTCAAGTCCTAACTCCATCACCGCCTGACGCTGAAAGCGTACCTTTTTGCCATTACTATCGAGCAGCGTCACATCAAGCTGGGGGGCTAAAATCGCTAGCACCAAGCCCGGTAGTCCAGGGCCCGCGCCCACATCCAGCAACCGCGGCCCCTGCACATAGGGCATCACAGCGGCGCTATCCAGCACGTGGCGTGACACCATGTCATCCACCTCGCGCACCGCTGTGAGGTTATAAGCCCGGTTCCACTTGTGCAACAGTGCCAATAAGCCTAGCAGCTGTTCGCGCTGATGGTCGTCAACGCTGATAGCCAACTGGCTAAGCCCTTGATCGAGCCGTGGCGCAACGCTTGCAGGGAGGGTTTTCAACAGTGGGGTCAACGAACTCATCCGTTAACCACCTCAGCCACTGCCACCAATCGGCGCTTTTTCAGATGCACCAGCAAAATAGACACCGCCGCCGGGGTAACCCCTGAAATACGCGCCGCATGGGCGAGGGTTTCCGGCCGTGCTTCGGCCAGCTTTTGGCGAATTTCATTGGATAGCCCCTCTACTTTCAAATAATCCAACTCGGCGGGTAGCGGCGTTGCTTCGTGGCGCTTAAGTTTGTCGATCTCATCCTGCTGACGATCGATATAGCCTTGGTACTTGGCTTGAATTTGCACCTGCTCGGCCACCGCTGGATCAGTGACCAGGGTGCCTTCAATGCCAGGGAGATCGGCTAAATCGCTGTAGTTCAGTTCTGGGCGCTTGAGCAGGTCGCTCAGGCGATATTCGCGGGTGAGCGGCGCACCGGTCTTTTCCGCCACCTGTTCAGCTGCAGGGCTTCCCGGCTGAACCCAGAGGGTAGCCAGACGGGCATTCTCTTGTTCGATGGCATCACGTTTTTGGCTAAACGCGGCCCAGCGCGTGTCATTGACAAGACCCAGTTCACGACCCGTTTCGGTTAAGCGTAGATCTGCGTTGTCTTCCCGCAGCAGCAGGCGGTACTCCGCCCGGGAAGTAAACATCCGGTAGGGCTCTTTTGTGCCCATGGTAATCAGGTCGTCGACCAGTACACCGAGATAGGCTTCATCGCGGCGGGGATACCAGGCGTCCAGCTCTTGAGCGCGGCGTGCAGCATTCAGGCCTGCTAGCAAACCTTGAGCGCCGGCTTCTTCGTAACCGGTGGTGCCGTTGATCTGGCCAGCGAAAAACAGGTTGTGGATAAATTTGGTTTCCAGCGAGTGCTTCAAATCTCGCGGATCAAAAAAGTCGTACTCGATAGCATAGCCAGGCCGGGTGATATGGGCATTTTCCAGGCCTTTGATCGTACGCACGACTTGAATCTGCACGTCAAACGGCAGAGAGGTCGAGATACCGTTGGGGTAAAGCTCGTGGGTATCCAGGCCTTCGGGTTCGATGAAGACCTGATGGCTGGATTTATCGGCAAAGCGATGCACCTTGTCTTCAATTGACGGGCAGTAACGCGGCCCGATTCCTTCGATCACGCCGGAGTACATCGGCGAGCGATCAAGGTTGGCCAGAATCAGATCGTGAGTCTGTTGATTGGTGTGAGCAATGTGGCAGCTCACTTGCTGCGGATGCATTTCCCGTGAACCCAGGTAGGACATTACTGGCGTCGGGCTGTCGCCAGGCTGCTCTTCCAGCTGAGAAAAATCCACCGTCTTGGCATTAACCCGCGGCGGCGTGCCGGTTTTTAAGCGATCAACGCGAAATGGCAGTGCGCGTAGCCGCTCTGCCAGCGCATTGGAGGGCGGATCACCGGCGCGGCCGCCTTTGCTTTGATCCAAACCAATGTGGATCACGCCACCCAAAAACGTTCCGGTACACAGCACTACGCTTTCGGCATGAAAGCGAATACCAGTTTCCGTAACAACCCCACGCACGGTGTCGTTATCCACAATCAGATCGCCAGCTGCCTGCTGGAAAATCGTCAAGTTGGGCTGGTTTTCCAGCATTCCGCGGATAGCTGATTTGTAGCGAATGCGATCCGCTTGGGCACGGGTAGCCCTGACAGCAGGCCCTTTGCGGGCATTGAGCACACGAAACTGGATGCCACCTAAATCCGTGGCAAGCCCCATGGCGCCGCCCAACGCATCGATTTCTTTAACCAGATGACTTTTGCCGATGCCACCAATGGCGGGGTTACACGACATTTGGCCCAAAGTTTCGATGTTATGGGTGAGCAGCAGGGTCTGACAGCCCATGCGAGCAGAGGCCAGTGCGGCTTCAGTTCCCGCATGGCCACCGCCGATGACAATCACGTCAAAGCGGTCGGGGTAATTCAAAAGACACCTCGTCTTGTGCCCATCGGCACGGATGATGTGGCCAGTGCAGTCGGTTTAGACGCAGCCACCTTAGATCAATGAGGCGGCAAGTATAAACCCCCTGTGGGTAACCGTCAGGTTTTTCCACATCCCAATTCACTAAACAGCCTCTATTAATAACAACATAAATATAAAATAAAAGAAGTTCTGTAAATGTTGTAATTACTAGTGTGGACAATTTCTGTGTATAAGCGACTTATCTTCAATTTTTTCATCAGCTTAAATTGTTGACTTCTACATGCTTGAAGGCGGGAGTGCCTGGGCAGAAGAGGTGTTAAGCCTGTGGATGGAATAGCGCTTTATCCACAGAGTCAGTTAAGCACGCCTTATCCACCGGCCAGTACCTGGGTTGTTACCGCACCTGTGAACAACCTCAACGTGATGTGGAGCTAACGCTAAGCGACGTACATGGTAGGCCTTACGGCGATAAAACCGATCAATGTAAAAAAAGTTTATCCACAGGCAAAAAAATGGCCTGTCGTGTCGACAGGCCGGTAAAAAAGCGTAATTCAGTGCACATTAGCAATTATTTTAACGCGTAAAAGGGGCTCAATTTAATGTTTGAGCACGCGCGCCAGGAAGGATTGAGTACGTTCGTGTTGCGGAGAATCGAACAGTTTTTCAGGGTGACCCTGCTCAGTAATCTCGCCTTTATGGATAAAAATAACCCGGTCGGCGACTTCGCGGGCAAAGCCCATTTCATGGGTCACAATCACCATGGTCATGCCCTCTTTAGCCAGCTCGCGCATGGCATCCAGCACTTCACCGATCATTTCCGGGTCAAGCGCCGATGTAGGCTCGTCAAACAGCATTAGCCGTGGCTCCATGGCTAAGGCGCGTGCCAGCGCCACACGCTGCTGTTGGCCGCCTGAAAGCTGGTTAGGGTGCTTGTCGGCTTGGTCGGCGATACCTACCCGCTCCAGTAGGCGTTTGGCATTGCTGACGGCGTCTTGGTGAGTTAATCCACGTACTTTTATCGGTGCCAGGGTGACGTTGTCGAGCACACTTAGATGGGGAAAGAGGTTGAACTGCTGAAAGACCATGCCCACTTCGGTGCGAATAGTTTGCAGCGCCTGGGTGCTCTTGCCATGGGGTAGTAGTTCGTTGCTGTCGACCACCAGACTGCCGGACTGAAACTCTTCCAAACCGTTAATACAGCGAATTAGCGTGGATTTTCCTGAACCGCTGGCACCGATAATCACCACCACTTCACCGGGCACAATGGTAAGGTCAATGTCGTTGAGCACGTGCAGGCTGCCAAAGTGTTTATTGAGCTGCTGCATACGCACAATTGGCTGCGTCGTGCTGTTCATTGTATCGCTCATTGCCGTGTCCTTATTGTCCGGCCAAGCCTCTAGTCTCAAGTTGGCGCAGGATGATTGATAGGGTCCAGGTGATCGCCAGATACATCAAAGCGACCATAAAGTAGACCTCAAGGGCCGTGAAGGTGGTGGCGATATAGATTTGACCCTGGCGCACCAGCTCACCGACACCAATGACTGAGAACAGTGAGGTGTCCTTGATGCTAATAATGCCCTGGTTACCCAGTGATGGAATCATCCGCCGAAAAGCTTGCGGCCAGATAACGTAGCGAAACGCCTGGGTGCGTGAGAGCCCTAGGGAGAGAGAAGCTTCACCTTGACCGCGCTCAATTGACTGCACGCCACCGCGGACAATTTCTGAGATGTAGGCACCCGAGTTGACCGCAATGGCGGCAATACCGGCGACCAGGGCGTTAATAGGGCTACCTAAGAGCTGCGGTAAGCCGTAAAAAATAAATAGCACTTGCACCAGGATAGGCGTGCCGCGAAATACTTCGACGTAAAAAATCGCAGGCCAGCGTAGCCAACGCAGGCGGCTAATACGCAATAGGCCAAAGAAAATACCGATAAAGAAACCGATAGCCAAGCCGCCAAATGAAATAAGTAGCGTCCAGGGAATACCCGGCAGCAGGTAAGGGATAGACCCAAACGCTGCCGACCAATCAAACTGAAAATTGACGTCCACGCGTAGACTCCTGAAACAGAAAACAGCTGACAAAAAGTAGATAATAAACGCAGCAGGGCCGGGGGCTGTGGCCACCCGGCCCTGTAACGGCGTTACGCTATTATTGAGTGTTTACACTCACTCTTCGCTGGGTGCTTCACCAAACCACTTGGTGTAGATCTCATCGTAGGTGCCGTCTGCACGCATGGCGGCGAGTGCTTCGTTGGTGGGTTCTACCCACTCACTGCCCTTGTGAAACACGATACCGTACTGTTGGCCTTCGTAGAGTGGGCCGACAACCTTGGTACGGCCTTCACCACGGGTTTGCGAGAAATAGGCGACGTTAGGGGCGTCGTAGAGCACGGCGTCAACGTTGCGGCCTAGCAGCGCCATATACATATCAGCAGTACCTGGGAAGGGCGTAATTTCCGCATCTTCACCAAGCTCTTGCTGCAGGTAGTCGTAGCTGGTGGAACCGATTTTGGTGCCGATGGCGAGGTCTTGAAGATTTTCTAGTGCCTCGACGCTGTCATTATCGGCGCGGACAATAATGCGCAGACCTGAATCGTAGTAGGGGTCTGAGAAATCGACGATCTCAGCGCGCTCTTCGGTGATGGTAGTCCCGGCAATGGCAATCTCTTGGCTACCGGTTTGCACGGCGGGAATAATGCCGGAGAACTCCATGGTGGTGAGGTTGACTTCAAAACCTGCGCGTTCGGCGACTTCGTTGATGATATCCATATCGAAGCCGATCATTTCGCCGGTTTCTTGGTCCATCATTTCAAACGGTACAAAGCTTGGGTCAGTGGCCACGTTTACCGATGGCATTTGGGCCATGGCGGCAGTGGCACTGCCCAATCCCAGTGCGAGGGCCAGTGTGGTTTTGGTTAGGCTGAGTGGTAGTAGTGCTACTTTCATAAGTTTCCCCGTGCTTTATATGGCTTTTGAGGGTTTCAAAGCGATGTACGCCCATTGAAAAAACCTTAAAGCCGTTATTGACCTATCAACCTTGGCGAGAAACGGGCAGGGCGTCAAGTCACGGGGAGTGCTGCGGGCCAACGCTGTTTAGACCATAAAGGAGGCGCCGCAGCCGCAGGTGGTAGTGGCATTGGGGTTTTGCACGCGAAAACGTGCGCCCGCTAGCCCCTCTTCGTAGTCGACGGTGGAGCCTACCAAATATTGGTAAGAGAGCGGGTCAACCACTAAGGCCGCGTTGCCGAACTCAATAATGGTGTCATCGTCGGCGACGTTGTCAGCAAAGTCGAAACCGTACTGAAAACCTGAACAGCCGCCACCGGTCACATAGACCCGTAGTTTAAGGGATGGATTATTCTCTTCTGCAATCAGCGCATTAATGCGTTTGCGTGCGCTATCTGACAGCAACAGAGGAGTAGGAATAAAGGCTTCTGCACCGCTCATGGGTACCTCCCGCGAGCTTTAAGAACGAATAAATCGGCATTGAAGGATGATTATGGGTAATTCCCAGCAAATTGGTCAACTATTGCCGGGAATTACTAATCGGTTAAGGCATCAGCGCGGGGGCGGTGAGTCCGGTGTTCTCTGCAAAGCCAAACATCAAATTGAGGTTTTGAATGGCTTGCCCAGAAGCGCCTTTAACCAAATTATCAATCACCGAAAGCACGACAACCGTGTTGCCATTGTTAGGCCGGTGGACTGCCAAGCGGCAGGTATTGATGCCTTTGACACTGCGCGTTTCAGGATGACTACCCGCAGGCATCACATCGACAAACGGCTCGTTAGCGTAGCGCTGCTCAAACAGAGCCTGTAAATCGCCTGGTTCAGCGGTTAGCTGGCTATAGAGCGTGGCGTGGATGCCGCGGATCATCGGCGTTAAGTGGGGCACAAAGGTTAAATCAACCGCAGATTGCTGGATATCTCGAAGACCCTGGCTAATTTCCGGCAGATGGCGGTGGCCGCTTGCGCCGTAGGCTTTCATCGACTCGCTGGCTTCGGCGAGCAGTGACCCCACCTTAGCGCCGCGGCCTGCCCCGGTGACGCCGGATTTGCAGTCAGCAATCAGTTGGCTTGGGTCGATCAGTCCGGCTTCCAAAAGTGGTAAGTAGCCCAACTGAACGGCGGTTGGGTAGCAGCCGGGTACCGCAATCAAGCGTGCGGTTTTGATTTTTTCGCGGTGCATTTCCGGTAGCCCGTAAACCGCCTCTTGTAACAGTTCCGGGGCGCCGTGGGCCTGGTCGTACCAGCGGCTCCACTCGTCGGCATCGCGTAGCCGGAAGTCGGCCGACAGATCAATTACCCGAGTGCCGTTTTCGAGTAGCTCTCCCGCCAGGGCATGGGCAACGCCGTGAGGCGTGGCAAAAAACACCGCATCCATGGCGCCCAGCTGTTTGGCATCCGGCTCGCTAAACGCCAGGGTGTCGTAATGGCCGCGTAGATTGGGGTACATATCGCACACCTTCACGCCTGTTTCAGAGCGCGAGGTAATCGTGGTGACGTTGACGTGGGGGTGCTGGGCGAGTAACCGAAGTAGTTCAACGCCGGTGTAACCGGTACCGCCAACAATGCCGACCTTAATCACAAATCACTCCTTAAGGATGCCGCTGAGTAGAAAACCGAATTCGCTATTAGCCTAAGCATAGGATACCAAGCTGTTTAAGCGTATCCAGCTATGATACACAAGAGTGTAAAGATACAAGAGTAAGGAAGGTCGCTGTGGCGCGTTTTTCCCGTTCGGATTTTACCTTAGAAAGTTTTCGTCGCCAGTTGGCCAATGTCGATGCCTTGCCGCAACTCTGTTTGCTGGGTCTAGTCTCGGGGATTATTACCGGGGCAGTGATGGTGGCATTTCGGCTGCTTTTGGAAGCGGGTGCCGCACTCTATATGACGAATGGGGATCCCGAAGCGTTTGAAAGCATGGCGCCCTGGCTGCGCGCGCTGCTACCCATGCTGGCGGTTACCTTAGTGGGCGTACTGTTGTACCGGCAAAAGCCAGCAGCGCGTAAGCTGGGGGTTGGCCATGTGATTGAGCGGCTGACCTATCATCAAGGGCGTTTTCCATTACGTAACTGGCTTAATCAGTGGTGGGTAGGCGTCTTATCCGTTCTGGGTGGTCTATCTGCAGGCCGTGAGGGCCCGGCGATCCACTTGGGGGCTGCGGCGGCCAGCGGGCTCGGCCAGCAGATGCGGTTACCCAATAATAGTTTAAGAGTACTCGTGGCGTGCGGTACCGCAGCGGGTATTTCCGCCTCCTTTAATACCCCGATTGCGGGGGTGATCTTCACCATGGAAGTGGTGATGATGGAGTACACTTTAATGAGCTTTATGCCCGTCATTTTGGCCTCCACCATGGGGGCGCTGGTGGCGCAATTGGCGTATGGCAATGAACCGGCTTTTCGTATCCCTGAGATAGCCTTGGGGTCGTTGGTTAACCTGCCATGGATTGTTCTCACCGGGTTGGTGATTGGGCTGTTGGCCGGTCTGTTTATTCATATTTCGCGCAGTCAGCAGATACAGGGGTGGCCACTTTGGCTGCGTTTAGGGTTGATAGGGATAACCACGGGTGCGGTTGCCTGGTGGTTCCCTCAGGTGCAGGGGATTGGTTATGACAGCGTGGCGGCGGCGCTGAATAACCAGTTAGAAATTAAAGTACTGCTGGCGCTGATGGTTGCCAAACTGTTGATTACCGCGCTAACCGTTGCCGGTGGTGTCCCCATCGGTATTATTGGCCCAGTGTTGGTAATGGGGGCTGCCACGGGCGCGCTGTTTGGTTTGCTGGGTGGCTGGCTACTGCCAGAGAAAGCCGCCGACCCAGGTATTTACGCGATGCTAGGCATGGCCGCGATGATGGGAGCGGTGCTGCAAGCGCCCCTAGCAGCGCTGATGGCGCTTTTGGAGTTAACCCATACGCCGAGTATCATGCTTCCCGGCATGTTGGCAGTGGTGGTGGCATGTTTAACCTCGCGCCAATTGACTGGCTGCGAAGGCTTTTTTATTAGCACGGTACGCTACGGGCTGCATCCACTTCAGCAGCCGTTGATGCAAGCACTGTCACGGGTCTCGGTACCGGCGGTGATGGAGCGCCAATTGGTGCGCACCGAGCGAATGATTACCCCTGAAAAAGCCCGGCAGCTACTCGAAACTAACCCTGTATGGCTGGTGATTGAGCGTTCGAGCGAACAAAAACCAGTGCTGGCGCTCAAAGCTGCTGAGTTGGCGCGCTGGCTGCTAGAGTGCGATGAAGCGCCAGAGGGAGAAGAGCCGCCTGCAGATGAGTTGATTGACCTACTGGAAATCCCTGGGCAGCGTTTGGAGCTGGCGCCGATTGGCTTACAGGCGACGCTTTCCGAAGCATTTCTAAAACTTCAAGATGGCGCACTAGGGGCGCTCTATGTGGTTCACGGGTATCGTCTAAAGCAGCAGCGGATTTCAGGTATTATCACGCGTGGCGCCATTGAGCGTTATTATCACTATACTGACCCCCGCGGCGCCAACCCCCGGGAAGGTGATGCTCGAGAGAGGGATTCGTCAGTTTAAGGAGTAACAATGTATCTATGGGTGAAGGCTATTCACTTAATGGCCGTGGTGACCTGGTTTGCGGCGCTGTTCTATTTACCGCGGCTGTATGTGTACCACGCAACGGCGCGTGATAACGGTGATCATCAAGCAATAACGTATTTCAAAACCATGGAGCGTAAGCTTTATCGTGGCATTATGACGCCATCGATGATCTTGGTGCTGCTCTTCGGCGGCTGGATGCTCTTCTTGGTCCCCGAATGGTTTAGCCAGGGCTGGATGCACGCTAAGCTGGCGCTGGTGGCGGCATTGATCGCCTATCATCATGTCTGTTTAATTTATTTAAAGCAGTTTGCCCAGGATCGTTGCACTAAAGGCCATTTGTTTTTCCGCTGGTTTAACGAAGCGCCAGTGATTGCGTTAGTGACGATTATTCTGCTCGCTATTGTGAAGCCCTTTTGATGCGTCAACCGCTTCCCCCCGTGGTGTTGGTACTCGCTGGGCACGACCCGACCGGCGGTGCTGGGTTGATCGCGGATAGCGAAGCCATTGCCGCTTGTGGTGGCTGGGCGGTCACGATCCCCACTGCGCTGACGGTACAAAATTGTCATAATGTGACTAGAGTGATTCCTGCCGATCCTACCGCGATGCGACAGATGGCCGAAGTGCTTGGTGAGATGCAGGTCGCGGCGATCAAAATTGGTTTGCTCGCTGATGAAGCTACCCTGCGTGCCGCAGAGCAAATTATTCGCCGCTTTCCCGGTATTCCCGTGGTAGCGGATCCGGTCTTTAAAGCCGGTGGCGGAACTGAGTTATCCACACCCGGTTTGCGACAACTGTTTATTGATCGCCTGCTACCGCTTGTGGATATCTTAACGCCTAATCGTGCGGAGCTAGCTCAGCTTACGCCAGACCGCATCGCTCCTTTCGATGATACCGCTCGCGCGGTGGCGCTAATGTCTCAAGGGTGCCAGGCAATCCTCGTGACTGCCACTGATGAGCCGTTGCCGGGCAACGATCAGCAGGTAGTGAATACGTTGCACTCGCCGGACACCACCCGCCAGTGGCAGTGGCCACGTTTGCCAGAACCGTTTCACGGTTCTGGCTGTACGCTAGCATCAGCTATTGCCGCACGCTTAGCTGTTGGTGAGCGCTTACCAACTTCGTGTGAGCAAGCGCAGCATTTCACCTGGCAAAGTTTGTCACAGGGGTTTCAGCCACCCAGCGGTCAGTGTTTACCCAACCGCATTTCACGGGCTGCCCGTTTTTAATCCTATCTTCTGTATGCCATTAACCGAGAGGATGCCATGACCACATCTGCTGAACTGTTTGATCTTGCCAGTCGCCATATCCCAGGCGGCGTAAACTCGCCTGTGCGGGCATTTAAAGGCCTACACCGCCCACCGGTTTTTATGGAGCGCGCTCAGGGCGCCTTTCTATTTGACGTAGAAGGCAACCGCTATGTGGATTATGTCGGTTCCTGGGGCCCTATGATCACTGGGCATGCTGACCAAGACGTCTTGGCGGCGGTGCGGGCACGCTTGGATAACGGCCTTTCGTTTGGCACGCCGACGGCGGTCGAAACCACCATGGCAGATTTGATCTGCGAGATGATCCCTTCCATGGATATGGTGCGCATGACCAGCTCGGGCACCGAAGCCACCATGTCGGCGATACGACTGGCGCGAGGCACCACCGGCCGGGATAAGATCGTTAAATTTGAAGGTAACTACCACGGCCACTCTGATTCGCTGCTGGTAAAAGCAGGGTCGGGCGCACTCACCCACGGCGAACCCAGCTCACCGGGCGTACCCGCCTCGCTGGCTGAACATACCATTACCCTGTCGTTTAACGACCCTGAAGGTGTAGAAGCGTGTTTTAGCGAGATTGGCGATCAAATTGCCTGCATCATCGTTGAGCCCGTTGCTGGCAATATGAACTGTATTCCACCGCAGCCGGGCTTTTTGGAAACCCTGCGTCGAGTGTGTAACGAGCACGGCAGCGTGCTTATTTTTGATGAAGTGATGACCGGTTTTCGCGTCGCCTTAGGTGGTGCTCAAGCGCATTACGGTGTCACGCCAGACCTTACCTGCTTGGGTAAAATCGTTGGCGGAGGCATGCCCGTCGGTGCATTTGGTGGTAAACGCGAGATTATGCAAAATATTTCACCGCTTGGGCCGGTTTACCAAGCGGGTACGCTTTCGGGTAATCCCCTGGCCATGGCAGCAGGCGTGGCACTGCTTACCAAGCTACAGGTACCTGGGTTTCACGATGCGTTAACTCAGCGGGTTAACACCCTTTGTACGGGCCTTCAGGAGCGTGCTAACGCCGCTCGCGTACCGATGATGACGCAGTCGGCAGGCGGCATGTTCGGGCTTTTCTTCACCTCGCAAAGCCGTGTGGATAACTTTTCCCAGGCCACGGCGTGCAACCCTGATGCTTTCCGCCGCTTCTTTGGTGCGATGCTCGATCACGGCGTTTACCTAGCGCCCTCGGCCTATGAAGCAGGCTTTATGTCTAGCGCCCACACTCCGGAAGATATTCAGTTCACGTTGGATGCCGCAGAAAAAGCCTTTGCAGTAATGTAACGGCAAGTAACTTAAATCCCGCTATACTGCAAGAGCCGCTCATTTTGAGCGGCTCTTCGGTTAGCTGAGATTTATACCTATGATAAGAACAACGGCTTGGCGATATGTGCTTTGCGCAGTGGGATTGGCAGTTTGCTATCCATTGACTGCACAGTCGCCTCAGGAGCAGGACATGACCCAGATCCACATCACCATGGGCGGTTCACCTGGCGCGGAGTTTTCCGCCCACTGGCGGATTACCCATGAAGGTGAAACCACTGAACACGTTGAAGAGCGCGGAACAGTACCCGCTGAATTTACCTTTGAAGGCTCCGCGCTAGAAGGCACGGTAAAACTGCTCAGCGAAGGTGATCGGCTAGATGTGGATATCGTGAAAGGCAATAACCGCTCACGCTCTTCTACCCAAGGAAAAGGCGGCACGTTAACGGTGATGGTGCGTTAAGTCTGTTCCTACAGCAGCCCAAAAAAAACCGCCCCCTGATGGGGCGGTTTGTACGAGTACTGTGTAATCGTTCTATTATTTCTTAATTTAGTGGCCTTGAGCCACAGTATTGGTGTTGCTATTACCATAGGTAACGATGCTTGAAGTGTGATTACCACCCCACAAGTAACCACTTTGTGTAACATTCTGAACGTTGTTGCTACCATTAGTATTGATATAAGAGTCGTGGTTAAAGCCCGACTGCATTACGTTATGGAGGTTGCTATTGCCAGTTGCTAGAATAGTGCTTTCAAGCGAATAGCCATCTTGATTAACGTAGGCCTCGTTGCTGTTACCACTTAGATAAGAGTAACTGTCATTAAAGTCGCTATTCTGGGTAATTTCAGCATTGTTGGAATTTCCATTTTGCTCTACTACAGACTTATTATTAAAGCCCTCTTGACTAACAGTGGCCCCATTACTGTTACCCTCAAGATAGGCATAACTATCATTAAAGCTGCCATCCTGGGCAATGTTTGCCTCATTAGAGTTACCGATTTCCTCTGCCACGGAGAGGTTTTTAAAGCCTTCCTGGTCAACGGTTGCAGTGTTAGTATTGCCCTCCTGGTATACTGTTGAGTCATTCCAAGCACGGCGGTCTCAATGAGCAAGTGCAACACGTGACCCATCAGGTACGGTGTTGCTATGACTTACTGCTATCGCCATCTCACTGCTGAAGACCGAGCCGCCATCATGATGATGCGAGCGACTCATTCAATCCGATCCATCGCCACTCATCTGGGCCGTGCACCGAGCACCGTGTCGCGAGAACTCGCTCGCCACACGGTCGACCCCATCAAGGGCTACGATGCCGGCTTGGCGGGCTACCGGGCTCGCCTGACGCGGCATCGGCCACGTCAGCGTCCCAAGCTGCATCCCGACGGCGAGCTCTTCGAGCTGGTGGTCTACCTGCTGCGCAAGTACTGGTCACCGGAACAGATAGCCCGCACACTGAAGCGCATGTCTCCTAACGAATCACGTCGACAGGTCTCGCATGAGGCCATCTACAACGCGCTCTATGTGATGCCCCGTGGCAGCCTCAAGAAAGAGCTCATCGCCTGCCTGCGGCAGGGCAACGGCAAGCGTCGGCCACGTAGCCGTGGCAAGGATCGACGCCAGCAGATTCCCGAGCTCGTTAGCATCCATATGCGGCCGCCTGAGATCGAAGACCGCCTGATGCCTGGCCATTGGGAGGGCGATCTCATCATCGGTGCCAACAATCGCTCCGCCGTCGGTACGCTGGTGGAGCGCACCACGCGCTTGGTGATCCTGGCGAAGATGGATGGCACCACGGCCACCGCGGCGGCCGTTGGCTTCAGCGACAAGCTCAATGAAGTGCCACGAGCCCTGCGTCTGTCCATGACCTACGACCAGGGCAGAGAGATGGTGAAGCATGCCGAGATCACGCAGAAAACCGGTACGGCAATCTACTTCGCTGACCCGCATAGCCCATGGCAGCGGGGCTCCAACGAGAACACCAACGGACTGTTGCGGCAATACTTGCCGAAGGGCACGGATCTGTCGGTCTACAGCCAGGAAGAGCTCGACGAGATCGCCGACTCACTGAACACGCGGCCGCGCAAGACACTGGACTGGCGCACGCCGCTGGAAGTTTACGCCGAGGTGCTCAAGAAATCGGTCGCTGGCCCGAGCACCCTTCAATAGCGTTGCGCTTGGAACTTGAGACCGCCCACCTAGCCTGGATTTCTCATAGTACCTCAGCCAGTACCGCACTCAGGCTGTAACACCGCTAAACACCTACTGGCTCGACTTACATCGGCTACTTTTTAACCACTTTCCGGCGTTCAGACACACTTCCCCCTTTCCCCCATTGCTTCGGGCCGGGGGCGCCCGAGCAGTCAGTTAGGAACCAACCGCCTGACGAGATCGGATAGCGCCGTTTTATAGGGGTAGCTGTCACTCATGAGTACTCGGATTCGACGCGTATTGCGGATGATGACCGCGCCTACTTTGATGAGCTTGAGCCTCAGGTTGCTCGGACTCATGCGCGCGAAGGGCGTGTGCTTCAGATAAGTCCGTAACCGCTCGAACAGCGTATAAGCGAAGCCCGACAAGATCAGCCGCCACTGATTGGCCCACCAGTGCGTGCTGGAGGTCCGGTCAGCAAACAGGCTCAGTTGTTGATCCTTGATCCGGTTCTCCATGTCACCCCGGGCACAGTACTGCTCGTAGTAAAGCTTGAAGCCATCATCGTAACGGGAACTGATGATAAACCGGGGATTAGAGCCTAACTCGCCTTCTTCTAGGCGGGCCACCACCCAGCGTGAGTATTTCCAGGAGTGGGCTTGATACTGGAAGCGGAACGTCCCCGCTACTTTCCCTCCCACCTGCCATTGGGTCTTGCGCACCAGCATCATGGGGACGTCCACTTCCTTGAGCAGCCGGCTGTTCTTGGCGATTCCCACGATGTAGTCGACGTGATGCCGATCACACCAGTTCAGCATCCGGGGACGACAAAAGTGGCTATCACCTCGTAACACGATGCGCGTATCGGGCCAGTATTGACGGATAAAGCGTACCAGTAAGGCGAGGATCGCCCAGCTATGGCGGCTGTCGCTGCGGTCACTGGTGCGCAGATAGCTCACCAGTAAGTGGCGCCCACAGAAGACATACAGCGGGAAGTAACAGTGGTGATCGTAATAACGGTTAAAAAACTTGCCGGGTTGCTCGCCATGCACGGGGATGTCGGTGCCATCAAAGTCCAGCACGATCTCCTTTGGTGGTTCGTCATGCTGTTCAATGAAGTGATGCCACAGCAACTCATGGGCCTTCACTATTGCTTGCCGATCGGCGTTCTGCTCCACCCGGCACAGCGTTGACTTGCCTGCCAGCGTATCCTCTTCACCGAGCGCTGTCTGAAGGGCCTGATCATAGCGCAGGGCCTCATGGTCGTTGAAATCTTCGTAGCCAGCGGCGACACCGAACACCCGCTGACGAACCAAAGTGTCGAGCTTATGACGAACCTGTTTCGGTGCACGGGGATCATGAAGCACGGTGGCCAAGCGGCGTGTCAGGCGATGCTGTTTATCGACTTCACGAAGCAGGAGTAATCCGGCGTCCGACGTAATGTGGCCCCCGGAGAAGTCGGCTTCAATTTGGCGGCGTGAGAGTGGCGAGAAGGTCAGCTTTTCAGGTACCATTTTGGAAGCGGCTGTTGGTGCTTGATGGATTGGTTAGGTTCTTGAAATCATAGCACTTTCAGCCGCTTTCTTTTATACCCTGTGAGAAATCCGGGCTAGCTGTGTAACATCTGCAGTGTTACTTTGACCAATCTGATCGATTCCAGTTTTGTTACGACCAGGAAGCGTTGTAGCAACACCTGAAATGTCATCTTGTGAGACAGTTGTTGAGTTACTGTTACCCTCTTGATAAACACGCGACGTTTGCGTCCCCCACTGGGTAATATCGTTAGTATTGCTGTTACCACTTTGGTAAATTGTGGAGTCGCTACCAGCAGACCAGTACTGTGCAGAAGCAGCAGTACTCATAGCGAAGGCAACAGCGGCAGCGATAGTGGTGATTTGAGTTTTCATGGTGTTTCCCCTTAATACTTGCTTTAGTTATTACTGAGGCAACGTATGTTGCTCAGTAGGTTTCGACGGTGACTGGGCGTGCATTGCTTGAAAACGCTTGTTGTTCAACACTAATGCCACGGTAGCCACTCCCCGATTGTGAAATCTGTACGTCACTCTGGTTGCCAAGTTGGCGCACATAGGTGTTTAATTCTCTTGATGCGCTGCCTGACTGATCAATACCTACTTTATGATTTCTACCCATTTGTAAGACGTTACTAACGTTGTTTCCGCCCGTTTGGGTAATGTTGGCCGTGTTGTAATTTCCTAACTGATAGATGTTGGAGAAATTACCGGCTTGGTAACTAGCAGATTGCGAAACATGGGTACGGTTATTGTTACCAATTTGCGCAATAATACTGTAGTTGCCTTGACTATTTTGGGCGGCTGATTGCTTAGAGAACTGTTCAACACGATTATTGTCAGCACTGATAGTCATTGAAACTGAAAGAGTTGCTGTTAGCAGCGTGATAGCTCTTACTGTTCGTTTGGTTGGTGAACAACTCAGTTTCATAATATTTCCCTCTGAAACGGTTTGTATCAATCTGTATTACTTGTGTTGAGTTTGGACCAATTGAAAATTTTCGCTATCAGATGTTTTCTCATTTGTGTGGTGCATTTTTTAATGTTTTTACTGATCTAAATGATTAGATGTTTGATACTAAAAATAGTGAATTATTCAAATAAAAAACGGCCATGCGTTAAGGCATAGCCGTTACTACTAAAATAAAATTTTACCAGTTATTTTTATATTATTGTTTTAATAAATGGTTAATCCCTCACGTTTTCCCTAATAATATTGGCTAATAAAACTACAATAAAGGAATCGGTGCATCTAGGTAGTCTGACAATATGGTGTCTTGAAAATTAACGTTATTAGCTAGGCTCCAGAGATTATTATCTACCCCACGCGCTACTAGATGAATGACAGCAGACTCAATTGCTGACATTACCGCAAGTTGCACAGGTTCGTTAGTAGTAAGGCCTACCTCGGCCTCTAGCAACCGACGAAAATCGATAAAGCGATAAACGCCCGCTCGCATCTCTTTAGAGTAAATCGTTTTGGTCGTAGTAACGTTCGCCAGTACTTCCCCGGACGATATTTCAACAGCGCGTAAATTTACTGTCACTTGGTCAACCTGATACTGCCCCGACGCTCCAATGCCAAAGTACTCAGCGCCAGCCCCACCGGTTCGCACGTTAGATTCATAGGCGATAATACCGCCTTCTAGCATGACTGAGGCAGCTCTAAGTGAAGGCAGAGTATCAGCCTGGCCAAATCGCTCGAACTCAGCGCGAATAATACGTCTTTCAGTAAGCAGGTTTTGTAACCCCACGCGTTCAAGCGGTATAAACCAGCCAGAGTCAGCCAGCGCACCGGTAAGCATTGCCGCGGCACCTTGCGTTACCGCAGTAGAGAATGTGCTGGCGGGTGCGGGACGATATTGGCCGGTTTGATCGCGAAAATCATAAACGGAGACAAAAATACGTCCTGACGGTGACGGTAGCGAGACTAAGTCCTGATAGGTGGCGCCGCGAGGCGTGAGAGTTGCTTCTGCCCCTTCCAAGTTCTCAGATGTCGCGACCATCCCAGCACAGCCGCTAAGTAGACTAACCATGAGTAGTGCAGCGAGAGTTTTCATGATGATCCCCGTGAATAACACGTAGTTTTTTTAAGGCTGGCACTCAGCCTTGTTAAATTTTATTAGTTTTTGCAGCAGGAAATTAATCAGGGGTTGAACAAGCCACCCACGCTGATGTTGGTAATATCGCCGGTAACTTTATCGACGACTCTTACAATTAGTTGTCCGCCTTCATCGCGTACCACTACGCTGAATTCACCGCTATCAAACGCACCTTCATCGACTTGACCAGCGCCAACGTCACTGATTAGCTGTGATATTAGTCGGCTCTCAAGACTTTGAATCAGTCGTTCGGTCGAAGAAATGGATTCAATCCCCCTGGCATTGGGGTCGGTGTTGGTATCTTGCGATTGGGCTTTACCCAGCAGATAACTACCCATAAAAGGATCGCCACCAAACGACGGATTAAGCGGTGTGTAGATTAGCTCACCAGCGTTAGCTTGAAGGGTCAGCGTGCTTACTAGGATGGCCGTGGCCATAGTGCTACCCATTGATGTTTTGAGTGTGTTTTTCATTATCGTAGCTCCTCTTTTCCCAGGTCTTTGTCTGAGGTAAGCGCTGAGGCTAACTGGTGGCGCAGCAACGCTTCTTCGACGGTTTGTACGGCTTCCCCTGCGGCGCGGTCGGCTTCGCTAATTCTTGGGGAGAGCTGTGTACGGAAATACATTTGGTTGCCTTCCATCACCCAAATTTGGCTACCCCAGCGTGCATCTGGTCGCTCGTTGATAATGATGGTGGCGTTTCCGATAATTAAGTTATCCATGGCCCGCTGGCTAAAGGCGCGGTAGAAGGTTTTTCCGGCCATGGTGATCGTGCGATCCACCATGACACCGGTAAGCTCACTACCGCCGTTAGTGCTGCCCTGCACCTCGGGGCCATCAGGGCTTGAAAGCTGATTGATAGAGTCAATGGCCGCTTGCTCATTGGCTGGCAATGCATCGGCGGCAGTGGCTGGCTCGTTGGCCAACGCCATTGGCGCCGTTATCCACACCACGAGCGTGAGCATACCCATGGATAAACGATGTAATAGAGACATGGCTAATTAACCTTAAGTGTAAATACTAGCGGTGGCGCTGCAGGCTGCGCGCCGTTTCAATATTGGGCAAAATCGGGCCCAGGTTTTGATGGATCCAATTGAGCGCTTGAATACGGTTATGCACATTGATCTTGCGAAAAATGTTGTACAGGTGGGATTTAACGGTGTGCTCACTAACAAATAGCTTTTCAGCTATTTGCTGATTAGAGGATCCAACGCTAAGCAGTGAAATGATTTCCATTTCTCGATTGGTTAACCCACAGGCTGGACGGAAAGCATTACTTTGATATTTGCGATAAAACAGAATCAAACGGGCCATTAAATCCCGCGACATCCATAGCTCCCCTTCCAGTAACGCGTGGATGCCTTTACAAATGATCTCAAGGCTTTCGTTACGATAAAAAACCCCTTTTAACTGACCCCCAGTGTCAGGATGAGTGTCGCACCCTCTGATACCCTGTTCTTATAAACCGATCAGGGGGCGAAAGGAGACACTCATGCCTCGTTACTCTGAGGAGCGCCGGCAAGCCGTAGTGACCAAGCTGCTGCCTCCCCACAACCTCTCCCCGAAGGTGATCGCGGAGCAGGAAGGGATCTCGCTGGGCACCGTCTACAAGTGGCGCAAGGAAGCCCGCGCTGAGGGGCGGTGCCTGCCGGATGCTCTGGGCAAGGGCGCCGATGGCTGGTCGTCCAAGGACAAGTTCAACGCCGTGCTTGAGACCGCCTCGATGAACGTCCAGGAGGCTGCGGAATACTGCCGCCGCCGGGGCATCTATCCCGAGCAGCTGGAGCGGTGGCGCCACGACTGCGAGCAAGCCGCCAGCCTCTCCCAGTCAGAACGCCAACGTGAGGCCGACGAGGCCAAGCAGCAACGCAAGCGCATCAAGGCGCTGGAGAAGGAGCTCGCCCGCAAGAACGAGGCCCTGGCAGAAACCGCGGCGTTACTGGCCCTCAGAAAAAAGGCGAGGGCGATCTGGGGGGACGAGGACGCATGATCAGCACCCCAGATCGCCAACGCGCCATCGCGCTGATCGAAGACGCCCGGGCCCAGGGGGCCCGCCTGGACGCCGCCTGCCGCGAACTCGGCATCACCGCCAGAACATACCAGCGCTGGACGCGCGACGGCGAGCTACGCGAGGACCAGCGCCCTTTGGTCGACCGGCCGGTGCCGGCTAACGCGCTGACACCGGCCGAAGAGCAGGAGATTCTCGACGTGTGCCACCGCCCCGAGTACGCGAGCCTGCCGCCAGAGCAGATCGTGGTGCGCCTGTTCGACGAAGAGCAGCGCTACGTGGCATCCCCCTCGTCGTTCTACCGCGTCCTGCACAAGCACCGAGAAGTGGTGCATCGTGGCCGCGCCAAAGTACCTCAGCGCCGCGCCAAGCCCACGACCTACCAGGCCACCGCGCCGAACCAGGTGTGGTCGTGGGATTGCACATGGATGGGCGGTCCGATCAAGGGGCAGTACTACTACCTGGTGATGCTGCTCGACATCTATAGCCGCAAGATCACCGGCTGGGAAGTGTTCCTGGCCGAGTCGGCCCACAACTCCCGTACCGTGCTGGAGCGGGCGGTGCTGGCCGAGCAGATCATCGATCAGCCGCTGGTGTTGCATGCGGACAACGGCAGCCCCTTCAAGGGTGCGACGCTGCTGGAGAAGCTGCATGACCTTGGCATCACGCCATCGTTCAGCCGGCCGCGGGTCTCCAATGATAACCCCTACTCGGAGGCGCTGTTTCGCACCTGTAAATACCGGCCTTGCTACCCAGTTGATGGGTTCGCCACGGTCGACGACGCCCGTGAGTGGGTGGCCAGCTTCGTGCAGTGGTACAACCACGAGCATCGCCACAGCGGGATCCGCCTGGTGACACCGGCACAGCGACATGCTGGCGAGGATACTAGCGTGCTGGCAAAGCGGCATGCCATCAATCAGGCAGCGCGTGCGGCCAACCCCGCTCGTTGGAGCGGCAAGACCCGCAATTGGACGCCGATTGGCACCGTATCTCTTAACCCGGAGCGGGAGCTCCAGGTCACCGTCGCTGAACCGGAAAAACAGGTGGCCTGAATGATCTCAGAGGCGACAGATTTCTTGACAACTACCGCTGAGCGCATGACAGTGCCTCCAGCGCATGATCCATATCGTGGATATTGAAAGCGGCTAGGGGCGTTTTAGTTAATGCCTCAGGCAGCTTATCTTGCCATTCCGGCAAAGCATCAACGCCAATATGGTCGCTATCTATCAGTATCAACACGTTGCCTGAGGCAGAAATAGGCAGTGCCGAACTGGGTGAATGGAGGCTAATTTGGCACCCGGTATACTTGTTCAGGTATTCAGCGAATAGCTGAGCCTGAGGACTTTTTTCAGTAACGATATACACCGAACCGATAGACTTTTCCGGCGACATTGGGTAGTCCTCATGGTGAGAAAGAGTGAGTAGGTAACTCTTGCAGTGTTGACTATAAGATAACTTTCGTAAAGTTATGTTATTAAAAATATGGTAAAAAAATTAAGGCATGTGCCGAATAATTTTATATAAATAAATGAAATGTATAAAAAACAAGTATTTATTTTAAAATTATATTTTTTTAAGAAATATTAGAAAGATACATTTAGTAACGTAATGGCTGCTTTTGATACGTTCATTGAGCGCGTAAACTGATGCTCTAAAGCTTGGAGGGCGTGTCATGACCGCTGTTAATACTCTTGTTCTTGCCAGTGGAAACACGGGAAAATTAAGAGAATTCAATCAATTACTCTCGCCTTTGGGCTTTGATGTTCGCCCTCAAGCGGATTTTGGCGTCACTGAGGTTGAAGAGACCGGCCTGACGTTCGTAGAGAATGCGCTGTTGAAAGCCCGTGAAGCGAGCCTATTTAGTGGTTTACCTGCCTTGGCAGATGACTCAGGACTGGAAGTGGACGCTCTGCATGGCGCGCCAGGTATTTACTCGGCGCGTTACGGTGGCGAACCTAAAAGTGATGAGAAAAATAACCAAACGTTGTTAGAAGCGCTGAGTGACTGCGCGGAAGGCCAACGAAGCGGGCGTTATTGGTGCGTGTTGGTATATTTACGTCACCCTGAAGATCCGGTGCCGATTATTGTGCAGCGCAGTTGGGAGGGCGAAATACTGGCTCATCCGCGGGGCGATGAAGGGTTTGGTTATGACCCACTGTTTTGGCTGCCAGAACAGGGTATGAGCGTTGCCGAGCTGCCCAGTGAAAGTAAAAATCGCCTCAGCCATCGAGGGCGGGCACTGCGAGGGTTGGTAGAGCTATTGAAGGTGGCACATGGTTGATACGCTGCCGCCGCTTTCTCTTTATATCCATACACCATGGTGTGTTCGTAAATGCCCCTACTGTGATTTCAATTCTCACGAACCGGGCACTCATGGCTTTACGCCTCGGGATTTACCCGAAGCGGCCTACCTTGATGCATTGTTACAAGATTTAGACGGCGATTTGGCATTAGCCGCAGGGCGCGAGATTCAAACCATCTTTATCGGGGGTGGGACGCCCAGCCTGCTTTCGCCAGCATTTTACGCGCGGTTACTCACTGAAATTGAAGCGCGTTTGCCTTTTGCCAACCCTATCGAAATTACCTTAGAGGCTAATCCTGGCACCACCGAGCAGCAGCGTTTCATTGGCTATCGAGAGGCCGGTATTAATCGTCTCTCGCTCGGTATTCAAAGCTTTCAGCCTGCTCAGTTACACGCACTTGGGCGTATTCATAGCGGGCAAGAAGCGGTCACCGCTGTAACGCAGGCGCGCCAGGCGGGCTTTACCAATATTAACGTTGATCTTATGCATGGCTTGCCCGAGCAGACGCCTCAACTGGCGATGGATGATATTGAGCAAGCGCTCGCATTGGCGCCCGAGCACCTCTCTTGGTACCAGCTTACGCTAGAACCGAATACCGCCTTTCACTCCCACCCGCCGATATTGCCTGAGGAGGAGTCGCTCTGGGATATACAGGATAGCGGGCACCAGCTTTTGGAGCAGGTAGGGTTTAAGCGTTACGAGATTTCGGCCTACGCTCGCGCTGGCCATCAGAGTCGGCATAACCTTAACTATTGGCAGTTTGGCGACTATCTCGGGATTGGCGCTGGAGCCCATGGCAAGCTTAGCTACATTGATCAAAACGGTGAATGGTGTATTGAACGGCGCTGGAAGACACGCCAGCCGGATGCTTATTTAAAACGTATGAATGACCTGCGCGGCTTCGTCGCGGGCAAACAGCTTATAAGTGTCGACGAGTTACCACTGGAGTTTGCCATGAACGCACTGCGACTCACCGAAGGAGTTACGCTGAATACATGGCGTACCCATACAGGTCAGTCCGATGCTATGTTACTAGCGCGTTTACAATCCGCCGAGAAAAAAGGACTTTTGATGCAAATGCCTGAAAAACTGCGTGCATCGCCTCAAGGTCTATTATTCTTGAATGAGTTGCTGGCATCTATCTGTGGCGAAAGCTCAGTGAAAAGTGACCAGCGATGAATAAAAAGATATCCCGAAGACAAACAAGGAGTGAGTGATGCGTATTTCTCGACTACTGACACCGTTGGCAGCCGCCATTTTATTAGCAGGTTGTGCTAGCTCGGATCCTTACGGTGGCCAAACGCAGCGCTCAAGCACCGCGATGGGCTCTGGTATTGGTGCCGCGGTCGGTGCTGCTGCCGGAGCGTTATCAGGCGATGGTAGTACCAGCCGCCGCGATCGTGCCTTGATTGGTGCGGCCGTTGGCGCTGCTGCCGGTGCCGGTGTGGGCGTTTATATGGATCGTCAGGAACAACAACTGCGTGACAATCTGCAAGGGTCTCGCATTGAGATTGATCGCCGTGGCGACGATATTGTGCTCAATATGCCGAGCGGTGTTACCTTTGGCTTTGACTCAGCAGACCTGACCAGTGAAGCGCGTAACTCCCTTAATGAAGTAGCGAACGTACTCACCGAGTACCAGGACACTCGCGTTAACATTGCCGGCCATACCGATAGCACCGGTGAAGCCAGTTACAACCAGCAACTATCTGAGCGTCGTGCTCAAGCCGTGGGTGGTTACTTATCTCAAAACGGTGTCTCATCCTCACGTCTTAATACCTCCGGATATGGAGCCACTCAGCCTGTTGCCAGCAATGATAATGAGCAGGGGCGTGCTCAGAACCGCCGGGTAGAAATTACCCTCACCGCAACAGGAAATGCTCAAAGCCAAGGTTAATCCGCAATTGCTTTAATCTGGCTATTGCCGCCTAAAGCCCGCTATGCTCACATAGCGGGCTTTTTTCATTCACCTGCTGATGAGTCGCTATGCTGTCTTACCAACATGCTTACCATGCCGGTAATTTTGCCGATGTACATAAACATCTGATCCTTTACGCAGTGATTGATTATTTTTTACGTAAAAAAACTGCCATTACATATGTTGATACTCATGCGGGCCGAGGTCTCTACCCCCTTAATGCCCAAGAGACTCAGCGCTTGCAAGAGTATCGCGAGGGGATTTGGCCTGTCTGGCAGGCCCGCAGCGGATTTAATGACTCGTTGCTACGCGCCTGGCAAAGCGCGGTGAAAGACGCTCAGCCTATGCCAGAAACGTTGACTCACTACCCCGGTTCTCCTTGGTGGCTGAGTCACTCATTACGTGAACAGGACCAGCTACGGTTGTTTGAGCTGCATCCTGGTGAGCATGAACAGCTTAACGCCCAGGGATTATCCTCTCAGGCGCAGCGGGTGTTTGGAGATGGGCTGGCGGGGCTTAACGCGCTGTTACCCGTCACGACGCCACGTCTATGCGTACTCATTGATCCTAGCTATGAACGCAAAGTGGAGTACCAGGAGGTTGCTGAGACAGTGGCGTATACGCTGGAAAAAGCGCGCCACGGAGTGGTCTTGATTTGGTACCCGCTGCTGCCCGCCGGACACCACCACACTCTATTAGCGGCTTTGAAAGACAGCGGCGTACGCAAAATATGGCGTAGCGAGCTGCTACTGCGTACCCCTGGAGAGCAGGCTCATGGGATGTATGGTAGCGGTATGCTGGTGATTAATCCGCCTTGGGGGTTGGATCAACGCCTGGCCGCAGCGATGGAAGAAATCACACCGCTGCTTGGCGCAGAGAGCTACTATCAGGCGGAGTGGTGGGTAGAAGAGTAGCTGTGAAGGTAGTCGCTATTGGTTACTTCCCGATACAGAAACTGCCAAAAATCTCACCCAGCAAATCATCGGCGCTGAATTCGCCGGTGATCTCGCCCAAGGCCTGTTGGGCGTCGCGCAGGTCTTCCGCTAGCAGCTCCCCTGCGCCGTAGCCATCAAGCTGGGCACGACCGGTATTAAGTGCTGCCATAGCGCGATCAAGCGCATCCAGATGACGCCGACGGGCAGAAAAGCGGCCTTCAGTAGTGGCGGCAAATCCCATCACATCCTTTAGGTGCGCCTTTAAGTTATCCACACCCTCTCCCGTTTTGGCGGATAAACGAAGTGTCGGCGGGGCAGTGGATAAATCGAGTCCGGCAGGTTCTGCACTGGTATCTATTTTATTACGGACGAGCGTTAAGCGCTGTGGGTCGGGGAGGCGAGCCACAAATTCTGGCCAGATGACCATGGGGTCGGTGGTGGCAGTGGTGCTGGCATCCACGAGCAGCAGCACCCGGTCAGCTTTTTCTATTTCAGCCCAGGCGCGGGCAACGCCAATTTTTTCAACCGCATCGGGCGTATCGCGTAGTCCGGCGGTGTCGATGATATGCAGCGGCATACCGTCGATATGGATATGCTCGCGGAGTACGTCCCGGGTCGTGCCCGCAATATCCGTCACAATGGCGGTATCTTGCTCGGTGAGGGCATTCAGCAGGCTAGATTTACCCGCATTGGGCCGCCCTGCGATCACCACGCTCATTCCTTCGCGCAGCAGCGCGCCTTGACCTGCCGCCTGGCGTACGCCGCTCAGCGCCTGCTGTACGCTGTTTAAGTGCTGCGCCACATGGCCGTCGGCAAGAAAATCGATTTCCTCTTCGGGGAAGTCGATTGCCGCTTCCACGTAGACGCGTAGCTCTATGAGCCGTGTGACCAATGCAGAGACGCGCTTCGAGAACTCGCCCTGTAGCGAGCGCACGGCGTTTTCTGCTGCCGAGCGAGAGGTGGCATCGATGAGATCGGCAATCGCTTCGGCCTGGGCCAGGTCGAGTTTATCGTTTAAAAATGCCCGCTCGGAAAACTCACCCGGCCGCGCTAAGCGAGCACCCAAAGCCACACAGCGCTCCAGCAGCATGTCCATGATAATTGGGCCGCCATGGCCCTGCAGTTCTAGTACGTCTTCACCGGTGAATGAGTGAGGGCCGTTGAAGAACAGCGCGATACCTTCATCAATGCTGCCCTTAGTTCCCAGGAAGGGGCCATAATGGGCATTACGCGGCGCAGGGCAGTGCCCGATCATGGCCTCAGCGATCTTACGGCAGGCGGGGCCAGAAACGCGGATAATACCCACGCCCCCACGTCCCGGTGGCGTTGCCAATGCCGCAATGGTGTCAGGCGTATAGAGGCGTTCGGCCATGGTGTATCTCTTTTCAAATGGGCTGAAGTAACAATGGATCTGTCGTCATAGTGTGAATTTGTCGGCCTTAAAACGCCAGACCCCCGCACAAGGCGGGGGTCTGAAAGCGTCAGTCAAAAGGTAGACTACTTAGTCCTCATGCCTTTGCCGATACTTGGGTCATTTTCAATTTTGCGCGTAATGTAATACTGCTGCGCCACTGAAATGATGTTGTTGACCACCCAGTAGATAACCAAACCCGCCGGGAACCACAGGAAGAAGAAGGTAAAGATGATAGGTAACATCTTCATAATCTTCGCCTGCATAGGATCGGGAGGCGTCGGGTTTAGCATCTGCTGAACGAACATCGAAATGCCCATCAGAATCGGCAGAATGAAGAGCGGATCCTTCACCGATAGATCCTGAATCCAGAACATAAACGGTGCGTGGCGCAGTTCAACCGACTCTAGCAACATCCAGTAGAGCGCAATGAAGACGGGCATCTGGATCACAATAGGTAGACAGCCCCCCAGCGGATTGATCTTCTCCTTCTGGTAGAACTTCATCATCTCTTGCGACATTTTTTGCCGATCGTCGCCGTACATCTCTTTCAGGCGCTGCATTTCCGGGCCGAGTTTACGCATCCGGCCCATGGATTTGTAAGCTTTGGCGGAAAGTGGGAACAGCACCGCTTTGACCAGTACGGTTAATAGAACAATCGACCAACCCCAGTTGCCGACGATATCGTGGATATGGTCAAGCAGCCAGAATAGTGGGTTAGCAATAAACCATAACCAGCCGTAATCGACGGTTAAGCGCAGGTTGGGAGCGACTTGCTCCAGGTGATCCTGAACCTTTGGCCCCATATAAAGGGTGGCGCCTAAGGTGGCTTCGCTATCCGCAGCAACATTGCTGGTGGGACCAGCAAAGGCGACTACGTTACGGTCACTGGAATCGGTCGTGACGTAGTAGAGGTTCTGCTGATCCTGCTGAGGTGCCCATGCCGATACAAAGTAGTGCTGAATGATGGCAATCCAGCCGCCCTGCGCTTCGCGGTTTTCAAAGCTATGGCTTTGAATATCGTCAAAGTCGACTTTCTCGTAGCGCGCATCCGGCGTTGAGTAGGCAGCCCCCAAATAGGAGTTCATGCCCATCGAAACACCGCTTGATGGGTCGGGGCTATTGTCACGTGCTAACTGACCAATAAAGCGCGCACTCACCGGTGCGTCGGTGTTATTGGCGAGGTAGTAGTTGACGTTGACCGCATAGCTGCCGCGCTCAAAGGTAAGCCGCTTAATAACCTCAACGCCATTAACGTCGCCAGTTAGGTTAACGCTTAGCTCATCATCGTTATCGCTCAGGCGATACTCTGAGTTTTCCGGCGTGAAGGTGATACGGCTTGCCTGTCCATCAAGCTGGAGACCCGAGCGAGCCACGTAGCTACGGTTACTGTTATCCGATAACAGAACATAGTTACGGTCGGAGTCGAGGGAGAGTTTATGCTGCGGTAACGCGGCATAAACAATATCGCCACCGTGTGGATCGATACGCACATCAAGTACATCGGTGGTCACGGCAATGAAATCGCGGCTAGACGTTTCACTTTCGGTATCGTCGGGTATACCTTCACCCACCGAACTTTGCGGTGAAGAGGCGCTTGGAACGGCTAAGCCCCCTTCGCCATCTTCAATGTCGCTGGGTGTGACCGAGTTGCTGCGTTGCGTCGTTTCAGGCACTGAATCGTAATTCGGTTGCCCGTAATCCTGATTCCACTGGACAACTAACAAGTACGCAAGTACGGCTAGTGGAATCAGTAATAAAAGTCGTTTTACGTCCATGAGGGTTCTGCCCGCTGGGTGGTGAACATACTAATGGCGCAGTATCATTTACTCGACCCTTGACACACGAAAGCCTGCCAGACGGCAGGCCGAGGTCGAGCGGCGAAGTGTGCACCAAAGGTCACGTGTCACGCTCTGGCGTTGGTGCTGCGATCACCGCCGGTGCGTCACGCTGAAGTCGCTTCCACATGCCATGTAACTGGCGATGCAAGGTATCGTTATCAATATCCTGAACGCCACGCCGAGCAAGTACCACTATATCCACAGAGGGTAAGTGATCCTGGCGAAGGCGAACGGACTCTCGAACGAGACGCTTGAAACGGTTGCGATCTACGGCGCGCTTGACATTTTTTTTGCTAACCACTAGTCCAAGGCGGGGATACCCCCGGGTACTCAAGCGAACTAACGCCATCATACCTTTGCCGTGCACTTTCAGGTCAGCTTGCTCAAACACGTGACTAAAATCCCCAGCATTTAGTAACCGTAATTGCCGGGGAAAGCCTTGCTGCGGCACACGCAATCCGAGATCAGGCGCTCAGACGCTTGCGGCCCTTGGCACGGCGACGTGCGAGGATGGCGCGACCGTTTTTGGTTGCCATACGAGCACGGAAGCCATGCGCGCGCTTGCGCTTGAGAACGCTAGGTTGAAAAGTGCGTTTCATAACTCGTTATTCCCACGTGGTTTAGGACGGAAAGTGAATTCCAAAAAGCCCGGTCGAGTGAGGAACTAGCCGGGGAGATTCAATTCAAGACCGGAAATTGTAGAGGCTTCCTTCGCTGGGTGCAATTTTTACTTGCATAAAAAGCCTTATCACTCCGCCGGCAGATTGTTCGATACAGTGAGAGTAGCTATCAATGCAGTCATTATTATTACTAATAAGTAGTTCTAAACCTGTTGTTATTAATAGTGGGGATATTATTTGTGGATAAGCTGTTTAAATCATTATTTATCAATATCCTATAGCAATAAAAAATCTGTGTGTAAGTGCCGTATAAGCAGGCTATAAGCTGTTGGCTAGATGTGGTTAACCGGTTTGTAAGCCGCTCTTTTTAAAATTGTCCACTTCCTTCCACAGGGTTGTCCTGTGGGCTTACCGCAAGTTGTCCACAGGGCAATATTGAGACCTAAAACCGTGTGGATAACCGAGGCTTTGGGCGCTACAATGGTCGGCCGTTTTCAACCGATGGTGAGATGA